>NZ_BAAGQU010000021.1:0-1341 GCF_054783315.1 Terrabacter koreensis | reverse complement strand
ACGCGGCGTGAGGCGCCGGCCGCGCGGCCGGCGGCGCAACCTCGAGGGGCCTGGGCCGGCCTGACGGCAGAGGAGCTGGACTCGATCGACCTGCGCGACGTGCGCTGGACCGACCCGCCCGATTTCGAGCAGATGGTCAACGACCCGGCGTGGACCGAGTCGATCGAGGCTCGCCTGGAGGCTTGTCGCCGCGCTGGCGGTGACGGCGGCGACCGGCTGGGGTCCGGCCACGGGTCCGCGGACGGCGGTCGGGGCGGCAGTCCGGGCGCCTTCGGTGAGGACTACGACCCGATGCTCGAGCTCGAGGCCAGTCTGGGGATCGGTCTCGGCGGGCACGCAGAGGCTGACCTGGTGGGGGCGATGGAGCGGGTCGCGGCGCAGCGGCGGGGCCTGGAGGTCACGTTGGTGACGTTGGTGTCCGAGCTGGTCGCGCGGGGTGTCGAGGCGCCGGGTGGGTTGTCGCGGGTCGACTGGCTCCGCAGTCTCGACCCGTCCCTGACCGCCGGGCAGGCGAAGGCGTTCGTCACCGTCGGGACGGCACTGGCCGACCGGCGGTGGGCCAGGTTGCGGATGCTCGTGGCCACCCAGCAGGTCACCGTGGGCAACGCGGCGCAGGTCCTCGACTTCGAGGAGCGGGTCGCGCCGGTCGCCGACCCCGACGACCTGGCCACCGCGATCGGCGACCTGACCACTCAGGCGGGGGTGCTGCGGCCGGAGGAGCTGGCCCGGCTGGCCCGGCACCACACCGAGCAGGTCCGCCCGCCGCGGGACGAGGACACGCTCGACCAGGGCCGACGCCAGGCCCGCGGCCTGTGGTTCACCCCGCCCACGAAGACCGGGATGGTGGGCCTGCGCGGGATGCTCGACCCCGAGGGCGCCGCGATCCTCCAGGCCGCGATCGACCCGCTCGCGGCGCCGCGGCCGGTCAAGGACGAGCACGGCGACACGACCGCCCCGGACGAGCGCACCCCGGCCCGGCGCCGGATGGACGCGCTGCTCACGATCGTGGGCCGCGGTGTCGCGGCCGCCCGCGGGGTCCCGGTCACCGAGAAGGCGAAGGTCGTCGTCCTCATCGACTACGACACCCTCGTGCGTGACCTCACCACCCGCCTCGACGAGGCCACCGACGGTTCCGGGTGCGGTGCTGGTGGCCGTGCCGGACGAGGCACGGGGACGACGTTGACCGGGGACGTGCTCTCACCGTCGGTGGTGCGGCGGATGGCGTGCGACGCGGGGATCATCCCGGTGGTCCTGGGCCGGGACGGGGCACCGTTGGACGTCGGCTACCGCGAACGGCTCTTCACCTACAGCCAGCGCCTCGCGCTGATCGCCCGCGACCGG
>NZ_BAAGQU010000020.1:0-1088 GCF_054783315.1 Terrabacter koreensis | reverse complement strand
CGGCTTATTAGTACCGGTCAGCTCCACACATTGCTGTGCTTCCACATCCGGCCTATCAACCCAGTCGTCTAGCTGGGAGCCTCTCGCCCTCGCGGGCCTGGAAACCTCATCTTGAAACGTGCTTCCCGCTTAGATGCTTTCAGCGGTTATCACTTCCGAACGTAGCTAATCAGCGGTGCCCTTGGCAGGACAACTGACACACCAGAGGTTCGTCCATCCCGGTCCTCTCGTACTAGGGACAGCCTTTCTCAAGTTTCCTACGCGCACAGCGGATAGGGACCGAACTGTCTCACGACGTTCTAAACCCAGCTCGCGTACCGCTTTAATGGGCGAACAGCCCAACCCTTGGGACCTACTCCAGCCCCAGGATGCGACGAGCCGACATCGAGGTGCCAAACCATGCCGTCGATATGGACTCTTGGGCAAGATCAGCCTGTTATCCCCGGGGTACCTTTTATCCGTTGAGCGACGGCGCTTCCACAAGCCACCGCCGGATCACTAGTCCCGACTTTCGTCCCTGCTCGACATGTCTGTCTCACAGTCAAGCTCCCTTGTGCACTTACACTCAAAACCTGATTGCCAACCAGGCTGAGGGAACCTTTGGGCGCCTCCGTTACCTTTTAGGAGGCAACCGCCCCAGTTAAACTACCCACCAGGCACTGTCCCTGATCCGGATCACGGACCGAGGTTAGATATCCAGAACGACCAGAGTGGTATTTCAACGTTGACTCCACCATCACTGACGTGACGGCTTCACAGTCTCCCACCTATCCTACACAAGCCGTACCGAACACCAATACCAAGCTGTAGTAAAGGTCCCGGGGTCTTTCCGTCCTGCTGCGCGTAACGAGCATCTTTACTCGTAGTGCAATTTCGCCGAGTTCGTGGTTGAGACAGTGGAGAAGTCGTTACGCCATTCGTGCAGGTCGGAACTTACCCGACAAGGAATTTCGCTACCTTAGGATGGTTATAGTTACCACCGCCGTTTACTGGCGCTTAAGTTCTCAGCTTCGCCTTGCGGCTAACCGGTCCCCTTAACGTTCCAGCACCGGGCAGGCGTCAGTCCGTATACATCGTCTTGCGACTTG
>NZ_BAAGQU010000019.1:0-773 GCF_054783315.1 Terrabacter koreensis | reverse complement strand
CGGCGCTCAAGCAGCTGACCTACCTGTCGGCATCGTTGAA
Organism: Terrabacter koreensis; assembly: GCF_054783315.1. Classification (NCBI taxonomy): domain Bacteria; kingdom Bacillati; phylum Actinomycetota; class Actinomycetes; order Micrococcales; family Intrasporangiaceae; genus Terrabacter; species Terrabacter koreensis. The sequence continues at coordinate 733 of NZ_BAAGQU010000019.1, read as the reverse complement.
AGCGCCTCGAATCATCGAGTCCGCTGCTCGGCTGGCCGACCATGCCCGCGACGCCGGCTGGACCCACGAGGAGTACCTCGCCGCGGTCCTGGACCGGGAGGTCGCCGCCCGCAACGCCTCCGGCGCCCAGCTGCGGATCCGGGCCGCCGGCTTCCCCGCACGCAAGAGCCTCGAGGAGTTCGACTGGGACGCCCAACCCGCTGTCCGCCAGCAGATCGCCGCCCTGGCCTCCGGCGGTTTCCTCACCGAGGCCCGCAACGTCGTGCTGCTTGGCCCGCCCGGCACCGGCAAGACCCACCTGGCCACCGGCCTGGGCATCGCCGCCGCCGGCCACGGCCACCGCGTGCTGTTCGCGACCGCGACCGACTGGGTCACCCGCCTGACCGAGGCCCACCGCGCCGGCCGGCTCCCCGTCGAGCTGGCCCGGCTGCGCCGCTACGGGCTGATCATCGTCGACGAAGTCGGCTACCTGCCCTTCGAGCAGGACGCCGCGAACCTGTTCTTCCAACTCGTCTCATCCCGCTACGAACACGCCTCGCTGATCCTGACCTCCAACCTGCCCTTCAGCGGCTGGGGCGGAGTCTTCGGGGACCAGGCCGTCGCCGCCGCCATGATCGACCGCGTCGTGCACCACGCCGACGTCCTGACCCTCAAAGGCGCCAGCTACCGGCTGCGCAACCGCGGCATCGACACGCTGCCCAGCATCAGAACCCAAGACACGGCAGACTAGAAG
>NZ_BAAGQU010000018.1:0-620 GCF_054783315.1 Terrabacter koreensis | reverse complement strand
AGCGGGTGCGGGTCAGTGTCGACGGCTTGCTCGAGCAGGCGATAGAAGAGCAGGCCGCGGGACCTGGCGTTGCGGCGGTTGAACCGGAACGTGTACTCGTCCAGGTAGTAGGGCAGGTGCTGTTCTTCGACGCGGAAGTGCAGGGTGCCGATGAGCCAGCGCTTGAGCAGCGAGGCGACCAGGTGCACGCCAGGGAGGACGCTCGCCTTGTCGGGCGCGCTGTAGCCGAGGGTGAACTCGTGGGTGTAGCCGAGGTCGGCGAGCCGGCGCAGGGTGCGGGCGCCGTCGGTGCGGATCGTGGATCCGGGCTCAATCACTGCGGTGGCGAAGTCGACCAGCTGGGACGTGGCGGGTCGGGCGGCGACAGCGAGCCGGACCCGGCCCAGGCGACGGGTCTCGTTGTGTTCTATGGCGATCATGACCGCGACCTTGTCGCTGGCGTTGCCGAACTTGCCGGCGCTGACGCCACCGATCACGGTCTCGTCGAGCTCGACGATCCCGGACAGCTTGTCCCGTTCCGGGCGGACCATGGCTCGGCGCAGCTTGTGCATCCACGCCCACGCGGTCTCGTAGGAGCCGAACCCGAGGACGCGCTGCAGCCCGAGCGCTGACATGCCGTT
>NZ_BAAGQU010000017.1:0-3576 GCF_054783315.1 Terrabacter koreensis | reverse complement strand
GATTCACTCGATCGCCTTGGTATTCTCTACCTAACCACCTGAGTCGGTTTGGGGTACGGGCGGCTCGAACCTCGCTAGAAGTTTTTCTCGGCAGCATAGGATCACCCTCTTCCCGCATTCGCGGTCACTATCAGGTCTCAGGCTTTAATGCGATCCGGATTTGCCTGGATCGCGCCCTACACCCTTGGACGTGGACAACCATCGCCACGCGGAGGCTACCTTCCTGCGTCACTCCATCGCTTGACTACTACCAGATCGGGTCGTGCGCTCCACCGGCTCGATGGGACCGAAGTCCCGGTGAACCGGTTTCAGGCACTTAGCATCACTGGGTTCATCATGGGCGGTTCTTCGCCGGTTCCGGAATATCAACCGGATGTCCATCGACTACGCCTGTCGGCCTCGCCTTAGGTCCCGACTTACCCAGGGCAGATTAGCTTGACCCTGGAACCCTTGGTTATTCGGCGGACGGGTTTCTCGCCCGTCATTCGCTACTCATGCCTGCATTCTCACTCGTGTGGCCTCCACGGCTGGTTCACACCGCCGCTTCCCTGGCCACACGACGCTCCCCTACCCATCAACACGCCTGGACACCGAACCCGCAGGTGTCGGTGCCGAGCAAATATGTCAATGCCACAGCTTCGGTGGTGTGCTTGAGCCCCGCTACATTGTCGGCGCGGAATCACTTGACCAGTGAGCTATTACGCACTCTTTAAAGGGTGGCTGCTTCTAAGCCAACCTCCTGGTTGTCACAGCAACTCCACATCCTTTCCCACTTAGCACACGCTTAGGGACCTTAGCTGGTGATCTGGGCTGTTTCCCTCTCGACTACGGAGCTTATCCCCCGCAGTCTCACTGCCACGCTCTCACTTACCGGCATTCGGAGTTTGGCTAACGTCAGTAACCTGGTGAGGCCCATCGGCTATCCAGTAGCTCTACCTCCGGCAAGAAACACGTGACGCTGCACCTAAATGCATTTCGGGGAGAACCAGCTATCACGGAGTTTGATTGGCCTTTCACCCCTACCCACAGCTCATCCCCTCAGTTTTCAACCTAAGTGGGTTCGGTCCTCCACGCAGTCTTACCTGCGCTTCAACCTGGCCATGGGTAGATCACTCCGCTTCGGGTCTAGACCCAGCGACTCATTCGCCCTGTTCGGACTCGCTTTCGCTACGGCTTCCCCACACGGGTTAACCTCGCCACTGAGCACTAACTCGCAGGCTCATTCTTCAAAAGGCACGCTGTCACCCCACACGCCCAACGGCGGGAGGCTCCAACGGATTGTAGGCACACGGTTTCAGGATCTATTTCACTCCCCTCCCGGGGTACTTTTCACCTTTCCCTCACGGTACTTGTCCGCTATCGGTCACCAGGGAATATTTAGGCTTAGCAGGTGGTCCTGCCAGATTCACACGGGATTTCTCGGGCCCCGTGCTACTTGGGAAACACCACCGGGAGTCCACACCATTTCGTCTACGGGGGTCGCACCCTCTATGCCGAGCCATTCAATGCTCTTCGACTATGACGCAGATTTCTCACTCCCTACAGAGGTGTCAGCCCCTGTTGGCGGGTCCCACGACCCCGAACGTGCAACGCCTGACAGCTATCACACACGCCCGGTTTAGCCTCATCCGCTTTCGCTCGCCACTACTCACGGAATCACTGTTGTTTTCTCTTCCTGTGGGTACTGAGATGTTTCACTTCCCCACGTTCCCTCCACACACCCTATATATTCAGGTGCGGGTGACTGGACTTGCCTCCAGCCGGGTTTCCCCATTCGGAAATCCTCGGATCACAGTCTGGTTATCGACTACCCGAGGCTTATCGCAGATTCCTACGTCCTTCTTCGGTTCCTGGTGCCAAGGCATCCACCGTGTGCCCTTAAAAACTTGGCCACAAAGATGCTCGCGTCCACTGTGAAGTTCTCAAAATACAACCGGCACCCCACACCCACCACAGCATCAGCTGCGATCTCGGCAGGGCCCACGACCAGAAGAAACCAGCCGGCACACCACCAGACCCACCATCACGGCAGGCCCGGCACTGCGTCGTCCGATCCTTCAGGACCCAACAACGTGTCAAGCACCCACCCGAACCCCCGCCGCGTTCCACTCCCTCCCACCCTTACGGGCGATCAACGGGTTGTACTTGCGAGCAGCAGCTCGACCAGGCGCCAAAATCGATGTTCCACCCTTGAGCACCCGCTGCCCCACACTCGGGGACAGACCGGGCTGCCATAAATGACTGCTCCTTAGAAAGGAGGTGATCCAGCCGCACCTTCCGGTACGGCTACCTTGTTACGACTTAGTCCCAATCGCCAGTCCCACCTTCGACGGCTCCCCCCACAAGGGTTGGGCCACCGGCTTCGGGTGTTACCGACTTTCGTGACTTGACGGGCGGTGTGTACAAGGCCCGGGAACGTATTCACCGCAGCGTTGCTGATCTGCGATTACTAGCGACTCCGACTTCATGGGGTCGAGTTGCAGACCCCAATCCGAACTGAGACCGGTTTTTTGGGATTCGCTCCACCTCGCGGTTTCGCAGCCCTTTGTACCGGCCATTGTAGCATGCGTGAAGCCCAAGACATAAGGGGCATGATGATTTGACGTCATCCCCACCTTCCTCCGAGTTGACCCCGGCAGTCTCCTATGAGTCCCCACCATGACGTGCTGGCAACATAGAACGAGGGTTGCGCTCGTTGCGGGACTTAACCCAACATCTCACGACACGAGCTGACGACAACCATGCACCACCTGTACACCAGTCCGAAGACGCACCCATCTCTGAGTGATTCCGGTGTATGTCAAGCCTTGGTAAGGTTCTTCGCGTTGCATCGAATTAATCCGCATGCTCCGCCGCTTGTGCGGGCCCCCGTCAATTCCTTTGAGTTTTAGCCTTGCGGCCGTACTCCCCAGGCGGGGAACTTAATGCGTTAGCTGCGGCACGGATCTCGTGGAATGAGACCCACACCTAGTTCCCAACGTTTACGGCATGGACTACCAGGGTATCTAATCCTGTTCGCTCCCCATGCTTTCGCTTCTCAGTGTCAGTAATGGCCCAGAGACCTGCCTTCGCCATCGGTGTTCCTCCTGATATCTGCGCATTCCACCGCTACACCAGGAATTCCAGTCTCCCCTACCACACTCTAGTCTGCCCGTACCCACTGCAAGTCCGAGGTTGAGCCTCGGATTTTCACAGCAGACGCGACAAACCACCTACAAGCTCTTTACGCCCAATAATTCCGGACAACGCTCGCACCCTACGTATTACCGCGGCTGCTGGCACGTAGTTAGCCGGTGCTTCTTCTGCAGGTACCGTCACTTGCGCTTCTTCCCTGCTGAAAGAGGTTTACAACCCGAAGGCCGTCATCCCTCACGCGGCGTCGCTGCATCAGGCTTTCGCCCATTGTGCAATATTCCCCACTGCTGCCTCCCGTAGGAGTCTGGGCCGTGTCTCAGTCCCAGTGTGGCCGGTCGCCCTCTCAGGCCGGCTACCCGTCGTCGCCTTGGTGAGCCATTACCTCACCAACAAGCTGATAGGCCGCGAGTCCATCCCAGACCGAAAAACTTTCCACACACT
>NZ_BAAGQU010000016.1:0-539 GCF_054783315.1 Terrabacter koreensis | reverse complement strand
GATGTGGCTTGTCTAAGGCCCACTCCAACCCGGAGGTTCTCGTGTCCCACGGTAGTGCTCGCCTGACCGTTCACGGTCGCCGGCTGATCGTCCAGCGCCACCAAGCCGGCTGGAAACAAGCCCACATCGCGGCAGCGATGGGGGTCTCTCGCAAGTGCGTGAAGACGTGGATCGAGCGCCACGCCGCCGAAGGTGAGCGCGGTCTGGTCACGCGCTCCTCGCGCCCACACGCGATGCCCGGCAAGACCAGCGACCAGGTCGAGCAGCAGGTCCTGGCCGCCAGGGCGCAGCATCGCGAAGGCCCGGACGTGCTTGGCCCGAGGCTCGGGGTGCCGGCCCGGACCGTGTCCCGGATCCTGCGCCGCCACCAGGTGCCCTACCTGCGTGAGTGTGACCCGATGACCGGTGAGGTGATCCGGTCCTCAAAACAGACCGCGATCCGCTACGAACGTGAGCGGCCCGGCGAGCTGGTCCACATGGACGTCAAGAAACTGGGCAAGATCCCCGACGGCGGCGGCTGGCGTGCCCGCGGTCAGACC
>NZ_BAAGQU010000015.1:0-150234 GCF_054783315.1 Terrabacter koreensis | reverse complement strand
TGGCATCGATTTTTGACACGCTGTTGAGTTCTCAAGAATCGGACACACACCATCAACCACCTCCACGAGGAGGCCTCCGGGGCAACCCTTCAAACTTACCCGCCTCAAGCTTGGGAGTCAAACCCGCGAACCAGCCTTCAGATCGTCCGGATCGACCCGCTTGGAATCAGCGGTTCTGCCCATCGAAACCGTCCCGATCACTCGGGTCTCGGCTCCAGGGCCGTCCGAAACCTTACCGGATCAACCGGAGTGCTTCGGACCGTTCTCGTTCAGCCCCGGGACCGGCCAGCTTCGCTCGGTGATCTCTCACCGCCGCGGTGGCGTCCGTTCCTCCCTGTCGGGCTGACGAAGAGAACATTAACCGAGCCCTCGCGGATGACACAAATCCGCCTGCTCACATCCCCCGCTCACCGGCCCCGAAGGCCACTGACCTGCGGAAACGTCGACTCAGGACACGCGGTCGATGACGATCGGCGGCAGGTCGGGCCGCGACCCCTCGGGTGCGATGGTGAAGCCACCCTCGAGCGCCTCCAGCGCCCGGGCGAACCGCTCCGGCTCGTCGGTGTGGAGCGTCATCAGCGGCTCGCCCCCACGCACCGTCGCGCCGGGCTTGTGGTGCAGCTCGACGCCGGCGCCGGCCTGGACCGGGTCCTCCTTGCGCGCCCGGCCGGCGCCGAGCCTCCAGGCGGCGACACCCACAGCGAGCGCGTCCAGCTGGACGAGCACCCCGTCGGCCGGAGCGAGCACCTGGTGCGTCTCCTTCGCCGTGGGCAGCTCTGCGTCCGGGTCGCCACCCTGCGCGCGGATCATGCGTCGCCAGACGTCCATGGCGCGCCCGTCAGCGAGCACGTCGGCAGGGTCGACGTCGTCCTTGCCGGCGCCGGCCACCATCTCGCGGGCCAGAGCCAGCGTCAGCTCTATGACGTCGCCGGGCCCGCCACCGGCGAGCACCTCGACGGACTCGCGCACCTCGAGGGCGTTGCCGGCCGTGAGCCCGAGCGGGGTCTCCATGTTGGTGAGCAGCGCCACCGTGTGCACGCCGGCGTCCTTGCCCAGCCGCACCATGGTCTCGGCGAGCTCGCGCGCCTGCTCCAGCTCCTTCATGAACGCGCCCGAGCCGACCTTGACGTCGAGCACGAGCGAGCCCGTGCCCTCGGCGATCTTCTTGCTCATGATCGAGGTGGCGATGAGGGGCACGCAGGACACGGTGCCCGTGACGTCGCGCAAGGCGTACAGCTTCTTGTCGGCGGGGGCGAGCCCCGTGCCCGCGGCGCAGATCACGGCGCCGACGTCCTCGAGCTGGCGCATCATCTGCTCGTTCGTGACGTCGGCGCGCCACCCGGGGATGGACTCGAGCTTGTCGAGGGTGCCACCGGTGTGGCCGAGGCCGCGACCGGAGAGCTGCGGCACCGCGACCCCGCACGCGGCCACGATCGGGGCCAGCGGGAGGGTGATCTTGTCGCCCACTCCCCCGGTCGAGTGCTTGTCGCTCGTCGGGCGCGAGAGGCCCGAGAAGTCGAGCCGCTCGCCGGAGCGGATCATCGCGTCGGCCCACCGCGCGATCTCACGGGGGTTCATGCCGTTGAGGTAGATCGCCATCGCGAGCGCAGACATCTGCTCCTCGGCGACGACGCCTCGGGTGTAGGCGTCGATGACCCAATCGATCTGGGCGTCGGACAGCTCGGCCCGGTCGCGCTTGGCGGAAATGACGTCTACGGCATCGAAGGCTTCGCTCACCGGACCATCATGTCCCAGCGCGACCGCGCCCGGACCACCGACGGGTGCGTTCAGCCCTCGGCGCGACGCAGGTTGTCGGGACCGAACGCCTGGGGCAGCACCGCCGACATCGGCAGCACCCCCTCGGGCGTCATGAGCAGGCAGTCCGGGCCACCGTTCTCCCACAGCAGCTGTCGGCACCGGCCGCACGGCATGAGGGCCTGACCGTCGCCGCCGACGCAGTAGACGGCCGTGAGCAGACCACCGCCCGTGGCGTGCAGCTCGGACACCATGCCGCACTCGGCGCAGAGCGTCACGCCGTAGGCGGCGTTCTCGACGTTGCAGCCGGCGACGACCCGGCCGTCGCCCACGAGCCCGGCCACACCGACCCGGAAGTGCGAGTAGGGCGCGTACGCACGCTCCATGAGCTCGACCGCGCGCACGCGCAGCGACTCCCAGTCGACGTGCGCCCCGGCGGCCATGGGGGCGTCGTCGGACCCCGCCGGCCCGACCCCGGCCGTATGCCGCCCCGCTGGCTGGGCGGCATACGGCTCGGTGGTCGGTGACCCGGCGGGTGCGGTGGCGTCGGGCTCGGCTCCCTCGGACACGGGTGGCACCTAGTGGTCACCCGCCATGAGCCGGCCGATCTCGGTGCGGTCGGCGTCGCTGCCGGGCATCTCGGCGACGACCTTGCCGCCGTGGATGACGGCGATGCGGTCGGCGAGCGAGAGCACCTCGTCGAGCTCGGCGGACACGAGCAGCACCGCGGCGCCCTCGTCGCGGGCGGCGACGATGCGGCGGTGGATGAACTCGATGGAGCCGACATCGACTCCGCGGGTCGGCTGGGCCGCCATGAGCAGCTTGGGCCCGAAGCTCATCTCGCGCGCGACGACGACCTTCTGCTTGTTGCCACCCGAGAGCGAGCCGGCCGGGGCACTCACGCCCGCGGCCCGGATGTCGAACTCCTGGAAGAGGGCCTCCGCGTTCTTGCGCACCTCGTCGAAGTCGCGCACGAACCCGTTGGCGAACGGCTTCTCGGAGAACCGGTTGAGCACGAGGTTGTCGGCGAGCGAGTACGAGGCGACGAGGCCGTGTCGCTCGCGGTCCTCGGGGATGTGGCCGACACCCGCGACGTGCGTGTCGTGGGGGTTGGCCTTGGTGATGTCCTTGCCGAGCAGGTCGATGCGGCCGGACTGCGGCGGCCGCATGCCGGCGATGGCCTCCACGAGCTCGCGCTGGCCGTTGCCCTCGACACCGGCCACGCCGACGATCTCGCCGGCTCGGACGTCGAGCGAGAAGCCGTCGACGGCCCGCAGGTTGCGGTCGTCGAGGACGACGAGGTCCTTGATCGACAGCACGTCGCCGCCGGGCGTCGCCTCGTCCTTGTCGACCCGCAGCACGACGTCGCGACCGACCATCATCGTGGCCAGGCCACGCGCGTCGGTGTCGGCCGTGGCCACCTCACCGACGACGGCGCCCTGGCGCAGCACGTAGACACGGTCGGCCGCTGCGAGCACCTCGCGCAGCTTGTGGGTGATGAAGACGATCGACGTCCCGCTCGCCGCCAGCTCCTTCATGACCGAGAGCAGCTCGTCGGTCTCCTGGGGAGTGAGCACGGCGGTCGGCTCGTCGAGGATGAGCAGGTCGACCCGGCGCGAGAGCGCCTTGAGGATCTCGACGCGCTGCTGCGTGCCGACGGGGAGGTCCTCGACCTCGGCGTCGGGGTCGACCTTCAGGCCGTGCTTGGCCGAGAGCTCGCGCACGAGCTTGCGAGCGCCCTCGATGTCGAGGACGCCCCGGCTCGTCGTCTCGTGGCCGAGGACCATGTTCTCGGCCACCGTCATGACCGGCACCAGCTGGAAGTGCTGGTGCACCATGCCGATGCCGCGGCGGATGGCGTCGCGGGGGTCCTTGACCGGCGAGGCGTCGCCCTTGATCGTGATCGTGCCCTCGTCGGGCTTGACCAGGCCGAAGATCTGCTTGACCAGCGTCGACTTGCCGGCACCGTTCTCACCGAGCAGGGCGACGATCTCGCCCCGTCGGACGTGCAGGCTGATGTCGCGGTTGGCCCGGACGGTGCCGTACGACTTGGACAGCCCGGCGATGTCGAGCAGCCGCTCGGCCTCCTGCTGCGCCTCGTGCTGGGCCGTTGCGGTGGGCTGGCTCATGAGCCCTCTCCCTTCACGAACGGCTGCCCGACGGCTCCCGGTGCCCGCACGCGGCCGGCGGCGACCGCCAGCACGACGAGGGTCAGGAGGTAGGGCAGGAGGGTGATGAACTGCTGCGGGATGTTGATGACGCCCTGCAGCTGGGACGCGAGCGCGTTGGTGAAGCCGAAGAACAGCGCCGCCGCGAAGACACGGAGCGGTCGCCACCCGCCGAAGATGAGGATGGCGAGCGCGAGGAAGCCTCGTCCGGCCGTCATGCCTCGCTCGAAGCCGGCCGTCGCCTCCATGGAGAGGAAGGCGCCGGCCGCGCCGGCGAAGATGCCACCGATGGTGACGTTGACCAGGCGCATCCGGATCACGTCGATGCCGGCGGTGTCAGCGGCCGATGGGTACTCGCCGATGGACCGGGTGCGCAGGCCCCACCGCGTGCGGAAGAGGGCGAAGTGCACGACGGGGACGGACAGGAGGGCGAACAGCGCGATCGGGCCGGTCTGGAAGAACACGTCGCCGATGAGTGGGATCTGCGAGAGCAGCGGGATGTCCCACTGCGGCATGTTCGCCGAGAGGACCTTGCCGGGCCGGTAGAAGAACGACGTGAGGCCGGTCGCGACGATGTTGATGACGACACCGGCGATGATCTGGTCCATCAGGCCCTTGACCGTGGTCAGGGCCAGGAAGGCACCCATGACGATGCCCGAGAGCATGCCGACCAGGATGCCGACGACGAGCGAGCCGCTCGCCGCCGCGGAGAAGAAGGCGGCGAAGGCGGCGACGAGCATCTGGCCCTCGATGCCGATGTTGACCACGCCGGACCGTTCGCCGACGACGCCCGTGAGGGCGCCGAGCACGAGGGGCACGGCGAAGAACCACGCGCCCTTGAACATCGACGTCGCGACGTTCTCGTTGACGGCGTGGAAGATGAAGGCGGCGACGAGCAGGACGACGATCGAGCCGGCCGCGACCTGGTTGCGCTTGAGCCACTCCATGTCAGGACCCCCAGCTCGTCGCGAGCGCGGAGGACTTGGCGGTGTGCCGGCGGAAGATCAGCTTGGCGATGATCGGCAGCGACACGAGCAGCAGCGTGATCGCGAGGAGCATGTCGACGATCTCGGGCTGGATGCCGGTGTTGAACATGAGGTTCGACGATCCGGCACGCAGGGCGCCGACGAGCAGCGCCGCGGGGATGGTGCCGAGCGGACTGGAACGCGCCAGCAGGGCGATGGTGATGCCGTCGAAGCCGAGCGACCCGGCGATGCCGTCCTGGTAGCGGTACGGGTCGATCCCCAGGTACTCGACCGAGCCGGCGAGCCCGGCGAGGCCACCGGCGATCGCCATCGCGAGGACGATCATCCCGCTCAGCTTGATGCCGGCGTACGAGGCGGCGTGACGGTTGCGACCGATCGTCTCGAACTGGAACCCGAGGGTCGTGCGGCGCAGCATCCACGCGACGGCGAGCGCGAGCACGAGCGCGATCGGCAGGCCGATCGGCACGACGCCCAGCGGCACGAAACGGGAGGCCTCGGGCGCCTGGAAGGACGCCGGGTAGGCCGACGAGGGGTCCTTGAGGGGGCCGTTGACGAGGTAGTCGATGAGGCCCGCGGCGATCGAGTTGAGCATGATCGTCGAGATGACCTCGTGGACGCCGCGGGTCGCCTTGAGAGCACCGGCGATCGAGGCCCACATCGCACCGGCGAGGATGCCGGCGACCATCGCGACGATCGCGACGACGACGCCCGGCGCCTCGCGCACGGCGTGCGCCGTGGCGGCGGCGGCGATGGCGCCGGCCATGAGCTGGCCCTGCGCGCCGATGTTGAAGAGGCCGACGCGGAGCGGGATGACGACCGCGAGACCGCAGAGGATCAGCGGCACCATCTTCTCGAAGGTGCCCTGCAGGCCGTCCGCCGTCAGGAAGGAGTACTTGAAGAGCGTCTCGTACGCGAACGTGGGGTTGACGCCCTGGGCGCGGATCAGGACCGCGCCGATGGCGAGCGCGGCCACCACGGCCACGAGGGGCACGATGATCGACTGCTCGCGGACGAGGAGTCCCAGCACTCCGGTGGGTGGCGGCGGTGCGCCGCGCTCGGGCACGACCGGCGGCGGTGTCGCCTCCGTGGTCGGCTGCGTGGTCACGGCGCCGTGGTCGGCGCCTGACGGCTCATCTCTCGGATCGGCCATCTCGGACCTCTCGACTCCTTGTCTGGACCTGTGTCTGTGGTGCACGCCGTCTCACCGGCGCAGAACGACGTCGAGCGGGTGCCCCTGTGGAGCACCCGCTCGACTTTCGTCATGACGGGACTCTAGTGCCCACCCCGTCAGGGGTCATTCGGTTGCGGGTCAGCCCGCCTTGTAGCCCGTCGCCTGCGAGCCGTCCTCGAGCTTCTTGACGATGTCGGCGACCTTGGTCTTCACGTCGGCCGGGACCTTGCTGTCGAAGTCGTGGAAGGCGGAGATGCCGGCGGTGCCGAAGAAGTTGCCCGGCTTGATCGTGTTGCTCTTGATCTGCTTGAGCAGCTCGCCGATGCCGTCCTTCTCGTGCTTCTCGGCCGAGGTGATCAGGCACGGGTGCGCGGCCGGCAGGGTGTCCCACTGGTCGAGGTCGACACCGATGCAGAAGATCTTGTCGCCGGCGCCGGCCGTCTTCGCGGCCTCCTGGAGCGCGCCGTTGCCCGTGTTGCCACCGGCACCGAAGATGAAGTCCGCGCCCTGCGCGAGCATCTTCTTGGCCTCACCGGCACCCCACACGGGGTCGTTGAAGGCGGTGTTGCCGGCCGGGTGGTAGACCTTCGAGACCGTGACGGACGGGTTGGCGGCCTTGGCGCCGTTCTCGTAGCCGGCGGCGTACGCCTGGGTCGGCGGGATCTCCTGGCCGAGGACGACGCCGATCTTGTTCGACTTCGTCATGAGACCGGCGAGGTAGCCGGCGGCGTAGCCCGCCTGGTCCTCGTGGAAGATCAGGCCCGTGACGTTCGGGACGACCGGGTCGGCCTGGAACTGGTCGAAGCCGATGAACTTGGTGTTGGGGTACTGCTTGCCCGCGGCGCGGGTCGCGTCACCCATGAGGAAGCCGACGGTGACGATGACGTCGTACTTCGCGTCGGTGAACTGCTTGATGTTCTTCGCGTAGTCCTTGGGGTCGGTCGTCTCGACGAACTTCGTCTGCGCGCCCAGCTCGCCCTTGACCTGCTCGACGCCCTCCCAGGCGGCCTGGTTGAAGCCCTTGTCGTCGACCTTGCCGACGTCGGTCACGAGGCCGACGCAGAACACCTCAGCGCTCGAGCAGTCGCCCGAGGCGGCGGTGTTCGTGCCCCCGCCGCCGCCGGAGCCGGTGGACGGGCCGGTGGACCCACCACAGCCAGCGAGTGCGGCGACCAGTCCGGCCGCGACGACCGCACTCAACTTCACATGTGAACGCAAGGCGCTCTCCTTCAGTCCGACGGGCCGACGACGACATCGGCCCAGATAGCACGGAACTGTAGACCCCGCCACGACAAGATCTGAGCGCCTCAACGCAAGTCGCAGGAAGTGTTATCGATCCGCGACCGCGCTCAGCGGAGAGACGCCGCCGAGGGCCGGCGTGCCGGCCAGCTGGGCCGCCGCGGAGAACACGACACCGGCCAGAGTGCGGGCTCCGACGACGATCGCGCCCTCGTCGATGACGAGGTCGCCGCGGTGCAGGTCGTAGGTCGGGCCACCCGGCGAGCGGGTGCCCAGGCGGGCCATCGCGCCCGGGATGTGGGTGAGGTACCACGCGAAGTCCTCGCCGCCGAGGGACTGCGGGGTCGGCGCCACGAAGGCGCCCGTGCCGGTCACCGCCGCGGTCAGCGCGTCGATGCAGCCGGCGTCGTTGACGACGGGCGGCACGCCCTTGGTGATCGACACCTCGGCCTGGACGGCATACGGCCTGACGACCTCGTGCACCACGGCCTCGAGGAGGCGCTCGACGCCCTCCCAGATGCCGGCGTCGAGCATGCGCAGCGTGCCGCCGACCTTGCCCGAGGCCGGGATGACGTTGTGCGCGCCGCCGGAGTGGATGGAGCCCCAGACGAGCGCGGCGCCCGCGCGGGGGTCGAGACGGCGCGACAGCACGGCCGGCACGTCGGTGACGACCTTCGCGAGGGCGTACGTGAGGTCCTGCGTCAGGTGCGGCCGTGACGTGTGGCCGCCGCGGCCCGAGAGAGTCACCTCGACCTGGTCGGCGGCCGCGGTGATGGCGCCGACGCGCAGGCCGACCTGGCCCGCGTCGAGGTTGGGGTCGCAGTGCAGCGCGAAGATGCGGTCGACGCCGACGAGCCCGTCCTGCGCGACGACGTCCTCGGCGCCGCCGGGCATCAGCTCCTCGGCGGGCTGGAAGACGAGGCGCGCACCGATGCCGGCGTCGACGAGGCGGCTCTCGGTCGCCTTGAGCGCGAGGGCCGCGCCGAGCAGGGCGCTCGTGTGCACGTCGTGCCCGCACGAGTGGCTGACACCGTCAGTCTGCGAGGCGAAGTCGAGCCCGGTCTGCTCGCGGATCGGCAGCGCGTCGAGGTCGGCGCGCAGCGCGATGCGGTGCTCGGGCTCGGGGGCGCCGAGGTCGGCGACGAGACCCGTACCGCGCAGCCGGCGCACGGCGATGCCCGCGCGCTCGAGGCGCTCGGCGACCACTGCGGTGGTGCGCACCTCGCCGCGGCCGAGCTCGGGGTGGGTGTGCAGGTCGCGGCGGATCGTGACGAGCTCCTGGGCGTGCTGCTGGACGGTTCGGGCGACGGCCTCGAAGGGCAGCGAGAGGGAGCGGTCGGTCACGAGCACGGGATTCTAGCGAGAGGATGGTCGCGGTCCCCGCCGAACCGGTGGCGACGGCGAGGCGGGAGGGGACCGCGTGGAGGTCGAGCGACAGCACGATCGGGTCGACGCCACCCTCGACGCCACCCTCGACGCACCCCTCGGTGCGGACGCCGTGCGGCACGTCGTCGACCGGGTCGACCGCGCCCTGCCCTTCACCACCGCCACCTGCGCCGGCTCGCCCGCCACGGTGTGGTCCGGCGACGTGCTCGCCCACGTGCGCGCCGGCTCGGACCCGCTGCGGCCGTGGCGCGACGCGCTCGGCGGACAGATGTCGCAGCGCCACGGGGTCCCGGTGCGGCCGCACGTGCCGGCGGCCTTCGTGCTGCAGTGGTGGTGCGAGGTCGCCGCCACTCCCCTTGCGTATGCCGCCGCGCTCGGTCCCTGGGTCCTTGCGCCGTCGCCTGCCGGGCTGGGTTTCGAGCTCGCGGTCGGTCTCAACCCGCACCGGGTCGTCGTCGCGCCGGACCGCACGTCCCTCACGGCCGAGGCCGACCCGGCCCGGCGTCTGGAGCTCTGCCGGACGGCATACCTCGGGCTCGTGTCGGAGGTCGTGACGGCATACGCCCCCGACGTCAAGATGAGCTCGCGGCAGCGGTGGGGCGTCGTGTCGGACATGTGGGACACCGCCGTGCGGCTCGCGCACGGCGCCGCCGGCGAGGGCGTCGGGCCGGAGCCGACGCGGGTGTCGTGCTGCTTCATCTACGCGCTGCCGGGGATGCGGGAGTGCGCGGCCTGCCCCCGCAGCGGCCGGGGCGCCTTGCGTCACTAGGGTGGCCGCCATGTCTGCGCACCTGCCGCACCTGCCGCACCTGCCGCACCTGCCGTCGTCAGATCTCGTCGTCGTGCACGAGGACGTGCGTGACGCCCTGGACGCCGGCGTCGGTGTCGTCGCCCTCGAGTCGACCATCCTCGCGCACGGGCTCCCCCACCCCGACAACATCGAGATCGCGGCACAGATCGAGGACGCCGTGCGTGCAGGCGGCTCGGTGCCCGCGACGATCGCGGTGCTCGACGGCGTGGTGCACATCGGCCTCGGCGCGACCGAGGTCGAGCGCATGTGCACCGATCCCGACATCGCGAAGCTGTCGGTGCGCGACGTGGGCGTCGCAACGGCGCTGGGGCGGTCGGGTGCCACGACGGTGGCGTCGACCTCGGCCCTGGCCAACCTCGCCGGCATCCGCGTCTTCGCGACCGGCGGCCTCGGCGGCGTGCACCGGGGCGCCTCCGAGACGTTCGACGTGTCGGCCGACCTCGGCGTCATCGCCTCGACCCCCGTCCTCGTCGTGTGCGCCGGGGTGAAGTCGATCCTCGACGTGGCCGGCACCCTCGAGACCCTCGAGACACTGTCGGTGCCGGTGCTCGGCTACCGCACCGACGCCTTTCCGGGCTTCTACCTCTCGGACTCGGGCCAGCCCGTGCCGTGGCGGGTGCAGTCGGCAGAGGAGGCCGCGCGGGTCGTCGTCGCGCGCGACCGGCTCGGCACCGACGCAGCCGGCGTCGTCCTCGCGAACCCGCTGCCCGCCGACCGGCAGGTCGACCGCGACCTGCACGACCGCCTCGTCGCCGAGGGCCTGGCGCTGCTCGAGCGCGAGGGCGTGCACGGCAAGGACGTGACACCCCGCCTGCTCGAGTTCTTCCACGACAACTCCGGTGGCGAGTCGCTCCGCGCGAACGTCGAGCTCGTGCTCGCCAACGCCCGGCTGGCCGGCGAGGTCGCCGCCGAGGTCGCGCGGCTCTCCGGTCCCGGTGGCGACCGGGACCTGCAGGCATGACCGCTCGTCCGGTCGTCGTGGTCGGAGACGTCGGGCTCGACGTCATCACGAGGCCCACCGGCGAGATCCAGTGGCACTCCGACACGCCCTCGGCCGTCACGCTCGTGCCCGGTGGCGCCGGCGGCAACTCGGCGTCGTGGCTCGCCGGGCTCGGGGCCTCGGTGACACTCGTGGCCCGCGTCGGTGCGGACGCCGCGGGGTCGACGTGCCGACGAGAGCTCGAGGGCTCGGGTGTGACGTGCGCCTTCGCCGTCGACCCGACGCTGCCCACGTGCATGGTCGTGATCCTGCTCGACGCCCACGGCGACCGCACGATGTTCCCCGACCGCGGCGCCAACAAGGCGTTCTCGGTGGACGACGTCGACCTCGCGTCGCTGGGGCTCCCGGTCGACGGGCCACGACCGCACCTGCACCTCAGTGGCTACGTGCTCTTCGACGCGGGGTCGCGAGCGGCCGGGCTCGAGTCGCTGCGCCAGGCCCGTGAGCTCGGGTGGTCGACGTCGGTCGACCCGCAGTCGCCGGCGCTCATCGAGCGCGAGGGCGCCGGCACGTTCCTGTCGTGGGTGTCCGGCGTGGACCTGCTGCTGCCCAACGAGAGCGAGGTCGCGGCGCTCGGCGGGATGGGCAAGATCCTCGAGCACGCGAGCGAGGTCGTCGCCACCTACGGCGCGGCGGGCGCGCGGTGGGTCGGCCACAGCGTCGACGTCTCTACCGAGGCGCCCCACGTCGAGAACGTCGACGCCACCGGGTGCGGCGACGCCTTCAACGCCGGCCTGCTGTCGGCCTGGCTGCGCGGCGAGGACCGCGCTTCGGCGCTGCGTTCCGGGGTCGCCGCCGGGAGCGCCGCGGCCGCCCGGGTGGGCGCCCGACCCACCTAGGGACGGCGGTCCCGGCCGGACGGCATACGGCGTCGGTCGCGGCGCGGTCCCTCGTTCCGGCTGGAGAACCGACGGACCGCCACGAGCCGAGGTATGCCGCGTGCTTCGTGCGCGACCATCCGGGAGGTCCGTCGTGGTGGCGGTCCGTCGGTCCTGTGGAAGACCCCGACCCGGCCACGGCTCGCTCGGGCAGCCTGACGCCATGGACGTCGCCACGGTTCTGGCGCAGTGCGGTGGCACCGCGCGCTGGTCGCAGCTGCGGCCGGTCGTGCGCCGACGGCAGCTGCGATGCGCACTCGCTGACGGAAGCGTCATCCGTCTGGGGCGGGGCCGCTACGGACTGTCCAGCCTGCTGGCCGCACGCGTCACGGCCGAAGGGCTCAGTGCGACGGCGTCGCATCTCACGGCCGCCCTCCACTGGGGATGGGCGGTCAAGCACGAGCCTGACCTCGCCCACGTCACGCTGCCGCGAGGCCGCAAGCTGCGCGCGCCGGCGCGGACCGGGGTGGTGCGCCACTGGAGAGACCTGGCCGCGGAGGAGATCGTCGACGGGTGGGTGACCAGCCCCGCGCGAACCGTCATCGACTGCTGCCTCGACCTGCCGTTCGACGAGGCGCTCGCCGTGGCCGACTCCTCGTGGCGTGCCGGCCTGTCGCCGCTCACCGTCCGAGACCTGGCGCTGCGATTACCGCAGCGGCTGCGGCGGAAGGTCGCGAGGGTGCTGCAGCACGTGGACCGCGGAGCCGCCAACCCGTTCGAGTCGGTGCTGCGCGCCCTGTGCCTGCAGGTCGAGGGACTCGGCGTCGTGACCCAGCACGTCGTCAAGGGGCGCGGCTTCTTCGCCCGGGTGGACCTTGCCGACCCGGCGTTGCGCATCGTGATCGAGGCCGAGGGTTTCGAGAACCATGGCACCCGGGACGCGTTGAAGCGCGACTGCCGGCGCTACACGGGGCTGGGAGCACGTGGCTGGGTGGTGCTCCGATTCACGTGGGACGAGGTGATGTTCGAACCCGACTACGTGCTCGATGCACTGCGTGAGACCGTCGCCGTGCGCCGACCGACCGCCACGAACCTGGCGACCGCCTCCTAGCCGTGCTCAGGACCCGGCCGGCGCGGAAGTCGTGGCGGTCCGTCGGCTCAGGCACACGGCATACGCGGGCGTATGCCGTGTGGGTCAGAAGGTCTCGCGGGGCTGGTAGGTGCCCCACACCTCGCGCAGCGCGTGGGCCACCTCGCCGCCGGTGGCCCGGGCCGCGAGCGCCTCCTTCATCGGGTAGAGCACGTTCTCCGTGCCACGGGCGGCCTCCTGCAGCCGGGCGAGCGCGGCGTCGACGGCGGACTGGTCGCGGTCGGCGCGCAGCGCCTCGAGGCGGGCGCGCTGGTCGGCCTCGATCGTGGGGTCGACCCGCAGCGGCTCGTAGTGGTCCTCCTGGTCGAGGGTGAAGCGGTTGACACCGACGACGGTGCGCTCGCCGCCGTCGATCTCGAGCTGCACGCGGTAGGCGGAACGCTCGATCTCGGACTTCTGGAAGCCCTGCTCGATCGCCGCGACGGCCCCGCCCTTGTCCTCGACCTGCTGGATGAGGTCGAGCACGGCGGCCTCGATCTCGTCGGTCATCGACTCTACGACGTACGAACCGGCAAACGGGTCAACGGTTTTCGTCACGTCGGTCTCGTAGGCGATGACCTGCTGGGTGCGCAGCGCGAGGCGCGCGGCCTTCTCGGTGGGGAGCGCGATCGCCTCGTCGAAGCTGTTCGTGTGCAGCGACTGCGTGCCGCCGAGCACCGCGCCGAGGCCCTGGAGGGCGACGCGGACGAGGTTGACCTCGGGCTGCTGGGCGGTGAGCTGCACGCCGGCCGTCTGGGTGTGGAAGCGCAGCATCATCGACTTCGGGTTCTGGGCGCCGAAGTCCTCCTTCATGATCCGCGCCCAGATGCGTCGAGCCGCGCGGAACTTCGCGACCTCCTCGAGCAGCGTCGTGCGGGCGACGAAGAAGAAGGAGAGCCGGGGCGCGAAGTCGTCGACGTGCAGCCCGGCGGCCTGGGCGGCGCGGACGTACTCGATGGCGTTGGCGAGGGTGAACGCGATCTCCTGCACGGGCGTCGCGCCGGCCTCGGCCATGTGGTAGCCGCTGATGGAGATGGTGTTCCAGCGCGGCATCTCCTTGTGGCAGTAGGCGAAGACGTCCGCGATGAGGCGCAGCGACTCGCGCGGCGGGTAGATGTAGGTGCCGCGGGCGATGTACTCCTTGAGCACGTCGTTCTGGATCGTGCCCGTGAGCTGGTCGCCCGCCACGCCCTGCCCCTCTGCGACGAGCTGGTAGAGCAGGAGCAACGTCGAGCCGGGTGCGTTGATCGTCATCGACGTGGAGATCTTGTCGAGCGGCAGCCCGTCGAAGAGGGTGCGCATGTCGTCGAGGCTGTCGATCGCGACGCCGACCTTGCCGACCTCGCCGTGCGCGATCGGCTCGTCGGAGTCGTAACCCATCTGGGTCGGCAGGTCGAAGGCGACCGACAGGCCGCCGGTGCCCGCCTTGACGAGCTGGTGGTAGCGCTCGTTGCTCTCCTTGGCCGTGCCGAATCCGGCGTACTGGCGCATCGTCCACGGCCGGCCGGTGTACATCGACGGGTAGACGCCGCGGGTGAAGGGGTAGCTGCCGGGGGCGCCGAGCTTGGCCTCGGGGTCGAAGCCGGCGAGCGCCGAGGCGTCGTAGACAGGCTCGATGGGCAGGTCGGACTCGGAGCGCGCGCCAGTGCTGTCAGCCATGGTGCCGAGCGTATCGGCGCCCGGGTCGGCGCCCGCCCCCCGCGTGACGAACGTCGCCGATCTCACGTCACCGAGGGCGTATGCCGCCGGGCGGGCTCCTGGACCAGGGTGGCGTCGGGTGCCGGTGAGGCGGCATACATCGGCCTCTCGACGGGTCAGGGGTCGACGGGCCAGTCGGCGGTGATCTGGGCGCGGCGGCGCTCCCAGCTCGCGTGCATGGTGGCCATCTCGCGGGCGATGTGGTCGAGGAACTCCACCGACACGGCGAGCCGGCGCCCGGCAGCGCTGCCGACGCCCCCGACGGCGTCGAGCCCGGACCGGACCGAGGACTCCATCTGGCTGAGCAGGCGGTCGCGGCTCAGCATCGCGTCGTGCCAGGCGTCGAGGTGCACGACGTAGACGTCGCGCCGCGAGCCGCGCTCGCGCTCCTTGCCGATGAGGTGGGTCTGCGTCAGGTACTGGACCGCACCGGACACGGCGGCAGGGCTGACGTCCAGCGCCTCGGTGAGCTCGAGGGCGGTCATGCGGCCGTCGTCGTCGGCGAGCAGCTGCGCGAAGACCCGCGACGCGAGCCGAGGCATGCCGGCCTCGGTCAGCACGTTGCCGAAGCGCTCGACGTAGGCGGCCACGGCTCGCTCGTCGCGATCACCCATCGTCACTCCTTCGTCGGTCGGCTGCGTCTTGCGCTCATAGTATTCAGGAAAACGTGAATCCTGTGTACCGTCGATCTCATGACCTCCGCGATCCAGGTCCACGACCTGCGCAAGACGTTCGGCCGCACGGTCGCCCTCGACGGACTCGACCTCGAGGTGTCGGCCGGAGAGATCCACGGCTTCCTCGGGCCGAACGGCGCCGGCAAGTCGACGACGATCCGCATCCTGCTCGGCCTGCTCCGCTCCGACGGCGGCACCGCCACGCTGCTCGGCGGCGACCCGTGGCGCGAGGTCGAGACCCTTCACCGTCGCCTCGCCTACGTGCCCGGCGACGTCGCGCTCTGGCCCAACCTCACCGGGGGCGAGGTGATCGACCTTCTCGGCAAGCTGCGCGGCGGGCTCGACGAGAAGCGCCGTGCCGACATGCTCGAGCGCTTCGACCTCGACCCGACGAAGAAGGGCCGCTCCTACTCCAAGGGCAACCGGCAGAAGGTCGCGCTCGTCGCGGCCCTGTCGTCGGACGTCGAGCTGCTCATCCTCGACGAGCCCACCTCGGGCCTCGACCCGCTCATGGAGGCCGTGTTCAAGGAGGCCGCGCGCGAGCGCCGCCGGCAGGGCACGACGATCCTGCTGTCGAGCCACATCCTCAGCGAGGTGGAGTCGCTGTGCGACCGCGTGAGCATCATCCGCGAGGGGCGCAACGTCGAGTCCGGCACGCTGGAGCAGCTGCGCCACCTGTCGCGCACCACCGTGGAGGCGACGCTCGAGCGGCCCATCAGCGCCGACCAGCTGCACGCGGTGCCCGGGCTCGCCGACGTCTCGGTCGCCGACCACCACGTCGTGTGCGCCGTCGAGACCCAGCACCTCGGCCAGCTGCTCGCCTTGCTGGGTCAGCACGGCATCAAGACCCTCACGAGCGCTCCCCCGACGCTCGAAGAGCTCTTCATGGACCAGTACCGCGCCAGACCCGTTGCAGCACAAGGCAGTTTGGCTGGACCCAGCTCGACGGCCGAGGCGGCGACGACGCGATGAGCACCTTCGCCGGCACCGGGTCGCTCCTGCGCCTCGCCTCGCGCCGCGACCGCCTGCTCATCCCCGTCAGCGTGCTCGCGCTCGTGGCCTTCGCCGCGGGGTCGGCCCAGGCCACGATCGACCTCTACCCCAGCCTGTCGAGCGCGCTGGAGATCATCCGCCCGCTCGTGGCCAACCCGGCCAGCGTCGCGCTCTACGGCCCGATGACCAGCCTGACGCTCGACTCCTTCGCCGTCTTCAAGTCGGTGCTGCTCGGTGGCGTCTTCGTGTGCCTGCTCGCGTACATCGTCGTGCGGCGGCACACCCGCACCGAGGAGGAGGCCGGCCGGCTCGAGCTGCTCGGCGCCGGCGCCATCGAACGACGGTCACCGCTGACCGCCGCGCTCCTCCTCGGCACCGCGACGGTGGTGGCGACGTCCGCGCTCACCGCCGCGTCCCTCGCCGCTGTCGGACTCGATGCCCGCGGCTCCTTCGCCTTCGGGGTCTGCTGGCTGGTCATGGGGTTGTCGTGGGTCGGGATCACCGCGGTCGCGGCCCAGCTCACCGAGACCACCCGCGGCACGGCCGCCCTCTCCCTCGGCGCCCTCGGGGCCGCCTTCCTGCTGCGCGCCCTGGGCGACACCGCCGGCGACGACAACCCGGTGCGGTTCCTCACGTGGCTCTCGCCCCTCGGCTGGGGCCAGAAGGTCTCGCCCTACGGCGACAACCGGCTGTGGCCCTTCTGGCTCGGCCTCGCCGCCTTCGTGCTGCTCGTCGCGCTCGCCTACCGCCTGCGGGAGCGCCGAGACCTCGGCGCCGGCCTGCTGCCGAGCCGCCCGGGCCGACCACGCGGCTCGATGCGCAGCGTCGGCGCGCTGACGACGCGGCTCGCGCGCGGCACCCTGATCGGCTGGGGCGTCAGCGCCGTCGTCATCGGGTCGGTCGTCGGCTCGATCGCCGCGAACCTCGAGTCGCTCAACGGATCCGACACCACCCTCGACCTGCTGCGCAAGCTGTCGGGGGCAGCGGGCGCACAGGTGGAGCTCATCGACGTCTTCTTCACGACCGAGCTGCACATCGTCGCGCTCGCCGTCGCCGCCATGGGCATCTCGATCGTGACGCGGCTGCGGACCGAGGAGACCTCGTTGCGCGCGGAGATGCTGCTCACTACGACATCCCGCCTCGCCTGGGCCGTCTCGCACCTGCTCGTCGCCCTCACCTCGACGACCGTCGTCATGGCCCTCGTCGGCCTGGTCGCAGGAGCCGCCGACTCCCAGCGGACCGGCGACGTCGCGGCATCCGTCGGCCGGCTCGTGCCGGCAGCTCTCGTCACGGTGCCCGCCATCTGGGTCTGCGTGGCCGTGGCGCTGCTGCTCGTCGGCTGGGTGCCGCGCCTCACCGGGCTGTCCTGGGCTGCCCTCATCACCTTCCTGCTGCTCAGCGAGCTCGTCCCGGTGCTCGGTCTGCCCGACTGGATGATGAACCTCTCCCCCTTCGGCCACGTGCCGTCGATGCCGGCCCAGGAGGGGCGCGTGCTGCCGCTCGTCCTGCTCGTCGCGGTCGCGGCCGCCGTGGCGGCGGCAGGGCTGGCAGGCCTGCGCCGTCGCGACATCCACGCCTGACGGCATACGCCCGAGGACGTATGCCGTCGGCCGCCCACCCACGTCACCCGCCGGTCGCGCGCGTTCCACCGGAGCGCGCGCCACCCATCGGTACGGTGTGCGCATGACCGACATCCCCGGGCTCTGGGCCGTCATCCCCGCTGGGGGGTCCGGCACCCGGCTGTGGCCGATCTCGCGCCGCCACTCCCCCAAGTTCCTCCACGACCTCACCGGGTCGGGCCAGTCGCTCCTGCGCGAGACGTGGGACCGCCTCTCCCCGCTCGTCGACGACCGCATCCTCGTCGTGACGGGCGCCGCCCACGAGGACGCAGTCCGCCGCCAGCTGCCGATGCTCGGCTACGACGCGGTCGTCGCCGAGCCCTCGCCGCGCGACTCGATGCCGGCGATCGGGCTCGCCGCCGCGATCCTCGAGCGACGCGACCCCGAGGCGATGATCGGCTCGTTCGCCGCCGACCACGTCATCCGCGACACCGAGGCATTCCACCGCGCCGTCACCGAGGCCGCGGCGCTGGCGCGACGTGGCGAGCTCGTGACCATCGGCGTCGAGCCGACCGATCCCTCGACGGCCTTCGGCTACATCAAGGTCGGGGACTCGCTCGGGGTGGACGAGGCGCCCAGCGCCCGCCGCGTGGAGGAGTTCGTCGAGAAGCCCGACCGTGAAACCGCGACCCGCTACCTCGCGACCGGCGAATATCGTTGGAACGCCGGCATGTTCGTCGTCGGCGCCACAACACTGCTCGAGCTGCTGGCGGTCAACCACGCCGACATGGTCGACAGCCTGCGCATCATCGCCGCCGACCCGCGGCGGATGCGCGACCTGTGGCCGTCGCTGCACAAGATCGCGATCGACCATGCCGTCGCGGAGCCGGCTGCGGCTGCCGGCCGGGTGGCGGTCGTGCCGGCATCGTTCGGCTGGGACGACGTCGGCGACTTCGCGTCGCTGACCCGACTCGTCAGCGAGTCGGCGCTCCCGGGCATCACGGCGATCGGGCCCGTCGACGACATCGTCGCCATCGACTCGACCGCGACCGTCGCCACGGGCGGACGTCTCGTGGCCCTCATCGGTGTCGACGACCTCGTCGTCGTCGACACCCAGGACGCACTGCTCATCACGCGCCCCGACCGGGCCCAGGACGTCAAGAAGGTCGTCGAGATGCTGACTGCGCAGAACCGCACCGAGCTGACATGACGTCCGCTCCGCGGGCCCCCGAGGAGACGCACGACCGCGAGGCGTCGCGCCCGCGAGCCGTGAAGGTGACGTCGATCGCGCTCGCCGCGGTGCTCGCGACCGCGATGAGCGCGGTGCGCCTCGTTCCCAGCCCGCAGTCTGATGACCACGGAACCTATGCCAGTGTGGCCGAGCGCCTCCTGAGCGGCGACCGCCTCTACGTCGACGTCTGGGACAACAAGGACCCGGTCTTCTACTACGTCCTCGCGCTCGGGCGGTTCGTCTCGCCGCTCGCCGACTACGCCGTCGAGATCCTCTGGGCGCTGCTCGCGTGCTCCGCCGCATGGTCGCTGGCACGCACGTCCGGCCTCGGCCGGAGCTGGGCCGCGCTGATGGCCGCTCTCGCCTCCGTGGTCCTGACCGGCCCGGCGTACGTCCCGGGCATGACCCACCTGCCCGGCGTCGCCCTCACTCTCTGGGCCGTCGCCGCTGCCACTCGCCGGCAGTGGGTCCTCGCCGGTGCCGTCGTCGGGCTCGTCGTCCTGACGAAGGTCACTCTCGTCCCGGTCGCGGCGGTCGGCGTGCTCACGTGCGTATGGCACCACCGGTCGTGGACCGGCGCCGTGCGCACCGCCCTGGCCGGGCTGACCGCTCTCGCTGCCGGGATCGGACTTCTCGCCGTGCGTGACGAGCTCGGTGGTTGGGTCGCGAACCTCAGAGCCAACCTGCTCTACGCCGACGGGGAGGTCTTCTCGTCCCGCCACGGCGGCCCCGTGGGACACCTGCTGCGGGCGTTTCCGGAGGGTTCCCCGAAAACCGCCCTCTTCACGGTGGTCGCCGTCGTCGCCGTGATCGTGTGGGCCGGGGTCCCGGCCTGGAAGGAACGCGCGCCCCGGCCGCTCGACGTGACCGGTGCCGACCTCCGAGTCCCGGCACTGCTCGCATCGCTCACCCTCAACACGTTCGTCGCGAGCCTGCTCGTCCTCGGCGCGACTGCCACGTGGCCGCACCACGGCCAGACGATGAGTGTGCCCGCGGTCGTCGCACTCGTGCTCGCCACCACCCTGCTCGGATCGCGCGGCGGGCTGGGTGCGGCGAGCAGTCGCGGCCTCGGGCCTCCCACCCGGGTCGCCGCGGCGCTCGTCACGGCGTATGCCGTCGGCGGGGCCCTGCACCCGACCTTCTACGTCCAGGCGACCCGCGAAGCCCCTCTGGCGCTCGCCGCCCTCCAACAGGAGTCGCCCGCGAGCGCCCTCGTCGCGTCGCTGCCCGAGGTGCGCACCTACGCCCGGGTCGGCTCCAACGACACCGAGGCGCACGCGCTCGGCCTCCGAGGGCTCGTCCTCGAGTGCCCGCGGTTCCACCAGTACGCCTTCATCGAGTCCGCGGCGATCCTGGGCTCGACCGCCACCTGCCTGCACGGGGCCGACGCGCTGATCATCGACGACTCGGCCGTGCCGACGGAGGGTGCCTCCTCCTGGAACGACTACATCGAGCGGGTCCGGGTGCTCGTGTCGACCGGCTACGACTGCGTTCCCTCGACGGGCGCGCAGGTCTGCGTGAGGCGCCCGACCTGAGGCGTGCGCGTCGATCTCGTCGTTCGCTCCACGGACGACGGCGGCCGGGTCGACAGTGGACCCATGACCTCGATGCTGCCCGACGAGGGCGAGTACCTGACGAACGGCTGGGAGGACGACCTCCCGGCCGCCGACTCCCTGGTGCGGCAAGGGGTGCTGGCACACGTGTCGTGGGCGCGCGCCCTGACGAAGGCGGCGCGGGGCCACTTCGCCCAGGGACACGGATGGTGCGCCGGTCGGGGTGGCGGCGCGAGCGCCCTGCTCAACTGGGCGATCGTGACCTGCCCGCCCCGCAGCTGGACGGCGACCATGTCCGCCCTTTCGGCGGCATACCCCGACGGCGTCTCCGCAATCGTCATCAGCCCGTTCCCCGCGCCCGACCTTACGGCGCACGGTTTCGAGCTCGTGGGACACCCCCCGCTGATGTTCCGGCCGACCTCGGCGGGCACTCGGGCTCCGACCACCCAGGTGGAGGTGCGGCAGGCGACCACCCCCACCGAGCTCCGGGACGCGGAACGCGTTCTCGTCGAGGGCTACCCCATGCCGGACATGGACGACCTCCCTCCGGGCGACTTCTACCGACCGGACGTCGTGGGTGCCGCGACCCGGGTCTTCGTCGGCTATCTGGACGGACGTCCCGTCGCCACGTCGGCGGCGCACTCGGCGGCCGGGGTGACCGTCGTCGAGAACGTCGCGGTGCTCGGGAGCGCCCGCGGCCGGGGTGCCGGCGCGGCGCTCACGTGGGCCGCGACGACCACGTGGCCCGAGCAGGGAGCCGTACTCATCGCCAGCGACGACGGCCAGCCCGTCTACGAGCGGCTCGGTTTTCTCCGCATCGAGCGGTGGACCTGCTGGCTGAGGACGGAGTCGCCTGCGTGACGGGGCTCAGCCCCTGGGCTGACGCGGCGACGGGTCGAAGTAGGCCGCAAGCCCGGGGGTCAGACGGACGACGGGAAGCTGCAGCTCGTCGACGGCCCTCACGACACCGGGCCACCCGGGTTCGTAGTCGTCCCAGAGAATGACCCCGCCCGGTCGCAGCAGCCGGAGTGCCGCCTGCGAGTCAGCCCGGGCGTTCTCGTACTCGTGGCCCGCGTCGACGAGGACGAGGTCGACCGCGCCCTCCCACGGGGTGTAGTCGAAGGTCGTGCTGTCTCCGAGCAGCTGGGTGATGCGACTGGCCTCCGGGGTGTCGCGGAACCGGGAGCCGACCTCTCCCGCGCCGGCGTGCGTGGCCTCCTGAGCGACCGATGCGAGAACGGCAGACTCCGGTGGCAGGTCCAGCGTCAACACCTCAGCCTCCGGGGCGGAGCGAGCCAGCACGTGCGTGGTGGCGCCGTCGAACGTGCCGATCTCGAAGATCCGGTCGGGCCGGGTCATCTCGACCACGGCGCTGATGCAGTACTGCTCGAGAGGGTCCATGTTCGACCGTCGATAGGTGACCCGGCCGACGTCGATCGCGCGGTGCTCGAGCTCGGGGAAGCGTTCGAACAGGGACCTGAACGGCGCGCGAGGGCGCACCTCGAGACCTGCGCTCAGCCAGTCTCGCCGGAACTCACGGTCCTGCAGCCGGCCGGCGAGAGCCGCAAGGGCGCGCCGCCAGTACTCGAGATCCATGCGCCGGAGCATAGGTGAGGCCGCCGCGCGCCGAGCTCCTTTCGCCGGATCAGGACGTGGACAGCGCCTGGCGGGTCGCGTCGTCCACGAACGTCCTGAACTGCTCGACCTGTTCGTGCGTCTCGACCCCTACGGGCGCGTAGTGCGTGGGTCGTCGTCGGCGGTCGTGCCAGAACCCGCCGGTGCCGGTGACGTCTGTTGTGGCCACGAGCCACACCGCCGTGTCGGCCCCCTGGTCGGCGTCGCGCAGCAGCGGTCCGGTGAGCGCCGCGAAGCGCGGCAGCGACTCCGTGACGCCGGGCGTGGCCGCCCAGCCAGGGTGCATCGAGTTGACCCGGATCCCTTCCGCAGCAAGGTCGCCCGCCCAGAGCTCGGTGAGCACCAGCTGCATCCGCTTGGTGCGGGCGTAGGCCGTCACTCCGGAGTAGTCACCGCTGGTGTACTCGGGGTCGGCGGCGTCGAGCCGCTGCCCGTAGGCGCCACCCGAGGTGACGACGACGACGCGGCCGTCGGCGAGCGCCGGTCGCAGGGTCTGGGTCAGCACGTGCGGCCCGAGCACGTGCGTCGCGAGGGTGAGCTCGTGCCCCTCCGGGGTCGTGCTGCGCCGCGGCGGCATGACCCCGGCGTTGTGGACGACGGCGTGGAGGCGCGGCACGTCGGCCATGAAGTCACGTGCGAACCGGGCCGTGGCGGCGAGGTCGCTGACGTCGGCGACGTGGACGACCACCTCCGCGAGCGGCTCCCGGTCGAGCAGCGACGCTCGAGCCGTGTCGAGCCGCCCGGCGTCACGGCCGGTGAGGTGGACCGTCGCGCCCAGTCGCGCGAGACCCCGCGCGGTGGCGAGTCCCAGCCCCCCGCTCGCGCCGGTGACGAGGACGTGGCGTCCGACGAGCGCACCGGGGGCCGGGTCAGCCGGCCACCAGGCTCGCCGCACTGCGGGACCGATCTTCGTGTAGCCGAGCACGAGGGACTTGTCCATCAGCCAGTCGACGGCCGCCGCTGCCTCACCGAGAACCATGCGCCCACCCTAGGCGTGCCCAGCGGAGAACGCGGCAGTGCACGAGGCTGTCACCGGCACGTCACCGGACACACCCCGAGCCGTCGCCCGGTCACCGCCCTGGATCGACAGCGTGGAGACGTGCGAGTCGCCATCGTCACCGAGTCGTTCCTGCCGAGCGTCAACGGCGTCACCACGAGCGTGTGCCGGGTCGTCGAGCAGCTGCGGGCACGAGGTGACGACGTCGTCGTCGTCGCGCCCCGGTCCCGGGCGGCGCGCCTGGGCGGCTACGGAGGGGCAGACGTGCACCGGGTCGCCTCCCTGCCCGTGCGCCAGTTCGACGTCGGCCTGCCGACACCCGAGATCGAGAGGGTGCTGGAGGACTTCCGTCCCGACGTCGTCCACGTCGCGAGCCCCTTCGTGCTGGGGGCGCGCGGCCTCGCGGCCGCGCGCGCTCTCGACCTGCCGACGGTGGCGGTGTTCCAGACGGACATGGCGGCCTACGTGCGCCAGCACACGCCCGGCGCGGCAGGCACCGCGGCCGCCGCGACGACGTGGCGCTGGATCCGTCGAATCCACTCGTGGGCCGACCTCACGCTCGCGCCGTCGTCGGCCGCACTCGCCGACCTCCGGGCGCACGCGGTGCCGCGGACCGCGCTCTGGGGCCGGGGAGTCGACGCCGCCCTCTTCAACCCCGCCTGGCGGCAGGACGCGCTCTCCCGCGCGCTGCGCCGCGAGCTGGCCCCGGAGGGTGAGCGCCTCCTCGGCTACGTCGGCAGGCTCGCCCCCGAGAAGGAGGTCGAGCGTCTCGCCGCGCTCGCCGACCTCCCCGGGACCCGGCTCGTCGTCGTCGGCGACGGCCCGTCGCGCGACGCCGTCGGCGCCGCGCTCTCCGAGGCGGTCGCCGCCTCCCCCTGCCGCCCGAACCGCCCACCCGCCTTCCTCGGGTCGCGCCACGGCGACGACCTCGCGAGGGCGTACGCGTGCCTCGACGTCTTCGTGCACACCGGCACGGCCGAGACGTTCGGCCAGACGATCCAGGAGGCCGGCGCGAGCGGCCTACCCGTCGTCGCGCCCCGGGCCGGCGGCCCCGTCGACCTCGTCACAGACGGCCTCAACGGCTACCTCTTCGAGCCCGACGACCCGGACGACCTCAGGCGGCAGGTGAGCCGGGTGCTCGAGTCCCCCTCTCACGCACGGGAGCTCGGCCGCCGCGGGCACGAGCGCGTACGCCACCGGTCGTGGTCACACGTCGTCGAGGGCCTCGTCGGGCACTACGAGGACGCGATCGCGTCTCGGGCCCACCGGCGGAGCAGGGTCCAGACGCCAGCGGCCTGACTGGCCGCCGCCCCCGCAGGACGGCCTTGGGGCGAGTCCACCCATCTGTGACGCACGTGACACTAGAGTGGCCGAACGCGCCCAACCAACGACGGTGGAGGTTCGCACGATGAGTGGTACGACGCTCGACCCCGGGTCCCGATCAGGTGGATCCATGGCCGGAGGCGTCGGATCACCGGGTCGGGCGCAGATCCCGTGGCGCACCCTGAGGGGCGACCGCTGGTGGTTCCCGCCGGCGGTGACGTTCACGCTCATCGTCCTGTGGCTGCTGTACGCGCTCGTGCGCACGTCGATGCAGCGTGACTACTTCGTCGCGACGTACCACTACCTCACGCCGTTCTACTCACCCTGCGTGACGGCCTCGTGCCACCCCGACGCGCGCCACGTCGGCACGTGGCTCGGTGAGATGCCACCGCTCGTGCCGTACGCGTTCTTCCTCCTGCCGATCCTGCTCGGCTTCCGCCTCACCTGCTACTACTACCGCAAGGCCTACTACCGAGCCTTCTGGCTGTCGCCGCCCGCCTGCGCCGTGGCCGAGCCGCACGCGAAGTACACCGGCGAGACGCGCTTCCCGCTGATCCTCCAGAACGCGCACCGCTACTTCTTCTACGCCGCGGTCGTCGTGTCGGGGATGAATACGCTCGACGCCTTCGACGGCTTCCACGGCAAGGACGGCGGGGTCGGGGTCGGCCTCGGCACGATCGTCATGCTCGCCAACGCCGCGTTCCTCTGGCTCTACACGCTGTCGTGCCACTCGTGCCGACACCTCATCGGCGGGCGCCTCAAGCACTTCTCCAAGCACCCGCTGCGCTACCGCGCCTGGACCATCGTGTCCCGGCTCAACACCCGGCACATGCAGCTGGCCTGGACCACCCTCGGCACCCTGCTGGTCACCGATCTCTACATCGCCCTGGTCGCGTCCGGGGCCCTGACCGATCTGAGGTTCTACAACTGATGGCAGCGGAGCTCGAGACCCACGACTACGACGTCCTCATCGTCGGCGCCGGCGGGGCCGGCCTCCGGGCCGCCATCGCCGCCCGCGAGGCCGGACTGCGCACCGCCATCATCTGCAAGTCCCTCTTCGGCAAGGCGCACACCGTCATGGCCGAGGGCGGCATCGCCGCGAGCATGGGCAACGTCAACAGCCACGACAGCTGGCAGGTGCACTTCCGCGACACGATGCGCGGCGGCAAGTTCCTCAACTCGTGGCGCATGGCCGAGCTGCACGCCAAGGAGGCGCCTGACCGCGTCTGGGAGCTCGAGACCTACGGCGCCCTCTTCGACCGCACGCCCGACGGCCGCATCAGCCAGCGCAACTTCGGTGGGCACGAGTACCCCCGCCTCGCCCACGTCGGCGACCGGACCGGCCTCGAGCTCATCCGCACGATGCAGCAGAAGATCGTCTCGCTGCAGCAGGACGACCAGCGCGAGTCGGGCGACCCGGAGGCGCGGCTCAAGGTCTTCGCCGAGGTGACGATCACCGACCTGCTGCAGGACGAGACCGGCACGATCGCCGGGGCCTTCGGCTACTTCCGCGAGTCGGGCCGCTTCGTCCGGTTCAACGCTCCCGCAGTGGTGCTCGCGACGGGCGGCATCGGCAAGTCGTTCAAGGTGACCTCCAACTCGTGGGAGTACACCGGCGACGGCCACGCCCTGGCGCTGCGGGCCGGATCCACCCTCGTCAACATGGAGTTCATCCAGTTCCACCCGACCGGCATGGTCTGGCCGCCGTCGGTCAAGGGCATCCTCGTCACCGAGTCGGTGCGCGGCGACGGGGGCGTGCTCAAGAACTCCGAGGGCAAGCGCTTCATGTTCGACTACGTGCCCGACGTCTTCCGGGGGCAGTACGCCCAGACCGAGGAGGAGGGTGACCGCTGGTACACCGACCCCGACAACAACAAGCGCCCGCCCGAGCTGCTCCCCCGGGACGAGGTGGCGCGCGCCATCAACTCCGAGGTCAAGGCCGGTCGGGGGTCACCACACGGCGGGGTCTTCCTCGACATCGCGTCGCGGCGCAGCCCCGAGGAAATCCTCAAGAAGCTGCCGTCGATGCACCACCAGTTCAAGGAGCTCGCCGACGTCGACATCACCCAGGAGGCGATGGAGGTCGGGCCCACGTGCCACTACGTCATGGGTGGCGTCGAGGTCGACCCCGACACCGCCGCAGCCGCAAGGGTGCCCGGCCTCTTCGCCGCAGGTGAGGTGTCGGGAGGCATGCACGGGTCCAACCGGCTCGGCGGCAACTCGCTGTCCGACCTTCTGGTCTTCGGCGCCCGCGCGGGAGCCGGCGCGGCAGCATACGTCCGGGGGCTCGGCGACGCCCGCCCGAACGTGCCGCAGTCGGCCCTCGACGAGGCGGCCACGACCGCGCTCGCGCCGTTCGAGGAGGAGGGTGGCGAGAACCCGTACACCCTCCACCAGGAGATGCAGCAGACGATGAACGACCTCGTCGGCATCATCCGCAAGGCGGAGGAGATCGAGGCCGCCCTCACCAAGCTCGAGGAGCTCAAGGAGCGGGCGAAGCACCTGACCGTCGAGGGCCACCGGCAGTTCAACCCCGGCTGGCACCTCGCGCTCGACCTGCGCAACATGCTCGCCGTCAGCGAGTGCGTGGCGCGAGCAGCCTTGCTGCGACAGGAGTCCCGCGGCGGGCACACACGCGACGACTACCCGAAGATGGATGCCAGCTGGCGCGGACGCAACCTCATCTGCTCGACCGAGGGCGACGGCATACGCGTGGAGGAGCAGCCGATGCCGCCGATGCGGGGGGACCTGCTCGACCTCTTCCAGCGCGACGAGCTGGCGAAGTACCTCACGCCCGAGGAGCTCGCCGCGGTCGGGGCCACCGGAGGCGCGACAGAGGCGACGGACGGGAGCGGGTCATGAGCTACGACGCGAAGTTCCGGGTGTGGCGCGGCGACGCGAGCGGCGGTGAGCTCGTCGACTACACGGTCGAGGTCAACGACGGCGAGGTCGTGCTCGACATCATCCACCGGCTCCAGGCCACCCAGTCCGGCGACCTCGCCGTGCGGTGGAACTGCAAGGCCGGCAAGTGCGGCTCGTGCAGCGCGGAGGTCAACGGCATCCCGCGGCTCATGTGCATGACCCGGATGTCGACGTTCACCGAGACCGAGACGGTGACCGTCACACCGATGCGCGCCTTCCCCGTCATCCGCGACCTCGTCACCGACGTGTCGTTCAACTACGAGAAGGCCCGGCAGATCCCGGCGTTCGCGCCGCCCGAAGGCGTGGCACCGGGCGAGTACCGGATGCAGCAGGTCGACGTCGAGCGCTCGCAGGAGTTCCGCAAGTGCATCGAGTGCTTCCTCTGCCAGAACACCTGCCACGTCGTGCGCGACCACGAGGAGAACAAGGAGGCGTTCGCCGGGCCTCGCTTCCTCATCCGTGCCGCCGAGCTCGACATGCACCCGCTCGACGCCCGCGACGACCGGGCCGACTTCGCCCGGGACGAGCAGGGCATCGGGATGTGCAACATCACCAAGTGCTGTACCGAGGTCTGCCCCGAGCACATCCGGATCACCGACAACGGCATCATCCCGATGAAGGAGCGCGTCGTCGGCAAGCGCTACGACCCGCTCGTGTGGCTCGGCAACAAGATCGGCCGACGCAAGCCCTGAGGGCGGTGACGGAGCATTCTCTCGATTGGGGGGTGAGCCGCAGGTCACAGTGGAAATGGTCACACTCACCCCGTACCGGAGGGTAGGCGGGCGATCCGGCTCGAGCGCGGGGATAAGGTTCCTGCGTGGCGACAAACACTCTCCCGGTCAAGGGATCGAACAGACCTGCTTCGGTTCGCCGGACCACCGTCTTCATGAAGCTCCTCATGGCGGGCTCGGGCGCGCTCTTCGTGTTCTACGTGCTGGCGCACATGTACGGAAACCTCAAGATCTTCGCCGGGGTCGAGGCGTTCGACGAGTACGCGCACCACCTGCGCACGATGTTCACGCCGATCCTGCCGTTCGGCGGCTTCCTGTGGCTCTTCCGCATCGTCCTCGTGGTCGCGCTCGTCGCCCACGCGTACTCCGCGTTCTACCTGTGGAGCCGCGCCCGCGGGGCCCGCACGACGCGCTACGTCGCCAAGGAGGCGGCCAGGGCGACGGTCAAGAGCACGGCGATGCGCTGGGGTGGCGTCGCGATCCTGCTCTTCCTCGTCTGGCACCTGCTGCAGTTCACCATCGTGAAGTTCAACGTCGGCGACGACGTGGTGGGCACCAGCCCCGGCAAGCTCGTCATCAGCTCGTTCCAGGTGTGGTGGGTCGTCCTCATCTACGTCCTCGCCTTCGTCGCCCTGGGCATGCACCTGTGGCACGGCGTCTGGAGCGCCACGCAGACCCTCGGCTGGGCCGGCAGCGCCCGGGCCCGCAAGCGCGCCAAGCTGGCCGCCCTGGTCATCGCGTTCGTCACCTCCGTCGGCTTCGCCCTGCCGCCGCTCGCCATCCTGTTCGGAATCGTCAAGGGGAACTGACCGATGACTGACACCAACGCCACCACCTCCGGCGGCGCGGCCACGCAGGCTGCCCCCAACGCCGGCATCGTCCACGGCCTCTACACCGAGGGCGAGCCCCTCCACGACACCAAGGCCCCGGCCGGCCCGATCCAGGACAAGTGGAGCACCCGCAAGTTCGAGTCGGGCCTCGTCAACCCGGCCAACCGCCGCAAGCTCTCGGTCATCATCGTCGGCACCGGCCTGGCCGGTGGCGCCGCCGCGGCCACGCTCGGTGAGGCCGGCTACCAGGTGAAGTCCTTCTGCTACCAGGACTCCCCGCGCCGCGCGCACTCCATCGCCGCGCAGGGTGGCATCAACGCCGCCAAGAACTACAAGGAGGACGGCGACTCGACGTTCCGTCTCTTCTACGACACCGTGAAGGGCGGCGACTACCGCTCGCGCGAGACGAACGTCTACCGCCTCGCCGAGGTCAGCACGAACATCATCGACCAGTGCGTCGCCCAGGGTGTCCCGTTCGCCCGCGAGTACGGCGGCCTGCTCGACAACCGCAGCTTCGGCGGCGTCCAGGTCTCGCGCACCTTCTACGCCCGCGGCCAGACGGGCCAGCAGCTGCTGATCGGCGCCTACCAGGCCCTCGAGCGCCAGGTCGCCGCCGGCACGGTCGAGATGTTCAGCCGTCACGAGATGCTCGAGGTGATCGTCGCCGACGGCAAGGCGCGCGGAATCATCGCCCGCGACCTCGTCACCGGTGAGGTCGAGACGCACCTCGCCGACGCCGTCGTGCTCGCGAGCGGTGGCTACGGCAACGTCTTCTACCTGTCGACCAACGCGATGGGCTCCAACGTCACGGCGACCTGGCGCGCCCACCGCAAGGGCGCGTACTTCGCGAACCCCTGCTACACGCAGATCCACCCGACCTGCATCCCGGTCTCCGGTGACCACCAGAGCAAGCTGACCCTGATGTCGGAGTCGCTGCGCAACGACGGTCGCATCTGGGTCCCGAAGAAGGCCGAGGACTGCGAGAAGGACCCGCGCGAGATCCCCGAGGAGGACCGCGACTACTACCTGGAGCGGATCTACCCGAGCTTCGGCAACCTCGTCCCCCGCGACATCGCCAGCCGCCAGGCCAAGAACGTCTGCGACGAGGGTCGCGGCGTCGGCCCGAAGGTCGGCGACTTCCGCAGGGGCGTCTACCTCGACTTCACCGACGCCCTCAAGCGCATGAGCGCCGAGGCCGTCGCCGAGAAGTACGGCAACCTCCTCGACATGTACCAGCGGATCACGGGCGAGAACCCGTACGAGGTGCCGATGCGCATCTACCCCGCGGTCCACTACACGATGGGTGGCCTGTGGGTCGACTACGACCTGCAGAGCACGATCCCCGGCCTCTTCGTGGCGGGCGAGGCGAACTTCAGTGACCACGGCGCCAACCGCCTCGGGGCCTCGGCCCTCATGCAGGGGCTCGCCGACGGCTACTTCGTGCTGCCGCACACGATCCGCGACTACCTCGCGAAGGGCCCGTTCGAGAAGCTGCCCGACTCGCACCCCGACGTCGTCGAGGCGAAGGCCTCCGTCGACGCCCGCGTGCAGAAGCTGCTGTCGATCAACGGTGACCGTTCGGTCGACTCCTTCCACAAGGAGCTCGGCAACATTATGTGGGAGTACTGCGGCATGGAGCGCTCCGAGGAGGGGCTGCTCAAGGCGATCGACCTCATCCGCGGCCTGCGTGACGAGTTCTGGCGCAACGTCAAGGTGCTCGGCGCCGCCGACACCCTCAACCAGAGCCTCGAGAAGGCCGGCCGCGTCGCCGACTTCCTCGAGCTGGGCGAGCTCATGTGCATCGACGCGCTGCACCGCCGCGAGTCCTGTGGTGGTCACTTCCGCGCCGAGAGCCAGACCGAGGACGGCGAGGCGCTGCGCCACGACGACGAGTTCGCCTACGTCGCCGCGTGGGAGTTCGGCGGCGACGGCAGCCCCGCCGTGCTGCACAAGGAAGACCTGGTCTACGAAGCCATCGAGATGAAGCAGCGGAGCTACAAGTGAGCGACACCAGCATGAACCTCACCCTCAAGATCTGGCGCCAGGCCAGCGCGAACGCCCGCGGCGAGATGGTGACGTACAAGGTCAGCGACATCTCCCCGGACATGTCGTTCCTCGAGATGCTCGACGTGCTCAACGAGCAGCTCAACGCCCGCGGCGAGGAGCCGATCGCGTTCGACTCCGACTGCCGCGAGGGCATCTGCGGCATGTGCGGCCTGATGATCTCGGGCAAGGCGCACGGCCCCGAGGTGACGACGACCTGCCAGCTGCACATGCGCAGCTTCTCCGACGGCGACGAGATCACCGTCGAGCCGTGGCGCGCCGACGCGTTCCCGGTGATCAAGGACCTCGTCGTCGACCGCGGCGCGTTCGACCGCATCATCGCCGCCGGTGGCTTCATCAGCGCCAACACGGGCGCCGCCCCCGAGGCGCACTCGGTGCCGGTGCCGAAGCCGAAGGCCGACCGCGCGTTCATGGCGGCCGCCTGCATCGGCTGTGGTGCCTGCGTCGCGGCCTGCCCGAACGCGTCCGGCATGCTCTTCATGGGTGCGAAGATCACGCACCTCGGTGAGCTGCCGCAGGGCCAGCCCGAGCGTGACGCCCGCGTGGTGAGCATGGTCGAGCAGCACGACGCCGAGGGCTTCGGCGGCTGCACCAACATCGGTGAGTGCTCCGCGGCGTGCCCGAAGGAGATCCCGATGGACGTCATCAACCAGCTCAACCGCGACCTGCGCCACGCGCTGACGCGCCACGGCGACTGACGTCGATCTCGACGGCTCGTCGACGCACCCGTCGACACCCCGCATCGCCTGACCAGCCCGCCCCGGACCACCGGGGCGGGTTAGTCTTTCTCGGCGATGACGCCCCAAGAACGTGCCCGACGTCGCCCGTGGACGACCCCCGTCGCGGGCGCAGCGCTGGCTGCCGTCGGCCTGACGCTCGCGGTGACCACGCCGTATGCCGTCTCGTCCGCATCGGCGTCACCGCTCCCCCGCGCTGCTGCCGGGTCCCAGCCGATGGTGCTGCCGCAGGCCGCCCCCACGTGCGCGCCCTGGCAGACGACCACGACCGTGCCGCCGGGAGTCGTGCTCAAACCCCGTGTCTTCCCCAGTGACGAGCTCGGCACGCCGGCACCGGCACCCAAGCCCGCGGCGACCTCAGGCTCCGGCGCCAAGGCGGCCACGAAGACGGCCAAGCCCGCCAAGCCACGCGTGGTCTGCCGCAACGCCGCGCCCACCCCGTTCCCCCATGCGGCGTGGGAGCCGGAGACCGTGGTAGGCGGATCACGGCTCGGCGACACCGGTGTCGTCGTGGACCGACCCGCCTCCGTCGTCGCGCCCCCCGAGGTCTACGACGTCTCGTACGTGCTGGCCGACCTCGACTCGGGCGAGATCCTCGCCGCCAAGTCGCCGCACGCCTGGCTGCGGCCGGCGAGCACCCTCAAGGCCCTCACGGCCCTCACCCTCCTGCCCGTGCTGAACCCGCGCGGCGTCGTCGTCGCGAGCGAGGACGCCCAGTCGGCGGCCGGCACCCGCGTGGGCATCCTCGCCGGAAACCGCTACCCCGTCACGAGCCTCGTCGACGCGATGCTCATGTTCTCGGCCAACGACGCCGTCTATGCGCTCGCCGACGCCGCCGGCGGCTATGAGCGCACGGTCGAGCTGATGAACGCCAAGGCGGCCGAGATCGGCGCCCACGACACGCTCACCGTCGACCCGAGCGGGCTCGACGACGGTGGGCAGCGCTCGAGCGCCTACGACCTCGCGCTCATCGGACGTGACGCGATGCGCCTGCCTGCCTTCCGGACCGCCATCACCAAGCGCGACACCGTCTTCCCCGGCGGCAAGGACAAGCACGGCAAGGTGTGGCCGGCCTTCCACGTCTACAACATCAACGACCTGCTGACGCACTACCCGGGCGCCATCGGCATCAAACCGGGTCGCACCGACCGGGCCCAGCACACGTTCATCGGCGCCGCGACCCGTGGTGGCCGCACCCTGGTCGTCTCGCAGATGGGCAGCGTCACCGGCTCGTGGAAGCCGACCGCGGCACTGCTCGACTGGGGCTTCGCGAACGCCGACCGCGTGACACCGGTCGGGCGGTTGGTCGAGCCCGGCGAGGCATCAGCACCGACGCCCGCCGCGACGGTGCCGCCCCTGCCCACCGACGGGGCCGACGGCTCTGCCGGCGCCACGGACGGGGCCTCCACGACGGGAGGCGCCGTGACCTCCGGCACCCCGGCGCCGGTCGCGGCCGCGCCGACGCCGGAGACGGCACAGGACCGCACGCTGTCGCTCGTCGTCGTCAGCGCCGCGGGGCTTGTCGTCACCACGGCGGCGGTGCTGCTCGGCGTCGTGCTGCGCCGACGGCGACGCGCCTGACAGCAGCGGTCACGCTGGTGCGGTCAGACGGGGCGAGCCACGGTGCGCAGATAGCCGCCGAGCCCGGAAGAACCCAGCAGGTGACGGCCGGCGTGCGCGGCCGCCTCGCGAACCCTGCCCTTCCTGGCCGCATCGAGGGCGAGCTCTGCCGAGTGCGGGTAGGGCGTCGAACTCCGGGCGACGTCCCAACCAGTGTGGCGCAGTGCCTTGGCCAGACTGCGCCTGCTGAAGAAGTTGATGTGCTCCGGCGGCCGGAACTGGGCCCAGTCCGAGCCGCGAACGATCCTGCCCGCGCTGTTCCACTGCGGGATCTCGATGACCAGCACTCCCCCGGTGTCGATGGCCCGTCTTGCGTCGGCGAGCGCCTGGAGAGGGTCGATGAGGTGCTCGAGCACGTGGTACATGCTGATCACTCCGAAGGGACCAGCAGCCTCGGAGATGGTCGTCACCGTCCTCAGGCCCTTCTCAGCGGCTGACTCGCGTGCCGTGTCACCGACCTCGCACGCTACCGCCTCCCAGCCGTCCCGCTCGGCGCGGAGTGCGAACTCTCCCGTGGCGGCCCCCACGTCGAGGATGCGCCGAACCGGCACGTCAGCCACCTCCGGCGCCCAGACCTGCAGCTCGTCCCAGGCCCGCACTGCTTGCGCCCCAGCCCAGCTCTCGCCGTCGTAGTCGCCGTATCCGAAGCCGGTGTCGGCCGAGAAGTAGGAGGCGCCGTAGAAGTCGGCGAGGTCCTGCTCGCTGGGACGGGGCAGGACGGTCGCCGTGCCGCACCGCGTGCAGCGCACGACCCGGTACGGTCGGTCGGAGGTCTTGGCGAGCCGCGTCCTACGCGCCTCGCCCTGGCACAAGGGGCAGGCATCCACGAGCGCATCGTATGTACTGCCACGCCCGATGTGGCCGGAATCCGACTCAGCGTCTGAGCGCGGCCCGGACCCCCTTGACGCCGAGAGCGGACGCGACTCCCACGACGACACCCGCCACCACGCTCACTCGATCGGTCGCCCGGGTCGGCCGGCCGGTCGTCCGACCGGCAGCGTCGGCGCGGGCCACCGGGGCAGCCGCAACCGTGGCGCTCGCATCTGGCGGGGCAGCCTCCGGCTGGACGGTCTCGTCGTCGAGCCGAGACAGGTCGACGTCGTCGGCCGACCACGAGGCCGACAGCAGCACGACCTTCGACATGAGGTTGAGCCAGAACAGCAGTCCGACGGCCACCGCGACGGCGCCCAGCAGGGGGTTGGCGCTCGCGCGACCGATGAGGAACCCGCCGAAGAGCTTGAGCACGGTGAGGATCACCGCTCCGAGCAGCGCGCCCTGGCGGACCTTGTGCATCGGCAGCGGCACGCCCGAGAGCATCCGCAGCAGGACCACGAGGATGACGAAGTCGAAGGCGACCCCCAGCAGCAGGCCCACCGCGCCGATGAGCAGGCCGTTGCCGTCGAGGCCGACCCAACCTGCGACGCGCTCAGCGAGGCCGCCGATGACGCTCGTGAGGATCGCGGAGACGGCGATCGCCAGCCCGAGGGTCACGAGCACGTAGAGGTCGTGCGCCTTCGTGCGCACCGCGTTGCCGGTGGAGGCCTCGAGGCCGAAGACGCCGCGTATGCCGGTGCGCAGCGCCCCGACCCAGCCGAGCCCCGCGAGCAGCAACGTCACGAACGAGACGAGGCCGGTGACCGTCAGCGTGAGGCTCGCCGGTGCTGCGACGCTGATGACGCCGTCGGGGTGGCTGGGCGTCTTCACCATGCCGGGCAGCAGACCGTTGAGCGACTCGGCGATCGTGTCGACGAGGTCGGGACGTCCCTGCAGCACGAAGCCGAAGATCGCGAACGCGAGAGCCAGGGCGGGGAAGACCGAGAAGAAGGCGAAGTAGCCGACACCCGCCGCGAGCAGGTCACCGTTGGCGTCGCCGTAGCGCTGCCAGGCGGAGTACGCGCGGGTGGACTTGAGCCGGTCGATGATGCGCGTCAGCCTGGCCGGCACGGGTCAGCCTCCTGTGAGCTCGAAGGTGTGGACGGGGCGCCACACCTCGTCCGTACCCTGCTCGTAGAGATGAAAGGCGTCGACCGTGAAAGCGATCGCGTAGTCGGCCAGCTCTTCGAAGGCGCGGTCCATGGCCTGGGGCGTCACGTTGTGGGCCACCGTGACGTGGGGGTGGTAGTAGAAGTCGAGGTCGCGGCTCACGGGTCCGGATCGGAGCGACACCTCGAGCGACTCGCAGTTCGAGACGCCACGCGCGACCTGGATGAACACGACGTCCGACAGCGGGCGGAACGTCCCCGTGCCACGCAGCACGACGTCGAAGGACTCGTGCGAGGCGGCCACCTCGTCGCAATGACGGCGGAAGGCGGCATACGCCTCCTCGTCGACCTCGGTCGGCGGCAGCAGGGTGATGTGGGCCGGGATCTTGCGCGCCTGCGGGTCGCCGAAGTCGGCCCGGCGTTCCTGCAGGTAGTCACCGTGCGGAGCCGGGATCGGGATGGAGACACCGATCGTCGTGGGGCGCGCAACACTCACGACCCCGACCGTACCGAACTCTCCCGTGGTCGAGTGGCGTGGGTCCTGTGGCTTCACCGTGGAGCGGTGGTTGCGTAGGCCCACGGGCATTTCCGTCGTCCGACGGAAGACCGCACGAGCCGCGGATACTCTGGCGCCGATGCCCTCGCTCCCTCACCTCGCCCACATCCCGATGCCGCTGGCCGGCGACGGGAGCTCGGTCGCGCACGTCGTGCGCGCCCTGACGCGTGAGCACGCGCTGGCCGGTGGGCGCTCGACCGTGATCACCTCACACAACCGGGAGGCCACCTACCCCGACGCGGAAATGGTGCCCGTCGACTACACCCGCAACTGCCCGAGGACCCACTTCACAGAGGCGGAGTACCGCCGGGACTGGGCCATGGGCGCCCTGCTGCGCGAACGGCCGTACGCCGCGAGGCTGTTCGAGCCGGCCGGTGAGGCCGTCGCACAGGTCAAGCCGGACTGGGTGCTGCTCCACGAAGGCCACTACGCCGTCACGGCGCTGCCCCTCCTCCGGCGCATGCTGCCCCCCTCGACACGGATCGCGCTGCACGTGCACAACGCGATCTCCTCGTCGGTGCTACGACCCGAGCTGAGCCGGCTGCTCCACCACGCGGACCTGGTGGTCGGCGTCAGCAAGTTCATGGCCGACGGTGTCCGACGCCGTGCCTGGGTCGATGCCCGCAAGGTGGCCTGGGTGCACAACGGGGCCGACACCACTCGCTTCCACCCGGATGTCGAGTCGCTCACGGACGACCCGGGTCGACAGCGCCCGGGGGTGCCCCTGCGGCTGCTGTACGTCGGCCAGGTCGCACCACACAAGGGCGTGGACCTGCTGCTTCAGGCACTCGGCGCGATGGGCCGACACGCCTCGCGCTTCGAGACGCGCATCGTCGGCAGCTCGGAGCTGCGCGAGACCCAGGAGAGGTCCGCCTTCGAGGAGCACCTGCGTGGGCTCGCTGGGCGAGTGGCCGGCCCGGTCACGTTCGAGCCCTACCAGCCGCAGGAGGCAGTTGCGGGCCTCTACCGGTGGGCCGACGTCGTCGCGGTGCCGTCCGTGGCGGAGCCCTTCGGCATGGTGCCCCTCGAGGCGATGGCCTCCGGCGCGTACGTGCTCGCCAACGACGCAGGCGCCCTTCCCGAGGTGCTCGGCGATGCGGGCCGACTCGTGCCACCCACCGTCGCTGGCTGGGTCGGCGCACTGACGACGCTCGAGCGCGGCGACGTCGTCGCCGGTCGCCAGCCTGCCGTGGACCGTGCTCGCCGGTTCACCTGGAGCAACAGCCACCGCTCGCTGCTGGCATCCCTCGGTCAGCACACCGTCGGTGCCGCGTGACGGCAGTACCGCCGGGCCGCCTCCGGGTGCTGCTGATGAGCGCCGTGCCCACCCGGGACCCGCACTCGGGGGACGTCACGTACACCGAACAGCTGCTGGCCAACCCGCCTCCCGGCGTCGAGTACACCACCTACGACAGCGCGGCACGCGACGGCACCCTGCGCGAGATCGGTTCCCGTTCCGAGCTTGCCGCAGCGGCAGGACGACACCGGGCGGGCCCCCTGCTCCGCGGACTCGGCGCCGCGGCCCTGCGAAAGGTCGAGTCGGGAGTCCGGTCGACAGGTAGGGCCTTCCGCGAGCCGATCCGCGTCATGGAGGCCGATCCCGACGCGTTCGACCTCGTGCACGTCCACGTCTTCAACACGAGGTTCGTCGGCGCCTCGCCGCCGGTCGTGATGAGCGCTGCCGGACCGCTCGAGTGGGTCTATGCCGACGCCTGGGGATGGTCGCCCGACCGAGTGAGGCGCGCGAACCAGCTCGACACCGGACTGGCCACGATCCTCGATGCGACCCTGCACGCCCGTCGCCTCGGCCGCGCCCGCAGGTTCATCGCCTTCTCCGAGCACCTGCGTTCCTGGATGCGCGACCGTGGCGTCGACAGCACCCGCATCGACGTCGTGCCCAACTACGTCGAGCCGCCGACCACCGCTCCCGCTCGATCGGCCGGTCAGGTGCCGCGACGGCTCGGGTTCATCGCCAAGGACTTCAACGCCAAGGGCGGACCCGACGTGCTCGCCGCGTTCGAGATCCTGCGTCTGGAGCGTCCGGACCTCGAGCTCGTCATCGTCGGCAGCGAGACTCCGCCCCGCCTCACCCTCCCGGACGGGGTCGACTGGCGTCCCTTCGTACCCCGCTCCGAGCTCCTGACGTCCCTGCTGCCCACCATCGACGTCCTGCTCCACCCGTCGCACTTCGACGGGCTGCCGTATGCGCCGATGGAGGCGCTGGCCCTTGGGATCCCGCTCGTGGTGTCCGAGTACCGAGCGCTTCCGGAGCTTGCTCGGGACGGCGCGGGCCGCGTCTGCCGTCTCGGCGACGTAGCCGGCATCGCTGCCGCCACGCGCGATCTGCTCGAACCCGAGGTCCACGCCCGTGCCCGAGCCTCGGCAACGCGGCGCTTCACGGCGGCATACTCGTCCGAGACTCAGGCGCCCGCCCTCAGACGCTCCTACGACCGAGCCCTGGGAACGCCCTCGGGTGGGCGTCCAGTGCGCGTTCGCTGACGATCAGCGCGCCGACGACGGCAGCAGCCCCACCTTGTCGTACACACGACGCACCGTCGCCTCGGCAACCTCGCGGGCCTTCTCGGCGCCGTCGGCGAGGATGCGGTCGAGCTCAGCCCGGTCCGACATCAGGGCAAGCGTGCGCTCGCGGAAAGGCGTCACCGCCTCCACGACGACCTCGGCGACGTCCTTCTTGAGGTCGCCGTAGCCCTTGCCGTCGTACTGCTCCTCGAGGATCGCCACCGGGGTGCCCGAGAGCGCGGAGTGGATGGAGAGCAGGTTGGAGATGCCGGGCTTGTTCTCCTCGTCGAAGCGGATCTCGCGCTCGGCGTCGGTGACGGCGGAACGGATCTTCTTCGCGATGCGCGACGGCTCGTCGAGCAGGCTGACGAGGCCTGCGTCGGACGCCGCGGACTTGCTCATCTTCGCCGTCGGCTCCTGCAGGTCCTGGATCTTGGCCGTGGCCTTCATGATGTGCGGCTCGGGCACGACGAGCGTCTCGCCGAAACGCTGGTTGAAGCGGCCTGCCAGGTTGCGCGACAGCTCGAGGTGCTGGCGCTGGTCCTCGCCGACCGGCACGACGTTGGCGTCGTAGATGAGGATGTCGGCGGCCTGCAGCACGGGGTAGGCGAAGAGCCCGACGTTGGTGTTGGTG
This sequence comes from Terrabacter koreensis, assembly GCF_054783315.1. Lineage (NCBI taxonomy): Bacteria > Bacillati > Actinomycetota > Actinomycetes > Micrococcales > Intrasporangiaceae > Terrabacter > Terrabacter koreensis. The sequence goes on along the minus strand of NZ_BAAGQU010000015.1, from coordinate 111,512 downwards.
CCCTTGGCGGACTTGTCCTTGAACTGCGTCATGCGGCTCGCCTCGCCGAAGCCGGTGAGCGTGCCGAGCACCCAGTAGAGCTCGGTGTGCTGGGCGATGTGGCTCTGGACGAAGAGCGTCGAGCGGGCCGGGTCGACACCGCCGGCGATGAACTGCGCGGCCGTGATACGGGTGCGCTCGCGCAGCACCTGGGGGTCGGGCGCGACGGTCAGGGCGTGCAGGTCGGCGACGAAGTAGAACGCGTCGTGGGTCTCCTGCAGCTTGACCCACTCGACCAGCGCGCCGATGTAGTTGCCGAGGTGGAGCGAGTCGCTCGTCGGCTGCATGCCCGAGAGGCTGCGAGGCGTGGCGGTCGGGAGGGAGGGCGTCGAGGACATGGCTGCATTCTGGCCCATTCGGCGACTGGGCCCCCAACCGACCTCGTCCCCGTCGGGCGATCAGGCGGTCGCGTGGCTCTCGAGCGCGGTGAGGTCGTAGTCGGCGACGACCGGCGCATGGTCGCTCCACCGCTCGGCATACGTGGGGGCGCGGTCGACGTACGCGTGCCGCGCCGTCGCGGCGAGCCGCCGGCTCGCGATCTGGTAGTCGATGCGCCAGCCGGCGTCGTTGTCGAACGCCTTGCCCCGCCACGACCACCACGAGTACGGGCCGGCGACGTCGCCCGCGTGGCGCCGCTGCACGTCGACCCACGCGTCGGCCTCGAACCAGCGGTCGAGGTAGGCACGCTCGTCGGGCAGGAAGCCGCTCTTCCTGAGGTTGCCCTTCCAGTTCTTGAGGTCGGCCTCGCGGTGCGCGATGTTGAGGTCGCCGGTGACGACCATGGCCGCACCGTCCGCGGCGGCCCGGTGGAGGCGGCGCGTCATGGCGTCGAGGAAGGCGTACTTCACGACCTGACGGTCGGTGTCGGCCTCGCCGGTGTGGACGTACGCCGACACGACCGTGAGCGGCCCGGCATCGGTCGCGAGGTCGGCCTCCACCCACCGGCCGTCGTCGGCGAACTCGCCGTCGATGCCGACCCGGACGGCTGTGTGCGGGTCGCGGGAGACCACGGCGACCCCGGCCCTGCCCTTGGCAGCGCCCTCGGTGTGCGCCACCGACCAGTGGGCGAGGCCTGCGTCAGCCAGCACCTTGCCGAGCTCGACGTCGTCGGCTCGCACCTCCTGCAGCGTCAGCACGTCGGGCTGCGCCTGCGCGAGCCACTGCACCATGCCCCGCCTGGCGGCGGCCCGGATGCCGTTGACGTTGACCGTGACGAGACGCATGCGCCGATTGTGCAGGAGCCTGAGGAGGCAGCGAGACGCGCCCCACCGGCTGGGCGGGGCGCGTCTCGGCGGTCGTGAGGCCTCAGGGACCCGATGTCGCGTGCGGCGGGTTGTCCTTCGGCTGGTCCGCCACGGCCCCGTTACCCGTACCGCAGGGGTTGAGGTTCGTGTCGGCGATGGTGCCGCCGGAGATCGACCCGGTCTGCGTCGTGCCGCCGAACGGGTACGAGAAGGTCAGGATCGCGCCGCCGTTCGCGCTGTTGTCGAACAGGCCGGCGTCGACATACATGCAGATGTTGGTCTTGGCCCCGACCGTGAAGCTGTTGGTCTGTGCTCCGTTCACCGAGACGAAGGCGGGCTTCGAGGTGCTGCCCACGCTCAGCGTCCCCAACGTCACGACGATGGGAGACAGCGTCGTGTTCTGGAAGCAGAAGACCGCGTGGTAGTACTTCGGCTCGCCCGGGTGCTTGCAGAACGTCCCCGGCGTGAACGACGGGATGATCGGTGCGGAGGCAGCGGCCGTTGGGGCAGCCGCAGCCACCATCACCGCCGGCGTTGCCCAAGCGGCACCCTTGACGACCGCGCGGCGGCGGACTCCGGGCGCAGCACTGCTATCGGTTTGAGTCATGTGGTTCCCCCCACGAAAGTGTGTCTCAGTACCCCCCGAGACTCTCGAACTGTATCGCTTCCCAAGGGCCGCGAATGGGGGAATCCCCCTGCGAATAAACAGGTCTGGACAAAAGAGACGTCGTCTTGCGGTGGTATGTCCCGGAGTGCCCCGAAAAGTTCGCGGACATGCGAGGTGCCGTCGCTCCGTCGATTTCAGGTGCTGGACGTGGCCGCTCGTTAGACTCGCGACGTGCCGGATGCCCTCGTCGTCGTCGTCCCCACACTGCTGGCTGGCGTCCTTGTCCTCAGCGGCGTCGGCAAGCTCGGTGACCGCGACCGACTGACCGGATGGCGCGATCTCGGTGTGCCGGAGGCGCTGCAGAGACCGGCCCTCGCCGTCGCACACCCCTGTGTCGAGATCGTCCTCGCTGCCGCCGTGGTGTTGACCGGTGGTGTCGCCCGGGTCGTGGCATCCGCCCTCGTGCTCGCGCTGATGCTTGCGTATGCCGCCCTCGTGGCCGTCGCGCTGCGTCGGCCCGGCCCGGTGGAGTGCAGTTGCTTCGGGGCGCGCCGCTCGGCGCCGGTGACGCTCATGACCCTGTGGCGGAACGTGTGGCTCAGCCTGCTCGCGGTGACGGGCCTGGCCACGGCGGTGCTCGACGGCCGCCCCGCGTGGAGCGTCGTCGCAGCCTCCGGCGCGTGGTGGTGGGTGTTCGGTGTTGCCTCAGCGTCGGTGACGGCGGTGCTCGTCCTACCCGGCAGCCCGGCGACCGCCACCGCGACCGCGACCCAACCCTCGGCGACGAGCGCGGCGACCGACGCAGCCCCCGAGCTCGACTACGTCCGGAGCCGCACCCCCGACGTGCCCGTGACCTTGGCCGATGGTTCGACGGCGACCCTCCGCGAGCTCAGCGCCGAACGGGCCGTGCTGCTGCTCGAGGTGTCCGAGGCGTGCGGCGGCTGCGTCGAGGTCATCCGTTCGATCCCCACCTGGCGTGAGGACCTTCCGGAGGTCGACGTCCGGGTGCTCGTCACCGCTCCGCCCGCCGAGAGCGGGCTCACCTCCACCACCGAGCCGCAGTCGCTGCACGACGCTCCGTTCCACGTCTCGCGCTCGCTGGGCTACGGGATGACCCCGACGGCTGTGCTCCTGGGCGCGGACGGTCTCCTGGCCGGAGGGCCGGTGATCGGTGACGCGGCGATCCGCGAGTTCATCGCGGAGATCGACACGGAGCTGCACGGGTCGACGGGCGAGCCGTCACCCGTCCACGCGTACGAGCCCGGCTGACTCCAGCTCGCGCACCAGCGTCGCCACCGCGTCAGCCGGGTTGTCGCCAGCAGCACCGAACCGCTCCACGAGCTCGCCGGTCAGGCGGCTCAGCGGCACTCCCGAGAGGGCGAGCTCGCGGACGGCCTGCCCCATGGCGGAGAGCCGCAGCACCCGGTGCTGGCCACCCGCGTCGACGAGGACCACGGCGCCGTCGTCGGCGACGAGCTCGTCGACGACCGCGGTGGCCGTCACCGTCACGTCCTTCATCGCGACCTCCTGAGGACCTCGCCGACGAGCGGTTCGAGCTGGGCCGCGTCCGCGAAGTGCACGACGCTGAGGCCTCCAGCCATCTCGACGACGTCGGCCAGCCGGCGCAGGGGGCGCTCGAGGCGCGCGAGGGACGACGTCTCAGGTGCGAGCATGACGAGCGCGTCGAGCAGGGGAACGTCGACGACGTCGACCGGCGCACCCGGCGCGAGGTCCCTTCGCAGCGCGACGAGCCCGGCGATCCAGGGCGTGGCGCAGGCGGGCGTGAGCCGCATGGCCCCGGGCGCCGTCTCGTCCTTGATCGCGCCCTCGGAGCGGCGTACGGACAAGGGCTTCGGATAGCAGACGATCGTGCCGTCGGTTCCGACGGCGATGGTCTCGTCGGAGAGATACCCGCGTCCGTGACCCAGCGTCGTGGTGACGGTCGTCTTGCCGGTGCCACCCGGCGCGACGTAGACCATCGACGCCCCGGTGGTCGGGTCGCTGAGACCGCCCGCGTGGAACATGACGTCGCGCCCGGCGCGGGCGCCGATCGCCGCCAGCGTGACCCACTGGGTCAGCAGCTGCAGGCTCCGTGCGACGGAGTCGGGCGATCCGTCGTGGTCAGGCACGGCGACCTCGACGTCCGCCGGTCCACTCTCGACCGTGCAGAGGTGCCACGCGTCCTCGATCGACGGCACCAGCCGGGCATCGTCGACTGCGATGCTCACGAGCACGTCCAGCGCGCGAACGGTGACCGTCGCAACGCTCATCGGGTCACCCCGCTGGCGAGCCTGCCCAGCACGTCCGCGACCTGCTCGACGCGTCGTGCCCAGTCGACGCCCGCCAGACGCTCGACCGGCGACGACGACGACGCGACCCCACAGGGACGGCCCTTCGGCGCGTCGAGCGCGTCCACCAAGGCCGCCGGGAAGCGCTCTTGCGCGACGACCTCGACCAGCTCGTCGGCGACGTCGCGGAACCCGGCCACCGCGGTGGAGAGGACGGGGCGACGCGCCGCCTGGTACTCGTAGAGCTTGATCGGGTCGAGGCTGTCGGTGAACGGCGTCACGACGTGCGGGACGACTAGGACGTCAGCGTGCTGCAGGTAGGCGGGCACCTCCTCGCTCGCACGAGGACCGAGGAGCACCACCCCGGCGTCGGCGAGCCGTGAGTGCTGGCTCCCCGACAGGGCATCCGGGCCCACGAGGACGAGACGACCGAGCCCAGCGAGCGCCCGGGCAGCATCCACGCACAGATCGAGGTCGAGCCGGTCGTCGTGGAGCGTCCCGACGTAGACGGCCACGCGACCCTCGGGAAGGTCCGCAGGGCGTTCTCGGACCGTCGCGTACGCCGCCGTGTCGACGCCGTTCGGCACCAGCGTCACCGGGCGTTCGGCCCCCTTGCTCCGTGCCAGCGCGGGCGAGCACACGACCACCTCGTCGCAGCGTCGAAGCAGCACCGCCTCCTGTGCCTTGACCCGCTGGGTCTCGGCCGGGGCGCGCTCGGCGAGCGTCCAGTCGTCGGTGACGTCGTAGAGCGCGGGCCATGAGGTCGCCTCCAGGAGGAGCGCCCCCGTCGGGTCGTTGACCCAGAGCAACGGCTCGGTCATCCCTTGCGTTCGTGCGGCCTTGAGCACCTGACGCGCCCAGCGCTCGTCGACGCGCCGGTCGACGCGGCGGGGCAGCCACTTCGTCGGTTCGAACAGCCAGAGCGCGTCCGGCGCGACTCCCTCGACCGCGGGCGCCGCGCGCAGGCCACGTCCGAGTCGCGCCTCGCCCTCGCCCAGCGCGGCGTGCAGAGGATCCGATGCGGGTTCGACGAACAGCACGCGCAGGGAGGGGTCGCGGCGCAGCAGACCCGTCACCAGGTGCTGGTTGCGGCGCCAGACGCCGTCCCACGCCTCCAGCGAGGCCACGACGATCTCCACGTCAGACCACCGACTCATAGACGGCGGCGGTCTCGCGGGCTTGGTGCGCGGGCGTGAACGCGGCCCGTTGGGCTCGCTGCAGGCTGGCGGCGTACGCATCGCGGCGGCACGGGTTCAACACGAGGTCAGCGAGCAGCCGGGCGGCACGGTCGACGTCACCCGGCGGGTGCAGCGCTGCGTCGGGAACGCTGCCGACGGTCTCGAGGTGGCCGCCGGCACCCACCGCGACCACCGGCAGAGCCGAGGCCATCGACTCGAGCACGGTGAGGCCGAGGCCCTCGATCCGGCAGGGAGCGAGGAGGACGGCCGCGCCCTCCATGAGCGAAGCGACGTCACTGCGATGACCCAGGAAGCGCGTCGACGCGCCGATGCCCAGCTCGCCGGCCAGAGCGGCGAGCCGGGTGCGTTCGGCTCCGTCGCCCGCGACGTCCAGACGCCAGCCGTCACGGGCGAGGCCCGAGCGCGCGAAGGCACGTAGCGCGACGCCGCCCTCCTTCTCGGGTTCGAGCCGCTGGGCCAACAGCACCACGCGCTCGCGCTCACCCGCGGTGCGCGTCGTGCTCGTCGAGTCCACCCCGGGGTGGATGACGACGCTCGTGCCTGCGATGGCGCGCGAGACGTAGTGGCTGATGGCTATCTGCGCGTCGACCCGCTGTGCCGCACCGTCGGCTGCCCACGTCGACAGCGGGTTGCTGCCGCGGTCACGAGCGAAGTGCCTGGTGACCACTAGCGGCGTGGAGATCCCGAGAAGTGCTGTGGCACAAGCGATCTCAGCAGCCGTCATGTGCGCGTGCACGATGTCAGACGTCGGCGCCCACGTTCGGACAGCGGTGAGCACCTGCGTCACAGTGCTCGCAGACGTGACCCGCACCCGCGGGCCCACTGCAGTCCTCATGCGCGCCGGGTCGCCGCCGACGACGTGCACGTCGTCACCGGCCTCGGCCTGGGCACGAGCCAAGCGCGCGACATGGCTCTCCACTCCGGCGAAGGCGTCGGAGCGAACCGCGTGCAGGATCCTCATCGGACGGCTCCACCCCCGCTGGGGACCGTCCGCACCGCGCGCGCCTCTGACAGCACCTCGAGGTAGCGGCGGGCGACCTCGGACCATGCGTGGGACTCCGCGCTGGCACGAGCGGCAGGTCGCGACACCTCGGGGTCGAGGTCGAGCACCCGACGGAGACCGGCGGCAAGGTCGGCCGGTCCACCGCCGACGACAGCACCGTTGACACCGTCCGTGACGACGTCGGGGACGCAGCCGGTCCGGGTCGCGACGACCGGCACCCCGCAGGCGAGCGCCTCGAGCACGACGAGGCCGTAGGACTCGTACGCGCTCGGCATCGCGAGCACGTCGGCTGAATGCAACCACGGTCGCGGGTCGGCGTGGGCCCCGACGAAGCGCAGCCGCCCACCGAGGCGCTGTGCCGGCGGCCGGGATGCTTCCGCAGCCACGAGCTCGGGGGTGCCGCCGACGACGACCAGCTGGACCTCTGGCCCGAGCAGCTCGAGTGCCTCCACGAGGGCTGGGAGGCCCTTGCGGCCGAACTCGTTGCCGATGAAGAGAACCATCCGGCCCTCCGCTGACAGTCCAAGCGCCGTACGGGCCTTCTCGCGCTCGGCAGCCGTGGGGGGACTGAACCGCTCCACGTCGACGCCGTTGCCGATGACCACGGTGGGCAAGGCCAGCCCCGGGTAGGTCCTGCGCAGCAGGCGTTCCTCCTCGTTCACGAGGTTGACGACGAGCCGGTGCCGACCTGCGCCCGAGTACCGCCGACGGTCGCGCGCCGTCGTGAAGAGGTGCAGCGGGTTGCGCACCATACGCAGCCAGTAGTGGCCGCGCGCGCGCATCGCCGCCTGGACGAGGCCGTGGTTGACGTAGACGTCGCCGGCGAGGGCATCGTTGTGGCAGACGGACAGCTGGTCCGGGTGGTCGCGAAGATACCTGCGGGCTCGGTGGGTGCCCACCGTCGAGAACCACACCACACGGGCGAGCAGCGCCAGCCGACCGGCGACTCCCCCGCCGGCCGTCGGCAGCCACGCCCCTCCGGCCTCGCGGAGCGTGAACCGACGGACGTCGATGCCGGCCCTGCGCCACTCCTGCTCGAGGTGGAAGGCCACAGCGCCGACCCCTGTTCCGGGGCCGATCTCGGGAGTGATCTGGACGACGGTGGTCACGAGGTCGTCACCGCCCGGCGCCGAGCGGTCTCGACAGCATCACCGGGCCTGGTCGCGTCTGCCGACCGGTCGGCGTGCGCCTTGGCGCCGAGGCAGATACCGAGCACGACGAACGGCAGGGAGCCCATGACGGCGGCCCAGAAGAGGTCGAACTGCCCCTGGACGAGACGCGAGACCAACACGGCCAGAGCGAGCGAACCGAAGGTCGGGTCGAGGCGCCTCGCCACTCCGACGGACACGATCATCAGCGCGACGAAGGCCGCCAGCCCGAGGACCCCCGCCGAGGTGAGCACCTCGATCTCGGCGTTCGGGGGCTGGAACCGGAAGTCGAACCGGTCGGTGTACCACCAGCGCAGGCCCACTCCGAACCACGGGTCGGTCTGCCACACGGTCATGGAGTCCTGGAACCAGGTGAGCCGCTGCAGCACCGAGTTGAACCTGTTGTCGGACTGGAGCTGGTCCTGCACGAGGTTGGTGACGAAGAGGACGAAGGGGCCGAAGAGCAGGAGCAACAGCTTGGGTCGCTTGCGCTCGCCGTCGGAGCGCAGCACGAGCAGGAAGACGCCGGCCACCGCCCCCAGCACGGCCTGGCGGGACTGCGTGAAGAGCACGGCGAGGAACGTGAGGCCCATCAGGGAGTACGCGGCTCGCCTGGTCAGTCCCACCCACGAGGGACGGGCGCAGGCGATGACGGTGCCGAGCGCGCAGACGGTGCCCGCGAAGTTCTTGTGCATGCCGTAGGGGAAGGAGGGGTAGACGGGCTGGAAGTCACCCTGGGCGAAGTGGACGACACCTTCGACGACCGTGATCAGGGCCAGCACGGCGATGGTGCCGAGAAGCAGCCGCACCCCGGTGCGCGCGCGGCCGTTCGCGCCGACCGCCCAGCCCACGAGAAGCGACCCGGAGACGAGCAGCCAGGTGTGGGCCCACTCGATCGCGTTGGCGGCATACGGGTTGTTGACCACTGTCGCGAGAGTCGCGAACTGGTAGACGGCCGACGCCCACAGCACCGCCCGGAGCCCGGGTGAGAACGGGCGGCGGGCGAGGAAGAGAGCCGGCAAGGTTGCCGCGGCCAGCGCGAAGTCCGAGAGCGACAGGTCCACGCCACCGCCTCCGACCCTCAGCACGACCAGAAGGATGGGCAGCACCGCGAGAGGGATGAGACCGGGGTGCACGGCGGTGACGCCGACCGCGAGCACCGCGGCCGTGATGACGACGGCCGCACTCGGCTGGTCGGCCGCCAGGCGACCGACGACGAGCAGGAGGCCCGCACCGGCGACGACTAGCCCGACCCGGACGAGCGCCTCCCGACTGGTCAGGTCACGGAGCCGGTGCAGCACGACGTCCGTCACGGGACGCTCGCACGTTCAGACGACAGCTCGCGCGGCTTGCGGGTCCAGTCGGCAGGTCGGACCTCGGAGGCCGCCGGCCCTCGGCTGTAGAGACGCAGGCGGTCCCGGGCCGCCCGACGGCGCTCGCGACCGCCCGCGACGGCCCGCACCGCCGAGCCGGCGAGCTGTCCGGCTCGGCTCACCTGCCACCCGAGGGCGCCGTGGTGCTTGCGCAGGTAGATCTCCTGCGCCGCGTGGAAGTACCCCTCGCGACGTGTCGGGTCGGTGCTCGTCGCCGCACCCACGTGCATGGCGTGCGCGTCCGGCACGAGGGCGTGCCTCCACCCCAGCAAGGTGGCGCGGTAGGCCCAGTCCGTCTCCTCGGCATAGAGGAAGAACCGGTCGTCGTCGAAAGCACCGACGTGCTCGATCGCCTCGCGTCGCAGGAGCAGCACCGAACCGATCACGTAGCGGTTCCTGCGCAGACGACCGAGGCCCAGCGCATCGACCCATGTGGCCAGCGGTGCCGGGAACGGCCACTCGACCCGCGACGACTCTCCGGTCGTGTCAACCTGCGACGGGCCGACGCTGGCCAGGTCCGGGGCGGACAGCAACGCCGTGCGCAGTCGGTCGACGTGCTCGGGAAGCACGACCGCGTCGGGATTCACGAGGAGCACGTCCGCGCGCGGGTCCACGTGGCGCAGTCCCTCGTTCACACCGGCCGCGAAGCCGCCGTTGCGCTGAGGGTCCATGTAGCGCGCCCCTGACGCCTCGACCACAGCCCGGACCTCGGCCGAGGACGAGTTGTCGACGACGGTGACCGGCATGTCGCTCAGCGGCTCGAGGGCGCTTGCCAGCAGCTCGGGCTGGCCGTACGCGACGACGACGACCTCGAGGGGCCGCTCGTGGGTGCCGGGCACGACCGCGGGCGTGTCCCACGTCTTCGTCGCGGCGCGGTAGACGTCTTCGTGCCTGGCGGCCACGACGTCCCACGAGGTCGCAGCCGCCCGAGCGAGTCCTGCCTCACGCAGGTGGCGTGCAACGTCAGGGTCACGGACGATCGCGGCGAGGGCCTTGGCGAGCGCCGCCTCGTCCCCCTCCGCGACCACGACCGCCGCGTCGCCGACGACGTCCGGGAGAGCCCCGCTGTCACTGACCACGACGGGGACACCGCAGGCCATCGCCTCGATCGCGACCCTGCCGAACTGCTCGACCCAAGAAGGCGTGGTGAGGGACGGGACGGCGAGCACGTCGAGGGAACGGTAGAAGTCGGCTAGCCGGCCCGGTTCCAGGGCACCGACGAACTCGACGCGGTCGGACACCCCGAGCGTCACCGCGAGCTCTTCCAGCCGCCGACGGTCGGGCCCGTCACCCGCCAGGCGACAGCGCAGGTCGCCCTGGAGTGCGACCGCCCGAAGCAGCACGTCGGCACCCTTGGCGTGGTCGAGACGACCGGCGAAGCCGACGACGGGCGCGTCGTCCGGCGAGCCGGCGTGCGCGGTCGGCGACGGAGTGAACAGGTTGAGGTCGGTGCCGAGGTCGATGGTGCGGGCCCGCCCCGGGAAGCCCTTGCGCTCGACGATGCGGCCGGCCGCGTCGTTGCACACGTTGACGCCGCCGGCGTGGCGCAGGGCTGCGCGCTCGAGCCAGCGGAAGGGCAGCGGGTGCCGCTTGTCGAGGTTCTGGGCGGAATAGAGGACGTAGGGAGCGCGCTGGCGACGCAGCCACCGCAGGGCCAGCACCTCCGCGGTCGCCAGGGCGTACGGCTCCTCGTGGATGTCGATGACGTCGACGGGTCGACCGAGAGCCCGCCACAGGGGTCTGGGATCGTAGACGAAGAGAGCCGGGTGCGAGCCGAAAGTCTTTGCGGCGGAGACGTTTTCATCGTCTCTGGGCTCGAGACGAACCTGACGCCCGCCTTCCGTCCACGACGCGGCCGACACCAGCTCGACCCGGTGCCCAGCGCGGCGCAGTGCACGCTCGCGCTCACGCCACGCGTCGACGACCGCACTGTGGCTCACTCGCAGAGCCCACATGACCCCCCACCCCGCTCTCACTGCCCCCGGCCGATGTCTCGGACTCGGCACAACCATTTGGATGATATGGGAGGATGCGCCTACGTACCGTGGAGTTGGCCGGGGGGGTCAATGACGTTTCGAGAGTTCCTCAGCGTGCTGGGGGCTCGGTGGCGGATCATCGCGCTGAGCCTGCTCGTCGTGGTTGCCGCGACGGCTGTCCAGACGATGCTGACCCCTGCCGTCTACACGGCCAGCGCCAAGATCTACCTGCGCGCGACGCAGCCGCCCACAGCGGGGAGCGGCAACGAGGTCACCACGTATGCCGTGTCGGCCGCTGACCTCGCGACGTACCTCGACGTCCTGACGTCACCCTCGGTGATGGATCCCCTGCGCGCCCGCCTCGGTCTTGCGCCGGGCACCCCGCTGTCGGTCTCGGGCGAGGTCTCCCAGACGTCCAACATGATGACCATCACCGCGACGGGTGGCGACCCCCAGCTGGTGGCGCGCGTCGCCACCGAGGCGGGTCCCGTGCTCGCCGACGTCGCCAAGAAGTTCTCGCCGCTGCTGGCCTCCAACGGACAGTCGGTCGAGGCCGACACCATCGTCCCGGCGTCGGTCCCCGGTGATCCGACCTCGCCCAACGCGAAGCGGAACCTCGCTCTCGGCGGGCTGCTGGGTCTGGCACTCGGCATCGGGCTCGCGCTGCTGCGCCACACCCTCGACACCAAGGTCCGCACGGCCGACGACATCAAGGCCATCTCGAACCGGCCGATCCTCGGCGACCTCCCCATCGTGAAGTCGGTGAAGGACGGCCTGCTGTCCGTCGAGACCGACCCCCATGGCCGGCATGCCGAGTCCATCCGGCGGCTGCGCACCAACATCCTCTTCGTCGACGTCACGACCGGGGGACACTCGTTCGTCGTGACGTCCTCGGTGCCGGGCGAGGGCAAGACGACGACCACGATCAACCTGGCTCTCGCCATGGCCGACGCGTCGTCCAAGGTGCTGCTCATCGACGGTGACCTGCGCAACCCTTCCGTGGCGCGCACCATGGGCCTCGACGGCTCGTTCGGTCTCACGACGCTGCTGCTCGGCCAGGCCGACCCCGACGACGTCATCCAGCGCTGGCGCGAGACCTCGCTCCACGTGCTCCCGGCCGGGCCGGTGCCGCCCAATCCGAGCGAGCTGCTGGGCTCCGAGCCGATGGAGGCGCTGTTCGGCAAGCTGTCGCACGACTTCGACTTCATCCTCGTCGACAGCCCGCCAGTGGTCCCGGTCGTCGACGCGGTGCTCATCAACAAGCTCACCCACGGGCTCATCATGGTGGTCGGTGCGGAGCGAACGAGGAAGCGCGACCTCGCGAGCGCCGTGCAGTCGCTCGAGACGGTCGACGCACCCGTTGCAGGCTTCGCCCTCAACATGGTGTCGGCCGGGTCGTCGATCGCCCACCGTTACGGCTACTACGGACTGGCTCCCGAGGCCGAGCACAAGCCCAACAGGCGAGAGCGCCGGCAGCGTCGCCGCGAGGGCAAGCACGCCTGAAAGTCAGCTCGGTCGCAGCAGCCCGCGGGCGCACAGGTCGGCGACGAAGGTCTCGGTGTCCGCTGCGATCTCCTCCTCGGCGCGACCGACGGCGTCGGCGACACGACCGACCCAACCGACGGCGGGTCCACCGGTGGCCTCGCTCCAGATCACTGCGGCAGGGCCCTCGAGGACGACGAGCGGTCCCCCCGGGAGACTCGCCACGTAGACAGTGAGATCGTCGGCGCCGAGGGTGACCCCGACGTCCTTCGCGACGCGGAAGGCTGCGGTCATCGGCCCGCTCCGGGCCGGCGGCCCAGGACCTCTCGCAGCCCGCGAGCCGGTCGACCGAAGAACTCCGCGACCACCTCGCGCCGCGTCACGGGTCGCCCGCGGACGAGCGTGAGGTGCTCGACGTTGACCAGCACCGAACGTGCGGCCACGACCGCCGAGGCACGGAGCCCACGAGCCGCCCGCACACGCGCGCGCCACTCCTCCCAGCGCGTCCCTCCTCGGGACGCCACCCGCCACAGGTCGTATGCCGGGTCGTCACGGTGCTCGTCGAGGGTGCCGGTGATCACGGAGAAGGCGAGGCCGGCGTCGAGGCGCTGCACCCAGTCGACGATGCGGACGCGCTGGTCCTCAGGTGCCGCGGTCCACACGGACTCGATGTCGTGAGCGCTCTTGGGGTCGCCACCACCGCGGGCGGCGTGGAGCAGGAGGAGGGCGGCCTGGGCGTCTCTGGGGGGCACGGCACAGTCGACACCGCCGAGCACCATCGTCTGGTGCTCCTCCCAGAGGCAGGCGAAGGCAGCGCCCGGCGTGGGCCCGGCACCTGGGTAGGTCCGGTGCAGGTCGAGGAGGCCGAAATCCCTGTGGCGCAAGGTCGCCGAGTGCTCGAACGACGACCCGTAGGCGAAGGTGTTGATGAGGTCCCAGCCGTGGTGGCGCAGCTCGGTGAGCAACGCATCGACGTCCTGTGGGCGGGCCAGCACGTCCGCGTCGGAGTAGCCGCGGCCCGGCACGAGCGTCGGATCGAGGGCGGCGCCCTTGACGTGGAGCACGTCGACGCCGAGGCGAGCTGCCACGCACTGGGCGGAGGCGTGCGCGAACCCGATGCGGACCTCCAGAGGCACCGTCGCAGGGACGTCGGAGTCCTGCGTCGTCTCCTGGGCTGCCATCGCGCGAACCCCTTTAGACTGCATAGGGACTGGTCGATGGCACCCTAACAGCCGGGTGGAGGCGCAGATGCTGCGACGGGAGCGCCTTCGGTGGGCGTCGACCGCTGTCGTCGCCGCGTGTGCCCTCGCCGCGACGGGCTTCGTCACCTTCCGCACCGGCTGGGGTGTGAGGTCGGACGAAGCTGTCGACGCGTGGGTCCTCAGCGCGCTGCCCGAAGGCCTGCGCCTGCTGCTGAGCGACGTCGCGCGGCCTCTGGTCATCGTGGTCCTCACTCCGGTCGTGACCGCGCTCGCCCTGCTGGCCCTGGCTCGGCGGGCCTGGCGCCGGGCGATCGCCGGCGCGGTGATCCCCGCCGCGGCGACGGTCACCGCGCTCGGTCTTCCCTTGCAGGACGTTCTCGGCACCGGCACGGATGCCTTTCCCTCCCACCACGCGACGGTCGGCATCGGGCTGCTCGTGGGGCTCAGCGTGGTCTGGCCCCGACCTGTGGGCAGACGCTGGCTCGTCGCCCTCGGATTCGCCTGTCTGCTGGTCGCCCTGGGAAACGTGTCATGGCACGCCCACCAGCCGCGCGACGTCGTCGGCAGCGCCCTCCTCGTGGCCTTCGTCGCCGCGACCACCTTCGCCCTGGTGGGTGGCGACGGCGCGAACCTGGCTCGACCTGCTGGCGAGGCGAGGTCAGTGGAGACCGATCCAGCACGCTAGCGCTGCCGTCAGGCCGACACCGACCGCCAGACTCGTGCGTGCCCCTCGGCGCTCGCCTCCCAGGTGAACTGCCGCGCCCGCTCGAGCCCTCGGCGCGCCATCGCCTCGACGTCCGCTCCCCCGGCCAGCACGTCGAGCACCGCGGCCGCGAGGGCAGGCCCGGTGGGTTCCACGAGCAACCCACCGTCGGCTACGACCTCGGGCAGCGACGAGCGGTCGGCTGCGACGACGGGCACACCCGTGGCCATCCCCTCCAGCGCCGGCAGACCGAACCCCTCGACGAGCGAGGGGACGACGACGACAGAGGCGGCGGCGTACAGCCCGGGGAGGACGCCGTCGGCGACCCTGCCGACGAGGCGGACCCCGGGCAGGGACCGGAAGAGCTCGTTGCGTCGCGGGTGGGGTGGCCCGGCCAGGACCAGCGTCAGATCGGGCCGCGCGGCGTGCACCTTGGGCCACGCCTCCGCCAGGGCCTCCAGGTTCTTCCGCTCGGAGGCGCCGCCCGCGGTCAGGACGTAGGGGCCGGTGACGCCGAGTCCGGCCAGTGCGTCAGGCGTCAGCGGATCGGCGCCGAGGTAGCGCTGCTCGACCCCGTTCGGCACGACGACAGGGTCGGTCAGGCCGAGCAGGTCCACGGCCTCCGCGGCCGTGTAGGCCGACACGCAGACCACGGCCGCGGCGCGCCGCAGCTCCTCTGCGGCCGCCCGCACCGGGGGCGACTCGTCCGCGTAGCGCCAGGCGACGACGTCGTGGAGCGTGACCACCTCTCGGGGTGCGGGGGGCAGCTCGAGGGACATGCGGTGCACGAGCCCGCCGCCCGCGTACGCCAGGCGCCCAGCGGCAGCGCGAGCCCGCGGTGAGGCTCCCGAGAGCCAGCCCATCGGCAGGCGACGCGTGCCGGCGAGTGATGACCGCAGCGACCGTGTCACGACGTGCCGCACGTCCCACGACTCGTCGGGCCCGGAGAGAGCGGCGAGCGCCGCCGGGGCACGGGAGATGACGTGTCGCTCGTAGGCCTGGGCGCCCATGGGCACCGCGGTGGCCGTCGTCACGATCGAAAGCCGGGGCACGCGTCATCCTGCCTGTCGGAGTCCGGGACGGGGCTGCCCTCGCATCGTAGATTGAGAGCGCACGCGTGCCGTCGGGCCACGCGCGAACGACGGGGAGGAGTCGCGGTGGGTCGTCGCGTCGCCCTCGTCACCTCGTCGTACCACCCCTATCTCGGCGGGGTGGAGTCCCACGTGCGCAACGTCGCCGGAGCGCTTCGGGGCCAAGGCGCCGAGGTCGAGGTGTGGACCGTCGACCGGGGCGAGCGCCTCGGTGTCACCGAGCTCGACGGGACCGTGGTGCGCCACCTGCCGACGCCGATGCCCGCCCGCTCCGTGAAGGCGCTGACCGACTTCGCGCTCTCCGCCCCACGCGCGTGGCACGCCTGGCGGGCCGCTCACCGCGCCTTCGGGCCGGAGGTTCTCCACGTCCAGTGCTTCGGGCCGAACGGGCCGTATGCCGCCGCGCTGGCCGGGCGCACCCGCACGCCTCTCGTGCTCTCTGCGCACGGCGAGACGTTCATGGACGACCACGACGTCTTCGGCACCTCGGCCCTCATGCGGCAGGGTCTGCGCCGCGCCATCGCGTCGGCTGCCGTGACGACGGGCTGCTCGGAACAGGTGCTCGCCGACCTGCGTGACCGCTTCGGCCTCGAGGGTGGCGTGGTCGTGCCGAACGGCGTCGGGCCGGTGCCCGTCGACCCGACGACCACGACCGCACCCGAGGACGTCGACCTGCCGGACGGGCCGGTCGTCTTCGCCGTCGGGCGGCTCGAGTCGACGAAGGGGTTCGACCTGCTCATCGAGGCGATGGCTTCAGAGGGCGACGGCCCTGCTCCGACGGTCGTCATCGGCGGCGTCGGTGCCCAGCACGACGCCCTGCTCGCCCTCGGCGCGCGGCTGGAACTGGACGGCCGCCTGCGGCTCGTCGGACCGCTCGACGAGGCAGGGGTCCACGCCTGGATGCGGCGAGCCGACGTCGTCGTCGTGCCGAGCCGCAAGGAGGCCTTCGGCATCGTCGCATTGGAGGCATGGCGCGCCGGAACCCCCTTGGTGGCAACGACTCTCGGCGGACCAGCATCGTTCGTCACCGACGGCGTGGATGGCGTTCTGGTCGATCCGGTGAACACTGCCGCCCTCGGCGTTGCCATCGGCGGTCTGCTGCAGGACCCGGTGCGCGCAGCCGCCCTCGGGACGGCCGGGCACGAGGCGGCGAGACGCTTCACGTGGGAGGGCGTGGCTGCAGCCTATGCGTCGCTGTACGACCGCGCGCTCGCTACAGGGGCGACCGCTCCTCCGGTCGAGCCGTGAGCCAGCCGAGCAGGAGCGGACCCACGCGACGGGCCGGGCCCGGGATGCCTCGGGTGACGGCTTCGGAGTCTGCAGCAGTGAGCCCCGAGTGCGTCACGCGCAGCAGTACCCCGTAGAGCAGCGCACCCATCCCGGCGGCAGCCACCGCCAGCACCCACGCGTTGCCCGCCACGACGTCGGTGGCCAGCATCAGCAACCCCGCGAGCGCCGCGCCGATGAAGCACGGAAGGGCGTCGCGCAGCGCCTGCCGTGCGCTGATGCCGAGGCCGCGAAGCTCGGAGCGCGCGAGCAGCAGCAAGCTGGTCAGCGAGCCGGCGATGTTGGCCGCGACGGCGCCCCAGATGCCCATCGGTGGGATGAGCGCCACGGCCAGACCCACGTCGACGACGAGCGCCACTGACGTCGCCTTGAGCATCTCGCCGGCCGAGAGCCGCGCCGAGACGAAGGCCACCACAGGGCCGCCGACGGTGGCGAAGCCCGCGGCCACGCCGAGCGCTACGACGACGGGACCGGCCGCGGCGAACTCCTGGCCGTACAGCACGGGCACGAGCACCGCCAGCGGCACGACCGCGACCGCCTCGACCAGGCCGACGACCGTCGCACCCGCCCGCATCACGCGTCTGAAGGCGGGTCGTACGGCGGGCGCGTCGACCTCGAGCAGCCCGGAGATGGCTGGGACGAGAGGTCCGACGAAGGCCTGCGCCGGGGCGAACACGTGCCCCGCCAACCCGTACGCCAGTGCGAAGACCCCGACGGCGGCGGGCGCCGCCAACCAGTTCATGAGGAAGATCTCGCTGCGCGACATCACGAGTCCGCCGATGACGCCTGCCGCCCCCACCGGGAGCGCATAGCGCCAGAAGCCCGTGGGCATCCCGGTCGGCAGCGCGGGCCTCAGCACGGCGCGGCGGTACGCGGTCGAGATGGGCACGAGGCAGAGGGCAACGGCGACTCCGGTGACGATGAGTCGCGTGGTCCAGACCGCGTCAGGAGTGCGCGCCAGGAGCACGACCGCGACCACCGCAGCCTGTGTCGCCAACGAGGTGACGAGAGCGATCTTGGCACCGTCGGCGGTCTTGTTCTCGATCGCGAGGCACGCGACCGCCCCGTCCAGGGCGGCTGGGAAGACGATGCCGAACACGATGGCGACGGCGACCGCACCCGCAGGGACGTCGGCGAACAGCAGGACGACGAGCGAGAGCACCGGGGTCACCACGAGCAGCCGGAACCCCTGCGACTGCGAAAGGAGCCGTGCCACGGCGTCGGTGCGCCCCGCGGCATGCGCCTTGGCGCCGAACTGCACGACGGCGGAGCCGAACCCGGCCGTCAGGATGCGCGCGACGACCTCCATCAGAGCGGTGAGGAAGGCGAGGCGGCCGTAGTCCGCGGCACCGAGCACCCGGGCCATGAGGAGGTTGACGAGGAAGGCGACGGGGATCGCGACGAAGGTGTGCACGATGGTCCAGACCGCCCCGCGCACCGCGCTGGCCTGCAGCCCGCCGCGGCTCAGCGCCCCGGTCGGCTGCTCACTCCCTGTCACGCCGCACCCCGTTCCCCCGATCGAGCGCATCCATCAAGGTCGCGCTGCGCTCCGGGTGGACCTTACGGCAGAACGGCGAGCCGGATGCCCGGATCTCGTCGAGAGCGTCCAGCGTGAAGGTCCTCGTCGAGTCCTCCGCGGGCACCCACACGGAGTACGACACCGGCAGAGCGGGCCTCGGCGCGGTCGCGCCCGCCAGCACGGTCTGCAGCGCCGCCTCGTCGGGGATGACGGAGCGCTCGAAGATCGTGCGGAGCGCCGTGCCGCGCGCCAGCTCACGCAGCACCAGCTCGTTGTGCTCCCGGTCCATCGCGAGCCACTGGGACCCGAGGTGGAAGCGGACGCCCTGCCCGCGCATACGACGACGGACCCCCATGTGGGCGCCGCGGCCCCGGTCGACGAGACGCAGCGCGACCAGCGGTTCGACGCGGTTCACGATCGCCTGCGCGACGCGCGCGGGCACGCCTCCGGTGCGCAGGTGCCGACTGAGCCAGCCCACCCGGAACCAGCGATAGGTGTAGCGGGTGAGCTCGTCGTCCCCGGTGCCCCGCCGCCTTCCCCAGGTCGGCGTGTAGTGCAGCGGCCGAGCCGTGCCCTGCCAGCCCGCACCTCCGGCCAGCACCTCGCGCTCCCACTCCTCGAGCGGCTGCACTGGATAGCACTGGCCCGATACGAGCACGAGGAGGTCGGGGTCGGTCATGTCCCGCGCCTCGCGCAGGGCGTCGAGCGTCACCTCGACCAGTTCCCACGAGCCCCAGTCGGTGGCACGCCCGTGGGTGCGCACTCGGACCCGGCCGTCGTCGACGACCGGCGGCGGGTGCCGCCTGCCGTCGTGCGTGACGAGCACTGAGGACCCGGGGCTGGAGGCCAGGATCGCGCGGACGAGGCGGAGGACCTGATCGGGTTCGGTGTGGCTGAGGACGACGTAGGCGGCTGGCACGGGTCAGGCCCGTGACGGTCGCCGGTCGCCGAGCCGGTTGCGGATCGCTGCGGTAGTGCCGGCGGCCAGGCCACCGAAGGCGGCGGAGGCGTGCAGCGCCCTGCCGCCGACGGCGCGCGCCCGCTGCCGCGGCGTGCGGCCGCCGGCCACGACCGCCTTGGCGCCGTCGAGGACGATGTCACCCACCTGGCGCAGAGCCACCCCGTAGTAACGGCGCAGGATGGGGGCGTCCATCCCGAACGCGTGCGACAGCAGCACGACGTGGTTGCGGTTGCCGTAGAAGGTGTAGCGCACGTCGAAGCGGCGTCCCTTCGTGTAGGGCGCCGCCACGTGCTCGACGAGGGCCGTGGGCGTGTAGACGACGCGATGACCGGCGCGGCCGAGCCGGAGCATGATGTCGCTCTCCTCGCGCAGGCAGGTGCCGGGGAAGAGGTCGACGATGCCGCCGATGTCCTCGAGCGCCGAGCGGCGCACCGACATGTTGGCCCCGAGCACGTGGTCGACGTCGAGGTCACGGCCGGTGTCGGCGGCGAAGTTGCCGGTGAGCGTCCCGTCGGGCAGCAGCCGCCCGACGGCGTCGTGCCCCTCGTGCTCCTCCCCCGGACGGCCGTTGCTCGCGCGGCCGCCGACGGCTCCCACGGACGGGTCCGAGTAGCGGGCGAGGATGTTCTCGAGCCAGTCGGGCTCGGCGTAGGCGTCGTCGTCGATGAACGCCACGACGTCCGACCTCGTCTCGGCGACGCCGATCGCCCGTGACGTCGCGAGCGTGCCGGGGCCGGCGTCGTTTCGGATGTATCGGATCCCTGGGAAGTCGGCGACGACGTCGGCGGTCAGGCGGTGCGGGGACGAGTCGACGACGACGATCTCGTCGGGGGTGCGTGTCTGACGGGTCAGGTGCTGCAGGCAGATTCGCACGTTGTCCGGGCGGTTGAAGGTCGCGACGACGACGTCGACCGACAGGGACGGGGCCTCAGGCATGGCCCGAGTATCGCAACCGGATCGATCTGGCGGGGCTGGACCGGAGAATCCCGTTCGTCCCCCTTCAGACCTTCCAGCCCGCCTCTGCGAGCGCCCGCTCGAGCAGGTCCGCCGAGCCGTCCCACGTGTATCGCTCGGCGTTGCGCCGTCCCGCCTCGACGAGCGCCGCGCGACGGCCGGCGTCCGAGGCGATCCCCAGCACCGCCTCGACGACCTGCTGCGGTTCGGCCGGGTCGCACAGCACGGCGCCCTCGCCGGCGACCTCGACCATCGGCCCGGCCCGCAGCGCGACGACCGGGCAGCCGAGCCGCTGCGCCTCGACGACCGGGATGCCGAACCCCTCGTAGAGGGAGGGGAACACGAGGGCTGTCGCGGCGCGGTAGAGCCACACCAGCTCGTCGTCCGAAAGTCGCCCGGCGAAGGTCGCCCGGGTCCAGCGTCCCTGCCCGGCGTCGGCGAAGACGCGGCTGTCGCCGCGCGCGCCGACGACGACCGAACGGATGCCGGCCTGCTCCAGGGCGTCGAGCGCCGGGGCGAGGTTCTTGTGCCGGGCGAACGTGCCGACGCAGAGCACCCACGGCGATCCCTCGTCGGGGAGCCCCTCGACGCCGGCCAGGTCGGGCCGCCTCGGCGTGAACCGGTCGACGTGGTCGCTCCCGTTCGGCACCACGCTGACGCGGTCCGGCTCGAGGCCGAGCACGGCCGCCAGCTCGCCGGCACTGAAGGAGGACACCGTGAGCACCCGCCCGGCCCGCCGGGCCAGCAGCCGGTACATCAGCCGGTACCACGTGCGGAACCCGCGGCTGTACGTCTCGCCGTGGCGGAAGGCCGAGACGTCGTGCAGGGTGGCGACCTGGTTGCGGGCGAGCACGGGAGCGGGCCCACCGAGGCTGAGCAGCAGGTGGCGACGCGCGAGCCAGGGCAGCACCAGCTGCTCGAAGACCTGCCCGGTCGCGCGTGACTCGCGCACCCGGGCGACGCCCGCGATCGGATCGGGAACGACGGTTCCCCTGGGGACGTGCACGACGACGCGCTCGCCGTGCCTGGCCGCGAGCCGGGTCACGAGCTCGAGTGCGTAGCGCTGCGTGCCGGTCGTCATCTGCGACAGGAATCTGCCGTTCACCGCCAGGACGCCGCTGCGGTGGCTCAGACTGAGGCTCGGCACCTGCCCGAATGTAGCCGTACGTCCCCCTTGGATCGGAGACCATGACCGATCGACCGCGCGTCGCGATCGCCCACGACTACCTCACCCAGCGCGGCGGCGCCGAGCGCGTCGTGCTGGCGCTGCACCGCGCGTTCCCGGACGCTCCGATCCACACCACTCTCTACGACCCTGCAGGCACCTATCCCGAGTTCCGCGACGCCCACGTCGTCGTCTCCCCCATCGACCGCCTCGCGCCGTTGCGCCGCAAGCACCGTGTCGCGCTGCCCCTGCTTCCGTATGCCGTCTCGAGACTTCGCGTCGACGCGGAGGTCGTGGTCGCATCGAGCTCCGGGTGGGCGCACGGCGTGCCGACGACGGGTCGCAAGCTCGTCTACTGCCACGCGCCTGCGCGGTGGCTCTACCAGGCCGAGGCCTACCTCGGCGGTCCCGCGAACCGGTCGCTCCGCGGTCATGGACTCACCCTGCTGAGCGGCTGGCTGCGCCGCTGGGACCGGCGCGCGGCCGCGTCGGCAGACCGCTACCTCGCGAACTCGACCGTCGTCGGCGAACGCATCACGGCGGCATACGGCATCAGGGCCGAGGTCGTGCCGCCGCCCTTCGGCGTCGATGCCGGTCAGCCGCAGCACCCCGTCGAAACGCTCGCCGGCTGGGCCGACCACCGCTACCTGCTCGTCGTCTCGCGCCTGCTGCCCTACAAGAACGTCGACGTCGCGATCGAGGCGGTGAGGGGGCTCGGTGAGCGACTCGTCGTGGTCGGCTCGGGTCCGCTCGCGGCACAGCTCAGGGCCGCAGCCCCCGACAACGTGCGCATCCTCAGCGACCTGACGGATGCCGAGCTGAGGTGGACCTACGCCCACGCGCACACGCTCCTCGCCCCCAGCCTCGAGGACTTCGGGCTCACGCCGCTCGAGGCGGCAGCCTTCGGCATGCCCACCCTCGCACTGCACGGCGGTGGCTACCTGGACACGATCGACGAGCAAGTCAACGGCACCTTCTTCGACGCGCCGACCGTCGGGGCCGTCCGTGCGGCAGTCGTCGCCAACCGCGCCAGGCGCTGGGACGCCGACGCGATCCGCGCCCACGCGGCGCAGTTCTCCGAGGCCCGTTTCCACGAACGCATGCACCAAGAGGTCGATCGCCTCCTACGATGACGCGAGCTGGACACGAGGCTGGGCGCGGGGGCGTGGTCCACCTCGCGAGGTGAGGGGGGACCATGGAGGGCTCGAGCACACCGGCACCGACGGTGGCGGCCTCGTCGAAGGCTGCCGTCGCCACGCGGCGGCTCGCCTACGTCGACACGTTGCGTGGCTTCGCCGCTCTGTGGGTGTTCCTGCTGCACATCCACGGCTACTGGCTCGACAACGTGCGACCACCGAAGCTGTCCGCTGACGGCGTGCTCGTGCGTGCCATGGGCTTCGGCGGGGCGGGGGTCGACATCTTCATCGTGCTCTCGGGCTTCTGCCTCACACTGCCGCTGATCCGCGACGGCCGCGTGCGCCGCCTCGACCCGCGTCGCTTCTTCCGCCGCCGGGCCTACCGTCTGCTGCCCGCCTACTACGCGGCGGTCGTCCTCGTCATGGGACTGGAGCTGGTCCCGCCGCTGCGCGAGCGGCTCGTCGCCAGGGACCTCTCGCCCTTCGATGCGTGGACGCACCTGACCCTGACCTTCCCGCTCTTCGGCGAGACGCTGGGGGCGGTCAACGGCTCCCTGTGGTCGATCTCGCTCGAGGCCACGCTCTACCTCGGCTTCCCGTTGCTGCTGCTGGTCCACCGGCGCTGGGGCCTGCGCGGCGTCGTGCTCACCACCGGCGTCGTGGCGCTGGCGTGGGCGGCGTTCGGTCTGTGGTGGGCCGGGCAGGGGCACCCCGCCGGGCTGATGCCGTCGACCGACAAGCTGTTCCCGGCCCGCTGGTTCCAGTTCGCTCTGGGCATGTGGGCGGCCACGCTCGTCCGGTCGCCGCGGCCTTCGCACCCTGCCCGCGCGGCGCTCGCGCTGCCCGTCGGGCTCGCCGTGGGCCTGGCCGGGTATGCCGCCGGGTGGGGTCCGGTGAGCGCGCTGGGTTTCGGGGTGGTGGCCGTCTGCCTGCTCGTGCTGCTGGCTCGCGTGCCGGCTCGCGTGTTCGAGGCGGGACCGTTGCGCTGGCTGACGGCGCTGGGTGTCATCTCGTACAGCTTCTACCTGCTGCACCAGCCGGTGCTGCTGCTCACGGCGCAGCTCGGGCGGCAGGTGGAGTGGGGCATCGGGCTGACGACGCTGCTGGCCCTCGCCGTCGCGGGCACCGCGACCGTGCTCGTGGCCGCACTCTTCTACCGCTTCATCGAGAAGCCGTTCCTCGTCAGGGGCAGCATGCGCAGCGTGGTGCGCGAGACGAGGGGCGAGTCGACTAGCGGATCGAGTTGACGACCAGCACCCAGGCGACGACCGGCGCCCCGACCGCGAGGATGATCGCGAGCACCCGCAGCGCCGCCGCGTGGGAGTAGACCTTCGCGATGACGGCCGCGGCGATGCCGACGGCGAAGACGGCGAGGGAGTAGTTCGCGAAGCGGGCGCTCAGCTCGACGATCTCGGGCGACTTGGTGATGTTGGCGATCGTGGCGGCCTTGCCGACCGGCCCCCAGGGCGCCGGCAGCGGCACCTGGGCGAGCAGGAAGGCCGCGACGCCGAGCACGTCGGTGCGCACGAAGGACGTTCGCCGCGACGACACCTGGCTGCGGCTGCGGGCCGAGGGCACGACCGTGGGGGCGGGCGGGGTGAGGGCTGGCGGCAGGGTGAGCAGCAGCCCGGGGAGGCCGGCGAGCACGGCGATGAAGCCGGCATACAGCTTCGGGCGGCCGTCGGAGGCGAAGGCGAAGACGGTGACGAGGGGCTCGGTGGCCCGCATGAGCAGCCACACCCAGACGACGAAGAGGACGGCGCCGCCGACGGCGACGGGCACGTCCGAGCCGAGACGTGAGCCGATACGTCGTCTTCGTCCTGCAACCACGGGTCCACAGTGTAAGCGGCAGTGCGAGCCGATCCTGACACCTAGACTGGCCGCAATGGACGGCACCCGCGCACGAGACACCGACCTGTTCGAACGTGACGAACGTGACGAACGCGACCAGGTCGATCCCGGCGACGGCTCCGGCGGCGGGGGCGGTGGAGGCGACGGCGGCGGCTGGGACGGCGGCTCCGGATCGGACGGTCTCCCGAACCGCCGCGAGAAGCGGCGCAACCGCAAGGTGCTGGTGGCCGCGCTCGTGCTGCTGCTCGTGCCGGTGCTCGCCGTCGGCGGCTACCTGGCGTGGCTCAACCACATCGTCACGAACAACGTCAAGCAGGAGCTGCTGCTGCCCGACTCGGCCGGCAGCGGCGCCCAGCCCACCGACAAGAACGGCGACGTGGTGGCGCAGCCGGCCGGCAACGGCACCAACTACCTCATCATCGGCAACGACGCTGGTCCCGACCGCGTCGGCGCCCGCTCCGACGTCATGGTGCTCGTCCACGTGCCCGACGACCACTCGAAGGTCACGCTCATCCACTTCCCGCGAGACCTCTACGTCTCCATCCCCGGCAAGGGCAAGAACAAGCTCAACGCCGCGTACGCATTCGGCGGGGCGCCGCTCCTCGTGACGACGATGCAGAACCTGCTCGGCGCCCGCATCGACCACGTGGCGATGCTCGGCTTCGAGGGGTTCAAGTCGATGACGGACGCGGTGGGCGGCGTCGACGTCAACGTCGAGGAGGCCTCGACGGGCGACGGCAAGGTCTTCCGCAAGGGCATGATGCACATGGACGGCGAGACCGCCCTCGTCTTCGTGCGCCAGCGCAAGCAGCTGAGCGAGGGCGACATCTCCCGCGGCCAGCGCCAGCTCGCGTTCATCAAGGGGCTCATGCTCAAGACGCTGAGCCGTGATGTGCTGACCAACCCGATCAAGCTCAAGGACTTCACCGAGGCCGCGACGAGCAACCTCACGGTCGACCAGAAGCTCGACGTCGGCACGATGCGCTCCGAGGCCTTCGCGATGCGCAACCTGCGCGGCAGCGACATCCGGTTCATCACCGCGCCGTTCACCGGCTTCGGCACGAGCCCCCAGGGCGCGTCGATCGACATCGTCGACGAGGTGAAGATGGACGAGCTGGGCAAGGCCATCCGCGAGAACGCGCTCGACACCTACAAGTAGGTATGCCGCCGGGCGTCCTGCCGCCTCGTCGCACGTGCGCTCCCGAGCAGGTATGCCGTCGGGCGGGGTTCGTCTGTCAGGCGGGCTCCCACGAGGTCAGGTCGCGTGACGACACCCACGTCTGGTCGCCTGCCACGATCCACGCGGCCGTTCCGGTGACCGAGAGGCCGACCTGACCACGCGCAACGCTCTCGCCGCGCACGCACGCGACCGGCTCGGCGCCCGAGTCGGCGACGACCCGCACGACCTGGTAGCCCGGGCACGCCGGGACGACGCGGACGGCATACGTGCTCAGCGTGCCGCTGCCGGTGAGTCGGGTGCCGAGCGCGACGGCGCCGGGCGCGCTGCCCGCGTCGGCCCAGGTCTGGCCGCCGTCGTCCGTGGCGACCACCGATCCGCTCGCGCACAGCGCCTCGGCCCGGGTGGCCGACGAGCGCGCGAGGTCGACGACCGCCGCGACCCCGCACGGGGTCGCCCGCGCCGCCCTCGGCGCGAGCACCTGTGTCGGCTCGTCGAGCCGTCGAGCCCACCCACCGCTGACGGTCGTGGGCGGGTCCCAGCGCTGGCCGGCGTCCTTGGTCGCGAACTGCCTCGGGGTGCACTCGGCGCCGGCGCCGATGACGAAGGCGCCGGACCTGCTGAGCGGCTGCACGCGGGCGACGGCGCGCGCGGGTGAGCGCAGCCGCGTCCAAGTGGCCCCACCGTCGGTGGTGACCTCGACGCGGGCTCCCCCGGCCACGCACGACCCGGCGGAGGCGCGCCACGCCGTCGTCGCGTCGAGCGCCGAGACGAGCCGGGCCACCGGCACCCCCGCGGGCGCGGCCGACGGCCCGCTGGGCGCCGACGTGGTCGAGGTCGTCGATGAGCCTGTCGGCGCGGGCGTCGTCGGGGTCGGCAGGATGGTCGTCGTGGCCACGGGCGTGGTGAGGGTCGTGGTCACGGTCGTGGCGACCTGAGGCGAGGCGGTCGGCGCGTCACGACCCGACCGCAGCGCCATGAAGACGAGGCCGATGTCGATGGCGAGAAACGCCACGAGCCCGACCGCGGCCACCCGTCTGTGCATAGCTCGAACTCCCCCTCCACCGCACGAGGCGGCACGACGTCCCCTTCCCCCGGGGACATGTTAGGGGCGAATCGCCTTGCGACAAGGGCCTGTCCGGCATCGAGTCAGGCTTCGAGTCAGATGGACGGCGGTCGCAGCGCGTCGGCGACGACGCTGATCTGCGACTCGATTTCGTGCGACATCCGGTCATATGCCTCAGGCCCGCGCCCGTATGGGTCGTAGATGTCCGCTTCGTCCGCCGTGCGTGCCGGGTTGAGCCCGCGACGGCCCCGGGCGACGTCGGCGACGACCGCGGCCCACGGCACACCTTCTGGGGCCGACCGGGCCTCGGCTGCGAGGTCGGCGCCGCGCACGAGGTCGGCGAGCTCGCCGAGCGTGAAGGTCTTGCGCAGGGCCCGCGGGTGCAGCGCGACGGCGTCCCCGCGGTGCTGCTGGGTGGCGGTGATGACGATGTCGGCCTCGTCGAGCATCGCGGGCACGAGCTGGCGCGAGGCGAAGCCGGCCGCGTCGGCGCCGACGGCCGTGAGGACCGCCGACGAGCCGGGCTCGAGGTCGGAGCCGACGAGGGCCCGCGTGCCGGCGCTCTCGACGACGGCGTCGGTGCCGGCGAGGAGCTGGCGCAGGCGGCGCTCGATGTAGGGCGAGCGGCAGACGTTGCCGGTGCAGATGACGAGGATCCGCCCCACGCTCGCCGGGCTGGCCGGGCCCTGCAGGCTCACCGGCCGGCCCGCACGAGTTGCGCGGTGAAGGCGTGGCACGCCTCGAGCGTCGGGAGCAGCCCGGCAGTGACGGCGTCGTCGAGGCTGGGAGCGGCGGCATCCTTCGGCGAGATGATAGGCGTACTGCCGGCCGGCAGGTCGAGGGCGACCTGCGGGTCGAGCGGGTCGATGCCGCCGTCGGTGGCGGGATTGAACACCTCGGAGCAGAGGTAGACGGCGGTGCCGTCCTCGACGCAGGCGAGCGCGTGGCCGAGGCCCTCGGCGACGTAGACCGAGCGCCGGTCGACGGTGTCGAGGAGCACGGAGTCCCACTCGCCGAAGGTGGGTGAGCCGACGCGCAGGTCGACGACGAAGTCGACGAACACGCCGCTCGT
This sequence comes from Terrabacter koreensis, assembly GCF_054783315.1. Classification (NCBI taxonomy): domain Bacteria; kingdom Bacillati; phylum Actinomycetota; class Actinomycetes; order Micrococcales; family Intrasporangiaceae; genus Terrabacter; species Terrabacter koreensis. Next base: position 83,969 of record NZ_BAAGQU010000015.1, on the reverse strand, counting down.
GGCGGTCACGTACTTCGCCTGCGAGGGCGGCACGCTCGCGAAATGGATGCCGCGGAGGGCGCCGGCCCGCGAGACGGAGATGTTGGTCTGCCGCACGGTCATCTCGTGCCCGAGCACCTCGGCCAGGTGGTCGGCCCGGAAGCCCTCGGCGAACAGACCGCGGGCGTCGGGGAACTGCCGCGGAGTCACCTCGTAAGCGCCGGCGATGCGCAGCGGTCGGATGTCCATCAGGTCTCGGCCCTCACGTGTCGTCCCTGCCCTCGGCGATGAGCCCGTGCAGGTAGAGACCGTAGCCGCTCTTGGCCAAGGCGTCGGCGTGGGCCCCCAGCTCGGCGTCGTCGAGCCAGCCGTTGCGCCAGGCGACCTCCTCGACGCAGCCGACCTTCTGGCCCTGCCGGGCCTCGACGACGCTGACGAACTGGCTCGCCTCGATGAGGCCACTAAAGGTGCCGGTGTCGAACCATGCCGTACCCCGCGGTAGAACGCTGACGTGCAACGTCCCCCGCCGCAGGTACTCGGCGTTGACCGCCGTGATCTCGAGCTCGCCCCGCTTGCTTGGGGTCAGCCCGCGAGCGATGTCGACGACGTCGTTGTCGTAGAAGTAGAGGCCGGGGACGGCATAGCTCGACTTGGGGCGTTCCGGCTTCTCCTCGATGGAGATGACGTTGCCGTCCGGGTCGAACTCGACGACGCCGTAGGCCGTCGGGTCGGCCACGCGGTAGGCGAAGACGTGCCCGCCGACGATGCTGGTGTTGTCAGCGAGCCGGGTGCCGAGGCCGGGGCCGAAGAAAATGTTGTCGCCGAGCACGAGCGCGACGCCGTCGTCGCCGATGAAGTCGGCGCCGATCACGAAAGCCTGGGCCAAGCCGTCAGGGCTCGGCTGGACGGCATACGTGATGCTCATCCCCCACTGGCATCCGTCGCGGAGCAGTCGGCTGAACTGCTCCGCGTCATCGGGGGTGGTGATGACCAGGACCTCACGGATGCCGGCCATCATGAGGGTGGACAACGGGTAGTAGATCATCGGCTTGTCGTAGACCGGCATGAGCTGTTTGCTGATGCCAAGCGTGATCGGGTGCAGCCGGCTGCCGGTGCCCCCGGCGAGGATGATCCCCTTCATGCAGCGCAGCGTAGGCGCCGGGCTGCGGCCAGACCGGGCAAACGGCTCAGGCGGTGGCGCGCCAACCGGTGAGGTCGGCGCCCGAGCGCCACGTCGCGTCGGCGACGGTCAGCCAACCGTCCGTCTCGACGACGCTGAGCGACACGCGCCCGTCGGAGAGGTCGGCGTCGGTCTCGACGCAGGCGACTCTCGTCGTGATTAGGCCGATGACGCGGGTGACCTCGACGCCCTTGCACTGATCGGTCGTGCGGGCGACGTAAGCGGTCGGGCCCGCCTTCTCGGAGCGCATTGCCCTGGCGTTGGTGGCGTACGCCCCTACGGCGCAGTCGGGGCGGGCAGCGACGATAAAGCCGCGGCCGGTCTCCGTCTGCTGGACGCGTCCGAGGGCAGGCGGCGCGCCTCGTCCACGTCTTGCCGCCGTCGCTGGTCGTCTGGAAGGCGGCGCCGCCTGCGGCGCAGGTGCCGAGCACAGCGCGCCACGCGCGCTTGTCTCTGGCCGCTACCATGACCTCGATCAGCGGCTGAGTAGCGACCTTCCTCGCCGGCTCGACTGTCGGCGACTGTCTGCCCACAGACGTGATCGGCGCAGCGGTCGGGGCGGCCACAGCCCTCGTCGGGCCGGAAGGCGAACGCCACGAGGACGGCATCGACGAGAGGGCCAGTTCGTGGAACCCAGGACTTAACTAGGAGATCATCAAGCGAATGTAGAGTTCACCTTCAAGTGGCCTCTTATCCGGGACTATCGCGAGTCATGCTCAGATGGGCGGCCCCGCCCGTCGACCCATACCGCGGTAGTGCCAACCGGCATCGGTCCACCTCTGAGGGTTCAACACGTTCCGACCGTCGATGACCCGCGGCGTGGCGACGAGCGACTTGGCACGAGCGGGGTCGATCGCGACATACTCCTTCCAGGCCGTGAGCAGCATGACGAGGTCGGCGCCGTAGAGCGCCTCGTCGGCGGTGTCGACGATCTGGAGGTCGGGCCGCAGCGCACGCACGGCGTCCGCGCCCGCCGGGTCGGTGGCCACGACGTTGGCGCCTCGACCCCAGAGGCGTCCGGCGATGTCGAGGGCGGGCGAGTCCCGCACGTCGTCGCTGTCCGGCTTAAACGTAAGGCCCAGCACCGCCACCTTGACGCCGACCAGCCGGCCGCCCGCCATGGTGCTGGCCAGCTCGACGGCGTGGTCGCGGCGCCGCATGTTGATGGAGTCGACCTCGCGCAGGAAGGTGAGCGACTGGTCGACACCGAGCTCGCCGGCGCGCGCCATGAAGGCGCGGATGTCCTTGGGCAGGCAGCCGCCGCCGAAGCCGATGCCGGCCTGGAGGAACTGTGAGCCGATCCGGTCGTCGTGGCCGATGGCCTCGGCGAGGCGTGACACGTCGGCGCCCGAGGCGTCGCACAGCTCGGCCATGGAGTTGATGAACGAGATCTTCGTCGCGAGGAACGAGTTGGCCGCGACCTTGACCAGCTCGGCCGTCGGGTAGTTCACGAGAAGGCGTGGGATCCCAGCCTGGATGATCGGGGCGTAGACGTCGTCGAGGACGGTCCGCGCGACGTCGCCCGCGTCTCGGTCGTCGGGCAGTCCGTAGACGACGCGGTCAGGGGCCAGCGTGTCCTGGACGGCAAATCCCTCTCGGAGGAACTCGGGGTTCCAGACCACCACGGCGTCGAGGCCGGCCGCGGCGACGCGGTCGGCGATGGCTTGCGCTGTGCCGACGGGCACCGTCGACTTGCCGACGATGACGAGCGGCCCGTCAGGCTGCGGACGGGCGTGGGTGAGGATGTCGTCGACGGCGGTCCACACATAGCTGAGGTCTGCGGCATAGCTGCCGCCGCGTTGCGGCGTGCCGACGGCGATGAAGTGCACGCGCGCCCGTCCCAGCGCCGACTTGTCGGTGGTAAACGTCAGGTCGCCGCTGTCGACGCCCTTGCGCAGCAGGGGCTCGAGACCGGGCTCGTGGAACGACGGGACGCCCGCAGCCAGCTTGCCCACCTTGTCGGCGTCGACGTCGACGCCCACCACCTCGTGGCCGAAGTCAGCCATGCTCGCGGCGTGGACCGCTCCGAGATACCCGCATCCGATGACTGAGAGCTTCACGCCCGGCAGCATATCGAGGCTCGTGGCGCGGTTTTCCGGGGATGCGATGCCCGATTGGTAGCCTCGGCTGCGTGCGTGTGCTTGTCACCGGCGGTGCCGGATTCATCGGTTCTAACTTCGTCCTGCGCGCGCGCGAGACCCGTCCCGACTGGGCGATGACCGCGCTCGATGCCATGACGTATGCCGCCAACCGCGACTCCCTCGCGCCAGTCCTGGCCGATCTGGGCGGCGATGGGTCGGTGCAGCTCGTCGAAGGCTCCGTCGCCGATGCAGACCTCGTCGACAGGCTGGTCGCCGACCACGATGTCGTCGTCCACTTCGCCGCGGAGTCGCACAACGACAACAGCCTCGACAGCCCGTGGCCGTTCGTCGAGAGCAACGTCGTCGGCACCTTCACGCTGCTCGAGGCGATCCGTCGGCATGGCAAGCGGCTGCACCACATCTCGACCGACGAGGTGTACGGCGACCTCGAACTCGATGACCCGGAGCGGTTCACCGAGGCGACACCCGTCAACCCGTCGAGCCCCTACTCCGCCACCAAGGCGGGCGCCGACCTGCTCGTGCGCGCGTGGATCCGTTCCTTCGGCATCCAGGCGACGGTGAGCAACTGCTCGAACAACTACGGCCCACGCCAGCACGTCGAGAAGTTCATCCCGCGCCAGATCACCAACATCCTCCAGGGCATCCGACCAAAGCTCTACGGCTCCAGCCTCAACGTGCGCGACTGGATCCACGTCGACGACCACAACGACGCCGTCGTCGCGATCCTCGAGCAGGGCCGCCTCGGTGAGACCTACCTCATCGGCGCCGACGGGGAGCGCAACAACCTCGACATCGTGCGCCTCCTGCTCGAGATCATGGACAAGCCCGCCGACTGGTTCGACCACGTCGACGACCGTCCGGGCCACGACCTCCGCTACGCCATCGACTCCTCGAAGCTGCGCGCCGAGACCGACTGGGTGCCGCGCTACGGCGACCTGCGCGCAGGGCTCGAGGCGATCGTGGACTGGTACCGCACCAACGAGGGCTGGTGGTCCACCGCGAAGGTCGAGGCCGAGCGCACCTACGCACGCCTGGGCCGATGAGCGACGCCGGCGCCGGTCGCGCACTCGTGACCGGGGCCGGAGGGCTGCTCGCGCACGATCTTGTCCCTGGCTTGAAGCAGGCGGGATGGGTCGTAACTGCTCTGGGCCGGGCGGACCTCGACATCACCGATCCAGCCCAGTGCCTAGCCGCAATCGAGGGTCACGACCTCGTCGTCAATACGGCCGCCTACACCGCCGTTGACGCCGCAGAGACGGACGAGGCCGCGGCCTTCGCCGTCAATGCGGTCGGCGCCGCCAACGTGGCGAGAGCCTGCTCCCGGGCCGGAGCGCGCGTCGTCCACCTCTCGACGGACTACGTCTTCGACGGCACCGCCACCGAGCCGTATGCCGTCGACCACCCGGTGGCTCCGCGTTCTGCCTACGGTCGCACGAAGGCTGCTGGGGAATGGGCGGTGCGCGCACTCCAGCCCGACTCGTGGATCGTCCGGACCGCGTGGCTCTACGGCGCCGGCGGTCCGAACTTCGTCGCCACGATGCTCACGCTCGCTGCGCAGCGCGACACGCTGTCGGTCGTCGACGACCAGGTCGGCCAGCCCACCTGGACCGCCGACGTCGCCGAGCTCATTGTCCAGCTGCTGGCTGTCGACGCACCCTTCGGCACCTACCACGCCACCGCAAGTGGCTCGACGACCTGGCACAGGCTGGCGCGGGCCGTTTTCGACGCCAGCGGTCTCGATGCGGCGCGGGTCGAGCCGACGACGACGGCCGCGTTCCCGCGCCCGGCGGCGCGACCGGCCTACGGCGTGCTGGCGCACAATTCGCTCGTCGCCGCCCGCGTTGCCCCCATCGGTGACTGGCGAGACCGCCTTGACGCCTACCTGGCGCACGCGGCGGTCAACTGACGTGCGTAAGCGCGCGACGACCGCCGTCACGGTCGTGCTCGCTCTCGCGTTGCTCGCGTGGCGGCTGCCCCTCGGGGCCAGCACCGACGACGATGCCCACGTCGTCACCCTCGCGCTGCGGCTGGCACGGGGGGACATCGCCTTCGGTGACGAGATGAACCTCCAGGTGACCGGAGCCTTCCTGGCAGTGCCGTTCGTCTGGGTCTGGGACCACATGGTCGGGCCGACCGGCATTGCGCTCGCGGCCCGGGTCTGGTTCGTCGTCGTGGCTCTCGCCGTCGGCGCCGTCACGGTTCGCGGTCTGCGGACGCGGTATGCCGCGTGGCCGGCGACCGCGGCCACCGTCGCTGCGCTGCTCGGCCTTCCGTACCAGCTGCCACTCCTCAGCTACGCGTCGGTCCCGGTGCTCGCTCTCGTGCTGGCGACCGCTGCCGGCATCGCCCTGAGGGAGACGCGGTCGACCCGCTGGGCGGTGACGCTGGGTCTCACCTCGGCCGCCGGCGCAATCGCCAGCCCCCAGCTCACCCCGGCCTTCGCGCTCGCCCTGCTCACCGCACTGGCGCGCGTGCCCGACCGACGAGCGCGAGTGACGACCAGCATCGCCGCGCTGACCCTCGGGACGGCGGTCTCGACGCTCGTGCTGCTCTCCGCCGGCCCGACAGCTGTGGCAGAGTCGCTGCGCTTCCTGCTCGACAGCCGGGGCAGTGGCGAGCTGTCCGGGATCTCCAGGGCGGGTCGCGCGCTCGGCACCTACGAGGGGCTGCGGTTTCCGCTCTACTGGCCGCTCCTCGTGTGCCTGGCGCTCTCGCTGCTGGGCGTGTGGCGCGCCCAGTGGCGGGCAGTTGGGCTCGCCGCGAGTGCGGCTGCCGTCCTCTGGGTCGCGGGAGTCAGCGCCCTGGCCGCAACCGGCGTGCTGCCGCAGCTCTGGTTCGGCAATACGGCGGCTGCGCTCGAGTCCCTCATGGTCTTGGTGCTGACCGTGCCGGTCGCGGCCGAGCGGCGCTGGCGGCGCGTGCCCGGCGCAGCCGGCGAGCTCATCGCGGCCCTGCTCCCCGCCGTCGTCGCTGCCGCAATCGTCGCCGCCACGACGAACTCCGGACCGGAGTACTCCGTGCACGGGGCCACCCTGGCTGGATTGTTCCTGGTCCTCGTCTGCCAGTGGTCAGTGGCCGTCGTCTCCCTTCCCCCGTTGCCGGCCGCGGTGTCGGCAGTGCCCGCGGCAGGCATGGCACTCGTGCTGCTGGTCCTGCCCTTCGGGGGCGCGAGCTCGCTGGCGGTCGACACTCGCCTCACGTCCGGTCCGTGGGCAGGACTCGTCACCACGAGCAGCAAGGCAGTGACGCTGTCCGCGGTCGGGACGGCGGTCGAGGGCGCCACGCGAGGCGGACGGTCCATCCTCGTGCTCGGCGCCTCGGGCGCCTACCTCGCCGCCCGCGGGCCCATCGCCACCCCGTCCGTATGGCTGGACCAGCGTCCTGGTAACGAACGAGCGCTCCAGTGGTTCACCCGCACCGGCACGCGCCCCGACGTCGTGCTCATCATGGCCCGCACCGAGCAAGCGGCCGGTGGCAGCAGGGCATGGTCGGCCCGCGACCCGCTGCGAGCGTGGGTCGATGACGCCTATAGGCCGGTCCGCGTCATCGAAGGGGTCGGGACCGAGTACGCCCGGCGCTGACGCGCGCCGCCACGCGTTCCCCCGTGTGGACGTGGAGGCGCACTACGCTGCGAGCACCGGGAGACTCCCGGGCGGAAGACGTCGACGTCCTGGTGGAGGAGCCCGATGTACACCCCCAAGCTGAGCTCACGACTCGCGGTCGAGGCCCTCGGGACGTTCTGGCTGGTCTTCATCGGCTGCGGCTCGGCGATCTTCAACGCGAAGTTCGCAGTCCAAGGCCTCAGCGGGCAGCCGGTCCAGCTCGGCATCGGGCACCTGGGCGTCGCGATCGCCTTCGGACTCGCGGTCACGACCATGGCGTATGCCGTCGGGCACGTCTCCGGCGCGCACTTCAACCCCGCAGTGACCATCGGCATCGCCATCGCGAAGCGCTTCGAGTGGCGTGAGGTGCCCGCGTATGTCGGCGCCCAGCTCGTGGGCGGCCTCCTCGCCGGTGGCGCGCTCGCCGGCCTCGTGTCCTCGAAGGGCTTGCCGACGACCGGCAACCTGGCCGCAAACGGCTACGGCAGCCACTCCCCTGGCGGCTTCGGCCTCGGCGGCGTGCTCGTCGTCGAGGCGCTCGTGACCGCCTTCTTCGTCTACATCATCCTGGGCGCGACCAAGGACGACGCACCGAAGGGCTTCGCGCCGCTCGCCATCGGCTTCGGACTGCTGCTGGCCCACCTGGTCGCCATCCCGATCAGCAACGCCTCGATCAACCCGGCCCGCTCCACCGCCGTCGCCTTCTTCAACGGGAACGGCGCCGTCGGCCAGCTGTGGGTGTTCTGGGTGGCTCCGATCGTCGGCGGCCTCATCGCCGGCACGACCTACGCGTGGATCACGGGCGAGCAGCGAGAGCACCTCGACATCAGCGGTTCCACCGACACCGTCTCCAACGCCGCCGTCGACGACCAGGGACGCCCGATCCTCGACGACTGAACCGACGCTCAGACCTTTGCCGCGAACATCCCGAGCCGCCCGGTCGCGAGCCCCGGGAACACAGTGGTGGACGAGAGCTTTGCGCGCTGCTCGAGGGCTTCCGCGAGGACGGTGCGGTATTCGGTAGTGCCGGCGAGGTCACCGTCGACGAGGTTGGCCGTCGCCAGCCCCGGCCAGCGACCGTAGACCCTGCCGCCGCGCACGCCCCCACCCATGACGAGGGACACGTTGCCGTGCCCGTGGTCCAGGCCGCCTGAGGCGTTCTCCGCGACGCGGCGCCCGAACTCGCTCAGCGTCACGAGCGTGACGTCAGCCATCTTGGGCCCGAGATCCTGGTTGAAGGCGCCGAGGGCCTGGCCGAGCTCGGTCAGCTGCCGGAACATCCAGCCGGAATCGCTCGCGCCGAGGCCCGTGTGCATGTCCCAGTTGCCGACGTCGATCGTGGCCGCACGCAGCCCGATGCCGGCCTTGATGAGCCTCGCCAGATCACGCAGCGCGTCGCCGACCGCTCCCTTGGGGTAGACGGCGCCACTGGCCGGCACATAGCCCGCCGCCTTCAGGCCGGACATCGTGGAGACAGCCGCCATGGCAGCCTTCGCGGGAGCCGCAAGGGCGGGTGCCGCACCGGCATACAGGGCGTTCATGGCCGTGGCCCACCGAGCCTCCTCGGTGGCAGTGCCGGCACCCGAGAGCACGAAGCTGTCGACGGACCGCACTGCCAGTTCCGGGCTGGGCCCGATCATCGACGGCGGGGTCGTCGCGGCGCCGACGGCTGTCGAGCCGAAGGTGGAGACGGGGCCGGTGAGGCCGATCATCCGGTCGAGCCAGCCGGTGCGGATGGTGGAGCCGGGTGCAGCGTTCTCCATCGTGGCCATCGCCTCGAAGTGCGAACGCGTGGGGTTCACCTGACCGACGGCGTGCACGGCGGCGAGGCCGCCTGAGTCCCAGATCGGCTTGAGCGGAGCGAGCGCCGGGTGGAGCCCGAACATCGCATCGAGCTTGATGGCACGTGACGCCGGGATCGCGATCGAGGGCCTGGCGGCGAAGTACGCCGGGTCACCGACCGGCGCCACGGCAGACAGGCCGTCGAAGCCACCTCGCAGGCTCAGGACCACGATGGTGTCGCCCGTGTACGAGTCGCCGGCGAAGGCGAGCTGCGTCGCCGCGCTCGGGCCGGCGACGCCGACCACGGCTCCGAGCGCTCCGAGAGCCCCGGCGCCCGCGAGCAGGGTGCGCCGCGACACCATCGACGCTGCGGCCTGCCCCTGCGGGCAGCTGCATTCCGGCACGCCGGTGCCGGCGGCTGGGATGAACGAAGTGGTCATGGTGGTCCTCAACGGGTCGCGAAGTTCGGGGAGTCGAGCATGAGCGCCACGAGGTACGGCAGTCGCCAGGTCACCGCGGCCGCTCCCGCCGTGAGCGCGTCGGTGGGCGCGTGGTCGACGAAACGGCAGATGGCGTCGCGCTGGGTCGTGCTCAGCGTGATGAGCAGCTTCGCCGCGAGCGCGTCGACGAGGGCGGCATACGTCGTCGGGAGTGGCGAAGGCACCCAGGTGGCGAGGGCGGGACGCGTCATCGTCGTCAGAGACCAGTTGCCGGTGAGCCCGAGGTGGAAGTTCCAGCGATTGACCATCCCGGAAGCACCACCCCAGGCGGCGGCCACGTCGGGGTAGCCGTTCGGGGCCGGCCAGCCCATCGGTGCCTGTCCGAAGGTTCCAGTCAGCCACAGGAGGCTCCGCAGCTCGCTCTTCCCAGGTGCCGGAACGGGCTCCGGCGTGAGCCCCATGATCCGGATGCTGGCGAGCGCATCCTCGTAGGGCGTCCTGACCTTCTGACCGATCGAGGCAGCGAACTCAGGCGACAGGAAGAGGACGCGCAGGACCGGCGCGATCGCGGTCCCGTTGGCCAGATAGGCCTGCGCCAATTTGCTGACGAGGGTCGCGGGCGGTGCGTCCGACACGTAGCGGATGGCCAGCTTGGTCGCGATCCGGTTGGCCGTGGCCGGATGGGTGGCGAGGTAGTTGAGGTAGGACGTCGCGACGGCGTCACCGCCCTCGGGAGAGGTGTTGGCGTGGGTCCAGCCCATCACCTTCACGGCCCCGACGAACCGTCGCTGCGGCTTGTAGGAGTACAGGCCCGACTCGGAGTCGACGCTCAAGCCGGTGAGGGCGAGCGCCGACTGCTTGACGTCGGCCTCCGTGTAGTTGCCGACGCCGACCGTGTGCAGCTCGAGCAGCTCGCGACCGTAGTTCTCGTTCGGAGCCTTCTTGTGGCTGTCGGAGTTGTCGAGCACCTTGAGCATCGACGGGTGCCGGGCGGCCGCGTTGAGCATGTCGGAGTACTTGCCGAGAGCGTGCTTGCGGATCACGTCCCGCTGGAACAGGTGCGCGCTGTCCCACACCTCGCTGCTCGGCACAGGGACGACGAGGTGGTTGGTCCAGAAGTCCACCGCGGTCTCGAAGACCTGCCGTCGCGAGAAGAGCGCTCGCGCGAGGTGGCCTTCGAGGAGGTCGTACATGACGTCCCACGAGCCGAACTGCGTGAGACGCTCGCGCACCTCCCAGGTCTTCCAGCCGAGTCTGGGCCAGCGCGACATCATCGCGTCCATCGCCGTGTCCGGCACCTTGGTGAGTGGCGCGAGCTGGGCGTCGAGCCAGGCCGTGGTGCCGGCAGCGCGCACCTCGGCAAGCAGAGCGGGTGTAGGGCCGAAGGTCGCCCGCCGGAGGAGGTGCAGCACGGGATCGGACGTCGTCATCGCGGCGGCCAGTGTCGGGGTCGTCGCCAAGGTGGCCGCGGACGCGGAGCTCGCTGCGGCGGACATCGCCAGGACGGTTCCGCCGCCGAGGCCCGTGAGCACGCGACGGCGCCCGGGCGCGGAGGCGGGGTGTGCGGTCATGCCGAAGACGGTACGTAGTCGTTCGTGCTGTGACTCCGTTTTCGGACATTTAGGTCATTCAGCGCGCAACGCTGCGGACGCGTCGCCACAGGGCTTCATTCGTCTGATCTGAAGCAATCACGTCAAGAAACCAACATTGAAGATATGCTCTTCATATGGCCGAGAAGAAGATGTCTCGTGGAGCGGTGGCGCTCATCGGGGACATCGTCGAGTCCCGGACCCACCGTGACCGGCAAGCACTGCACGACGCCGTCGAAGCCGCGCTGCAGCGTGCCAACACCGACGTGCCCGTCGACGACGCTGCCGTCATCACGCTGGGCGACGAGTTCCAGGGGGTCTACCCAACGCTGGGCGACGCGCTGCGGGCCAGCTTCCTCATCCGCGCCGAGCTGCACGGCACCGCCGACGTCCGCTTCGGCGTCGGTCGGGGTGCGGTCTCGACGCTCGATCCGGTCCGCGGCATCCACGACGGCCCCGCCTACTGGGCCGCCCGTGACGCCATCGTGCTCGCCGAGGAGAAGGCGGGGCGCGCGCAGACTCGAACGTCGCGGACGGCGTACCTCGCCCCCGACGAACCCCCCGAGCAGGTGGCGGCGGTGCAGGCCGCGCTCGACTGTCTGGACTTCATGGTTGGCTCGCTCTCGACCACCTCACGCCGGATCCTTGGAGGACTCATGCAGGGCCACGCTCAGCACGACCTCGCCGCCGCCGTCGGCATCAGCCCGTCGGCGGTGTCGCAGCGCGTGCGCCGCGACGGCATCGGGGTCGCGCTCGAGGCCATGACGACGCTCGGCGGCCTGCCGTGACGTGGCTGTCGATCGCCCTCGTCGGCATCGGGGTCGGCGACGTCATCCGGTCGACGTCGTGGCGGCCGGGTCGGGTCGTCGCGCACGTGATCGCGCCCGTCGCCATCGTGGCCCTCGGGCTGCTCGCCGGCATGAGCTCGTTGGCGGACTGGCTCGCACTGGCCTTCGCGGCGGCGGCGGGCGCCAGTTGGGCGGAGCTCTCGCGCCATACCCAGATGACCGGCCGGCGTGCCTTGGCCGGCCTCGCCTGCTTCGCTGTGATCGTCGTCGGGTTGCTCGCCTTTTCGGGTGCCGCCAGCCCGGCTGCCGGACCGCTCTCGACCTGGCTGCACTGGGCCGACCTGCCGGGCAACGGCTCCCTCGCCCCCGGGCGCGTGCTGCTGCTCGCGGGTCTCGCCTTCTTCAACGTCGCGACAGCCAACACCATCGTGCGGCTCGTGCTGCTCGCCATCGGCGCCCTGCGGCCCTCCGACGTCACCGATGCCAACACGGCCGCCGCGGCCGCCGCGTCGCGCGCAGGACAGCCCGCTCCCCCGACCACCGGCCAGCCCGCCGACCGCCTCAAGGGCGGCCGCCTGCTCGGGCCGATGGAGCGCCTCGTCATCCTCGGCCTCGGTCTAGCCGGCGAGTTCGGCGCAGCGGGGCTCGTCATCGCCGCCAAGGGTCTGCTCCGCTTCCCCGAGATCCAGGCGGCCGCCCGCGGCGCCAACGGCAACCCGGCCAACCCGACCGATCCGAGCGGTGCGGCATACCAAGGCGGCCCCGCCGGCATCGACGACGTCACCGAGTACTTCCTCGTCGGCAGCTTCGTCAGTTGGCTCATCGCGCTCGGCTCCCTCGCGCTGACCGCCTGAGCAGTTCGCCCCGGGAGAGCCGCGATTCCCTTGACGGAGAGATGACGGCTTCATGACGAGCTGCTGACACCGATCCGTGCTCAGCGACCGACATCTACCGAGAATTCGCTGTTCACCCGCGCTCGGCACGGCTGCTGGCTACCTTCGAGGCAGGGGATCAACGTCACGCCTGGGGGGATTCCAGTGACCATGTCGCTGCGCGCGCTGCCGTCCGACCGCTCACCGGTCCGGCACCGCCTACTGCTTCTGCTGACCGTCGTCGCGCTGTTCGTCGGGCAGGGGGTCGCGGGCTCCGCTCCGGCGCGCGCCGCCCTCACCGCTGGCGCGCCCACGGTCGCGAGCGCCCAGCCCGCCACCGCACAGCCCGCCGCCGGACAGCCCGCCGCCGCGCAGCCCGCGACCGCCTCGGGGCAGGTCAGCGCGGCCGACGGCTCCGGCCCCGTCGTTGGCGTCGTCGTCAAGGCGCTCGTCCACGGCTCCGCCGACTTCACGCCCGTCGCGACGGCGACGACGGGCTCCACCGGCTCGTGGTCGATGACCGACCTGCCGCCCGGCGACTACGACCTGCAGTTCGACGCCTCCGACACGGCCTACCTCTCACAGTGGTGGTCCGGCGCGGCGAGCCGCGACACCGCCGGCATCCTCAGCGCGAGCGCCGGAAGCACGCTCCCCGGCCTCAACGCGTCGCTGACCCGAGGCGCCACCGTCTCCGGCCGCGTCACCGATGGGGCCGGCTCACCGCTGGCCGACGTGCTCGTCACCCCGCGCGAGAAGGCCGCCGGCGCCGTCACGAGCAGCGCCGTGGCCACCGCCGCCGACGGCACCTTCACGGTGCGCGGCCTCAGCGCCGGCACCTACACCCTCGCCTTCAGCGCCGCCGGCCGCGTGTCGTGGTCCTACGGCATGAAGGCGGCCACCGACGCCCCGACCTACTTCGCCGTGGCCGAAGGCGTCGCCGTGACCGGCCGCTCGATGGCGCTCCCGGCCGGCAGCACCAGCACGCGCAGCCTCCTCGCCGCTGCCGCCGACACGACCGTCACGGTAAGCGGCCACGTGTATGCCGGATCGACCGCGACCCCGCTGGAGGGCGCCCTCGTCGTGGCCGTGGCCGCCGACTCCGACGTCTTCTCGAGTGGGTTGCTCAACACGACGACCGACGCCGCCGGCGCCTGGACGATCGCTGGCCTGCCCGCCGACGTCTACACCGTGCACGTCCTCCCGCCGAGCGCGAGCCCCTACACCGAGCAGTGGTGGAACGGCGCGCAGACACGGTCACGGGCCGCGTACGCCGTGCTACCCGGCGGCACCTCCCGCACCGCGATGGACGCCACCCTCGATCTCGCCGGTGCGATCTCCGGCCGCGTCACGACCTCGGACGGGTCGGCTGGTATCGCCGACGTCGTCGTCCAGGCCGCACCGGTCGGCACCGACACGTGGAGCTCGACCACGACCGACGTCGACGGCAACTACACGCTGGGCGGCCTCGCCCCGGCGGCCTACGTGCTGCAGTTCGACGGACAGTTCCTCGGCTTCCAGACGCCCTGGTGGTCGAGCACCTCGCCGTCCGGCGTCGCCACCCGCGACGCCGCCACACCCATCACTGTCGGCGCCGGGGCCACGGTCAGCGGCCGCGACATCACGATGGCGCAAGCCGGGTCGATCACCGGCACCGTCGTCGACCAGAGCAACGCCCCCGTGGCCGACGCCCGCGTCGACATCTGGTCGGCGGACCCCGCCGTCACCGACACCGCCTTCGCCGTCACCGACATCGGCGGCAACTTCGACTCCATGGGCCTGCCCGCGGGGCACTACATCGTGCGCGTGACCCCGCCAGCCGGGTCCGGCCTCGCCACCCAGTACTACGACACCGCCTTCTCCCCCACGACAGCCACACCGTTCGAGGTCCTCGACGGCGTCACGGGTCGTGCCGACTTCACGCTCGTGCCCGGCGGCACGCTCTCCGGGAAGGTGCTGCGGCCGGACGGCACCCCGGTGCCGGGGACCGGCAACCTCATGGTGGCGCCGGCGTCCGACCCCACCTTCAAGGACTTCCACCCCATCGCCAACGACGGCACGTTCACCGTCAGCGAGCTCGGGCCGGGCGGCTACGTCGTGTCGGCCGTCGCCGACGGCACCGTGGTCACCTACTACGGCTCCGCTGGCTCGACGACCGACGTCGGCGCAGCCACCGCCGTGTCGCTCGCGGCCGGAGGCACCGTCCCGAACCTGTCCATCAGGCTCGCTGCCGGCGCCACGATCTCGGGCCGCGTCACCGAGGGAGGAGCCGCCGCCTCCGCCGGGCAGCTCTCCGTCATCGACGTCAGCACCGGTGCGCAGCTCGGCAGCGCCGACCTCGGCGGGGGCGCCAGCTACACGGTGAGCGGCCTGCCGGCCGGCACGTACGCCGTCCTGGCCACCGGCTCCACCGGCGCCACCCGCTGGTTCGGCGACACGACGACGTGGGCCGACTCCACCCTCGTGACGCTCTCGGGCGGAGCGACCCGCACCGGCATCGACATCGCGCTCCCCGCCGCCGGAGCCGGCTCCACGCCGACGAGCACCGTGTCGGGACGCATCGTCCTGCCGCCAGGCGCCGCGACGACCGACTACAACAACCTCAGCGTGAGCCTGGAGGACGCGGCCGGCCAGTCCTACACGACGTTCAGCATCAACGCCGACGGCACCTTCGACATCCTCGACGTGCCGGACGGGACGCTGAAGGTGCACCTGGCCGACCTCACCTCGGAGCTCGTCCTCCAGGCGCCGCTGACCGTCACGGCACCGACCACCAGCCTCGAGGTGAGGACGGACGTCGGTGGCTCCGTCGTCGGCTCGCTCGTCAACGAGGCAGGCAAGCCGCTGCCCAACGTCGACGTCACCGCCTTCTACTCCCCCGGCGTCACGAGCTCGACCCTGTCCGGCGCTGACGGCACCTTCCGCATCGGCGGCCTGCTCGCCGGGCAGGTGCGCCTGCACCTCGGACCGGCCAGCCCGTATGCCGGCACGTGGGTCGGCGGCAGCCAGGCCCCGAGCAGCGGCACCGTCTACGACGTCGTGCTCGGCACGCCCACGAACGCCGGGCAGCTGACCGTGCCGCTCGGCGGCACCGTCGCGGGCACCGTCACGGCACCCGCCAACGCCCAAGGCACCGAGGTCACCATCGAGGCCCTCGACGCGAGCGGCAACATCGTCGGCGCCACCACCGTCGTCGGCACCCACGCGTACGAGCTCGCCGGACTGCTGCCCGGCACGGTCCGGGTGCGCTTCTCCGGCCACGGACTCGCCCCCCAGCTGTGGTCGGCCACCGCCGGCGGGTCAGCCTCGAACGTCGCGGTCGTCGCCGGCCAGACGCGCGCCGACGTCGACGCGACCCTTGCTCCCCCGCCCAGCGGGACGGCATCCGTGGCCGGCATCGTTACAGCGCAGGGGAACCCGGTCTCGCGTGCGATCGTCACGGTCGTCCGCACCGGCGACGGCCAGCCCGCAGGGTCGGCGACGACCAACGCCTCCGGCGGCTACCTCGTCTCGGGCCTCCCGGCCGGCGCCTACCGCATCGAGGTGGACGCGTGCCTCACCAACGGTGGCGGCGGCGCCCGCGTCGCCGGCCCGCTCTGCGTGGCCTCGACGCCGCTGCCGGTCTCGCTGACCGACGGCGAGAACCTGACGGCGCAGAACGTGGAGCTCTCGAGCGTCAACTTCTTCACGGCCGCGCCGCAGCCCACCATCAACGGCACGGTCCGTGTCGGCTCGCAGCTCAGCGTCGCGGACGGCACCTGGACCCCCACCCCGACCACGCTGGCCCACCGCTGGCTCGTCGGCGGGCTCGTCGTCTCGACCAGCGGCACGTACACGCCCGGCGTCCTCGACCAGGGCAAGACCGTGACGGTGGAGACGACCGCCACCCTCGCCGGCTACGCCCCGCGGACGACGTCGCAGACCACCCCACCGGTCGGGCCGGGTCTCCTGACGCCGGCGCCGACGCCCACCATCAGCGGCACCGCCCAGGTGGGCCTGCGCCTCACCGCGAACCCCGGCACCTGGGGGCCGCTGCCCGTCACGCTGAAGTACCAGTGGCTGCGCAACGGCGTCGCGGTCACCGGCGCCACGGCCTCGAGCTACGTGCCCACGCCGAGCGACCGCACCGCCAGGATGTCGGTCACCGTGACGGGCCTGAAGACCGGGTACAGCGCGGTCGCCCACACCTCCGCCCAGACCCTCGCCGTCGCCACCGGAGTGCTCACACCCACACCGGTCCCGAAGATCACCGGCACCGTCAAGGTCGGCTACCGCCTCACCGCGACGGCCGGCACGTGGGGTCCGCTCCCGGTGACACTGAAGTACCAGTGGCGCCGCAACGGCGTCGCCATCACCGGAGCCACGGCGTCCACCTACCTGCTCGGCGCCGGCGACCGCACCGCGAGGATGACGGTCACCGTGACCGGCATGAAGACCGGCTACACGACGGTCGCGAAGACCTCGCTCGCGACACTCGCCGTCGCGACCGGAAGCCTCACGGCCACACCGGTGCCCAGGATCACCGGCACGACCCGGGTGGGTTCCCGTCTCACCGCGACCGCCGGCACGTGGTCGCCGGCGCCGGTCACCCTGAAGTACCAGTGGCGCCGCAACGGGGTCGCCATCACCGGAGCCACGGCCTCCACCTACGTGATCGCCAGCTCGATGCGAGGCGCGCGGATCACGGTGACGGTGACCGGCGCCAAGACCGGCTACACGAGTGTGGCCCGCACGTCGACGGCGACCGCCGTCATCAGCTGAGGCGGCCCGAGCACTCGTAAGGACTGCGGAGCGGCGGTGCTGGGGGCGGCACCGTCGCTCCGTGCCGTGCCGTGCGGAAGTGAGCACTCGACGTGCCCTTCTCGTCGAGTGCTCACTTCCCGACGTGCCCTTCTCGTCGAGTGCACACTTCCCGACGCCCCGCGCCCCTTCTCGTCGAGTGCTCACTTCCCGACGCCAAGCGCCCCACCTCGTCGAGTGCACACTTCCTGATAGCCCGCCGACGGGTGACCAAGCCCGCACCCGGGCGGGCACGGGACGGCATACGCGCGCTGGTAGCGTCGGAGCGTCCAGCGCCACACCGATGTGAAGGGTCCATCCCGTGAGCACTACCCCCGTCAAGGTCGCCGTCACCGGCGCAGCCGGCCAGATCGGCTACTCCCTGCTGTTCCGCATCGCGAGCGGTGCCCTGCTCGGGCCCGACACCCCCGTGGAGCTGCGACTCCTCGAGATCACCCCGGCGCTCAAGGCGCTCGAGGGCGTCGTCATGGAGCTCGACGACTGCGCCTTCCCGACCCTCGCCAAGGTCGAGATCGGCGACGACGCCAACAAGGTCTTCGACGGCGTCAACCACGCCCTGCTCGTCGGTGCCCGCCCGCGCGGCCCCGGCATGGAGCGCGGCGACCTGCTCGAGGCCAACGGCGGCATCTTCGCCCCGCAGGGCAAGGCCCTCAATTCCGTCGCCGCTGACGACGTGCGCGTCACCGTCACCGGCAACCCGGCCAACACCAACGCCCTCATCGCCATGAGCAACGCCCCCGACATCCCGACCGAGCGCTTCTCGGCCCTCACGCGCCTCGACCACAAC
This sequence comes from Terrabacter koreensis, assembly GCF_054783315.1. Classification (NCBI taxonomy): domain Bacteria; kingdom Bacillati; phylum Actinomycetota; class Actinomycetes; order Micrococcales; family Intrasporangiaceae; genus Terrabacter; species Terrabacter koreensis. Next base: position 66,051 of record NZ_BAAGQU010000015.1, on the reverse strand, counting down.
CGGGCCATCAGCCAGCTCGCCGCCAAGCTCGGCGTGCCGGTCACCGAGATCAAGAAGATGACGATCTGGGGCAACCACTCCGCGACGCAGTACCCCGACCTCTTCCACGCCGAGGTCTCCGGCAAGAACGCCGCCGAGACCGTGGGCGACCAGGACTGGCTCGCCGGCACCTTCATCCCGACCGTCGCCAAGCGCGGCGCGGCCATCATCGAGGCCCGTGGCGCGTCCTCGGCCGCCTCCGCCGCGTCGGCCACCATCGACCACGCCCGCACGTGGGTCGAGGGCACCGCCGACGGCGACTGGGTCTCGATGGCCGTGCGCTCCGACGGCTCCTACGGCGTCGAGGAGGGGCTCATCTCCTCCTTCCCCGTCACCGTGAAGGACGGCCGGTGGAGCATCGTCCAGGGCCTCGACATCGACGAGTTCTCCCGCGGCAAGATCGACGCCTCGGTCGCCGAGCTCGCCGAGGAGCGCGACGCCGTCAAGGGTCTGGGCCTGATCTGAGGGGCCTGATCTGAGCCCACCCCGCACACGTCGAAGGGCGTCGGTCACCACACGGTGACCGGCGCCCTTCCGTCTTCCCAGGCCACCCGGCATACGCAGTCGACAACAGCAAGCACAGGTCGCCTTGAGCGAAACGCGATCCAGCCGAAGATCCGCTGGCACGATGGGCGGCATGCAGGGAGGCCGCGTAGCGGGGCTCGATGCGATCAGGGGGCTGGCCATCCTGCTCGTGATGATTCGCCACGCCTGGCCCGGCCAGTTCGGGGGCGCTGGAGTCGTGGGTGTCACCGTCTTCTTCACGCTCTCCGGCTATCTCATCACCGGCATCATCGTCCGGGATGTCGTGCTCCGCGGAGGTGTCGACTACCGGCGCTTCTACGTCAACCGCGCCTTGCGGCTGCTGCCAGCCCTCGGGCTCATGCTCGTCTTCTTCGTCGGAGTCGAGCTACTCATCGGACCCGACGGTGGGACCGTGCATCTGTTGGTCGGCACCCTGACGGGGCTGTTCTACATCCAGGACTTCGTGCCGTTTCTCAGCTACCCGGGCATCAACCACCTGTGGACGCTGGCGGTCGAGGAGCAGTTCTACCTCGTGTGGCCGTTACTGCTGACGTTCTTCCTGCGCCGCGGGCGCGTGAACCGCCTGTTCGCGGCGGCCGCCGGCGTGTGCCTCGCGAGTGTCGTGGCATCGATGCTGGTGCTGACACGCTGGTTCAACGTCGAGGCGGTCTACCCGCTGCCCAACAACTGGGCAGTCGCGCTGCTTGTCGGAGGCGCCTCCTACGTGCACCGGGACCTCCTCTTCGAGAGGGTCTTCACTCCCGCGCGACGAGGGCCGTGCGCCGCTCTGGCGTTGCTCGTGCTGACCGGACTCAGCGTCTGGCCGGATGCCAAGGCAAACCCTGCCACCTACCTCGTGTGGCCGTCGCTGATCGCGGCGTGCACCGTCGCCTTGGTCTTCCTCGCCCTGCGCGACAAACCGACGCCGAGGGTGCTGCGGCCGATCGTCGGACTGGGTGTCATCTCGTACGGCGCCTACCTGTGGAACGGGCCCCTGAGCACCTGGACGCAGGAACGGCTGGGCTGGCCGCAGCAGTGGCACTGGATCGGCATCGTGCTGACGGTGGCGGCAGCCATCATCAGCTGGGTCGCCGTCGAAGGGCCGGCGCTGCGGTGGAAGGCGCGGCTCAATGGTCGCCGGCGTGAGCTCGCCGAACGGGAGTCGTCGCCGCTCTCCCGGTGATCGAGGGTCAGTTGGCAGTGCGGGTGACGGCCGTGCGCGCGGGCACGTCGGCGTTCAGGTTGACTGTGGCCGACGCGATGAGGACGCCCAGGCCGAGCGCGACCAGGATCGCGACGTCGAGGGAGCGCGAGCGCACGTTGAGGCCCCCGGCCTTGCGGGCGGGCCGAGCCACGAGCCGGATCACCGCGCCGATAAAGAACGCCACCGCGACGATGCGGCCGCCCCACCGCACGTCGAGGAACGAGATGACGAGCACGCCCGCCGCGGCGAGACCCGCGACGAGATACCACCAGCTGAGGACGACGAAGCCGCTACCTCGCCACTGCACAGGCGGTCAGGCCCTCAGGCGCCAGCGGCGCGCGAGGCCTCGGCGGCCTCGACGATGTTGGTGAGCAGCAGGGCTCGCGTCATCGGGCCGACCCCGCCCGGGTTGGGGCTGACCCAGCCGGCGACCTCGGCGACGTCGAGGGCCACGTCGCCCGCGATCTTGCCGTCGACGCGGCTCACACCCACGTCGAGCACCGCGGCACCGGGCTTGACCATCTCCTTGGTGACGATGCTCGGCACGCCGGCCGCCGCGATGACGATGTCGGCCTGGCGCACCTCGGCGGCGAGGTCCTTGGTGCCGGTGTGGCACAGCGTGACCGTGGCGTTCTCGCTCTTGCGGGTGAGGATGAGGCCGAGCGGGCGGCCCACGGTGAGACCACGACCGATGACGACGACCTTCGCGCCGGCGATCGGCACGTCGTGGCGGCGCAGCAGCTCGATGCAGCCCATCGGCGTGCACGGCAGCGGCGCCGGCTTGCCGAGGGCGAGCCAGCCGAGGTTCATCGGGTGCAGGCCATCGACGTCCTTGCTCGGGTCGACGCGCGAGAGCAGCGCCATCTCGTCGAGCCCGGTCGGCTGCTGCACGAGGAAGCCGGTGCAGTCGGGGTCGGCGTTGAGCTCGTCGATGACGGCCTCGACCTCGGCCTGCGTGGCCGTGGCGGGGAGGTCCCGGCGGATGCTCGTGATGCCGATCTCGGCGCAGTCCTTGTGCTTGGCGTTGACGTACCAGTGACTGCCCGGGTCGTCGCCGACGAGCACGGTGCCGAGGCCCGGGACGATGCCCTGCTCGCGCAGCCGAGCGACCCGCTGGGTCAGCTCGACCTTGATCGCCTTGAGGGTGGCCTTGCCGTCGAGGATCTGTGCCGTCACGGTGCACATCCTGCCACCCCGGACCGTGCCCGGTCCGCACGACCTCGGGAGGCGGCGCTCAGTCGCCGACGAGCCGCATGAGCTCCTGCACGTTGCGCTCCCACGTCATCGACTCGGCGCGGCGGCGTAGGGCTCGGCCACGTCGCGCCCGCTCCCCAGGGTCGGTGACGAGGTCGTGCAGCGCCTCGGCGAGCCGGTCGGCGCGACGCGGGTCGACGTAGACACCCTCGGGGCCGAGATACTCCGGGATGCCACCGCTGCAGGCCGCCACCACCGGCAGCCCCGACGCCATCGCCTCGGTGACGACCTGCCCCGCCGGCTCCTGCCAGTCGACAGGCATGCAGAAGACGTCGGCGTCGGCATAGACGGTGGGCAGTGCGTGCCGGTCGACGAAGGGGGTGAACTCGACGAGGTCGCCGAGCGGGGCCGCGGCCTGCCGCAGCTCGCGTTCGTACGCCGAGAGCCCCTCGGTGGGGCGCAGCCCGGACGAGCCGACGATCCGCACCCGGAAGTTGCGCGTGGTCCGAGCCAGTACGCGTGCCGCCGCGACGAGGTTGTGAGCTCCCTTGTGCGGCACGACGTTCCCGACGAAGAGGATCGTCGGCGGCATACCTTGTCGGTCGGCCGGCCGGCCTGACGGGGAGAAGCAGCCCGTGTCGACGCCGTTGCGCAGGACATGGAGGTTGTCGGGTCTCGAGCCGAGCCGCTCGACGACGGTCTCAGCGAGGTAGTCGCTCACGGCCACGGTCACGTGGGTGCGCGCGATGACGCGACGGACCTCCGCGGGACGCCACGACCGGAAGACGTCGTTGCCGAGGTGCAGCACGATCTTGCCGTCGAAGTCGCGAGCGAGCCGGTGGGTGATCGCGCCGGCGTAGTTGTAGACGACGAGCGCCTTCGCGTCGGCGGGCACCGCGCCCAGGGCGTCGCGGTGAAAGCGGGCCACGAAGGGACGACGCCCCAGCGTGAGACCGCACGCGGCGTCGAGCCGGCGTTCGACGTCGGTGAACCACTCGCGCGCCGGCGAGCGGGTCGACGCGTAGCGCACGAGCGTGCCCTCCGGATAGTCGTGCCGGCGCCGATCGCTCACGACGACGTAAGTGCGCCCACCCATCGCCTCGTGCGCCCTGGCCTGCGCGCGGATCTTCGTCGACATCGCGTTGCCCGTCTTGGCGGAGTACTCCGAGAAGACGTAGGCGAGCTGCGCGATGGGAGTGACGACGGGCACCGTGGCAGCCGCGGCGGTCTCCCCCTTCCTGGCGTGCTCCATCGGCCTCCGTCCTGCCCCTCCCCGCCCCGAGCCACGTGGCACCTCGGCGACGCTCCGAGGCCACGCTCCGAGGGTAGGAGACGACGGCCCGCGATGGGTGCAGAACGGACGACCGGGCCACCTCCGCACCTCGGCGGACGTGGCCCGGACGGCCGGAGCCGAAAGCGCTCAGGTCACTTCAGGTCACTGAGCGGGACGTCGGGATCGGTGAGGCGGGCGCGGTCGACGATCGTGCGGTCGCGCACGAGCCGCTGCACGTCGTCGATGGTGTCCCAGACGTTGACGTGCATGCCCGCGAGCACGCGCACGCCGTCACCCTCGGGCAGCACCCAGAACGCCATGAACTCGTTGCCCTTCGGGTCGCCACGGAGCACGACCTCGGCGCCGCTGCCGCGCGGCACGTAGCCGGCGTACTCGAGGCCGATGTCGTACTGGTCGGAGTAGAAGAACGGGATGGGGTCGTAGGTGACGTCCTGGCCCGCCATCGACCGTCCGGCCGCGAGACCGCCGTCGTGTGCGTTGGCCCAGTGCTCGACGCGCACGTTGGTGTCGAGCGTGGTGCTGCGCCAGTTCGCGACGTCGCCGGCCGCCCACACCCCGTCGGCCGACGTGCGCAACCCCGGGTCGGTGACGATGCCGTTGTCGGTCGTGATGCCGGCGCCGTCGGCGAGCCCGGTGTTGGGCGTGATGCCGACGCCCACGACCACGGCGTCGGCCGGCACGGTGTCACCGGACTTCGTCACGACGCCGGTCGCGGAGCCGTCGCCCTCGATGCGCTCGACGCCCTCGCCGAAGCGGAACTCGACGCCGTGCCCGCGGTGCAGGTCGGCGAACCACCCGCCGACCTGCTCGCCCATCACGCCGAGCAGCGGGGCGGCCTGCGGCTCGATGACCGTGACGCTCGCGCCGGCCTCGGCCGCAGCGGCGGCCACCTCGAGCCCGATCCAGCCGGCGCCGACGATGACGATGCGAGCGTCCTTGGTGAGGTGCTTCTTCAGCTCCTGCGACTCCTGCAGCTCGCGCAGGTAGAGCACGCCGTCCAGATCAGCGCCCGGCACGTCGAGCGCGCGCGCCGACGAGCCGGTCGCGAGCAGCAGCTTCTCGTAGCCGAGCGTCTGGCCGTCGGCGAGGCTCAGCGTGTGGTTGGCGGCGTCGAGCGACGTCGCCGCGGTGCCGAGGTGCAGATCGACACCGTTTTCGTCGTACCAGTCCTTGTCGTGGGTGAAGGCGCTGTCGGGCTCGTCGTCGCCCTTGAGCACACCCTTCGACAGCGGCGGCCGCTCGTAGGGCAGCCGGTCCTCCTCGGCGACGAGGGCGATGCTGCCCTTCGTGTCGCTCTCACGGATTCCCTCGATGGCCTTCGCCGCGGCCAGCCCACCGCCGACGAGGACGTATGCCGTGCGGTCCTGCTCTCCGGACGTGTCAGTCGTCATGTCCACACCTTCACACGCCGACCGCCCCGCGGGAAGCGAACGCCCCCACCAACTCGAGTGCTCAGTGCCCGACCCCACCAACTCGAGTGCTCAGTTCCCGACACCTTGCCAACTCGAGTGCTCAGTTCCCGACGTCGCTCCGCGTCGGGAGATGAGCACTCGACGTGCGTTGTGCATCGAATGTTCAGTTTCCGGCGTCGCCCCGCGTCGGGAAGTGAGCACTCGAACAGGACCTACCGTCGAGTGCTCACTTCCCGACGGCGGCCGCACGAAGGAAACTGAGCAGTCGACTGGGATTACGGCCGGGTCAGGAGGTCCAGGCGCGCCAGAGGGCGGCATACTCCCCGCCGCGAGCGACCAGCTCGTCGTGGCTGCCGAGCTCGGCGACCCGACCGTCGATGACGACGGCGATGCGGTCGGCGTCGTGGGCGGTGTGCAGCCGGTGCGCGATGGCGACGACGGTGCGCCCGGTGAGCAGCGCGTTCATCGAGCCCTCGAGGTGGCGGGCCGTGCGCGGGTCGATGAGGGACGTCGCCTCGTCGAGCACGATCGTGTGCGGGTCGGCAAGGATGAGTCGTGCCAGCGCGATCTGCTGGGCGCGACCCGGCGTCAGCGCGTGGTGACCCGACCCGAGCTTGGTGTCGAGCCCCTCGGGCAGCCGCTCGACCCAGTCGAGCGCGTCGACGGCACGCAGCGCGTCGCGCACCTGGTCGTCGGTGGACCCCTCGCGGGCGAGCACGACGTTGTCGCGGACCGAGCCGATGAACACGTGGTGCTCCTGCGTGACGAGGGCGACCTCGGTGCGCAGCTGGTCGAGCGGCAACGACGTCAGCTCGACCCCGCCCACGGTGACCGAGCCGGTGCGCGGGCCGTGGATGCCGGAGAGCAGGCGCCCCAGCGTCGATTTGCCCGAGCCGCTCGGGCCCACGATGGCCAGCCGCTCACCCGTCGACAGCGACAGGTCGATGCCGTGCAGCACGTCATGGTCGGCGCGGTAGGCGTAACGCAGGTCGGAGCCGACGAGCTCTGGGCCGGAGGGCTGCTCGTCGCCGGGCTCGCGGTCGGGCGGCACCGTGGCGATGCCCAGCAGGCGCGTGGTCGACGCGATGCCGACCTGCACCCGGTCGACGGTGTGGACGAGCATGTCGAACGGGCCCCACAGCGCCTCGGTGTAGAGGATCGCCGTGGTGATCTGCCCGAGCGAGGCCCAGCCCTGTGCGTAGCCCACAGCACCGAAGAGCAGCACGAGCACGCGCGGCAGGCTGAACGCGACGTCCATGACGGCGAAGAGCAGGTTGCGCAGCGTCATCGTGTAGCGCTCGGCCTGCCCCGACACCTCGATGTCGTCGTCGCCGCGGCGCAGCCGGTGGCCGGCCAGGCCCAGCGCCTCGACGGTGCGGGCCCCTTCGACGGTCTCGGTGAGCGTCGTGTTGATGCGTGAGTAGGTGCCGCTCTCGGTGAGGTACCCCTTGGGCGCCCGCCCCAGGTAGCGGCGCACCTGGATGAGCGCCAGACCCATGAGGATGATCGACGGCAGCGACAGGGCCACCGAGTTGCTCACCATCGCGACGAGGGTCAGCACCACCGTGATGGTGGCGACGATCGACTCGGGCAGCGCCCAGCGCACGCTCTCGCTCATCGTGCCGACGTCGCGGGTCACGCGCGTCACAAGGTCGCCCGAGCTCGCGCTCTCGACCCGCGAGAGCGGCAGGCGCAGGATCGCGCGCACGACGTACTCGCGGGCCGCGGCGAGGACGCTCTGCCCCAGCACGGCCGAGGACGTCTTGGCTGCGAGCGTGAACACGCCCTGCACGAGGACGAGCCCGGCGACCACCAGGGCCGCGGTGTTCGCGCCGGCGAGCGCCGCGTCGACCCGGCCGGCCTGCACGTCGGTGACGGTCGAGTCGACGAGCTCGCCCAACAGGCGCGGCACGAGCAGGCCGGCCGTGGCCGCGAGGGCGTTGGCGACGACGACCGCGACGACGAGCAGCCGCTCCTGGCCGAGCAGCCGGCCGATGAAGCGCACGACGCTGCGGTTGTCGGCGATGGGCAGGCCCTTGCGGGCGTTCATCGTGTCGGCGACGAACTCCTGCGCCCGTCGCTCGCGCAGCAGGTGCCGACGCCGCAGCGCCGACAGGCGTTCGGCGACGCTCGCCGCCTCGGGCGGGCGCAGCTCGTCGGGCACCGCGGGCACGTTCGCCGCACCGTCCCAGGTGCGCGCCGACTCGGCGGCGAGCTCTGGCGGCAGGAGCGAGACGTGCGTGGGCGACGGGTCGGGCGAGACGGCATACGTGCTCGTCGCGGTGCCGTCGGGGCGGCTCATCGGGACTCCTCGGAGTGGTGAGCGAGGACCGACACGTCGCCTTCGCCGCGCACGACGACCGAGCGGTATGCCGGTGAGTCGGCGAGCAGGTCGGCGTGCCGACCGCGCGCGGTGACGACGCCGCCCTCGAGCAGGACGATCTCGTCGGCGTGGTGGAGCAGCAGCGGCGAGGCGGTCATCACGACGGTGGTGCGCCCTTCGCGGTGGGCGCCGAGACGCTCGGCGATGCGGGCCTCGGTGTGGGCGTCGACGGCCGACGTGGGCTCGACGAGCACGAGCACGTCGGGGTCGGCCGCGAGCGCGCGCATGAGGACGAGCCGCTGACGCTGCCCGCCGGACAGGCCGCGCCCGCGCTCCTCGAGCTCGCCCTGCCAGCCGCCAGGCAGCGCGTCGAAGACGTCGTCGGCAGCAGCGGTGTGCAGGGCGCGCTCGGCCTGCTCGAGCGTGAGCCGGCCGAGCGGGTCGACGGCCGAGCGCAGGGTGCCCGCGAAGACCTGGGGCGACGTGTCGCTCACGAGGATGTGGCGGCGTACGTCGTCGAGGGGCACCTGCGAGAGGTCGACCCCGTCGACGGTGACGCCCCAGGGTTGCCGGGCGCGCTCCTCGTCACGGCGGGCCTGCTCCTCGCGGGCGACGGCGCGGGCAGAACGCTCGCGTCGGGCGGCACGGCCCTTGAGCTCCTCGGGGATCTCGTCGCTGACGAGCGCTCCCTCGTCGCTCGGCAGGTAGCGGCCGAGCCGGTCGGCGAGCGCCGCGGAGTCGTCGGGCACGGCCGACACGACCATCGTCAGGATGCCCGGCCGGATCACCGCGCCGGACGCCTCGTCGACGATGTCGCCGCCAGTGCGCAGGGCTTCCGGCTCGTCGGGGTGCACCCACGGGGGCCGCTGGCCCAGCACGGCGATCGCCTTGCGCGCCGAGACCACCGAGCGCGTCCACTTCTGGGCGAACTCGACGAAGGTGCGCATCGGCTGGATGAGGAAGAGGCCGTAGCCGAGGAAGCTGACGAGCTCGCCGACGGTGAGCCGGCCCTGGGCGACCTCGCGGGTGCCGAGCCACATGAGCGCGACCACGAACCCACCCGAGAGCAGCACTCCGACGGACTCGACCGCGGCCAGCCAGCGGCCGGCGGAGACCCCCGACTGACGCACGCGCTGGGACTGGCCGGCGTAGTTGCCGCCGAAGGTGTCCTCGCCGCCGATGCCACGCAGGATGCGCAGGCCGCCCACGATGTCGGTCGACATCGAGGTCAGCTCGGAGTTGCGCGAGCGCTCGACGCCCTGCCAGCGCTGCATCGGACGCAGCAGCGGCATGCCGAGGAGGACGAGCAGCGGCGCGGAGACGAGCACGAGGACGCCCATGCGTACGGACGTGGTGAGCACGATGCCGGCGACGACGAGATAGGCGACGAGCTGCGAGATGGCTCGCGTCGTGATCTCCATGAGCGCGCCGAACTGGTCGCCGTCGCTGCCGCTCACCGACAGCACCTCACCCGTCGGGGTGCGCCGCGTCAGCACGTGACCGAGCTGGAGAGCCTTGCGAGTGACGAGCTTCGTCGTGCCGTAGAGGGCGATGAGCCACTCGCGCACGATGACGGTGTGGAACGCGATGCCGCTGCACGCGCCGAAGAGGGTGACGGCCGCGAGCGCGAGCACCCAGCGCGTCGTCACCGCGGTGTCGCCGGCGACGATGCCGGTGTCGATGGCCCGACCCACCATCCACGGCCCGACCGTCTGCGGCACCATCCAGATGAGCGCGACGACGAGACCGGCGACGAAGAGCCCGCCGTTCTGGCGGACCAGCCACCACAGGAAGGCCCGCGGCGTGCGGGTGTCGGGCGCCTCGGCGCCGCGGTCGGTGTAGGCCCGGGTCTGGGGCGGGAAGTCTCGCATGGCCCGTCCACCCTAGGCCGGGCCACCGACACCGACCCACCGGTTTTTCGGCCGGCGGGTCGGCGTCGGTCGTGAGCACTCAGGCGTCGGTCACGTATGCCGTGGCGTATGCCGTGGCGTATGCCGTGATGGATGCCGTGGCGTGCGCTGTCACGGGGTGGGGTCGGCCAGGGCCGCCGAACGGATGTCGCTGTTGCCGAAGCGGGCCGACGTGCCGGTGCACTGCGTCGCGACGGCGGGCCGGGTGGCGGCCGGGTTCGTGTAGAGCGCTGCCCGGTACGCGTCGACCGCCGGGCAGTGGTCGGCGTCCCGGACGTCGTTCCAGACGGCCACGACACCGGTGCGGGAGGCGGCGGCATACACGTAGTCGCCGAGGAACTCGTCGGTCAGGGCGTTCGCGGATGAACCGCGTGGGTCCCCGACCTGCCCACGGGACAGCTCCCCGAAGCCGGTCAGCGCACCGCCGTCCACGTCACTGTGCAGCACCGAGCCAACGAGGCCGCGTGGCGTGGTGGTGTCGTTGCGGTACTGCGTCGTGAAGGCGTTGTACACGATGTACGCATCGGTGCCGTTCGGTGAGATGGCCGGTGCCGCGAAGACGGGACGGTCGCCCTCGGCGAGAGGCACGCTGTGCGGACCGTCGCGGAGGGTGCCACCGTTGCGCAGGGTCTCGACCATGAGCTGCTCGTTGTTCAGCCCCGCTGCCCCGTCCACCCAGGTCATGACGATCTCGTCCGTCGCATCGACGCCCGTCGGGGCACCGTTGGCGATGTCGACGCTCGGTGCCGACGCGAGGTCCACCCGGGCGCCGCCGAGACCGTCCATGACCGGCCGCCCCTGGACCGGGTCGAACACGCCGGGCCTCGTGACCTTCGCGATGAGCGTCGGGCCGGTGAAGTGCGTGCCGGCGTCGGTCGAGCGGTACATCGCCTCGTAGCTGGTCCCGTTCCTCGTGGCGATGCCGAACACGTACACGTTGCCGTGGCTGTCGGTGCGGACGGTGCAGCCGTCGGGCTGGGAGTTGACGCCGTTGTTCGTCGCCGGGCTCACCTGCCGGCTCGTCCACGTGGCGCCGCCGTCGCGCGAGACCGACACGATGAGCGGGGTCGGGAGGGCGTTGCCGCGGCTGTTGCTGCGGAAGGTCGCCCAGCACACGTAGGTCGTGCCGAAGAAGGGGCTGCTCGACGCGTTGTCCGACCAGATCTGCTCCTTGTCGGAGAAGGTCGTCGACGACTGCTTGGAGATGACCACGGGTGCCGACCACGTCGGGTTGTGCGTCGCCGACGCGCTGGCGGCGTCGTCGGTGTGCGACACGGCGATGGCCTCGAAGCCCTTGAAGGCTCCGGACCGGGGGAAGTTCGCCGCGAGGTTCGCGTAGTAGAGGCGCGAGCCGTTGTCCCAGGAGAAGTGTCCGGAGGCGTCGGGTCGCGGGCCGAAGGCCAGGGCCGGGTCGCCGTCGGAGGCGAGGCCGGCCTCGAAGTAGCCGGGGAGCGTGCCGATGGGGCCGACCACCGGCTGGCAGGCCGCAGGGCCGAGGCAGCCGCGCGCGCTCCAGCCGGTGTAGGTGGGCTGGACCCACGAAGCTCCACTGGTCGTGGAGAAGTAGATGCCGGAGACGCCGACGCCGTCGGTGAAGGGACAGGTCGTCGGATCACCGGCGGCGCATCCCTCCTCGTCGATCTCGTCGTTCGACCCGGCGGCCACGACCGTCGGCGCGTGCGCGTCGATCGCGACGGCGGGTTCGTTCTGCTTGTTCTGGGAGAAGGGCGTCACCGGGCTTCCGTTGCCGACAAGGGCGTCGGATGGCGCGGCGACTGCGACTGCGGCACCTGTGAGGGCGGTGGCCAGGGATGCCAGCGCAGCGGTGATGATTCGAGGTCGACGCATGGTGTGGTCCGATCATCGGGGGTGGTTGATGTCGGTCGTCGGCGTCGGCGCCCGCGGCGGCCACCTCCCAGAGTGCTCCCGCCCGGACGTCGACGACAAGACGTCCCCGCCCCTCCCGTCGAGTGCTCACTTCCCGACACACCCCCTCCGCTCGAGTGCCCACTTCCTGAGAGCGGCCATCCCCACCCCCAAGGCACTGGGCGCGGTTCTCCACAGACCGCGTTGCCAGCGTGGGCGCCCGGCGGCGGAGCGGGTCAGCCTCGGCGCCATGACCGTTTACCTGCCGTCCACGCCGTTCTCAGTCGTCCACGGGCGGGCGCTCGGTTTCACCGATCGTGAGCTCGCCGCCGACCACCTGGACCGTCCATTCCGAGGAGTTCGCTCCGTTGATCCGCCGACGACCCTCATCGAGCGGGCCATGGCACTTCGCTGCGTCCTGCCCGACATGACGGCGTTCTCTCACGTGACGTCAGCGCAGCTTCACGGCCTTCCGTTGTCCTACGCCCTCGAGGCCGATGACCGGCTGCACGTGTGTCGCCCCATTGACACGGCACACGTGCGCCGCAGCGGGGTGGTCGGCCACCGGGCTCTCCACCCCCGATCCGTCACCCGGGCGCACGGGCTGCCGGTCATCGCGCTGGACGACACCTGGGTCGATCTCGGTGAGCTGGTCGGGCGGGGCAAGCCGATGGGGTTGGACGATGCCATCGTTGTCGGTGACGCGTGCGCCACGGCCCTGAAGAGCGTCAGCCCGCTGAGGAAGGCGTTGGCGAGACGGGTCAGGCCTCGGGGCAAGAAGCTGCTGACGGAGGCGCTGGAGCTCATCCGCGTGAACTCCTGGTCGCCACGAGAGACACAGGCCCGGATCATGTTGGTGCGCGGGGGCCTTCCAGAGCCGACCCCCAACCAACCCGTCTACGCGTCCTGGAATCCGAAGGTGCTCCTCGGCTTCGGCGATCTGGTCTGGCAGTTCGACCTCCCAGACGGCCGCAAGGTTCGTGTCATCGGCGAGTACCAGGGCGCGGAGTTCCATTCCGCACCTGAACAACGGGCGCGCGACAAGACACGACGCCGTCGATTCACGCGCGACGGATGGACCGTCATCGAGATCTGGGCGGCCGACATGGCGGGAGCGAGCGCACGATGGGCGCTTGTTCGGCGGTTTGCCCACGAGCTGGGCGTGCCGGAGTCGGCCTTGACACTTCAGGACACCGATCCACACTTCTTCTCGCGCCATGCCATCGACGCTGCCATCGCGCGGGACGACAGGCGGCGGGCGCGCTGGGCTTGAGCGCGGACGGCGTGAGTGAGCACTCGACGGCGCACGGGCGTCGGGAAGTGAGCACTCGACGGCGCACGGGCGTCGGGAAGTGAGCACTCGAGGGGGTCGTCAGGCCCGGGCGGCCTTCGCGAGCGCCGACATCGCCTGTGTGAAGCACTGCTCGGGTGGGGTGACGAGCCCGGCCCCGACCTGTCCCGTGCCCGCGACGCGCCCGGCCATGCCGGTGTTGATCTGCGGGAGGATGCCGGTGCGCGCCACCGAGGTGACGTCGATGCCGGTCGGCGTGCCGCGGAACTCGAGGATCGGCACCTGGTAGGCCGTGTGCTCCCCCGTCGTGATCTCGTACATCGTCTGCGTGGCCCGCAGCGCGAACGGCACGTCGCCACCGACGAACTTCACGATGGCCGGGGCCGCCGCCATGGCGAACCCGCCGATGCCCGCCGTCTCGGTGATGGCCGAGTCACCGATGTCGGGGTTGGCGTCGTCGGGGCCGTAGGACCCGAGGAACAGCCCCTCCGGGGTGTTGGCCGGACCGGTGAACCACTCGTCGCCCGTGCCGGACACGCGGATGCCGAAGTCGGTGCCGTTGCGCGCCATGGTCGTCACCACGGACGAACCCGGGATGCCATGAGCGGCAAGGGTGCTCAGCTTGCAGGCGGGCATGCCGAGGTTGAGGAAGAAGTGCTCGTTGGCCCCGGAGAAGCGCACCGCCTCGGCGATGTCGCTCGACGGCGCGTCGGCGGTGATCATCGTCGGCAGCAGCTCGCGCAGCAGCATGAGCGAGCCGGCGCGGTTGCGGTTGTGGCCCTCGTCGCCCATCTGGAGCATCTGGGCGATGATCGCCTTGATGTCGATGGCGCCCTCGAGCCCGACTCGGGTGCGCACGGAATGCTGGAGGATCGGGCCGAGCACGGTGTTCATCCACCGCAGCCGGTCGATGACCTCGGGCCCGTAGGCGCCGTAGCGCAGCACCTTGCCGAGCCCCTCGTTGAGCGAGCACCACGACGTGTTGTCGTGCACCTCGTCGCGCAGCTCGTAGACCCACATCGACGGACTGATGACCCCCGCCATCGGCCCGACCGCGTCGCGGTGGTGGCACGGCTCGAGCGTGATGCCGTCGCCCTTCTCGAGCTTCGCCTCGGCCTCCTCAGCCGTGTCGGCGAGGCCCTCGAAGAGCATCGCGCCGATGAGCGCACCCTTGAGCGGCCCCGAGGCGCGGGCGAACTCGATCGGCGGACCCGCATGCAGGAAGGTGCCGCGTTCGAGTCCGAGCGCCTCCGACGCCGGTCGCACGTCGACGAGGTCGGCTCCGGCCGCGACCATCCGGCGCAGGGCCTCGGCGTTGGCCTCGTCGCGCCTCGGGTCGGCAAGCACGCGGGCGAGGTCACCGGACGTGCCGGCGATCGGCGGCTGCCACGCCGCCTCGGTGACCGCGACCGCCTGTGCCCGAAGCGCATCCGCGAAGAGGGACACGCCGACGGTCGCGACGGAGACATCCTGGGTGAGCAGTCCACCCAAGGGCTCGGGGCCTGCCGCTGCGGCCGGTTCCCCGGTTGCGTATGCCGTCTCGCCGGGTGTCGTCGGCACCGGCGCGGTCTGGTGCCCGAGCAGGTGGATGGCGTGCCGGGTCGCCAGCGCGTTGGACAGCAGCACGGTGGCGCCCGCGGCGGCAAGCGTCTCGGCGCACCGCTCCAGCCCCTGCGGGTCGCCCGTCGTGCCCGTGAGCGACACCACGACGGGCAGGTTCCGCGAGTCGGCGGCCGCCGTCTCGCGGGCGGCGTGGATGGCGTCGGCCAGCTCCGGGGCCGGGTCGGGGTGCGCGCCGTGCCCGAGCACGAGGTCGAGCAGCAGCACGCCGCAGGTGGGGTCGGCCGCCTCCGCGGCGATGCGCTCGAGGCGCAGCGACGGGTCGATCATCGGGTGGGCGCGCCCTTGGGTCATCGAGTCGTCGCCGAAGTCGATCACGACATGGCCGCTGTCGCGCAGGTCGGCACCGAGGGCGAGCTCGGGGCGCAGCGGGATGTTGGAGCGCACGTCGCCGAGGGACTCCGCGGCGATGAGCATCGCCTCGTCGGCGAGGGTGCCGCCGCAGAAGAGGCCGCGCAGCGACCCGGAGCCCACCTCGTCACTCGACGCCCCGGCCCACTCCGGCCAGTCGCGCTCGGTCGTGCCGCCCGGCCGACCGAGGGCCGACTCGACCGCAGCGGTGAGGTCGGGACGCCCGGCCCCCAGCGTCGCCCAGTGGACCGGCTTGCCCAGCCCGGCGGCATACGCCTCCAGGTCGGCGAGGACCTCGGGGGCCGGCGGCTTGGACACGATGAGGATCGACTCGGTGGCGGGGTCGGCGGCGAGCGCGGCGAGCGCCTGCCTCGTCGAGCGTGCAGCGACCGCGGACGAGAGGTCGCGACCGCCCACGCCGAGGCAGTGACTGATGCCGACTCCGGCCGCGTCGAGCAGGCACATCACCTGCTGCGCCCCGGTGCCCGACGCCGCCACCACGCCGACGGAGCCCTGCCGCACGACGTTGGCGAAGCCGAGTGCGACCCCGCCGACGACAGCGGTGCCGCAGTCGGGGCCCATGACGAGCACACCCGCGCGCGCTGCGGCGTCCTTGAGTGCCACCTCGTCCTCGGCGGGCACGTTGTCGGAGAAGACGAGCACGGAGATGCCCGCGCGGACTGCATCGAGGGCCTCGGTGACCGCGTGCTCACCCGGCACCGAGACGAGCGCGAGGTCCGCACCGGACAGCCTGATCGCACCACCGAGCGTGCGCGGCTGCGGCGCCTCCCCCAAGCCCGAACCGCCTGCGGCAGAGCGTTTCTGGGTCAACGCGCCCTCGAGAGCCGACAGCCCGGCAGCCACACCGTCCTCGTCGCCGCGGATCGCCACGACGAGGTCGTTCGGTGCCGAGCCCGGCACGTCGAAGCCCATGCCGCGGATCACCTCGAGGTTGAGCTCGGTCGCCATGGCGACCTGCGCCGCCTCGACCCCGGGCGCCGAGGCGACCGTGCGGGAGACCTGCATCAGGGTCACCGAGTCGAAGTAGGCACCGCTTCTCAGCTCGACGTGGTCAGCCACGGCAGGCTCCTTCCTGGGGGGTGGTCTCGAGGGAGGCGTCTAGGGCACGCAGGGTGCCGGTGACGCCGGACAGCAGGTCACGGCCGGACGAGTGCCCGATCGCGAGCACCCGGTCGACGAGCTCGGGTGCAGCGACGCCGGACACGAGGCCGGTGACGAGGCGCACGACGTCGGGGACGGCATACCCGGCGCCGGCCGCCACGAGGAGGGCGGCGGACAGGCTCGTCGTCGCGGTGAGTCGGGCGCGCACCTCGGCGAGGACGGCCGCGTGCGCCCGGCGCGCGCGGGGAGCGTCGACGGCGCCCAGGGCGAGCAGAAGTCCGCAGATCGCGTCGTCACCGCTGGGTGTCAGCCCGCGACCGGCGCCGAGGAGGCCGCGCACCCCGGCGTCGACGGAGCGCCCGGCGAGCGCCGCGGTGGCGAGCTCGTGGGCCAGGTCGCCGAGCACGCCCGGCTCGCGCAGGCCGGTCGGGGGCCCGGGGCGGCGCTGCGCAGGCCGCACGCGCGGTGGGTGCTGCAACCGCGCGGCGACGACGTCAGCCCGCGGAAGGCGTACGCGGCCCTGCCCGACGACGACGTGCGCGCCGGCCTCGAGACCCCAGTCGACCTCGGCCGCCGGCAGCGCGAGGCGCAGCCCGATCGGCAGCGCCAGAGCGTCGGAGGCGAGCAGCGCGAGCACCCGCTCGTGGGCGCCGAGCTCGACGTAGAGGCAGGTCGGGAACGCGGCCACGACGCGGCGCCGGCGCGGGGCACCGGCGACCTCGGCCGCCAGGAGGGGCGACATCGAGGCCGGCAGCAACGTCACGTCGAGCCCGTCGTCCATGGGGGCGTGCACCTCCCGCCGTTCCCGCGCGTATGCCGCACGAGTGCCCACGTACGGCACGGTCCGCCCGGCGCGGTCCGCTGACGTGACGCTATCCACGCGGCGTAGGGTGCGCTCATGGTGAAAGTTGCCAACGATCGGGCCCGTGCAGATGGGGACTTGCCAGAGGCAGGTCCCGGAGACGACGTGGTCGGGGGCGACAATGCGTTCGGCGACGGGGCGCCCGCCGCCGCGGGCCTCGACACACACGCGGTCGGCGGCGACGCGGAGGCCGAGGTGTCGGGCATCTCCCTGCGGCTGATCGCGGGGCTCGCGGCGACGGCCCACGGGTCGGTGCGCTCCGAGCCGAGCCGGCTCGACGTCACGGTCGACAGCACGGCGCCGCTGCGCACCGCCCTGCGCGACGCCTCGGCCGGAACCCGGCTGACCCACCGGCTGGTCCTGGCCGACGCCGCAGCCCTCGCCGAGCACGGCCGCGGCCTCCACGACGTCCTCACCGAGCTCGAGGGCGCCTCGGCCGCGGGGATCGTCGTCTCGGGGCTCACCGGCCGCACCGCGGCAGCCGTGGCCAAGGCCGCCGAGGCGACGGGCCTCCCGCTCATCGACGTGCCGCTCGACCACATGGCGACGTTCACCACCGAGGTGCTCACCGCGATCCTCGAGCACCAGACCGCCGTGCTGCGCCGTCTGGAGGACGCCGACCGGGCGCTCGTGCAGATCGTGCTCGCGGGCGGCTCGCTCGACGACCTCTGCGAGCAGGTCGTCGGCTTCCTCGACGGGGCCGTCATGGTGACCACCACCGACGGCCGGGTCATCGCCCGAGCCGGCTCGGCCCGCGAGCTCGAGCACGCCACGGGCCTCGAGTGCTTCGACCGGACCGGCCGCCTGCTCACCGAGAACGAGCCGATGGGGCCGCGACCCGACGGCCCGACCGCGAACCGGGCCGCCGTGCGCATCGTCGCCGGCCACCTCGACCACGGCGTGCTCATCGCCTTCTGCGCCCACCGGCGCCTGACCGTCGACGACGTGCGCCTCCTCGAGCGCGCCGCCACCGTGGCCGCGCTCGCCATCACCAAGGACCAGGCCGTCTCGGCGGTCGAGAGCAAGTACCGCGCCGAGTTCCTGCGCGACGCGCTCGCCGGCCGCGCGGGGTCTCCCGCCGAGGCCGTCGCGCACGCCAGCTCGCTCGGCTGGGACATCAACCGGCCGATGGTCGTCGTCGTCGCCGAGACCGACGAGGACGACGACCGCTCGACCCGCGACGCCGACGAGGTGCGCTTCCTCCAGCAGCGGTTCGCCCGCGCTTGGACGCACGCCGTCACGGTGCGCGACGCCCGCTCCCCCGTCATGGGCTTCAGCCGCGAGGTCGTCGCGCTCATCGGCGTGCCCCCGCGGGCCGACACCGACCAGGTCATGCGCGTCGTCGGCGAGTACGTCCGGGTCGTCCGCGGCGACGGTGGCGGCGGCCGGCGCAGCTTCTCGGCCGGCGTCTCGCGGCCGTTCGTGTCCGTCGCGTCCCTGCCCCAGGCGTACGACGAGGCGCTCTCGGCCGTCACGGTCGGGCGCCAGATGCACGGCGACGGCGCCCTCACCCACGTCGACGGCCTCGGCATCTACCGGCTGCTCGCGCTCATCCCCGACGGCGCCGACCTACGGCGGTTCGTCGCCGAGTCGCTGCGAGAGCTGGCCACCGACGAGTCGCCGGAGTACGCCGGGCTGCGCGAGACCCTCGGCGTGCTGCTCGACACCAACCTCAACGTCGCCGAGACGGCGCGGCTGCTCTTCTTCCACTACAACACGCTGCGCTACCGCATCGGCAAGCTCGAGAAGATCCTCGGCCCCTTCACGACCGACCCCGACCTGCGCCTGACCCTCGCCCTCGCGCTCAAGATCCACCAGATGCGCGGCATCTGAGAATCGAAAGAGCGCGCCACACCCCCACATCGAAAAAGCAATCCGTCCCGGTTCACGCGGTGAGCCGCCTCCCAGCGCTGAGGGGCGGATTGCTTTCTCGATGTCAGCCGGGCGGCAGGACGCCTCCGTGCGACATCGGACCCCGGTGAGGGGGTGCGAACCTCCACGGACCGCACGCGACCCCGACAAGTCGGGCAGACGGCATACGTCAGGTAGTGCCAGAGGCACTCCGTCGGCGTGTATCAACGTTTGACGAACGCAATCCCCTGATGTGGGAGTAGTTTTCGCCCATCCCGGAGTGGGACGTGACCCGCATCACCCGATGCGGCAACCATAGGAGTCGGAATGGCTTTGGGCTGGAAACTTCACGGGGACGGCAGGACCATGGGCCCCGACGACGTCGTCGCCCCTGACGAGCGGCTGTCGTGGGGCAAGACCGTGGGCCTCGGCGCCCAGCACGTCGTAGCGATGTTCGGTGCGACGTTCGTCTTCCCCCTCGTCATGGGGCTCAACCCGCAGCTCGCGATCATGATGAGCGGCATCGCGACGATCTGCTTCCTGCTGATCGTCAACGGCAAGGTGCCGAGCTACCTCGGCACGTCGGCGAGCTTCGTCGGCGGCGTCGCGGCCATCCGCGCGCAGGGCGGCACCTCGCAGGAGGTCACCGGCGCGATCCTCGTGGCAGGCCTCGTGCTCGCGCTCGTGGGCATCGCGATCCACTTCCTCGGGTCCTCGATCCTGCACAAGGTGCTGCCGCCGGTCGTCACCGGCGCGGTCGTCATGCTGATCGGCTTCAACCTCGCGCCCGTCGTGGCCAACATCTACTGGCCCCAGGACCAGTGGGTGGCGCTGCTCGTCATGGCGTTCACGATCATCTGCGCCGTCGCCTTCAAGGGCTTCATCTCGCGCATCGCGGTCTTCCTCGCCCTCATCTTCGGCTACATCATCTCGTGGATCTTCGACAAGGCCTTCGGCCAGATCACGAGCTTCGACGCCGGTGCCGGCAAGATCACGACGCACTTCCGCACCAACTTCGACAACCTCGCGAGCCAGCCGTGGTTCGGCCTGCCGCCGAGCACCGGCACGCTGGGCGCCGACGGAAAGCCGCTCGTCGGCATCCACGCCCCGTCGTTCTCGGTCGCGGCGATCCTCCTCGTGCTGCCGGCGGTCATCGCGCTCATCGCCGAGAACACGGGCCACGTCAAGGCCGTCGCCGAGATGACGAAGGCCGACCTCGACCCGTACATGGGTCGCGCCATCGCCGCAGACGGCGTGGGCACGGTGATCGCGTCGTCCGTGGGCGGCTCGCCGACGACGACGTACGCGGAGAACATCGGCGTCATGGCCGCGACCCGCGTCTACTCGACCGCGGCGTACTACGTCGCCGCGATCGTGGCCATCGTCTTCGGCCTCTCGCCGAAGTTCGGAGCGCTCGTGTCGTCGGTTCCCGGTGGTGTGCTCGGCGGCATCACCGTCGTGCTCTACGGCATGATCGGCCTGCTCGGCGCGAAGATCTGGAAGGAGAACGGGGTCGACTTCGGCAACCCGATCAACCTCGTCCCGGTCGCGGCCGGCATCGTCATCGGCATCGGTGACGTGAAGCTCGTCTTCACCGACAGCTTCACGCTGAGCGGCATCGCGCTCGGCACCATCATCGCCGTCGGGGCGTTCCACGTCGCCCGCGCCGTGGCACCGGCCGACCTGCGAGAACGCGCCGACGCGGCCGGAGGGACGATGATCTCGCTCGGCCAGCGCGAGGGTGACTACGGCGACGCCGACGGCATCGACGACCTCTACCAGGACGCGCCCGGCGGCCCGGACCGGCGCCGCTGACGCCGTCCGGACGCGACGCATCGCACGTCGCCGTGGGCCCTCGACGTCGAGTCGGGGGCCCACGGCCGTTCAGGGCAAGAGTTGCCAAAAGCGCACGGTCAGCGATGCACAACCATCACTAGTACGAAGCCGGATCGGAAGGCAGGATCAGTTCGGTGAAGCCCGCCCCCTTCGAGCACCACGCTCCCCTCAGCGTCGAGGAAGCCGTCGCCGTCCTCACCGAGGTCGGCCACGACGGCAAGGTCCTCGCGGGCGGGCAGAGCCTGATCCCGATCCTCAACATGCGCCTGGCCTCACCGGCCCACCTCGTCGACATCAACCGCGTCGCGGGTCTCGACGCCGTCGAGGTCACCCCCGGGGCCGTACGCGTCGGCGCCCTCGTGCGCCACGCCGGCCTCGAGCGGTCCGAGGAGGCGTATGCCGCCCTCCCGCTCCTGCGCCAGGCGCTCGTCAACGTCGCGCACCCGGCGATCCGCAACCGCGGCACCACGGTCGGCTCCATCGCGCACGCCGACGCCGCCGGCGAGATGCCGGCGATCCTCGCCCTCACCGAAGGCGTCGTCGAGGCCGCAGGGCCCTCCGGCCCGCGTGAGATCCCTTGGCGCGACTTCTTCCTCGGCGCGCTCGAGACCTCGCTCGAGGCCGAGGAGCTCGCCGTGGCGGTGCGCTTCCGCCGGTTCGCCGCCGGCACCGGCACCGCGTTCGTCGAGGCCGCCCGCCGGCACGGCGACTACGCGATGGCCGGGGTGGGCGTGGCCGTGACGGTCACCGACGGCGTCGTGTCCGGGGCCCGGGCCTCGTTCGTGTCGGTCACCGACGTGCCCTCGGTGCTCGACCTCGGGCCGGCGCTCGTCGGCGTCGAGCCCGGTGGCGACGCGTGGGCGGCCGCCGTGGACGCAGCTGCCGAGGCCGTGCACGAGCACGTCGACCCCGAGGGCGACATCCACGCCACGGCCGAGTACCGCCGCATGCTCGTCACCGAGCTGACCCGCCGGGTCCTCCCCCGCGCCGTGCACGAAAGTGAGCACTCGACGGGAGAGAGCCCCACCCCTTCGTCGAGTGCCCAGTTCCCGACGCACGAAAGTGAGCACCCGACGGATTCAGGAGTCCAGTCATGACCGACACCACGCAGATGGCCGGCGAGACGATCCACGACGTGACAGTCAGGGTCAACGGCATACGCCGGTCGGCCCGGGTGCCGGCGCGCCGCCTCCTGTCCGACTTCCTCCGCCACGACCTCGAGCTCACCGGCACGCACGTCGGGTGCGAGCACGGCGTCTGCGGCGCGTGCACCGTGCTCGTCGACGGCGCCCCGATGCGCTCGTGCCTGATGTTCGCGGTCACGGCCCAGGACCACGCGATCACGACGGTGGAGGGCCTCTGCTCGGCGCCCGACGCGCGCGTCGCCCCGACCGGCGAGTCGATGAACCCCGTCCAGCAGGCGTTCGCCGAGTGCCACGGCCTGCAGTGCGGCTTCTGCACGCCGGGCTTCCTCACGACCGTCACCGCCTACCTGGACGAGAATCCGTCGCCGACGAGCGAGCAGGCGCGAGAGGCGATCTCGGGCAACCTGTGCCGCTGCACCGGCTACCAGAACATCGTCAAGAGCGTGCTGCGCGCCGCCGAGATCAAGGCGGAGCGGGCCGACGAGCGGGCCGATGAGCAGGCCGGTGAGGAGAGCTCATGACGACGCAGATGTTCGGCGCGCCGATCAGGCGCAAGGAGGACCCTCGGCTCGTCACCGGCGGCGGCCGCTACCTCGACGACCTCGGCCACGACGCCCTGGCCGCCGCCTTCGTGCGCAGCCCGCACGCCCACGCCCGCATCGTCGACATCGACGCGTCCGACGCGATCGACGTCGAGGGTGTCGTCGGCATCTACGTGCACGAGGACCTCCCCGGCCGTGTCGGCGAGCCCCTCCCGCTGCTCATCCCGCACCCGACCCTGACCCACGGCCGCACCGGCTACGCCCTCGCCCGTGACGAGGTCAACCACGTCGGCGAGCCCGTGGCGATGGTCGTGGCGACCGACCGCTACGTCGCCGAGGACGCCTGCCAGCGCATCCGCGTCACCTACGA
The DNA here is from genome assembly GCF_054783315.1 of Terrabacter koreensis. NCBI lineage: Bacteria > Bacillati > Actinomycetota > Actinomycetes > Micrococcales > Intrasporangiaceae > Terrabacter > Terrabacter koreensis. The sequence continues at coordinate 43,294 of NZ_BAAGQU010000015.1, read as the reverse complement.
GCAGCTGCCCGTCGTCGTCGGCATCGAGTCGGCGCGCGACGGCGAGCGCCTCGTCCACGACGACGTGCCCGGCAACGTCGCTGCGCACATGCTGCAGGAGGTCGGCGACGTCGACACGGCGCTAACGACGGCGCCGCACACCCTCACGCTCGAGCTCGACATCGAGCGCAGCGCCTGCATGCCCATGGAGGGCAAGGGCGTCTACGCCCGCTGGGACCGCGAGCGCGGCGAGCTGCGGATGTACTCCTCCACCCAGACGTCGACGGGGGTGCGCGCCGCCGTCGCCGCGAAGCTCGACCTGCCGCTGGCAAAGGTCGAGTGCATCGCGCCCGACGTCGGCGGCGGCTTCGGCGTCAAGATCATGCACCCGTGGCCCGAGGAGGTGCTCGTCCCTTGGGCCGCAAGGCTGCTCGACCGCCCGGTCAAGTGGGCCGAGGACCGCCGCGAGCACTTCATCAGCTCGGCGCACGAGCGCGGCCAGCTCCAGCAGGTCACCGTCGGCTTCGACGACGAGGGCCGCGTGCTCGGCCTCGACGTGAAGTTCTGGCACGACAACGGCGCCTACACCCCCTACGGCATCATCGTCCCGATCATCACCTCGACCCAGCTGCTGGGGCCTTACAAGCCCGGCGCCTACCGCTGCGAGTTCTGGTCGCTCTACACGAACACCGTTCTCGTGACGCCCTACCGGGGCGCCGGCCGACCGCAGGGCTGCTTCGCGATGGAGCGCACGATGGACGCCATCGCCGACGCCCTCGGCCTCGACCGGGCGGAGGTGCGCTCGCGCAACTTCATCCTGCCGAGCGAGATGCCCTACGACCACGGCCTGCTCTTCCAGGACGGCCGCCCGCTCAGGTACGACTCGGGCGACTTCCCGGCCAGCCTGGCCAAGCTCAAGCAGCTCGTGGGCTGGGACGACTTCGCCGACTACCGGCGTTCGGCCGAGGCGGAGGGACGCAAGGTCGGGCTCGGGATCGGTTGCTACGTCGAGGGAACCGGTGTCGGGCCCTACGAGGGCGGCCACATCCAGGTCGAGACGAGCGGCCGCGTCAACGTGTCCACCGGCCTGACGTCGCAGGGCCAGGGCCACGAGACCGTCTTCGCCCAGATCGTCGCCGAGGAGCTCGGCGTACGCCTCGAGGACGTCCACGTGACCACCGGCGACACCCGCAAGATGCCGTATGCCGTGGGCACGTTCGCGTCGCGCGCCGCCGTCATGAGCGGGAGCGCCATCGCGATCGCGACCCGCAAGGTGCGCGAGAAGGCCCTGCGCATCGCGGCCGACGCCCTCGAGGTGTCTCCCGACGACCTCGAGATCGTCGAGGGAACCGTGCGCGTCAAGGGCGCCCCGGCGACGTCGATGAGCCTCGGCACCGTCTCGGTGCTGTCCAACCCGCTTAGGTACGCGTTCGACGAGGCCGCCCGCGCCGCAACGCAGTTCGCCGGAACCTTCGACCCCGACAAGCCGCCGGTCGCCGAGGGCGAGGAGCCCGGGCTCGAGGGCAAGGGCTTCTACTCCCCCACGCAGGCCACCTTCGCCAACGGCATGCACGCCGCGATCGTCGAGACCGACCCGGTCACGGCCGAGATCAAGATCCTGCGCTACTGCGTCATCCACGACTGCGGCACGATGATCAACCCGATGATCGTCGAGGGTCAGGTGCACGGCGGCGTCGCGCAGGGGGTCGGCGGCGCGCTCTACGAGCGGATGGCCTACGACGAGTCGGGGCAGCTGCTCAACGCGAGCTTCATGGACTTCCTCATGCCCTACGCCTCCGAGGTGCCGACGGTGGAGGCCGACCACCTCGAGACACCGTCACCGCTGAACCCGTTGGGCATCAAGGGTGCCGGCGAGGCCGGGTGCATCCCTGTGTCGGCCGTCATCGCCTCCGCCATCGAGGACGCCGAGGGCTTCCCCATCGCCCGCATGCCGATCTCGCCCAACGACCTGTGGGAGCTGCGCCGCCGGCACGCCGCCGGCGAGGTCCCCTCCCTGCACCGTCAGGCCAGCACTCCACGCTCGTCCAGCTCGTCCAGCACGTCACCGAAGGAGCCGACGTCATGAAGATCTCCGGATCCGCGACCCTCGCGTCCGATCCCCAGCAGGTCTGGGACGCCTTCCACGACCCGGGCGTGCTCGCCCGCTGCCTCCCCGGCTGCGAGCGCCTCACCGAGCTCGGCCCCGACCACTACGCGATGACCGTCACGGCGGGCGTGGCCGCGATCAGGGGCACCTACGACGGCGAGGTCTCGCTGCGCGACCCGCAGCACCCCGACTCCTTCACGATGAAGGCCTCCGGCGCAGGCGCTCCCGGCACCGTCGACGCCGACGTCGTCGTGCGGCTCGCGCCCAGCGCGGCCGGCGGCACCGACCTCACCTACGACGCCGATGCAGCGGTCGGTGGCGTCATCGGCGGCGTCGGGCAGCGCATGCTCGCCGGCGTGACGAAGAAGATGGCCGGACAGTTCTTCTCGGCGGTCGACGCCGACATCGCCGGCGTCCGCCCGGGCGCAGCAGCCCCGAGCGGGATCGCGCCCGCGGCACCCGCGGCAGCAGGCGGCATACCTGCTGGGTCTGCCGTCACGCAGCCGAGCGGCACGGGCACCGTGTATGCCGGCCGGCCCGCCCCCGCTGAGGGGTCCAGAGTTCGCGACTACGCCCTCGGGGTCGTCACCGGGGGCGTGGTCGCGATCGTCGGCGTCGTCGTCGGCTGGGCGATCGGGAGGGGCTGACGATGCGCGCCTTCACCGCTGCCGCCGTGCAGGTGGCCCCCGTCCCCGAGAAGCTGTCGCCCGACACGATCCGCGCCAACATCGACGCGTGCATCGACATGACGCGCACGTGTGTCGAGGCCACCGGGGCCGAGCTCGTCGTGCTCCCCGAGACCGCGACGACCGGCTTCACGCCCGGCTGCTCCAAGGAGGAGCTCTGGGACCTCGTCACCGAGCTGCCCGGCGCGATGACCGAGCCGTTCCAGGCGGCGGCGCGCGAGCTCGGCGTGCACCTGTGCGTCGGCACCTACGAGCGCGGCCCCGAGCGCGGCGTCGTCTACAACTCGTCGGTGCTCATCGACCCCGCCGGCGAGGTGCTCGGCGTCTACCGCAAGACGCACCCGTTCTGCTCCGAGATCGTCACCGGCGGCGGCTGGGTCACGCCCGGCGACACCGTGACCGTGTGCGACACCGACCTCGGCCGCATCGGCATGATCATCTGCTTCGACGGCGACTACCCCGAGCTCTCGCGCATCCAGGCCGTGCAGGGCGCCGAGGTCATCTGCCGGCCGTCGGCGCTGCTGCGCTCGGCCGACATCTGGGACCTCACCTCTCGGGCCCGCGCCTACGACAACCACGTCTACGTCATCGGCGCGAACGCGGTCGGGCAGGACCCCGCCGGCGTGCTCTACTTCGGCAACTCGCACATCGTCACCCCGGTGGGGCACATCGTGGCCAAGGCTGCGACGCACCCGGGCTGGGTCACCGCCCGCCTCGACCCGGCGGAGGCGCTGGCCTCGCTGACGCCGGGCTCGAACGTCGGCCAGGCGTTCGACCACCTGCGCGACCGCAACCTCGACCTCATCCGCAACCACCGGGCCGAGCTCGAGGGCGCCGCCGAGACGCCGTTCCCGCACGCCCCCATCCACCGCGGTGAGGCCGGCTGACCCCCGCTTCGTCGCGTGGGAAGGTGAGCACTCGACGGGTGAGGGCGTGCGTCAGGGAGTGGGCGGTTCGCTGCTCTCGAACCGGCGGAGCAGCTCGCGGATCGCGGCCATCTCCTCGGCGAGGGCGTGCCGGCCGGCGCGGGTGATGGTGACCCACGTGCGGGGGCGCCTGCCGGCATACCCCTTCTCGACGTGCACGAGCCCGCTGCCGGCGAGCACCTCGATGTGCCGGCCGAGGTTGCCGTCGGTGAGGTCGAGCATCGACTTGAGGTAGGTGAAGTCGGCCCGCTCGGTCTCGGCGAGCACGGCGAGGATGCCGAGCCGCGCCTTCTGGTGCACGACGTCGTTGAGCCCGCTGGTCGGGTGCGGCGCCTCGTCCAGCGGGCCGTCGGCGAACGTTGCACCAGGCACGGTCTCCCGAGGAGTCACGGCTGCACCGGCCATGGGACTGGTTGCCGAGCACGTGTGGAACGCCGGCTGCGCATCGCGACCACCATCAGCACCAGCCCGAGTGCAGCCATGACCACGACGTCGGCCTGGACGATCGCGTGCACCGACACCGCATCGGACAGCCCGACCAGACCGAGCAGGTCGCCGAACCGGTTGGTGAAGAACCCGAGGTGCGCCAGCGTCACGACGACGCCGAAGACGACGACCCAGAGCGCGAGCCGGTGATCGTGTCGCCGTGCGGCGATGAGCAGCAGGGCGATGCCGATGAAGGCTGTGGGTGCCATGAACCCGACGATGCCGACCACGCTGACGAAGGCAAGAGGCGAGAACGGAAGCCCGAACGTCGCCAGGACGAAGAGGCCGAAACCTGCCGCGATCCACGCACCGGACCCGGCGCCGGCGCCGACGCGACGACGGCTCCAGGCGAAGAGGACACCGATGAGCATCAGCCCTGCTGCCCCGACGGTGCCCCAGTAGCGGTCGACGAGGTCGCCGAATGCCATCTCCTCGGGAGTCGCCGCGCGGGACTCTCCGGGGCCGAGGTCGGAGGCGATGACGTTCAGCTGGACGTACGAGAGGGCGGCGTAGCCGAGAGTCAGGACGCCGAGGACGAGGAGCGGGATCGCGAGGCCCCTGGCGTCCGCGCGGGCCGCCCGGCGCACGCCCTCGGTGCGCTCCAGGAGGCGGCGTGCCTCATCGGGGTCGAGTTCGGCGGACGAGGCTGGTGATGCGGCGTTGCCCGAGGTGTCCATGCGCGCCTCCTGAGGTGGGGCGTCCCTGTGCGCCCGGTGCGCTTACTCTGCATCGCAGAGTAGTCACCCGTCAAGAGCACTCTCCGACGACGATCAACGGACGGATTGCTTTCTCGATGGGGTGGGGCGGGCGTTCTCGCGCGCGAAAAGGCTGATCGTCGGCGTGGGGACCCGGGCGCTGGGAGACTGGGTGGTGTGCTCTCCGGAGCCCCGGGGGGCCGCCCGTGCACCGGGGGTTCACCATGCAAGGTCGGACACGTCGCGCTTCCCTGCTGGTCTGCGGTCTCGCCCTCGCGGCCGCCGCCCTGACCGCCTGCTCATCCGCTTCGGGCCAGCCACCGCCGACGACGGCGACCGCCTCCACGCCGACGGCCCTGCCGACGCTCGAGCCCGAGAAGCAGGTCGTCGTCAAGGGCAAGACCCTCGTCACGCGGTGTGCGGGCCGCGGCCCGTCGGTCATCCTCGTGAGCGGCTACGCCTCACCCATGGAGTCGTGGGACCCGGTCCAGGCCCGCATCGCCGCAGGTGCACGGACCTGCACCTACGACCGACTCGGCATCGGCCTCAGTGACCCGCCACCGGACATCCAGGACTTCGACGACCTGGCCGTCCAGCTCGACGGCGTCATCACGGGGCTGAAACTGCCCCGCCCCGTCGTCGTGGTCGCCCACTCCATGGGCGGACCCCTCGCCTACACGTGGGCGGCCGCCCACCCCCAGGACGCTCATGCCATGGTCCTGCTCGACCCGTCCACCCCCACGTACGACGCCTGGTTCGTCACCCACCTGCCCAAGCCCGATGTCGGCAACCCGGACATCAGCAACCTGCTCCGCGCCGTCGCCTTCGACCGGGACCCGAAGACGAACCGCGAGAGCCTCGACCCGAAGGCGCTGGATCGCGTCGCACGCCTGCCCGTCGTGAACGTGCCGATGCGCATCATCGAGGCCGGGCGCGACGACGGTGGACCCCTTCCGGGCATGGACTCCACGGCCCTGCGCGAGGCCTGGCGGGCGGGCCACCGATGGCTCGCAGGACGGTCGTCGGACGGCAGCGTCATCGTGTCGCAGCGATCAACGCACTACGTGCAGGGCGATGACCCCGACCTCGTCGTGAAGACGGTGAACGAGATGCTGCGGTGACGTCGACCGCGTCATCGGCCCGCGCAGGTCCGGGACGGTTCCTCATGGTCGCCATCGACGCCGGCGGCACCCTGCCACCCATGATGGGCGTGGCCGCAGAGCTCGTGAGGCGTGGGCACGAGGTGCTGGTCCTCGCGGACCCCACGGCGGCGGACGTGGTGCGGGCGGCCGGCTGCCGCTACCTGAGCTGGCAGACCGCACCACAGATCGGTTCCGTCGCCGAGCAGACCGCGATGATCACCGAGTTCGAGACCGGCAGCCCCCTCAGGAGGCTCCGTCGCGTCCGGGAACGGGTGCTCGTCGGACCGGCGGGCTTCTTCGCCCGCGACGTCATCGACGCCGCGACCCGTCATGCGGCGGACGCGGTGCTCGTCGAGGGAACGGTGCCCGGCATGGTCATCGGCGCGGAAGCGACAGGGCGTCCGTTCGCGGCCCTCATGGCCAACATCTACGCCCGCCCGACGCGCGGCCTCCCACCCTTCGGCACCGGCTGGCCGCAGGCGCGCGGGCCCGTGGGCCGTGCCCGAGACGCCGCCGCGCTCTTCGCCGTTCAGGGCGCATCGAGCGGAATGACCAAGCAGCTAAACGCTGTTCGCGCGGCATACGGCCTCGGCCCCGTGGGCGAGCTGCTCGGCATGCTCGACCACGCGAACGCGGTGCTGGTGCTCACCAGCCCGTCCTTCGACTTCGCGACGCGGCACCTGCCCGGCAACGTCCGCTACGTCGGGCCACAGCTCGACGACCCCGGCTGGGCCGGGCGCTGGGAGGACGACACGGACGACCCCCGCCCCCTCGTGCTCGTCGGGCTGAGCTCGGTCCACCAGGCCCAGACCGAGACGCTCGACCGCATCTGTGCGGCGCTCGGCCGGCTCCCGGTACGCGGTCTCGTCACCACCGGCCGTGCCGTCGCCCCGGAGGCCGTGTCAGCGCCGGACAACGTCGAGGTGCTCAGGGCCGCACCCCACAGCCAGGTGCTGCGTCGGGCGACCGCCGTGGTGACCCACGCCGGACACGGCACGGTGATGCGCTCGCTCGCCGCCGGTGTCCCGCTCGTCTGCCTGCCGATGGGTCGCGACCAGAAGGACGACACCGTACGCGTGCTGCGACTGGGCGCTGGCGTGCGGGTGCGCTCCTCCGCCCCGCCGGAGCAGATCGCGGCCGCCGTGAGTCGCGTGCTCGAGGACGAGCGGTATGCCGTCGCCGCCCGGACGTTCGCGACCGTGCTCGCCGAGGAGGCCCGGACCCGCCCGTCCGCCGCCGACGAGGCCGAAGCCCTGCTCCGAGTCCGCACGACCCGGTGACGGAGCGTTCTCTCGAACGCGATGCCGGCCATCCAGACAGCGATGCCCGCCATCCAGAAGGCGATGCCGACCATCGAGAAAGCGATGCGGACCATCGAGCAAGCGAGCCGTCGGCTCAGGACCTCGTCGACCGGCGGAGGGCAGCCGCGCGAGTGGCGAGGTGGCGCCGCTCAGCCTCGTTCGTCGCCGTCGCGGCAGCGCGCTCGAGGTCGGCCGCCGCGCGCACCCGCTCGCCGGCCATCTCGAGCAGCTGGCCGCGGACGGCCAGCCAGCGGTGCGTGCCGCCGAGCCGGCCCTCGACCTCGTCGACGACTTCGAGACCAGCCCGCGGCCCGTCGGCCATGGCCACCGCCACGGCCCGGTTCAGCGTCACCACGGGGTTGCCGGTGACCTGCTCGAGCAGCCCGTAGAGCGTGCAGATCTCGACCCAGTCGGTGTCGGCGGCGGTGGGCGCCCGGTCGTGGACCGCCGCGATCGCCGCCTGCAGCTGGTACTGCCCCACCGCCTCGAGCGTCATGGCCCGGCCGAGCAGAGCGAGCCCCTCGGCCACCAGCGCGCGGTCCCACCGCGACCGGTCCTGCTCGGGCAGCGGGACGATGGCCCCGGCCTCGTCCGTGCGGGCCGGACTGCGTGCCTCGAGGAGCAGCATGAGCGCGAGCAGGCCCATGGCTTCCGCGTGGTCGGGCAGGCCGTCGACCAGCAGGCGCGTCAAGCGGATCGCCTCGCGCGACAGGTCTATCCGCTGCACCGTCGTGCCGTGCGTGCTGGCGTAACCCTCGTTGTAGACGAGGTAGAGGACGTGGAGCACCGACCGCACGCGATCCGCGCGGTCCTCGCCGGACGGCATACGGAAGCGGGCGCCGGAGGCGCGCACCGTCGCCTTGGCGCGACTGATGCGCTGCGCCATCGTCGGCTCGGGGACGAGGAAGGCCCTCGCGATCTCGGCCGTCGTCAGGCCACCGACCGCGCGGAGCGTCAGCGCGATCGCGGACGCGGGCGTCAGGGACGGGTGGCAGCAGAGCAGGAGCAGCGTCAGGCTGTCGTCGTGGTCGACCGGGTCGTATGCCGGCACCTCCCACGCGATGACGCGCGCCTCGCGCTCGCGCCGGGCGGCGTCGCTGCGCCACACGTCGACGAGCCGCCGGGAGGCCGTCGTGACGAGCCAGGCACGCGGCTCGTCGGGCACCCCGTCGACCGGCCAGCGTCGAGCCGCGGCGAGGAGCGCCTCCTGCACCGCGTCCTCGGCCGAGTCGAAGTCGCCGAAGCGGCGGCTGACGATGCCGACGACCCGCGGCGCCAGGGTGCGCAGCAGGTCGTCGACGCCGGGTCCGGTGGTCAGCGCGTGCCGCCGGCCGTGCGCAGGAAGTCGTCCATCTCGTCGGTGTTCGACGGCGCATGCTCCATGACCTGGCGCACGTGGATCGGCTGTCGCGTGGGCGCGCCACCACGGCCGGGCACCGCCGACATCAGGGACGCGATCTCGAGCGCCCGCTCCTCGGTGTTGACCTCGACGACCTGGAAGCCTGCGAGCCACTCCTTGAACTCCTGGAATGGTCCGTCCGTCACGACGGGTGCCACGCCGTCGGACCGCACGATCTTGGCGAGGTCGGGACCGGTGAGGATCGTCGACGAGACGAGCTCGCCGTTCGCCTCCAGCTCGCCGACGAGACGCTCGTAGTAGTCGAGGTGGGCCTGGACCTCTTCCGGCGTCCAGTCGGACATCGGGGCCTCGTCGTCGCCGGCCTGGAAGTCCACGCCGATCAGGTACTGCGCCATGGTGCTCTCTCCTTCGTCACGTCGTGCCAGCGTGGCACGCTCACCCCCTGGACGGAGCGGAGGGCGCGCGCTCGACATCACCCGCGTGTGCCACGCCAGGACTGTCGAGGATTGGGCCGAACGAGGGTCGGTGTTGGCACGATGTGCCAACGCCCCGACGGGCGCGCCACCGGTTGAATCCTGACCATGACAGCAGGCACCTCCGCAGCACGCCGGATCCGGATCGGCATCGACACCGGCGGCACGTTCACCGACGTCGTCGCGCTCGACGAGGACTCCGGCGAGCTCGTCACCACGAAGACGCCGTCGACGCCGAGCAACCCGGCCGACGGCTTCCTCGCCGGGGTGCGCAAGGTGCTCGACCTCATGGGCGCCACGGGCGACGACATCTCGGCCGTGTCGCACGGCACGACGGTCGCGACGAACAAGCTGCTCGAGGGCAAGGTCGAGGCGCTCGGCTTCATCACGACCGAGGGCTACGAGTTCATCCTCGAGATCGCGCGGCAGGCCGTGCCCGACGGCTACGGCAACTCCTACTTCTGGGTCAAGCCGCCGCGCATCGTCCCGGCCGACTACGTCAAGACCGTCGGCGGCCGGATGGACTTCGAGGGCAACGAGATCCGACCGTTCGACGAGGAGGGCGCCGTCGCGGTCGCCCGGTGGTTCAAGGACCGTGGCATCACCACCATCGGCGTGTGCCTGCTCCACTCGTACGCCGACGACAGCCACGAGCTCGCGATGCGCGACGTGCTGCGGCGCGAGCACCCCGACGCGGTCGTGTCGATCAGCTCCGAGGTGCTCCGCGAGTACCGCGAGTACGAGCGCTCCATGACGACCCTCGTCGACGCCGCGGTCAAGCCCAACGTCAGCCGCTACGTCGCGAACATCCACCAGCGGCTCGACGACTTCGTCAGCAGCAGCGAGAAGCTGCCGTTCTACATCATGAAGTCCAACGGTGGCGTGCTCTCGGCCGACGAGGTCGTGCACCAGCCGATCACGACGGTCCTCTCGGGCCCCGCCGCCGGTGCGCTCGGCGCCGGTCTCATCGCCGGCCGCGCGGGCTTCGACAAGGTGCTCACGTGCGACGGCGGCGGCACCTCGACCGACGTCTCCGTGGTCCTCGCCGGCGAGCCGACCCTGACGACCGAGGGCAGCGTCGGCGCCTACCCGAGCAAGATCCCGATGATCGACGTCGTCACGGTCGGGGCAGGCGGCGGCTCCATCGCCTGGGTCTCCCCGGAGGGCTCCCTCAAGGTCGGCCCGCAGTCCGCGGGCGCCGACCCCGGCCCGCTCTGCTACGGCAAGGGCGGCGCCGAGCCGACGATCACCGACGCGCACGTGACGCTCGGCCGCATCCCCCCGCACCTGCTCGGCGGCGAGATCCCGCTCGACGTCGACGCCGCCCGTGCCGGCATCGAGGCCCTCGCCGACCGTCTCGGCCTCGACTTCGAGCGCTGCGCGACAGGCATCCTCGAGATCTCGGCGTGGAACCAGGCGAACGCGCTGCGCCAGGTCAGCGTCAAGCGTGGCCTCGACGTGCGTGACTTCATGCTCGCGACGTTCGGCGGCTCCGGTTCACTGCTCGCCTGCCGCCTCGTCGACATCCTCGGCCTCGCCGGGGTCGTCGTACCGCAGAACCCCGGGAACGTCTCTGCCTTCGGCCTGCTTACCGTCGACGTCAAGAACGACTACGTGCAGACGGCCGTCTCGCGCCACTCGTCGCTCGACCACGCCGCAGTCCAGAAGACCTTCGACGACCTCACGGCCAAGGCCGCCGCGGCCCTCGACGCGGAGGGCTTCCCGACCGAGCAGCACCGCTACTCACGCACCGTCGACCTGCGCTACTTCGGCCAGGCCTACGAGGTGCGGGTCGCCGCACCCGAGGGCGACGTCGACGAGGCGTATGCCGCCGACGTCGCCTCGCGCTTCCACGACGAGCACCGCGCGCTCTACGGCTACGACTTCCGCAGCGACCCGACCCAGCAGGTCGAGTGGGTCAACCTCCGGGTCACCGGTGTCGGCCCCATCACGCGCCCCGAGCTGCGCGACCTCGCGAGCGCCGAAACGGCAGGCGCCGGTGTGCACGAGCGCGCCCACCGCAGCGTGCGGCCCGTGTGCTTCGACGCCGACTCCGGCTACGTCGACACCGACGTCTGGTGGCGCCCCGACCTGCTCGCCGGCGACACGGTCCACGGGCCCGCCATCGTCGAGGAGTTCGGCTCGACCGTCCCCGTCCACCCCGGCTTCGTCGTCCGCGTCGACACGCTCGGCAACCTCGTCATCACCAAGGAGGCCTGAGATGTGCTTCTCCTGCCAGACCGCAGCCACCCGGCTCGCGCCGGTCGACGCCGCCATCGGCTCGCACGCGTCGACCGACCCGCACCACGACGGCGCCCCGGTGAACCCGGCAGGGCTCCCCACGGCATACGAGCACGGCAACCGCCTGACGCCCGAGGGCACGACCGTCGACCCGATCCTCGTCGAGATCGTCGAGGGCACGCTCGCGAGCGTCGAGATGGAGGTCGAGACGGCCATCGCCCGCACCAGCCGCTCGCCCATGATCCGCGACGCACACGACTTCCGCGCCGGCATCCACGACCGGCAGCTGCGCAAGCTCACCGGCCGCTCCTACAGCGCGCTCGTGCACCCCATCGCCCGCGACTTCCCGCTCGCCGAGATGAGCGAGGGCGACGTCTTCTTCCACAACGACGTCTACGAGTCCGAGGGCGGCATCGGCCACCTGCCCGACCTCTGCGTCACGGTGCCCGTCTTCTCCGGCGGCGAGGTCGTCGCGTTCGTCCAGGCGTTCGGTCACCACGACGACATCGGTGGCGCCGTGCCCGGCTCGATGCCGAGCAACGCGCAGACGGTCTTCGAGGAGGGACTGTCTGTCCCGCCGATCAAGCTGTGGGACAGGGGAGTTCCCAACCAGGCGGCGCTGCGCATCATGACGCGCAACAGCCGCATGCCCGACAGCCTCGCCGCCGACCTCGACGCCGAGTGCTCGGCCTGCCTCATGGGCGCCCGCCGCCTCGGTGAGCTCTTCGAGCGCTACGGCCGCGACACCATCGAGGCCGCCTTCGACGCGATCCTCGACAAGACGACCGAGACCTACCGCCGAGAGATCCTCAGCAAGATCCCCGACGGCACGTACGTCTGGGAGGACTACGCCGAGCACGACGGCGTCGACGAGCCGAAGCTGCACACCCAGCGCATCACGCTGACGAAGCAGTCGACCGGCGGGCCCGGCCGCTCGGACCAGTACCCGGACGGCGGTCCCAAGCTCGTCATCGACTTCACCGGCACCGCGCCGCAGGCGAAGGGACCGATCAACCACTGCGGCGACTACGTCGGCGGCAACTTCCTCAAGAAGTGGCTCGCGCCGATCCTGCGCAACCTCGCCGACACCCCCGAGCGGATGGCCGAGCTCGACGTCAACGAGGGCATCGTGCCGCTCATCGAGATGAAGTTCCCCGAGAAGGGCACGCTGCTGACGCCGATCTACCCGGCGCCGACGAACGCGCGCACCTTCGTCATCCTGCGCCTGCTCGGCGTGCTCGCCGGCGTCGTCGCCAAGGCCGTCGACGGCAAGATGCCGGCCGACCAGGAGACGATCCGCTACACCGGCGTCTACGGCAAGGACCGCGACGGCAACGACTACCTCATGCGCGAGGTGCTCGGCGGCGGCTCGGGCGGGCGCTACTACGCGGACGGCGAGGACACCATCCACGTCGTGCCCGACAGCCGCAACCTGCCGACCGAGTTCACCGAGAGCCGCTTCCCCTTCATCGTCGAGCGGCTCGGCCTCGCCGTCGACTCCGGCGGTGCCGGCCGGCACCGCGGCGGTCTCGGCTACGAGAAGCACATCCGCATGCTCAAGGACGCGCACTTCATGTCGATCGCCGACCGGTCGATCCTCGCCTGCTGGGGCGTCAAGGGAGGCAAGGCCGGCCGGCCGTTCGAGGTGACGGTCGACGTGGGTGGTCCCGACGAGCGCAGCGTCGACGCCCTCGCCGACGCCGAGGTGGTCAAGGCCGGCCAGGTCATCCGCATCCGCACCACCGGCGGCGGCGGCTGGGGCGACCCGCTCGAGCGTCCCTACGACGAGGTCGAGCGCGACCTGCGCTGGGGCAAGGTGTCGTTCGAGGGGGCGCGCCGCGACTACGGCGTCGTCGCGTCCGGCACCCAGGACGAGCCGGTCGTCGACACCGCGTCGTCCGACGCGCTGCGCGACGGGCTGCGGGCCGAGCGCGCGGCCGAGCAGCCCTTCTTCGACCGCGGCCCGGGCTACGCCACGCTCGCCGCCGGTCAGCACGCGGCGGACGTCGACTGGGTGTGAGCGATGAGAGTCCTCGTGATCGGCGCGACCGGCAAGACCGGCCGCGCCGTCACGCGTGCGCTGGCCTCGCGCGGCATCGCCGTCCGCGCTGCCGTGCGATCCGTCGACCGACAGAACATGGCGTATGCCGCTGGGGCCCGGTCGATCTCGGTCGTTGACCTCGTGAGCGGGGCTGGGTTGGCCGCGGCCGTCGCGGGGGTCGACGCCGTCTACCACCTCGCACCCAACGTCCACCCGGACGAGGTCAGGATGGCCGAACGGGTCGCTGCCGCGGCGGCCGCTGAGGGCGGGCCCCGCTTCGTCTTCCACTCCGTGCTGCACCCCGACGACGCGTCGATGCCGCACCACCTGCGCAAGGCCGAGGCCGAGCACGTGGTGCGGGGCACGGTGCCCGGCGCGACGGTGCTGCGCCCCGCGGCCTACCACCAGAACCTCCTCGAGGCCGCCCGCTCGGGCCGTCTCGCCGTGCCCTACTCGCTCGACTCCCCCTTCAGCAACGTCGACCTCGACGACGTCGCCGAGGCTGCTGCGGTGGTGCTCACCCGGCACGGCCACGAGGGCCTCACCTACGAGCTCGCCGGCCCCGAGGTGCTCAGCGTGCGCGAGCAGGCCGCGGTGGCGTCCGAGGTGCTCGGACACCACGTGGGCGCCGAGCACGTCTCGCCCGACGCCTGGTCCGCGGGCCCGGGCGCCGGCCTGCCCGAGCAGGCCCGCGCCGACCTGCTCGCGATGTTCACGGCATACGACCGGGAGGGGCTGGTCGGCGAGGCCGACACGCTGCGCCGGCTCCTCGGCCGCGAGCCACGCACCTGGGCCGACGTGCTGCGGGCCGCCGGGCCCGTCGACGGGGCGGCCACGAACCGGTGAGCGACGGCTGGACGTTCGTCGACCCCGGCCTGCGCACCACGAGGACACAGGCCGGCCCCACGTACCGCTGGAAGCCACCAGCCCACCCCGGGCGCTGCGCCGCGCTCGCGGCGTCAGTCGATGTCGCGTTCCTCGATGGTCTGGCGCACCGTGTTCGTCACGCCGTTGGGACCCTCCTCGCGCGTGATGATGCGCTTGCGGCGGTGGCCCTTGCTGCCGTGCCAGATGAGCAGACCTCCGGCGATCATGAGGATGACCCCCGCGATGGGCAGGTTGATGACCGTGGTGTTGGCCCGGACCGCGAAGGTCAGGATCGCACCCACGACCGCGAGCAGCACTCCGACACCCAACGTCCCACCCCCTCCTGGCTGGACCTGCGACGCGACGACCTCGTCCTTCTTCATTATCGTCCCCTACCCGCCCACAGCCCCCGAAGGACGCGACACTCGCCGACCGGACGGCATACATCTGCCAATCCGGCTGACGTGGTTGGGCAGGAGGTGACAACGCGGCCGCTCGCACACGCTCCCTAGGCTCACGCCATGACGACCGCCTCGACGAGCAAGGACGCACCGTGAGGGTGCTCGTGGCGCTGGGTGGCAATGCCATGACCGGGCCCGACGGGAGCGCGACGCCCCAGGCCCAGCGCGCGGCCATCACCGTCGCCAGCGAGCACCTCGCCGACCTCGTCGCGGCCGGCCACGAGGTGGTCGTGACGCACGGCAACGGCCCGCAGGTGGGCAACCTCCTCGTCAAGAACGAGCTCGCCGCGCACGTCGTGCCGCCGGTCCCGCTCGACTGGTGCGGCGCGCAGACGCAGGGCACCATCGGCTTCACCCTGCTCGACACCCTCGAGGCGTCCCTCGCCGCGCGCGGTGCCGTGCGTCCCGTCGCAGCGCTCGTCACGCGTACGCTCGTGGCCGCCGACGACCCCGGCTTCGCCCGCCCCACCAAGCCGATCGGGCGCTTCCTCCCGCGCGAGCAGGCCCAGGCGCTCATCGACCACGGCGAGCGGTGGGAGGACCGCGGCGAGAAGGGCTGGCGACGAGTGGTCGCCTCGCCCGAGCCCATCGAGGTCCTCGAGACGCACGCGTTGCTCACCCTGCTCGACGCCGGCTACGTCGTCGTCGCGGCCGGCGGAGGCGGCATCCCCGTCGTGCGCAGCGAGAGCGGTGCGGTGCACGGTGTCGAGGCCGTCATCGACAAGGACCTCACCGCAGCGCTGCTCGCCAGGGCGGTCGCCGCCGACGTGCTCGTCATCGCCACCGACGTCGCCCACGCCGTCGCCGGCTGGGGCACGCCCGACGCGCACGACATCGGCCGCGTCACCCTCGCCGAGATGGAGGCGTACGCCGCCGCCGGCCACTTCGCGTCGGGATCCATGGGCCCCAAGGTCGACGCCGCGATGCGCTTCGTCCGCGCCGGGGGCCGACGCTCCATCGTGACCGCGCTCGACCAGCTCGCCACCGCCATCGACGGCCACATCGGGACCGTCATCGAAAACCCCGAAAGAGAAAGGTGATTCACGTGCCCGAAGCCATTGAGGTGCGCAAGGTCCCCATCCACTCGGTCGCCGACGCGTCCGAGCTCGCGAAGCTCATCGACGACGGCGTGATGGAGGCCGGCCGGGTCGTCGCCATCATCGGGAAGACCGAGGGCAACGGCGGCGTCAACGACTACACGCGCATCATCGCCGACCGCGCCTTCCGTGAGGTGCTCGTCGAGAAGGGCGCACCGGCCGAGCAGGTCAAGCAGGTCCCGATCGTGTGGTCCGGCGGCACCGACGGCGTCATCAGCCCGCACGCCACGATCTTCGCGACGGTCCCGGCCGACAAGGCCGAGCCGTCCGACGACCTGCGGCTGACGGTGGGCTTCGCGATGAGCGAGCCGATCAAGCCCGAGGAGATCGGCTACGTCGCCATGGTGGAGAAGGTCGCCGACGCCGTGAAGGTCGCCATGGAGCGGGCCGGCATCACCGACCCGGCCGACGTGCACTACGTCCAGACCAAGACGCCGCTGCTGACGATCCACACGATCCGCGACGCCAAGTCCCGCGGCCACGAGGTCTGGACCGAGCACACGCACGAGTCGATGGACCTCTCCAACGGCACCACGGGCCTCGGCATCGCAGTCGCGCTCGGCGAGATCGAGATGCCGACCGACGCCGACATCATGCACAACCGCTCGCTCTTCTCCTCGGTCGCCTCGTGCAGCTCGGGTGTCGAGCTCGACCAGGCGCAGGTCGTCGTGGTCGGCAACGCCCGCGGCGTCGGTGGTCGCTACCGCATCGGCCACTCGGTCATGAACGACGCCCTCGACGCCGACGGCATCTGGGAGGCGATCAAGGACGCCGGCCTCGACCTGCCCGAGCGCGCCCACCCGAGCGACATCGCCGGCCGCCTCGTCAACGTCTTCCTCAAGTGCGAGGTGAGCCAGGACGGCCAGGTGCACGGTCGCCGCAACGCGATGCTCGACGACTCCGACGTGCACTGGCACCGCCAGATCAAGTCGTGCGTCGGTGGCGTCACGGCGTCGGTGACGGGTGACCCGGCGGTGTTCGTGTCGGTGTCGGCCGCCCACCAGGGCCCCGACGGCGGTGGTCCGGTCGCGGCCATCGTCGACCTCGGCGAGGGTGAGCCCACCGGCTACCGCTGGACCCGCTGAACGGCATACCCCCACCTGCCGCGCAACACACCCGGTAACAGTCAGCTCCTCACGGCTGCAACCGTGAGGAGCTGACCGTTACCGGGTGTGTTGCTGGGACCTGACGGTCAGTGGGCGAAGTGGCGGGTCCCGGTGAAGTACATCGTGACGCCCGCCGCCCTGGCGGCCTCGATGACCTCGTCGTCACGGATCGAGCCGCCGGGTGCCACGACCGCGCGCACGCCGGCGTCGAGCAGGATCTGCAGCCCGTCGGCGAACGGGAAGAACGCGTCGGACGCCGCGACCGAGCCCCGCGCGCGCTCCTCGCCGGCGCGACGCACGGCCAGGTAGCAGGAGTCGACGCGGTTGACCTGGCCCATGCCGACACCGACCGCGGCCCCGTCGCGAGCCAGCAGGATCGCGTTGGACTTCACGGCGCGGATCGCGCGCCACGCGAACTGGAGGTCGGCGAGCGTCGCGTCGTCGGCGGCCTCACCGGCGACGAGCCGCCAGTTCGCGGCGTCGTCGCCACCGGTCACCGCGTCGCCGTCACCGTGCACGACGGCGTCGACGCGGTCGACGGACTGCACGAGCAGCCCACCGCTGATCGGGCGCGTCTCGATGGGGTCGGCCGCCTCGGCCGTGCCGGCTGGCAGGCGCAGCACCCGGAGGTTCTTCTTCGCGGTGAGGATCTCGAGCGCCTCGGGCTCGAAGTCGGGCGCGATGATGACCTCGGTGAAGACCGGCTTCGCGGCCGTCGCCATCGCCGCCGTGACGGTGCGGTTGGCGGCGATGATGCCGCCGTAGGCGCTCACCGGGTCGGTCGCGTGGGCGCGCTCGTACGCCTCTTCGATCGTCGCTCCGACGGCGATGCCGCACGGGTTGGCGTGCTTGATGATCGCGACGGTCGGCTGGTCACCGTGGTCGTGCGCCGCACGCACCGCGGCGTCGGTGTCGACGTAGTTGTTGTACGACATCTCCTTGCCGTGCAGCTGCTCGGCGGAGGCGACGCCCGGGCGCCAGTGGCGGTAGAGCGCCGCCTGCTGGTGCGGGTTCTCGCCGTAGCGCAGCGCGGCCGCGCGGTCGAAGGTCGCGCCGGTCCAGGCGGGGAAGCCCGTGCCGTCACGCTGGCTGTCCGGGTCGGCGTCCGGCTGCGCGAAGCGCTGCATCCAGCTCGCGACCGCGACGTCGTAGGAGGCGGTGTGCACGAACGCCTCCGCGGCCAGGCGCTGGCGCTGGGCCAGCGTGAAGCCGCCCTCACCCAGGGCCGTGACGACCTCGCCGTATGCCGCCGGGCTCGTCACGATGGCGACGCTCGGGTGGTTCTTGGCCGCGGCCCGCACCATCGAGGGGCCGCCGATGTCGATCTGCTCGATGCACTCGTCGGGCGTCGCGCCCGAGGCGACGGTCTCGCGGAAGGGGTAGAGGTTGACCACGACGAGCTCGAACGGCTCGACCTCGAGGTCGGCCAGCTGCTGCACGTGGTCGGGCTTGCGGGTGTCGGCGAGGATGCCCGCGTGGACCTTCGGGTGGAGCGTCTTGACGCGGCCCTCGAGGCACTCGGGGAAGCCGGTCAGCTGCTCGACGGGCGTCACGTCGATGCCGAGCGCCGCGATCGTCTTCGCGGTCGAGCCGGTCGAGACGATGCCGACGCCCGCGGCGTCCAGCGCCCGGGCGAGGTCCTCGAGGCCGGTCTTGTCGTAGACGGAGATGAGGGCGCGCTTGATCGGACGGCGTCCGTCGGACATCAGAACTCCTGGCGTGGGTAGACGGTGTCGATGACTCCGGAACACCCAGGCGGGCGATGCTCCGACCGTTTCACTCCCTGGTGGTTCCCCACCTGCGCCAGTCGTGTGCGGCCAGACTACCGGTCACGGCCGTGCCCGACGAAACGCTCTCTCGATCGAGGAGCGTCGCGACGGAGCGTTCTCTCGATCGCGTGGGGTCAGCCGAGGCGGACACGGCGCCCGTCCACCGAGAAGCCCTCGCGCGCCATGCGGCCGACGATCTCGACGAGCAGGTCGCGCTCCTGCACCTTGATCCGCTCGTGGAGGCTCTCCTCGGTGTCGTCCTCCTGGACGGCCACGACCCGCTGCTCGATGATCGGGCCGGTGTCGACGCCGGCGTCGACGAGGTGGCACGTCGTGCCGGTCACCTTGACCCCGTAGGCCAGCGCATCGCGTACGCCGTGGGCACCGGGGAAGCTCGGCAGCAGCGCCGGGTGCGTGTTGACGACCGGCTGCGCACCGAGCGTGGCCGGCCCGAGGATGCGCATGAACCCGGCGGTGACGACGAAGCGCGGCGCCGCCGCGGCGACCCGCTCAGCGAGGGCGACGTCCCACGCCGCCCGATCGGCGAAGTCGGCCACCGTGCACACGAACGTCGGGATGCCGGCCTGCTCGGCCCGCTCGAGACCCGTGCACGCGCGGTCGGCTCCGACCGCAGCGACGCGCACGCCGTATGCCGGGTCGGCAGCCGCGTCGATGAGCGACTGCAGGAGCGTGCCGGAGCCCGAGACGAGCACGACGACCGGGACGGGTCCCTCGGTCACTCCGGCAGGGCTGGCGGCGGCGTCGGTCGTCACGCGCCGGAGTGTAGCGTCGGCGGCCCGGCGCGGCCCGCGTCGATCCACGTCCGCCGCATGGGTAAGGATGGGCGCATGACCGAGCCGCAGCTGGAGCAGGAGATCGCGTTCGCGCGCGAGAAGGCCAAGCGCACCCTGCCCCTCGCCCTGCTGGTGCTGCTCGGGCTCATCGCCATGTACCTGCCGCTGCCCAAGCGGTTCATCGCGTTCGCGCCGCTGCTCATCGCCGTGGTGCTGACGATCCGCCTGCTGCGCTTCCTCTCGACGCGCGGCGGGCGCGAGAAGATCTGGCCGGCCTTCACCCTCGTCATCGTCGGCATGCTGCTGTCGACCCTCGCCCTGCAGCTCGCCTTCTACGACTCGTGGAGCGCCTACGAGGACTGCATCGCCGGCGCCCAGACCCAGCAGGCCACCGCCGACTGCGTGCAGCTCAAGGACACCGGGATGCTGGGCCTCGTCGTGCGCTGACTGGCCGTGGTTCTCCCGTCGGGCCGGCGGACCTGACCTCTCGTCAGACCGCGGTCGACGCCTCGGCGTCGTCATGGGCCCCGTCACCGGCCACGGACGCCGCACCACCACGCCCGCGGCGAGCCGCCAGGCGCTCACGCAGCAGCAGCACGCCGAGCCAGAGCAGTGCACCACCGACGACCTCGCCCAGCAGGGCCGCGGCGAAGGTCCACAGGGGCGGTCCCACGGCGGCGAGGCGGTCGACACCGACGGCGCCGTTGCCGAGCGCCGTCAGGGCGACGACCACCAGCACCGCGAGGACGGCAGCCGTCACCGTGGCCGCGAGCCGCGAGCGCGTGTTGCCGAAGAACTCGAGGGCCGAGTCGACCCGACCACCCAGCCAGGCGCCCAGCGCCACGGGAGCCAGCAGGACGGCATACATGGTCGGGGGGAAGTCGGTGGCGCCGGGCAGCGCGCCGAAGAGCGGCACGAGCGGCAGCAGCCCGGGCTGCGCAGCAGCCGGCGAGACCGTCGAGCCGAGCGCGATCTGGAAGCCCGGACCGGCGAAAAACGAGAGCGCCCACGTGGCCGCGTTGCCGAGCAGCGCGACCTGCGCGAGCACGATGACGGCGAGCGCGCCCACGTTCGCGGCGTACTGGTCCTGGATGTCGGCCACCTCGGACCACGACAGCACCACCCGCACCACCACGAGCGCGAGACCGAGCCCGAGCAGCAGACCCGCGCCGCGCCAGCCGATGCGCCACACCGACGGCAGCCACGTCGGGCCGCGCCGGAACCACGCGCGCACGAACGCCGGCGACGAGTCCTCGTCGGGTCGCACCATGACGAAGCCGAGCGCCATGAGCGGCACGAGCAGCGACCCGAGCACCGCTGCCACGCCGGGTGTGGCCGGACCACCGAGCGTGAAGAGCGCGAAGACGGCCGCCACGACGCCGTAGCCGACGAGGAAGCCGGGGACGACGCCCCACCGGGCGACGCGGCTCCAGTCCTCGGCACCGACCCGCAGTCGCTCCGTCTCGGACAGGCGCCGCGCCCACCGGAACGTGATGTAGGCGAAGACGGCGAGCAGCAGCAGCGGCGTCATCGAGATCGCCACTCCCCCGGCACCGACCGACTGACCGTGGCCCACGAACCAGACGGCGCTGGCCAGCGACACCGCCGAGAACCAGCCCACCGTGCTCTCGGGCGCGGCGACCCAGCCGACCAGCGCGGGCAGCACCACGACCGTCCACGTGCCGACCGCCGCCAGCGCACCTGCGCGCAGGGCCGGCGGGAAGGCGCTCGAGGGGCTCGTGGCTGCTGTCTCGCGGGCCAGTGGTCTCACTCCTGCTGCTGTCGGTGCTCGTGGTGCCGGCCCCGGGATGTGTGCCGTGACCTCCTCGCCCATGGTCGCCCGGACCCGGCGCAGGGGCGAGCACCCACGCCGAGGCGGGCTGTTCTTCGCACCACAAACGGCGTCCGGCGCCACGCCGGCGACCCAGACTGGAAGTGGGAGAGGTCCCGGACCGTCCCGGGACCCCGGGGACCGAGGGGGTCCCGACATGAAGAAGATCCGCCACCAGGTACTGACCGCTCTGACCGTGCTGCTCACCATCGTGACGGCTGGACTCCTGGGGGTGGGACCGCCCGGCACGGACGGCCGTGCAGCCCCGCCGACGGCGACGCCGGCCGACCTCGCGCTGACCCAACCGGTGGCCTACGCCGGCACCGTCTACCTCACGTTCGACGACGGGCCCAGCCTCACGTGGACGCCGAGGGTGCTGTCCGTGCTGCGCAAGTACGGGGTGAAGGCCGTGTTCTTCGAAGTCGGCCAGAACGTGTCGTGGTACCCGAGCATCACCCGCAGTCTGCGCACCTACGGCAACAAGATCGGCAACCACACGTGGAGCCACCCGAACCTGACGCTGCTCTCGACCGCGTCGGTGACGTGGCAGCTGAACCGCATGGAGTCGTCACTCGGCTACCGGCCACGCTGCGTCCGCCCGCCCGGCGGCGCGACGAACGCGCGCATCCAGGCCATCATCGCGGCCCGCGGACAGCGGCACATCCTCTGGACCGTGGACCCTCGTGACTGGTCACGCCCCGGGACGTGGACCATCGTCAACCGGGTGCTGGCCGGCGTCCGGGACGGCTCGCGGATCCTGCTGCACGACGGCGGGGGTGACCGGTCCCAGACCGTCGCCGCGCTCGACCTGCTGATCCCGCGGCTGCGCGCCCGCGGCTTCGTCATCGGCCTCATGGCCTGCTGACGCGGGGCCGCCCAGACGACGTATGCCGCCGAGCCGGGCTGGGTGCCCGCGTGGGCACCCAGCCGACTCAGCGGCATACGGAATCGATTGCGGCAGAGGCTACTTCGCGAGGCCCTGCATGATCTCGCGCATGAGCTCGGCAGTCTCGGACGGCGTCTTGCCGACCTTGACACCGGCGGCCTCGAGGGCCTCCTTCTTGGCCTGGGCGGTGCCCGACGACCCCGACACGATGGCGCCGGCGTGGCCCATCGTCTTGCCCTCGGGAGCCGTGAAGCCCGCGACGTAGCCGACGACCGGCTTCGTGACGTTCTCCTTGATGTACGCCGCGGCCCGCTCCTCGGCGTCGCCGCCGATCTCGCCGATCATGACGATCGCGTCGGTGTCGGGGTCGTTCTGGAACGCCTCGAGGCAGTCGATGTGCGTCGTGCCGATGATCGGGTCGCCGCCGATGCCGACAGCCGAGCTGAAGCCGAAGTCACGCAGCTCGTACATCATCTGGTAGGTCAGCGTGCCCGACTTCGAGACCAGGCCGATGCGGCCGGAGCCGGAGATGTCGGCCGGGATGATGCCCGCGTTGGAGACGCCGGGCGTGATGAGGCCGGGGCAGTTCGGGCCGACGATGCGCGTCGTGCCCTTGTCCTTGGCGTAGTTGTAGAACTCGGCGGTGTCCTTGACCGCGACGCCCTCGGTGATGACGACGGCGAGCGGGATCTCGGCGTCGATCGCCTCGACGGCGGCGGCCTTGGTGAACTGGGCCGGCACGAAGATGACCGACACGTTGGCGCCGGTGGCGTCGATGGCCTCCTTGACCGAGCCGAAGACGGGCACGGAGACGCCACCCTCGAAGTCGACGGTCGTGCCGGCCTTGCGCGGGTTGACGCCGCCGACGATCTCGGTGCCGGACTTGAGCATGCGCTGCGTGTGCTTCATGCCCTCGGAGCCGGTCATGCCCTGGACGATGACCTTGGAGTCAGCGTTGAGGAAGATTGCCATGGTTGATCGTTCTCTCTCTCGGACTCTCGGGTTCAGGCCTGCGAAGCCAGCTCGGCGGCGCGGCGCGCGGCGCCGTCCATCGTCGGCTCGACCGTCACGAGCGGGTGGTTGCGCTCCTGCAGGATGCGGCGGCCCTCCTCGACGTTGTTGCCGTCGAGGCGCACGACCAGCGGACGGTTCTCCTCGTCACCGAGCGCGTCGAGCGCGCCGACGATGCCGTTGGCGACCGCGTCGCAGGCGGTGATGCCGCCGAAGACGTTGACGAAGACGCTCTTGACCTGCGGGTCGGACAGGATGATGTGCAGGCCGTTGGCCATCACCTCGGCGCTCGCGCCACCACCGATGTCGAGGAAGTTCGCCGGCTTCTGGCCGCCGAACTCCTCGCCGGCGTACGCGACGACGTCGAGGGTGCTCATGACGAGCCCGGCGCCGTTGCCGATGATGCCGACGGAGCCGTCGAGCTTGACGTAGTTGAGGTCCTTCTCCTTGGCGGCGGCCTCGAGCGGATCGGCCTCGGCCTTGTCCTCGAGGGCGGCGTGGTCCTCGTGGCGGAAGTCGGCGTTGGCGTCGAGGGTGACCTTGCCGTCGAGCGCGACGATGGCGCCGTCCTCGGTCTTGACCAGCGGGTTCACCTCGACGAGGGTCGCGTCCTCGTCGCTGTAGACGGTCCACAGCTTCTGGATGACGTCGGCGATCGCGGCCTTGTCGGCCTCGTCGAAGCCGGCGGCGTCGACGATCTCCTTCGCCTTCGCCTCGTCGATGCCCGTGTTGGGGTCGACGGCGATGCGGGCGAGGGCGTCGGGGCGCTCGACGGCGAGCTGCTCGATCTCCATGCCGCCCTCCTTCGAGCACATGGCGAGGTACGTGCGGTTCGCACGGTCGAGCAGGATCGAGAAGTAGTACTCCTCGGCGATGCGGGCGCCCTGGGCGATCATCACGGTGCCGACGGTGTGGCCCTTGATGTCCATGCCGAGAATCGCCTCAGCGGCGGCCTGCGCCTCGTCGGGGCTCTTGGTGACCTTGACGCCGCCGGCCTTGCCGCGGCCGCCGGTCTTCACCTGCGCCTTGACGACGGTGACACCGCCCGACTTCGGCCCGATCTGCTCGGCGGCCGCGCGGGCCTCCTCAGGGGTGGTGGCGATGGCGCCGGCCAGCACGGGCACCCCGTGCTTCTCGAACATGTCGCGGGCTTGGTACTCGAAGAGATCCACGGGTGGGGTCCGTCCTCGTCGTCGATTCGTATCGTCGTCGACTGCGCCGCTGCGGCGTTCCCGGGCTCGCGATGCTCACGCTGACGCGCGGAGCGGGGCCCTGCGCCGAGGCGCAACCGAATCAGGCTGTCCCTCGGACTCTAGTGGCTCAGACGTGCAGGGCCGCCAGCGGGTGGTGGCGGACCGGACGAAGATCACACCGCCGTCTCACGTACCGCCCGGTAGCCAGCGCCGTGCGGGACGCCGGCTGCCGTGCGCGCTCGCAGTCGGCACAGGTCGGTGCACGGGCCGCCGCGGACCACGAGCGCGCACGCTGGATCCCAGGCCCGTCAGGCGGCTGCGGCCCGGAGGGCGTCGCGGAGCCGGCGCCGGACCACCTCCGGCCGCGCGAGCTCGGACCAGACCAGTCGGACCACGACCCAGCCGGCGCGGCGTAGGGCGTCCTCGCGCCTCTTCTCCTCGAAGAGGGCTGCCCGGTCGGCGTACTTGACCTGCCCGTCGAACTCGACGAGAACCCGTGTGCCGCGGATGCGGAAGTCCGCGCGGTAGCGGCGCCCCTCGGCCGACACCTCGACCTGCGGGTCGAACTCGAGGCCGAGCGCATGCAGCAGGTATGCCGTCCGGCTCTCCCCCGGCGACTCGTGACGTCCGTCCGCCTGTGCGAGGGCGGCGCGGACGGGCCCGATGCCGCGACGACCCGACAGAGCGCTGACCGCGGCCGACAGCACCTCGCGGGTGACGAGGCCTCGCGCGAGCGCGGCGTCCGCGGGGACCAGTGCCGCCTCGGGTCCCGCGAGCAGACCGGCCTGGGCGATCGCGAGACCGAGCGGGACGGCATCGGGCGGTGCTGTCGCCGGTCCGGTCACCGACGAGCCAGGAGCCGTGAGCCCACGCACCGGACGGTGGATGACGAGTCCACCGCGGCGAGACGCGATGCCGCCGTCGGCCTCGGTCGCCGGGCGAATCGACGTCAGGTGGACGGTGAGGAGATCGGCGCGCCAGGTCGGCAGACCGCGCAGGAGCAGCAACGAGTGGTGGCTGACGGCGGCTCGCCGGCGAACTCACGACCTAACGCGATCGTCGCGCGGGTGTGGCGGCGCTCCTGACCGAGCGGCTGCCGCGGGTCGTCGCGGACGGCATACCAGCCGCGGGTGACCCGCTCGCAGCGTCCGTCGCGCACCAGCCGTTCCAGGGCGTGCGAGTCGAGCCCGTGACGCGCGGCGTCTGCGGCGCGGAAGACGCCGTCGGCTCCGAGGAGGTGAAGATCCATCGCCCGACCATGACGGTTGGTCGCGTGGGCAGGGAGGCATGCCCCCGCCCCTGTGGACGGCCGCGCAGCGACGCCGAGGGGTGTGGACGCAGCACCTGTGCGCGCTCACGGCGCGGCGGTGCCGGCATACGGGCGCTCACCAACTGCGAGCGCGCGCGGTCACTGTGAGGTCAGGCGGGGTGGACGTGCTCGCGCACCCAGCCGACGATCTCCATCGTCGTGGCACCCGGCGTGAAGACCTTCGCGACGCCCAGGCGCTCGAGCTCGGGGATGTCGTCGTCGGGGATGATGCCGCCGCCGAAGACGACGATGTCGCTCGCGTCGCGCTCGGCCAGCAGCTCGACGACGCGCGCGAAGAGGGTCAGGTGCGCTCCGGAGAGCACGGAGAGACCGACGACGTCGGCGTCCTCCTGGATCGCGGCCTCGACGATCTGCTCGGGAGTCTGGTGCAGACCGGTGTAGATGACCTCCATGCCGGCGTCGCGCAACGCCCGGGCCACCACCTTCGCGCCACGGTCGTGACCGTCGAGCCCCGGCTTGGCCACGACGACGCGGATGACGTCGCCGGACCCGTCGTCGGACTGTGCGTCGGTCACGGAAACGGCCTCGGCGCCGGGGGTCTCGCTCATGCCGGGCACTCTAGCCAGCCTCGCGAGACGCGGCGCGCAATAGTGATGCAACGCCCACCCAACGGGGTACGGTCGGCTCGTGGCAGTGGCAGCACGCGCGGCAACGACGCCCCGCCAGACCAGCATCCCGAAGCAGTGCACGAGCGGCCCCAAGGGGTTCCTCGCGGCCGTCGGGGAGGTGGCCGGTGCCCTCCTGACGCCCACCGGACTCGCCGGCGCGGCGCTGGAGGCGACCTGGATGGGGCTGCACCTCGGGCTCTACCCGCTCGGCCTGCTGGGGTCGCGGGCCAGCGACCGGCGCCAGGGCTACCGGCTCGGGCACCTGCCCCCGAGCCAGCGCGGCCTCGCCATCCAGAACGTCGAGGCGGCCGAGACGCCGATCCTGCTCGTGCACGGCATGGTCGACAACCGCTCGATCTTCACCGTGCTGCGGCGCGGCCTCGTGCGGCGGGGCTTCGGTCGCATCGAGACCATCAACTACTCCGTCTTCACGGGCGACATCCGGGCGGCGGCGGCCGCGCTCGGGGCCGAGGTCGAGCGCATCGTCGAGGAGACCGGCTACGAGCGCATCCACGTCATCGGACACTCGATGGGCGGGCTCATCGCGCGCTACTACGTCACCCGCCTCGGTGGTGACGCGCACGTGCACACGCTCGTCACCCTCGGCACCCCCCACCAGGGCAGCTACCTCGCCTTCACCTGGAACAACGGGCTCACGCGGCAGCTGCGTCCCGGGAGCGCGCTCATGAAGGAGCTCGCCGGGCCGGTCAAGGAGTGCCAGACGCGCTTCCTCGTCTACTGGTCCGACCTCGACCAGGTCGTCGTCCCGCAGCGCAACGCGGCCCTGCACCACGACGACCTCAACGTCCACAACGTCGGCCTGCACGGCGTCGGCCACATGAGCCTGCCCATCACGAGCAGCGTGGTGCACGGCATCTCGACCGCCCTCGCGCACCTCGACACGACGGGTGCCACGGTCACCCCCGGCGTGAGCTCCCTGCAGAGCCGGCGCAGTAGCACGGGCGCCGCTGCCGGTGGCAGTCATTCGTCACGTGTCGCCAAGCCCCGGTGATTCTTTCGCCGTTCGCGCCGCCGCCGGGCAAATTGGGGCAGATCGGTCTGTGCAAAACCTTTTGACACCGAGACAAATGCCCTAGTGTCGAGCCCAGTCGCGACCCTCCACCGCGGCGCGAGACGTCCCCTGTGACGCGGCTCGATTTCGCATAACGAAACGGTCACGTTAGTCTGGCGGCTCGCAATCTGTGATCGATAGGTAAGTTTTTCGTGCCCAAAACCAGTTACGTAGGCCGCCATCGTCCGGCCGCCAAGCCATCACGGGGTCGACAGTTCGTCGTCCCCGTCGCTCTGCTCAGCTCCACCGTCACCGCGGGCTTCATTATCCGCGACGCCGGCGCCAGCCAGCTCAGCCCCGAGGCCGCGGCCATGAAGAACGTCTCCAACTCGGTTGCGGGACTCGGGCTGACCGCAGACCCCGATGCCCTCGCAGCGGCCACGGCCAACCGAGCCGGAGCTCGCTCGTCCCGCGACATGGCCCGCGACGCGAAGGACCTCATCGTCGACGCGACCGCCTCCGCCTCCAAGGCGGCGAGCAGCGCCCAGGCTGCGGCCGAGAAGACCGCCGCGGCAAAGGCTGCGGCTGCCAAGGCGAAGGCCGAGGCCGCCGCGAAGGCCAAGCGCGAGGCCGCCGAGCGCGCCCTCGCCCGCGCACACCGCTGGGTGTCCCCGCTCTCCGGCTACACGCTGACCTCCGGGTTCGGCTGGCGCTGGGGCAAGATGCACCCCGCCCAGGACCTCGCCTGCCCCGTCGGCACCCCCGTGCACGCTCTGTCGAGCGGAACGGTCATCTTCGCCGGCTGGTCCAACGAGGGCTACGGCAACTTCGTCAAGATCCGCTACTGGGACGGCACCGTGTCCTGGATGGCCCACAACAGCCGGCTGCTCGTCTCCGTCGGCGAAGAGGTGTCCCCCGGCCAGAAGGTCGCCTACAGCGGCAGCACCGGCAACTCGACCGGGCCGCACGTGCACCTCGAGATCCACCCCGACGACGGCGCCGCCGTCGCCCCCCGCACCTGGCTCGCCAACCACGGCGTCAACCTCTGACGCACGGCACCGAGCGCGACGAGGCCCGTCCCCTTCCCGGGGGGGCGGGCCTCGTCGCATCTCGGCGGCGTCGAGCGCGTCGGGAAATGAGCACTCGACGACAACCGCGGCTCGAGGGCTTAGTTTCCGACCGGCCCGAGCGCGTCGGGAAATGAGCACTCGACGGGCGAGCGTCAGAGCTTGACGAGCGGGGCGTAACGCAGGAGCAGGCGCTTGGTGCCCGTGTCGGCGCCGAAGTCGACGTGCGCCATCGACTTGTCGCCGTCGCCCTCGACGCGCACGACCGTGCCGAGACCGAACGCGTCGTGACTGACGCGGTCGCCGGACTGCAGGGCGATGACCGGGCGCTTGCCCGCGCTGCGCACGCCCGGGCGTGCCGCGAGCGTGGCGACGGCCGGCTGCCCGGCGCCTCGCGCCCCGCTGAACGACGGCCCCAGCCGCTGCCAGTCGAGCAGGTCGCCGGGGATCTCGTCGAGGAAGCGCGACGGAGGGTTGTACTGCGGCGCGCCCCACGCCGAACGCACCGCGGCGCGAGAGAGGTAGAGCCGCTCGCGGGCGCGGGTGATGCCGACGTACGCGAGGCGGCGCTCCTCCTCGAGCTCCTTCGGGTCACCGAGCGCGCGCATGTGCGGGAACGTGCCGTCCTCCATGCCGGTGAGGAAGACCACCGGGAACTCGAGGCCCTTGGCCGTGTGAAGCGTCATGAGGGTGACGACGCCCTGTGCCTTGGCCTCGGGCTCGTCGGGGATCTCGTCGGCGTCGGCGACGAGCGAGACCTGCTCGAGGAACTCCTCGAGGTCGGTCGCGGGACCGACGTCCTCGGGCTCCTGGCTCGCGGGCACGACACCGGCCTCGATGTCGGACATCTCCTGGGCCTTGCGGTCGTCGAACTCCTGGGCGACCGCGACGAGCTCGGCGAGGTTCTCGACCCGCGTCTCATCCTGTGGGTCGTGGCTCGCGCGCAGCTCGGCGAGGTAGCCGCTCTGCTCGAGCACCGCCTCGAGCAGGATGGCGATGCCGCCGCCGCCCTCACGGACGACGCGCAGCGCCTCGAGCATCTCGGTGAAGCCCTTGATCGCCGCCACCGACCGCGTCGCGATGCCGGGGGCGTCCTCGGCCCGGCCGAGCGCCGCGACGAACGGGATGCGCTCACGCTCCGCCAGGGCCGCCACGCACGCCTCGGCCCGGTCGCCGATGCCGCGCTTGGGCACGTTGAGGATGCGGCGCAGGTTGACGGTGTCGGTCGGGTTGGAGATGACGCGGAGGTACGCGAGGGCGTCCTTGATCTCGCGCCGCTCGTAGAAGCGCGTGCCACCGACCACCTTGTAGGGCAGGCCGACCCGCACGAGCACCTCCTCGATCGCACGGCTCTGCGCGTTCGTGCGGTAGAAGACCGCGACATCGCCCGGCTTCACGTCGCCCTCGGCAGCGAGGTCGTCGATCTGCTTCGCGACGAACGCCGCCTCGTCGTGCTCGTTGTCGGCGACGTAGCCGACGATCATCGCGCCGTCGCCGGAGTCGGTCCAGAGGTTCTTGGCCCGGCGCCCCTCGTTGCGGGCGATGACGGAGTTGGCGGCGCGCAGGATGCGCTGCGTCGAGCGGTAGTTCTGCTCGAGCAGGATCGTGCGGGCGTCGGGGTAGTCCTGCTCGAACTCGAGGATGTTGCGGATCGTCGCGCCGCGGAAGGCGTAGATCGACTGGTCGGAGTCGCCGACGACGCACAGCTCGGCCGGCGGCACGGCATAGGCCCCCTCGGGCCCCTTGACCTCGCCGACGAGCTCCTTGATGAGCTGGTACTGCGCCTGGTTGGTGTCCTGGTACTCGTCGACGAGCACGTGGCGGAACCGGCGGCGGTAGTACTCGGCGACGTCGGGGAAGGCCTGCAGGATGTTGACGGTCATCATGATGATGTCGTCGAAGTCGAGGGCGTTGGCCTGACGCAGACGACGCTGGTACTGCGTGTAGGCGTCGGAGACGGTGCGCTCGTAGTGGTTGCCCTCGGTGACCTGGCTCGCGTAGGTCTCCTCGTCGATGAGCTCGTTCTTGAGGTTGCTGACCTGCGCCGAGAAGCCGCGCGGCGGGTAGCGCTTGGGGTCCAGGTCGAGGTCGCGCAGCACGAGGCTCATGAGCCGCTGGCTGTCGGCGGCGTCGTAGATGGAGAAGGTCGACTTCATGCCGACCTTGGCGGCCTCGCGGCGAAGGATGCGCACGCACGCCGAGTGGAACGTCATGACCCACATGGCGCGGGCGCGCGGCCCGACGAGCGCCTCGACGCGCTCGCGCATCTCGGCCGCGGCCTTGTTGGTGAAGGTGATCGCGAGGATCTGGCCCGGCTGGGCGTGCCGCTCGCCGAGCAGCCACGCGATGCGGTGGGTCAGCACGCGGGTCTTGCCCGAGCCGGCACCGGCGACGATGAGCAGCGGCGTGCCCTCGTGGACGACGGCCTCGCGCTGCTGCGGGTTGAGACCCTCGAGCAGCACCGCCGGGTCGAGCTCGCCCGGTGCCTCGGGCGCCACCTCGACGCCACCGCGCGCCGCGGCCTCGGCCCAGGTGGGCACACCCTGCTCGGTGACGTCACCACCGCGTCGGGACTGCGCCGAACCGCCGGTGGGCGCGCCCTGTCCGTGCTCGAATCCGGGGATGGGGAGGTCGTCGAAGAGCGTGCTCATGATGGTCCAAGCCTACGTCGGACCACCCACACCGCCCGACCACGGCACGATGGTTGCATGACGCCCGAGCCGACCCGCGAGACGACCGACCAGCCGATCCCGGAGCGCCCCGCCTTCCTCGTCCGCCCCGCGGATGTCCACGACGTGCCCGACCTGCTCCGCCTCGTGCGCGCGCTCGCGGAGTACGAGAAGGAACCCCGGGCGGCGACGGCGACCCCGGCCCAGTTCGAGGCCGCACTGTTCCCGGCGGTCGGCGACCCGACGGCATACGCCCTCGTCGCGCAGAACGACGACGGCATCGTCGGCATGGCGCTGTGGTTCCGCAGCTTCTCCACGTGGACCGGCGAGGCCGGCATCTGGCTCGAGGACCTCTTCGTGCAGCCCGACCAGCGCGGCAGCGGCATCGGGCAGGCGCTGCTCGGGACCCTCGCCGAGCTGTGCGTGGACAACGGCTGGACGCGTCTCGAGTGGGCGGTGCTCGACTGGAACACGCCGTCCATCGAGTTCTACCGCGCCCGCGGCGCCCGTCCCCTCGACGACTGGACGACGTTCCGGGTCGACGGCGAGGCGCTCGCCCGGCTGGCGGGCGCGTAGGTGCCCCGCGCGCCCCGCCGGATGGGCTCCGCCGACGTCCTCTGGCTGACCATGGACCGCCCGAACAACCTCATGGTGGTCGTGTCGGTGGTGCTGCTCGGCTCGGTGCCCGACTGGGACCGCGTGCGCCGGCTGCTGCTCACGCGCCTCGTCGACCCCTACCCCGTCTTCAGCCAGCGGCCGAAGCGGTCCGGGCGCGTGCTGTGCCGCTACCGGTGGGAGGACGACCCCGACTTCGACTTCGAGCGGCACGTCCGTCGGGCCACCCTCTCGGGCCGCGGCACCCCCGCGCAGGCGGACACCGAGCTGCAGGCGTACATCGAGGAGCAGCTCTCCCGCCCGTTCGACCGGACCCGTCCCCTCTGGGAGGCGCACCTCGTGGACGGGCACGGGTCGGGCGCCGCGCTCGTCTTCCGCAGCCACCACGCGCTCGCTGACGGCATCGCTCTGACGCGGGTGCTGCTCGGGCTGACCGAGGACGACGGTGGTGTGCCGGGAGACCTCGAGGGTCCTGCCGCGGATACCGACCTCTCGACGTTGCCGCTCGGTGTGCCTGCCACAACAGGGCCCGTCAGCTCCGCGCTGAGGCTCGCACGCGCGACCACCCGCGCAGCGTGGGCTCGGCTGCGCGACAAGGGATCTCGCGCGGTCGTCAGGGACGCGGCGAGCCTCGCGCTCCGCACCGGGCAGGTCGTTTCCGACCTGCTGCTCACCACGAGCCCGCCGAGCGCGGTCGGCGGAGTGCCGGGTCGGGCCAAGCGCGTGGTCTGGACCCAGCCCGTCCCCCTTGCCGGCCTGAAGGGGGTGGGCCGGCTGGTGGGTGCGACGCTCAACGACGTGCTCGTCGGCGCGGTCGCCGGCGCCCTGCACGACTACCAGCACGAGCACGGCCAGCCGCCCGCCGACCTCGTGACGATGGTGCCCGTCAACGTCCGCCCCCTCGACGAGCCGCTGCCGGCCGAGCTCGGCAACCGCTTCGCTCTCGTGTTCCTCCGGCTGCCGAGCGGCGACGCGACCCCGCTCGGGCGCCTCGCGCTGGCGAAGTCGCGGATGGACTGGCTCAAGGCCTCACCAGAGGCCGCGCTGACCTTCGCCCTCATCTCCGTCATCGGGCGCTTCCCGGCCACGATCCAGCGCCGGGTCGTCGACTTCTTCGCCGACAAGGCGATCGGTGTCACGACCAACGTCGCCGGCCCCCGCCGGGTCCGCCATCTCGCCGGCGTGCCGGTCACGGGCGTGCTCGGCTGGGTGCCCGGCTCCGGGCGTCACACGCTCGGTTTCTGCATCGTCACCTACGACGACGCCGTGCGCATCGGGATC
The DNA here is from genome assembly GCF_054783315.1 of Terrabacter koreensis. NCBI lineage: Bacteria > Bacillati > Actinomycetota > Actinomycetes > Micrococcales > Intrasporangiaceae > Terrabacter > Terrabacter koreensis. Next base: position 10,260 of record NZ_BAAGQU010000015.1, on the reverse strand, counting down.
ATGGGCGACGAGGCGGTGGTGCCGGACCCCGAGGCCCTGCTGGCCGCCCTGGAGGACGGACTCTCCACGCTCGACCGCATCGGGACCGACTCCCGAACCGCCCCCAGGCGCCGGCGGCCACGGTCGTAGGGTGGCGAGCATGACCCAAGCGACCAGCGTCTTCGTCTCCGAGCCCGGCGACCGCAGCGTCCTGCAGGTGCGCACCCACGACGTTCCCGACCCCGGTCCCGGCGAGGTGCAGGTCGAGGTCGCCGCCGCAGGCGTCAACTTCATCGACGTCTACAAGCGGCAGGGCGTCTACCCCGTGCCGACCCCGTTCGTGCTCGGCGAGGAGGGGGCCGGCACCGTGACCGCCGTCGGCCCCGAGGTCGGCGATCTCGCCGTCGGCGACCGGGTCGCCTGGTGCCAGTCGCTCGGCAGCGAGTCGACGGTCGTCAACAAGCCCGCCCACCTGGTCGTCACGGTGCCCGACGGCGTCGAGCTCGAGGTCGCCTGCGCGGCCATGCTCCAGGGCCTGACGGCCCACTACCTCGTCACGAGCACGTATGCCGTCAAGGAGGGCGACGTCGCCCTCGTGCACGCCGCGGCGGGCGGGGTCGGGCAGCTCCTCGTGCAGATGATCACGTCCCGTGGAGCCACCGTCGTCGCAACGGCCGGCTCTGAGGAGAAGCTCGAGATCGCAAGGTCGCTCGGCGCCCAGCACCTCATCGACTACTCGACGTTCGACTCACCGGACGCGCTGTCCGCCGCCGTCCGCGAGGCCGCCGGACGCGGTGTCGACGTCGCCTACGACGGGGTCGGCAAGGCGACGTTCGACGCCTCGCTGGCGTCACTGCGCCCGCGGGGCATGATGGTGCTCTTCGGTGGCGCGAGCGGACAGGTGCCGCCGTTCGACATCCAGCGGCTCAACGCGAGCGGGTCGCTGTTCCTCACCCGCCCCAAGCTGGGCGACTACGTGGCCGAGCGGTCCGAGTACGAGTGGCGCGCGGCCGAGGTGCTCGGTGCCGTGGCCGACGGCTCGCTGAAGGTCGACATCGGTGGTCGCTACCCGCTCGCCGAGGCTGCCGCCGCCTACGAGGCGCTCGAAGGCCGGCAGACGACCGGCAAGCTCGTCCTGGTGCCCGGGGCATGAGCCGCACGCTCTTCCGGCACGACCGCATCTGGACCGGGAGCCGCGAATCCCCTTGGACCGACGCGCTGCTCGTCGAGGACGGGCGCATCGTGGCGATCGGTGCCGACGCCCGTGACGCCGCGGGCGGCTCGGGTGGCTCGAGTGGCTCGGGTGGCTCGGGTGGCTCGACGACCGTCGACCTGCCCGGCGCGGTGGTGATGCCGGGACTGCACGACGCACACATCCACACGGAATGGCTCTCACGCGACCTGTCGTCCGTCGACCTGCGCGAGGCACGCTCGCTCGACGAGACCCTCGAGCTGATCCGGGCGCACGCGGCCGGCCTGCCCGACGGTGTGTGGCTGCACAGCGGGCGGTGGAACCACAACCGGTGGACGACCCCGGTGCAGCCCGACCGTCACGCGCTCGACACCGTGACGGGCGGCCGGGTCGCGGCACTTGCGAGCGTCGACGGTCACACGATCTGGGCGAACTCCCTTGCGCTGCAACGCGCCGGCATCACCCGCGACACCCCCGACCCGGTCGGCGGCGAGATCGTGCGGGACTCGTCGGGCGAGCCGACGGGCATCCTGCGCGAGAAGGCCCAGGAGCTGCTCGACGCGATCCCCCGCGAGGAGACGCCTCTGCGCCCGTGGCTCGAGCGCTGCCAGGAGTGGCTGCTGTCGGTCGGCCTCACGAGCATCACCGACATCGACGGAGAGGACGCCCGCGCGGCCTACGCCGACCTCCACGCCGACGGTGCGCTGCGGCTGCGCGTCACCAAGTGCACGCGCGACCCCGACCTCGAGCTCGCGATCTCCGAGGGCCGGCGGTCCGGTCAGGGCGACGACGTCTTCCGCGTCGGGCCGGTCAAGTTCTTCAGCGACGGGGCCCTCGGCTCGCACACCGCGCACATGACCGAGCCCTTCATCGGGCACGAGGGATGCGGCATCGCGGCGATGCCCTACGAGGTGCTCCTGGAGCGCACGCTGCTCGCCGCCCGGTCGGGCCTCGACGTCATCACGCACGCCATCGGCGACGAGGCCAACCGGCTGGTGCTCGACTCCTTCGAGGCCGTCCGCGCCGAAGGGCTCGAGCGGCTGCTGCGCATCGAGCACGCCCAGCACGTGCTGCCGGTCGACATCCCGCGCTTCCGGGCCCTCGACGTCGTGGCGTCGATGCAGCCGAGCCACTGCACGGCCGACCTCGAGCTCGCCGACGAGATCATCGGCCCGCGCCGACTCGCGTCGTACGCCTGGCGCAGCTTCCTCGATGCCGGGGTGCGGCTGGCCTTCGGCTCCGACGCCCCTGTCGAGGACCCCAACCCGTTCTACGGGCTGCACGCCGCTGTCACTCGGCAGCGGGCCGACGGCCACCCGGCGGGAGGATGGCGCCCCGACGAGCGCATCACGCTGGCCGAGGCCGTCCACGCCCACACCGTCGTGGCGCACGAGTCGGTGGGGCGCTCCGACGTGGGTCGGCTCGTGCCGGGCCAGCTCGCCGACCTCATCGCCGTCGACCGCGACGTGTGGGCTCTCGAGGAGTCCGCTCCCGCCCGGATCCGCGACACCGAGGTGCTGCAGACCTGGGTCGGCGGCGCGCTCGCCCACGACCGCAGCTGAGACCTGCGCCCGGTCGAGGTATGCCGTCGCGCCGGGTCGCGACCACCCACCTCGACCCGCTGTGGAGCGGGTGCGGCCCATCGAGGGCTGTCGCCGGCATCGCGATGCGTCCATCCTTGAAGCAGGAGGAGGGCGCATGCGCGAGATCGACGCCGACTTCGCCGCCTGGGCGCGGGCCCGGCAGCTGCGGCTGCTCCGCGCCGCCTGGCTCGTCGGCGGCGACGCCACTCGCGCCGAGCGGCAGGTCCTCTCCGTCCTGACCCGTCTCGCCGCGCACTGGCGCCACCTCCGCGAGCGCGAGCCCGACGCGTACGTGCGGGTCCGCCTGCACCAGTCCGCGCTGACCGCGGCCGAGGGCGACGCCCACGCGGGGACCGTCCCGCGCGAGCTGCCCCTGCAGCTGCGTGCGCTCGCCCCGCGCCGGCGTGCGGTGCTCGTGCTGCGCTGGTATGCCGGACGGTCGGTCAGCGACACGGCCGAGCTCGTCGGCATCTCGTCCGAAACGGCGCGCCGCGACGAGCGCCTGGCGCGGGCAAGCCTGTCGTCGGCGGCAGCCCGCCCGTTGACCGACGAGGAGATCACGGCCACCCTCGAGGCGACCGTCGCCCGCATCCGCGAGGTCGACCTCGCGGAACGCGCCTGGCACGACGCCCTGCTGCACCGGTCGGCGACGCGGCGCCGGGCCTCTGCGGCCGTCGCCGCGGCCGGGCTCGTCGTGGGCGGCGCGGCCCTTGCGGGACGCGAACCCGTCGTGGCGAGCGCCGCGGCACCGTCTCCCGTCCCGGCACCGGCACCGGCGCCGGTCAGCCTCACGCAGGTGCCACTGCTCGCTGAGGCGTCGTGGCACACGACGCGCGACGGGTTGAGGTACGTCGTCGCACCCCCCGCGGGCACCGAGGCCGACCAGCCGGTGCTCTCCGTCGGCCTGCCCCCGGTCATCGACCCCGGTCGCAGGGCCCGGCCGGCGAGCGTGCAGTCCACGGACGGTCCGGGCGCCTTCGGTGACGCCGTCTACCTCGAGCGGCGCGGGCCGGGACGTTGGGTCCCCGTGCTCCTCTACGGCGACGGCGAGGTGCTCGCGCTCGACACGGTCGAGCTGACCGACCTCCGCACCGCCTCGGGCGCCTCCCGACCGCCCCTCGGCATCTGGGCCTTCTCCGGCGACAAGACGTCGCTCGCGTTCGCCCAGCCGGGCAGGGTGGTCGTCTTCGACATGGAGACCCTCCGGGTCAGCACCGTCGCGATCCCGTCGCGCACCCTGGAGTGGGCAGCCTGGCGTGGCAACCACGTCCAGGCCGGCTCGGCGGACGGGCTGTGGTCCCCCGACCTGTCGTCCCGGTGGCCCGCGCCGGAGCCTCCGCGACGACCGGGCGCACGCGAGTTCCGGGTGGAGGCCGGACGCACGGTGCTCGACGAGCGGGCGCCTGACCCGGCCGCACGCCCCGCCGCCGTCTCGTGGCCGCGGACGAGACCGGTGGGCGACACGGTGTCGAACGCTCGGCAGTTCGCCTCGGTCTTCCGGCTCGCCCCCGGCGAGGCCCGAGACCTCGAGGCGACGGCACCGCGTCACGTCATCGTCGCCACCAACAGCCTGGGCCGCGACCGCATGCTCGTCTTCGGCGAGGAGCAGCCGCGATCAGCCGACTGCTGCTCGGTGCTCGGGTGGACCGTCCGCGGCGAGCTCGTCTACCTCTCGGCCTCACCGAGAGGGACGTGGGTCATGGCGTGGGACCTCGACACCGGCGTCGTCCACCGGGTCTCGCAGTTCCTCACGTCGGGCACGGTCCCGCCCCTCATCGCCTTGGGCGCGCGCTTCACCGTGGGCTAGCAGGCGGGGACACCACCTCGGGCGGGTCCGCCGTCAGGCTCCGCCCGGCACGACCGACAGCAGCAGGGTGGCGAACCACGTGAGGCCACCCACGGCGAGCAGGAACCAGCCGATGACTGCGACGTTTCCCGCACCCTCGGCCCGCGACGACCGTGACCGCCGGCGGCCGACGACGACCAGGGCCAGGCCGATGACCAGCCACACCAGACCGATGAGCAGCCCCGCGAGCACGCCTGCGTTCCAGCGCATCTCAGCCACCCTCGCCGCGTCGGGGGCGCGTCACCAGAGGGCGGCGACGAGCACGTTGGCGACCGCTGCACCGCCGGCGACGTCGAGCAGCGGACCGGTGTCGCGGCCCTTGCGCGCCCGGGCGGCACCGATCTCGGCCGCCGCGACCACGCCGAGGGCGATGACGAGCTTGACCGCGATCTTCGTGTTGTTGACCTCGTGGCTGTCGTCCTTGATCGCCGACGCGATGCCGACGAGCACCAGACCGGTGACGATCTGGGCGCGGGCTCCCCACACGATCGGCGCCGTGACCGTGCGACCCGAGCGCACCGCGATCCAGCCACCGACGACGGCGGCCATGCCGAGCAGGTGCAGGGCGACGAGGAGGTTGTAGACGAAGTCCATGGCCGACATCCTACGGAGCGTCGTACTCGTCGGCCGCCCGGGTCCTGCGCAGGTCGGCGAGCGCAGCGAGACGGCGCCACGACGAGCTGAGCGGGTAGCCCTCCAGCTCGTCGACGGGCACCCAGCGGGCGTCGGACGTCGTGCCGCCGACGTCGTGGATGACGATGTCGGTGGGCTGCGGGCACGTCGCGGCGTAGACGATCCGGACGGCGTGGAAGTCCTCAAGACCTCCCCTGGGCGACCGCCCGACCCAGTGGTCGGACTGCACGGCGAGCAGGTCGCCGAGCTCGACCCGCTGGCCCGTCTCCTCCCACACCTCCCGGTGCACGCCGTCGACGGGAGGCTCTCCCTCGTCGAGGCCGCCGCCGGGCAGGCCCCAGCGCCCCGCGACGTGGGTCTGGGAGTTGAACTGGGTGAGCAGCACCCCTCGGGCGCTCGTCACGAGGGCGTAGGCGGCCACCCGCTGGTACGGCTCCCCCACCTCGTCGGCGCCCACGTCGGCGTCGCGCGGGGGTGCCGCAGAGCGCGGGCGTATGCCGTCGAGCGGGCTCACGCGGAAGGCGAGCTCGAGGGCCCCGTCCTCGCGAACGGCTGCCGACGCGGGGGCGCCGAGGGCCCAGCCGAGGGCTCCCAGGACCACTTCGGGGTGCTCGCCGTGACCGAGCCGCGCCTCGCCGAGCCTCGTGTCGTCGGCGTCGACCGCGACGACGCGGATGCCTCCCGGCTGGTTGGTCCTCATCGACGGACCAGGCCGACGGCCCGCTCGTACTCGGTCACCGCCAGTGCGGCGACCTGCGACCAGTCCTGCGTCGGAGGGTTCGCGAGGTTCCACGATCGCATCCGTGCGACCTCGTGGGGGTCCTTGGCCAGACGGGCGATCGCCGATGCCATCAGCGAGTCACTCGACACCACAAGACCGTTGACACCATCAGTGACGAACTCACCTACGCCGGAGCCGGATCGGCCGATCACCGGCAGTCCCAACGTGCGTGCCTCCAGCGCCGCGATCCCGAACGACTCGAGACGGGCCGGCGACAGGTAGACGTCGGAGGCGGCATACCTCTGGCGCAGCTCCTCGCGGGTGACCCGCCCCGGCAGCGAGACCCAGTCCAGGCCACGCCGGCGCACGAGCGCCTCGACCTTGCGACGGTCGGGCCCCTCCCCCAGGACGGTCAGCGACACCGAGCCGGAGCCGGCGAGGCGCTCGGCCTCGGCGACGAGCTCGACGAGGGCAGCCGGTCGCTTGCGCGCCGCGAGCCGCATCGCGGTGACGAGGCGCAGCGGCCCCGGCTCCCGCGGGCCGGGGGCACCTGCCCATCGCGCGACGTCGATGCCGTTGGGCAGGACGCCGACCGACCGGCCGGGCCCGACGAGCCGCCGCAGCGGCTGCGCGGCCACGTCGGACACCGCCGACATGGCGACGCCGCGCGCAGCCCACCGGCGCACGAAGTGCAGCGTCTCGAAGAGGGGCGCCACACCGGCGAGCATGCAGTGCCACGTCATCGCCGTGGGCAGCCCGAGCCCGACGGTGACCCGGGTGCAGTCCCACGCGAAGGGCGAGACCACCCCGGTCTGGACGTGGGCCACGTCGAAGCCGCCGTCGACCAGGCGGCGGCGCAGCTCGGGCGGCGCCCACGGGTTGACCGGGAGCTCCCACGGGAGTCGGGCTGCGAGGCGGTGCACGGGCACGCCGTCCACGACGGTCACGGCGCCGTGCATCTCGCCGCCCGCGCCACGGGTCGCCGTGAAGACCTCGACCTCGTGCCCGGCGGCCTGCAGGTGCCGGGCGAGGTCGTGCGTCTGCACCTCGATCCCGCCCAGCCGGGGCAGGTAGCAGTCGGACAGGAGGGCCACCTTCACGGGGAACACTGTGTCATGCGTCAGGATGGGTGACTGTGCCCCACACCCTGCTCGCCTTCCACGCGCACCCCGACGACGAGGCGCTGCTGACGTCGGGCACGATGGCGCGCGCCTCGGCCGAGGGTCACCGGGTCGTCGTCGTGGTGGCCACCGACGGCGAGCTCGGCCTCGCCGCCAGCGAGTTCACCGGCGACGGCGCGCTCGCGGCGACCCGCATGGACGAGCTCCGCGCGAGCGCGCGTGCGCTGGGCGTCGCCCGCGTCGAGCACCTCGGCTACGCCGACAGCGGTCTCGGGCCAGAGGTCGCGCCCGACCCGCCCGGCGCCACGCGCTTCGTGCGGGCCGACGTCGAGGAGGCGGCCGAGCGCCTCGCCGCGATCCTGCGCGAGGAGCAGGTCGACGTGCTGCTCAGCTACGAGCCCAACGGCGGCTACGGCCATCCGGACCACCGGCAGGTGCATGTCGTCGGAGCCCGGGCCGCCGAGCTCGCGGGCACGCCGCGGGTGCTCGAGGCGACCGTGCCCCGCGACACGATCTGTCGGGCCATCGACCTCGCAGCCAAGGTCTACCGTTTCCCGCCCGAGTTCGACCGGGCGAGCTTCGACCGGGCGTTCTCGGCACGCAGCGAGATCACCCACCGCATCGGGGTGCGGCGCCACATCGCCGCCAAGCGGGCCTCGATGCGGGCGCACACGTCGCAGGCCAGCGCCGACGGAGGCGCCGACCGCACCCTGGCCGCCTTCCTGCGCATCCCGCGCCCGCTCTACGACGTGGTCTTCGGCCGCGAGTGGTTCGTCGACCGGTCGCTGCCGCCGGGGTCGGCGATCCGTCGCGACGTCTTCGCCGACCTCCCCTGACGTCGGGGACTGAGCACTCGACGCCCCTTTCGGGTCGAGTGCTCGGTTCCTCACGTCGGGAACTGAGCACTCGACGCCCCCTTTGGGTCGAGTGCTCGGTTCCTCACGTCGGGAACTGACCACTCGAGGGTCTGTTGGCGCTTCGGGGGCGGATGCCGGGAGGCGGGGGCTGTGACGCCCGTCCCGAACAGCGTCCGCGCGGTCGCGAACGGCGGACGATGGACGTGTGACCTGGTGGCGTGGCCGCGCACCTGCGGTCTTCTTCGTCGCGTCGGCCGTCATGCTGGCGGGCGGCGGGATCGTCGCCGTCACGGGTCCCGCCGACGTGTCGCGTGCGCTGTGGGTCGCCGCGACCGTGCTCGGGCTCGGGCTCTCGCTGCTGTGGACCGCCCGGTCCGTCGCCGAGCGTCGCGCCACGGTCGACGTCATCGCCGTGCTCGCCCTGGCGGGGGCGCTCTGGGTCGGTGAGGAGTTCGCCGGCGCCATGGTGACGCTGATGCTCGCGAGCGGTCGCCTGCTCGAGGCCCGTGCCGCAGCACGCGCCGACCGGGAGCTGCGCCTGCTCGTCGAGCGCACTCCCCGCACCGCCCGACGACGCACCGGGGACCAGGTCGAGGCCATCCCCGTCGAGGGCGTCTCCCCCGGTGACGTGGTCGTCGTCGGCACGGGCGAGGTCGTCCCCGTCGACGGCCGGCTGCTCGCCACGGGCACCTTCGACGAGTCGGCGCTCACCGGCGAGCCGATGCCGGTGGAACGCCCGAACGGCGAGGACGTGCGCAGCGGGGTGGTCAACGCCGGCCCACCGGTCGACGTCGTCGCCACCTCGTCGGCGTCCGGGTCGACGTACGCCAACGTCGTCCGGCTCGTCGAGCAGGCCCAGGCGACGTCGGCGCCGTTCGTCCGGACGGCCGACCGCTTCGCCGTGCTCTTCGTGCCGCTGACCCTGTTGCTCGCCGGGCTCGCCTGGGCCGTCGCCGGCTCCGCTGTGCGTGCCGTCGCCGTGCTCGTCGTTGCCACCCCGTGCCCGCTGCTGCTGGCCGCGCCAGTGGCGATCATGTCCGGTCTGTCGCGGGCCTCGCGCATCGGAGTCGTGGTCAAGGGAGGGGCCGCCCTCGAGGCGCTCGCGGCCGGCGAGGTCGTGCTCTTCGACAAGACGGGGACGCTCACCCGTGGTCGCCCGGAGCTTGCCTCGGTGGTGACCGCCCCCGACGCGCCACCGGCTCTCGACGTCCTGCGCCTCGCGGCCTCCCTCGACCAGGTCTCGCCCCACCCGCTGGCCAGCGCACTCGTCGGGGCGGCCCGGGGCCGCGGGCTCGACCTCGCGCTCCCGGCGGACGTCCACGAGGTGCACGGCTACGGCCTCGAGGGTCTCGTCGGTGACGTCATGGTGCGGCTCGGCAAGGCTGGCTGGATCGTGGGTGACGACGACCCCGTCTGGCTGCGGCAGGTGCGGCGTCGGGCCGCCCTCGACGGGTGCCTCACGGTCTTCGTCGCCGTCGATGGTCGACCGGCAGGCGCCTTCCTCCTCGAGGACCCGGTCCGCCCGGACGCCCCGCGGATGCTCGCGGCCCTGCGCGAGGTCGGGATCAAGCGCACCGTCCTGCTCACCGGTGACCGGGCCGACATCGCCGAGACCGTGGGACGCATCGTCGGCGTCGACGCCGTCCTGGCCGACCGCGACCCGCGCGACAAGCTGGCCGCGATCCGGGACGAGTCGGCCGCCGCGCGCACCATCATGGTCGGCGACGGCGTCAACGACGCCCCGGCACTCGCGGCAGCGGGGGTGGGGGTCGCGCTCGCGGCTCGTGGTGCGACTGCCTCGTCCGAGGCCGCGGACGTCGTCCTCACCGTGGACCGGGTCGACGCCATCGCCGATGCCATCCTCATCGCGCGCCGGTCGCGCCGGATCGCGCTCGAGGCCGTGCTCGTCGGGATGGGCCTGTCCCTCGTCGCCATGGTCGCGGCGGCGGCGGGCCTGCTGCCGCCGGCTGCAGGCGCAGTCCTCCAGGAGGCCATCGACGTCCTCGCCATCGGCATCGCCCTGCGCGCACTGCTGCCGACGCGGTTGCACTCCGTCCCGATGTCGGCCGACGACATCGCCACGGCACGGCGCCTGCGCGAGGGGCACGAGGTGGCGATCGCGGCCGTCGAGCAGATCCGGGCCGTCGCCGACGGGCTGCGCACGCGCGACTGCCGGCTCGAACCGGTACACGCGCTCCTCGACCAGCTCGAGCGCGAGCTCGTCCCGCACGAGCGCGCCGACGAGGAGGAGCTCATGCCCCTAGTTGTACCCGGTCAGGACGTTGGTAACGGCGTGCCTGGCTGAGCAAACGAGAACCTCCGGATGGG
>NZ_BAAGQU010000014.1:0-6751 GCF_054783315.1 Terrabacter koreensis | reverse complement strand
TTCTCGGTGTCTACTCGACATTGAATGTGCTCCTCTCCCTAGCGCGATCGGGTGTCTCGGTGTCGCCCCTTGGGATCGCCACCGAAGCGGGGCGGGATGAGGCGGGCGCGAGCCGACGGTGCCCCGGGGTCACCGGTGAGCCGCCTTCCACGCACATGGGTGGGTGTGCCGTCCCCGTCGGCGAGCACACTGTCCCGCGCCTCTGGTGCGACCTGACGCGCGTGTCACGCTCGGTGGTGCCCGCCGCAAGCATGGTGTCGTGGAGGGCGTCCAGGTCTTCGGCATCGGCAAGTGTCACCGGCCCCCCACCATGATCGGCCGGGTTGAGAGGGGCCTCGAAGCCATCGATGTTGTACCCGCCGCAGGACGACTCGTCGGTGTGCGGTGCGCCCAGCAGCGCCGTGTACATCGCCCTGGCAGCCCGAAGGTCGGACACCGGGATCACCAGACCACGCATCGTGGGACTCATCGGTCTTACCTCATCGGTTGGGCGGGGCACGGCTCGACAGCCGCCTTGACCAAGACACACGCTATGGGGAGGTCCGTGAGCGATGCTTCTCGATTTCTGACGGATCCGCCACTGCCGCCTCGGCTAGGGGTGTGCCCGTCTGGCGGCGGACTGACGCTCCAGCCCCAACGCAGCCGGCCACGCCCGTCGGGCAAGGGATCACGCCCCTAATGGATCAAGCGTCCAAGAAGGCGTCTTACTCAGGTTCCTGGTGCCCGTGGCTCAGACGCGTGAGAATCTTGGTCAACTCGGAACGGGAGGCATAGATGGCTCGCATGACACCTGGGGAAGCGGCCGCAGTCAACGTCTTGGTCGGCTACTTTGTCGGCCAAACTACGGATCCGCCTCGGGAGGTCGTCTTGGCTCTCGAAACGCTTGCGAGCCGAGCACACAACCGCCTTCAGGCTGGAGTCTCAGAAGGATCCGTGCGCGCCCAGTGGCCGCAGCACTTTGCCACCCCGAGTAGTAGCACGATCTGACGGGACAGCTGGCGGCGGTATGCCGTTGCCGTGGGGACCGTGACAGCTAGGCACTCGAGCATCGACTGAGCCGCGACGCTTGGGCCCACACCGGCCTCTGGCGCGAGTTACGCATCGTCATCTAGTGGCAGGTGCGGCAAGCCGTTCTCGGACAGCAGAATGCGTTGCGACGGCTGGCGGTGTGCCCAGGCAAGCGCTGTCGCACGGTCGTCGGCTTCGAACTCGACGAAGCCGGCGTCGCTGTGCCAAGCGGCGTGCCAAACGCCGCGGAACTCCATGACCCACACCTCGCCAGTGCCAGGTGCGGGTGGAGGCGCCGGCTCAGGTTTCTCCACGTGGTCGAAGAATGAGTCCACCTCTGCGATCAGGTTGACGCGGGCTGCAGGCTGCTCGCGCGCCCACGCAATAACTGGCTCCTCGGGCCCCTCATGGGTGACGAACCCGGCATCACTTAGCCAAAGCGCATGCCATATCCCTGGGTAGGACTGACGCACCCACAGTGTCCCGGTGCCCGGCGCAGGTGGGCCGACTACTTCGGCTTCACACTGTTCTGGCGTCGGGGCCGGCACCGGCGTGTCCCGGTCCAGGCGAACCCAATGATCTGGATACGCGGTCATGAATAAATGATGCTCGTCCGCCAGCACAGGGACAGCGCGAAGCACGTAGGCGGCTAGCTCGCGGCGGTATGACGCACCCTTGGGTCTCTACGACGTCTCGTGGGGGCTCTGACGTGCCTGACGAACGGGGAAGTCCCGTGCTGAATGTGCTGGCGGAGCATGACATGCTCCGCACGTGAGCTGGCTATCGCGACTGCGCGGGAAGAGCGCAGAGACCAAATCGAAACTCGCTGAGGATGAGATTTCGGCCGTCGACCCCAAGGTCCAGCCGGGCGAACAGACGCCTGCAACGGTGACCGCGACATGGCCGTTCGATCAAGGGCGCCCGGCCTGGATGCGTGACGGAATGACGGTCAAGCTCTACCCAGGCGCCATCGACCTCGACGTCGTTGGTGAGTCTCACCACCAACGTGAACTGCGAGCGTTGGCTGGCGTGCCGCGCGGCCGTGTGCGGGTTCCGCAGCACGCGATTCTCGTTCCTGAGTCGGGAAACCCTCACGACGAGAACGCCATCGGGGTGTGGATCAGCGGCTTGCTCATTGGGCGACTTTCGCGCCGTGACGCGTCGACCCTAAGGGCGGGCATCGTCTGCCTGGCAGAGCAGACCGGGAAGGTTGTGGCGCTGGACGCCGTCATCGTCGGGGGCGGCGCACGTGACGACGGCGAGGAGGCTCTACTCGGGGTCTGGCTCACTCACGATCCGGAGGACTTCGGATTGCCTCCGGAGGCGCCAACAGCAGCGATTTCGGCGGGATTCCGGACAGGGTTGAGCGAAGCGATCAGCGGGGACGAGGCGGACGACTCGTACGACCTCGGCTGGCTGGACACATTGCCTGACCAACCGGGCGAGCGGCTTCCGGTTCTCCGGAAGTTGATGCGGACCGAACGCGAGCCGTTGAGCCGCCACTACCTCATGCGGGCCTTGGAAGCCGATCTCTACGCCTGCCGGGTGGAGCACGTCGATGCCCTAGAGGAGTACGACCAGCTCACGGTCGCCCACGACAGCGAGATGGGGACGATCCGTCCAGCGCTCCTTGCCAGATTGCAGCGCCTGCCCCTCTTGGAGACATACCGACAGGCAACAATCCGTCATTCCAAGGCAGGCCACCTAGATCGGGCCCTGTGGTGGGCGAAACGAGGCATCGAGGTTTACGGACCTGATGCACACAATCAGGCGTGGGTCGCTGACTTGGAAAAGCGGGTCGCCGTCCTCGAGGCCAAGCTCGAACGCCAGGCCCAGCCGACCCGACCTTCCTCGACAGGCACGCCCCCGCACCAAGCACAGCGTGCTGAGTCAACTACTGAGACCTTGGTGTGCCGCACTTGTGGCAGCGAGTTCACCCGAGCAGGGACGCGCGGGCGTAAGCCCCATCAGTGCCTCAACTGCAAACTCTCATGACAGGGCGGAGGCGCTCCTGGACGGGTCTGCCTCTCCGCTTCAGGTCGATCGCGACTGCTCAGGACCAGGGAACCTTGACAGGGACTGCCCGCAATGCCCGCCCCAGCGAATCCGCTGCAGCCTCAGATCGCTGGGCCTGCTCGCGGCGTTGTGACGCACCTGGGGTCCCGACGCCAACGCGCGGCTCCAGCAGGTGCCGGGGTCGAGCCAAGGATTCCGGGACGGGCTACGAGTCGGTACAGCTCAGTCGCAACTCGCCGGCAAGCATCGCTTCACTGCGACACTCACTGGTGTGACTGTGGAGAAATGGGAGCGACGCTCCGAGGTGCCGCTCATCCTGCTGGCCTTGGCCTTTCTTGTGGCATACGCGTGGCCAGTGCTCAACCCCCGCCTGGACCCCAGCACACGCACCGTCTTGGACGCCCTCTCGTGGACGGTCTGGGGCGCATTTGCGTTTGATCTGCTCATCCGGTTGGTCCTCGCCGATAACCGTCGCCATTACGCGATGCGCCACTGGTACGACGTGGCCTTAGTGGCTTTGCCGCTTCTTCGGCCGCTACGGCTTCTGCGCCTTCTTGCACTGGTGCGGATCCTCGACCGCTCCGCCGCGAACAACCTGGCCGGAAGGGTTCTTGTTTATGTTGCGGGTGCTGCATCTGTCGCCGTCGGATTGGGCGCGCTGGCTGTGCTGGACGCCGAGCGATCCGCCGAGGGCGCGAACCTCGTTACCATCGGCGACGCACTGTGGTGGGCCTGCGCGACGGTTACGACGGTCGGCTATGGAGACAGGTTTCCAGTGACTGCTGAGGGGCGCGTTGTGGGCGTCGTTCTCATGGGCGTCGGGATCGGCGTTGTGGGCGCGGTAATCGCCTCTGTGACCTCATGGATTATGGGACGCGTAGAGGCCGAGCGGAACGAACGCGAACTCCAGGGGTCCTAGAAACCGTGGTGAGCGGGCTCAGGATGATGCCGAGCCAGCGCGGCTTGCGGCGGTTAGACGCACGGACATCAAGGCTGAACCGGGTTGGCCGAGATCGCATCAACTACCACCGGATAGAGGAGCACCGAGGCATCCCGCAGCCTCGTGACGCACGCGTCCGCGTAGGATTCCAGGTCCTGCGATTCCGAGATAGCGTCGAGCATGCCCCAATGAACCCACCACTCGAGCTTCCTTCTCATCCCGAGCTGGTGCGCCACCGGACGGGTTGCTTGAATCACCATGTCGCGTCTTTCGCCATTCCACCGTTCAGGGTGCAACGTCAGGGCAAGTCGTGGGAACGGGTACTTGCGGCGGGTTGACAAGAGGTCCTGCTTCGTCCAGGCCATCTCGACCCCGATTTTGTGTTCCTCGTGCAGTCGGTCGAGTTCCGGGGACCGGGCGAACACCGAGGTCCAGCCCCGACCGCCTTCTCTGGGGTCGAGTACGGCCTTTCGTGCCGAGCCGACTAGAGCACGGTGAAGAGCCTCCCCTGCCAAAGTCTGCAAAGCGTCCCACTCTGTGATCAGCGACCGGTTGCGAACGTAGAAGTCCGCTTCGTCATCACCGGACTCGCCCTTGAGGAGGTTGGTGGCCGAGTCCAGAGCGCCTTTCTCGACGGCATCTCGCATGAGGTCGTTCGCGCGCATTTCCAGCTTGGCCCACTCCGAGATCTGACTGCGATGACTCAGGTAGAAATCGACCTTGTCGCTTGTCATTCAAAGCGCCCCGATCGTCTCGATGAATTCGCGGGCACCGGCTGATGGGTTAAGTCCGGCTCCGTCGGCGACGTTCCGCAATAAAGTGGCCATATCCCGCCACGCGCGGGCTTTCCACAGGCCGGCACTGATGTCAGCGGTGCGCGGGGCGTGGCCGGTCCTGGTGAGGAACACGAGCGTGAGGTTCTCACTCGCCCAGTGCTCGTAGAGTCGGTCAGCCTGCCGAGGCTGTTCGCTGGCAAGCACCTTCGCCTCAAGCACGACGGTCCGTCCTCCGACCCGAACCACAACGTCCGCCCGCGTGTCGGCGCGGGCCTCTTCGACACGGATCTCGACTGCTGCGTCGTCGGCGACCGGCAGATCCAGGCTACTCAGGAGAGCGTGGAGAGGGTGGCGGCCCATTGCGTGGCCGCCTTCCGGGTCCAGCAACCACGCCAGTCCGCGGCACAGCGCAACTTCGTCGAACTGAAGACCCAGAGCGGCCAGGAGCGTCTTGCCGCCACTTCGCCACTCGACAGCACGCCACTCTTCGATCAGCCGTGAGAATTCGGATTCCCAGCTGCCCCCGGAGGATGCCTGCATCCATTCCGTGTGGAGGCGATCAAAACGGGCATGATTGGTGCCGACAGCAGACGCCATGCCGTCATTCTCCCTCGGACGCGCGGGCCAGCGCCCCCGTTTGAACGCTCAGGAACGGGCGAAACGTGCGGGTCGACCATCGGGGGCAAGTGTGGCCGCACCACGCGGCCGCCCAGGAAGGTGCACCGCAGAGTGATCGTGTAGTCGGCAGGCGGCGGAAGGACGCCGTCGGCGAGACTCATCCGTCACGGCCCCACAGCATCTGATCGAGGACAAGCAGGCTGATGTCGAGCTCAGCGGCTGCCGCCATGGCGACCACGAGGATCGAGTGCTCGTCAGCCGGAAGGTCGAAGCCCAGATCGCGAAGTGCGCGAGCGACCCGAAGATCGGGCTTCAGCGCGTCGGCGCCGCACCGCATACGCATGTACGCGAAGAGCGCCGTACCGATTCCCGATACCCCACCCACAACTGGATCCAGCTTCGGAGCATGCTCGAGGCCCTGCACCCGGTCCGCCCATGCGCGGCATCCCTCATCTTCCGAGAGACCTTCGGTCCGGCAGTAGGCGAGCAAGTTGGTTGCGACGGCCTGAAGGGTCGCTGGCTCACTTCGCTGCAGCCCGAAGTCCGAGGCCTCGACGCCGTTTTGTGCCAGCCTTGCCAGCGACGGTTCACCACCCGTCGCCCACTTCTCGACGCGGGGCACGACAACGCTCGGATATCTCCGTTGTCGCGAGAGAATGACGTCGAAGACCATCGCGCCTCGCCGCCCCTCATACACGGCCCCGTAGGCCTCGGCCGCTCGGTGAGGACCATCACCGCGGTCGGCGGCAAGGCCCTGCAGTCGCTCGACTGCTTCAGCCCAGCCGGGACGCTTCCGAATCACCGCAAGGAGGCCGGCCGTAGCGGGCGGGACTGCGTTGGCCATGCCTCACTCTGTCACGCGAGTGATTACCGAGTATCCAGCTTGCGTCGCCAGCCACACCGAGTCAGAGGAACTCCCCGCAGAAGGGCTGGCACGTCCGAGTGGAGTGCGTCAATCATTTGCGAGGCTATCTCCCCTGGCGCTCCAAGAGCTCTGGTGCACTTGCTGCCGGCGGGCATGGACATCTCCAATCGTGAAACCTGAGCATGTCGCCAACGCGACGCTGGCTGCCAGCGACCGCCGCATCTGTCGACGACGCTCGAAAATGAGGCCATAGCGACGGTCGAAAACGAGGCCACCCAGACAGATTGGATGGGTGATCTCAGTGGAGGATTGGGCTCTGATCCGGCGGCTGGTCGCCGATGGTGTGCCGCAGCGTCAGGTCGCGCGGGACCTGGGGATTGGTCGGGCGACGGTGGCGCGGGCCGTGGCGTCGGACCGGCCACCGAAGTACGAGCGGCCGGCCGTATCGACGGCGTTCACACCGTCCGAGCCGTTGGTGAGGCAGTTGCTGATCGAGCATCCGGACATGCCCGGCACGGTCATCGCCGA
>NZ_BAAGQU010000013.1:0-68720 GCF_054783315.1 Terrabacter koreensis | reverse complement strand
GCCAGACAACCGATGATCAGGACCCAACCACCGCGTGAGCGGTGCTGTCACCCTGACACTGACACCGACGCTACGCCCCGGGCAGCCAGGCGTACGGGCCCTTCCGGGCACGCGGCCGGCGCGGTGCGACGTGACCCGCCGGCCGGCATACGGCGCAGGGCGGGCGGTCGACGCGAAGTTACGCTGGCGTCATGGTGACCACTGCTCCCGCGCCGCGCGGACGGTTCGCCGGACTGCTCGCCCCGTCCGAGCGCGACCCCGCCCCGGTCACCGAGGCAGGGGTGAAGCGAGGGCTGCGCCGCGAGACGCTGCTCGTGCTCGGGGTCAGCCTCGGCTCCTCGGCGGTCTACGCCGTCCTCAGCATCATCGAGAAGCTCACCCGCCCCGTGCCGCTGTCGCAGCAGACCACCGCGATGAACCAGTCGGCGACGCCCGGGCGCCCCTGGCTCGACCTCGCCTACCAGCTCGCCGGGATCGTGCTGCCGCTCGTCGCCGTCGCGCTCGCGCTCTATCTGCTGAACCACGTGCGCCGGCCGGCGGCCGACGTGCGCGCGGGGCACTTCGTCGGACTCGACCGACGCGAGCCGGCGCGGGACCTCGCGCGGGGCGCCGGGCTCGCCGCCCTCATCGGCATCCCGGGTCTCGGCTTCTACTTCTTCGCCAAGGCGATCGGCATCAACACGCAGGTGTCGGCGGCAAACCTCGAGGCGGTGTGGTGGTCGGCCCCGGTGCTCGTCCTCGCAGCCGTGCAGAACGCCCTGCTCGAAGAGGTCGTCATGGTCGGCTACCTCTTCACGCGCTGGCGCCAGACCGGCTGGTCGTGGCCGTTGGTCATCGGGGTGTCGGCCCTGATCCGCGGGTCCTACCACCTCTACCAAGGCTTCGGCGGCTTCGCCGGCAACATCGTCATGGGGCTGGTGCTCGGCCTCGTCTTCGTGCGCACGCGAAGGGTCATGCCGTTGGTCGTCTGCCACTCGATCCTCGACGTCGTCGCCTTCGTCGGCTACACCGTGCTGCGGGCCCGCGGCGTCTCGATCTGAGCCACGCCCCACGAATCCGTCTGTGCCGGAGGCGCTTTGCCTAGCAGTCCCTCTTGACCTCGACTCGAACATGTGTTCTGCATATCTGCTTGGGTGAAGTAGAATCTGTGGATGACCGCGAATCCGGTTCGGGGCGTGGACTACTCGTCGACGTACCAGCAGCTGCTGGAGTGGTTCCCGGACAACCAGTCCTGCTTGGACTACCTCGCGGGTCTGCGGTGGCCGGATGGGTTCGTCTGCCCGAAGTGTGGGGCGCGGGAGTACTGGCGGACCGGCGCGGGGTTGTGGATGTGCCGCGCGTGTGGGCGGCGCACGTCGGTGACGGCCGGGACGATCTTCGACCGGACCCGAACGCCGCTGTCGACCTGGTTCGCCGCGATCTGGTTCCTGACCTCGCAGAAGAACGGAATGTCCGCGCTGGGGTTGCAGCGGGTCCTCGGGTTCGGCTCCTACGAGACGGCGTGGGCCTGGATGCACAAGCTGCGCCGCGCGATGGTCCGCCCCGAGCGCGACAAGCTGTCCGGGATCGTCGAGCTCGACGAGACCATGATCGGCGGCGTCGCCCGCGGCCGCGCCGGCTACGGCGACAAGGTCGCAGTCATGATCGCCATAGAACACAACGAAACCCGCCGCTTGGGCCGGGTCCGGCTCGCCGTCGCGGACCACCCCGGCACGACCCAGCTGGTCGACTTCGCCACCACCGTCATCGAGCCCGGATCCACGATCCGCACCGATGGTGCCCGCACCCTGCGCCGGCTCGCCGACCTCGGCTACCGCCATGAGTTCACCCTCGGCTACACGGCCATCGACAAGGCCAGCGTGCTGCCCGGCGTGCACCTGGTCGCCTCGCTGCTCAAGCGCTGGCTCATCGGCACCCTGCACTTCCGCGTCGAGGAAGCCCACCTGCCGTACTACCTCGACGAGTACACGTTCCGGTTCAACCGCCGCAACGCCAAGTCCCGCGGGCTGCTCTTCTACCGGCTGCTCGAGCAGGCCGTCGACACCAGCCCGCACCCACTCAAGGACCTCCTCAAGCCAGAAACCGGCATGCCGGACTTCACCTAAGCAGATATGCAGAACATGTGTTCGAATAGAGACAGGAGGGGTCCCATGCCGTTCACGATCGACGCGCCGTCGCAGCTCGAGCCGGAGCTGGTCGTCACCGTGTCCGGCGGCCTCTCCGCCCAAGGTCGGCGGTCGGCTGCGAGGGTCGTCGCCGGCCTGATGCGCGACGTGGGTGAGCGTGGCCCGTCGGCCACATCGGTTCACGGCGCGGTCCCCGAGCAGGCGTCGACCTCGCCCCTCGACGACGGCGACGACGCCGACTCCGCTGCCGCCTTCGAGGCGATGATGGACGCCGAGCTCGAATGGTTTGAGGGTGGCGAGCGCATCCGTGGCCTCGTCGACGACCACCAGCTGACTGCGCTGGCCCGCATGCATGCCGTCGCCGTCGCCGAGCTGTCGGCACGACACTCCCAGTCGTGGGTCGACCGCACTCCACTGTCGGCGGCCGAGGCCGTCGCGATGGAGGTGTCGACCGCGACCGGGCTCGCTCAGGGCACCGTGGCGTTGCGGCTCGAGCTGGCCACGGGTTCGCCCACGCGCACGGCGTTCCTCCGGGCGCAGGTCCGCGCAGGCACGACCCCGCTGTGGCGCGCCTGCGAGATCGTGCGCGAGACGCGGGCCCTCGACGACGATGTCGCCGACGGGATCGCCCGCGCAGTTCTCGCCCCGACCCGCGACGGCGCGGGTCTGCCCAACGCGCTCTTCCGCCGGCGACTTCGCCGCGCCGTCCTCGCCGCCGACGACGACCAGAGAGCTCGGCGCCGGTCGGCCCGCGAGCGCATCGGCGCTCACGCTCAGGTCTTCGACGACGGCACCGGCTGCATCACCGTCGTCAACGACGCAGACAAGATCGCGGCAGCCATGGACCGCGCCGACGCAGCCGCCCGTGCAGCCCGCGCCAAGGGCGACCCACGATCGCTCGACGAGCTGCGGGCCGACTTCGTCACCGGCGCGGCCATCCACGGCTGGCCCGACGACGACGGCTTCGCGCGCACCGCTTCCGTCCCGTCAGGTCGAGTCTTCGTCGTCGTGCCGCTCACGACCGCGGTCGGTCTCGACGACGCTCCCTGCGAGCTACCCGGCTACGGCTGGGTCAGCGCTCACCAGGCTCGAGAGCTGATGACCGCCGAGGGCTCGGTCTGGCAGACCCTCCTCGCCGACATCGACACGGGTGCGGCCCTGGCGCTCTCCCGCAACGGCTACCGACCGAGCCGCGAGATGGTCGAACACGTCCGTGCCGTCGACGGCGTGTGCCGCGGGCCCGGCTGCACGGTCCAAGCGCGGCAGTGCGACCTCGACCACGACGTGCCGTGGCCCCTGGGCCCCACCGCCGTCACGAACTTGACCGACAAGCACCGGCAGCACCACCGCGT
Organism: Terrabacter koreensis; assembly: GCF_054783315.1. Classification (NCBI taxonomy): domain Bacteria; kingdom Bacillati; phylum Actinomycetota; class Actinomycetes; order Micrococcales; family Intrasporangiaceae; genus Terrabacter; species Terrabacter koreensis. The sequence continues at coordinate 65,242 of NZ_BAAGQU010000013.1, read as the reverse complement.
GCGCACGGCCGGCTGGTGGCAGGCACACCGAGACGACTCGGCCCGCGTCACCTGGCGCACGGCCGCTGGCCGCACGTACGTCACCCACCCCAAGGACTGGCTCGACGGCCTGCGACCCAGCGAGCCACCACGGGCCGAGCCAGCACGGTGCGAGCCAGCACGGTGCGAGCCAGCACGGGGCGAGCCAGCACGGGGCGAGCCAGCCGCACCGCCACCACGCGAAGGACCTCCACCGGATCCACCTGCACCGCAACCACCACCGTTCTAGCCCACGGGTCGCGCGGTCGCGCCGCGCCGTGCGCCCCACCCAGCCGCACTGCATACGATGGCGCCCATGAACTCGGCCAGGCAGGTGCGCGCACGCCTGCTCGGAGACCCGGCCGACGACTTCCGCCTGACCCGCCGCACCGCCGGCCGGCTCGCCTGGCTGGGCTGGGCAGGCCCGCTCTTCTTCATGCTCGTGGGCGGCTTCATGCGCTTCTGGCACCTCGGGGCGCCGCACAAGCTGGTCTTCGACGAGACGTACTACGTCAAGCAGGGCTGGTCGATGGTCCTCTACTGGTTCGAGATGAAGAACGACCAGGTGCTCCAGGACGCGTCGCAGGTCGACCAGCACTTCACCGCCAACGACCCGTTCATCTACGGCACCGAGGGCGACTTCGTCGTCCACCCACCCGTCGGCAAGTGGCTCATCGGCTGGGGCGAGGTGCCGTTCGGCATCCTCAACTCGTTCGGCTGGCGCTTCGCGGTCGCGATGGCCGGCACGATCTCGATCTTCATGCTGGGCCGCATCGCACGTCGGCTCTTCCGCTCCGACCTGCTCGGCACGGTCGCCGCCGCACTGCTCGCCTTCGAGGGCCACCACTTCGTCCACTCCCGCACCGGGCTGCTCGACATCTTCGTCATGTTCTTCGGGCTGGCCGCGTTCGGCGCCCTGCTCATCGACCGCGACAGGGCGCGCGAGGTGCTCGCCGCCAAGGTCGGCGACCGGGCGCGCGCCGCCACGTCGTGGCTCGGGCCGTGGCTCGGCTGGCGGCCGTGGCGCTGGGTCGCCGGCATCATGCTCGGGCTCTCCGCCGGGGTGAAGTGGTCGGGCCTCTACTTCCTCGTCTTCTTCGGGCTGCTCACCGTGCTGTGGGACCTCGGCGCCCGCCGGGCCGCCGGCGTGCGCGGCTGGAGCGTCGGCACCGTCGTCAAGGACGGGCCGTACGCGTTCGTCCAGCTCGTCGTCACCGCCGTCGTCACCTACGTGGCGAGCTGGACGGGCTGGATCCTCAGCAAGGGTGGGTCCTTCCGCACGTGGGCCCAGAACAACCCTGACACCACGCACCCGTGGCTGCCCGACTGGTGGCGGTCGCTGTGGGCGTACCACCAGCAGATGTACGCCTCGACGCAGGCGATCAACAGCCCGCACCCGTACCAGACCAACCCGTGGTCCTGGCTCATCCAGGGCCGGCCCACGTCGTTCTTCTACGAGGGTCCGAAGAAGGGCGCGGAGGGCTGCCTCGTCGACCAGTGCAGCAAGGCGATCACGTCGATCGGCACCCTGTCGATCTGGTGGGGCGCGACCCTCGCGATCTTCGTGCTGCTCTTCATGTGGGCGTTGCGTCGCGACTGGCGGGCGGGCGCGATTTTGTGCGGTCTCTTCGCCGGCTACCTGCCGTGGTTCCTCCTCGGCGACCGCACGATCTACTCGTTCTACGAGGTCGCGTTCGTGCCGTGGGTGGTGCTCGCGTGCGTCTACGTGCTCGGCCTCGTCATCGGCGGCCGGGAGTCGTCGCTGACGCGTCGCCGAGTGGGCTACGGCGTCATGGGGGCCTTCGTCCTGCTGACCATGGGCCTCTTCGCGTTCTTCCACCCGATCTACGTCGCCGACGTCATCCCGCTGTCGGACTGGCAGGCGCGGATGTGGTTCCCCAGCTGGGTCTGAGGGCTACAGCCGATGACGTAGCACCGGGTCGTGCGCCAGGCGGTCGACCGGCTCAACGGCCGACCCTAGCGTCGGGTCATGAACGTGGCTGCGCCGATGTCCCGTGCTCCAGGCCAGCACCGCGGCTCGATGCGGTGGCCGGCGCGGGTGCTGGCGCCCGTCCTCATGGCCGCCCTCGCGCTGCTCGTGGGTGCAGCACCCCCCGGCTGGGCCGTGGCCACGGCCGACGAGGTGCACTACACCTTCACCGGTCCGACGTCAGTCGCCATCGACTGGCGCGGCACGGCCAGCGACGTGCGGTGGGGCACGACGACCTCCTACGACCAGACGGCCGCCGGCGTCGCGCCGGCGTGGACCCCGTGGTCCTCACCGGGGCCCTTCTGGCAGCTCGAGCTCGGCGGGCTCGTGCCCGGTGCGGAGTACCACTACTCCGTCGGCGGCGGCCCCGACTACACCTTCCACGCGCCGCCGTCGTCGACCTCGAGCTTCCGGTTCGACGCCATCGGTGACGTCGGCGACACGGCGCACTTCTCGCACCTCGGGGCCACGCTCGACAACATCAGCGCCGACGACCCGTCGTTCGTCCTCATGGTCGGCGACCTGACCTATGCCAACGGGACGGCGATCTCGGCGGTCGACCAGCACTTCAACGACGTCATGCGCTGGAGCACCCGTGCGGCATACATGCCCGCGTGGGGCAACCACGAGTACGACGTCCTCGGCTCGGACGACCTGCGCAACTACAAGGGCCGACTGCTCATGCCGCACGCGGCCGCCTCCCCGGGCTCGCCCGCGATCTCCGCCGGCGGCAACGACTGGGGCTGGTTCGACGCGGGTCCCGTCCGCTTCATCGCCTACCCGGAGCCGTGGACGGGCGCCTGGAGCGACTGGCAGTCCAAGGCCGGCCCACTCATGCGCCAGGCCCAGGACGACCCCACCATCCAGTACATCGTCACCTACGGCCACCGGCCCGCGTACTCCACCGGTTTCCACCCCGGCGAGACGGGGATCGCCTCGATCCTCGACGGGTTCGGGCAGACGTACAGCAAGTACGTCCTCAACATCAACGGCCACTCCCACGACTACGAGCGCTTCCAGCCGATCCAGGGCGTCACCCACGTGACCGTCGGGGCGGCGTCGTCGGCGGAGACGCCGTGGACGAGCACCGACGCGCGCACTGCCTTCCGCACCTTCCACCTGTCGCACATGCGGGTCGACGTCGGCAGCACCGGACTCAAGCTGCAGGCGGTGTGCGACGAGGCCGCGTCGCGCGACGACATCACATGCACGGCGGGCAGCGTCATCGACGAGTACGTCATCGGCACGCCGCCGGTGATCCCGGTCGCGACCGACTACTACGTCGACCGGACGAGCCCGGTGTGCAGTGACGCCGGCAACGGAACGGCGAGCGCGCCGTTCTGCACCGTGACCAAGGGCGTCAGCCGTCTCCAGGCCGGCAACGCCCTCTACATCGGCGACGGCACGTACGCCGAGACGATCAAACCGTCCGCGTCGGGCACGGCGAGCGCCCCGATCACCATCACGAGCTGGCCCGGCCGCCACCCCGTCATCGGGAGCGGCGTCACCAACGGCGCCTACATCTCGACGCGCAGCTTCATCAGCCTGTCCAACCTCACGTTCACGGGCACCACCGGCGACGGCATCTACGTCACGAAGAGCGACCACATCACCGTCCGCGGGAACACCGTGACCAACGCGGGTCGTCAGGCCCAGAGCGCCACGGCTCCCGGCATCAGCATCCGCACGACGAACAGCTCGCTCGTCGCCGACAACAACACCAACCACAACAGCGACACCGGCATCTACGTCACGACGACCTCCACCGGCAACACCGTGACCAACAACCAGTCGAGCTTCAACGCCCAGGGCTGGCAGCGCAACGCCAACGGCATCAACGTGACGAGTCCCGGCAACACCATCATCGGCAACGTCACCCACGACAACGAGGACAGCGGGATCCAGCTCTACACGGGCGCCAACAACAACCTCGTCACCCTCAACGTCACCTACAACAACGGCGACCACGGCATCGACAACCTCAACGTCACCGGCGGCACCATCGTCGGCAACACGGTCTTCCGGAACTGCACGAGCGGCATCAACCTCGAGGGGTCCACGTCGGGCACCTACCGGATCGCCAACAACATCGCCGTCGACAACGCCGTCTACCCCGCGTACGCCGGCATCAGCTGTGCGCGCCGTGCCGGCAACATCGGCGTGTGGGACGGCGCGCAGAACAGCACGCTGGTCGACCACAACCTCGTGCACCTCAGCAAGACCGGCGTCATGTACGCGTGGGGCACGACCTTCACGAGCCTCGCCGCCATGCGCACCGCCTCCGGCCAGGAGGCCGCGGGCGTCCAGGCCGACGCGCGGTTCACCGACCCGGGCTCGTGGGACCTCACCCTGCGCGAGGGTTCGCCCGCCATCGACCGTGGCGACAGCGGCGTGCCCGGCGAGCAGGCGGCCGACATCGTCGGCGCCCCACGCGTACGCGACCCGAACGTGGCCAACACGTTCGCGGCCGGACCGCGCCTGTACGACGACCTGGGGGCCTACGAGTTCCAGCCCGACGTTCCGCCTCCGGCACAGCCGCCGGTCGCGGCGCTGAGCGTCACGCCGGCGAGCGGCACCGCCCCGTTGCTCGTGAGCGCCGACGCGTCGGCCACCACGGATCCGCAGGGCCAGCCGATGACGTACGCGTTCGACTTCGGTGACGGCACGACCGTGGCCGGGCAGTCCGCCGCCGTCGCGAGCCACACCTACGACACCGCCGGCACCTACACCGTGATCGTGACGGCCCGGAACACCTCCGGCCTCACGGGGACAGCGAGCCGCTCGGTGGCCGTGGCCGCGCCTCCGCCGCCCGTCCAGCCGCCGACGGCGAGCCTCGTCCTGACGCCGAGCAACGGGACCGCTCCGCTCTCTGTCACGGCCGACGCCTCGGCGTCGAGCGACCCGCAGGGCCAGACGCTGACGTACGCGTTCGACTTCGGTGACGGCGCGACCGTGGCCGCGCAGTCCTCGCCGACCGCCTCGCACGTCTACACCGCTGTCGGTACGTTCACGGCGAAGGCCACGGTCCGGAACACGAGCGGGCTGAGCACCACGACCACCGTCACCGAGACGGTCACCGCGCCGCCGGTCGTCCAGCCGCCGAGCGCCTCACTGACGGTGACCCCGGCGAGCGGTGACGCACCACTGGCCCTCACAGCCGACGCGTCGGCATCGAGCGACCCGCAGGGACAAGCACTCTCGTACGCGTTCGACTTCGGTGACGGGACCACCGTGGCGGCATCCGCCACCGCGACGGCGGACCACACCTACACGTCCGCCGGCAGCTACACGGTCACCGTCACCGTCACCAACGCGGCCGGGCTCAGCGACAGCGCCGCGCGAACCGTGTCCGTCACGTCGCCCCCGCCACCGGCGCAGCCGCCCGTCGCCGCACTCGCCGTCACTCCCAGGAGCGGCCCCGCGCCGCTCGCGGTGACCGCCGACGCGTCGGGGTCGACGGACCCGCAAGGGCAGACCCTTTCGTACGCCTTCGACTTCGGTGACGGCGTGACGGTCCCCGCATCGACGGCTCCCACCAGCAGCCACACGTACTCGACGCCCGGCGCCTACACGGTCACCGTGACGGTGGCGAACACCTCCGGCGCGAGCTCGACGGCACAACGGTCGGTCGTGGTGTCGGATCCCGTCCTACCCCCCACGGCGTCGCTCTCGGTCAGCCCGTCGACCGGCACCGCGCCGCTGGACGTGACCGCCGACGCGTCGCCCTCGACCGACCCGCAGGGGCAGGCCCTCACCTACGGGTTCGCCTGGGGCGACGGCGCGACCACGGCCGCCTCGACGACCTCGACGGCCACCCACACCTACGCGGTCGCCGGTAGCTACACGGTGACCGTGACGGTGACGAACGCGTCCGGCCTCACCGGCACCGCGCAGCGCAGCGTGACCGTCACCGCACCTCCACCCGCCTACGTGGGCACGCTGGGGACGGCGGCGTCGGCCTCGTCCGCGACCGGTGCGGCCCTCACCCTCGGACCGGGTGTGAACGTCCAGAAGAACGACCTCGTCGTCGTCACCGTGCAGGTGGTGAGCAACTCCAACGGCGCCATCACCGTCACCGACACCGCGGGTAACACGTATGCCGTCGCACGCACCGTGTCCGCGTCGTCCGGGCGCCTCGTCGTCCTCACCGCGACGGCGACCAACCCGCTCGCAGCCGGCGCGAGGATCACGGCGACCTTCCCGAAGGCGGCGACCTCCCGGATGGTCGCGGACGACCTGCGGGGCGTCAGCCGGCTCGACCGGGTGGCGTCGGCGACGGGGACCGGCTCGTCCTTCTCGTCCGGGCTGACCCAGACGACGAGCGATGCCCGTGAGGTCGTGTTCGGGGCCGTGGCCGCGTTCACCTCGTCGAGCAACCCGACGTGGACGTCGGCCTGGACGGGGCTGACACCGATGGCCACGGGGAGCACCAACCTCGGCCGCGCCTACCAGCTGCCGACCTCGACCGGGGCCTTCCGTGCTGACGGCACGACGGCGGGCAGGTGGGCGGCAGTCGTGCTCACGTTCCGGCCGTGAGCCGGGACGCCGCGTCGCCCTCTGGCGCGGCGTCCCGCGAGCGGCGGTCCGATTCGGTGTGCCGGTCGGCGTGGTGTTATCTTTTCTTCCGCACCTGGGGCTGTGGCGCAGTTGGTAGCGCGTCTCGTTCGCAATGAGAAGGTCAGGGGTTCGAATCCCCTCAGCTCCACCAACGGCAGAGAGACCGGACACGCTTTTCGTCCGGTCTCTCTGCCGTTTCTAGGACTCGGTGATTCGAGGAGCCGCCGCAGCGAAGCGAGGACGGCGGAGTCCCCTCAGCTCCACCGATGAGAAACCCCGTCCCACCTGCGGAAACACGCAGGAGGGGGCGGGGTTCTCTCTTTGTCATCCGCCCGTCTCCCGCCGATGTGTCCCCCCGGTGTCCCCCGGGGCCACATTCAGCCTCGCCAGACCGGCCAGATCGGCGCCTGTTCCGAGGTGGTGCAGGTAGCGGTTCGTGGTGCCGATGGACTCGTGTCCCATCCACGCCTGAACCGTCCCGGGGTCCACGCCGCGGGCCAGCCAGAGGCACGCAGCGGTGTGGCGCAGGTCGTGGATCCGGCGGCCACGGCCCGCAAGAGGCCTACGGCTAAGACGCAGTGTCTGAATACGGGACGAAAGACCGCGTGACCGAGAGCCGAGAGCGGGTGGCCCGCTTTGGCCGGTCTTGATCAGGGTTGACGGGTTGCGCTGAGGGAAAGCGCTTCGAACAGGCTCTCCGTGACCTTCGCGACGGGCCCGGACCCGGGCACGGTGGTCAAGAGGCCGCGCTTCTCGTAGGACTCCAGCAGGGGTGCGGTCTGCGCCCGGTAGACCTCCTGACGACGACGGATGACCTCCTCGGTGTCATCGGCGCGGCCCTCGGTCAACGCCCGCTTGGCGAGGCGCTGAACCAGTTCTTCCTCGTCGACGGTGAGCACGAGCACGGCGTTCAGGCGATGGCTGCGGGCCTCGAGGACAGCCTCGAGCGCGGCTACTTGGCCGACAGTTCGGGGGTAGCCGTCCAGAAGCCACCCGTTGGCGGCTTCCGGCTCGTCGAGGCGTGCCTCGAGCATGGCGTCGGTGACGGAGTCGGGCACGTATTCACCCGCGTTCATGTACCGCTGGGCTTGCACCCCCAGCGGTGTCCCTGCCGCGACATTTGACCTGAAGATGTCACCCGTGGAGATCGCCGGGACGCTGAGCGCGTCGGCCAACCGAGTCGCCTGCGTGCCCTTGCCGGCGCCAGGAGGACCCATCAGGAGAAGTCTCATCCGTCTCTGATCCCGTCAAGCCGGCCGGCCGGCCGTGAGCTTGTCCCAGATGGACCCGGCGTTGAGCGTCTGGATGTGGTCCATCATGTAGCCCTGACCCACATCGACCGGGTACCGCTCGGCGAAGTTGACCTTCGCCACGGTCTCCTCACGGCTCCATCCGTTCGCTACGGCGTCGGCGACGGCCTGCACCCAGTCGACGAGGTTGGCCCGCTGCCGCGCCAGGTAGGCAGAAGTCACGACGGGGCCGTGCCCCGGGATGACCCAGTCGACGTCGAGCTGGGAGATGCGATCCAGGGCCGCGAGCCATTGCGTGACGTTGGAGCCCATGAGCCAGGTCTGGCATTCGGAGAAGATCGTGTCGCCGGTGAAGACGACTCGTTCCTGCGGGACATGGACGGCGATCTGCCCGGGCGTGTGGCCGGGGGTGTGGATCAGCTCGAAGTTGTGCGAGCCGAGGCTGATCGTCAGGTCGCCGGTGAAGACGATGTCGGCGCGGCCGGGGTCTGCGAAGTAGGTTTCGCGGTCCGGGAAGATCGCCTCGCCCTCGGGGTCGTCTGACGGGATCGCCTCGTGCGCGTAGTCGAACGAGTCGAGGCTCGGGGTGACCTCCATGAAGTTGTCGGCGACCCCCTGGTGGTGCACGATCGGGCCGGCACCGCGGAAGTAGAAGTTGCCGAAGATGTGGTCCACGTGGTGCTCGGTGTTGATGACGTACCGGATGGGCCCGAGGGCCTCGGCCTCCTGCCGCATGACGACGGCGCGGGTGGGCAACTGCGGCGTGTCGATGATGACGACGCCGTCGCTGGTGGCGACCATGCTCGGGTTGCAGCCGCGCAGCGTGGTGTCGGTGAAGACGTTCGGGGTGACCTTCTGCATCGTTTCGTTCCTTGGTTTCGTGGGGCCTCGGGTCAGCCGATGACCACGGTGCGGGTGTTGGTGAACTCGAGGGCGCCGGCCACGCCGAGCTCACGCCCATACCCGGACTGCTTGACGCCGCCGAACGGCAGCCGCGGGTCGGAGGCGGTGACCGCGTTGACGAACAGCGCCCCGGACTGGATGCGCCCACCCACCGCCAGGGCCCTGTCCGTGTCGGCCGACCAGACACTGGCCCCGAGCCCGTACGGGGTCGCGTTCGCCAGTTCGATCGCCTCCTCGTCCGAGCCGAAGCCGATGACGGCGGCTGCGGGCCCGAACGTCTCCTCCGCCATGACGGGCATGGTCGGTGTCACCGCGGTCAGGACCGTCGGGGCGTACCACGACGCGCCGTGCTCCAGCCGGACGCCGCCCGTCAGGACTGTGGCTCCGGCCTCGACCGAGCCCGCGATCTGCCGGTCCAAGTTGTCCACCAGGTCGGGTCGGGCCAGCGGGCCGATACGGGTACCTTCCTCGGTCGGGTCACCGATATGCAGCTGCGAGACGGCCTCGGCGAACCGGCGCCCGAATTCCTCGACGAGCGACTCGTGGACGATGAACCGTTTCGCGCATAGGCACGACTGGCCGGTGTTGAGGAACCGGGCCGAGACGGCCTTGGGCACCACCTCGTCGAGGTCGGCGTCGGCCAGCACGACGAACGGGTCCGAGCCGCCCAGCTCGAGAACGCTCTTCTTCGCGGCCTGCCCGGCGGCGGCCGCGACGTGCGCACCGGCGCGGTTGCTACCGGTCAACGTCACCGCGGCCACGCGGTCGTCTGCGATGAGATCGGCAACTGCGGTGGGCACCTCCGGCTCGGCGATGACCAGGGTCCGGAAGACGTCGTTGGGGATGCCGGCCTTGACCAGCAACGCCTCGATGGCCAACGCGGTGCCGGTCACGTTCGGGGAGTGCTTGAGCAGAGCGGTGTTGCCGGCCATCAGGGTCGGGGCCGCGAACCGGAACACCTGCCAGAACGGGAAGTTCCACGGCATGATCGCCAGCACTACCCCGAGCGGCTCGTGCCGGATCAGGCTGCGCGACCCGGCCGCCTGCACCTCCTCGTCGGCGAGCACGAGGGGGGCGGTGTCGGCGTAGTAGTCGCAGACCCAGGCGCACTTCTCGACCTCGGCTCGCGCCTCGGTGATCGGCTTGCCCATCTCGCGGGTGGCCAGCAGGGCGAGCTCGTCGGCTTGGCCGCGCAGCTGCTCGGCGACCGCCCGCAGGAGGCCGGCGCGCGCGTACACCTGCGTGGCTGCCCACGGCTGCTGCGCGTTCGCGACCGCGGCGACGACGGCGTCCAGGTCGGCGGCCGTCATCGGGGTGAACTGCTCCAGCGGTTCCCCGGTGGCCGGGTTGATGGTGATGATCGGGTCAGAGGACACGACGAACGATCCTTTCCAGCGTGCGGTTCTTGCCGTACAGGTAGCCGATGACCACGCCCACCAGGGCGGCTCCGGTCGGGACGAGGACGGCCTTGGCTGCGCTCGATCCGAGAAGCAGGGACATCGCGTCGAGCCCGTCGTCGCCGGCGGGCACGAAGGGCGCTGGGGCGGCGGCAGACTGTCGGGCCCCAACTGCAGTGGACGGTCCGGGGGACGATCCGGCGTCCAGGGCCCCGGCGGGCGTGGCGGCCTGTGCCGCCCGGGCGGGCTGTGCACCGTCGGCGACCGCGGCCCCGGAGGCGATGAGCTGCGCGAGGTTGGCGGCGAAGGTCCCCAGCATGCGGTTGCTGACGTCCTTCATGACCCCGCCGCCGAACTGGGCAGCCTTGCCGCTGACCCTCAGGTCGGTGATCACGTGCACCTCCGTGGCGTCCCCGCGCTCGTGCAGCGACGCGGTCACGCTGGCCTGTGCTCCGCCGTTGCCCTTGGCGTCGCGGCCTTGTGCCTGAAGGACGACACGTCGCTCCTGGGGGAACTTCTCCAGGACGCCCTCGCCCTTGAAGGTCATCGACATCGGTCCGAGCTTGATCTTCATGCCACCCTCGAAGGCGTCGCCGTCGACCGATGTGACGGCGGCGCCGGGCAGGCAGGGGGCGATCTTCTGGACGTCGACCAGTAGGGCGAACGCCTGGTCGGCGGGGACGGGGACCGTGAAGTCGTGCACGAGTTCCATGTCGAGGTCCTTGGGTGCGTGAGAGAGGTAGGTGGGTGGAGGCGGGAGGTGTCAGCGTGTTGCGGCGAGCAGGTCGATGGCGTTGACGTGCAGGGTTCGGTCGCCGCCCACGGTGACGTGGGCGCCCGTGACGTAGCCCGGTTCACCGGGGTCGCGGCCCGTGTGAGCCAGTAGCAGAGATCGCAGCAGGGGCGAGTGTGTGACTCCGACGATCAGGCGCCCGGCCAGCGGGCCTGGGTCGGCGATGCTGAGGACGAACCGGCTGAGGCGGATCGCCAGGTCAGATGAGGTCTCACCCGGCGGATCCGTCTGGGCTAGCCACCAGCCGATCCGGTCGCCCGCGGAAAAGAAGTGCGCCCACCACGGGTTGGCGTCGGCCTGCTCGGCCGTCATGTCGGGTACCTGTTCGGCCAGGGTCTCGGCGGAGCTGACCATGTTGACGCGCGAGCCGGCGGCGTACATGTCCGGGTTCCTGAGGGCGAAGTTGTCCACGGGCCCCTTCACGCGGAACCGGTCCCCTATGCCGCGGCCGATCGCCTCAGCGGTCTCGCGGGTGCGGCGGGTCCCGCCGTAGAGCAGGGTGATGGGTTGCCCAAAGCGGTCAGCGAGGGCGCTGCCGACGCGTTCAGCGTGCAGCAGCCCGTCCCGCGTCACGGGGACGTCGCCGCGGTGCGAGGCCACCTCTCCGTGACGCAGGAGCAGGACTGTCGTGTCTGGCATGGGTCAGACGGTCAGGCGTCGATGGTCGTGTAGGTCTTCACCGAGCGCTCCTCGAGGTACTCGATGATGTAGCCGAAGACGTTCTCCTGGAAGTGCGGGGTCGCCTTGTGGGCCTCGTAGGCGGCCTCGTCGACGTACTGCTCGTAGAGGAAGAACGTGCGGGGGTCCTCGGGGTTGACCTGGGCCTGGTAGAAGAGGTTGCCCTCCTCGGCGCGCGAGAGCGGGGTCATCTTGACGATGGTCTCCTCGACCCGCTTCTCCTCGCCTTCCTTGGCCAACCACGTTGCTGCCACGACGAATGCCATGAACTTCTCCTTGCTTTTCTTGGGGTCTGTCCGGTGGTGCGGTTTCTGGGGGCGGGCCTGCTCAGTCCGGCCGTGGGCCCACGGTGTTGATCAGGACGCCGATGCCGCTGGCTTCCATCTCGATGAGGTCGCCGGGTCGCAGCCAGCGGTCCAGCTCGAGTCCCGAGCCACCGGTGGCGGTCCCGGAGCCGAGGAGCTCCCCGGCTCGCAGGGTCAGTCCCTGGGACGCGTAGGCGATCATCGACTCGAACGAGTGGTGCATGGCCGCGGTGTTGTCCCCGCCCCACCGCTCGCCGTTGACCCGCACCTCCAGGTCGACGTCGTGCGGGTCGATCTCGTCAGCGGTGACGATGCACGGCCCAAGGACGTTGGAGCCGTCCCAGTCCTTGGCCTTGCACGGGCCCATGCCGACCGGCAGCTCGCGGGTCTGGGTGTCCCTGGCGGACATGTCGTTCCAGATCGTGTACCCGAAGACGTGCTCCAGGGCGTTGGCCTCGGTGATGTCCTTGCCGCGGCGCCCGATGATCGCGGCGAGCTCGAGCTCGTGGTCGAGCTTGTCGGTGTACGCGGGCCATGGGATCTCATCGCCCGGGCCGATGACGGTGTCGGGCAGGCCTTTGTAGTAGGCGGGCACGGAGTACCACTCGTCCGGGATCGCTTTGCCGAGGCGGGCGAAGGCGCTCTTGAGGTGGCCCTCGAAGGCCAAGAAGTCGCGGATCGTCCGCGGACGCAGCGGGGCGAGCAGTCGCACGGAATCTGCTCGGCCTGCCAGCGTGGTCGTGCCATGGGGCGCGCCGGCCTCGATGAAGGCGACCATGTCGCCGTCGAAGCCGACGTCGATGACGTCTTCACCGTCGAGGTAGGCGACTCGGCCGGTCGGTGCCGCGGTGTCGGCGCTGGGGGCGTAGGTCACGTACTTCACTGGGCGGCCTCCTCGATGGCGTCGATGATCTTCAGGTAGCAGCCGCAGCGGCACAGGTTGCCCCCGAGCCCCTCACGGATCTCCTCGCGGTCTGCGGCATGGCCTTCGGCCACCATCGCCCGTCCGGTCAGCACCATCCCGGGGATGCAGAAGCCGCACTGGAAGGCGTGATGGCGGTCGAAGCAGCGGACGACCGCGTCGTCCTCGGGAATGCCCTCGATGGTGGTGATCTCCTTGCCCTGCGCGAGCGGGGCCATGAGGATGCACGCGGACACGGGCTGCTCGTCCATCAGGACGGTGCAGGTGCCGCAGAGGCCGACGCCGCAGGTGACGCGCGGGCCGGTCAGGCCGGCGTGCTCGCGAAGGACGTCGACGAGCATGGTCTCGGGCTCGACGTCAGCGTGGATGGTGCGTCCGTTGACGCGTAGGGCGAGGTTCATGCGCCCTCCTCTCCTTGGATGTGGCCGACCGGGGGACTGGCCTGCTCGTGGCTGGGGGCCGCGGCCAGGACGCGTTCGGGTGTCATGGGCAGCCGGGTCACGTGGTACCCGAAGGACGCGACGGCGTTGCCGATGGCCGGGGGAACCGGCGGGACGGCGGTCTCGCCGAGGCCGTGAACTTCGGCGCCGGGGATCTGCATGACCTTGTGACTGATCGACACGACGTCGAGGGCGGAGGCGATGTTGTAGTCCGACAGGTTCGGGTTGGTCATCTGCCCGTCGCTGAACTGGAGCTCCTCGAAGAGCGCTGAGCCGAGTCCGAGGATCATCGACCCCTCGTTCTGCAGGTCTGCGCCGTGTGGGTTGACGACCTTGCCGGCGTAGGAGGAGGCGTACAGGGTCCGGAGGGTGATGACGCCAGTCTCCTCGTCGACGTCCAGGCTGGCGGCGGCAGAGCCTTGGTGCCAGTGAGAGGAGGCGACGCCCTGGCCGGTCTCGGGGTCGAGTCCGCCGTCGTTGGAGACGTACCCGTGGCCGACGGTGCCGTGCTGGAGCAGGTCCTGCGCGGCGTCGGCAAGTGCCCGGCTCATCATGTGGGTCGACCGGCTGGAGGTGGTGCGGGTGTCGTAGGGGACGCGGTCGGTGTCCGGGGTGCACACGACGATCTGGTCGACGTCGCACTTGAGGTACTCGGCGGCCAGGCGGGTCAGCATCTCCGAGGCGCCCTGGCCCATGTCGGCGGTACCGGCCTGGACCTCGTACCGTCCGTCGGGCAGCAGCTGGATGCGTGCCTCCGCCTTCGAGGGCGTCTGCATCCCCTTGAGCATGATGGCCACGCCCTTGCCGGCGCGGTCGCCGTCCTTTTCCCAGCCGACGGCCGAGGCGGCGTCGTCGAGCAGCTCCTCGAAGTGACTGTCGTGCATCACCTCGCCGGTGCAGAAGGTGTCGCCCTCGCGCAGCAGGTTCTGCCGGCGCAGCTCGACGGCGTCGATGCCGAGTCGGTCGGCCAGCAGGTCGACGGCACGCTCGGAGGCCCAGACGGACTGCATCGCGCCGTAGCCGCGGAAGGCACCACCGGGTGGCAGGTTGGTGTAGATGCAGTAGGAGTCGACGGCGACGTGCTCGAAGCGGTAGGGCCCGACTCCGGCATAGCCCATCTTCTGCGCGACACCGGGGCCGCAGTCGGCGTAGGCGCCCGTGTTGACATACGCCCAGATGCGTTTGGCAACGAAGGTGCCGTCAGCCTTGGCGCCCAAGCGGATGCGGACCGTCGAGGGGTGACGGGTGACCTCGTTGAACACCTCGTCGCGGTCCAGGACGCAGCGCACCGGGCGGCCGCTGACGCGTGCGGCGAGGGCGGTGATGGCTTCAGTGCGGATGAACGTCTTGGCGCCGAAGGCGCCACCCATCGGGGGAACGACGATCCGCACGTCGTCGGCAGCCAGCCCGAAGATGTGCGCGAGGTCCTGGCGCATGTTGAACGGGGTCTGGGTGCCGGTGACGACTTCCAGGCGGCCCTCGACCCACTGGGCGTTGGTGGCGTGCGGTTCCATCGGCACGTGGGCCGCGGCCGGGGTGTGGAAGACCTCGTCGATGATGACGTCCGCCTGCGCGAACGCGTCGGCCAGGGCCGTGTCGGAATCGTCGAGCTCGGTGATGACGTTCGGTTCCTGCCGGCCCTGCAGGGCTGCGGTGCGGATCCGGAACCGGTGGCACACGTTGGTGCCGTCCTGCGGGCGCATGTCGAAGTAAGCGGAGTCCGACTCGGAGGTCGCGTGCGAACGGTGGACGAGCAACGCGTCCGGGGCGATTGCGGCCATCTCGTCGAAGACGGCCGGGGCGCGTTCGTAGCTGACCTCGACGAGCGATGCCGCGATCCGGGCAGCGGCCAGGGTGGGGGCAAGGACGGCGGCAATCGCGTCACCGACGAACTTCGGCTCCCGGGTCAGGACGGTCTGGTCGGCGATCTGGCATCCGAATGCGGGCAGGCCGGCGGCGTCCACGTCGTCGGGGGTCAGGAAGATGATCTCGTCGTCCAGAAGGGCGGTCTGGAAGCCGGTGACCCGGCCCGCGGGCACCGAGGAGCGGATGATGCGCAGGTGCCACTCGCCCGGGATTCCGCCGTCGACGGCGTAGCGGATGCCGGCGGTGATGCGCGGGTTGACGCCTTGCACGGCGGAGGTTTCACCGGGTCGCAGTCGTGCGTTACCCGTGCCCTCGTTGTTGTCCTGGTCGCGGCGGGCGCGCGCGGTCGAGGTGTTCATGAGCTCACCTGCATCAGGGCTCGGCGGACCTCGACGGCCACGACACGTCGCCGGTAGGCCGCGGAGCCGCGGTTGTCGTCGATGTACTCGATCCGTTCCGCGTACCCGGCGCCGATCTCCCGGGCGGAGTCCTCGTTGCCGGGTCGCCAGGTGGCGCAGAGGTCGGCGAAGTGGTGCGGGCGGTCGCTCACGGCTCCGACCACGACTCGAACCGTGCCCTGGTGGACGACGGCGGCGACCGACGAGGAGGGCCGGTCCTCTTGTGACCGGGTTCGCAGCTTGCGGTAGACGGCGGCCCCTTGTGGCCGCGGGACGATGACTCGGGTGATCAGCTCGTCCTCCTCGAGGCAGGTGCTGTAGTGCCCGGTGATGAGCTCCTCGATGGGCACCCGACGGCTGCCGCGGACGCTCGCGATCTCCGCGACGGCGCGCGAGGCGACGAGCATGGAGGGCGGGTCGGAGGCGTAGTCGGCGTCGGCGAGGACTCCCCCGACGGTGGCGACGTTGCGGACGCGCGGGCTGGCCACGGCGCGGAACGCGGCGGCGATGCCGGGCCAGATCCCGCGGACGTCCTCGTCGAGCTCCAGCCGCCGATGTCGCACCATGGCGCCGATGGACAGGTCCCCAGGGGACTGCAGTCGCGTCAGCTCGCGCACGTCTTGCAGGGAGATCCAGTCGTCGGCCTCGAGCATCCCGGCCCGGACGAGGATGCCGAGGAAGGTGCCGCCCGCGACGATGATGGCCTCGGGGTTCTCGGCGCGTGCACGCACGACAGCGTCCACGCTGGTCGGCTGGATCCATGTCATGGTCGGGCCGCTCCTTCCTCGATGTGGTGCTTGTGCGCAGTGGTTCGGCTGACGCCTGGTCCGGCCGGTGTGACGGGGGTGTTCACACCGGACGGACCGGGCGGCGTGGCTACATGGTGGTGACGGGTCGGGACTGCAGCATGTAGAGCCCGGTGTCGTCGTAGGCCCACTCGATGTCCTGGGGGCCGCCGTTGAGCTCGGCGAGGTGCAGGCCGAGCTTCACGAGGTCGGCGAGCTCGCTCTCGGCCATGACCTGCTCGGCGACGACCTTGGCCTTCTTCAGGGCACCCTTGCGGTCCAGCGTGTAGTAGTCGGGGGTGACTTCGCCGGAGACGACGTTCTCGCCGATGCCGAAGGCGGCCTCGATGACGACGCGGTCGCGGCGGTGGTTGACCGGGTCGACGGTGAACATGACGCCGGCCTTGGTCGCGTCGACCATCTGCTGGACGACGACAGCCATCTGGATGTCGTCGAGGTCGCCCTTGTGCTCGCGGTAGAACAGGGCGCGCTCTGAGAAGAACGAGAGCCAGCACTCGACAACCTTGTCCATGACCTCGTCGAAGGACTCGACGAACAGGTAGGTCTCCTGCTGGCCGGCGTAGGAGGCATCGCTGCTGTCCTCGGCGCAGGCCGAGGACCGGACCGCGACGGAGCAGCCGGCTGGGAGCTGCTCGTAGGCCTCGCGGATCTGCTCCCGCGGCGGCTGGGTCGCGGCGACGACGGCGCGGGCGGCCTCGAGGTCGCGGTTCTTCAGGTGAGCCAGGAGTGCCTCGCCGTCGACGGCGTCGGTGAAGGCCGCCGAGGTGATGACGAATCCCGGCGGGACCGGCAGGCCGTTGGCGGTCATCGAGGCGAGGCTGGCGCCCTTGCCGCCGGTGAGGTCGACGTCGCGGCATCGCTCGTCGGTGAACGGCAGGACGGGGGGGGCCTCAGGCATCGGGGTCGCCTCCAAACAGCGTGTTTCCGAAATGTTCGATGTGTGCCCGCATGACCTTTCCGGCGAGGTCGCCGTCACGCTGGCGGAGGGCGTCGAGAATCGGCAGGTGGGTGTTCGCGATCGCGACCAGGTCGAGGTTGGACTTGACCACCGAGACGAGGGTGTACGCCTCGATGCGCAGGCCGGACCAGGAGTCGAGCAGGACGGAGTTGCCGGCCTGTTCGACGATGAGCTCGTGGAAGCGGGCGTCGTGCACCAGCAGTCCGTGCTGGTCCTTACGGCGGGCAGCCTCGAGCATGTTCTGGATTTCGCTCTCCAGCATCCTCAGAACGTTGTTGTCCACCCCGGGTGCGGCCATGTGTCCGGCCAGCTCCTCAAGGGCAGCGCGGACCGGGTAGGTCTCGGTCAGCTCCTTGTGGGTGACTTGGCGGACACGTGCGCCACGGTAGGGCTCGGACTCGATGAACCGCATGGCCTCCAGGTCGCGTAGGGCCTCCCGTACAGGGGCCTGGCTGACGCCGAGTTCCTGCACGAGCGCCAGCTCGACGACGCGGTCGCCCGGGGCATACGTGCCGTCCAGGATGCGCTGGATGATGACTTCCTTGATCTGCTCGCGCAGAACGGATCGCGACAGCGTCACGAGAGCACCTCGACGACGCCGGTGGCGCCGTTGACGCGGACACGGTCGCCGGTCTTGATCTGCCGGGTGGCGTCCGAGGTGCCGACGACGGCCGGGATGCCGAACTCGCGGGAGACGACGGCCGGGTGCGAGGCCATGCCACCGGCGTCCGTGACCAGGCCGGCGATCTTCGTGAAGAGCACCACCCAGGCCGGGCTGGTCATGCGGCACACGACGATCTCGTCGCGCTCGACCTGGGAGAACTGCTCCGGCGACAGGACGAGGCGGGCCTTGCCCTCGACGACACCGGTGGAAGCACCGAGGCCGTGGATCTCTCCCTCGACAGTCGACGGCTCGCGGTACACCTTCTCCGGGAAGGCCCACAGGGACAGGTACGGGAAGGCGAGGTTCTCCTCCGTGGCGGTGCCCACCCAGTCACGCGGTCGCAGCTCGTAGGCGGCCTCGCGCTCGTCGCGGCGGTCACCGATGAGGTCCTCGGCGTCGAAGGAGTTGGACCCGGCCATGAGGGTGCGCAGCTCGTTGTACTTGAGGTACATGACGTCCTCGGGGTCGCCGATCTTGCCGTCCTCGACGAGCTTGCGGCCGATGGCGATGAGCACGAGGCGCACCCGGGCGTTGGTGCCCTGGTCGATGTAGAAGTGGTGGTCCGGGGTGAGTGGGTTCATCCGCAGGCTCAAGTTGAGCGCGGCCTCAAGGCGGTCGCGGATTTCACCGGTGACGCCCTCGAGGCACTCGGTCTTGGCGGCCTCGAGGTCCTTGGCGACGGCGGCGATCTCGGCCGGGTAGTCGTAGTCGGCCTCGAGGTAGCCGCGGACCGCCTCGACGACGGGGGTCGGGTCCTCGCGCCAGGTGCGGAAGGAGAACTCGTGGGCCCACATCGACTTGAAGCCGTACTCGGCCTGGTAGCCCTCGATGACGGTGGCGAGGAAGTCCTTGCCCTCCGGGGTGGTCTGCAGCGCCTTGATGACGTCGGCGCCGGTCGTGCCTTGGGTGAAGGCCTCGGCGATGGCGCCGCTGTCCTTCTTCACCTGCTCCTTGATCTTCCACAGCTCCTCGATGGAGTCCCAGTTGCGGTTCTCGGTGGAGGACTGCAGCCGGCCCATCAGCGCAGAGTGGTCGCCCTCGCCCTTGGCCTCGGCGATGACCGTGTTGAGGTTGAGGGTGGAGGAGAACTGGCTGAAGTTGAGGACCCAGTGGATCGACCAGTGGCGGTCGTGGATGTCGATGGCGTCCTCGAGCAGGATCGCGAGGTCGACGAGCTCTGCGGCGTTGTAGTCGTAGGTGTCGAGGCGCTCGAAGTTGCGCTTGATCTCGGGGACGAGGCGGTCGCGCCACCAGCCGAGGAAGTTCTCGGCGTACGTCGGAAGGGTCCAGCCGAGGTAGCCACCGATCTCGGCGGCGTACTTCTCGTCCAGCGGCGTCCGCGGCGTGTACCGGGCGCCGTACTCGGACGCCTCGGCCTTGAGGCCGGTCTCTGCCGGGATGGCTGCGGTGTACACGTAGCCGTTGATGACCTTGGAGATCCAGTCGGATGCGAACGGCGTGCCGAAGCGGCGGAACATGTAGTCGCACTTGAGCCACCAGCCGCCGATGTCCGCGTACATGGGCGACACCGGGTTGGGGATGTGCAAGTCGTCGTGCACCCAGAGCAGCTCGCGCTGCCCGTCCTCGAAGGTGACGGGGAACTCGTCATCCCCGAAGAAGGTGGCGATCGCAGTACTCATGAGGTCCTCCTTGACCCGGGCGCTCCACGTTGGGCGGCCAACTGATTATCGATAATCGAGTATGCGCAGTTGGGTGTCAAGGCTTTCAAGGAGATTGGGGCGCCGGAACCTCCAGGCAGCATGGACGTGCAGGCCACCCAGCTGGGAGCAGAAGAACGATCGCGCGGACCTGTTGCAAACTCTCGTGCGACGCTTCCGCGGCGAAACGTGCGAGTGCGTGTCAACGGCGGCTGAAATCGGACCCCTTCGCGACGGGTGAAAACGGACCCCTCCTCTGGTTGTTTGGTCATGGTCACTCCTCGGCTCCCAGGGGTGTGGGGACGCGGCCGAGGTCGCGGTTCTTGAGCCTGTAGGAGTCGCCTTTGAGGTTGACGACGTCGGCGTGGTGGACGAGCCGGTCGATCATCGCGGCGGCCACGACGTCGTCGCCGAAGACCTCGCCCCACCGGCCGAAGGGCTTGTTGCTGGTGACGATCAGCGAGGCTCGTTCGTAGCGGGAGGACACGAGCTGGAAGAACAGGTTCGCGGCCTCGGGCTCGAAGGGGATGTAGCCGACCTCGTCGACGACGAGCAGCGGGTAGCGGCCGAGGCGTCGTAGCTCGTCCTGCAGCCGGCCGTCGTGGTGGGCTCCGGCGAGCCGGTCGACCCATTCGGACGCGGTCGCGAACAAGACCCGGTGCCCGGCTTGGCAGGCGCGCATCGCGATGCCGGTGGCGAGGTGGGTTTTGCCGGTGCCGGGCGGGCCGAGGAAGACGATGTTCTCTTTGGCGGTGACGAAGTCGAGGGTGCCCAGGTGTGCGATGACGTCCCGGGACAGGCCGCGGGCGTGGTCGAAGTCGAACTCCTCCAAGGCTTTCCGGGCGGGGAACCGGGCGGCGCGGATCCGTCCCTCGCCGCCGTGGGACTCGCGGGCGGCGACCTCGCGTTGCAGGCATGCGGCGAGGAACTCCTCGAAGGTCCACGCGTCGGTTCGGGCCCGGTCGGCGAGCCGCGGGATGGCCTCGCGCAGCGACGGCGCCTTCAACGCGCGGGTCAGGAACGCCAGCTCGGCTTCCACGTCGCGCGCGGTCCGGGAGGTCTTGGCCGGCGGCATCAGGCCACCTGCCCGTCGATGGTCCCGTCGATGGTTGCGAGGCTGGCTGGCGTGCTGTCCTCGTATCCGTCGCTGATCCCGAAGGCGGTGTCGTACACGGACAGGTCCCGCTGCTCGACGCTCTCCTGCGCCGGCGGGGTCGGTCGACGCGCGACGGCCCGGGCCATCACCAGTGCGGCGGCGTGGTGGTCCGGGTCGGTGATCGTCTGGTGCGTGGCCCAGCACCGCTCGTGCGCGGCGACCGGGCGCCCGGCGAGGGTGACGGTCACCGTGTCCAGGCCGGCGACGACCTGAACGGTGCGGCCGACGGCGACCGGGTCCACCGAGTAGTCGTTGCCGGCGAAACGCACGTAGTGGTCCCGGCCCAACCGGAGCTGATGGCGCCATCCCAGCATCGGCGCCACCGGGGGCAGGGACAGCATCGCGACCTGGTCGGTGTGCCACCGTGCCGTGGGGGCGCACCCGATCCGGCGCACGATCCGGGTGTTCGCGACCGGCAGCCACGCGTGCAGCTGGTCGTTGAAGTCGCGCGGGCCGGTGAACGTGCGCCCGGGCAGGAACGAGGTCTCCAGGTACTGGTTGGCCCGCTCGACGATGCCCTTGGCCTCCGGGTCGCGCGGACGGCACTGGTGCACGCCGCAGCCCAGGATGCCGCGGAAGGCCTCGAACTCCTCGGTCAGCCGGGGCGTGCCGGCACGCCAGGACCCGACCGCGGACTCGTTGTCCCACACCAGCTCCCGCGGCACCGCCTGCAGGTGCTCACTGAGCAACAGCCAGTGCCCCGCGATCAGGTCGGCCGCCTGACGCGAGGCGATCATCACCGCGAACAGCATCCGGGAGTAGCCCGCCGCCATCACCAGCACCGGCGGGCGCCCGACCTGCCCGAACCCGAGCGGGACATCGACCGGCGGGAACCACAGGTCGCATTGCACCCGCTCCCCAGCGACATACGCCGTCCGCGTCGCTGGGTCCGGCGGCAGGTACAACGGCCGCAGCTGCCGCACCCGGTCCTTGAGCACCGTCAGCGACCGCTGCCACCCGATCCGCTCCGCGATGACCGTGGCCGGCATCGTCGGACACGCCTGCAACAGCTCGATGACCTCTGACTCCACCAGGTCCACGCACGAGCCCTTGGCAGGCCGCTCGTACCGGGGCGGGCTGTCCCTAGCCAACGCCCGCCGCACCGCGTTCCTCGAGATCCTCAGCCGCCGAGCGATCGCCTTGATCGGCATCTGCTCGACCGGTGCAACCGCCGAATCTCCGCCCAGTCCTCCACGCTGATCACCCTCCACAGGCTCACGGAAGGGGTCCGTTTTCACCCGTCGATCAGGGGTCAGTTTTCACCCGACGCTGACAGTGCGGACCGCCTACCGGCCACAGCCACGTTCGTCGCCCCGCAACATCCGGCCTCAAGCTGCGCCTCCGGCGCAGAAAAGCGCGGGGACCCGAGCGCGACTTGCCCACTACAGCCCGCGCGGGAGTCAAGCAAGCGCCTTCTGGGCGGCGCCACCCAGCGCGAAGCCTTCCCGTCACTGCGCAAACTCGCGTGCTCGAGTCGTGTCCCCCCGGTGTCCCCCGCACCCCAAAACGCCCACCCGCCAAGGGCGCCGAGAAAACGCATGCACCGCACCAGGACGAGCACGACAACGACCCTGCACCTGTTCGCAATGAGAAGGTCCGGGGTTCGAGTCCCCTCAGCTCCACCGACGGCAGAGAGACCGGACACGCTTTTCGTCCGGTCTCTCTGCTGTTGGTGGGCCTTGACGGGCTCACTTGCATTTTGCAAGTATGCCGACATGAGCCTCTTCATCACCTGCCCGGTCGAAAGCGTCGAGCGCGCGACCGACTTCTACACAGCCCTTGGTTGGACCCTCAACACCGAGATGTCCGATCACAACGTGTCGTGCTTCGCGATCGCGCCTGAGCAGTACGTCATGCTCGGCAGCCGCGAGATGTACGCGAACGTCGGAGGCGTCGAGGACCTGGTCGGCGGACCTGACACCCCGTCGAAGGTCACGGTTTCCTTCGACCTCGGCAGCCGCGAGGCAGTCGACGAGCTCCTCGAGCGAGCCGGCGCCGCGGGCGGACGGATCGGCGACACCGACGACTACCCCTTCATGTACCAGCGCCAGTTCGATGACCTCGACGGCTACCACTACTCGCCGTTCTGGATGAAGCCGAACACCGATCCGAGCGAGTGACCGACCTCGCCGCGGCACTCGAGATCGTCGGCAGCCGGTGGGCCCTACTCATCGTGGAACGCCTGCTCGAAGGGCCGCAGCGCTACGGCGACCTGCAGCGCGACCTCGGAGCGCCGACGAACATGCTCGCAACTCGCCTGCGCGAGCTCGAAGCGGCCGGCGTGCTGTCCCGACTTCCTCTTCGGCACAACACACGTGCGTACGCGCTGACCGAGCGCGGGCTCGCACTGCGAGAGGCGATCGTCGCGCTCGGACGCTGGGGTGCCGAAGTGGACCAGCGCGCCCCGTAGTGAGCCGTGGATCAGCGGGTCCGGCCGGGAAAGGCCATCGCCACCACCCGACGCTTCGGCGACGTCACACGCCGAAGCCGCCCATGCTGGTGCCGCCGCCGACCTGCTTCCACCTGTCGTCGGCGGGGTCGCGACCGATCTCCTGCTCGACGATGTCGAACTCACGACACCGTTGACAGGTCCGGCGGACGCTCTTGCTGGACGCGCGCTGGTACATCCACTTGTGGCCGAGGATCACGCAGCGCAGAGTGCGGCGAGCCATGCTCCGAGTGTCTCCCCGACCCGGGCTGCTGTCAGCACAACAGATGAGACGCCCCAGTCGCCTCGGGTGTCGTCGAGCCCCTTCGACCACCTGCGTGACCAGACGCCACGATGGTCAGGTGCGGGCGCCGGCGTCGCGCGCGACGAAGGCTGACAGGGCGATCTCGGTCGCAGCCAGGAGCTGCTCCGGTCCCACCCCGGCCGCCGCGTGGACCGCGTTGCCCTCCGCCACCATCATGACGAACCGAGCCAGCGCGTCGGGGTCGGCGTCGGCCGGCAGGTCCCCGTCGGTGACCGCACGCGCAAACCGCTCTGCGAGCTGCCGCTCACCCGCGAGCCGACTGGCCGCGAGGAACTCGGCGACGGCCTCGTTGTCGGCGCCGCAGGCCGTTCCTCCCTGCACGGTGAGGCACCCGGGCGGCCGGCCGGGACGGGTGACGGACTCCACGTTCCGCCGCAGGAGCGAGGCCGCGACCTCGGCCGCAGTCTCCTCAGCAAGCGCCTCTCGCGCGTACGCCATGTCGACCTCGGCGTAGCGCGCCACCGCCGCGCGGAACAGCTGCTCCTTGTTGCCGAACGCGGCATACATGCTCGGCCGGTTGATCCCCATCGCACGAGTGAGGTCGTCGAGCGACGCCCCCTCGTAGCCGTGGCGCCAGAACACCTCGACCGCCGCGTCGAGCGCGCTGTCGGCATCGAACCCTCTGGGCCTGCCTCGTGGACTCAAGGACCTCACCCCTTCCGCGCGCCACCCTACCAGTTTGCAACCGATCGGTACAGATTTGCCAAACGCAACGGACCGGCGTAGGTTCTTTCTGTACCAATCGATACACAAACAGGAGAGACGATCATCATGGGACAGCTCAACGGCAAGAACGCGCTCGTCACAGGGGCCACCTCCGGCATCGGCCTGGCCACGGCCCGCCGGTTCGCCGCCGAGGGCGCGCACGTCTTCATCACGGGTCGACGGCAGGAGGCGCTGGATGCGGCGGCCGCGTCGATGGGCGACAACGTCACCGCGGTGCGCGGCGACGTCAGCAAGCACGAGGACCTCGACCAGCTCGTCGAGGTCATCCGGGAGCACGGCGGTGGCCTGGACGTGATCATGGCGAACGCCGGTGGCGGTGAGTTCGCGCCCCTCGGCGCGATCACGCCGGAGCACTTCGCAGACACCTTCAACGGCAACGTGGGTGGCACCCTCTTCACCGTCCAGAAGGCCCTGCCGGTGCTCAACGACGGCGCCGCCATCGTGCTCGTCGGGTCGACCGCCGCCACCGCCGGCACGCCCGCTTTCGGCGTCTACGCTGCGTCCAAGGCCGCCATCCGCTCGTTCGCAAGGACGTGGGCTGCCGAGCTGGTCGGGCGCAAGATCCGCGTCAACACGGTCATCCCCGGTCCGACGCAGACGCCGGGCGTCGAGGGGCTGGCGCCCACGCCCGACGACACGAAGGCACTGCTCGACACCCTCGCGTCCACCGTCCCGATGGGCCGGATGGGTCAGCCGGAGGAGATCGCGAACGTCGCCCTCTTCCTGGCCGGAGACCAGAGCAGCTTCATGACCGGCGCAGAGATCTTCGTCGACGGCGGAGCCCAGCAGCTCTGAGGCTCCACTCACGACGGCGGGCCGCCCTTGCTTCCCATCGGAAGCAGGGGCGGCCCGAATCTCATGGCGAAGAGACAACCGGGCGTCCGTCCGTGACCCCGGCGGCCGTTCGTCACCTCCTTCTGGTGTGACGGCGGACCCGCCGTCCAGCGGGGCCGCCTCCGGTTACGAGAACACGAGGTCACGGCTCCGGAGGGCTGCGCTGCCGGTTGCGGCGTCTGGCCGCGGCGATCGTCGCAGCGGGGTGGACAGCCGGATCGAGGGCGTCGCGGGGTCCCGGTCGCGTCCGCCCGTCTCCGGGGTCGTCGTGCGGGACGCCACCACGGTCGGTCGGGTCGCCGAACTCGGCACTGACGAGCGCCTCGAACTCCAGGTCGACGAGGTCGTCGTCGGCGAGCACGATGTCGGCGAAGGCCGCGTCGACGTCGAGAGCCAGGTCGTCGACCGTCCCGAGCCCGAACGGGTGCTCCATCGTCGTCACCTCCATCACGTCGTGAGCCGCCATGGATCCACCAACAGATCTGTGGTGTGTGCGATAGATTTGTTGTAGCACCGGCGGCACGCCGATGCAAGGCCCGATTCGAGGATCGATGACCCCGGCAGCCACCAGCGAGAACGACCCCGAGCGCGGCCTCTACGGCATCACCGTCGCCGCCGACCTCGTCGGCATGGGGGTGCAGAACCTCCGGCTCTACGAGGCCCGCGGCCTGCTCCGGCCGTCGCGGACCGCCGGCGGCACCCGCCGCTACAGCGACAGCGACCTCGTGCGGCTGCGTCGCATCGGCCAGCTCCTCGACGAGGGCCTCAACCTCGCGGGCATCGAGAAGGTGCTCGGCCTCGAGAGCCGGGTCCGCAGCCTCGAGTCGGAGGCCCGACGCCGGCGTCGCTGACCGACGGACGGCGTGACGAGGTGTCCGACGGGGTGGGAACGCCCGCCCGGCACCCGCCCGTCGCGGCTAGACTCCCCGGGGCGACGGCATACGGGCACGTCGCGGCGACGGCAGGAGGTGGGTCCCCATGTGCGGAGAGCCTCCCAGTCATACGACCGACGAGGGCTGACCGCTCGAGACCCGCACGACACGACGTGCGGCAGGGCTCGCGGCGGCTCTCACGACGCCGTCCGCCGCCCCTTCGTCCCGCCCACGGGAGGTCGTCATGTCCGAGCGCACCCGCACCACCACCCGCACCACCACCCGCAACCCCATCCGCAGCCTGGCCGGTCGCGTCCGCCGACCCGCCCCGTCCGACCACGCACCGCACACCGGGCACCCGGTGGAGCACGCGTCGACCAGGCGCCAGCACCGCGAGGGCGCCAGCGTCGTCGACAGCGCCGTCTACGTCGACGGCCGACGCACCGACTCCCCCGCGACCCTCGCAGAGACGTTCCGCACCCTCCGTGAGCGGGACGGCGCAGTCGGCTGGATCGGGCTCTACCGACCCACGCAGGACGAAGTCGCCGCTCTCGCAAACGAGTTCGACCTGCACGAGCTCGCCGTGGAGGACGCGATCGTGGCGCACCAGCGACCCAAGATCGAGCGCTACGGAGACACGCTCTTCGTCGTGCTGCGGGCCGCGCGCTACGTCGACGCGACGGAGCAGGTCGAGTTCGGCGAGGTGCACGTCTTCGTGGGTCCGGACTTCGCGATCACGGTGCGCCACAGCGAGGCCCCTGACCTCTCGGCCGTACGGCGACGCCTCGAGAGCGACCCCGAGCTGCTCGCCCGCGGCCCCGAGGCCGTGCTCTACGCGATCCTCGACCGGGTCGTCGACGGCTACCTGCCGGTCGTCCGTGGGCTGCACAACGACATCGACGAGATCGAGACCGAGGTGTTCCGCGGCGACCCGGCGGTCTCGCGACGCATCTACGAGCTGAGCCGCGAGGTCATCGAGTTCGAGCGTGCCGTCCGCCCGCTCGCGACGGTCATCCAGTCGCTCTCGGCCGGCTTCGAGAAGTACGGCACCGACGAGGAGCTGCGCCGCTACCTCCGCGACGTCGAGGACCACCTCACCGCGGTGCGCGAGCAGGTCGACGGCTTCCGCCACCTGCTCCGCGACATCCTCACGGTCAACGCCACGCTCGTCGCGCAGAAGCAGAACGAGGAGATGAAGACCCTCACCGAGGCGAGCATGGACCAGAACGAGGAGGTCAAGAAGATCTCGGCGTGGGCCGCCATCCTCTTCGCGCCGACCCTCATCGGAACGGTCTACGGGATGAACTTCGACGCCATGCCCGAGCTGCACTGGCGTTTCGGCTACCCGTTCGCGCTCGGCATGATGGGCGTCGTCAGCGCCGCCCTCTACGGCGTCTTCAAGGGTCGTCGCTGGATCTAGCCCGCTCCGGAGGCGCTGTGGGTAAGGGGGATCCATGCCCCGTGCACTCGTCGGCGTCTCCGGGTGGCGCTACCCCTCCTGGCGCGGCGACTTCTACCCGAAGGGGCTCCCCCAGCGCCTCGAGCTGGCGTATGCCGCCGAGCGGATGACGTCGATCGAGGTGAACGGGTCGTTCTACTCCCTCCAACGCCCGAGCTCGTATGCCGCCTGGCGGGCCGCCGCTCCGCCTGACGTCGTCTTCGCCGTCAAGGGCGGTCGCTTCATCACGCACCTCAAGGCGCTGCGTGACGTCGAGACCCCACTCGCGAACTTCTTCGCCAGCGGGGTGCTCGCCCTCGGTGAGCAGCTCGGTCCGGTCTTGTGGCAGCTGCCGGAGCGGCTGCACTTCGAGCCCGACCGGCTGGCGTCGTTCTTCGAGCTGCTCCCGCGCACCACGGGCGCGGCGGCCCACCTCGCTTCGAAGCACGACGACAAGGTCAAAGAGGGCCGCAGTCTCACCGAGGTCGAGGCGGACGTGCCCCTGCGCCACGCGCTCGAGCCACGCCACGAGAGCTTCGACTCGGACGCCGCCCGTGCCCTGTGCACGGAGCACGGGGTGGCGCTCGTCGTCGCCGACAGCGCCGGGAAGTGGCCCGTGATGCGGGACGCCACGAGCGACTTCCGCTACGTGCGGCTGCACGGCGAGACCGAGCTCTACGCGAGCGGCTACACCGACGCGTCGCTCGACCGGTGGGCACGCACGTGCCGTGGCTGGCTCGACGAGGGGCACGACGTGCACGTCTACTTCGACAACGACGCCAAGGGTCACGCACCCCACGACGCCCTGCGCCTGCTCGATCGCCTCGGCATCGCGCGCGGTCCCGCGGAGCGCGAGGACCGGTGACGCGGCCTCGCACGTCGGGCGCGGACGGCACCTGACGGCATACGTTGTCGGTGACCGCGTCCGACGAGCCCGGAGGCCACGATGACACCCTGCCCCGCCCGGCACGCACACCTCAGGGCGTGCCGGTGAACCGTGACGAGCTGCGCGCGGCGCAGACACCGCTCAAGCAGCGCTACCGCGACGACCCCGACAGCGCGCTGACCTCGGTGTCGGCGAGCGCGAGGTTCGACGAGCCGCCCACCGTCGAGGTGAGCACCTGGGCCGGTCCCGTGCGCGCGGGCCTGCACCGCGCCACCGGCGGCGACGGAGCCGACGCGTGCTCGGGCGACATGCTGATGGAGGCGCTCGCCGCGTGTGCCGGCGTCACGCTCCACGCCGTCGCCACCGCCTTCGGCGTCGACCTGCGCGACGTGACGGTCCGCGCCGAGGCCACCTTCGACGCGCGCGGCACGCTCGGCATCGACCGGGAGGCGCCCGTCGGCGTCATCGGGCCCCGCGTCGTGGCAGAGGTGACGACCGACGCCGACGACGCGACCCTCGAGCGGCTCGCCACCGCGACCGAGCGCTACTGCGTCGTCGGGCAGTCGCTGCGCCGGCCGCCGACCTTCACCGTGTCGCGCCGCGTCGGCGGTCCCGACCCGGCATCGGGAACCGTTCGCTAGGTTCGTGTCGTGAGCCGAAGCGTCTACGTCACCTCCCCGGAGGGTCTGACGGGCAAGTCCGCGGTGGCCCTGGGCCTGCTCGACGCCCTCCTCCGCGAGGTCGGTTCGGTCGGCCTCTTCCGCCCGCTGACCACGCTCGGCGGCAGCGGCCCGGACGACGAGGTCGACCACATCGTCGAGATGCTCGTCAGCCAACCCGGCGTCGACCAGACCTATGAGGAGGCCATCGGCGTCACCTACGCCCAGGCGCACGACGACCCCGACGAGGCGCTGCACGTCATCGTCGAGAAGTTCGGCGCCCTGAGCGCCCGCTTCGCCGTCGTCGTGGTCGTCGGCTCCGACTACACCGACGTCTCCACCGGCACCGAGCTGTCGTTCAACGCCAGGGTCGCTGCGAACCTCGGGTCGGCCGTCGTGCTCGTCGTGCACGGTCGCGGCCGCACGCCCGACCAGATCCGCGTGGCCGCCGACGGAGCGGTCGCCGAGCTGCGCGCCCACCACGCCCAGACGGTGGCCGTCGTCGCCAACCGAGTCGAGCCCGACGATCTCGACGAGGTGCGAAACGTCCTGTCGTCGTTGCCTTTTCCCGTCACCGGCGCCATCCCCGAGAACGCGCTGCTGTCGGCGCCGAGCTTCCGCGCGCTCGCCGAGGCCATCGACGCCCGGCTCGTCCTCGGCAGTGAGTCGTGGATGGACCGCGACAGCCTCGGCCTCGTCGTCGCCGCGATGAGCCTGCCCAACGTGCTGGCACGCATCGGGCCCGACGTCACGATCATCGCCCCGAGCGACCGCAGCGACCTCATCCCGGGCCTCCTCCTGGCGCACCAGTCGGGCACCTTCCCGACCCTGGCCGGCATCATCCTCACGGGCGGCTACCCGATCCCCGAGACGATCGCGCGACTCTCGGCCGGCGTGCAGCAGGACCTGCCCATCGCCCTCACCGACGACGGCACCTTCCGCACGGCCGAGCGCCTCATGCAGGTGCGCGGGCCGATGACCAAGGGGTCGCGCAACAAGATCGAGTCGGCGCGGCGCCTCTTCTCCGAGAGCATCGACGCCACAGCGCTGCTCGCCGCCATCGACGTGTCGGCCTCAGAGGTGCGCACGCCACTGATGTTCGAGTTCCAGCTCATGGAGCGGGCGCGGTCCGACCGTCGGCACATCGTGCTCCCCGAGAGCCAGGACGACCGCATCCTCGAGGCCGCCGACATCCTGCTGCGGCGCGGCGTCGCCGACCTCACGCTCCTCGGCGACGAGACGAAGGTGCGGGCCCGCGGCTCGAGTCTCGGCCTCGACCTCGACGCGGCAGCGGTGGTCTCGCCGCACGACCCCGAGCTGGTCGAGCGCTTCGCCGAGGAGTATGCCGCCGCGCGGGCGCACAAGGGCATGACCGTCGAGCGGGCGCGCGAGGTCGTCACCGACATCTCCTACTTCGGCACCATGATGGTGCACCTCGGCCTCGCCGACGGCATGGTCTCGGGTGCCGTGAACACGACGGCCCACACCATCCGGCCGGCCCTCGAGTTCGTCAAGACGGCCGAGGGCGTCAAGACGGTGTCGAGCGTCTTCCTCATGTGCCTCGCCGACCGCGTGCTCGTCTACGGCGACTGCGCCGTCATTCCCGACCCGAGCGCCGAGCAGCTCGCCGACATCGCGGTCTCGTCGGCGCAGACGGCGCAGCAGTTCGGCATCGCGCCCCGCGTCGCGATGCTGTCGTACTCCACCGGAGCCAGCGGGTCCGGCGCCGACGTCGAGAAGGTCAGGGCCGCAACGGAGCTCGTCACCGAGCGAGCCCCCGACCTCGCGCTCGCCGGACCGATCCAGTACGACGCCGCCATCGACCCCGACGTCGGCCGCGCGAAGATGCCCGACTCCCCGGTGGCCGGCCACGCCACCGTGTTCGTCTTCCCCGACCTCAACACGGGCAACAACACCTACAAGGCGGTGCAGCGCAGCGCTCACGCCGTCGCCATCGGCCCGGTGCTGCAGGGCCTGCGCAAGCCGGTCAACGACCTGTCGAGAGGCGCCCTGGTCGACGACATCGTCAACACCGTCGCCATCACGGCGGTCCAGGCCCAGCAGGGAGCAGCCCGTTGAGCGAGAACCACAACACTCACCCGTCCGATGCGTCGAGCGGCCCCCAGCCGGTCCTCGTCCTCAACGCCGGCTCGTCGTCGCTGAAGTACCAGCTCGTCGTGCCCGAGAGCGGCGAGAAGCAGGCGGGCGGCACGATCGAGCGCATCGGCGAGTCCGGCAGCGACGTCGCCGACCACTCGGCGGCGCTGGAGCGGATGACCGACGAGCTGCGGGGCGACGGCATCGACCTCGGGAGCGTCCGGCTGCGCGCCGTGGGCCACCGGGTCGTGCACGGCGGGCCCGGCTTCTCCGAGCCGGTCGTCATCGACGATGCCGTGCTCGACCGGGTGCGCGAGCTGAGCGCCCTTGCGCCACTGCACAACCCAGCCGCCGTCACGGGCATCGAGGCAGCCCGCGCGCACTTCGACGTGCCGCACGTCGCCGTCTTCGACACCGCCTTCTTCTCCTCGCTCCCGCCGGCGGCGTCGACGTATGCCGTGCCCCGCGACCTCGCGCAGAAGCACGCGATCCGTCGCTACGGCTTCCACGGCACCTCGCACCAGTGGGTGTCGCAGGCCGCCGCCGACCTGCTCGACCGGCCGGTCGGCGAGCTGCGGCAGGTCATCCTGCACCTCGGCAACGGCTGCTCGGCCTCTGCGGTGCGCGGCGGCGTCGCGGTCGACACGTCCATGGGCCTGACCCCGCTGCAGGGACTCGTCATGGGCACTCGCTCCGGCGACGTCGACCCCGGCCTGCACGCGTACCTCGGCCGTGAAGCGAGCCTCTCGCTCGACGAGATCGACACCCTGCTCAACAAGAAGTCGGGGGTGCTGGGGCTCAGTGGTGTCAACGACTTCCGCGAGCTCGAGCAGCGCCTCGCCGACGGCGACGCAGACGCCCGCCTCGCGTTCGACGTCGTCGTGCACCGGCTCAAGCACTACGTCGGCGCGTACCTCGCGATCCTCGGCGGCATCGACGTGCTCGTCTTCACCGCAGGCATCGGCGAGAACAGCGTCGCCCTGCGCGCGGCCGTGACCGAGGGGCTCGAGGGTCTGGGCATCTCGATCGACCGGGCCCGCAACGGTGCCCGCTCGAAGCAGGCGCGGGTCATCTCGCCCGACGGTTCGCGCGTGGTCGTCGCCGTCGTGCCGACCAACGAGGAGCTGGCCATCGCCCGCCAGACCGCTGCGCTGGTCGGCTAGCGCCGCGACTCGAGGTAGGCGCGCAGCGAGAGCGGCGGCCGGCCGGTGAGGCGCTCGACGTCGTCGGTCACGCCGTCGAGCTCGCCCTTCGCGGCGGCCATGTAGGTCGACACCCACGCGTCGACCTGCCAGTCCGGAACCCCGTAGACCGCGCGCGACGCGTATGCCTCCTCGACCGTCTCGTCGTGGAAGCTCACGTCACGGCCGGTGACCTCGCCGACGACGGCCGCCATCTCGGAGAAGGTCAACGCCTCGGGACCGGTGAGGCTGTAGGTCTCGCCGGCGTGCGCGGACGGGTCGAGGAGCACCGCCGTCGCGACCCGCGCGATGTCCTCGTGCGCCACGACGGCGACCCGCCCGTTGCCCGCCGGCCCACGGATGACGCCGTCCTCGCCGACCATCTGGTCGACGAACTCGAGGTAGAGGTTGTCGCGCAGGAAGGTCCACGCCACGCCGGAGTCCTTCAGGTGCTGCTCGGTCGCTGCGTGGTCTCGCGCCAGCGTGAAGGTCGCATCCGGCGCCGCCCCGAAGAACGACACGTACACGACGTGCCGCACACCCGCAGCCGCGGCGGCGTCGACGAACGCGCGGTGCTCGGCGAGACGGTGCTCGTTCTCCGCCGCCGACACCATGAGGAGGGTCTCCACCCCTGCCAGCGCCGCCTCCGAAGCGGCCCGGTCGGCGTACGCGGCCCGGACCGGCAGCGCTCCCGCGAGGTCGGGCGCGCGGCCGACGTCGCGGACGAGCAACCGCTGGGGCACGCCCTTCGCCGCGAGGTCGCGGGCGACGAGGCCACCGAGCCAGCCCGTCGAGCCGGTGACGGCAAGCGTGGGACGGTCGGCCGCAGAGGTGTCACTCATCCCCCGAGCGTACGCAGCCGCAGACGCCACCGGGATCGCGGAGGCGGGTGGTCAGGGGAGCCGAACCAGCGCGGTGAGGTCCGCACAGTCGAGCCCCACCGACGCCATGCGCTCGGTGATCGGCAGAGCCCCGCCGCGGGGGACCACCATCCTCGCCGTCGCCCCGCGGGCGAGCGCCTCGGCGACCTTCTCGCGAGCGTCGACGAGCCGCGTCCAGTCGTCGAGCCACTCGTCGACGGGGACGTCATCCGCGCGCACCCGCGGGTCGAGAGCGCCCCTCACGCCGTCCACGAACGTGCGGATGGCCCTGTCCTGCGCCGCGATCGCAGCGGCCCGCTGCGGCGCCTGCAGCGCACGATCGACAGGGTTCGCCGCCAGGTCCGCCCGCAGCCTGGTGCACCCGGCGTCCACGACCTCCATGACCTCCGGACGGTCGATCAGCTCGATCCGGTCGTGGGTCGCATAGACCCACAGCCCCACCGCAAAGATCGTCACGAGCGCGGCAACGGTCGCGCCCGTCAGCCCGATCAGCACCGCAGCCACCCACCAGCCGACGTCACGGTGACGGCGCGGCGGAGGTGGCAGCGGCGGCGCCTTCGGCCACGGGATGGTCACCTGCCGAGTGTCGCCAGTCCCGCGCCCGTCGCGCAGCGAGGCTGCCGCTCGATGCCAGATCGTGATGCCTTGAGTGCCGTTTTGGGCGGGGAGGAGAAGGGGTCGGTCCCCCGGAAGCGGCTCGCGGCGGCATACGGTGGCTCCGTGACCGACAAAGCGGCTGACGCCCCCTCCGTCCGGACGCCCGAGCCCCCGGCCCCCGCAAACCCCCCTGCCGACGAGGTGGCGCCGCCCTTCGCGCCCGAGCTGCCAGGCATCGAGGCGGCCGAGGTGCCGCCCGGCATGCGCATCGCAGCCGACTGGGCCTGGCGCATCCTCCTCATCGGCGCCGCCCTCTACGTGCTGTCGCAGGCGGTGCGAGCCGTCTCCGAGATCATCGTGCCGGTGGCCATCGCCATCCTGCTCACCGCGCTGCTGCGACCGGTCGCCCTGTGGCTGCAGGCCCGTCGGCTCAAGCCCGGCGGCGCCGCAGGACTCACCGTCCTCGGCATGCTCATCCTCGTCAGCGCCCTGTTCACCCTCGTCGGGTCGCAGTTCAGCAGCGGCTTCTCCGACCTGACGTCCCAGGTCGCCACCGGGCTCGAGCGCATCCGCGACTGGGTGCGCACGACGTTCAAGATCACCGACGCCCAGTTCGACGAGTACTTCAACACGGTCCGCGACAAGGTCAGCCAGTCGGGCAACCTCGGAGACACCGCTACCTCGGTCGGCCTGACGGCCACGCACTTCATCGCCGGGCTGTTCATCGCGCTCTTCTCGCTCTTCTTCTTCCTCTACGAGGGGCCGCGCATCTGGGGCTGGGTCGTGCGGCTCTTCCCGCGCGCCACCCGCCCGCGCGTCGACTCGTCCGGGATCATCGCCTGGCACCAGCTGTCCGCCTTCGTGCGGGCCACGATGATCGTCGCGTTCGTCGACGCGATCGGCATCGCCGCCGGCGCCGCGATCCTCAAGGTGCCGTTCGCCTTCGCCATCGGCATCCTCGTGTTCCTGCTGGCGTTCATCCCCATCGTCGGCGCCCTGCTGTCCGGAGCCGTCGCGGTGCTTCTCGCGCTCGTCGCGCACGGCCCGGGGGTCGCGCTCATCATGCTGGCCGTCGTCATCGGCGTGCAGCAGCTCGAGTCGCACGTGCTTCAGCCGTTCCTGCTCGGCAAGGCCGTCAGCGTGCACCCGCTCGCCGTCATCCTCGCCATCGCGACCGGGTCGATCATCGCGGGCATCGTGGGGGCGCTCGTGGCCGTCCCGTTCGCGGCGGTGCTCAACGCGGTCGGCAAGCACCTCTTCAGCGACGAGAGCCCCCAGCAGCTCGACCGAGAGCTCTCCGAGTCCGCCGACGACGGCAGCGCCCCAGCCAACGCCTGACCGTCCCGGGGCCCCGGGCCGGCCCCGGCCCCGGGACCGGCGGCCCGGCCGTCCCCGGCACAGACCGCGACACGTCCGCCGGGGCGGGGTTTGTACGTGGGCGAGGTGTGAGCCGGTCAGCCCTACTGCGAGACGGCGCGACGGGCGAAGAGAGCCCGGTCGTCGAGCTCCTCGGCCTCGTCGGCGAACTCCGGGGTGTCGAAGACGTCGGCGGGGATGCCGCCCTCGGTGAAGCGCGGCTCGGCCTTCGCCTTGAGCGCGTAGGTGGGCTTCGGCACGGGCACGGGGCTCCAGCTGCCCTCGGGCGTGGCCTCCGGCTCGGACTCAGCGGCCACCTCGTTCGCGACCGGAGCCTGCACGTCGAAGACGCCCGGCTCGACCGGGGCCGGAGCCTGAGCGTGTGCCGCCGGCGCGTCGGCCGACGTGGTCTGCACGGTCACCATCTGCTCGACGCCGACAGCCACGGCGGAGGCCGAGCTGCGGATGACCTGGGTGTCCTCGCTCGACAGGACGGGAACGTGCGTCGCGGTCCAGTCGTAGTCGTCGTGACGGCGCTCGCGGCGGCGACGACGGCCGCGGGCCTCGCGCCCGTCGCGCGCCTCGGGCCGGGCGGTGCGCAGCGTGTCGGCCTGTGCCTCGGCCCGCAGCCACACGAGCACGGCGGCGACGGTGAGCACGGCGAACGGGATCGAGATCCACATCAGCAGCCCGGTGACGGTGAGGACGATCGAGGTCGGAACCCACAACAGCGCCACGAGGAGCAGCACGGCGCGAACTCGCCTCTGCCCCATCGGAACTCGAGCAGGTGCCGGAGCACTGACGGGCCGACGGCGAGGCCCGGGAGTGCTCGACTGGCGCGCTGACTCGTGCATGCGGTCCACCTCGGTGGCGTAGGGAGCGATGTCGTGGTCGGTGCGGCTCGACGGCGCCGACGTCACCTCGGCGAGCTCGGTCGCGTGGACCTGCTCGTCGGTGCGGCGTGCCACGAGGGGCGAGTGGCGGCGCGAGGAGCCGGCGGGAACGGCCCGCTTCACGTCGACCGTCGGGCCGCCCACGCGGGCGGGCTTGACGGCATACGAGTGGGGCCGGGGGGTGCTCAGCTCGGTCGTGGGCAGGGCGGGACGCTTCTCGAGGACGCGCATGGCCTCGGAGAACCCGTCGACGGAACGCGTGGCGGCGGCGTCCTCGCGGCGGCGCGCCCAGTGCTGGATGAGATAGGCAGC
Organism: Terrabacter koreensis; assembly: GCF_054783315.1. NCBI lineage: Bacteria > Bacillati > Actinomycetota > Actinomycetes > Micrococcales > Intrasporangiaceae > Terrabacter > Terrabacter koreensis. The sequence goes on along the minus strand of NZ_BAAGQU010000013.1, from coordinate 28,998 downwards.
CCAGATCGCCACGATGACGACGAAGATGAGGCTGCTGACTGGCACGTGACCCACGGTAGGACGCGCCTCGACGCACACCCCGCACATTCGAGGCGTGTCGCGCAAGAGGCTGGTGTTACACCTGTGACAGGCGTGTCATGAGGGTCGCTCCCTCGAGGTCCTCGGTCGTCACGGCGAACGACCGGTGGTCGCGCCACGCTCCGTCGATGTGGAGGAACCGCCGGCGTACGCCCTCGTCGCGCAGACCGAGCCGCTCCACCACCCGCAGCGACTTCTCGTTGTCGAGCCGGATGTTGACCTCGACCCGGTGCAGGCCACCCGCGCCGAGGGCATGGTCGACGGCCAGGGCCAGCGCGCGGGTGGCGATCCCCCGCCCGGTCACCGACTCGTCGAGCCAGTAGCCGGCAGCGCCGGACTGCTGCGCCGCGCGGACGATCCCGAAGAGGTGCACCTGCCCGACGATGCGGCCGCCGACCTCGATGCACCACGGCATCGCGCGGTCGGCGCGGGCCTCGGCGTCGAGGTCGCGCACGAACTGGCGGAACGACACCGGCGGCCGCGCCGGCGCACCCGGGGGCAGGGTCGGCTCCCAGGGCTGCACGTGAGCGGCGTTGTCGCGGCGCACCCGCTGCCAGTCACGCTCGTCGTCGAGGCGCAGAGGTCGCAGCACCAGCGGCGGGTCGGCCGAGGCGTCACGCAGGACGACGGGCCACTGGGCCCGGCCGTCGCGGTGCGGACGCCACGGCATCCTCATGCCGGCCCCGCCGTCGGCAGGAGGACGAGACCCGTCGTGCAGACCGCGGACGTCGCAAGCGCCATCAGTGGTCGCTGCCCGGGACCTGGTCGAGGGCGTGCCCGAGCACCGGCTCGAGCACGTCGAGCGCGTCGGTCACCCCGCCGCGTGAGCCGGGGAGGTTGGCGACGAACGTGTGGCCGGCCAGGCCGACGAGCCCCCTCGAGAGCATCGCCGTGGGCACGCCCTTGGCCACGCCCGCCGCCCGCATCGCTTCCGCGACACCGGGAACGAGCCGGTCGAGCAGCGGGGCGGTCTGCTCCGGCGTCACGTCGGTGGGCGTCAGACCCGTGCCGCCGCTGGTGAGGACGAGCGCCGGCTCGCCGGCGAGGGCCACGCGAAGCGCGCGACCGAGCTCGTCGCCGTCGGGCACGACCACCGGGTCACCGACCTCGAAGCCCCAGGCCCGCAAACGCTCGACGACGACCGGCCCCGACTTGTCCTCGTAGGCGCCGGCCGCCGCCCGGGTCGACGCCACGACCACGACCGCGCTGCGCCCGGCGCCGAAACCGTCACTCACGCCAGTCCCCCGACCGTCCCCCCGATTTCGCGGTGACGCGCACGTCGGTGATGCGGGCGTGCTTGTCGACCGCCTTGACCATGTCGATGAGGGCGAGCGCCGCGACGGACACCGCCGTCAGCGCCTCCATCTCGATGCCGGTGCGGTCGGCCGTGCGCACCGTCGCCGAGATGTCGGCGCCGTCGTCGGAGACCGTGACGTCGACCTCGACGCCGTGGACCGCGATCGGGTGTGCCAGCGGGATCAGCTCGGGGGTGCGCTTGACCGCCTGTATGCCGGCGATGCGGGCCACCGCGAGCGCATCGCCCTTCGGCACGGTGCCCGACCTCAGCGCCGCGACGGCGTCGGCACTCAGCAGCACGCGCCCGGCGGCGCTCGCCTCACGGGCGGTGACCGCCTTGGCGGAGACGTCGACCATGTGGGCGGTGCCGTCGGCGCGCACGTGGGTGAGCGACGGATCTGTCACGTCTGGCGGGTGAGCCGGTGCAGTGGGGCCGGCAGGCTCGTTGGGGTCCGAAAGGCCGCTCGGGCTCGTCCCCGGCGTGCTCATCAGGCGTCCCGGTCGAGCACGAGCACGTCGACGACCTCACCGGCGACGAGCTCGGTGACGTCCTCGGGCACGACGAAGAGGGCGTTGGCCTTCGCGAGGTCGGCGACGAAGTGCGACCCCTGCCCGGCGACCGGCACGGCAACCAGCGTGCCCTCGGCGGACCGCGAGACGACGGCGCGCCCGAACTGACGCCGCCCGCCGTACGACTCGACCCCCGAGATCAGGGTGGCGGGCCGCAGGCGGCGCTTCTCGGGGTTGAGCCGCATCAGGCGTCGCAGCGCCGGACGAACGAACACCTCGAACGAGACGAACGACGACACCGGGTTGCCGGGCAGCGCGAAGAGCGGCACCCGACGCCCGTTCGGGCCGGTGAGCAGTCCGAAGCCCTGCGGCTTGCCGGGCTGCATGGCCACCTTGACGAACTCGATGCCCTCACCCTGGAGAGCGCTCTTGACGACGTCGTAGGCGCCCATCGAGACGCCGCCGCTCGTGATGACGACATCGGCCTCGCCGACCACCTCGTCGAGCGCCTTGACGAGCTCGTCGTCGGAGTCGCCGACTGCGGCGCGGATCTCGGCCGAGGCCCCCGCACCCACGGCGGCAGCCCACAGCATGGACGAGTTGGAGTCGTGGATCTGGCCGGGCTGCAACGGTTTTCCGGGCTCGACGAGCTCCGCACCGGTCGAGAGGACGACGACGTGCGGGCGACGGTGCACCTCGACCTCCGCGTAGCCGCACGCGGCCAGCAGTGCGATCGTGCGCGCCCCGACCACCTCGCCGGCCGAGACGACGACCGACCCCGAGGCGACGTCCTCGCCGCGCGGCCGCACGTAGCGACCGGCATCGACCGCGACGCGGCACTCGACCTCTCCGGTCGCCGCGCCGTCGGTGTCCTCGACCGCGATGACGGCGTCGGCGCCCTCGGGCATCGGTGCACCCGTCATGATGCGCGCCGCCTCGCCCGGGCCCACCGAGAAGGTGGGGGCGTCTCCCGCAGCGACCTCGCCGACGATGCGCAGCCGGACCGGAGCGTCGGACGCACCCGCGAGCGACTCGGCGCGGACGGCATACCCGTCCATCGACGAGTTGTCGAAGTGCGGCAGGTCGACCTTGGCGCGCACGTCGCGAGCCACGACCAGGCCGAGGGCCTCGGTGAGCGGGGTCCACTCGGTCGGGGACGGCTCGAGGGTCGACAGGATCGCCTTGAGGTGCTCGTCGACCGTGCGCACGTCGCCGGGCGTCTCGACGGGCACCGTTGCCGGAGTGGGCAGCTCGCCCAGAACGGCGTCATCGAGCACGCGCCGGTAGCCGTCGATGAGCACCTCGCCGACGCACCTGACGTTGCGGCCGAAGACCGGGTCGCCGATGACGCGCAGGCTCGTGCAGTCGCGCATCGAGGGCACGCCGTTGGGGAAGCGCTTCTCGAAGCCGGGCACGAAGCGGTAGGCGGAGTCGAGGTCGACGAACGGCTCGGGCCCGTCGACGGCCGCCACGACGTGGTACTCGTCGTCGAGCGAGAAGAAGTCGGAGCGGATGACCAGCAGGTCGTTGGTCGTCTTGACCGGACGGAACCGCGTGCGCGGCACCAGCAGCGCCTCCGAGCCCTCGAAGACCTCGATCGCCGTGCCCATCGCCGACTCCATCTGGATGACCTCGGGCGAGGACGGGTCGGCAGGGTCGACGTTCTTGCGGTTGACGATGATGGGCAGCCCGAGCACGCCCTCCTTGGCGGTCATCCGCTCACGCAGCACCCGCAGGTCGATCCACACGTTGTTGGCGTTGAAGGTGTTGTGCCGCTTGATGTCGCGGAAGTGCCGCTCGTCGCCCTCGGCCACCTGGGCGGTGTCGCGCAGCACGATGCGCCCGTCGGCCTTGCGCACCGCCAGGTGACCGCCCTTGCGGTCACTCTTGGTGCGCTTGCAGACCTCGGCGACGTACGGCAGACCGTGCTCGACCATCCACGCGGCGACGTCGGGGTCGCACGTGGCGCCCAGGTTGTCGGAGTTGGAGAGGAACGCGTAGCGGATCCCCTTCTCCAGCAGGGCGTCGAGCACCCCGGAGGTCACGAGGGAGACGTAGACGTCACCGTGACCCGGCGGGCACCACTCGAGCTCGGGGTCGGCGGGCCACTCGACCGGCATGAGGTCGTCGGGGCGCAGCTTCGGCTCGGCGTTCTGGATGAAGTCCAGCGGGAGACCCTCGACGGGCAGGTCGGCGTACTTCGAGAGGATCTTGAGCGACTCCTCCGACGTGCGGAAGCTGTTCATCAGCACGAGCGGCAGCTCGACGTCCCACCGCTTGCGCAGCGCGAGCACCTGCAGGGCGATGATGTCGAGGAAGGTCAGGCCGTCCTTGACCTCGAGGGCCGACTTCGCACCGGTCATGCCCATCCCGGTGCCGAGGCCGCCGTTGAGCTTGATGACGGCCGTGCGCGACAGCGCCTCGCGCGCCTCCTCGTCGGAGACCCTGACCTCGCGCAGGGTCTGCACCTCGCCGAGGGGCTCGATGGAGTCCTCGGGGATCGTGCCCTGGGCGCCGCCCTGCAGCTGCAGGTAGTAGTGCTCGAACACCTTGATCGCCTCGGGACCGAGGCCCCGTTCGCGCATCAGTGCGACGGACGCCTGGAGCCCCTGGTCACTCATGGCCATCACCTTACGATGGGCCGTATGTGGCGCAGCCGAGTGCGGCAAATGTGGACCCCGTGAGCGCTCCCGACAAGCGTGACCTCCGTCACGCCGCACGAGCCCGCCGGCGTGGGCTCGCCGCCTCGATGGACCGCGAGGCGTCGGCGGCCGCCCTCGCCGAGGCGGTGCTACGCTTCGTCCCCGACCCGTCCCGGGTGGCCGTCTACGAGTCGCTGCCCGACGAGCCGCCCACCGGACGCCTCGTCAAGGAGCTGCTCGACGCCGGGCACGAGGTCATCGTGCCCGTGGTCCTCGACGACTGGTCGCTCCAGTGGAGGTATGCCGTCCGCGGCGCGTCGGGCGACCGCGCGACCGTGAGCCGGCCCAGCCGTCTCGCCGCGGCCGCCGACACCGGTACCGCCACCGACACCGCCACCGACACCGACACCGACACCGACACCGACACCGACGCGTATGCCGCACGGGACGGCTGGCTCGGCACCGACGCCCTCGCGACGTGCGACCTCGTCGTCACTCCCGGCCTGTCCGTCGACGCGCACGGCACCCGCCTCGGCCAGGGCGGTGGCTGCTACGACCGCGCCCTGCTGCACCGCGACTCCGCGGCGCCCGTCATCACCCTGCTGCACGAGGGCGAGCAGAGCGAGGCCGACCTGCCGAGCGATGACCACGACGTACCGGTCGACGGCTACGTGACGACGACGGGTCGCGTCGTCCGCCTGCGCTAGGGCGTCGTCGCCGGCTTCAGCGGGACGAGGGTGAGCTCGTCGGCGGAGGCGTCGCGTACGGCGTTCTGGTTGAACGGCCACGGGAAGGTCTCGTTGGCCGCCCACGCGTCCACCTGGTCGGCGTAGTGGTCGTCGTAGGTGTGCCCGGACTGCCCGGTCGAGTTGACCCAGCGTGACGCGTCGAGGTTGCCGAGGTCGACGACCATGCGCATCGACGGCCCGTTGGTGACGTCGTAGCCCGGCTTCGAGGCGTTCCACGAGTTGGCGTTGACGATGGAGTTGCCGCCGCCGAGCTCGATGTCCTCACGGTTGAAGAGGCTCTGCACCACGGACGGCACGCCCTCGGCGCCCATCACCTGGTGCTTGAGGTCGAGCTGGTGCAGCCGGCCCCAGCGCCACGTCGCCGGCACCTTGCCGAGCTCACGGGCCAGGTCGAGCCGGGCCTCGACGAGGGCGCGCTTGAGGATCTCGCCCGAGCCCTCGGTGACACCCGGCGTCGTCTTGTCGTCCCACCAGTCGTTCTTGGGGTCCTTGAGCAGCTGCTCCATGACGACCATCCACCGGCTGCCGCCGTCCGGGGCGATGTCGGGCGGCAGCTCGTCGAAGGTCAGCTCGAGGAGGTACTTCCACACCGCGTTGTAGTACGCGGCGGAGGCGGAGTCACGGGACTTGTCGCTGGGCTGGCCGCCGTCCCAGTCACGCAGCAGCCGCTGGGCCTGGGCCGTGAAGTCGTCGACCTGGACGGCGAGCAGCCGCTCGACGAGGCCCGACGCGTACGTGTTGCGGCTGTCGCCCTGGATCTGCGTCATCGTCTCGGGCGAGACCTTCGGCGCCGCCGCCAGCAGGGTGCGGATGCGCTGGGCCCGGAAGCCGTAGTCCCACTCCGAGGTGAGGAACGGGGTCTGGCTCGCCGTGACGGCCTGGTTGGCGGTGACGATGAAGCCCTCGGCCGGGTCGAACGTCTGCGGCAGGTCGTCGAAGGGCACGTAGCCCTTCCAGTCCCACTGCGAGTCCCAGCCGGGCGCCGGCCAGAAGCCGGGCGGCGCGCCCGGGGTCGAGGAGCGGCGGACGGGGATCTTGCCCGGCGCCTGGTAGCCGATGTGGCCCGCGGTGTCGGCGTAGACAAGGTTCTGCGACGGCACCGAGAAGAGCGCGGCCGCCTTGCGGAAGTCGGACCAGCTGCCGGCCTTGTTGAGCGCGAAGATCGCGTCGGCCGTCGTGCCCGGGGTCAGCGCCGTCCAGGCCAGCGACACGGCATACCTGTTGGACTGGGCGGCCCCACGCACGACGCTGCGGTCGCCCGCGGTGTCGATGGCCGGCACGACGTCGGACAGGACCGGCCCGTGCACGGTCGAGCGCACGGTGATGGGGACATCGGCCCCGCCCGCGACCTTGATGACCTCCTTGCGCTGGACGAGCGGCTCGTTGCTGCCGTCGCGCAGGTACGAGTCGCCGGTGACCTGCTCGAGGAAGAAGTCGGTGACGTCGGGGCCGAGGTTCGTCATGCCCCAGGCGACCTTGTCGTTGTGGCCGATGACGACGCCGGGCAGGCCCGAGAAGGTGAAGCCCGAGACCCGGAACGGGCACGCAGCGCTCACCGTGCGGCACTGGAGGTTGACCTGCCCCCAGATGCCGGGGATGGAGAGGGCCAGGTGGGGGTCGTTGGCGAGCAGCGGCTTGCCGGTGGTCGTGCGGCTGCCGGAGACGACCCACGAGTTGGAGCCGATGCCGTCGCCGCGCCCGAGCAGGGCCGGCACGGCCTCGATCGACGCGAGCGCCGACGCGACGGCCGTGCTGCCGTCGGCGGAGCGGAACTGCCGGAGCGCGGCAGGCTCGGCGCTGGCTGCCTGGTCGGCCTCGGCCGCCGGCTGCCAGTCCTGGGGCGAGAGGATCGGCAGGTTCCGGTCGACCGGGTAGGGCGGGTAGAGCAGGTTGATCTGCTTGAGCGAGCGCGTGGTCCGCGACAGCTGGGCGCGGGCGAGCTCGTCGCGGTAGTCGCCGCGCAGGTCCCAGGCCATCGCCTTGAGCCACGCGAGCGAGTCGACGGGGGTCCACGGCTCGACGCGGTAGTTCGGGTTGCGCCGCGAGAGCACGGTGTACTCGAGCGACATCTTCTCCGGAGAGCCGGCCTGCTTGATGTACGCGTTGACACCGTCGGCGTACGCCTGGAGGTACTGCCGCGTCTCGGGCGCGAGCTTGGGCAGCTCCTGCTCGGCGACGCGACGCCATCCCATCGTGCGGATCACCTTGTCGGTGTCGACGGCCGAGCTGCCGACGAGCTCGGCGAGCCGGCCGGCCGTCACGTGCCGGCGCAGGTCCATCTCGAAGAAGCGGTCCTGGGCGCTGACGAAGCCCTGCGCGCGGAAGAGGTCGTTGGCGTTGTCGGCGTAGATCGACGGGATGCCGCGGTCGTCGCGGCTGACGGAGACCGCGCTGGTCAGGCCCTCGATCTGCAGCTCGCCGGCCGTCTCAGGGAACGACTGTCGCACCACGGAGATCGCCACGATGCTCGTCCCGACCACCGCCATGACGAGGAGGACGACGACGAGCAGGACGATCTGACGAGCGCGCTTCAACCGTGACACGCGAACGAGCCTAGGCCACCGCCGAGGGGCGCGGCCCACGCCCGGAGGGCGCCGCGCCGCATCGTTGCCGAGCCGTCACGTCAGGCGTCGACTGCCGCGGACACGTGCCCGGGCGCGCACGTCGGGATGGTTGGATTGCCCCACACCTCAGGAGCTGCCGTTGCCCGCACTCGCGTCCATCACGTCGTCGAGCATGACCCTCGACGACCTGACGCGTGTGCTCCTCATCGGCTCGCTGGTGCTCCTCGTGGCCGTCGCCGCCGTCCGCCTGTCGGTGCGTTCGGGTCTGCCCTCGCTCCTCATCTACCTCGGCATCGGTCTCGCGCTGGGCAACGCCGGCGCCGGCATCCAGTTCGACGACGCGTCGACGACGCGCGTGCTCGGCTACGCGGCCCTCGTGCTCATCCTCGCCGAGGGTGGCCTGACGACGTCGTGGAGCAACATCAAGCGGTCGGTGGCCCCCGCTGCCGTGCTCTCGACGGTCGGGGTGGTCGTCTCGGTGCTCGTGGTCGCCGTCGCGGCCCACACCTTCCTGCCCCTGTCGTGGACCATCTCGCTGCTCATCGGGGCCATCGTCTCCTCGACCGACGCCGCCGCCGTCTTCGCCGTGCTGCGCAACGTCGCGCTCCCCCGCCGCATCTCGGGCATGCTCGAGGCCGAGTCCGGCTTCAACGACGCCCCGGTCGTCATCCTCGTCGTCGCGTTCGCCTCGCAGGGCTTGCCGGGAGGGACCAGCGATCCCTGGTGGGTGCTGCTCTTCCACACCGTGGTCGAGCTCGCGGGTGGCGCGCTCGTGGGTGGCGTCGTGGGGTGGGCCGGCGGGCAGTTGCTGCGCCGGGTGGCGGGCGCGTCGTCCGCCCTCTTCTCCATCGGGGTCGTGTCGCTCACCGTCCTCGCGTATGCCGTCGGCGCCGCCGTCCACGTGTCCGGCTTCCTCGCGACGTACCTCGCCGCGCTCGTGCTCGGCAACATGGGCCTGCCGAACCGCGTGGCCTTCCAGAGCTTCGGCAACGCGATGGGCTGGATCGCGCAGATCGGGCTCTTCGTGCTGCTCGGCCTGCTGGCCGACCCGCGGCGCCTCGACGAGATGTTCGTCAAGGCCCTCGTCATCGGGCTCGTGCTGCTGCTGGTCGCCCGGCCGCTCTCGGTCGTCGTGTCGGTGTCGTGGTTCCGGGTGCCCTGGCGCGAGCAGGCGTTCCTCTCGTGGGCCGGTCTGCGTGGGGCGGTGCCCGTCGTGCTCGCCACGGTGCCCCTCGTCACCGGGACGCCCGACACCGAGTGGATCTTCGACCTCGTCTTCATGCTCGTCGTCGTCTTCACCGTCGTTCAGGGCCCGACGCTGCCGTGGGTCGCGAAGCGGCTCGGCCTCACCGAGCAGGTGCACTCGGTCGACGTCGACCTGGAGTCGACCTCACTCATGGAGATCGGTGCCGACGTCATCCAGGTGACGGTCGGCGCCGAGTCACGGCTGCACGGCGTCGCCGTCTTCGAGCTCCGCCTCCCCAAGGGCGCCAACGTCACCCTCGTCGTGCGGGGCGGCGAAGGCTTCGTGCCCGAGCCGCACACGACGATCCGGCACGGCGACCGGCTGCTCGTCGTGACGACCTCGAAGGTCAAGCAGCGCACGGAGCGCCGCATCCGCGAGATCAGCCGCGGCGGACGCCTCGCCGGCTGGCCGTAGACTGGCCTGCGGTTCATTCCCCATCCGACGTCCGAGGTTCACCTGTGCCCACCTACTCCTACGCCTGCCAAGAGTGCGGCCACGCGTTCGACATCCGCCAGTCGTTCACCGACGATGCGCTGACCGTGTGCCCGAGCTGCGGCGAGCCCCGGCTGCGCAAGGTGATCCACCCGGTCGGCATCGCGTTCAAGGGCTCCGGCTTCTACAAGACCGACTCGCGGGCGGCTGCGAAGGGCTCGTCCAAGGGCTCGGGAGCGTCGACCCCGTCCGGTGGCGACAAGAAGGACACCGCGAGCGCCTCGTCCTCGAGCTCCTCCGACACCTCGGGCAGCCCCTCGGGCGGCTCGTCGACGTCCTCGAGCGGCGGCTCGTCGAACGGCTCCGGCGGCTCCTCCTCGACGTCGGGCAGCGCCAGCACGTCGTCCTCGTCGTCCTCGTTGTCCACAGCCTCCTAACGTCACGGGGCGTTGTCCCCACCCGTTGGCGTGGGTCGCGCCGGCCTGCCGGCGGCACCCCTAGGCTCGCCGCATGATGACTGACCAGGTGCCTCTCCCGACGATGCCCGACCCCGCCGGCCAGCGCGCCGAGATCGGTGTCATCGGCGGCTCGGGTCTCTACGAGTTCCTCGACGACTACGAGACGGTCGACGTCGACACCCCGTTCGGGCGCCCGAGCGACCCGCTCGTCGTCGGCGAGGTCGAGGGCCGCTCGGTCGCGTTCGTCGCCCGGCACGGCAAGGGGCACCGCTTCGCGCCCCACAAGGTCAACTACCGGGCCAACCTCTGGGCCCTGCGCGCCGTGGGGGTGCGCCAGATCCTCTCGCCCTGCGCGGTCGGGTCGCTGCGGCCCGAGCACGGGCCCGGCACGATCGTCGTGCCCGACCAGGTCGTCGACCGCACCTGGGGCCGCCCCCACACCATCTACGAGCAGGAGGGGCCCGTCGTCCACGTCGGTTTCGCCGACCCCTACTGCCCCAACGGGCGCCAGGTCGCCATCGCTGCCGCCCGCCTGTCCGACCTGCAGGTCGTGCCCGACGGCACCCTCGTCGTCATCAACGGTCCCCGCTTCTCCTCGCGTGCCGAGTCGGCGATGCACCAGCAGGCGGGCTTCGGCATCGTCGGCATGACGGCGATGCCCGAGGCGGCCCTGGCCCGTGAGCTGGCGATGTGCTTCACGACCATCGCGATGGTCACCGACCACGACGCCGGCGTCGAGGGTGGCGAGGCGGTCACGCACGAGGAGGTGCTGCGCGTCTTCGCGACCAACGTCGAGCGCCTCGGTGCCATCCTGCGCGACGCCATCGGCCAGATGCCGGCCTACGAGCCGGACGAGTCCGCGACCTGCCCGTGCCGGCGCAGCCTCGACGGGCTGGAGCTGCCGCTCACGCTGCCCTGATGTCCGGCCTGCATCGACCCCGCTCCGGGTCTCGCTCACAGTGGCCCGACGGGCCGCGGCGTCGCGGTGCTCGTCGGTCGCGGTGGCGCCGGGGGCTCGCAGCCGTCCTGGCCGGGGCCGCGGCCCTGGTCACCATCGGAGCCCTGCGCCCCGCGCCGGCCGACGGCGTCGGGGCCCCGACGCTGGTCGTGCTCCGGGACGTCGCTTCCGGTGAGGTCGTCTCGGCCGACGACGTCGAGGTCGTCAACCGGCCGGGCAGCCAACGGCCGGCGACGGCGCTCACCTCCCCCGAAGCCGCCGTCGGCCGCATGGCCGCCGGGCCTCTCGCCACGAGGGAGGTGCTGACGCCCGAGCGCCTCCTCGGCGGCGACCTGCTCGCCGGGCAGCCGCCCGACCACGTGGCGCTCAGCGTGCCCGTCGTCGACGCGAGCTCCGTCGGGGTGCGGCCCGGCAACCGTGTCGACCTCTACGCCACCGGCACCGGCACGCAGGTCGCCACCGACGTCGTGGTGCTGGCCGTGCACGACTCCGCAGAGACGACGGGGCTCGGCGTCGCGGCCCCGCCGCGGCTCACCCTGGCCCTCGCGCCGCAGCAGGCCGCCGACGTGGCACGCGGACTCGGCGCCCTCGAGGCCGGCCAGAGCCTGGTGCTCGCCATCCACCGCACCGGCCCTGCGACGCAGTAGGGTTCGAGACGTCCGGCACGACACACGAGCCACAGCCGACCCGTGTGCAACCTCCACCGACACACTGGAACCCCTGGCAACCCCACGCAGACGAGGGTCGAGGTCGCGCCCAGCGACGGCCCGGTGCTCGTCTCCCTGATGGGCGAACTGCCTGATCCTCGGGGGTCACGAGAGACAGGACAAGCGAATGATCAAGGGCTTCAAGGACTTCCTCATGCGAGGAAACGTCATCGACCTCGCGGTCGCGGTCGTCATCGGCACGGCGTTCGGCAAGGTCGTCGACGCCTTCGTGAAGATCATCATGGACCTCATCGGCAAGCTCGGCGGCCAGCCGGACTTCTCCTCCTTCAAGCCCGGCGGCGTGTCCGTCGGCAACTTCCTCACCGCGCTGGTGAGCTTCCTCATCGTGGCGGCAGCCGTCTACTTCATGGTCGTCGTTCCCATGAACCACCTGGCCGAGCGACGCAAGGCCGGCGTCGAGCCCGAGCCCGAGGCACCCTCGGAGGAGGTCATCCTCCTGCAGGAGATCCGCGACGCCCTCCGGGCACGCTGACCCCGGGGTCACACCGTCACGGGACCAACGCCACGTCGAGGGCCCACTTCCCCACACGCACCAGCCCGGAGGAACTGAGCACGCGACGCGCACAAACAGACGAGTGCCCACTTCCCGACTCGTCGGGAAGTGGGCACTCGATGGCGTGGGGACGGCTGGGGGCAGGTCAGGCAGTCGTCGAAGCCGCGGGGCTCGGGTGGTCAGCCGGCCCAGGAGCGTTCGTCCCGTAGGCCTTCGGGCGCTCGTAGCCACCGAAGATCTCGGCCAGCGCCAGCGGTCGGGCCGCCTCGTCGTGGCGGCCGGCGCGCTGGAGGGTGCGGCCGAGCAGCAGGTGGGCGTACGCGTCGGTCGGGGCCTCCTCGATGACGCGGGCCAGCGTGACCTCCGCGCGCCCGAGCTGGGCGGACTTGAAGTAGGCGCGCGCCAGCAGGAGCCGCAGGTCGGTCACCGAGTGCAGCACCCCCTCGGACGAGGAGGCCAGCTGCGCGGAGTCGATCTCGTCGACGAGCTCGGCGAGCGCGGTGGCAGCGGCGAGGAAGTCACCTCGCTCGAACAGACCCTCGGCCCACGAGAGTCGCAGCGAGAAGGGAGTCGTCGTGTTCATGCCGCCCACAACGCCGCGAGATCGTACAACATTCCACGACCGCGAGGGCCCCAGCCCGACCTAGCCGCATTCTGGGGCCGGCCACCTCACTCGTAGTGCGGCGGCCGCTGCTCCTCGAGCCAGCGGTCGCCGACGCCGGAGCCGGACGGACGTTCACCCCAGCCGAGGTCCAGCTCGTCGCTGCTGTGTCGCAGCCCGGCACCGGGCTCGTCACCGTCACCGTCGCCGTCGGTCCCGGTGTCGGCCGTGCCCTTGCGGAACACGCGACGGCGCTTGCGCTTCGGGCGGGCCGGCGCGGCTGCGTCGTCACCGCGAGTGTCGCCGCGAGTGCCGCCGCCGGGAGTGCCGTCGCTGATCTCGCCGCCGCCCGGGGTCGCGGTCGCGCCCTGAGCGCCCGTGTCCGGGGTGGGTGCGGCCGGGTCGCCCGAGGTGCTCGCGCCGTTCTGGTGGACGTCCGGCTGCTGCGCCGCTTCCTCAGCCTCCGCCTCCGGTGCAGGAGGCGGTGACGTGGTGCGGGCGACGGTGAGCAGCCGGGCGATCTCGCGGGCGGGGTCTCGGAAGAGGTCGGTGGTCCAGACGCGCTCGTGCACCCAGCCGAGGCGGGCGAGCTGTTCGGGCCGCAGACGGTCACGGTCGCGCGTGCTGCGCAGGGCGGCATACCGGTCGCCGTCCGTCTCGACGGCGACCAGCGCGCGACCCCGGTGGTAGGGGTCCTCGATCGCGATGTCGATGCGGTGGCTCGCCGTGCCGTAGTCCTCGTGCACGGTGAGCCCCTCGCGGCGCAGCCGCCTGGCCAGGTCGCTGCGCAGCGGGTCGCTCGTCATGGGGGCGGTCGCGAAGAGCGTGCCGTCGTCGGAGGCGACACCGCGACTCTCGGCGTACGCGAGGAAGTCGCGCAGCATCGTCGCCCCGCGGGCCTTGAGGCGGCTCGGGTCGAGGTCGCCGGCGCGCAGGGCCGACACCACGGTCATGCGCGAGCGGGCACGCGTGATCGCGACGTTGAGACGTCGCTCGCCGCCCTCGTTGTTGAGCGGCCCGAAGCGGTGCAGCACCCGGCCGTGCGGGGTCTTGCCGTAGCCGATCGAGAGGATGATGGCGTCACGCTCGTCGCCCTGGACCCGCTCGAGGTTCTTGACGAAGAAGCGCTCCTCGCGCGCCTCGTCGAAGAACCGCGAGACGTCGGGCGCACCCCTGAGGGCCTCGGTGACGGCGTCCTCGAGCCGGTCGGCGTGCTTGATCCCGAGGGCGATGACCCCGAGGGACTCCGTGGGCCGGGTGCGGGCGTGCTCGAGGACGAGCTCGACGACGCGGGCGACCTCAGCCTCGGTCGTCTCGATGGCGTCGACGCCCGGTTGCACCTCCGCCTGGCCGTCGACCGGTTCGAAGGTGACCGCCGAGTCGATGGACGTGCCGGGGAACGTCGTGAGCCGCCCGTCGTACATCGACTGGTTGGCGAACGCGATGAGGCGCTCGTCGCGGCTGCGGTAGTGCCAGGTCAGGTTCCGGGTGGGGAGGGTCGCGGCCAGCACGTCGAGGACGGACTCGAAACCCTCGGTCAGGGCCTCGTCCACACCGGCGGGGCTGTCGGACTCGTCGTCGGAGACGACGGTGAAGAAGTTCGTCGGCGGCAGCTGACGCTCGTCGCCGGCCACGACGACCTGACGCGCACGAGAGATCGCCGAGATCGCCTGGGCCGGCTGCACCTGCGAGGCCTCGTCGAAGATCACGACGTCGAACCAGCGCCCGGGGGGCAGGGTGGACGCGACGACGAGCGGGCTCATCGCCCAGCAGGGCTTGATCGCGGTGAGAGTCGTGGCCGCGTGCGGCATGAGGTCGCGCAGCGGCCTGTGACGGCGGGCCTTGCCGGCCTCGGCCCGCACGAGGGCCTCGTGGGCGGGGTGGTCGGCGAGGACCTCCCGCACGTTGCGGGCCACCGCCGAGCGCACCCGTTCGACCGTCGCCTTCTGGTGGTCACGGTCGGCCTCGGCGAACTCGGCGACGTCCCGGCGCAGGCCGGCCCCGTCGTGCGCGCCGTAGGCGGGGTCGCGCACCGTGATCTCCTGGGCGAGCGAGGCCCACCAGACGTGCTCGACCTCCGCCGTCACCTGTTCGGTGGGCGTGCCACGACGCGCGAGGTCGTCGACCAGGGCTCCCAAGCCGGTGGCGCGCACCTCGTCGAGGACCGACGTCACCTGCGGCAGGACGGCGATGCGGTCGGGGCGGGCCGCCAGCGCGACCAGCCGCTCGCGCAGCTCGGCGAGCGGCAGCGAGGTCAGGGTCTGCCCGCCGGGTCCGGGCTGGAGCCGCTCGTCGAGCCACTCGAGATCGGTGGTCAGGCTGCCGAGCAGGGCCAGGCCCTCGTCGAGCCGGGGCGAGATCTCGGGGCGGCCGCCGCCGCCCACGAGCGCGAACCAGTGCTCGCGCTGCTCGCTCGCCGACACGAGCTCCTCGTGGAGGTTGGCCGGCGGGCGGCCAGGACGCAGCAGCCGCTTGGTCTGCTGGCGGATGCGCCAACGCTCGAGCCAGCCCATCTCGATGTCGCGGTTGTCGCGCCAGTCGCGCGTCGCCGTCGCCGCGATGTGCTCCTTGAGCGGGATGTCGAAGACCTCTGGCCGGAACACCTCGAGGGTCTCGCGGACGTCGGCCATCGTCGCGAACGCAGCCTTCCAGTCCTCGAGCGAGTTCGCCTCCGGCACATGCGATTCCGAGAGGATCGCGTTCAGCTGACGAGCGGCGTCGTCGAGCCCGCTCGTGCTGTGACGGGTCGTGATGTCGAGCGCCTTGGAGGCGTCGTCGGCGGTGAGGATGCGCGCGGCGTACCACGGGTCGTCGCCGTCGCGCGTCCACGCGCCGAGGCCGGCGGCGTCGCGGAGGCGCCGACCGAGCTCGACGGCCCGGGTGCGGCTGAGGCCGGCGAGCTCGCGACCCCCGATGCGCACGTGGCTCGTCGGCGCCGGCGTGCGGGTGCCGAGCTCGACGAGGGCCTCCTGCGCCTCGTGCGCGGACACGCCCCACGGGTCGCGCACGGCGTGCAGCGCCTGCACGTGCGCCTGGAGGCGGGCGCGCCGCTCGCGCAGCGTCGCGGTGGTGCGGTCGCTGACCGGACCGTCGTTGTCGACCGCGGCGTCGAGGCTCCGCGCGAACTGCTGCGCCGTGGCTCGCTTGTTCGTCGGGCCGTCGTACGCGTCGAGCACGAGGTCTCCGAGGCCGAGCCGGTCGAGACGGCTGAGCACCGCGTCGATGGCCGCACGCTTCTCGGCGACGAAGAGCGTCGACTTGCCCTCGGCAGCGAGCGACGCGATGAGGTTGACGATGGTCTGCGACTTGCCCGTGCCGGGAGGGCCCTTGATGACGAGGTGGGCGCCGGCGCGTACGGCGTCGATGGCCGCATGCTGCGACGAGTCCGCGTCGAGGACGAGGTGCTCGTGCTCGGGGTCCGGGTCGGGCTCGCTCTCGGGCACGCGCAGCCGCACCGCACCGAGCGCCGACTCGTCACCGGCGAGTGCCGCCACGACGTCGTGGTCGGCGAGGCCGGCGCCCTGCAGGGCGAGGTCGGCGACCATCGGGAGCTTGGCGTAGGAGAAGGTGCCGAGCACGAGCCGCGGCGCGATCGCGAACTCGGGCACGGCCGCGCACTCGTGGCCGAGGGCGGCATACACCGGGTAGGGGTCGAAGCCGTTGCCGACGGTGGCGAGGTCGGCGAGCGCGTCGCCGTCGATCTCGATGCCCTGCTCGGAGCGGAGGTACTCGCGCAGCACCGGGTTCAGCTCGACCTCGGGCCCGAGGTCGAGCTCGAAGTCCTCCTGCGCCGCGCCGGTGGGCCGAAGCACGCACGACCGCAGCAGCACGGGGGCCGCCGGTGGGCGGGCCGCACGGGGCACCGACCACGTCGCCATGCCGATGGCGACGAAGCCCGCCGCGATGCCGCGCTCCTCGCGCAGCTCGAGGGCCTTGGACCGGATGGCGCGAGCCCGGCGGCGCGCCTCGTCGAAGGCGACCGGCTCACGCACGAGGTCGGACAGGCGCGTGCGCCGGCCGGCGAGCAGCATCGAGACGCCGCCCGGGTGGGCGGTCGTGAGGTCGAGCGTTCCCGAGGGCAGGTCGCGATACCAGAGCAGGGTGTTGCGGCCGCCGAGGTCGACGAGCGTGCGCTGCCACGTGCGCACCGCCGCCGCCACACGGTCAGCGCGGGGATCGCCCGACGACTCGGCCTGGAGGGCAGGGTCGGTCCTGGGGGCGTCCGTCATTCCAGCAGGCTAACCAACGAAGCCGTGCGGGCCTGCCATCGACAGACCCGCACGGCGGAATCGCTTCCCGGCCGGACGGCATACGTGCTCGGGGTCCGCGTGGCCCCGCCCCCTACGGTCGGTGGGTGTCGTCGGGAAGAGCGCGGTCAGGCCTCGATCGGGTGGCCGCTGAAGGAGCCGGTGCCGCTCTGCACCACGGCGCCCGAAGGGTCGAAGACCGAGAACCGGTAGGTGCCGGAGATCGTGTACCTGCGGGCCTTGCCGCGCACGCGCACGCGGATGGTGATCCCCGGGCTGCCGGGCCCGCCGGGTCCGGGCTGGCCGAACCAGAACGTCGCCTTGAACGCACCGCCGCCCAAGGAGGCCCAGGTCCCCGTCCCGGGAGGACCGGCCGGGGAGATGTCGTGCACGACGATGACCCGGCCGGCCGCGAAGCTGACGACCGTCTTCGCTCGGTCGGTGCTCGGGGCGTCGTCCCTTCGGTTGATCACCCAGCTCCCGCTCGGGGCAGCACCGCTGCTCCCGCTCGCCGACGCCGACGACGCACCCGTCACGCTGCCGACGGCCACGGCACCCGCGGCCCCCGCGCCGACCAGAACTCGCCGGCGGTTCATGACCTTCTCGTCCATTAGGACCTCCTCGTCGGGGCCCGGGTGGGCCCCGTGGAACTCCCAGAGTCGAGGGCCGCCCGAGAGCACGTCAAGAGGGCGACTTGCTTATGCGCAGCATGCGTGCTATGTGAGCTGTGGCTGCGAATCGGCTTGCCGGAAAGGGGTGGCCGCGGGCTCCAGCTGCGCCATGACGGAGCCCGCCGCGAGGGTCACTCCGGTGAGGTGCAGCCGCAGCGGCGCCGTGTCGCGTGCCGCGTCCGTCATGGCCGATGCCCACGCTTCCGAGCGCGCCTCGGCAGGGTGGGCGCCCTCGCGGTAGGCCTCGAGGGCGCGGATGGTCACGTGGCTCGCGTCGGTGCGGCCCGTGAGGAAGTGCCCGGGACCGGCGAACGCGCGGGCCTGCGTCATCCACCCCTCCAGCGTCTCGCGCGTGGGCCGGGGCGGGATGGCGACGACGGTCACGGGCCAGCGACCGCCGTCCTCGGGCGGTGCGTCCTGGCGATGGGTCCCGGCGAGCACCGCCGCACGGCCGTCCTCGTAGAGCCGGTCGAAGACCTCGTTGCGAGATCGTGCCGGGACGAGCCGGTCCGGTGTCACCGCGGGCCCTCCGACGACGATCGGCTCGTCACCACGTCCCCAGACCGGCGCTTCCGACGCCCCAGCGCCACCATGAGACCGATGGCACCACCCGCCATCGCCAGCCAGATGATCGCGAGCCCGACGAAGGCGCCCCGGCGGTCCGGCTCGGACGTGACGGCAAGCACCGCGAAGGTCGCGGCCGCGGCAAGGAGGCCGGCGCAGAAGAGGATGGAGTACAGACGGAGCGCGCTGTCGTTGTTTGCGAACCTCCTTGCGTACCAAGGGCCCCCGATAGCGAGCAGCGCGAGCGCGCCGCAGAGGTAGCCCCACGCCTTGCCCTGCGCCACCGACACCGCAGCAGCGGCCAGCACCCCGCCCGGCAACACCCATCGCAGTACTCGCACCGTCGCGTGTCCCTTCTCCCACAACCCGATCGCTCCGCGGGATCTTGCCAGAAGCGCGCCAGCTCCCGTGGAGCGCGGCCGGCGCGGGCCGATCCACGCCGCCGCTGGGCAGGCTCTCGCGACCGTGCGCTGGCAGAGTGACCCGCATGACGCAAACCCCTGAGGCGCACGGGACGCGGTCGGAGTCAGGCCTGTCCGACGAGGACTTCGCGCCGGTCTGGGCCGACGACGACCGGCCGCGCATCCCCCGCGTGGCGGACGAGCGCGCGGCGCTCACGGCATACCTCGAGTACTACCGGGCCACCGTGGAGATGAAGTGCCGCGGACTCACTCCCGAGCAGGCGCGGACGCGATCCATGCCGCCCTCGACGATGTCGCTGCACGGCCTCGTGCGACACCTGGCCGGTGTCGAGCGCTGGTGGTTCCAGCAGAACTTCGAGCGCCGCGACGTGCCGTTCCTCTTCTTCACCGAGGACCAGCCTGACCTCGACTTCGACCCGCCCGCCGACGCCGACTTCACCGAGGACCTGAAGACCTGGCGCGCCGAGTGCGCAGTGTCGCGCGAGATCGTCGCCGCCCACGACCTCGACGACACGGCACGGCCGCTCGACTGGTACGAAGACGTCGATCTGCGCTGGCTCGTGCTGCGGATGATCACGGAGTACGCGCAGCACTGCGGTCACGCGGACCTGCTCCGCGAGGGGGTCGACGGCCGCACGGGCGCCTGAGGATGCCGAGTACATTGCCGAGGTGCCCCAGCAGCCCCCTCGCCTGACGACCGCTCGGCTGTCGCTGCGGCGGCCGGAGGAGCATGATGCCGCGGAGATCCTCGAGATCCTGTCGAATCCGTCGGTCGTCCGCCACAACCCGTCGGACCGGGTGACGCAGCTGGACGACGTCGACTCGCTGGTGCGGCGGTGGCTGCGTCACTGGGAACAGCACGGGTTCGGCAACTGTGGCGTCTTCGAAGAGGAGACGGGACGGCTCGTCGGCAACTGCGGTGTGCGCTGGACGACGATCCACGAGGAACGCTTCCTCAACCTGATGTACCGCTTCCCTCCCTCGACCTGGGGGCGGGGTTACGCCACGGAAGCCGCGGCCGCTGTGGTGGGCTGGGCCCAGGAGTCGCTCCCCGGCGAGATCGTCGTCGCCCGCATCCGCCCCTCGAACCGGGCCAGCCAGAGAGTCGCGGCCAAGGTCGGCCTGCGACGAGATCCCGACTTCGACGGCGAGGGCGACGACGGCCTGGACTGGGCCTTCACCGACCGTGCGATGACGTTCTCCAGCCCCTGATCGCCCGGCACACCTCTCCGCCGATCCCGCGACCACAGCTCATCCTCGAGATCCCGTTAGGTTCGGGACATGACCGATCGGACCACCTGGACCACCACCACCCACCGCTGGGCCGCCGACGTGGACCGTGTCCACCTGGAACACGTCCGCCGCCAGCTCGGTCGGGGCCAGGCCGCCGGTGGCCGTCGGCATCTGATGCTCGAAGTGCTGGCGTACGCGCAGGACGAGGCCGCCAGTCTGGGCCACATCGGCACCGTGACGGTGACCGTTCGATCCGACGGAACCGTCACCATCGACGACGACGGGCGCGGCACGGACACGCGCACCGACAGCGACGGCGCCGTCGTGCGCAAGCCGGTCATGGCGACCGCGGACGTGCGCTTCAACGACGTGGTCCAAGCGCCGAGGCTTCCGGACGGCCTCCCCCGACGCGGCATGTCGACCGTCTCGGCCCTGAGTGAGGAACTCGTTCACGACAACCATCGCGGCGGCTCCTCCTGGTCGCAGACGTACCGCTTCGGCATCCCCGACGACGAGCTGACCTCGGTCCCGTACCGGGGCCGGACAGGGACGCGCATCACCTTCCGCTCCGATGTCGACGGACCGCGCGACCTCACCGACGCAGACCTTCGAGCCTTCCCGAACCTGGAGGTCACCCGCGACGGAGTGCTCGCCGCCGGCGGATCCGGTCATGCCCCCGGCTGACGATGCGCCGGAGGCACCATGCGTCAGTGTGTCGCGCGTGCCCGTGGGCTCGGTCGAGCTCCATGGCTCATGGAACGCGGAAGCACTCTTCCTCTCGTGCCGATGAGCGCTAAAGGACCGGCACACGAGGAAGGGCGTTGCGGCTACGGTTTCAACGCGTCGCGGCGTTGGATGGGCCGACGCAACCAGCAGCCGGCACGACACGATCGCCGAACACTGTCGCGTGATTTGGCCGGCTCGGCCCGGGGTCCCCACTAGCGTGGCGGCGCAAGGACAGGGGGCGTCATGGGCCGGACTGGGGCCGTGGTCGGCAAAGCACTGCGCATCGCGCTCATCGTCATCGGCGTGGGCGTCGCCGGCTACCTCGCACTGATGATCCTGCTCTTCCACTCGCTGCAGGAGCCGTATCCGTATCTCAAGGTTTCCAACGAAAGCGGCCGCCCGCTGCTCATCGAGTACGCCGACTCCGAGACACCCCCGGGCGTGGTGGGGCGTCGGGGTTCCCTCGTGTGGGGCACGAAGGGCTACTGGATGGCGAGCAGTAGCCACCAGTGCGAGCGGGACCGGCTGGTGGCTCGCGACCTGCAGGGCACCGTGGTCGCGCGTCGCGAAGGTGCCTGCAGCTCAGACACGTGGACCATCACCGGAGAAGGCCTGCCCCCACCACTCCTCGAGCAGCGCGTGCCTGTCGGGCCGGACCAGGTCGAGGTCCGACTCATCTTGGGGGCCCACGGCACGGAGGACCCTGTGGTCGCGTGGTGGCGGGAGCTGCCACAGACCCTCAGTCGCGCCGGGGCCGGGGGCTTGCCTTCGGGAGTGGCCGTGTATGGCCCCTTCGTCGAGAACGGGCAGTTGACGATGTACGTCCAAGGGCCCTCTGCTGCAACGGTCTTGGAGTTTGCCCGCACCGGGCTCCTGCGCCCCTCACCCGGCAGGGTAGTCGCGTACGTCAGCGCCCCGGGTCAGCCGGCCCCGCAAACGGGAACGTCGGTGCTCCTCGAGGCCACGTCCCGACCGACGAACGCCCGAACTCGCTGAGAAGAGCCGAAGAAGTAGGCAGGGTGCATCGTTCGCCTCTGCCGCCGATGGGATGCGAGAGTGATGGGATGACCGACGGCGTGGAGATGTCGCCAGGCTCGTGGGTGCCACCCGCTGGCATGCGGCCTGCCTGGAACTGGACGCCACCGTATGGGCTCACAGCCCGCTTGGATCAAGTGCCGCTCTGGGTCCGCATCTGGTTCCGGACACCGTTCGTGGACCGGTTCGCTCACTCCTGGATGTGGTACCACGGCGGCTGGGAGATCCTTTCGCCGCGTCCAAAGGGCCCAGACGACGCTGGAGATCGGTCGCCCCTCGTGCCGCAACCTCCTCCGCCGACGCAACACCAAGCTCGCACGCAGGCCGACATGTAGGCGTCCGCTATTGCCGCTCGTCGAACGGGCATCGGGTTGTGCCGCTCGTCGAACGTGCCGATCATCGGACGTAGCAGATCTCCGATCCCGAGAACTGCGCGAGGCCGGTCAGGACGTGAACCAGTCGTTCCTACAGCCCGTGGTCGTCCGCATCTGCATTGCCGGTGACCACACCCAATCGCAGACCGTCATCCTGACGCTCACACCATCGGCGATCCCACCTTCTGACACGCAGCCGTTGTAAACGATGTTGCCACCCCAGGCCCATCCACCCCCCTGGATCGAGGCGTTCGCCCCGTCGCCGTCCCCGCTGGCCATGTCGCAGATAACGATTCGATTGTTCGAATCGTCGTACCAGCCGTATGCCTTCCCACTCGCCGAGAACAAGGTGTGGTCTGCTGCATTGGCCGGCGCTGCCATCGTCACCACCGCTACGGACGCCGTGGCCGCGGCCACGGCCACGGTGGCGAACTTTGAGACGAACTTCATGTGCTACTCCCCTGTGATTGGCTGTGAAGAGGCGGGCGCGCTCCCTCACTCATATGGACGAACGGATGGCAACGTGCCACGTTGACCATCAGCGGGGAGCATATCGTCACGAAAAGGCGTAATGCGGACTCGCGCACGGCTCTCTGTTCACGGTCGACACCTCCACGGCTGCAGCGAGCAGGCCGACGTGGCAATGGCGTTGAGCGTCCCGGGAAAGTTGGCCCAGCGGCTCAGCCGATTCAGCCTTGGCGGCCGGGCACAGGGGTGCCCCCACCCTCGAAGCGCCAGAACGCGTGGAGCGCCCGAGCACCCCGTCGGCCGTCCGTAGGCCACCGCATCGCGGCTCGGTCCCCGGCGATCGCGACGCGAACCCGGGTGGCGCCCTTAACGGCGCGCTCGCATCGATGCGATGGGCTTACGCCACGCTGAATCGAGACCGCTGGCATGCCGCTCGACGAATGAGGTCCGACTTTGCCGCTCTCCGAGCGCCACCGGGCGCAACTACAGCCGGTCCGGTAGAACTTGCTGACGCAGACAGGGAGAACTCCATGCACGCACGCCGGACCGTCGGCCTCATCCTGGCCGTTGCCCTCCTGGGCAGCGGCTCATTCGCACTCGGACGCGCCACGGGCGATGACGTCACCTGGCACGAGGGCACCGCGACCCTCGGAGGCACTGAGACCTCCCCGCAGTTCACCGCCACCTCTAACGGCGAGGAGGACTGGACCTTCGGCGCACGCGATGGCGTCCCGCGCTGGGTGGACGCTCGAGGAGAGAGCCACGACGGAGGATGGCCCGACTGCTTGCTGCCGCCGACCGAACGGCACCCCTCTCGGTCGCAGGTGGTACCCATCAAGTTCGCCACCGTGCCGGTTGACGAGGGCAGCTTCGGTTCGGGCCCCCGCGTGGTCGCCGTGGACTGCCAGTCCTGACAACCGAAGACCAACGTCCCAATCTGCCATCCTTGGGGCTTGACTCGGCAGGGCGGTGCCGGCCCCGGTAGTTTCGCGCCCATGAGGACTGCAGGGGGCCTGCCGCTGGTACTGGCTGTGCTCGCGCTGAGTGCGTGTGCTGACACAACAGGGGACACGCAACGCGCAGTAGCCAAGTGCTCACTGCCAGTCGAATCGCAGCTCGGGCTGACGTCCGGGCAGTCGTGGGAAAAGACCCAAGTGTCGGTCGAGGAACTCGCTGACGGAGGGCTACGGGTATCCGCAGTGGCCACCGTCCGCACAGCTGGCAGTGGCGACGTGAGCGACCGCCCTTATGTGTGCATAGTCGCTCCGGACGCGAGCGACGAGCGCGGTTACCGCGTCGTAAGCGTTCAAGTGCAGCCGACATAGCTCCCTCGACGCGGAACGTCCGGATCCGCCGCAGGAGGTCCGGCCTTGACCCGCGCGGTCCTACGAGACGCGGCTTGCTCGTAGGAATCGCGCTTGATCGGTTGCGATTGCCACAAACAGGGCGCACCCCAGCCACAACCACGAATCGCCGACGATGGCGAGCACCACGCAACCAATACCTGCCAGCGCGCAGACCACAACGTCGGTAACTAAATCACTCCTGCCGGTCCGCCGAATCTGTGCCATGTCCAGACGAGCCAACGCCGACGCGTAGACCCCGCGGCCCAGAGCCAGCCAGGACGGGGGCGCCGCAGCGACAACCAACAAGTGCACATTCTCTGACAGTGGGACTTCGAAGGCCCGTAGCGAGGTGATGACCACCACGGTGAGTGTTGCGATGACAGCGCCCCATGCCGTCACCCGCTCCTTGGTAAACGGGATTGGGTCTTCGATGGGCGGATTTGCGCGCCATTTGATGGCTACCAACTGTTCCCCTGCACGCGTGGATGGTAACGGCGTTCATCGGCGACTCGTGCAGAAGCGCTCGCGGTCGTGGGGACATTCCATGATGCCGCGCCGAGGACTTCCGTCGTGCGCGTATCTGAACGAGCGAATGTGTCACTCTGACGCGCGTGACCATGGCCGTCCTGCGTGAACGACTTCCATCTCCAGACCGCCTGCGCGAGCTGTCCTTGGCCCTTGCCGTCCTTGACGTCGCGATGAGCCCGGAAGACGACCCCGAAGACCGCTACTTCCGCTTCGATCCGCACGACCCCTCTGGTGTGGCACTGGCCAGCATGGACAACGGTTCAGGCGATCGCTACTTCATCGCCTTCACCGACGAGGCAGTCTTCGGCTGGGGATTCGCGCACGAGTCCGCGATGAACCCCTTCACACTCACACCTGTCTCGCCGTGGCCGGGACTCCTTGACGGCATGCCAACCCAGTTCGAACTCCTGACCCGGGACGCTCGCTTCCAGCTCGCTGACGTTCTCATGGCAACCGCAGCCTTCTGGTCCACGGACGGACGGACTTGGCATACCGGGAACGCCGCCCCGCCGGCGGACGATCCGGACCCTGACGGAGCCGAGGAGCTCTTTCATCTGATCCTCGAGGACAGCCCTGACGCGTACGCGCGCTTCGCCCAGAACCACCTCGAGATGAGCCCCAGCGAAGCAGCCCTCAGCGCCGTGTGCCAGTCACACCCGCTCGACCCCTCGACCCTCTCCGCACTCAACCCCGACGCCGACTACGAGAGAGTCCGCGAACAGCTCGACGAGCTGGGTCTTTCCACGTCGTAAGCGACATCCGCGCAAGTGCCGCAACCCGATCGCTTGATGAACCTCGCTGGATCCGAGCCGCTAACCTCCCTTTGTGCACGAGACCGCGCTGAGCCTGGCTGAGTTCTTCGGCGCCAGGCCCGGGCGAGCCGTTGGGGACGAGGGCCAGCTGGTCGACCTGGTCCCCACGCAGATCGGGACGCTGGCCGTGCCCTCGGGCAGGCTGGGGGCGGTCGACCCGTTTGCGTCGTTGGACAGTCCACTCGAGGTGCAGGTCGAGCCTGGCGTCTACCCAGTCATCCTCACTCAGGCCACCTATCCTTCGGATGACGACACAGAGTTCAGTGATGCCGCCTACCTATCCCTCGTGCTGGCCGACGGCGAGCCCGTCAGCGTCGAGCCGGCGCCCGGAACCTGGGTCGACGCAACGTTGCACGGCGTCACGACATACGGAGGTGGAGTGGGCCTCGTCGACGCCCTCGCCGCTGCCGGCCAGATCCTGCCGCCCGAGTCCCCGGAATTCGAGGCGTGGACCACCATGGCCGGTCAGCACCCGCAGGGTGTCCTCGATGCGACGCTCCCGTGGGCCGCGCACGGGGAGAACGTCATCGGGGTCATGAGTCCCAGCGACGACGGTGAGTACCCGCTGTACGTGACACGTGACGCGAGCGGCAATCCGCTGGCGGTCCATGTCGACTTCCTCGTGGTTGGAGAGGGCCGATACCAGTTCGCCGTCCATGAGTGGCCACCATCGCCAGAGGTTCCCGCAATCCGGCTCAAAGCCGCACCCACCAACCACTGGTCGTGACCGACGCTCATGCCGCACCAGCCGCACCTGGCCCAGACGTACACGGTGACCGTCCCTGAGGAGGCTTCGGCACGCGCCGTGGCCGACGAGCTCGCCGCCCGTGGGCACGCCCTGGTCGCCGTCCGGGAGGTCGACTGGGCGCTCCGTGACCCGTCCAGTTTCTGGTTCGGCAAGCCGACGATGCGACCGCGCGAGCAGGGCCACTGAGACGTCACCTCCATCGCGACCGGGCCCCTCCCCGACGACGACGAACGCTGGTGGCAGGCGCAGGAGGACCATGCGGTGCGGATGCTGGCTCAACGGTTCGGGGGCCGCTCCTCTGGCAGCGGCACCGGGCACACCGCAACGCTCATGCGGTCGTTCACGCGGGTCGGCCTCGTCCACGAGCTCGACGACGTCACCGTGCACGAGCGCCGGTTGACAGCCTTGGCGGGGAGCCCGGCCCGGGCCGGCGACCGTGAGCGGCACGAGTCGGACGCCGTGGACGAGGACCTGCTGGACGGGCCCGGGGAGCCGGTGAGGCTGGCCGGCGTCGAGGACGTGAACTGGGCTCGGCTCGAGCACGCCTACGGCAACGCCGCCGACGTCCCCCGGATGCTGACCGGGCTTGCAGCCAACAACGACCAGTGGAGCAAGCACCTGGACGACCTTGTCGGCTCCGTGACTCACCAGGGCAGCAGCTACAGCTCCACCGCGCCCGCATTACGGCTCGTCGCCCATCTGGCCGCGGCACCTCAACTCTCTCCGAAGCGACGCCTGGACCTCCTTTACACCTTGTTCCTCGCAGCCGCCGCGTTGGACGAGGCGCGCGCGTACGGGTACCGCCCCGAGCCGTACCACGAGGCGGTGCGCGTGACCGTCACCGACGCCTCCGAGGACCTCTTGGCCCTGTGGCCGACGATCTCGCGCGCCGAGCAGCGAGTCCTTCTGCTCCTCGCGGCGTTGCCGCGCCACCCGGTCCCCCCGCATGACCTGACCGACCCGGCCAGCAGACTGGCCATGACCATGATCCGCGACGAGGACGAGGCAGGCGCCCTGCTCGAGAGGCTCGCCAAGAGCAACGAGGACCTCATCGAACTCGCCCAGGAACAGGCGCCTCTGCGCTCCCGTCTGGTCGCCGCGCTGGAGGTCCTCCTCTGGGACCGTTGAACGCCCAAACCGGGCTACAACGAGCCGGGCGACCCGACCTGGTCAAGGCGGCCGTCCCCTGTCGCCGCACTGCCGGCGAACGCCCGACCCTGCCACGCTCAGGAACCTCATGGCCGCCTTGGAGGCAACCCAGGTAAGGCACCTCGGCACAGGCGGCTGACAAAATAGCGATGTGAGCGCCCACCGCAGCACTGACTACGAGATCGACTCCGACCTCGCCCGCATGGACCTCGATCGTGTTCATCAGTGGCTGTCCACCGATGCTTTCTGGGCACTCGGGCGTACCCGCGAGACCGTCGAGACGGCGGCGCGCAACTCGTTGAACTTCGGGGCGTTCACCCGCGACGGAACTCAAGTGGCGTATGCACGCGTCGCGACCGACCATGCAACCTTCGCCTGGCTTTGCGACGTGTACGTCGACCGCGACCACCGCGGCCAAGGGCTGGGCACCCGATTGTCGGAGGCCGTCGTTGCCAGGCTCCGGCCCCTGGGTCTGAAGCGGGTGCTGCTCTCGACACTCGACGCCCACGACGTCTATGCCCGCGTCGGATTCGTACCCATGCCCAACCCTGAGAAGCTCATGATCCTCGACCAGTCAGGCAGCTAAGCCTTCGCATGCTCATGCCGCCCAGCGGTCATCGGGACCAGCAGCGGTGGGCGCCGGCGACATTGGACCAGTGACCGACCGGGACACACGGAGCGTCGGCCAGGGGCTCCGATCGGCTACAGCGCAAACGCCCACCGGGTCAGCAGTTCGTGCGCTTCTCGTAGAGGCTGCGCGGCAGCCACCTCGTGCGTGTCGGCGCTGCCGCGCCGCCGCTCGACCTGGAACGACCCGTCGGAAAGCCGGAGCGCCTGCGCGTACGTCTGACCTGACGCGTCCACGACCTTCTCGACGATGACCCACGACCCGTCACCCGCAGCCAGGTCCTCGAGTAGCAAGAGGAGGACGTCCTCGGAAGGGTCGTCATAGGTGTCGCCGTTCTCCATCACTGCTCTGAACGTGCGTGTGGGCATACCTGAAGCCTCTCGCATGCCAGCGCCGCCACCAACACATCGCAGGAACCCGCCGGAGGTTGCCTCAGCGCGGCCGGCCCGGCAGGGCCTCGCGGCAGCGAGGTTTACGACAACCCTTCCGGCGAGGTTTCAGCGAAGGTTTCGGCCATGCCCCGCCCGTGGAGTATGGCTGAAACGCGCTGCCGCCGATGGTCCGCTCCGCCGCGCCGTGGGCAGCCACGCGCCGGCCGCCAGCCGCGGTCCAGTAGCCTGTCTCCCGTTGGTCGGCCCGGCAGGGCCTGGTTGCATCAAGGTTTACAGCTGCGACGAGGTTTCCATCGAGGTTTCAGCCATGCCCCGCCCTCGTAGCTCAGGGGATAGAGCACCGCTCTCCTAAAGCGGGTGTCGCAGGTTCGAATCCTGCCGGGGGCACCACACGTCGTATGACTTCGCCTGATGCTTGACCTTCGGGCTTCGCCTGATGCCCGACAGTGTTTCGGGTGATGGTTGACAGCTGCGTCGGCTGACCATTGACGCTCTCCTGATGAAGGAGATGAGCGTGGCCGAGCAGCGATACAAGGCGGTCGAGTGCCCCAGCACGGCCCACACCGCCAGACCATCAAGCACGACCCGCAAGCTCTGTCGACGACGCTCGAAAATGAGGCCATAGCGACGGTCGAAAACGAGGCCACCCAGACAGATTGGATGGGTGATCTCAGTGGAGGATTGGGCTCTGCTCCGGCGGCTGGTCGCCGATGGTGTGCCGCAGCGTCAGGTCGCGCGGGACCTGGGGATTGGTCGGGCGACGGTGGCGCGGGCGGTGGCGTCGGACCGGCCACCGAAGTACGAGCGGCCGGCCGTATCGACGGCGTTCACACCGTTCGAGCCGTTGGTGAGGCAGTTGCTGATCGAGCATCCGGACATGCCCGGCACGGTCATCGCCGA
>NZ_BAAGQU010000012.1:113015-374254 GCF_054783315.1 Terrabacter koreensis | reverse complement strand
GCTGTCCATCCTCGAGGGTGAACACGACACGCACGCCGCCGTGCTCATCGAAGGCCCGGCCGAGGTGGTGACAACCGTGCCAGAGGACCTCCGGCAGATCACCGAGCTACGCAACCGCGGCGGCACCATTGCCTGGGCGGCCTACTGGCTGCGGATCACCCCGCAGCGGCTGTTCAGCTTCGCCGAGCACGCGTGGCAGGACGAGGGCTTTCGCTCCTGAGCGGTCCCGGTGCCGCACTGAGAGCGGGCCGTCGTCTTCAAGCGGCGGACCTGCGTGAATCCGCCGCAGATGGGCTGGTTCGAGTGAATGGCCAGATGAGCAGGGCTGCCTTCGATCGGCAGGTGGGTGCCCGTCTCCCGACTAACGTTTGAAGATGGAGCGAAGCGAACCTAGGGGGCGCGACCGACCGCAGACCGTCCCGCTGACCAAGGACGACCCCGTTGTGCGGTGGCTGCTACAGGGCGATTCTGCGATCCGCTGGCAGGTGCTGCGCGATCTGGTCGATGCCCCGGAGGCCGAGGTCGTTGCTGAGCGGGCTCGGGTAGAGCACGAGGGCTGGGGCGCTCGGCTGCTGGCGCTGCGCGCTCCTGATGGGCTGTGGGCCAACGGCGCCTGCTTCCCAGACACCGCCGCCTTCGCCGAGGAGACTGCGCGGGCCCTGGCCGCCGGTGAACCGCCGCCGCCGTTCCCGGCCGCCAGTGAGGATCCCAAAGAGGCCCCGACCGACGGGTCGGAGACGGAGACGGGCCAGCCGTGGACCGCGACCTACCAGGTCCTGCTGGACCTGTGCCATCTGGGAGTCGCCCCGGACAGTGCGGTGATGCAGGAGACCGCCCGCCTGGTCGCCCGCAACTGTCGCTGGGAGTGCGACGGGCTCCCGTTCTTCGCCGGCGAGGAGGACTGCTGCATCAACGCCGGCACGATCCGGATTGGTACCTATCTGGGCGTCGACGTCGACGCCGTGGTGCAGCGGCTTCTGGCGGATCAGATGCCTGATGGCGGCTGGAACTGCTGGGCGCAAAGGCGCCCGGCGCCGTCCTCTTTCGCAAGCACGCTGGCCGTGATCGACGCCTTGCTGCGGTGGGAGCGCCGCACCGGTGGATCCGACGAGGTCCGTCTGGCTCGCCGGAACGGAGAGGAGTACCTGCTCCGGCGCCACCTCTTCCGGTCGCTGCGCACCGGCGAGGTGGTGAACCCCGAATGGATGCTGTTCTCGTTTCCCCCACGCTGGCGCTACGACGTGCTCAAGGCGACGGAGTACTTCGCCCTGCGTGGTGGCAGGGCGGACCCGCGACTGGCCGAGGCAGTCGAGCACGTCCGCGCGAAGCGGCGACCCGACGGCCGTTGGCTGCTCGAGAACACCCACGCCGGCGCGGTCCACTTCCGGTTCGAGGAGCCTGACGGGACGCCGAACAGGTGGAACACCTTGAGGGCACTCCGGGTGCTGCGTTGGTACGACGCGTCCGCCGCAAGCTAGGCGGGACAGGCGTCGTGAGTCGGTACGTCCAGTTATCGGACCGTGCCGTCGTGGTCGTACCGGGACCGGGCCCCGCTGGGTAGTGTCGCCGCTACCGACAAACTTGGAGGAACACTCATGTCGCAGGTCAGGTCCCGCCTTCTCGGCTTCGCGGCGGTCGTCTCCGCCACCTCTCTCGCCCTCGCCGCCTGCGGCTCGAGCTCCGACTCCGGGGGCAGCTCGGGCAGCAACCCCTCGGGTGGTCCGCAGCTCGTCAGCTCGGACGCCCTCACGGTGTGCACCCACCTGTCGTACAAGCCGTTCGAGTTCAAGGACGCCTCAGGCAACGTCGTCGGCTTCGACATGGACCTCGCGCAGGCCGCTGCGAAGCAGCTGGGCCAGTCCAAGGTCACGATCGTCGACATCGACTTCGCCTCGCAGACCTCCGGTGCGGTGTTCGCCGCGAAGAAGTGCGACATGGCGATGGGCGCGGTCACCATCAACGACAAGCGCAAGCAGTCGGTGGCGTTCTCGACGCCCTACTTCAGCGCAACGCAGGCCCTTCTCGCGAAGAAGTCCGCGGGCATCACCGACCTGTCGTCACTCAAGGGCAAGAAGCTCGGCGTCCAGACCGACACGACCGGCCAGGCGTACGGCGACAAGAACAAGGACGCCAACGGCTACGAGACGGTCGTCTTCGACGACCTGCCCACCGAGATCGCCGGGGTGCAGTCCGGTCGGGTCGACGCGGCGATCAACGACAACGGTCCGCTGCTCGACTTCGCCAAGTCCAACCCGGACTTCGCGGTGGTCAAGGAGTTCGACACCGGCGAGCAGTACGGCTTCCTCTTCCAGAAGGACAACCCCAACGCCGCCAAGATCAAGGACGCCTTCAACGCGGCCCTGAAGAAGTCGATCGAGGACGGGTCCTACAAGGCGAGCTACAAGAAGTGGTTCGGTTCCGAGCCGGCTGTCATCCCGACCGTTCCGTGAGCGCGCTGCCATGACGTCCCCTGCAGCAGCGGGGCGAGTGCGCAAGCTCTCGCCCCGCAAGCGGGCCCAGCGCATCCGGTGGGTCCAGTACGCCGTTCTCGTGGCCGCCGTCGTCATCCTCGTGTCGGTCGCAGACCTGCCCCAGATCCAGAAGGTCTTCTTCCGGGGCGACCTGATCGTCGACACCCTGACCCAGGGGCTCGGCCGGGCACTGCTCAACACCGCCGTGTACGCGTTGGGCGCGTTCGTCCTCGGCCTCGTGCTGGGCACGATCCTCGCCCTCATGCGCCTGTCGTCCGTGGGCCCCTACCGCTGGATCGCGACGGTCTACATCGAGTTCTTCCGGGGCCTGCCGGCGATCATCGTGCTCCTGGCCTTCGGGTTGCTCCCGCTGGCCTTCCCCGGGCTCGAGATCCCCTTCGGCATCTACGGAACGGTGTGGAGCGCGCTCGGCATCGTCGCGGCCGCCTACATGGCCGAGACGATCCGCGCGGGCATCCAGGCCGTGCCGAAGGGGCAGGTCGAGGCGGCCAGGTCACTCGGTATGCCGGCCGGCGCCGCGACGCGGAAGATCGTTCTCCCGCAGGCGTTCCGGATCGTCACCCCGCCGTTGACGAACGAGCTCATCCTCGTCGTCAAGGACAGCTCGCTCGCGTACATCATCGGGCTGTCCTCGACGTCGTTCGACCTGACCAAGTACGGCCGGGACCTCGCCAACACGAACGCGAACCTCACTCCGCTCGTCATCGCGGGCCTCTGCTACCTCCTCATCACGCTGCCGCTCACGTTCGCGGTCCGGCGGATGGAAGCCAAGTCTGCGAGGGCACGATGACGACCCACCCGTCCCCCACGCGTACGTCCTCGGCGCCCGCCGACGCGGTCGTCGAGATCACGGACCTACGCAAGTCCTTCGGCTCGGTCGAGGTGCTGACGAACATCACGACCTCGATCAGCCAGGGCGAGGTGGTCTGCGTCATCGGGCCCTCGGGCTCCGGCAAGTCCACGCTGCTGCGCTGCATCAACCTGCTCGAGCAGCCCAGCGGCGGCACGATCCGCGTCGAAGGCATCGACGTCACCGACCCCGACTGCGACATCGACCGGGTGCGCAGCAGGATGGGGATGGTCTTCCAGCAGTTCAACCTGTTTTCACACCTGACCGTCCTCGACAACTGCACCGTCGCGCAGCAGGTCGTCCACAGGCGCGACAAGGCCCAGGCCGAGCAGGTCGCCCGCGCCAATCTGGAGAAGGTGGGCCTCGCGGAACGGGCCGACGCCTTCCCCGCACAGCTCTCCGGCGGCCAGCAGCAGCGCGTCGCGATCGCCCGCGCCCTGTCGATGGAGCCGGACCTCATGCTCTTCGACGAGCCGACGTCGGCCCTCGACCCCGAGCTCGTCGGCGACGTGCTGGCCGTGATGCGACGGCTCGCGTCCGAAGGCATGACGATGATCGTGGTGACGCACGAGATGGCGTTCGCGCGAGAGGTCGCCGACCGCGTCATCTTCATGGACGGTGGCGTCATCGTCGAGGAGGGGCACCCCGACCGCGTCATCGGCGACCCGCAGCACCATCGCACCCGCACCTTCCTCAAGCGGGTGCTCGACCCCACGCACGTCGACCCAGATGCCGATGTGGAACCCGGCGACGACCGGCGCGCCCAGATCAAGGAGGCAGAGCTCAGCGCGCGGGCCGAGCCCCACGTGTCGAGCGACCTGAGGGACCAGCGCTTCTGATGCCGACCGCCGAGGTCGCCGTCGTCGGCGGCGGGCTGATCGGGCTGTTCAGCGCCCACGAGCTCGTCGAGCGAGGGTATGCCGTCACGGTCCTCGAAGCCGGAGGCGGGCTCGGCGGGGGTGCGGCTCGCGTCAACGGGGGCTGGGTCTGTCCGGCCCGCAGCGACCCGCTCCCGTCATGGGGTGTCGTTCGCGACGGCATACGCTCGCTCGTCTCGCCCGGGAGAGGCAGCTTCCTGCTGAGCGCGCGAGCGCTTCCGCGGGTGGCGGGCTACCTGACGCGGTTCCTCACGAGCTCGGGCCGACGGACGTTCAGCCGGTCCTGGGACGATCTCGACCTGCTCAACCGCCGCACGGCCGGGCTCGTCGACGAGCTCGTCGAGGCTCGGGTCATCGACGACCTGCAGGACGAGGGGTTCCTCATGCTGCACCCGACCCGCGAGGAGGCGGAGGCTTCCCGGGCGTCCCTGCTCTCCGTCTCGCGACGCGGCCTCTGCCCGCCGCCCGAGCCGATCCTGGAACGGCGGGCGCTGCTGAGGCTCGAACCGGGTCTCGGTGACGCAGCCCAGTTCGGTTTCGTCCATCGGGGCGACCGGTGGCTGGACCCGTCACGGCTGGTGGACCGACTCGGCTCGTCTTTGAGGTCACGAGGCGTAAGCGTCCTCGGCGACACGCCAGTCCTGGCGGTGCGCCAGCGAGGCGCGCGCGTCGAGCTCGCCACGCGCTCGGGCACCGTCGAGACGGGCCACGCCGTCATCGCCGCGGGCGCCTGGTC
Organism: Terrabacter koreensis; assembly: GCF_054783315.1. Lineage (NCBI taxonomy): Bacteria > Bacillati > Actinomycetota > Actinomycetes > Micrococcales > Intrasporangiaceae > Terrabacter > Terrabacter koreensis. Next base: position 369,298 of record NZ_BAAGQU010000012.1, on the reverse strand, counting down.
CGAGCAGCTGCTGCGGCCACTTGGCATCCACGGCTATGTGACCCCGGGCAAGGGCTACAGCTTCACCATCCACCCCGAGCAACCACCGACACACGTGCTGCGGCTCGGCGACACCCATGTCGGAGTGACCCCCATGGGCGGCCGCACACGGGTGCTCGGCATGGTGGAGCTCGACGGGACGCCAGAGGGGCTGCGCGCCGGACGCATCGACGTCATGAAGCGCAAGGCGGCGCCCTACCTGACCGGCGTCGACTGGGACGCCAGCACCGACGAGCAGGTCGGGCCCCGTCCCATGACGCCCGACGGCAAGCCGCTCATCGGTTGCGCGCCGGGCGCGGACCGCGTCGTCGTGGCGACCGGCCACAACATGCTCGGGCTCAGCCTCGCGGCTCCCACCGCGTCGCTGGTGGCCGATCTCGTCGAACTCGGTTCCGCCGCAACGGTTTCCGCCTTCGACCCGATACGCTTCACGCGCCGACGCCGCTAGCCCCAAGAGTGGTGGCTACTGGCTAGCCGGTCATTCGGACGGGACGGGCGCCTCAGACGTCGGTTCGGTGACGCCACCGCTGCTGCCCGGCCAGGGACGGGCGCCGCAGGAAGGCGACCCGGAGGGCGAGGGAGATCGCGGATGTCGCGGTGACCGCCGCCAGAGCCACCAGAGGGCTGCCGAAGAGTGCGCCCACGGCCACGAGGAACAGCCGACCGTCCCGGCCACCCAACAGCAAACCGAGCGCCCGTTCGGGGGCCGGTGGCAGTCCCAGTGCTGCGGCGCGGTCCTTCGTCGCCATGGACAGCAGGGCCCCGGCCGTCGCCGCCACAGTGAGCGCCAGCACGACTCGGGGGTCGTGCGCCTCCACGGCCCACAGACCCAGACCAGCCAGGATCGCGGCGTCACCCACGCGGTCGAGCACGCCGTCGAGCAGCGCTCCCTGAGGCCTGCCCCGCAGCTGGAGTCGGGCGACCTCTCCGTCGACGCCGTCCGCGACGGAGCTTGCGTGCACCAGGAGCGCGCCTGCGACGCCTTGTCCCGTGGCCAGCAGCACCGCGCCCGCCAGGCCGAGCAGGAAGGCGACCACGGACACGACGTCAGGGTCAGGGCGCCACCTGGCCAGCAGCATCGACAGCCGGGTCGACACGGGACGGTTGAGCCAGCGGCTGACGGGCCCATCCGCATCCTTGCCGAGCGAGCCGCGCAGAGCGGCCGCCGCTGCCCGTGCGTCCTCGGGAGTGTCCACGTCCTGCCACCAGCAGCCGTCGGGCAGCGCAGCCACCTGCAGCGGCGACTCCTGGGCGAGCCGGGTCACAGCCCCTGCCAGGGTGTCGTCGCCCTCGAGCGCGACCTCTGCCCGGCAGCGGAAGATGTCGGGGGGCAGCAGGAACGCGCCGCAGTCGATGCCGGGCTCGTCGAGGGCCTTGCCGAACGCGACCACGGCCCCGTCCACCACCCGAACCCTGGTGCCCTCCTCCCAGGCGGCAGGCCCCGGAGAGGGGTCGACGAGCACGGCCGGCGCGCCCGCCTCCAACAACCGGTCGACGGCTCCGTCGCCGAAGACATGGTCAGCGGTGAGCAGCACGAAGAGCTTCTCCCCGGCGACCAGGTCCTCGACGGCCTCCAGCGACGCGCCGTTCCCGTCCTGCCACCGCTCCGCGTACGCGGTCCGGACCCGGCCGGGTGCCAAGCCGTCGACGAGTGCCGCGACCGGCCCGGCACTGTGGCCCACGACCACCACGACGGACTCGATGCCGGCGGCGAGCAGGGTCTTCACCGCTCGCTCGACCAGGGTCAAGCCGCCCAGCCGCAGCAGCGCCTTCGACCCACCGCCGGTCAGGGCGCTGATCCGCTCGGACCGGCCGGCAGCCAGCACCACACCGACTCGCGGCAGCCGCGACGGGCGCGAGATGAGCTCCCCGGCCCCAGCCACCGTCACCTCCATGCAGGTTCACTGTCCACTGTGAGCGACTCATCGTCCGTGCCCTCTGACCGTAGCCGATCTGCTGGGCGGTCCGACGATGATGGACGAACCCGCCGCGGACGGCTCACGCCGGGCCATTGTGGTCGGGCCCGCGACGGCGACACACTGGTGACATGAGCCTCGACGCCTTCGTGTCGACGCCTGACGACGCGGAGACACTCGACGTCTTCTCGAACGCGTTCAGCATTGCCGTCCCGGCGCACCGAACCGGGGGTGCGGTCTCGGCCGTTCAGGGCACGTTCCAGCCGGGAGGTTTCGCGCCGCTGCCACACGTGCATCGAGACGAGGACGAGCTCTTCTACGTCGTGGACGGGGCCTTCGACTTCCGCCTCGGGTCGGAGATACGCCGCGGCCGCGCGGGGTCGTTCGTCTTCGTCCCCCGCGGGACCCTGCACGGCTTCACGGCCGCGGGCGACGGGCCGAGTCGACTCGTCTTCTTCCACCTGCCCGGCCTCGACGGGTTCTTCCGGGAGCTCGCCCTCCTGAGCGGACCCGACCCGTCAAAGCTACGCGTGCTGATGAACCGATGGGGCATGGACGTGCCCGCTTGACCAGCGGGCGGCTTCGTCAGCCGTCTGTCTGGCGGCCTCAGCCGCAGAGCAGTGCGAGGAACCGCTCTGCGTCACCGGCCCGGGGCAGGTTGTTGAACATGACGTAGGGCTGCGGGCGAGCGTCGACGAGATCGCGCAGCCGTCGTAGCTCGTCATCGGTGTGGACGTGCCGCGAGCCCGTGGTGCCGTGCAGCCGGTAGTACGTCTGATCCGGGGTCACCGTCTCGGTCTGCATCGGGTCGACGACGTGAACGAGGTCGAGCTCGGCGCAGAGCTCCTCGAGCAGCTGCCTGGGCCACTTCCCACGGGGCTCCCACAGCAGCCGACCGGCCGGCCGACCCACCCGGGTCAGGAAGCTCCGCAGCCGGCCGACGTTCTCCGCTGTCGGGCGGAAGCTCTTCGGGCACTGGAGCAGCACGGCACTGGCGCGCAGGAGGTCAGCGCACTCCAGGGTGCGCTTCCAGCCCGCGAGGACCTCAGGGGTCGTCCGGAAACCTCCGACCTGACCATGGGCGGTCTCCGGCAGGGGCTGCTTCAGCCGCCGGTAGGTGGGGCTGTTGGACTCGTGCGTGACGATCTGCCACGCCTTCATCGTGAACTCGAAGTCCGGCGGCACCTGGGTGCGCCAGCGGGTCAGCACGGCGTCGGCAGGCGGGTCGTAGAACGTGTTCTGGACCTCGACGACGGGGAAGCGCTGCACGTACGAGGCCTGCGAGATCGTCCACCCGCACAACCCGACCCGTACGTCCACGCGACTACCCTTCCCGCACGTCGCCGGCGGCGAGACTCACGACGGTCATCCCGGTCGATCCCGGTCGGTCCATGGTCGCCAGCGCGGCTCCGGCTTCGTCGAGGCCGATGACTCGCCCGACGAGCGCGGCCGGCCGGAGGGAGCCCTCCTCGATAAGCCTGAGCATCGCCGGGTAGTCGCGGCCCGGCATGCCGTGGGAGCCGTAGACCTCGAGCTCCTGGGAGATGACGAGATCCATCGGGAGCGGCGGGGTCGAGTTGGGGCCGAGCAGCAGGCCGGCCTGCACGTGCCGGCCGCGTCGGCGCAGGCTGCGCACCGACGCGACGGCGGTGTCGGGTGAGCCGAACGCATCGATGGAGACGTGGACACCGCCGTTCGTGACGTCCCGGATCAGCGCCGCCGCGTCGGGTTCAGCCCGAGGGTCGATGATCCCTCCAGCGCCCAACGCGGAAGCCCTCCCAAGGGCGTCGTGGTTCACGTCGACCGCGATCACCCGCGCACCGAGCGCCACGCCGATCATCACCGCCGACAACCCGACGCCGCCACACCCGTGCACCGCGAGCCACTCACCAGGACCAAGCCGTCCGTGCGTCGTCAGCGCGCGGAACGCCGTCGCGAAACGGCAGCCCAGCGACGCCGCCGTCACGAAGTCGACCGAGTCCGGCAGCCGCACGAGGTTCGTGTCGGCGCCGTGGATCGCGACGAGCTCGGCGAACGACCCCGGCCCCGTGAAGCCGGGCTGCGTCTGGTCGGGGCACACCTGCGCCTCGCCGGCGAGACACCACGAGCACCGCCCGCACCCGCAGACGAACGGCACCGTCACCCGGTCGCCGACCACCCAGTTGCGCACCCCGGAACCCACCGAGGAAACCACACCCGCCAGCTCGTGACCCGGCGTGTGGGGCAACGCCACCGGGTCGTGCCCCATCCACGCGTGCCAGTCGGAACGGCATACGCCCGTGGCCTTGACCGCGACGACGACCCCGCCCGGCGGGCACGCCGGCGGCGGCACCTCCCGCACCACAGGCGTACGCCCGTAGTCCTCGTAGACGACCGCCTTCACGACGCGCGCGGGTCGTCGAGCACGTCGCGCCACGAGTGCTGCGGCGAGTAGCCGAGCAGGTCGCGCGCCTTGTCGATGGAGTAGAACGTCTCGTTGCGCCCCATCTTCCGCCGCTGCTCCACCCCGTCGTAGAAGCGCTCGCGCACCTCGTCGGTCGTCGCCGCGACCGACATGTCGGCGTTCGCGACGTTGAACACCTCGTAGCCCAGCCCGTCGACCTCGAGGCACCGCTGCACCATGAGGCCGAGATCGCGAGCGTCGATGTAGGCGAAGAGGTTTCGCCGCCGCAGTGTCGGGTCCTCGAGGAACGGCGGGAACATCTCGGCGTACTCGTGCGGCTCGATGACGTTGTTGATGCGCAGCCCGTAGATGTCGACGCCGGTGCGGGCCTGGAACGAGCGCGCTGTCACCTCGTTCGCGACCTTCGACATTGCGTACGAGTCCTCCGGCACCGTCGGGTGCTCCTCGTCCACCGGCACGTAGAGCGGCTTGCGCTCACCCTGCGCGAAGCACACGCCGTAGGTCGTCTCGGATGACGCGAAGATCACCTTCCGGATGCCGAGCCGCGTCGCCGCCTCGAGCACGTTGTAGGTGCTGAGCACGTTCGTCGCGTACGTCTTCGCGTCCGACGTGAGCAGGATCCGCGGGACTGCGGCGAAGTGCACGACGGCGTCGTATGCCGGCTTGGTCGCAAGCTCCAGCTCGTCGAAGCGCGCCAGTCCCGCGAGCGCCGAGTACGTCTCGCCGACGTCGGTGAGGTCGACGGCGAGGTCGTCGACGGCGGGGTGGCCCAGCGGGACGAGGTCGGCGTTGGTGACCTGGTGGCCCTGATCGGCGAGGAACGGCGCGACGTGCCTGCCGGCCTTGCCGCTGCCACCGGTGAAGAAGATGCGCATGTCCCGATCCAACCACCGACGGGCCAGGACACCCGATCGTCCGGGTCGCGCGGCATGCTGGGTGAGACACGACGGACGAAGGAGACACGCTTGGCTGACCACGAGACCCGGCAGCAGGACGACAGTCCCGAGACCGACAAAGCCAGCGCCCTCCTCGGCCTGCACTCCGGCCCGGGCTTCGTGCTGCCCAACGCCTGGGACGCCGGCTCGGCGCGAGTCCTCGAACAGGTCGGCTTCCCCGCCATCGCGACGACCAGCGCCGGGATCGCCTGGGCGAGCGGGGTGCCCGACGGCGGGGCCATGACCCGCGACGCGATGCTCGACCACGTATGCCGCATCGTCGCCGCCGTCGACGTGCCCGTGACCGCCGACCTCGAGGCCGGCTACGGCGCCACCGCCGAGGACGTCGGTCGCACGATCGAACTCGCCGTCCAAGCCGGAGCCGTCGGCGCCAACCTCGAGGACATCACCGGCGGGCGCCTCTTCGACGTCGAGGAGGCCGTCGACCGCATCGCTGCCGCACGGGCCGCTGCACCGAAGGGCAGCTTCGTCGTCAACGCCCGCACCGACACGTACTTCGCGGGCGTCGAGGGCGACGTGTTCGCCCAGACGGTCGGGCGCACGACGCGCTACCTCGACGCCGGGGCCGACTGCGTCTTCGTCCCCGGTGTCGTCGACGCCGACACGATCCGCCGGCTCGCCGAGGCCATCCCCGGCCCGCTCAACATCGTCGCCGGCCTCGCCAACACCATCGACGCCCGCACGCTCTTCTCCCTCGGTGTCGTACGGGTCAGCCTCGGCGGCAGCCTCGCCCGCGCCGCCCTGAGCATGCTCGAGCGCGCCGGCCGAGAGCTCCTCGACACCGGCACGCTCGGCTTCCTCGACGGGGCGATCGGCTACGCCGACCTCCAGCAGCGCTTCCGGAGGTAGCCGTCAGGCAAGACCACCGAACGGGCGCACCTCGACCTTGCCGCGGCACGCCTTCGAGCCCTCGGCCGCGAGACGCTCGGCCGTGTCGCGGTCGGGCGCGTCGATGACCCAGAAGCCGCCGATGACCTCCTTGGCCTCCAGGTAGGGGCCGTCGGTGACGACGGGCTGCTCGCCCCGGCCGTCGACCACGGTCGACTGCCTCACCGGCTCGAGACCACCGGCGAACACCCAGTAGCCGTCGGCCTTGAGCTTGTCGTTGAAGGCGCCCGTGTCGGCGAACGCCTGCTCCATGTCCTCCTTCGAGCCGTAGTTGCCGAACTCGTTCATCTCGGCAGGGCCGTGCACGGCGAGCAGGTAGTGCGTCATCCCAGTTCTCCTCTGTCTCGGGCGGTCCGGTCGACCGTCCTTCACCCCCACGTCGAACGACGGTCGGCCGCTTCGACAGGGGTCTCAGGACTTTCCGCACCGATCCTGTCGGAGCGCGGTCAGCTGGTCGACCGGAAGGATGCCTCGAGCGCGGCGAGCACGGCCGTGCGCTCGCGGCGGGCGATGAGGCCCAGCACGGGGGTCGCGAGGTGGTACGCGCCGTGCGTGCGCAGCGACACGTGGTGGCGCACGAGCGTCGCGCCGTCACCGGCGTCCTCGAGCGTGTATGCCGGCCAGCCCTCCATGTTGAGCCGCCCGGACTTCGTGCGGTCCCACCAGTGGTACGTCAGGGTGCGCGGCGCGTCGAGCTCGGCGATCTCGCCGGGCGTCGGGCCGAAGAGGGTGTGGTCGACGTAGGTCGTGCCCACCGCCGGGGTGCCGGTCGACGTCTGCTCTGAGCGCCGACGGATGCTGCCCTTGCTGCGCATCCACTGGTTGTACGCCTCGATGTCGACCAGCCGCGCGAACACCTCGGCCGGGGGCGCAGCGACGCGTCGCTCGAGCATGAAGTCGACGGCACCCATGGACCGAGAGTAGGTGCGCACGCTGGGAGTCCGCTCGGCAACGGCGGGAGAGGTCCTGCCACTTCAGGACGCCGATCGTCCGGGTGGGCGCCTACCGTCGGTGCATGGCCATCGCCCGATACCCCAGCTTCGTCCTCGACTGCCCCGACGCCGGGGCGCTCGCCACCTTCTACGGCACCATGCTCGACTGGACCATCAAGACGTCCGACGACTGGGCCGAGATCCGCGACACCGAGACCGGCAACTGCATCTGCTTCCAGCAGGTCTCGGACTACACGCCGCCGCAGTGGCCCGGCCAGCAGGTGCCGCAGCAGATGCACCTCGACGTCATGGTCGACGACCTCGACTCCGGCGAGAAGGAGGTCGTGGCCCTCGGCGCGACGAAGCACGAGCACCAGCCCGGCCAGTCGTTCCGCGTCTTCCTCGACCCCGCCGGTCACCCCTTCTGCCTCTGCGTCGACTGACCCAGCACGCAACTCACCCGCGGCCCGCCCCCCACCCCTTTCTCCTGCAATCGAAAGAACGCTCCGTCACCCCTGCGAGGTGACGGAGCGTTCTCTCGATCGGAGCGCCGCAGGGAGGGGAGGGCGCGGGACCGAGTGGACCGTCCTCCGGGGCGCGTCGTCCGCTGACATGATGACGACCATGCAGGAGGACGCGGACGGGCAGACCGAGACCCGCGCCCTGCTGGCCGAGCTCGGCACGGCCATGATCGCCACCGGCCAGCCGGTCCAGGAGATCGAGGAGGAGCTCGCCGAGGTGAGCACCCGCCTCGGCTACCCCGAGGTCCAGATGGCCGTCGGACCCACGGGTCTCATGGTCACGCTCACGCCCGGCGGCCCGAGCACCTACCGCTCGGCTGCGGCCGGGCTGCGCCTGCACCAGTCCGCCAGCGTCCGCCTCATCCGCCACCAGCTCGTCGTGGGTGAGCTGACGATCGCCGCCGCCCGTAAGGAGCTCGCCGCCACGACACGGCGCCCCGTCCAGCAGCCCGCGTGGCTGGTGGCCCTCGCCTGGCCCGTGCTGGCCGTCGGTATCGCGCTCATCCTCCAGCCGGGCTGGGCCAACGTCGCCGCGGCGGCCGTCGGGGCGCTCGTCGTGCTCGCGCTCGTCCAGCTCGCCGAGCGCTACGAAGTGGTCAAGGCGCTGCTCCCAACCCTCGCCGCGTTCGCCGTGTCGCTGCTCGTCTTCGGTGCCGCCGACGCGGGGCTGCTCGCGGGACCGCTGCGCACCGTGCTGCCGCCGCTCGCCGTCCTGCTCCCCGGAGCCCTCGTCGTCAACGGCATGTCCGAGCTCGCGGCCGGGCACATGCAGGCGGGGTCGGCCCGGCTGACCTACGGGCTGGCGCAGCTCGGCCTCTTCGCGCTCGGCCTGCTCATGGCCACCGCGCTGCTCCGGGTGCCCACCTCGACCCTCGTCAACCAGCGCGTCGACGACATCGGCTGGGCCGGCGCCCCCGTCGGGCTCGTGCTCATCGGCGCGAGCATCTGCCTCATGGAAGGCGTCCCGCTGCGCATGCAGGGCTGGGTCCTGCTCGTCCTCAGCCTCGCCTTCGGCGCGCAGCTCGCCGGGCAGCAGCTCGGCACGATCGTGCTCGGGGGCTTCCTCGGCGCCGTCGCGGCCAGCCTCGGGGCGAGCATCGTCGAGCTGCGCCGCCCGCAGCTGCCGCGCCTCGTCCTCTTCCTGCCCGCGTTCTGGCTGCTCGTTCCCGGCAGCCTGGGCCTCGTCGGGGTCACCGAGCTGGCCGCCGGTCGCGAGTCGGCCACCGACGTCGCCCTCGGCCTGCTCGGCGTGGCCATCGCCATCTCGCTCGGCCTGCTCGTCGGCTCGTCGATCGGCCGAGCTTTGCGCGGCCGGCTCGCCGCATCGCCCGCACCGACGCCGCCGACGGCACCTGCCGCCTGACCGCGGCCCGCGCTCGGCAGATCCCTGATCGAGAGAACCACGCGCGTGACTCAGCGTTCTCTCGATCGGAGCCACGCGCGTCACTCAGCGTTCTCTCGATCGGAGCCACGCGCGTCACTCAGCGTTCTCTCGATCGGAGCCACGCGCGTGACTCAGCGTTCTCTCGATCGGAGGAGGGCGCGTACGCCGTGCTCGCGAGGACGCGAGGGACGTGACGAAGCGTTCTCTCGATCGGAGAGGAGAGGGGAGAATGCCGGCGCCGGGTCAGCGGATGCGGGCGAGGTCGACGGTCCAGACCGGGTTGCCGGGCACGGCCGCGACGCGGTCGCCGCTGGCGAAACGCGTCGACGGCTGGAGAAGGGGGACGAAGGGGCCCCGGTCGTTCATCGCCTGCTGCCAGGCGGCATACGCGATCTGGCGGTCGTCACCGATCGAGTCGCGCGCCTTCTGGGTGAGCGAGTCGACCAGCGGGTCGAGGCCCGGCACGAAGCCGGCGCGCGAGCCGACCAGGCCACCCGGCCCGAAGGCGAGGTAGTTCTCGGGGTCGGGGTAGTCGGGGCTCCACGCCCACAGGCTGAGGCCCGTGAGACCGGCGCGGTAGGCGGCGAGCGCCTTCTGGGCCGGCTGCGGGTCGAGGCGCACCTTGATGCCGACCTCGCCGAGCTGCTTGGCGACCGCGGCGGCGATGGTGCCGGCGGGCAGCCCCTGGATGGGCACGTCGGCGGCATACGTGAGGGGGATCGGCTGGCCCTTGTAGCCCGAGCTGCGCAGGGCGGCCCGCGCAGCGGTGAGGTCGTGGGCCGGCACGACCGGCAGGGTCACGACAGGGGTGGGGCGGCCGTCGGCGCCGGTGGTCGTGCCGTCGCTCGGGGTCGTGGGAGAGTCGGTGGTGCCCGCCGAGGCGCCCGCCGAGGACGAGGTCGTCGTGGGCGCGGGGGTGCCGGACGGACCGCTGGTGCCCGACGTGCCCGACCCGCCCGACCCGCTCGACCCGTTCCCGCCCGTCGTGGCAGGAAGGTCGTCCAGGGCGCCGACGATGCCGGCCGGGATGAGGCCGGGCGCGGCCGCGGCGCCGGGGACGGCCTGTGCGAGCGCGTCACGGTCGACGCCGCGGCGGATCGCCTCGGCGAAGCGCGGGTTGGCCGTCCACGCGTTGACGGCCGCCTTCTGGTCGAGCGCGAGGTAGGTGAGCGTGCTAGACCGCATCGAGGTCACCGTGACCGCCGATGCCGGCGGACGCGCCGTGGCACCGTCGGCCTGCGTCGGCGACAGGTCGAGCACGAGGTCCGCCCTGCCAGTGCGGACGGCGTCGAGCTGCTGCGCGGGCGCGAGGTTGCGCACGACGACCGTGGTGAAGGCCGGGGCGGTGCCGCGCCACATCGGGTTCGCGGCGAGGCGCACCTCGGAGGTACCGCGCACGCTCTCGATGACGTAGGGACCCGAACCGGCCGAGTGCTGCGAGAGGTAGCCGCTGGCCTCGTCGCCGGGCCCGATCGTGCCGCCGTGCGACCTGACCGCGGCGGCGTTGAGGATGCCGAAGGCCGGGTTGGCGAGGATTGCCGGCAGGGCGAAGTTGGAGCCGGGCGAGGTGAGCGTGAAGGTGCGCTCGTCGACCTTGGTGACGCCGACGGTGCCGAGCATCGCTGCGGTGGGTCCGCCGAGCCCCTTGGCCCGCTCGATCGTGAAGACCACGTCGTCGGTGGTGACGGGTGTGCCGTCGGAGAAGACGAGGTCCTTGCGCAGCCGCATCGTCAGCCACTTGCCCTCGGGCGAGATGGTGTACTCGGCCATGCCGGGGACGACCTTGGTCGGGTCGTCGGCGTCGAGGGTCGTCAGCGTCTCGTAGAGCGCGTGCGTGAGCAACGCTCCGGTGCGGTCGAACTGGCGCGTCGGGTCCAGTGTCGTGTGGTCGAAGACGGCACCGACCACGAGCTGCTTCTGCTGGGTGGTCAGCGTGGCCGGTGGGGTCGACACCGTGGACGTCGCCGCCGGGGTGCCGCCGGCCGTCGAGGAGGACTGCGCCGTGCTCGTCGTGCAGCCCGCCGCCAGCGTGAGCACGCCGACGGCCGCCACGAGGGCGGGGCGGGCAGGACGACGACGCATGGGCTTCCTTCGAGGACGCCCGGGACGGTGCCGGACGGGACTGCAGGGGCGCAACGACAGGGGCAGACACTGACGGCAGGTGGCGCCGCGGCAACCCGGTGCACCCCTGCCAGTGCCACCAGAGTCTAGCCGCCGCTCGCGGTGGCCCCGGCCTGCGAGGCGCTCGGCGCCAACACGAGGTAGGCCTGTGCGAGAAGCACCACACCGATCGCGACCCACTTGCCGACGGGCAGCTCGACGCCGTAGCGCCAGCGGTCGACGAGCACGAGCCCGACCTGGAGCATGACGACCCAGCCCATCGTGACGAGGGCCAGCTCGGCATACCGGAGCGACGACGCGTACACCCAGAAGAGGACGAGGAAGGCGCCCGCGCCGAGCACGAGGGCGCGCACGCTGCCGTTCTCGGCCCACTCCTTGGCGAGGACCGCGCCCACGAGGTCGAGGCCGGCGAGGCAGACCATCGCGAGCGTCGCCACCACGGGCACCGGCCAGGCGTCGGGCGCCTTGATGAGTGGGAAGACGTCGGTGACGCTCATGGGTGGGCCCGTCCTTCGGAGCAGGGCCCGCCCCCGCGAACAGGCCTCTCCCTCAGAGGGCGCCGCGGCGCCCGGTGATACCGGCCTGCCGTCAGGCTTCGAGGCGCTCGGCCAGGTGCCGGACGAGCGGCCGTATGCCGTCGCTCGTGTTCGCGACGACGGTCCACGTGAGCGACCGGCTGGGCACGTGCGCCGTGCGTGCCGAGACGCCGGCGTCGTAGCCGTTCATGACGACGCCGTCGCCGGCGGGCGCGAGCCAGAGGCCGAAACCGTAGCGGCGCCCGTCCCCGGGGTCGACGCTGCGCGGCCGCAGCATCTCGGCGACCCAGCGCTCGTCGACGACCCGTCCGCCGACGAAGGCGTCCCACAGCGCGTGGAGGTCGCCGACGGTCGTGTGCACGCCGCCGTCACCGCTGCCACGCACGGGCAGGTGCAGCACGTTGGTGCGCAGGCCGTGGTCGTCGAGGTAGCCGCGGGCGACGGTCGCCGGCAGCTCGTCGGAGCGGAGGTATGCCGTGTGCTCGAGTCCCGCCGGCACGCAGACCCGCTCGGCCAGCACGTCGTGGAACGGCCGCCCGGTCACGCGTTCGACGACCAGGGCCAGCACGACGTAGCCGCCGTTGCAGTACGAGAACCGCTCTCCGGCAGCGAACTTCGTCGGGTGACCGCGCAGCGACGGCACGTAGTCGTCGGTCGTCACGAACTCGTGGACGGGCCTTGTCATGACGTAGTCGGACGGGCCGAAGTCGAGGTCCTCGTCGAGGTAGTCGCCGATGCCGGAGCGGTGCGCGAGGAGGTGCTCGACGGTGACGTCGGGCGCGATGTCGGGCAGCTCGTCGCCGAGCAGGTCGCGCACCCGGGCGCCGAGGCCGACGAGGCCGTCGGCCACGAGGCTGACGACGGTCATGGCGGTGAGGCTCTTCGCGATGCTGGCGACTCCGAACTGCGTGTCGAGCGTGTTCGGCACCTCGAAGGCCCGCTCGGCGAGACCGTGCGCCGAGGCGTGCTCGGTCACGCCGTCGCGGTCGACGCGGACCACTCCGGAGAAGCCGTGCTCGTCGGCGAGCCGCGCGACCATGGCCGTGAGGTCCTCCACCGGCCCAACGTAGCCCCGGCACCTCGTGGGGTCAGGCGAACTCGGCGACGAACCTCCTCAGCACGTCGTGCGTCGGCGACACGTCGGCCGCCCTCACCGACTCGATGATCGCGTCCTGCTCGTCGGGCCGGAAGTAGCCGAGGTGCGCGTAGGCGCGGATGCGCTCGACGAACGTCTCGAGCTCGAGCTCGGGATGGAACTGGGTCACCCACGCGCACGGGCCCACCCGGTAGGCCTGCACGGGGCACGGGTCGCTCGTGGCCACGACGACGGCACCCGGCGGGGGCTCGGTCGCCGCCTCCTTGTGCCCGACGAAGGCGGTGAAGGTGTCGGGCAGCGCGCGGAAGATCGGGTCGTCGGCTGCGGCGGCGGTCAGGCGTACGGTCGTGGAGCCCACGGGCTCGCCGTACGTGCGGTCCACGACCCCGCCGAGGGCGAGGCTCGTCGCGCCGATGCCGTAGCAGAGCCCGAGGTAGGGCACCTCCCGCTCGACGAGCTCGCCGATGAGCACGGTCAGCTCCTCCTCGACGCGGCGCTCGGTCGGCGACTTGGAGTCGCGCGGCTCGCTGACGGTGAAGGGGCTGCCCCCGAGCACCACCCCGGCGTATGCCGTCACGTCGAGGGGGAGGAACGCGCCCTGCTCGATGCGCAGGTGCACGACGTCGTCGTCGCCCAGGCCGGTGAGGCGCAGGAACGCCTCGCGCTCCTGCTCGGCCAGGGCGTCGTCGACGCGGGAGGTGAGCAGCAGGAAGGGCCGGCGGCTCACGGCAGCAGGTCGTCGAGATACGTCGGCAGCATCTCCCACCAAGTCGGCCAGTCGTGGTCGTAGGCCGGGCCCCAGTCGTCGACGCGGTTGGGGATGCCCTTGGCGCCGAGCACCTCTGCGACCGCCCACGCCTCGCCCGGGTCCTCCCACCGGCCGCTGCCCGACGCGAGGATGACCATGCGGTGGCGCAGCGCGTCGAGATCCGGGCCGTCGAGGTCGGGCAGGAAGTGCAGCGGCGAGCTGAAGTAGAGGTCCTCGGTGAAGCGGCCACCGATGAACTTGTCGACGGCGTACGTGCCGCTCATGCAGACGGCCGAGTCGACGAGGTGCGGGTAGCGGCAGGTGATGGCCAGCGCGTTGAAGGCACCGATCGAGGCCCCCGCGACGACGACCGGCAGGTTGCCGCCCACGTCGGAGTGGATCGCGGGGATGACCTCGGAGGCGACGGCGTCGTGGAAGGCGTTGAAGAGGGCCATCCGGTACTCCGTCGAGCCGACCCGCTCGGCCATCGCCTTGCCGGCGACGCTGTCGCAGGAGTAGACCTTCGCCCGGCCGGCGTCGATGAGCGGCATGAGGTGGGCGATCATCTTGTGCCGCTCGACCTCCTCGGCGTCACCGCCCGCGGTGGGGAAGAGCAGCACGGGCATCCCGTAGGTGCCCCACCGGGCCACGGTGATGTCCTGGCCGAGACGGTCGGAGTGCCACCGGTCGGTCACCTTCATGGGTTGCCTTCCTTCTGGGGTTGCGCCCGTCACTCGTAGACGAACTTCTGGGGTCCGGGGAAGATCCAGGAGAGGCCGTCGCCGAGGCGGTCGCGCCAGTTCTCCCAGTTGTGGCCGTCACGCGCCTCCGTGTAGCGCACCTTCATGCCGGTGTGCCGGAAGACGGGGACCATCGACCGGTTCGGCGTGATGAGCGGCTCGTAGACGCCGCACGTCATGAAGATGCGGTCGACGACGGCGGAGGGCTTCTCGCGGAAGCGGTTGACGAACTTCACCACCGGGTCGAAGGCGGGGCCGCCGCCGTGGTCGAAGCCGATGTCGGTGAAGACGAGCGACGCCGACTGCAGCATGAGCGAGCCGAAGTAGCCCGGGTAGCGCACCGCCGTGGACAGCGACGCGATGCCGCCGAACGAGCTGCCCATGAGGCAGCGGGCCTCGGGGGTGTCGAAGAGCGGCAGCCGCTGGGTGAGCAGCGGCACGAGCTCCCTCGCGATGAACCGGGCGTGCGGGGCGTGGTTCGGGTACTCCTTGAGCCGGTCGCGCGGCGGCACGAACACCGCGACGAGCGGATCGACGTCGAGCCGATGGATGAGGTTGTCGAGCACCGTCTTCATCGCCGCGAACTCGAGGAAGTCGGTGCCGTCGTGCACGACGAGCAGGGGGTAGCGCTGGGCCCGGTTGAAGCGCGCCGGCAGGTAGATCTGCACCGGCTGGTCGCGGCGCAGTGCCTTGCTGCGGATCTGCTCCTCGACGAGCGTGCCCGGCCGCGCCTCGGGGTCGAACGCCACCCAGTCGGGCACCCGGTAGCCGATCGCGGCACACACCGACGACGAGCCCATGGGGCTGTGCGCGAGCCGCGGGTTGAGCGGGTCGTTGAAGCGCTCGTACTGGTCGCCCTTGCGGATCTCGATCTGGTACTCGACGCGCGATCCCTCGGGCAGGACGGTCGTCACCGCCCACAGGTCCGACTCGCCGATCCGCTTGAGCGGCAATGGGTCCGGCAGCCCGACGACACGGTGACGCACCCACACCTCGTCGACGTCGCCGCGGTAGAGGAACGTCGCGCGCTCGCCCTCGATGATGGGGCAGCCGAAACGCTCGATGAACCGGTCGATGGCCGGCCCGTCGAGCGGCAGCCGCTGGCGCAGCTGGTTGACGGCGAGCCGCGCCGTGCGGGCCTGGGTGCTCACGCCGCCCCCTCGGTGACGACGGTGCCCGCCGTGGTCAGCACGCGCGTACCCTCCGGGACCACGGCGCGACCGTCGGCGTCGGTGCTGCCGGGCCCGAGCCGGATCACCGTGCCGGCGTCGAGCGGCACGAGGCGGTGGGCCGGGAAGCGCGCCGCGAAGACCGCCATGCGCTCGCGGTCGTCGAGGTCGAGGCGGCGCCGGGCGTGGGGCAGCGGCACGAGGCCACGGACGCGCCCCATCCCGCGGTCGTGCACCTCGGGGGCGGTGATCCCGTGCGGCGCGAAGTCGTGGAAGAGGACGACGGGGTCGCAGACGGCCATCGCCCCGGCCGACCAGGCAACGACGGGTGTCGAGGCGGGGAACGACACGGCGAAGAGCCGCAACGTCTCCATGAGCAGGCCGACGTGCCCGCCGGCCACGACGACGGCGGCCGAGGAGGCGAGCAGCCCGGCGATCTCGGCACGCTGGGTCGCGAGCGCCGCGCTGCCGCGGAACGCGTCGGTCGCCGCCGTCTGCTCGACGAGCCGGGCCACCTCGTACGCGTACCAGTCGTCGACGTCACGCAGCGCCTGCAGCGCGGACCGCTCGGCGCCCTCGCCGATGCCGTGCCGCGACGTGCGGTGACGCACCGCGAAGACGGTGTCCCACGCCGACTGGAGGCGCAGGCCGTAGAAGGCGCGCAGCTCGTCGTGCCGGGACCGGTGGTCGAGCACGACGGCGCGCAGCCCGTGGTCGGCCCGCAGCAGCTCGAACGCCCGGCGGTAGAGGCGCAGGTTGACGCCGCGGCCGTCGAGGTGGCCGGCGAGCTCGGCGTCGTCGGACTCGCGCTCCTCCCAGCCGGAGTTGACCATGGCGATGGGCCCGTCCACGTCGAGCGCGCGCACGGTCGCGCCCACGGTCGTCGTGAACCGCTGGGGACCGAGCAGGATCGTCGTCATCGAGTACGCGCGTCAGCCGGCGTGCACGCGGACGGTGCGGCAGACGTCGTCGAGCATCGCCTTGACGGTGTCGTAGTCGGGGTGGCGCAGCCGCACCCACGCGTTGGCCATGTAGCCGGCCTCGACGCCCTGCGTGCCGTGGCCGACCGGCGGGAAGTGGCCGTCGATGACCCACTCGCCGTAGCGCGCCTGGATCTCGTCGATGCCGCTGTAGCCGGTGATCGACCCGTCACGGTCGGGGCGCAGCGCGACGATGCCGGCGGCATACGTCCGCTTCATCTGCTGCTCGGGGGCGCGGTGTGTGATGACGTGCGCCCACTCGCGGTAGACGTCGACCTCGTTCGCGGCCGAGTAGACGTCCCACGCGCCGACGCCCGGAGGGCGGCAGCCGATCTCGCTGAACTTCAGGCCCTTCGGTCCGTAGAACCACTCCATGTGCGTGGCCGACGTCTCGATGCCGAGGGCCGAGATGACGCGGCGGCCCAGCTCGCGCACCTCCGCGTAGAAGGAGTTGCCGGGCTCGTCGATGCGGTTCGTCGTGATGAACTGCGGCGAGATCCAGCGGTGGCGCATCGCCTCGAGCACGTTGGGGTAGTAGTGCGTCGCCCAGTCGTGCACGACGCGCCCGTCGAGGGTGATGGTGTCGTAGAACCCCTCGTGACCCTCGACGAACTCCTCGATGGCGATCGACGTCGCGCCCTCGCGACCGTACGCCGCCAGCGCGTCCTCGAGCTCCCTGTCGTCGTCGACGCGGACCGTGCCCTGCGCGCCGGCGCCCGCACGCGGCTTGAGGATGAGCGGGTAGCCCTCGCGCTCGGCGAAGGCCCGGGCCTCGTCGGCGGAATCGACGGCCGCGCTCGCCGCGGTGGGCACGCCCGCCTGGCGCAGCGCCTCCTTCATCGACGGCTTGTCGCGACACAACCACGTCGTGCGCACGCTCGTGCCGGGGATGCCACACGCCTCACGCACCTGCGCGGCCGGCATCGTGTGCGCCTCGACCGTCGCCTCCAGCGCGTCGATCCAGACCTTGTCCTGGAAGAAGCGCACCGCCTCGACCATCTGGTCGACGTTCGTGACCGACCCGACGCGGTAGTAGCCGCGCAGCGCCCCGAGGACCTCGTCGCCGAGGTGCCCCTCCTCGGACTCACCGATGCCGTAGACGTTGGCGCCCACCGAGGCGAGCGCGTGCACGAAGCGGCGCTGGTTCGCCGGGAACGACGGCTCCACGAAGATGATGTTCACCTCGCCGACGCTATCGGTAGGCCTGTGCGGATGCCACGGCTCGCGGTTCGGTGGGTGTGGCGCGATCTGCGCGGTTTGGGGTGTTCGCGGCCCACGTCGGGGTCAGACTGGAAGCACCGCACCTCGGGCCGACCTCACCCCTCAGGAGCAACCATGTCGAGCACCGTCCCGGACGCCGCCGCCCCCGACCCGAACCCGCCCGGCCCCGGCGTCACCCGAGGCCGGCACCGGGCCACCCTCGAGGAGTCGCACTGGACCATGCCGCTGGTCGCGCTCGGCATCCTGTCGATCGTGCTCGGAGTCCTCGTGCTCGCCTGGCCCGGCGTGACCCTGCTCGTCGTGGCGATCACCTTCGGGCTCGAGCTCGTCGTCGCCGGAGCGCTGCGCATCTCGACGAGCCGGCTGCTGCCGACCGAGCCCGCCTGGCTCAAGCCGGTGTCGCTGGTCCTCGGCGCCCTGTCGGTCGTCGCCGGCATCATCTGCCTGCTGCGGCCGGGCACCTCGCTGCTCGTCGTCGCGATCGTCATCGCCGCCGGCTGGCTCTCGGAGGGCGTCGCCGCCGTGGCACAGGGCGTGCGCGCCGGGCGCAGCGCAACGGCCCGCACGTTCCTCGTCGCGAGCGGCGTCGTCTCGGTGCTCGCCGGCCTCGTCGTCGCGATCTTCCCCGGCTCGTCACTCGTGCTGCTCGCGCGGCTCGCCGGCGTCATGCTCGTCCTCATCGGCGTCGCCGAGCTCGTCACGGCCTTCATGGCCCGGCGCGCGGGGACGCCGGGCGCCTCGACCCCGCGGCCTGCGCCGGCCTGACGGCGACCCCGCCCGACGGCATACGTGCTCAGCCCTGCGGGGCGTCCTCGAACTCGAAGACGCGGCGCACCTCGACCGAGACCTCGTCGAAGAGCGAGGCGAACCGCGACGCGAGCTCGACGGCCTCCTCCTTGCTCGACACGTTGACCAGGGCGAAGCCGCCGATGACCTCGCGGGCCTCGCTGAACGGCCCGTCGGTGACGGAGACGCCGGCGCCCTCCGTCTTGCGGATGACGGCACCGTCCTTGGTCTGGGTCACGCCCTCGGCGGCGAGCAGCACGCCCGACTCGGCGCACTCGTTCATGAGGTCGGCCATCGCGTCCTGGAACTCCTGGCTCGGGTTCCAGGCCTCGGGGCGGGCCTCGTCGATCTTGTGGATCATCAGGTAGCGCATGGGAACTCCTTGGTGTGCCGGCCGGGTCGGTCCCAGCCTCCACCACGACGTCGATCGGCGGCGCGCGGAGTCGACACTTCGATCCCCGAAACATCCCGCCGCTTGACCGGGCTCAGAGCCAGCCGCGCTCCTGGGCGACCCGGGCGGCCTCGGCGCGGGTGGACGTGCCGGTCTTGCCGATGGCGGCGGACAGGTGGTTGCGCACGGTGCCCGCAGACAGGTGCACCTGGCCGGCGATGGCGGCCACGGTGCCGCCGCGCAGCGCCACCCTGAGCACCTCGCGCTCGCGCTCGGTGAGCGGGTTCGCACCGTCGACGAGCGACTCGGTGGCCAGCGAGGGGTCGACGACCCTCAGCCCCGCGTGCACCCGGCGCACGGCCTCGGCGAGCTGCCGCGCCGGGGTGTCCTTGACGACGAAGCCCGAGGCCCCCGCCTCGAGGGCCCGGCGCAGGTAGCCGGGGCGCCCGAAGGTCGTCACCACGAGGGTGCGCACGCCCGGCAGCTCGTCGCGCACAGCCGCAGCGGCCGCGATGCCGTCGATGCCGGGCATCTCGATGTCGAGCAGGCACACCTGCGCGCCGGAACGCCGCGCCGCGTCGACGACCTCGTCGCCGCGGCCGACCTCGGCGACGACCTCGAGGTCGGGCTCGAGCGCCAGCAGCGCCGCGAGCGCGCCCCGCACGAGGGCCTGGTCGTCGGCGAGCAGCACCTTGACCGTCTCGCTCACAGCCGCACCTCCAGCACGGTTCCGTGGCCTTCGCGGCCGGTCTCGAGCGAGAGGCGCCCTCCCGCGGCCTCGACCCTCTCACGCAGCCCGCGTATGCCGTTGCCCTCGGGTCGCCCGCCGAGCCCGCGGCCGTCGTCGCGCACCGTCAGGCGGTCACTGTCGAGCTCGACCCAGCACGCGTCGGCGTCGCTGTGCCGCATGACGTTCGTCGTCGCCTCGCGCAGCACCCACGCCAGCACCGTGCGGTGCCGCGGGTCGACGGCCGCCGGGTCGTCAGGCACGTGGGCCTCGATGCCTGCACCCGCGAGCGCCGTTCTGGCCGAGGCGAGCTCGTTGTCGAGCCGGGCCTGGCGCAGGCCGCCCACGGTCTCGCGGATCTCGGCGAGCGCCTGGCGGCTCAGGGCCTGGATCTCGGCCAGCTCGGCCTTGGCGCGCTCCGGGTCGAGGTCGACGAGCCGTTCCGCCAGCTCGGCCTTGACCGTGACGACGGTGAGGGAGTGGCCGAGCACGTCGTGCACGTCGCGGGCCACGCGCTCACGTTCGGCGACGAGGGCCAGCTCGCGCGACATCGCCTGGTACTGCTCGCCCCGCTCGCTCATGAGTCGGATGACCGCCGTCATCGACCCGACGGCGAAGACGATGATCGCGACGACCCACGTGTCCTCCCCGGGGGCGACGAACACGGCCGCGAGGGCCGCGACGACGACGCCGACGACCCCCTGCGCCATGGCCCACACGACCGGCAGGGCGAACATGCCGAACGACACGACGAACGGCAGGAAGCTGAGGCTGCCGACCCCGATGAGTGCCGCCATCGCGACCGTGCAGGCGACGAGGACGGTCAGGTAGGCCACGCCCCGACGCGTCCGTGGCCGGCAGTCGCGCTCGAGCCGCTGCAGGTGCTGCGCGCCGAAGGCATAGACGAGACCGAAGACGGCGATGAGCGCGAGGCCGACGACCACCTGCCAGCCCGGGCGGCCGGTGTTGACGACGGCGAGCACCGGGAAGACGAGGAAGACGAGCCAGACACCCTGGACGACCCACGACCAGCGCTCCCACGGATTGTCCACCGTCGAGCCGGCGGCGGGGGCATCCACGGCCGTCACTGGCGCTCCCGCCCGCGCCGCACGAGCACCGTCGCCAGCACCCCGAAGACGAGCGCCCAGCCGACGACGTTCGCGACCGGCAGCCAGAGCGGGTCACGCGACCCGTCGGGCAGGAACCCTTCGGTGAGCGGGTAGCGCGCCAGGGCGGCATACCCGTAGAGGGGGGTGAGCTTGGCGAACGACAGCAGCGCGCCCGAGAGCGGGATGAAGAGGTTGCCGAGGAAGGCGAAGATCACGAGCGTGCCGGCGGCCGCGCCGACGGCCGCCTCCGAGCGAAACGCAGTTCCGATGAGCAGGCCGTAGAGCGCGAAGACCGACGACCCGAGGAGCACGAGCGCGGCGCTGAGGGCCCACGCGGTCGCCGACCCCTTGGCGCCGGTGATGGCGCCGAGCACGTAGGTGAGCAGGATCGGCACGGCCGCGACGGTCATCGCGATGAGCGCCTTCATGGCGATGTACGAGCTGTCGGCCAGCGGCGTGAGGCCGAGCTGGCGTCCCCAGCCCTGCACGCGCTCGACCGCGGCGTTGCCGCCGATGCTCGTCGTGGCCGTGACGGCGCCGTATGCCGCCATGCTGATCATCACGTACATCGCGACGTTGCCGTTGCCGATGTCGGCGCTCTTCGCGTCGACCGTCGAGCCGAAGATCAGGTAGAAGAACGCCGGCAGCACGGCGGTGAAGAACATGCCGGCCCAGTCGCGCGTGATCCGGCGCATCTCGAGCAGGGTGAAGGTCGCGTTCATCGGACGAGCTCCTCGTCGTGGTGGTCGTGTCTGGCATCGAGCCGGGCGTCGAGTCGGGCATCGAGTCGGGCATCGAGTCGGGCGGCGCGGCCGCCGTCGCCGGCGCCCTCGCCGTCGGTGGTGCGGTCGCGCCCGTCGCCGGTCAGGGCCATGAAGGCCTGCTCGAGCCCGGCGGTGACGATCTCGAGGTCGGTGCCGCCCAGCTCGCCGAGCAGGAGCCGGGCCACCGCGTCGGAGTCGGTCGCGGAGACGAGCACCCGGGCGCCGCGCTCCTCGATGCCGCGCACGCCGTCGGTCCCCCTGAGCACGGCGACCGCGCGCGAGCGGGACTGCTCGGGCAGCGTCGCCGACACCGTGCGCCCGCTCGCTCGCGACCGGATCTCGGCGGTCGTGCCGTCGGCGACGATGCGACCACCCGCGACCAGGACGATGCGGTCGGCGAAGGCATCGGCCTCCTCGAGGTAGTGCGTGGCGAAGACGACGGTGCGGCCGGCGCTGGCGTCGGCGTGCATCGTGTCCCAGAAGTCGCGGCGGGCCGTGACGTCCATACCGGCGGTCGGTTCGTCGAGGACGAGCAGGCGCGGGTCGGGCAGCAGCGCGAGCGCGAAGCGCAGCCGCTGCTGCTCGCCGCCCGAGCACTTCGAGACCCGGCGGTCAGCGAGTGTCGCCAGCCCGGCGCGGTCGATGACCTCGTCGACGGGCGAGTGGACGGCATACGTCGACGCGATCATGCGGACCGTCTCGCGGACGGTGAGGTCGCGCAGCAGCCCGCCGGTCTGCAGCACGGCGGACACCGCGCCCGAGACGACGGCCTCGCGTGGGCGGCGCCCGAAGACCTCGACCGTGCCGCTCGTGGGCTCGGTCAGGCCGAGCACCATGTCCAGGGTCGTCGTCTTGCCGGCGCCGTTGGGGCCGAGGAACGCGACGACCTCGCCCGGCTCGATGCGCAGGTCGATCGCGTCGACGGCCCGCACCTCGGTGTCGTGCGAGCCGCGCTGCGGCGGAAAGGTCTTCACCAGACGGCGCAGCTCGATGGCCGGGGCGGTCGCTGTGGTCGATGTGGTCACGGTGCCACTCTCCCAAGCCACGGCGGCCACCGTCAGGGGCAACGGTCACGGCCTGCCCGTGACAGGTGTCATGGCGGCCCTGGCTGAACGGGTGACCCTGCCGGACCGCGAGCCCTGCCTGGACCGCCGCGCAGTAGGTGAGACTGTGGCCCATGGCGCACTTCACCGTCGTGGTCGAGACCGAGCTGCCCGCTGACGAGGCGTGGCGGCGCCTGCTCGACCTGCGGGCGCACACCCGCGCCATCCCGCTGACCACCCTGCGCGGTGAGGTGCTGACGGCCGACGGGCTGCGAGCCGGGTCACGTTTCGTGGCCCGGACGGCCGTCGGGCCCGTCGGCTTCGACGACCGCATGGTGGTGGACCAGATCAGTCCGCCTGCCCTCGAAAGTGCCGGGACTGCGCGGATCCGCAAGGAGGGCAACGTCGTTCGCGGGCAGATCGACCTCGCCGTCGTGCCCACCGGGCGGGGCTCACGGGTCGAGTGGGATCAGGTCATCCGCGTGCGCCCGCTGCCCGCGGCGCTCGACCCCGTCGTCGCGCTCGTCGCACGGCTCGCGTACGGCACGACCATCCGTCGCCTGCTCCGCGGCTGAGCACCGCGCCCCGCGCGGCCGGGCCGTCTGCCATCCGGTCGGGCCGCCTGCGACGAACCACGGTGCATGACACGTCTACGACTCGCCCTGTGCGGGATCCTCGCCGCCATGGCGGGCATCGCCGCCGGCCACCTCGTCGCGGCGTTCGTGTCGCCTGCCGCGTCACCGGTCCTCGCGATCGGTTCGACCGTCATCGACCTCACCCCGACACCCGTCAAGGAGTGGGCGATCGCGCGCTTCGGCACCGCCGACAAGGCGGTGCTGCAGGGCTCGGTGCTCGCCGGGACGCTGGCTCTCGCCGCCGTCGCTGGGCTGCTCAGCCGCCGCAGGATGCCGTTCGCCGTGGGTCTCATCGTGCTGCTCACCGGTCTCGCCGGCGCGGCCGCCCTGCTCCGACCGGCGGCCGCCGTGCGCGACGTCGTGCCGTCGCTCGCCGCCATGGCCGCCGGTGTCGCGGTGCTGGTGTGGCTGGCCGGGCTCGCCCGGCGGGCCGCCGGGGGCGAGGACCAGGCGGCCGCGATCCCTCGCACCGTCGGCACCGGCAGGCGCGGGTTCCTCGGTGGCGCGCTCGGCGTCGCCGTCCTCTCCGCCCTCGCCGTCGTCGGCGGCCAGCTGCGCGCCGGCGCCCAGCGGGCGAAGCAGCTTGCCCTCCCGCGCGCCCAGGACCCTGCCAAGCCGTTGCCGAAGGGCCTCGAGTCGACGGTCAAGGGCATCTCGCCCCTGCGCACCCCGACCGACAAGTTCTACCGGGTCGACACCAACCTCGTCGTGCCCCAGGTGGACGTGGACACGTGGACGCTGGAGGTCGACGGCATGGTCGAGCGCCCCGTCACGATGACCTTCGCCGAACTGTCCGCGATGCCGCTCATCGAGCGCGACATCACCATGACGTGCGTCTCCAACGAGGTCGGCGGCGGCTACATCGGCGCCGCCCGCTGGCTGGGGGTGCGGCTCACCGACGTGCTCGACCGCGCCGGGGTCAAGGGCGCCCCGGACCAGCTGCTCAGCACCGCCGTCGACGGCTTCACCATCAGCACCCCGCTGTCGGTCGTCCGCGACGGCCGCGACGCCATGGTGGCCATCGGCATGAACGGCGCGCAGCTCAGTGACACCCACGGGTTCCCCGCACGCCTCATCACCCCCGGCCTCTACGGCTTCGTCGGCGCCACGAAGTGGCTCACGAAGCTCACGCTCACCACGTATGCCGCCGACCAGGCGTACTGGACCAAACGCCAGTGGGCGACGGACGCACCGATCAAGACGAGCGCCCGCATCGACACGCCGGCGCCGCTCTCGACGATCCCGGCAGGCCGCACAGCCGTCGGTGGTGTCGCCTGGGCGCAGCATCGCGGCGTCGGGAAGGTCGAGGTCAAGATCGACGACGGTGATTGGCAGGCAACGAAACTCGGTCCGGACGTCGGCATCGACTACTGGCGGCAGTGGTTCCTGCCGTGGGACGCGAGGCCCGGCCTGCACCGCATCTCGGTCCGCGCCACAGACCTCGCGGGGCGAGCCCAGATCACCGAGCGCGCGACGCCCTTCCCCAGTGGCTCGAGCGGCATCCAGGAGGTCGTGGTGACCGTCACCTGAGTGCACCCTCAGCACCCGCCGCGAAAAAGCTTGTCCCACAACCAATCCAAAGCTGCGACAGCAGCGAACCCCCTCTGACTGTGCACCACCACACACACCAGGAGCTATCGAGATGAAGACCATGAAGACGCGTACCGGGCTCGTCGCCCTCGCCATCGCCCTGCCGCTCGGCCTCGCCGCCTGTGGCAGCTCCACCGACAACACCGCATCCGCCGGTGCCGGCAGCACGCCCGCCGCGAGCTCGTCGGCCACCTCCGACGCCATGACGCCGACGCCGTCCGAGACGATGAGCTCGTCCGACTCGATGGACGCCTCCTCGGCCGTCTTCGGCGCGGGCTGCGCCGCCGTGCCGAAGGACGGCAAGGGCTCGTTCAACGGCATGGCGACCGACCCGGTGGCGACGGCCGCGGGCAACAACCCGCTGCTCTCGACGCTCGTCACCGCCGTGAAGACCGCCGGCCTCGTCGACACCCTCAACTCGGCACCCGAGATCACCGTCTTCGCGCCCGTCAACGACGCGTTCGCCAAGATCCCCGCGGCCGACCTCAAGAAGGTCCTGGCCGACAAGCCGACCCTCACCAAGATCCTCACGAACCACGTCGTGGCCGGCAAGATCGCCCCGGACAAGCTCGCGGGCGACCACAAGACCCTCGCCGGCACCACGATCACGGTCAAGGGCTCCGGTGAGGACTTCACCGTGGGCAAGATGGACGCCAAGGTCATCTGCGGCAACGTCCCGACCGCCAACGCCACGGTCTACATCATCGACGGCGTCCTGATGCCCTGATCGTCTCCCGACCAGGCTGACGCACACCACGACGACGGGCGACACAATGGACCCCATGTCACGGTTCTCGGTGGTCCCCTCCGGCGATGAGTCGCCGGAGGGGACCTCCCGCCCAGTCCAGCTGGAGCGCCTGCTCCGACGGGCCGCGACGGGTGACGAGTCGGCGTTCGCAGAGCTCTACGACGCCGTCTCCGCCCGTCTGTTCGGCCTCGTCCGCCGGGTCGTGCGCGACCCGGCCCAGTCCGAGGAGGTCACCCAGGAGGTCTTTCTCGAGATCTGGCGGCACAGCGCTCGCTTCGACCCGTCCAAGGGCGCGGCCCTGTCGTGGATGCTCACGATCGCCCACCGCAAGGCCGTCGACCGGGTCCGCTCGGCGGAGGCCGCCCGCCACCGCGACGAGGGCTACGGCGCCAGCACCCACGACGTCACCCACGACTCCACGTCAGAGGCCGTCGTCGAGCGGCTCGATGCGGAGCGGGTTCATCGGGCCCTGGAGACGCTGACCCAGGCCCAGCGACAGGCCCTCGAGCTGGCCTACCTCGGCGGCTACACGCACACGGAGGTGGCCTCGATGCTCGACCTGCCACTCGGGACCGCCAAGACACGCATACGTGATGGACTCATCCGACTACGAGACACGCTGGGGGTGACACTGTGAGCGACGACATCCACGCGCTCTCGGGTGCCTATGCCGTGGACGCACTCGACGACGTCGAGCGGGCGCGGTTCGAGCGACACCTCGCCGGCTGCACCGCGTGCCAGGCCGAGGTCGACAGCCTCGTTGCCGCGGCGACGGAGCTGTCGGTGCTGACCGAGGCCACCCCTCCGGCTTCTCTTCGCGCGAAGGTCCTCGCGGACATCGCGAACATCCGCCCCCTGCCGCCGCTCACCGTGCCGCGTGAGGAGCCGGTCGACGACGTCGCCGCGCCCACGCCGGCACCCGAGCCGACCGCAGCCACCGGGGCGGAGCCGACGGCTGCCGGCCCGCGCGATGACGAGCTCGGCGAGCGACGTCGCACCCGCAGCACCCGCGGGCTCGCCCGCGGATGGCGTCTCGTCGTGGCTGCTGCCACGGTGGCGGTGCTCGCCATCGGCGGCTTCACGGTGTGGCGTCAGGTCAACACCGACCCGTCCAGGGCGATCGCCGACCAGGTGCTGGCCGCGGGCGACAGGACCAGCACGGCCAAGCGCTTCCCCGACGGCTCGTCGGCAACGGTGTGGCGCTCCGAGTCGCTCCACAAGGCGGTCATCGTCACCTCCAGGATGGCCCAGCCACCGAACGGCAAGGTCTACCAGCTGTGGCTGCAGGACCCGACCGGGCACATGGCCTCGGCCGGCGTCATGCCGGCCGGGCCCGACCAGGTCGTCGTGCTCGAGGGAGACGCGAGCAAGGCCACCGGGGCCGGCATCACCGTCGAGCCTCCCGGCGGCTCGGGCCAGCCCACCTCCGACCCGATCGCCCTCTTCTCCTTCGCCTGAACCACCGTCACAACCGGTCGCCCGTCCGTCGGGCGGTCACGCGCTCCTTCTCGGCTTCCCCGCCTGCAGCCCGTGGCCGCCCGACCCGGGCGCCCCAGCGCACGCCCACCCCACGCGTACGCCCTCGGGACGGCCCGCGCCACGCGAACTCCGCCCCGCCGGACTCATCGGAGGCAGGCCACGAACTCTTGGCGGCCCCGACGCTATTGCGTCGCCGCAGTTAATGCGGCATCGTGGTGGGCATGAGCAGCGAGCACCCGCAGAACCCTGCACCGGCAGCCTCGAGCGAGACCATCCGGGCGGCGATCGACGCCGCTTCCTCGGCCCTCGCCGGCGCTGACGCCGAGGTTCCCAGCGCCGCGCTGCCGCTCCTGCGCATCGCCCAAGAGCACGTCACCACCGCCATCGACGAGGCCATGGCCGCCGTGCTGGTCTCCGAGGGCGGCACCATCCGCACGGCCGGCGCGCTGGCGGGCCTGTCGGAGAACGCCGTCGGCCCGCGCCTCGCACGCACGCGGCTGCTCGCGGCATACGGCTCGGACTCCGGTCGCGTCACGGCGGCCGGCGTCGAGCGCGCCCGCTACGACCTCGAGGAGGGGCGGCACCGCGTGGCGGCCGACTCGCCCGACCAACCGAAACCGATGCGCTTCCGCGCGCGCCGCACCACCTGAGAGGGGACCACCATGACCGACCCGAACCTCACCCACCTCTACTTCCTGCTCGACCGCAGCGGCTCCATGCAGTCGATCAAGGACGACACCGAGGGCGGCTTCAACGCCTTCATCGAGGAGCAGCGGTCGCAGTCCGGCCAGTGCCGCGTCACCCTCGCCCAGTTCGACGACCAGTACGAGGAGGTCTACCGCGACCGGCCCGTCGCCGACGTGCCCCCGCTGCAGCTCGCCCCGCGCGGCAGCACCGCCCTGCTCGACTCCATCGGCCGACTGGTCGGCGAGGCCGGCCAGCGGCTCGCCGCGCTGCCCGAGCACGAGCGGCCCGGCGTCGTCATCGTCGGCATCATGACCGACGGCCACGAGAACGCGTCGCGCGAGCTCACGCACCCGCAGGTCAAGGCCATGATCGAGCGCCAGACGAAGGACTACGGGTGGCAGTTCCTCTACATGGGCGCCGACCAGGACGCCATCGAGGTCGGCTCGAGCATCGGTGTCGCGGCGGCAAACTCGTTGACCTGGAGCCGCGGCAAGGTCGCGGCTGCGATGGCCGCCACGTCGCGCAACATCGGCCGCACCCGCTCCGCGGTCGCCGCCGGCGTCCCGATGCACGAAGCCGCCTCGCTCATCGCCTTCGACGACGAGCAGCGCGCCGCCGCACAGGAGTGACGGCGAGGTCGATTGCCGTGTTTTGCTGCGGTTGGTGCCCGATGAGAGGAATCTGAGTTGGGTCAGTGAACGCCGTGAGCAGGCAGGGGACTCGACATGCAAAGTGTGATTCTCGAGGTCGCCATCGGGTTGGCCTTGGTCTACTACGTCAGCGCCACGCTCGTCAGCGGGGTGGCCGAGGGCCTGACCCGGCTCATGAACACACGGTCGAAGATGTTGTGGGCGGCACTGGCCCGCCTGTTGAAGGACGATGACGAGAGCGCGCGCACGCTAGGCGCTCCGAGAATCTTCCAGAGCCTGGTGCCGGGGGCGCAGTTCGACCCCAGACCCGAGGCGCTCAATGCGCCGGCGCCCGGCGTGACCGCCGCCGGCTACTCGTCGGGCCAACGCCTCGCGGACTTTGCCGGGGCACCCTCGGTCAAGGGGCTCGACTACGTGACAGGCGGCCGCACCAAGGTCACCAACGTGCCAGGCGCCGTCTTCGCCTCGGCCATCCTCGAGCTCGCGACCATCAAGGGCACCGGCGGCACCGTCCAGGCGCGACTGGAGTCCTTGGCCGCGGCCTACGGAGACTCCCCGATCGGGCAGTTCCTCGCCACGCGCGCCGCTCAGCTCGGCGACGACGTCGACAAGATCACGGACGAGCTCTCGAAATGGTTCGACGCGCAGATGGTCAGACTGACGGAGACCTACCGGAAGAACATCAAGTACGTCCTGGCCGTGATCGGGCTGATCGTCGCCGTCCTCTGCAACCTCGACACGCTGCGGATCGCCGACGGCCTTCGAACCGACGCCGCGGTGCGGCAGGTCGTCACCGCGACGGTGGGTGACCTCACGTCCGCCGACATCACGGCAGGGTGCCAGACCACCGTCACCGACCCCGTCGAGAAGACCCTGAACTGCGGTCTGCAGAAGCTCGACAAGATGGCCACGCTCGGCGTCGTCATCCCCTTCTCCGAGGGCTGGTCAGACCGGTGGTCCAGCAGCTGGACGGGCGGAGCCAACCCCGTGTCCCACGTGCTCGGGCTCGCCGTGACGGTCGGCGCCATGGCCCTCGGCGGGCCCATGTGGTTCGACTTCCTGATGTTCCTCAGCGGTCGCAAGAAGGGAGGCTGACGGATACGGGCCAACGGCCCGGACCACGGGTACGTTGTCGCCATGAGCGACGCCCCCGGCCCGTCCGGGCCCGCACCGGCGTCGGGGAGCCCCGACGAGCAGTTCGTCGTGCCTCTCCCCACGCAGGCGCTGCCCGTCGCCGAGCCGACCCGCGCCCTCCCGACGGCGGGCTCCGCGCCCGTCGTCCCACCCGCCCCGACGAGTGCGCCGACGAGCGCCCCGAGCCCGTATGCCGCTCAGCCGAGCCCGTATGCCGGCCAGCCGAGCCCGTATGCCGCTCAGCCGAGCTGGTGGCCGCCGCCCGCCGGGGCCGTGGCACCCGAGGCCGGCTCGGCCGGCAGCGACCGGCCGGTCGACCCCCTCATCGGCCAGGTCGGGTCGGCCCTGTTCTGGATCACGGTCGGGTGGTGGCTCTTCTTCGTCGTGCGGCTCATGGGTCGCATCGCCCGCGTGGGCTTCGACGACACCCTCGTCATCCGCACCATCGACGCCGGGCCCGAGGAGACCGTGGCCGCCGCCGTGCTGTCGGTGCTGGCGGCGCTCCTGCTGCTCCTCGGACGCGGCCGGGCGGGCAGGACACCGCTCGGCTGGGCCGCCCTCGGCCTCGCGGTGCTCACGGTCGCCATCACCGTCTGGCGGCTGCTGCCGTGAGCCGGCACTGCTGAGCGGACACTGCGGTGCTCACCCCCTCGGCGGCCGACGCGGTCGCAGACGCCTACGCCCTCCCCGGGCCGGCCCGACTGACCGGGCCGGTCGCGCGGGGTCAGCTCGGCCAGGTCTGGCGGCTCGACACCTCGGCGGGGACCCATGCCGTGAAGGAGTGGTTCGCGACCCCCGACCTCGCCGACGTCTCCCGGGACGCCGACTTCGTCGATGCCGCCCTGGCCGAAGGCGTCTTCACGCCGCGGCTCGTGCGCACCCGGCGGGACGAGGTCGCGACCGTCGTCGCCGACACCGCGGTGCGCGTCTTCGAGTGGGTCGACCTGCGGTCCCGGTCACGACAGCTGGACCCGGCAGCCGTGGGCCACACCCTCGCGGCGCTGCACCGGGCCGGCGCGCCCACCGACGCCGCGGTCGACAACTGGTTCGCGGCCGGGTTCGGCGAGGCGAGCTGGCGGGAGCTGCACCAGCGCCTCGTCGACGAGGACGCCCCGTTCGCCGGGCAGCTCGGGGCGCTCGTCGACGAGCTCGTCGCCGTCGAGGCGGTCATGGAGCCGCACGAGTCGCCGATCACCTGCCACCGCGACCTGTGGGCCGACAACGTGCTCGCGTCGGCCGACGGCCGCGTCTGCGTCATCGACTACGAGAACATGGGCCCGGCCGACCCCAGCCAGGAGCTCGCGATGGTGCTCTTCGAGTTCGGCGACGACGACCCGTCGCGGGCGCGTCGGCTCAACACGGCATACCGCGAGGCCGGCGGCCCCGGCCACGTCACCCGCCGCGGCCACTTCACGATGCTCGTCGCGGAGCAGGCCCACATCGGGCAGCTCGCCTGCTCGCGCTGGGTCGGCGCGACCAGGGAGGCCGAGCGGGCGCGCCTCGCGCAGTGGTTCCTCGAGATCCCCGACGACCCCGTGACGCTCCCCCGCATCGACCGCATCCTCGCCGCCGTCACGTAGCGGCCGCGCGTCGGCATATCGTGACCGCGTGACGAGCTTCGGGCGCCTCGTGCTGGCGCAGGTGAGGTCCATCGGGTCCCGCAACGCATGCCTCACAACGAGCGACCTTCCCGGCGGACCGTGGGCGGCGCGCGGGCAGCGGACCTACCGCACCGGTGCGAGCGGCAGCACCAGTGACGCGATCACGCGGGCCCGGGCCGCGCGGTCGGTGACGAGCGTGCGGGCGTACCAGGAGGTCGGCCGCGCCGACCTGTTCATCCAGGTCATCCCGTTCGCCACGCCAGAGGATGCCCGGGCCGGCCTCGACGAGCTGCGCGCCCTGCCCCGCACGATGCCGAGGACCAAGGGCCTGTCGGACGTCGGCGAGCTGCGCACCGTGTCGCCGCCCGAGGTGGTGGGCGCCAGTCACGTGCAGGCGGCCGAGCAGCCGTTCGTCCTCGACGGGGAGCACTCGCGCACCCTGACCGCGTGGTGCGTCGTCGGCAGCACCGTCGTCGTCGCCGCACTCGGTGGCCGGTCGGGTGCTGTTCGCTGGCCCCAGCTCGCCGAGATCCTCGAGGCCCAGGCCGCCGCCCTGACGCCCACCACGTGACCGAGCGTTCTCTCGATCGGGTTCTCGATCGGGTTCTCGATCGAGAGAACGCGTTGTCACGGACCGACGGCGTGACTACGCGTACTTTCGATCGGCTCTCGATCGAGAGAAGGCGTCGTCACTGGGGGTCGGTGGGCCAGTGGGGGCTGAGGCGGACGACGTCGCCGACGACCACGACCGCCGGGGCACGCACTCCGCGTGACCGGGCGAGGCCGGCGATGGTCGCGACGGTGCCGACGGTCGTGCGCTGGTCGGGGGCGAAGCCGCGCTCCACGACGGCCACCGGGCAGTCCGCCGAGCGGCCGTGCGCGACGAGCAGCTCCGTCGTGCGCGCGAGCTGGGTGACGCCCATGAGCAGCACGAGCGTGTGGTCGCCTCCGGTCGGCAGCGCCGGGATGTCCTCGTGGCCGGTGACGACGGTGAAGCCGCGCGCGACACCGCGGTGCGTCACGGGGATGCCGGCCGCCGCGGGCACCGAGACGGCGCTCGTCACGCCGGGCACGACCTCGACGGGTATGCCGTGTGCCTCGCAGGCCTCGCGCTCCTCGCCGCCGCGGCCGAGCACGTAGGGGTCGCCGCCCTTGAGGCGCACGACGCCGACGCCGCGCTGAGCCTCCTCGACGAGGATGTCGTTGATGCGCGACTGCGGCACGGGGTGGTTGCCGGGGGTCTTGCCGACGTCGATGACGCGCACCGAGGCGGGAAGGCGGTCGACGACGGCGCGCGGCGCGAGCCGGTCGACGACGACGACGTCGGCCGAGGCCAGCAGCTCGTGGCCGCGGGTCGTGAGCAGACCGTCGACGCCGGGTCCGCCACCGACGAGGGCGACCCAGCCGCGGCGCCCGTGGGTGCGGGTGCGGCGCAGGTCGAGGGCGCCCGACACGAGGGCGCGCTCCACCCCGTCGCGGACGGTCACGGCCAGGCCCGGGTCGCCGGCGGCATACGCGGAGACGGTGACCCGGCCGTCGGGCGTCGTGACGTCGGCTCGGGCCGCGACGCTCGCGGTCGTCCCGGCGGCGTCGGTCGCGTCGACGCACCAGATGCGCCGGGACTCCGCGTCGGCGGCGACCTCACGGTCGACGGACGCCTCGCCCGTGGCGGTGTGGGCGAACCAGGCCCCATCGAGGTCGGCGGGTCCCGAGTAGTCGTGCTCGAGCCACTCGACACGTCCGGCGGCAGCGAGGTCGTGCAGGTCCTCGCACAGCCACGGCGCGACGACACGCACGACGGCTCCCTCGTCGAGGAAGGCCCGCACACGGCGTGCCGAGACCGGCCCGCCCCCGACGGCGACGACGAGGCGGCCGGTCAGGTCGAGGACGACCGGCAGCGCCGACTTCAGATCTCCCATTCCTCGTCACCCTCGGGCTGCGACGGGGCGTCGGCGGCGGTCGGCAGCGTGGCACCGACCATGCCCGCGGCGACCGTGCGGCCGTCGTGGGCGTCGATGAGCAGGAAGGACCCGCCGCGGCGCGACGTCGAGTAGTTCTCGACCGGCACGGGTGACGCCAGGCGCAGCGTCACGAGGCCGATGTCGTTGAGCGACAACGACTCCGCCGGCACAGCGTGCAGGTCGTCGAGGTCGAGGGCCCCGTCGAGCGTGCGGACGGCGGTCTGGACGGTGCGTGACCCGTGCTTGAGCAGCAGTCGCTGGCCGGGGCGCAGTGGGGCGTCGCCGAGCCAGCAGACGACGGCCTTGATGTCCTGCGTCGGCTCGGGGGCGTCGGTCGCGGCGGCGATGACGTCGCCGCGCGAGATGTCGATCTCGTCCGCGAGGCGCAGCGTCACCGACTGCGGCGCGAAGGCCTCCTCCAGGCTCGCCTCGCCGAGGTCGATACCCGTGACGGTCGTGCGACGGCCCGACGGGAGCGCCACCACCTCGTCACCGACGCGCACGACACCCGAGGCGACCTGGCCGGCATACCCGCGGTAGTCGCGGAACTGCGGGTCGCGCGCCGCGCCCTGCGGGCGGATGACGAGCTGCACCGGCAGGCGGAACGACTCGTTCGCGGGGTCGTCGGACGGCGGCAGCGCCTCGAGCAGCTCGAGCAGGCTCGGGCCGGCATACCAGGGCGTACGCGTGGAGCGCTCGGCGACGTTGTCACCGTCGAGGGCGCTGACGGGGATGGCGATGGCGTCGACGACACCGAGCTCGCGGGCCACCGCCTGCACCTCGGACTCGACGCGGTCGTAGACCTCCTGCGAGAAGTCGACGAGGTCGATCTTGTTCACGGCGACGACGACGTGCGGCACCCGCAGCAGTGCGGTGACGGCGAGGTGCCGGCGGGTCTGCTCGAGCACGCCCTTGCGTGCGTCGACGAGGAGCACGACGACGTCGGCGGTGGAGCTGCCGGTGACCGTGTTGCGCGTGTACTGCACGTGGCCGGGGCAGTCGGCGAGCACGAACGACCGGTTCGCGGTCGCGAAGTAGCGGTAGGCGACGTCGATCGTGATGCCCTGCTCGCGCTCGGCGCGCAGGCCGTCGGTGAGCAGCGCCAGGTCGGCGGCGGTGAGCCCGCGGTCGCGCGACACGCGCTCGACGGCGGCGAGCTGGTCCGAGAGCACCGACTTCGTGTCGTGGAGCAGCCGGCCGACGAGGGTCGACTTGCCGTCGTCCACGGAGCCGGCGGTCGCGAGGCGTAGCAGCGTGCCGCGCCCGGCACCGGCGACGGCGGCGGGGTCGAGCACAGGCGTGGTGGCGGCGACCATCAGAAATAGCCTTCCTTCTTGCGGTCCTCCATGGCGGCCTCCGAGATGCGGTCGTCGGCGCGCGTGGCGCCGCGCTCGGTCAGGGTCGACGCGGCCACCTCGAGCACGATGTCGGCGTTGGTGCGGGCCGGTGACTCGACGGCGCCGGTGCACGACATGTCACCGACGGTGCGGTAGCGCACGAGGCGCCTCTCGACGGGCTCGTCGTCACGCGGCTGGCTGTAGGGGCCGACCGCGAGCCACATGCCGTCGCGGCGGAAGACCTCGCGCTCGTGGGCGTAGTAGAGCGGCGCGAGCGGGATGTCCTCGCGCTCGATGTAGCGCCAGATGTCGACCTCGGTCCAGTTGCTGATCGGGAAGACGCGCACGTGCTCGCCCGGGCGGTGGCGCGGGTTGAAGAGGTTCCACAGCTCGGGGCGCTGGTTCTTCGGGTCCCACTGGCCGAACTCGTCACGGAGGGAGACGATGCGCTCCTTGGCGCGCGCCTTCTCCTCGTCGCGCCGGCCACCACCGAAGACGCCGTCGAAGCGGTTGTCGTTGATGGCGTCGAGCAGTGGCACCGTCTGTAGCGGGTTGCGGGTGCCGTCGGCGCGCTCACGCAGCCGGCCGTCGTCGATGTAGTCCTGCACGCTCGCGACGACGAGGCGCAGCCCGAGCCGCTCGACGGTCTCGTCGCGGTAGGCCAGCACCTCGGGGAAGTTGTGGCCGGTGTCGACGTGCAGCACCGGGAACGGGATCGGCGCCGGCCAGAACGCCTTCGTCGCCAGGTGGAGCATGACGACGGAGTCCTTGCCGCCGCTGAAGAGCAGCGCCGGTCGCTCGAGCTCGCCGGCCATCTCGCGGATGACGAGGATCGCCTCGGCCTCGAGCGCGTCGAGCTGGCTCAGCCGCCGGTCGCTCCGGGCCTCAGCGCTCGGGGTGTTCGTCACGGTCGTCGTCATGTGTGGAGTCCGCACTCGGTCTTGGTGAAGCCGGCCCAGCGGCCGGCGCGGGGGTCCTCGCCGGGCTCGACCCGGCGGGTGCACGGCTCGCAGCCGATCGACGGGTAGCCGTCGGAGAGAAGGGAGTTGACCTCGACCTGGTTGTCGGCGGCATACGCCAGGAGCTCGTCGAAGGTCCACGCGGCCAGCGGGTTGATCTTGACCAGCCCGTTCTTCTCGTCCCAGCTCACGAGCGGCGTGTCGGTGCGCGTGGGGCTCTCCTCGCGGCGCACTCCGGTGACCCAGGCCTCGTAGAGCGGCAGGGTGCGGGCGAGCGGCTCGACCTTGCGCATCTGGCAGCAGAGGGCCGGGTCGCGCTCGTAGAGGCGGGCGCCGTACTTCTCGTCCTGCTCGGCCACGGTCAGCTCGGGCATGACGTTGACGAGGTTGATCGGCAGGTCCTCGGCCACGATGTCGCGCGTGACGATCGTGTCGGAGAAGTGGTAGCCGGTCTCGAGGAACAGCACGTCCACGCCCGGCGCGAAGCGCGAGACCACATGCGGCAGAACGGCATCCGCCATCGAGCACGCCACGGCGAGCGAGCCGTCGAAGTGGAAGGCGGCCCACGCGGCGATCTCGTCGGCGGTCGGCTCGTGCTCGGGGTCGGCGCCGAGGGTGGCGTTGAAGTCGTCGACGATCGCCTTGAGCTCGGCCTCCGAGCGGCGCTTGCGCGGCACCTTCGGCGTGGTGAGGGGGACAGCGGTCACTGGAGAGCTCCTTCGTCTGCTCGGGCGGACCAGGCGGAGAACGTCTCGCCGGTCTCGCGCTGGTCGAGGAAGGTCCGCACGACGCGCTCGACGTAGTCGGGCAGGTCGTCGGCCGTCACCTTGAGGCCGCGGACGGTGCGTCCGAGGCCGGCCTCGTCGCGGTCGACCGAGGCGAGGCCGCCGCCGAGGTGCACCTGGAAGCCGGGCACCTGCTCGCCGTCGATGGTGACGAGCTGGCCCTTGAGGCCGATGTCGGCGACCTGGATGCGGGCGCACGAGTTGGGGCAGCCGTTGACGTTGAGGCTGATCGGGGTGTCGAGCTGGTCGGTGACGTCGGCGAGGCGCCGCTCCAGCTCGGCGATGGCCGTGGCCGCCGTCGCCTTCGTCTCGACGATGGCGAGCTTGCAGAACTCGATGCCGGTGCAGGCCATCGTGTTGCGGCGGAACGGGCTCGGCGCCACGCTCAGGCCGAGCTCCTCGAGGCCGGCGGTCAGCGTGTCGACGTGCTCGGCGGGGACGTCGAGGACGACGAGCTTCTGGTGCGGCGTGAGGCGCAGCCGGTCCGAGCCGACCTGCTCGAGGAGCTCGACGAGGCCGGTCAGCACGTCACCGCTGATGCGTCCGACCGTCGGGGCGGCGCCGACGTAGAAGCGGCCGTCCTTCTGCTCGTGCACGCCGACGTGGTCGCCGGGACCCGTCGGGCGGGCCGGGGCCGGGCCGTCGGGGAGGGCCCGCTCGAGGTACTCGTCCTGCAGCACCTGGCGGAACTTCTCGGGACCCCACTCGGCGAGGAGGAACTTGAGGCGGGCCTTGTTGCGCAGGCGGCGGTAGCCGTAGTCGCGGAAGATCCGGATGACGCCGTGCCAGACCTCGGCCGCCTCCTCGGGCCGCACGAAGACGCCGACCCGTTCGGCGAGGCGCGGGCTCGTCGAGAGGCCGCCGCCGACCCAGAGGTCGTAGCCGGCGCCGAGCTCGGGGTGCACGACCCCGACGAGCGAGACGTCGTTGATCTCGTGCACGACGTCGAGGCTCGGGTGGCCGGTGATCGCCGACTTGAACTTGCGCGGCAGGTTCGCGAGCTCGGGGTCCCCGATGTAGCGGTCGAGGATCTCGTCGATGACCGGCGTCGGGTCGAGGATCTCGTCCTTCGCGATGCCCGCCAGCGGGCTGCCCAGGATGACGCGGGGCGTGTCGCCGCAGGCCTCGGTGGTCTGCAGGCCGACCGCCTCGAGACGGCGCCAGATCTCCGGCACGTCCTCGACGCGGATCCAGTGGTACTGGATGTTCTGCCGGTCGCTGATGTCTGCCGTGCCGCGGGCGAACTCCTGGCCGATCTCGGCGAGGGTGCGCAGCTGGGCGAGGTTCAGCGCGCCGCCGTCGAGGCGTACGCGGAGCATGAAGTACTCGTCGGACAGCTCGGTGTCGTCGAGCTGGGCGGTGCGGCCGCCGTCGATGCCGGGTTTGCGTTGCGTGTAGAGCCCCCACCAGCGGAACCGGCCGGAGAGGTCCTGCGGCGGGATCGAGGCGAAGCCCTCCTTGGCGTAGACCTGCTCGATGCGCTCGCGGACGCTGAGGCCACCCTCCTCCTGCTTCCACACCTCGTTGGCGTTGAGGGGCTCGGTGCCGTCGACCTTCCACTGGCCGTTCGAGCGGCCGGCGCGGGGCGGCCGGGTGCCGGGGCGCGCGGGCACGGTCCCGGGCGAGGAGTCGGTGACGGTCATGTGATCGAATGTATAACCGCTCATTATCTTGACCCAAACGGGTCCGGTATCCGATCCATCCCCACCGGATGGGTGGGAGTTGACCACCCACCCCCGCCCATCGAGAAAGCAATCCGTCCGGACGGATTGCTTTCTCGATGCGAGTGGGGTGGGGAAAGGGGGTCCGCTCAGGGGCCGGCGAGGGCCCCGGAGGTCACGGCGCGGACGATGCCGACCACGGTCGAGAGATAGCGCTGCGAGTGGTTGTAGGACAGGACGGCCGCCCGCAGGTCGGCGGCCCGCGACAGGTCGCGCCCGCCGGCGCAGAGGTAGCCGGCCGCCGCGAGCGCCGCGTCCTCGATGTTCTGCGGGTCGCGTATGCCGTCGCCGTTGCCGTCCGCACCCCAGATCCGCCAGGTGGCCGGGATGAACTGCATGGGACCCACGGCCCGGTCCCAGACGGGGTCGCCGTCGAAGCGTCCGCCGTCGCTGTCGCGAATGGCGGCGTAGTTGCCACCGGTGAGGGCCGGCCCCCGGACGGGAGGCACCGCGTCGTGCGACGCGTCGAGCCGGCGGCCGCGGAGCGAGGACGACTCGACCTCGCCGATGGCGGCGAGCAGCATGACCGGGATGCGGCACGAGCTCTTCCTCGCCGCGGCGGCCGTGTAGGCCGACCAGATGATCTGTTCCTTGCTCAGGGGTCCGTTGGCGGAACCCTTCGGCGGGACCGCCACGGCCGTCGGCACCCGGATGTCGGCTCTCGGCTGCCAGGTCGAGGCCGTGGCGCTGGTGCCGCCGCCGGGCTGGAGCGTCGCCGGGTCGGGTGCCGCGCCGACGTCCGCCTGGGGGTCGCCCGGGCCGGCCGGCTTGGCCTGCTGGGCGGTCACGACCGAGCCGGCCGCGAGCAGGAGGCGCTCGAACAGCGGCGTGACGAGCACCCCGCCGAGTCCGCCGAGGGTGGGCAGGGGGTCGGCAGTGCGCGCCGGGGTGCCGTCCGTACCACCAGCACCGCCCGCACCGCCCGCACCGCCGAGCGAGCCGGATGGTGCCGACGGGCCCGAGGTGGGGGTGGTGGACGCGAGCGGCGGTCCGAAGCCGAGGCTCGGCTGCACGGTCGGGGAGGGCGTGGCACCGGTCGAACCGTCGTCGGCGGCACGAGCCGGAGTGGCGGTGAGCACGGCGCAACCCAAGGCCGCGGCCACCCCCGCCGCGAGCAGGCGCTCCATCCGCTGACGCATCCCCACTGCTCCCTGCTGCTGCGGGCCCGACCCCCTCGGACCCGCGTCGACTCTTCTCAAGTAGAACGCGAAAGACGCTCGGGCGCCTGCGTATCCGATTTGTCTGCGGCCGCAGCGACCACCCCACCGGCCGCCCGCGCGCGGCGCGACGATAGCCGCGACCGGAGCAGGGCCGCGGCGGCCAGTCCGCCGAGGACGGCGAGAACGGCGAGCACAAGCGCGGTCCACGCGAGCGGGCCCGCGATGGGGGCTCGCGACACGACGGTCTCGACCGGCGTGCTGGGCGCGACGACCCACCGGATCGTGCTGCGCACGTCGTCCAGACCGCGCCGGTGCACCGCCACGTCGAGGTCGACGGCTCCGTCGGCGGGGAGCTCGATGCCCGCCGCCCACCGCGACCCGGTGACCTGCTGCGCCGCCACCGGGTCGGAGGCGGGCCGTGCAACCTCGGCGTCGGTGTCGGCGGCCGCGGCATACCGGAGAGAGACCGTCACCCCGGTGACAGGTCCGGGCGAGGGTCGTCGGGTGTCGAAGACGTCGACCATGGCGACGCTGGCTCCGGGACGGTTGGGGCGCAACGCGACCGTCTGCTGCAGGTCGGCCACCGCACGGCTGTCGACGACGCTCGGCTCGTCGCGCGTCACCAGCTGTGGCGCGGTCGCGGGCTGCCCGGTGGCCAAAAGGCCGCCGAGGGCCACGACGACGGTGAGGCCCACCGCCTCACGCCGCAGCCGAGGTACGCGTGCGGCCGAGCCCGCTCGGACCGCTCGCGCCGTGCCCAGCGCGATGAGACCGACGACGGCGGCTGCGACGAGCTTGGCGACGAAGATGCGGCCGTACGTCGTCACGAGGCCGGCGTCGACGGACACGATGACGTCGCTCGCGAGGTAGACGCCCGACACCACGACGACCACGACGGCACTCGTGGCCGGCACGGCGAAGCGGCGCAGAAGTGACGCGACCTCCCCGCGCGAGAGACC
Source organism: Terrabacter koreensis (assembly GCF_054783315.1). Taxonomy (NCBI): domain Bacteria; kingdom Bacillati; phylum Actinomycetota; class Actinomycetes; order Micrococcales; family Intrasporangiaceae; genus Terrabacter; species Terrabacter koreensis. The sequence continues at coordinate 329,421 of NZ_BAAGQU010000012.1, read as the reverse complement.
GAGGCCGCGGGCCCGCACCGCCACGAGCGTGAGGGCGCCCACCGCGCCGAGCCACGCCAGGGAGGCCAGCAGGTGGGCCGTCGAGGCCAGCACCCAGGTGGTCCCACCCCGCAGCCCGGTGTGGCCGACGAGCACCGTGGCAAGCCCGGCGGCCGCCAGGGCTGAGACAGCGGCGGCGTCTCTGCGCCCGGACGCCGGGCGCGCCGATGAGCGCGAGGGCACGAGGGCCAGCGCAGCGACCACGAGGGCCAGCTCGCGGGCTCCCCACCGCACGGCATACGTGCTCGTGACGGCTTGGCCGCCGAACCGCACGACGTCCGCCACGAGCAGGAGCAGGGCGGCCGCAGCGCCCACCCAGAGCGCTCGACGGGCCAGCCGCCGCAGCCGCAGGACCGCGGGCAGGCCGGGAGCGGGGGCTCCGGGCTGCCCGCCCCGCAGCAGGAGCCGGCCGACGACCACCGCACCGAGCCCGGCGGCGAGCGCCGCGAGGACGGCCCACCGGCCGGCCAGCTCGAGCAGGTCGGGACTGGCCTCGCTCGGACCGGCTGCCCGGACGGCGCTCTGGACACCGAAGGCGAGGACGCCGCCGGACTCGTGGAGGTCGTCGGCCGAGAGCGTGCGCCACGTGACGTGGTAGGCGCCGATGCCGAGCGGCGGCAGCGCTGCCACCACCGTGGACGGCGACTCCCGGTCCTCGTCCTCGCCGACGAGCGTCAGCGTGGTGGCCTGGAGCCGGCGCCCCTGGGTGTCGGTGACGACGACCTCGGTCGACTCGAGCACGACGTGCTCGGTGAAGTGCAGCTCGACCGAGCGCGGCGCCTGCCCGAGGCTGGAGCCGTCGGACGGCGTGCTCGACGAGAGGTACGCGTGCGCCGACGCCGGCGGGGCGGCGCCGCCGACGACGAGCGCGAAGGCGGCGGCCAGGGCGAGAGCGAGCCCCACGGCATACCGGAGCGGGGGGCGCATCACAGCACCGGGACGTGCTCGAGACGGAGGCCGGAGGACTCGATCGTCATCTCCTCGCCGCTGCGCAGCGCGCCCCCCGTGTTCTGGTAGACGAAGTAGTAGGTGGCGCCGGCCCGGTTGATGTGGCCCTGCCGCATCATCGAGACCCGCGTCGTGGAGGCCGACCGCGCCTCGCTGCGCAGCGTCGGCGGGTGCGTGGTGTCACCGAGGAACCGGGTGGCCTTGTCGACGTCGAGCACGACGTAGCTGACGGTGACGAGGCCACCGTCGCCGACGACGGCCACTCGCGAGAACCGCACGCCGAGCGCGGTCTCCATCTGTGTGGATTGCGGGAACGGTCGCGCCCGCGGGTCGTCGCCGCGGACCAGCCGGCCGGCGACGACGCCCAGGACGGCGACGAGGAGCACGGCTGCGACCGCGATGGCGACGCGCAGCCAGGGTGGGCGAGGCTCCTTCGCCGGAGCCTCGTCGGGTGTCGGGACGTAGGTGGTGGTGTTCATTCGGACTGCCCTCCGAGGTGCCGGCCGGGGCCACGGGCAGGTGGCCCCGGCACGAGGTGGGACCGGGTCAGGGGATGCTGACCCGGGTCGAGACGAACGAGTCGAACCAGGCCGTGCCCGCCATGGTCGACGCGGTGGTGGTGCCGGCGGTGATGCCGAGGCGGGCCGACTGGACCTGCATCGCGGTGCCGGTGTTGTTGCCCGAGAGCGTGTAGCGCACGGAGCTGTCGACGACGAAGCGCAGCGACCCTCCGGTGCCCTGGGCCCAGTCGACGCGCACGGTGTGTGCGCCGGCGAGGACCGCGTACTGCGCGCCCGTCGTGATGCCGACGCCGCCGAGAACGTTGCGGCTCATGACGACCCGCAGCAGTCGTGACCCGTTGGTGCCGTTGCGCTGGAACTGCACCGCGAACGCCTGACCCGTGGCCGTGCGCCCTTCGAACACCGTCACCCAGGCCGTTCCGGTCACCAGGGTGTTCGGGTTGAAGGAGAACTGCGCGTGGTAGGTCGTCTCGTCGACCGGGCTGTTGTCGGTGACGTACGCCGGCGCGTTGGACCCGCCACCCGGCAGCGTGACCGCGAGGCCATAGCTGCCGGCGGGGTTGCCGGCAGCGAGGCTGGCCACGGCCCGAGCGGCGTTGGTGACGCTCGTCCAGGCCAACAGGTTGCCGCTGTCGAACGTGTCGCTGAAGATCGCGTTCGCGCGGGTCACCTGGACGACGGTCGAGGTCACGTTGCTCCAGCTTCCGGCGGCGTCCTGCACGCGCAGGTTGAACTGCACGGCGCCGGGCAGCATGCCGGCGATCGGGATGTCTGCCGACACGATGCCGTTGGCGTCGGTCAGCTGCACCCGGGTGCCCTTGCCGGCGCCGGGGTCGGTCGTGCCCGTCCAGTACTCGGCCGCCTGGAAGCGCGGACCGACGTAGGAGCCGGGCGGGACCTCGGTGGCGGTCGCCGACAGGGTGAGCGTCGCTGCCCCCGCGGTCGGGTTGGGCGTGCCGGTCAGCGTGCCGAGGACCGGCGCCGTCTTGTCGACGAGCAGGCGCACGAGGGCGTTGTTCGCCGTGAGGCTGCCCCAGTTGCCGGCCGCGTCCTTGCCGCGCACGTAGACGCGGTGCTCACCTGCGGCCATGGCCCGCACCTGGGTGAGCGGGATGAGCCCGTAGACCTGCTCGGTCGGCGAGTCGAGCTTGCCGTCGACCGCGATGAGCGTGAGGCCCGTGCCACCCGTCGGTGTCGTCGTCGCCGGGTCGATGAAGGCCTCGGCCGCCACGACGTTGCTCTGCAGCCCGTTGCCGGCGTCGCGGTCCTCCAAGTCGGCGGAGATGACGAGGTAGCCGGGGTAGGACTTCGAGCCGACGATGCCGTTCGTCGGGTTGGGCCCGACGGTCGAGGCGTTGACGCCCGGTGCGCTCAGGTCGACGACGAGGTCGACGGGCACGGCCGGTCCCCAGATGTTCTGGGAGTTGCGGCTGTGCACCCACACCTGCGTCGTGCCCTCACCGAGGCCACGGACCGTCGCGGCCGGGATGGTGCCGGTCTCGGCGACCTTCGTGGCCGACCTGTTGAGCGACATCGCCGTGCCGGAGCCGTTGGCCCCGACGGCGCCGATGAAGAACTCGGCCCCGGTGATGGTGCCGCCGGCGGCGGTGTCGTCACCGGTCGCGCTGACCGTGACGTTGCCTGCGCCGCTGGCCGGCTTCGGGCTGACCGTGGCGGCCACCGTCTGCGGACCCGCCTTGGCGAGGTTGAGGATGACCGACCCGACGACGCCCCACTTGCCCTGGGCGTCGACGCCGCGCACGAAGATCGTGTGCTTGGCCGAGGTGAGACAGTGCAGGTCGACGGGAGGCGTCAGCGAGGCGCACTGGGCCGCCGAGGCGACGGCCGGGATGGTGCCGGTCACCGTCGTCGTCGGCACGCCGAAGGTGCCGGTCATCGCGGTGCCGAACCCCACGCCGACGGAGGTCGCGTCGTCGACGACGAACTCGGCGCCGCTCACGGCGCTCCCGCCGGTCGTCGCGTCGCTCACCGTCGCGCGGACCGTGACGGCATTCGTGCCGTCGGACGGGTTCGGCGTGGCCGTGATGGTGGTCGACACGGGCCCCACCTCGTCGGTGCTCGGCGGCGGCGCATTGGTGTCGAGGAAGGTCATCATGCCGCCGAAGGCCACCTGCGGAGAGTCGGGGCCCGCAGTCTGGCCGGCGTTGTCGAGCCGCGCGGCGGACTCGAAGACCGCGACCTTCGACTCGGGACCCGACGGCACCGTCACGAGAGCGTCGACCGTGACGCCCGGGTCGACGGGCACCACGACGGACGGCTCGGGGAAGGTGAGCGCGTGGCCGTCGTGCGACAGCATGGTCTGGCCGGCGCCGAGGGTGCTCATGGAGTGCAGCTCGGAGCCGACGTTGACGTAGTGCAGCAGCACCGTGTGGCCCTGGTCGGTCGGCACGGGGTCGCTCGACGGGAACGGCTTGCCGTTGATGAGCCGGTAGGCCGGGTGGTACTCGCGCATGTCGAAGCCCGCAGGGTTCGCGTTGAGCGCGGGGTCGATCTCGCTGAGCACGAGCACGGCCTCGTCGTCGTACGAGTGGCCGTATGCCGTCCCGTCGCCGAGCACGACGAGGGCGCCGCTCAGGCCCATGGCCAGCTGGCGGGGGCCGCCGGCCGTGTGGCCGGCCTCGTAGAGGAACGTGCCGGCGCGAGAGGCGGTGAACGTGTAACGCGCCGTCTCACCGTTGATCACGCCGGGGTCCTCAGCGGACCCGGGCAGGCCCTCGGTGAAGTCCGCCGCGCGCTGACCGGGAAAGGCCAGCGACGTCGGCTGACCCAGGGCGTTGTGCAAGGTCACCTCGACGCGGTCACCCTGCCGGGCCACGATCACCGGCCCAGGTGCGGTCGCCGGCCCCGTCGCCGAAGTGGCGTAGCCCCAGATCGGGATCGGTTGTCCGAGAACCTGGTTCGTGCCGGCCTTGGCCCAGAGGTCGCAGCGGACGATCTCGGGATCGGGCGCGGCCGCCGGGGTGACGGTGCAGCCCGGTGTCGACGGCGTGAGCTTGCCCGCGGGGGCGGCGGGAGCGACCGACGGCGCCACGGCGACAGGTGCAGCGGCCGCACGGGCCGGCGTGACGGCATACGGAATCGGTTGGGCGAGAGCGGATCCCGCGAAGGGGACGGTCGCGAGCGCGGTCGCGGCCACCGCGACGCCGAGCCGGCGCCGCATGCTGACTGGTCGAGAGGTCATCGGAACCGTCCTCAGCTCGTCGGGCAGCCGGCGGGCGGGTCGATGCGGAAGACCGTCATCATGCCGCCGAAGGCTGCTCCGTAGTTTGTGGCCTGCTGGAGCGCGTGACTGTGGGCCACGTGGTAGTACTCGCCGCACTCGTTGTTGACCGTGATGTTCGACGGGAAGGTGCCCTTCTGGCCGAGGTAGGGGCTCTCGCTGAACCACGTGTCGGCCCCGACGAGGAGCTGGTCGGTGATGACCGGGATCTCGGTCGGGATCGGGTTCGTCGTGGGGTCCCAGTGCTCGACGTCGCGCCAGTCCATCAGCGCGTCGACGGTCTGGCCGGGCATGACGTCGATGTCGTACTTGAGGTACGAGAGGTCCTGCGGCGCAGTCGGATCCGTGCCCTGGAGCGCGCGGCCGTCCTTGTTGACGACCCGCTCGTCGCTGCCGTGCGGGTGGAACGGGTAGTTGACCCGGCCCGCGTTGACGTAGCGGATGACCGCGGGCAGGGGGTTCGTCGTCGCGTCGTACGGCTTGATGTGCACGAGGGCGCCGTACGGCTGGCTCGGCAGCCACGAGGCGTTGTTGGGCGCCAGGGTGTCGGGCATGCTGCGGCCGTTGATGAGGTAGTAGCGCGCGTTGTACGCCGACCAGTCGACGGGCTGGTTGCGCTCGACGGCCAGGTGCACGTCCGGGTCGACCTCCGACAGGAGGTAGACGTACTCGTGCTGCGGGCTGAAGGCGGAGTCGGCGCGGTCGTTGACCTGGGCCGACGCGTCCTTCGGCCGCACGACGAGGGTGCCGTAGAGGCCCATCTGCTGCTGCTTCGTGACGTCGGTCCCGCTCGAGTAGAGATAGGTCCCGGGCGATCCGGCCGTGAAGGTGTAGGTCACGGATCCGCCTGCGGCAGAGGCCGGCTGGACCATGGAGGTCAGCGAACCACCGGAGTCGAACTGCGGCTGGGCCGGGTTGCCGTTCGCCTTGACCGCCGACTGTCCCGGGAAGAGCATCGAGGTCGCCTCGGGCAGGTCGTTGTGCAGGATGACGGTGACGGTGCGGCCGGACGTGACGCAGAGGACCGGGCCGGGCAGCTGGAAGCCGCCCGCGCTCATCCCGTAGCCCCACATGTAGATGGAGTTGCCGTCCGGCGTCGAGATGTAGCCGGAACGGGCGGTGAGGGAGAAGGTCTGCTGCGCGTTCTGCTCGCACAACAGCCCCTCCGACGTGGCGGCCTGGGCTCCCGCGTTGGAGCCGAAGGCCACCGCGGCGACGACGGCGAAGACGGCACCGAGGACGGTGGTCCGCCGTCTGGCTCCGGTCGCTCGGCCGCGTCGCAGGGTGCCGACGATGTCGTGACGTCGTGGTCGGTTGAGTCGCATGGTCGTCCTCCGTCGGCTCATCAGGTGTTGGGCTCGGTCTGGGACGGGTACGTCTCGCCGACGCGGAGGACGGTCATCATGCCGCCCCAGCCCGGCCCGCCACCGTTGCCCAGGTACGCGTAGTTGCGGTCGTAGAGCAGGTACTCGCCCGTCTTGCGCGGGGTCACCAGCACGTCACGGCTCTCGCCGGGGCCGATGTCGACGGTGTTGGTGACCTGGTAGTTCGTCGTGCCGTCGCGTCCCCGCAGCAGCGCCGCGTCCTTGGCCACCACCTGCATGTCGACGTTGTCGAGCGTGAAGGCGTGGTTCTGGTAGCCGAGGTTCGACAGCCGTAGCAGCACCGTCTCGTTCACGTTGCACGTGATGAGCGACGAGATCGGCTGGTACTGAAGGCGACCCGCGGCCGTGGTCCTCGGGTCGCCGGGCGGGGCGATCGTGTCGGGGTAGCCGCGACCGTTGAGCAGCCAGAAGCTGGGCGCGTAGTCGGTCCAGTCGCTGACCTGGATGTGGGCGTCGCGGTAGTGCGCGGCCGACCACAGCTCGGTCACCATGAACGCGAACTCGCGGTCGTAGCGGGTGCTGCCGTCGCCGTCGTTGTACGCGTACTTCGTGCCGATCGGGTCGCCGTTGACCGGCGTCCGGTTCTGCGCGGGACGGATGAACACCATCCCGGTCATGCCCATCTGCACGTGCTCCACGTCCTCGAAGTGGCAGTGGTACATGTACGTGCCGGCGTCGTGCGGCCGGTAGTGGTACGAGAGGTCACGCCCGATCGGGACGGCGAGCGAGAGCTCCGGCACGCCGTCGAAGAGCGGGATGGCGTTGACGAAGCCGTGCCAGTGCAGGGTGTGCCCGTCGAAGAGGTCCGGCCGCATGAGCAGGCCGAGGTTCGACAGGGTGATCGTCACCTCGTCGCCCTCGTCGAAGGCGAGCATCGGGGCGCTGACCTGGGCCTTGCCGCGCACGGCGGCCACCTCCGCGGCCGTCGACATCTGCGTCACGTCGCGGAACCCGAAGACGTAGGTGTCGAAGCCGTCCGGCGCGAGCGAGTCGGGGAAGAACGGCAGGTCGGGCGGAGAGCCGGCGGGCATGCTCACCCAGCCGTCGGTGCCGACGAGGTGCACCGACTTCACGTTGCCGGTGGCGGCCGGTCGCACGACGGTCGGTCGCTGGGTGGGCTGCCCGAAGCTGAGGCGGGTGCCGAGGAAGACGCTGCCGATGGCGCCGGCACCGCCGAGCATCACGGCGCGTCGGCCGAGCCCGCCTCGGGTCGGGCGGCCGTCGGCGTGGTCGTCGGCCCGGTCGTCGGCCCGGTCGTCGGCGCGGTCGTCGGGGACGGAGCGTGGGTCGTCGTTCATGTCGAGCTCCTGTGGTCGGTCCGGCGTCGTGGCCGGGGTGTGCGGTCCGTGGTGGTCGTGCCGTGGTGGCGAGGTGCGGCTGGCTGCGGGGGTCCGAGGGTCGAGGGGTGCGCGGGTGGCGGGTCCCAGGACCCCGGGGCGCCGGGGGAGGCCTTGAGGGGGAGTCAGGCCAGGGAGGAGGCGCCCCGGGGTCTGGGGGTCCATCAGGGGGCGAACTGGTCCGACCCCGCGTCGTACCGCGATCCCGTGCTGGTCACCGTGGGCCGAGGCTGCCCGTCGATGTCGGGCGAGGCCGCGTTGACCACGACGTTCCACTGGGAGGTGATCCCGAAGACGGTCTGGCTGCCGTAGTTCACCGTCGTGCTCGCCGCGCCCCGGCCGTATGCCGCCGAGCTCGTCCCGGCGAGGTGGTAGTCCGCGCGGAGCCGGGGCGGCAGCAGGGTCGTCACGATGGCCGCCTCGCGGAAGGCCGGGAAGGTGCGGGCCGCGAGCACCGTCACGGTCAGCTCGGGCGTCGGGTCGACGAAGCCGACCGTGTCGGTGAACGTCACGTTCTGCCCGCCGTCGGTCCCGGTCACCGTCTGGAGCACGCTCGACACGGGGTGGAGCCGGTCTGCGGGTGCACCGCCGACGACCGCCATGTCCCACTGGTCCGTCGAGTTGGCGGTTCCGTCGGGCAGCGTGCCGCCGATCCCGTAGACGTAGCCGCCGATGAACGTGCCGGCCCGGTTGTCGTTGAAGACGTTGTCGAGCAGGGCCGGGTTGCTGAACGTCGACTGGCCGTTGACCTTGACGAGCGCGAAGCCGGAGAGACCGCTGCTGTTCAGCCGGGCCATGAGCGGGTCGCTGTTGGGCCCGGTCGAGAGGCCGGCGGGAGCCGGCTGCCCGTCGGAGGTGACCGCCGTGGCCGTCGTCATGTTGCCGACCACGGTGTTGTCGACGATGGTGACGAAGGGCGCGTCGTCGAGGGCGATGCCGCCACCCTCGTGGGCCGAGACGTTGTTGCTGATCGTGTTGTTGCTGATCGTGATCGTCTGCGGGTCCGTCTTCGTGACGTGGGTGCCGGCCACCTGGAGCAGTCGGATGCCGCCGCCGTCGTCGCTCGCGAGGTTGGCGTCGATGACGTTGCCGTCGATCGTGACCGCGCCCGTGCCGGGGCTGAGCCCGGTCGGCGTCGCGGGCAGCTCGCCGGCGACCATGACCGCGCCGCCCTCGTCGTAGGAGCTGTTGAACCAGATGGTGTTGCCGGCGATGGTGCCGCCGTTGCTGCCGGTCGGGTTCGACATGTAGCCGAACGCCGTCAGGGCGCCGCCGTACTCCGCGGAGAAGTTGCCGCAGATGGCGTTGTGCTGGACCTTGTAGCCGTCGCTGCCGGTGAAGAGCCCGATGCCGCCGGCGAGGTTCGTGCCGCCGTTGTTGAGCACCTGGTTGTCGGCGATGACGGTGTCGTAGTTGCGGTTGTCGCCGGTGTAGGGCGTGCCCACCCGGATGCCGCCGCCGTAGCTGCCGCTGTTGCCGACGACGAGGTTGTCGGTGATGCGGACGCTGCGGTTGTTGTTGTGCAGGTAGATGCCGCCGCCCTGGGTGACGAGGGCCCCGCTCGCGCCGTAGGGCGTCGTGACCCGGCCGGTGAGGACGTTGACGTTGCCGGGGAAGTCGGCCTGCGAGCCGCCGGTCACCTGCAGTCCGTCGATGGCCACGGGGTATGCCGTGTCGGACACGGGTGCCCGCGGGTCGTCGAGCACGGTGATCGTCGCGGCGTCGGGCACGTCGAGCTCACCGCTGTAGGTCAGCGAGCCCAGCAGGGTGATCCAGGCCAGTCCTGCCGGAAGGTCGGGGCTGAACCCGGAGCCGTCGATGATCGAGCCGGGAACCCACCTGGTGGAGCCGTCGGCGTTGGTGGTGAAGCCGCCGGGGCCGACGCCCTGGATCGCGACGCGGTGGTGCACGAGGAGGTTCTCGTTGTACTCGCCGCGCGGGTTGAGCGACGAGGTGGCGCCGGGCCACACGACGACGAGCCAGTACTTCCGGGCCGAGGTGGGTGCCGCTGCCTCGAGCGCCTTCTGGACGGTCGGGTACTGCTTGCCAGGTCCGACCTCGGCGACGTTCGGGTTGACGGCCGTCGAGGGGTTCGAGCCCGGAGCGGCGGTCGGGACGGCACCGAGGTTCCAGATGGTGATGCCGTTGTAGGTCGAGCGCTTGGAGGTGGCGTTCGTGATCGAGACCTTGAGCGCGCCTCGCGAGCTGGGCGTCGTGGTTCCGGGCGTGAGGTCGGGCACCATGAAGGTGACGCTCGTGTCGGACCACGTCCCGTAGGCGCTCGACGGGAGCGCCGGCAGCTTCTGCCCCGCGCTGTTCGTCAGGGTGACGGTGCCGCGGCTCGCCCCGAAGCCGAGGCCCGTCACGGTGACGGAGCGGCCGGTGGCGGGGGTGGCGCCGGTGGGACGAACGTACGGGTGGTCGACGGCGAGCAGCTGCGGGTCGGTCGTGCCGAGGTTGCAGCGTGCCGGGTTCGACGCGGTGGTCCCCGGTGCGAGCACCGTCGCGGCGGCCTGGGTCGGTGCCGTGTCGGTGACCGTGAAGAGACCGGGCCAGCCCTGGAAGTTGGTGCTGATGGTGCGGTAGGCCGGGTCGTAGTCGGGGTTGGGGTCACCCGGTGCGCCCGGGTCGTTGCCGGTGAACCGGTACATGTTGGGGCAGGGGCCCGCCGGCACCGGACAGTTGTACGTACCGGTGGAGGGCTCGAGCGCCTCGTAGAAGCCGTTGAAGTCGGTGTGCGTCGTGTCGACGAGGCGTCCGCTCCAGTCGTAGAGGCCGACGGGCACGTGGGGCAGGCCCTGCGCCTCCCCGTAGTTGGCGCTGCGCTTGTCGAGCGAGAGCCCCAGGTCGTTGATCGTCAGACCCCAGAAGTGCGTCGGGATCGGGACGGGGGTGAAGAGGTTGAAGTTGGGCGCCACGGTCTGTCCGCTGCGCACGGTGACGAGCTTCGCGTCGCAGAGCGGGCGGTCCTGGCCCTCGAAGGGGCTGCCGCCGCCGTCGAGGAAGGCCGGGTTGGAGACGCGCACGGTGTGGAACGCGCCGGCGCAGGAGGAGATGATGCCGGCACCCTGCGACGGGGGCTGCGTCGGCGGCAGCGGGTCGTTGCCCGTGCCCGGGTCGCCGGCGGCGGCCTCGGTCGTGGTCGGCGGGAAGTTCTCCTGCATCAGGTAGCTGTCGCCGTCGAAGACGTTGACGTCCTCCTCGCGCGTCACCTGGTACATCGGCTTGCCGTCGACCGGGTCGTTCGGCACCTCGACCGTGGTGATGTAGTCGCCGGCCGGCAGGTCACCGAAGCCGTAGTTGCCGTTGACGGTCTGGCCGGCCGCACCCGGCGTGCTGTCGGACGCGCCCACCTGGACGCCCATCATCGGTGCCTCGACGCAAAGGTTGTTCGCGTCGGTCCCGGACTCGGGCAGGGCCAGCTGGTCGGTCAGCTCGGTGCCGTCCCACTGGCGGGCGGTGCAGCCCCGCGGCGGGGCCCACTCCTCGCTCGTGTAGGCCGGCTGGACCTCCGGACCCTTCTTCAGCGCGCCGCGCTCCGGGTCGGGGTTCTTGATGGTCGCCGGCTGGCTCGGGTCGCTCGCGTAGGCGGGGTTCGGCACAGACAACGGCACGATGGCCTTACCCTGGCGGCACGAGTTCGCCTTCTCCTCCGCGGTCGTCGCCGTGCAGGCGACCGACTCGAAGACGTGCACGTTCACGTCGGGGATGCCGGGCTGGTAGTCCTCGCTGACCGCGTCGGCCGGGTCGAGCTCGTTGCGGGTGACGTCGTAGGAGACCGTCGCCGCGATGCCACCGTTCTCGTTGACGGCATACGGCTCGACGCCCCAGTCGATGCGGCCCGACAGGCCGATGATCGGCAGGAAGTTGATGTCGACGAGGGCGCCGAGGATCGTGGTCTCGCTGTCCTCGTTGTCGGCCTGGTAGGTGACGCCGGTCGTCCGGTAGCGGGTGTTGAAGGCCTCGAGGACGAGCCACTTGCCGAGCGGGTATCCCTCCTTGATGTCGTACGCGCCGTCGTCGCCGGTGTTGGTGAGGTTGGTGTACTGGTCCATGAGCGAGTTGTCGCGCTCGCGGACGGTCAGGGTGAAGCCGGGCACCGGCTGCTCGCCGGGGTCGCGCTTGCCGTTGCCGTTGTCGTCGACGAACACGGTGCCGCGCACGTGGGTGAACCAGCCGACCAGCATCTTGTTGCCGACGTCGACGAGCTCGCCGCCGGAGACCTCGACGTTGAAGCTCCACAGGATGTAGTCCTGGGCGTCGTCCCACAGCGTCAGCTGGTAGGTGCCGTCGGGGACGTTCTTGATGTCGAAGGTGCCGTTGGCCGCGCCGCGACCGGCGTAGACCACGGCGTCGCCACCGTCGAGGTCGCTGAGGGCGACCCACGGCGAGGGGATCGGCCCGGCGGACTTCGCTCCGGCCCAACCGGTCTCGGGCACGACCTGGCCGTTCTGGCCGCCGATGTACGGCAGTCCTGCCACGACGACGCCCTTCACCTCACCGGTGGCCGTCGACGCGGGCAGCGCCTTGACGCGCACGAAGCCGAACTGCGTGGCGGGCACGGGCTCAGCGCCCTTGAGGAACTCGGTGTCGAGGCCGGTGTCGCCCTCCTGCACCCAGATGTCGTGGTCGTGGCCGCCCTCGAGGGTCGTCGTCTGCACCCAGCCGGACTGGCCGGCGGGCGGCGAGACGGTGGCGCCGTAGCGGTTCGGGCCGAGGTTGGGGATCGTGATGACGCCGGCGGCGTCGCTGGTGCACTTGCCGGTCGAGCGGGTGGTGTCGACGAGCGGCTTGCCGGCGGTGTCAAAGCGCACGCGCCCGGCGGCGTCGTGGAGGTAGACCGTGCACAGGGCGTTGCCGTAGTAGTCGACGGTCACCGGGCCGAACACGTCGGTGAGGTTGCCGGTGAAGCCGGCCAGGCCCCGCTCGGCGTCGGCCTCGTAGGTGCCGTCGGCGGGGACGCTGTCGTCGAAGACCTGGATCTTGATCGTCGCCAGCGGCAGCGGCAGCGGCTGCATCTCGACGGCCACGGCCGACTCGCGGCCGTCGACAACGGTGAAGTGCGCGCCGTCGATCTTGTAGCCGTCCGCCGTCACGGAGACGAGGTACTTGCCGGGCGCGAGGCCCTGCAGCTTCGTCCCGGCGGACAGGTCGCTCTCATCGCCCTGGGCGACGATCTTCGCGAACCCGGAGGTGGTGCGCACTGACGGCCAGGGGCAGGTGTCGGCGTACGGCTCGGTGGGGTCACCGGGGTTCGTCGACGACGGCTTGGTGCTGCCGCCGGGGGCCCGGGACGGGAGGCACTGGTCGAGAAGGGGACTCGCGTCGGTGCCGGGGTTGCCCGTGCTGTCCTCGTTGATCATCCACCTGTAGCTGGTGACCGCTTCGCCCTTCTGCACGAAGGTCGGAGCAGTGTTGACGCTGCGCGCGCTCTTGACCGTCATGGAGATGCAGCCCTTGCCGGCCACGCTGCCGGTCGGGCAGTCGGCCACCGTCGTCACCGCGGGGGTGACGGCGGCTGCCGCCGCGGGCGCGACGGCCGGCACCGGCGCGGCGACGGCGGACGCGGCGAGCGGCCCGCCCAGCTGCGCGACGCCTGAGACAGCCATCGCGGTGAGGCCGGCGATGAGCGAGAACGAGCGCCTGGACGTCTTGGGTGAGATCACGGCAACCCCCATCTGAGGACCGAGCGGGCCCCGTGCGAGCCCGTCGTCCCGCGACCGTCGCACCGACGCTTCCGGGGTCGCGGCGGGATCGACGCACCGCTCAGCGAACTGTCACGGGAGCGGTGCACGACGGCTCACACTGGCGTCAGGTCCTCTTGAGGCTCCTGTCATGAACCTGTCAGGTTGCCGCCCCGAACTGTCCCGGTTCGCCCCCTCTCGTCACCGTCTCGAAAGGGACTTCTCGGGCATCGCTTCCCGCGGTGTTCCCGTCCTGCTCTACTGGTCGGCAGGCTCGGGGATCTGGGGGAAGGGAGCCGCACATGGCCAAGGTCATGGTCGTCGACGACGAAGAACGCGTGCGGGGGCTGCTGACGCGGTCGCTGACGTCCGAGGGGCACTCGGTGATCACGGCTGCGACGGCTCGCGCCGCCATCGACCGGCTCGCGACGACGCACGTCGACCTCGTCGTGCTCGACCTCGTCATGCCGGGGGCCAGCGGCCTGACGGTGCTGGAGTCGATCCACGAACGGCACGACACGACACCCGTCATCGTGCTCTCCGGCGTGACCGACGTCGGCACCCGCGTCGAGGCGCTCGACCGCGGGGCCGTCGACGTCGTCGCCAAGCCGTTCAGCCTCACCGAGCTGCTCGCGCGCGTGCGCCGCAACGTCGGCGCCACGCGGACCGAGCCCGACGACCGCTTCCTCGACGCGGGCGGCATACGCCTCGACCTCGGCCGGCGGCGTGCCACGTTCCGCGACGTCAGCGCGTCCCTCACGGAGCGGGAGTTCAGCCTGCTCGCGCACCTCATGCGCCGCAAGGGCCAGGTGTGCCGGCGCGAGGAGCTGCTCCACGACGTGTGGCACCTCGACTTCGACCCCGGCAGCAACGTCGTCGAGGTGTGCGTGGGACGACTGCGGAGCAAGCTCGGCCAGGACATCCCCGTCGAGACCCTGCGCGGCGTCGGCTACGGGCTCTACGAGGAGCCGTGATGCGCCACCGGATGGTCGTGACGTGGAGCGTCGTCGCAGCGATCTGCTCGTTCGTCATGATCGCCGTCCCCGGCAGCGAGACCGTGCCCTACCACATCGCCTGGGCCGCCTTCGCGCTCTGCTTCGGCCTCGAGCAGTGGAGCCGCCTGGCCACCTGGGTCGGCCTCGGGGTCTTCACCGTGGTGACGGGGGCGATCATCGTCTACCGCGCAGCCACCGAGGTGCTCGACTGGCAGGAGACCGCCGAGATCCCGCTGATGCTGCTGCTCATGGCCCTCATGATCTGGCACGTGCGCCGGCGCCAGCAGGCTCTCGCCGACCTCACCGCGAGTGCCGCCCGCGAGCGGGCCGAGTCGACGATGCGCGAGCTGCTGACGCTCCGCACGTCGCACGAGATGCGTTCGCCGCTCACCATCGCCCGCGGCTACCTCGAGATGATGCTCGAGCGCCCGCGATCGACCAACGACCTGGAGGACCTCCAGGTCGTCGACGAGGAGCTGGCGCGCCTCACCCGGGTCTGCGAGCGGCTGGTGCGGAGCATGCGCCTCGGCGGCGACCTCGAGGTGACGGACGTGCACCTCGGCAACCTGCTGGGCCAGACCGCCGAGCGCTGGTCGGCCGTGGCCACCCGGCGCTGGCGGGTGGAGCCCACCTCGGAGGTGCTGACCTGCTCGAGCGAGCGGCTGCGCGCCTGCCTCGACACGATGATCGAGAACGCCCTGCGCTACACCGATGCCGACGACGACACCGTGGTCCTGTACGCACGACCGATGAAGGACGCGGTGGCCGTCGGGGTCGCCGACTCGGGTCGTGGCTTCAGCAGCGACGTGCTGCGTTCGGCGTCGGCGCACTGGCCCGACCTGACCATGGACGGCGTGCGCGACGACCTGTCGCAGACGGGTCTCGGGCTCTCGCTCGTGCGCGACGTGGCCACCCGCCGCGGCGGCTGGGTGCAGCTGGGCGTCTCGCAGTGGGGCGGCGCCGACGTGGCGATGGTCCTGCCACGCCGGCCGGAGTCCCGCCTGCCGACGGGCCCGCGCCTTGCCGTCGGCACGGAGCCGCGACCCGTCAGCGCGCCTTGACCGTGAGGACGGCGCACGGGGAGTCGAGCAGCACCTGCTGAGCGGTGCTGCCTGTCACGAGCTTGCCGACCGGTGACCGCCGTCGCAGGCCGATGACGACGAGGTCAGCCCCGACCTCCGCCGCCACGCCGACGATCTCCTCCGCCGCAGAGCGACCAGAGGTCGGCTGACGCACCACGTGCGGGATGTCCGCGTTGGCCAGCTGGAGGTCGATGGTGTCGATGTCCTCGGCCGTCGCGAAGCTCTTGTCGGCGTAGTTGCCGTCGCGTCCGGTGTTGACGACCGTGAGGTGCGACCGCTCCGACTGGGCGAGGGAGATCGCCGCGTCGAGCGCGGCGACCCCCTCCGGAGTCGGGATGTAGCCGACGACGATCTTGGGGAACATACTTCTCCTGACGGGGAGCTCAGCGCGCTCGATCCGGCGCTCAGTCTTCGAGCCGCATGGCTCCGGTCATCACCGCGACGCCATCGGTCATGGAGTGTGACGACGGAGTGATGACGCCGGCCCTACCGCCCAGACGCTGGATGTGGATGCGGTCGGCGACGTCCCACACGTGCGGCATGTTGTGCGAGATGAGGATGATCCCGAGGCCCCGATCGCGCAGCTGCCGGATCATCTCGAGGACTTGGTTGCCCTCCTTGACGCCGAGGGCGGCCGTCGGCTCGTCGAGGATGACGACCTTGCCACCGAACGCTGCCGCGCGGCTCACCGCGACGGCTTGTCGTTGGCCGCCCGACAGCGTCTCGACGGCCTGGCCCATGTTCTGGATGGTCTGGATGCCGAGGTCCTGGACAGCCTGGCCTGCTCGCTCCTTCATCCCCTTCTTGTCGAGCATGCGGAACACCGAGCCGAGCGGACCCGGACGGCGCTCCTCACGGGCGAGGTAGAGGTTGCTCGCGATGTCGAGGGCGGGGATGACGGCCAGCTGCTGGTAGACCGTCTCGATGCCGGCGTCGCGGGCGTCCTGCGGGCGCTTGAAGTGCACGAGCTGACCGTCGAGGCGGATCTCGCCCGAGTCCGGCACGAGGGCGCCCGTCAGGCACTTGATCAGCGTCGACTTGCCGGCGCCATTGTCGCCGATGACCGCGAGCACCTCACCGGGGAAGAGGTCGAGGTCGACCCCGTCGAGGCCGACGACCCGGCCGAACGTCTTGACCAGACCGCGCGCCGAGAGCACCGGGTGGGTGCGGTCGCTGCTCGGTTCGGCCGTCGAGAAGAGCCCGCCGTGGGTGGCGACCGGCTGGGCGGTGGTGGACGCGTCGGCACTCATGCCTTGACCTTCCTGATCCACTGGTCGACGGAGACCGCGACGATGACGAGCACGCCCGTGGCGAGGACGCGGAACTGCTGGTCGATGCCCGCGAGCGAGAGACCGAACTGGAGGGACTGCACGATCAGGGCGCCGATGAGCGTTCCGACGAGCCGCCCGCGACCACCGAAGAGGCTCGTGCCGCCGATGACGACCGCGGTGATGCTGTTGAGGTTGGCGTCGACGATGGCGTTGGGCGTCGCGGCGCCCGAGCGGCCGATCAGGACCCATGCCGCGAGGCCGTAGATGAGCCCGGCAACGGTGTAGACGGTGAGGAGCACGCGCTGGGTGCCCACGCCCGACAGGCGCGCCGACTCGCGGTCGTCGCCGACGGCATACACGTGGCGGCCCCACGCGGTCTGCGACAGCGCGAAGCCGACCACGGCGTACATCACGGCGACGGCGATCACGCCCCACGTGAGGCGGAAGCCGCCCCGTGGGCCGAACCCCTCACCCAGGAAGTTGAGAATGGACGGTAGGTGGTCAGCCTGGATGCTGGAGCCGCCCGAGTAGAGCAGCGCGATCGCGGTGAAGATGCTCAGGGTGCCGAGGGTGACGATGAACGGCGGTAGGGCCAGCCGGGTCACGAGCAGGCCGTTGAGCAGGCCCGCCCCGACAGCCAGGAGCAGCCCGATGAGCAGGGCCACGATGCCGTTCATCCCGCCGTCCTTGGCGAGCGTGGCCATCACCATCATCGACAGGATGGTGATGGCGCCGACCGACAGGTCGATGCCGGCCGTGAGGATGATGAGCGTCTGGCCAATGGCGAGCGCGGCCACGACGGCGGTCTGCTGTAGCAGCAGGCCGAGCGACGACGGCGTGGCAAAGCGCGAGTTCATCGCGGTGAACGCGACGAAGGCGATGACGAGGATGAGCAGCGGGCTGAGCCACGGGTAGCCGTGGAGCAGGTGCTGCACCCGCTGCAGGGGGCTCTGCTGCCGCCGGGCGAACTCGGCGGCAGCAGACTGGGTGGTGGTCATTGCTCAGTTGCCCCAGCAGATCTTGGCCGCCTCGGCCGAGGTGATGCTGTCGACGCCGTCGACCTTCTTGTCGGTCACGAGGGCGACGCCGGTGTTGTAGAAGTCCAGCCCGGGAGAGACCTTCGGCTTCTCGCCACCGCGGGCGATCTTGGCGATGGCCTCCATGCCGAGCGTCGCCATCTTGAGCGGATACTGCTGGGCGGTGGCCCCGATGACGCCGTCGGTGACCGACTTGACGCCGGCGCAGCCGCCGTCGACCGAGACGATGAGGGCCGTCTTGCCCTGGGCCTGCAGGGCCGCATTGGCCCCGACGGCGGTGGGCTCGTTGATCGTGTAGACGAGGTTGATGTCGGGGTTCTTGGAGAGGCACTTCTCCATGGCCGTGCGGCCGCCGTCCTCTGCGCCGTTGCCGGGCTCGTTGCAGACAATGGTGTAGTCGCCACCCTTGCCGCCGGTGTACTTGCCCGTCTTGGCCTCGT
Source organism: Terrabacter koreensis (assembly GCF_054783315.1). NCBI lineage: Bacteria > Bacillati > Actinomycetota > Actinomycetes > Micrococcales > Intrasporangiaceae > Terrabacter > Terrabacter koreensis. The sequence goes on along the minus strand of NZ_BAAGQU010000012.1, from coordinate 311,441 downwards.
CGCCGTTCTTCTTCGGGTCCTTGACGTCGATGCCCATGCCCTCGAGGAAGCCCTGGTCGCGGTTGTAGTCGACCGAGACGATCTTGTCGTTGAAGAGGTCGAGCAGCGCGATGACGGCGGGCTTGCCCGCAAGCTGGCCTGCGGCCCACTGACCGTCGAGCTTGCCGGCCGCGCGGTTGTCGGTGGCGAAGGTGATGTCGACGGTGTCGGCCGGGTCGGGCGGGGTGTCGAGGGCGATGACGTAGAGGCCGGCGTCGCGCGCCTTCTTCATGGCGGCGTTGACGCCGTTGCTCATCGGAGTGATCAGAATGCCCTTGTCGCCGCGCGCGATGGAGTCCTCGATGGCCGTGATCTGACCCGCGTCGTCGCCCTCCTGCTTGCCGGAGGCCACCGTCAGCGTGACGTTGTTCTTCTCCGCGTCGGCCTTGGCGCCCTTCTGCATGGCGACGAAGAACGGGTTGGTCGAGTCCTTGGTGATGAGGGAGACACCGACCTTCTCGTCGCCGCCTCCGCCGCCTCCGCTGGCGCCGCCCGAGCCACCCGAGCCGCCGTCGGAGCTGCCACAGGCGGCCACGCCGAGGACCAGCGTGCCTGCGGCGATCGCCACGAGCGCCCTGCGTCCGGCACGCCGCGACGAGGTGAGGAAGGAACTGCGGTGCATGGCGTAGACCTCTCTGTCTGCCGTCGTCCCGTGACAACGTTGTCAGGACGATTTATAGAGCGACACTTGTGCAGGCGTCAAGGGATCCGATACACATCGCAACGTGGATGAGACAACGATGTCAGGGCCGAGCGGTGCGCACGGGCGCATCCAGTCGCCGGACTCGGGACGCCCGGTGGCGCGCGCGACCATGAAGGACGTCGCGGCCCTGGCGGGGGTCAGCCTCAAGACCGTCTCCCGAGTCGTGAACCGCGAGGCGGGGGTGTCCCCGGCGGTGCGCGAGCGGGTAGAGCACGCGGCCTCCCGGCTGGACTACTCCCACAACGTCCACGCGAGCAACCTGCGCCGGGCCAACAGCCGCACCGGCACGGTCGGCGCGCTGCTGCAGGACGTCAGCAACAGCTTCTCCGCGAGCCTGCTGCGCACTCTCGAGGACGTCGCCCGGGCGCAGCAGACGGCGGTTCTGGCGGCCAGCCTCGACGAGGAGGAAGGCCGCGAGATCGCTCTGGTACGAGGGCTGGTCGCCCGGCGCGTCGACGGGCTCGTCCTGATGCCTGCGACGTCGCGTCATGAGTACCTCGCGTCCGAGCTGCGGGCCGGCCTGCCCACCGTCTTCGTCGACCGCCTCCCTCACGGCGTTGACGCCGACTCGGTCACGGTCGACAACGTGCTCGGCTCCCGGCACGCCGTCGAGCACCTCGTCCGGCACGGTCACCGCCGCATCGCCCTACTGCTCGACCTCGGCACCATCCAGACCGCCCAGGACCGCCTCCGCGGCTGCCGAGAGGCCATGGATGCGGCCGGCATCCCCGACGACGACCGCGTGGAGGTCCAGAACCTCCGCACCTCGGACGCCGCCGAGGCTGCGGTGCGCGGGTTCTACCGCGGCGGACCTTCTCCGACCGCAATCTTCGCCGGACGCAACGACCTGGCCATCGGTGCGGTCCGCGCCCTTCGGTCGCTCGGCCTCAGCCACCGCGTCGCCGTCATCGGGTTCGACGACTTCCCTCTCGCCGACTTGCTCGAGCCTGCCCTGACGGTGGTCCGCCAGAACGTGGGGCAGATCGGTGCGGAGGTGGGCCGGCTGCTCTTCGCCCGCATCGCCGGCGACACGTCCCCGCCGCGCCGGGTCGTCATCGAACCCACGCTCGTGGTGCGCGGGTCGGGCGAGATCCGCCCCACCTGACCGGTGGGCTCAGCGGGAAGGACGGCGCAGGCGGAGGAGAACCGGTTGCCCGGGTCGCAGCTGCGCCGCCCGGGCGACCGCCTGCGGGGTGAGGACGGCGACGACGGGGTAGCCACCCGTGACCGGGTGGTCGGCGAGGAAGACGACGGGCTCGCCGCCGGCGGGCACCTGCACGGCCCCGACGACCAGACCCTCGCTCGGGAGCTCGCTGTCCGCGTATGCCGCGTGGCGCCGAATCCCTGTGCCTTCCAGACGGATTCCCACGCGGTTGCTGCGAGCAGACACGGTGCGAACCTCTGCCTCGAGGTCCGCGAGGTCGCACCAGTCGGCCCTCGGCCCGGGGTCGACCTCGAGCACCACGAGCCCGTCGCTCGGCGGTTCGTGCGGCGCGACCTCGACCACCGGGAACGTGCGTGGGGCAGAGCCCACGCGCAGCACGTCGCCCACGGCCGGCGCCGCGGGCCCGAGCCCCGACAGGGTGTCGCTCGACCGCGATCCGAGGACGGGGGGCACCGCGATGCCACCGCGCACGGCGAGCCAGGTGCGCAGCCCGGCGCTCGGGGTGCCGAGGGTGAGCGCCTGCCCGTCGGCCAGTGCCACGGGAGAGGCGTGCGCCACCGGCCGGCCGTCGACGTCGGCGGGACACGGAGCCCCGGTGAGCGCCACCACCAGGTCACCGTGCGCCCGCACGGCGAGTCCCCCGAGAGTCACCTCGAGGGAGGCCGGCGCGGGCCAGCGCTCGTCGTCCCGGTCGAGGAGGTGCCCCACCAGCCGCAGCCCGAGCCGGTATGCCGCCGGGTCGGCTGCGCCTGAACGCCCCACGCCCACGTCGGCGAGACCGGGTCTGCCGAGGTCCTCGACCAGGGTGAGCGGCCCGGTCGCGAGCACCTCGAGACCGCGCTGCGTGTCGGTCCCGCGACGAGGCCGGGCCGTGACGGTCGTGGCAGCGGCGGGCCCGCGGTGTCCGGGGGCCGGCGACATCTCGTCTCGCGCTGCCCGGGCCGGGTCGCCGTCGACGTCGACGAACCGCACCGCCATCCCGGGCGCGAACAGCGCGGGTGGTTCCCGCTCGGCGTCCCAGAGGACGGCGTCCGTGGTGCCGAGCAGCTGCCACCCTCCAGGTGACTCCTGAGGATAGATGCCGCTGAACTCCCCTGCGAGGGCGACGGATCCGGCCGGCACCCGGGTGCGTGGGTCGGCCCGGCGGGGCACCCGCAGCCGCGGGTCCCCGCCGACGAGGTAGGCGAAGCCCGGCGCGAACCCGCCGAAGCCGACGCGCCAGGGGGTGCCGGTGTGCGCCTCGATCACCTCGGCCCGCGAGAGCCCGGTCAGCCGCGCGACCTCGTCGAGGTCCGCGCCGTCGTAGCGGACCGCGATCTCGACGTGCTCGGTCTCGTCCGGCTTCGCGACGGCGTCGACGTCGGCGGCCAGCTCCAGGCAGGCCCGCCCGACCTCGTCGCGCCGTCCGGCGTCCCCCAGCACGACGAGCACCGTGCGCGCGCCGACGACGAGGTGCTCGACGAGCTCACCGACCAGGGGCGCGAGCCGGGCGCGCAGGGTGAGGGCAGCGTCCGTGTCGGCCACCTCGACGAGAAGTGCCGAAGCACCCATCGGGAGCAGCCGCGCCTCCATCACCGGGCCCGGATCAGCCTGCGAACGGGCGGATCTCGAAGCCGGCCGCCTCGAGCTCGCGACGCACCGCGCGCGCCATCTCGACCGCGCCGGGGGTGTCGCCGTGGATGCACACCGACTCGGCCCGCACCTCGACGTCCTTGCCGTCGACGGCGGTGACCACGCCCTCCCGGGCGAGCCGGACGACGCGCGCCGCCACCTCGGCAGGGTCGTGCAGCACGGCGCCGGCCTCCGTGCGCGGCACGAGCCGTCCGTCCGGCGTGTAGGCCCGGTCCGCGAAGGCCTCGCTGACGGCGCGAAGTCCGGCGGCCGTGGCGCGCTCGAGCACGACGCTGCCCGGGAGCCCGAGGATGGGCAGGGACGTGTCCACGGCGACCACGGCGTCGACGACCGCCTGCGCCTGGGCCTCGTGGTGCACGATCGCGTTGTAGAGCGCCCCGTGCGGCTTCACGTAGGCGACCCTCGTGCCGGCCACGTGCGCCATGGCCGAGAGCGCACCGAGCTGGTAGATGACGTCGGCGGCGAGGGCGTCGGCCGGCACGTCGACGAAGCGTCGCCCGAAGCCGGCAAGGTCGTGATAGCCCACCTGCGCGCCGACGACGACACCCCGCTCGGCGGCATACGCGCACGTCCTGCGCAGCGTGAGGGGGTCTCCGGCATGGAAGCCGCACGCGACGTTGGCGCTCGTGACGACGTCGAGGACGGCCGCGTCGTCGCCGAGGGTCCACGCCCCGAAGGACTCGCCCACGTCGGCGTTGAGGTCGAGGTGCATGCCTCGATCCTGCCGGGACGGAGGGCGATGGGGCCACCGCCCCGCCGGACGCGTCTAGCGCAGGCCGGCGTAGTGGTCCGGCAGCCGCCTCGCGTAGGCCCCGAGCAGCTCGCGCGCGACCGTCACCGAGTCGACGAGTGGATGGAGGGCAAAGGCCTTGACCGCAAGCGATCTCGACTGCTCGGCCGCCGCGGCGATGACGATCTCGTCGACTGCCTTCACCTGCTGCACGAGCCCGAGGGCGTGACCGGGTAGCGGACTCGCGCGGACGGGCACCGGGCCGGCGGCGTCGATCGTGCAGGGCACCTCGACGACGGCGTCGTCGGGCAGCCCGGCGACAGCACCGCCGTTGCGCACGTTGAGGATGAGCCGGGCCGGCTCGTCACGGGCGATCGCGGCCATGAGCGCGAGGGCGACCCCTTCGTAGCCGCCGCCCTCGACGTCCGCCTCGGACCGCTCGTGGCTGTCGCCGTCGCCGTTCTCGCGGGTCTCCTGCATGTAGGTCGCGTTGCGTTCGCGGCGCACGGCGTCCCAGCGCTCCCACGCCTGCTCCGGCGAGCGTGCCACGGCGGTGTAGAACTCGGCCTGCTGCGCGACGAGGTACTCGCCACGCGTCTGTGCGGCCCCGGCGATCTGGGCGATCGCGTCGCGCGTGAAGTAGTAGTAGAAGAGGTACTCGTTGGGCAGCGAGCCGAGGTCGCGCAGCCACTCGGCGCCGAAGAGGTGCCCCTCCTCGATGGCGGCGAGCGCCCGCTCGTCGGCGAGCAGGCTTGGCAGCAGGTCACATCCGTCGCGTCGCAGCCCGGTGAGCCAGCCGAGGTGGTTGAGTCCTGCGTAGTCGATCTCGAGGTCGGCGAGGTCGTACCCGAGAGCACCTGCGGCCCGCTTGGCGAGACCGAGCGGCGAGTCGCAGATGCCGACGACCCGGCCGCCGAGGACCGACTGCATCGCCTGCGTGACGAGACCGGCGGGGTTGGTGAAGTTGATGACCCACGCGTCGGGGGCGAGGCGGCGTACGCGTCGGGCGACGTCGAGCGCGACGGGCACGGTGCGCAGGCCGTAGCCGACGCCGCCGGGCCCGGTGGTCTCCTGCCCGAGAAGCCCCAGGGCGAGCGCGATCCGTTCGTCGGCGGTGCGGCCCGCGAGACCACCGACCCGCATCGCCGAGAAGACGAAGTCGGCGCCGGCGAGCGCCGTGTCGAGGTCGGACGTGGCCGAGAGCGCCGGCGGGGGCAGCGACTCGGGGTGTGCGGCGAGGTGCTGCCGGGCCTGGGCGGCGAGGACGTGGCGCATGACGTCGAGTCGCGAGGAGTCGGTGTCGTGCAGGACCACCTCGGTGACGCGGCGCTCGGCGGTGTCGCGCAGCAGCGCACCGTGCACGAGCGGCACGCGGAACCCACCTCCGCCGAGGATCACCAGCTTCATGGCCTCACCACCCTCGGACCGTACCAACCCTCACCAGCCGTGCCCTGCTCTGGCGCGCGATGCCTCAGTCGTGGCCGGGGTAGGCGTGCACGACGGCCGCCCTGAGTCGGGGCACCACGCGCACGAGCTCCTGCTCCGCACGGTGGGCGACGGCGTGGGCATCGGCGAGGGACAGGCGCGACGGCACGTCGAGCTCGGCGTCCGCATGCATCTCGTGACCGATCCACCGCATGCGCACGCGACGCACCGACAGCACGGCCGGGTCGGCGGCGAGCACCTGCTCGGCCTGCTCCACGAGCACCGGATCGACGCCGTCCATCAGCCGCCGGAAGACGTCGCGGGCCGCGGTGCGCAGCACGAGCACGATCGCGACGGTGATGACCAGCCCGACCACCGGGTCGGCCCAGTCCCACCCGATCGCGACCCCACCTGCGCCGAGGACGACCGCGAGGGACGTGAGCCCGTCGGTGCGGGCGTGGTGGCCGTCCGCGACGAGGGCCGCCGACCCGATCGCGCGTCCCTCACGGATGCGGAAGCCTGCGACGAGCTCGTTGCCGATGAAGCCGACCACGCCCGCCAGGGCCACCCAGCCGAGGTTCTGCACGGGTGCGGGGTCGGCGAGACGACGGATCGCCTCCCACCCTGCCACCACGGCCGACAGCGCGATCATGGCGACGACGAAGAGCCCGGCGAGGTCCTCCGCGCGGCCGTAGCCGTACGTGTACCGGCGGGTCGCAGCGCGGCGACCGAGGACGAAGGCGATCCACAGGGGCACGGCGGTCAGCGCGTCCGAGAAGTTGTGAATCGTGTCGGCCAGCAGCGCGACCGAGCCCGAGACGGCGACGACGGCCAGCTGCAGCGCTGCGGTGAGCCCGAGGCCCACGAGGCTGACCTTGACGGCCCGGATGCCACGCGCGCTCGACTCCAGGGCGGCGTCGATGGAGTCCGCGGCGTCGTGGGAGTGCGGCGTGAAGGCGTGCCGGAACCGGGCGAGCATGGCGCCGCCGTATGGGTGCCCGTGGTCGTGCTGGTGATCGTGGACCGGGTGCTCGTGATGGTGGTGAGGGTCGTGCTCGGCTCGCATGTCCACACCTTATCTGCATGGTTGCGAAGGTATGCAGGCAGTAGGGTCGTGGCGTGCACGACGCCAGGCCCGACCTCTCCATGCCGGCGGACGAGCAGGCCCACCTCGCGGCCGAGACCTTCCGGCTGCTCTCCGACCCCACCCGCATCAAGCTGCTCTGGGCCCTGCTCCAGGGCGAGTCGTCGGTCAGCTGCCTGGCCGAGCTCGCCTCGGTCAGCCCCACGTCGGTGAGCCAGCACCTCGCCAAGCTCCGGCTGGCGGGACTCGTGCGCGGTCGGCGCGAGGGCACCTTCGTCTACTACACCGCCGCCGACACCCACGTGCGCGCCCTGCTCGCCGAGGCCCTGTCACACGCCGACCACGCCGTCGCAGACCTCGGCCCCGAGGGCGACCACGAGCACCGGTTCCCCCGCCTCACGAGCGGGACGAAGCGGCACTGACGGGCAAGCCGGGCGGCATAAGAATGGCAGCAGGCAAACCCGGTGAGTCTCGGGCGCAGGTGGGGGATCATGGGCGCGTGGCCCATCGACAGTCGTTCGACCCGCTGGCGTCGCGTCGCACCGACGACGACCCGCCGCTCGACGTGTTCGTGTGGGGAACCGTCTTCCTCGACATGATCTTCGCCGGGATGCCGAGCGCGCCGAAGCCGGGCACCGAGGTGTGGGCGGAGGGCCTTGCCTCGTGCCCCGGTGGCATCGCGAACCTCGCCGTCGCGACGCGCCGGCTGGGTCTGCGCACCGGCCTGGCCGCGGCGTTCAGCGACGACGACTACGGCGACTTCTGCTGGCGCACGCTCGAGGAGCAGGAGGGCATCGACCTCGCCCGCAGCCGCCGCTTCGCCGACTGGCACAGCCCCGTGACGGTCTCGATGTCGGTCGACCGTGACCGCAGCATGGTCTCGCACGGACACCCGTCGCCCGTGCCGGCGAGCGAGCTCATCGGCTCCCCGCCCCGCTCGCGGGCCGTCATGGTCGACCTCGCCGAGGACGAGGCCTTCGGCGGCAGCGGTCCGACGTGGGTCGACCGGGCCCGCGAGAACGGCTCGCTCGTCTTCGCCGACGTCGGCTGGGACCCCAAGGAGCAGTGGTCGCCGCACGTGCTCGAGCGGCTCGCCCGGTGCGACGTCTTCATGCCCAACGCCGTCGAGGCGATGGCCTACACCGGCACGAGCTCGCCCGTCGAGGCCGTCTACGCGCTCGCCGACCGGGTGCCCGTCGCGATCGTCACCGACGGGTCGGACGGAGCCCTCGGCATCGACGCGCGCACGGGCGAGGAGGTGCGGGTGCCGTCGCTGCGCGTGCACGAGGTCGACCCGACCGGCGCCGGCGACGTCTTCGGCGCGGCCCTGCTCGTGGGCACGCTCGCCGAGTGGCCGCTCGAGCAGCGGATGACGTTCGCGAGCCTGTGCGCCGGCCTCGCGCTCCAGCAGTACGGCGGCTCGCTCGCCGCACCCGGCTGGGGCGACCTCGCCGACTGGTGGACCGCGCTCGTCAGCGACACGAGCGGCGACGCGTACCACCGCTCGCTGCGCCGACGGTTCGCGTTCCTCGACGAGATCGTGCCGCGCGTCCCGGTCATGGCCTGCCGCCGGGCCACGGCCACCATCGCCAAGCGCGCCGACGTGCAGACGCTCGACTGAGAGCACCCACGGGCACGCCGGCCACGGGCGGCGCGGCAGGATGGGGCGGGTGAGCGACACCGAGGTGCCAGACGAGGTGCCGGACGGGGTGCCAGACGAGGTGCCGGACGAGCTGCCCGACGACATCCGCGACCTGCTGGCGGTCGACCTGTTGGGGGCCCAGGTGCAGGACTGGTCGATCGCGAGCGACTCGTTCACGTGGACCCTGCTCGCCGGCGATGCCGATCGCGGGCACGAGCTGGCCGCGCTGACCTACGTCGGGGCGGTCGTGCTGCACACGAACCGGCACCACCTCGACCGCGCCGTCGAGGTCGCGGCCGAGGTCGTGGGGTCCGAGGTCGTCCCTGCCGAGGGCGGCGGGTTCGAGCACCGGGTGACGCTCGGGCCGGCGTATGCGTTCGTCATCCGCTTCTGGAGCGTCGACGTCCGCCGTATGCCGGCACCCGACCACCTCCGCCGCCCCCGCTGACCGCGGGCTGAGCCACCCGACGAGAGGGTCGGCTGCGACAGTGCGGTGGATCGCCGGCACCGGACGCCGGTGATCCACCGCGCAACGGTCATGGCCGCGTTGCGGGCCACCCGGCATACGCCCTCAGTCGCCGGCGATGCCGCTGCGCTCGACGCCCTCGACGATCCAGCGCTGCAGGAAGAGGAACATCAGCAGCAGCGGGAAGATCGCGACGAGCGCCGCCATGAAGAGCTGGCTCACCTGCACCGACTGCGCCGTGAGGAACGTCGACAGTGCGATCTGCACGGTCCACGACTCCTGGTCGCGGCCGATGACCAGCGGCCAGAGGAAGGCGTTCCACGTGCCGATGAAGGTGATGGTGCCGATGGCGGCGACGAAACCGAGCGAGTTCGGCACGACGATCCTCCAGAAGGTGCCCCAGTAGCCGAGGCCGTCGATGAACGCCGCCTCCTCGATCTCCTTGGGGAAGCCGAGGAAGAACTGCCGGAAGAGGAACGTCGCGAGCGCCTGGAAGAGCCCCGGGATGATGAGGCCGCGCAGGGTCGAGATCCAGCCGAGGGTCGACACGAGCACGAAGCTCGGCACGAACGTCACCGCGGCCGGGATGAGCAGCGTCGCGACGATCGAGTAGAAGACGGTGTTGGACCAGCGGTACGGGATGCGCGCGAGGCCGTAGCCGGCCAGGCCCGAGATGACGAGCACCCCGACGGTCTGCGTCACGGCGATGAGCCCGGAGTTGAGCAGGCTGCGCGCCATCGGGATCGCGGGGTTGTCGAAGAGCCCGGTGAGGTTCGAGGTCTCCCAGACCGGCGGCAGCCAGTGGAAGTCGGGCGAGCCGAGGTCCTGCTCGCGCATGAAGGCGCTGCGCACGAGCAGGTAGAACGGGACGAGGAAGAGCAGCGCCGCCACGACGAGGGCGCTGTAGCGCGCCCAGCCGACGACGCGGGACTGCTTGCGGCTGCGGACGATCGCCATCTACTCGCCCCTGTCGCCGAGCCGGAGCACGCGGCCCTGCACCACCGCCACGATCGCGATGATGAGGGTGAGGATGACCGCGCCGGCCGAGCCGTGGCCGAAGTCCTGACCCGAGCCGAGCGCCGTGTAGTAGAGGTAGACGAGCGGTGGTCGCGCGTACGGCGGATAGGTGCCGAACGTGGACAGGATGTTGTAGAACTCGTCGAACGCCTGGAACGCGTTGACGAGCAGCAGCAGGAGCACCGCCGTCGACGTCGCCCGCAGCTGGGGGAACGTGATGTGGCGGAAGACCTTCCAGCCCTCGGCGCCGTCGATCGCGGCCGCCTCGTAGAGGGTCGGGCTGATCCGCTGGATGCCGGCGAGGAAGAGGATCATGTAGAAGCCCACCTGCAGCCAGAGCCGGGCCGTGACGATGACGAGCCAGTACCACGGTGGGTCGGCGAGGCTGAGCCACGGCACCGAGTCGATGCCGAACCAGCCGAGCACCGCGTTGGCGAGGCCCGAGCGGATGCCGCTGAAGATCGACATCTTCCAGATCAGCGCGGCGACGACGTAGGAGCACGCGGTCGGCAGGAAGAACACCGACCGGAAGAAGGACTGCATGACGCGGGTGCGCGCGACGAGCAGCGCGGCGCCGAGCGAGATCACGAACGTGGTCGGCACGATGAACACGGCGAACGCGACGAAGGTGAGCAGGCTGCTGCGGAAGGCCGGGTCGCGCAGCATGTCCAGGTAGTTGCCCGCACCGACGAACTCGGTCGGCGTCACGGTGTTGTACGCGTTGAAGAACGACAGGTAGATCGACCAGACGATCGGCACGTAGACGAACACGACGAGACCGATGACGAACGGCCCCACGAACACCCAGAACCAGAGGTTGACGTCCTGGCGCCCCCGCAGCCGCCGGCCGAGCGAGGGCCGGGGCGCGCTGAGGCGCCCCGGCTCGCGCTCCGACGGCGCCCGGTCGTATGCCGGGCGGCCGGCCTCGGCCGTCAGGCGAGCACCCGCTTGAGCTCAGGCTCGGCGACGGCCTTGACCTTCGCGATCTCGCCCATCGGGTCGGCGCCCTCCTTGACGATGCGGTTCATCGCGTCGCCGAAGGCGGTGTTGCACTTGGGCGTCCACAGGATCGGGCTCTGCGCGTGGCCGACGTCGGTGGCGAGCTTGGCGGCCTCGGCGGCCTGGCCGTCCTTGAGGGTCGTGGCCTGGCCGATGAGGCTCGTGCGAGCGGGGATGTGGAAGCCGTAGGCGGTGGCGAAGTCGAGCTGGTCCTGGGTCTGGTCGACCCAGAGGTACTTGACGAACTTCTTGGCTGCCTCGACGTCCTTGCTCTTCGCGCTGACGCACGAGCCGTAGGCGCCGACCGGCACCGACGCCTTGCCCGAGCCGTCGAGGGCGGGCCACGCCACGACGCCGAAGTCGTCGCCGAGGCCCTTCTTGATGTCGGGGAAGGTCCACAGGCCGGTGAACTGCATCGCGGTGAGGCCGGCCGTGAGGGCCGACGCGTCGAACCAGTCCTTGGGTGCGCCGAGCAGGAGCACCTTGGCGTCCCACATCTCGCGCAGCTTGCCCAGAGCCTGACCGGCGCGGGGGTCGTCGAAGCCGAACGTGTTGTCCTCGGCGAGGTAGTCGAGGCCGGCCGACCACAGCATGGGCCCGCCCATGAGGCCGGCGCCGCCGTCGTTGCCGAGGAAGAGGCCCTTGACGTTGCCCTGGGTCAGCTTCTTCGCGGCGGCGATGAGCTCGTCGATGGTCTGGGGCGGGGTGACACCGGCCTTGTCGAGCATCGACTTGCGGTAGACGAGCAGCTGCATGTCGACGACCTGCGGGATGGCGTACGTCTTGCCCTCGTAGGTCATCCGCTTGAGGATGCTCGGGTTGAAGTCGTCCTTGGCGTCTCCGAGGAGGTCGGTGAGGTCGACGACCTGCTTGCCCTTGATCATGTCGATCGTCGGGCCGTTGCCGTACTCGAAGACGTCGGGCCCGGCGTCGGTCAGCAGCGAGGCGGCGGTCGACTGGTCGTAGTCGCCGGGCTTCCAGCTGACCTTGACGGTCGCGTCCTTGTAGGCCGCGGCGTACTTCTCGACGGCCTGCTGCGTGCCGGCCTCGCCGTACTGGTGGTACCACTGGTTCAGCGTGACGCCGCTGCCGCCGCCTCCGGTCGCGCCGCCGCCCGTCGCCGCGGACTCGCGGCCGGTGTTGCTGCCGCACGCGGCGAGCGCGCCCGTCACGGCAGCGGCTCCGCCGAGCGCGAAGAGCGACCGACGGGTCAGGGACGATCCGAGAGCCTGGCGGATCGTGGGGTCGAGGTTCTGGTCAGACATGGTTCCCCTGCGTCCTTCCTGCCCGACGACGCGGGCAACCGGTCATGACGGCGGACGTCCAGCCAGTCTTCTCGACCGCGCCCACCGTGCGATCGTATGCCCGGTTCCTGCACGTTCGCCCGTGCAGACCCTCCCCGGCTCCCGATCGAGAGAAGGCGTGGTTCGCCCGCGACCGTGACGAAGCGTTCTCTCGATCGGGGAGGGGGCGGTCAGATGGCGGCGGGGGAGTTCATGGGGTTGTCCTCGGCCGTCTCCTTCGATGTGCGCAGCAGCTCGTCGACGAGGACGAGGGTCTGCTCGTCCTCGGTCGTCATGCGCCGGCCGAAGGGTCCGCGAGCGAGCGCCACGGCTGCCCCGACGCGCACGATGCCGAGCCGCACGTCGTCGCGGGCCTCGGCCGAGAGGCGCTCGAGCAGGCGGGTGACGGCCAGCAACCCCGACACGACCGGCCGACCGTCGAGGGCGAACTCGTCGAAGAGCCAGCGTCGCTCGGAGGCGGCCGTCTCGAACACGGCGCGACCGGCGCCGGTGCTCCGCAGAGCCGCGTCGGTGACGGCGTCCCAGAAGGCGCCGCGCTCGTCGTCGTCGAAGACGGTGCGGCCCGTGAGCGCGCTCAGCACCCACACGGGCCCGAACCGCAGCGTGACGACGTCGGCCTCGGACCAGCCCTCGAACCACTGCGACACGTCGCCACCACCTCTCGTCCGCGGGCGGCCACCTCAAGCGTACGACCGCCCGGGAGCCGGATCAGCCCAGCGGCATACGGCGGCCGGCGACGACGGGCCGCAGCACCGCCTCGACCTCCGGGGTGCAGAACCAGCGACGCACGCAGTCGTCGGCGAGCACGTTGGCCAGCGCCCCGAGCACCATCGACTGGTCGAGGGAGAGGTGGCGACCGGCGTGGCGTCCCGTACGCGTGTCGACGCTGTCGAGGAAGCCGCCGGGACCGTACGCGCCGAGCTCGTCCTCGATGCGCGCCAAGTTGTCGGCCGCCGCGTCGGGCTCGACCATGAGGGCCATCGCCGAGGCGTGCGGCGTCACGACGACCTCGCCGTCGCGCTCGCTCGGGTAGCCGTCCGCCTCCCACGCGATCGGGGGCACCCCGAAGACGGAGTAGCCCTCACCGGGGCACGTCGAGGGACTGAATCCCCAGTAGCCGTAGCCCTTCTCGTCCATCGCGTACTCCCGTTGGAGTGCCACGGTGCGCGCCTCGTTGACGCCCCACGTGTCGGGCGCCCACATCGCCTCGGGGACGAAGATCGCCGGCATCAGCGCCTCGAACATCGACCCGCCGAAGGTCGGCACGACGTCGCGCCCCCGATAGTGACGGACGGGGGTGTCGAGCGAGGCGTAGTGCTCGGGGGGCAGCTGCCCGTGCGCGATGCCGACGTAGCTGGCGATGCGCGGCTCGGAGTCGAGCAGGTCGTAGTTGTGGCGGGTGTGGAAGACCGGCGCCCTGCCCTCGACGAACGATGCGTGCCGCGTCTGCTCGCCGGGGTCGACGTCCCAGAACCCGCCGCTCAGGCGGCCGCCGGGGCCCTCCCCACCTGCGGCCGCGTCGTGGAAGACCGCGAACTCCATCCGGTCGAGCACTGCCCGGGCTTCGGCGGCCACCTCCGGCTCGGCGGCCGCGGCGACCATGAGGCCGGCGGCGAGCCAGCCGTTGTCGACGCTCGACAGGAAGGGCTTGATCGTGCCGCCGTCGGGCATCCGGTGCAGGAGGGCCCCGGTGCGGTCGTCGTACCAGTTGTAGAACATGCCGCTCTCGTCGTGGACCTCCATCCGCGCGAGGGTGGCGAGCGTGCGGCCGAGGCGCTCACGGCATACGTCGGCGGCGACCAGGCCGAGGTCGCGGGCGCCGACGGTGCACCACAGCAGGCCGCCGACGTTCGTCGGTGAGGTGTAGCCGCTGCGGGTGCCGGGGTCGAGCGATCCTGCGATCGAGTCGGTCGGCAGGCCCGAGTCGGGGTCGGTCATCGCCTCGAACGAGTGCCACGTGTCGGCGGCCCAGCGGCGCAACAGGTCAAGGTCGGGCACAGAGATTCCTCGGGGGTTCGGGGACGTCGGAAACTGAGCACTCGACCGGAATGTGAGCGCTCCCTCCCGTCGAGTGCTCACTTTCCGGCGTCGGGAACTGAGCACTCGACGAGGTGGAGGCGTCGGGAACTGAGCACTCGATGGAGAAGGCGGGGGTCAGGCTCCGGCGACGGACGTGGGGTCCCAGTCGCAGCCGCACGAGCCACGCACGACGAGCCGGGTGGGCAGCACCTGTGGCTGCACGTCGAACCTGCGGCCGCCGATGCGCTCGTGCAGCCGGATCGCCGCCCACCGCCCCAGCTCGCGCATCGGCTGCTGCACGGTGGTGAGGCCGGGGGCCAGGTAGCGCGACGTCATGATGTCGTCGAAACCGACCACGGCCACGTCGTCGGGCACGCGGCGACCCTCACGCGCGAGCATCACCATCGTCGCGAGGGCGAGCTCGTCGTTGGCGCAGACGAGCCCGTCGAACGTGGCACCTGACGCCTCCGCCGCGAGCAGCTGCTCGACGACGCTCTTGCCCGACGCCTCCTCGTACCTCACCCGGATCGGGTCGACGGCCTCCACCCCGCGCTTGCGCGCCAGGGCGTGCTGGAAGCCGCGGTAGCGCTCCGAGATGTCGTGCGAGTCGTCGGGGTCGCCGACGAAGACGAGGCGGGTGCGCCCGTGGTCGAGCAGGTGGCGGGTCAGCTCGGCCGAGCTGATGAAGTTCTCGACCTGCACCGAGTCGCAGCCCTCGACGGCCTCACGAGCGACGAGCACGGTCGGGGTGGTCTTGACGATCTGGCGGATCAGCGACTCGCTGATGGTGTCGTTGGCGACGACGATGCCGTCGATGCGACCGAGGATCTTGCGCACCGACGCCTCGGCGTCCTTGGACGCGTCGCACACGACGACGACCACGGACTGCCCGTCGCGCGCCGCCGTCGACTCGAAGCCCGACAGCAGCTCCGAGTAGTACGGCCCCGCCAGCCCGGGCAGCACGAGCCCGTGCGTCTCGTGGGTGGGCACGTCGACGGGCCGGCCGGCCCGCAGCGGCACGTACTCGAGGTCCTCGACGGCCCGGAGCACCCGCTGGCGCGTCTTCGCCGAGGCCGGCGTGGAGCCGCTGAGCACCCGCGACACGGTGGCGATGGACACACCGGCGCGCTCGGCCACCGTGTAGATGGTGACCGGGCGGTCATCGTGCTCCGTCGACACCCACGCTCCCTCGCTCGGGGTCAACTGTGCACGCCGCCACGACGCTCCACAACCCGGGCGTCGAGAGTCTCGCACGGTGGCCACGCGCGCCCTGCGACGCGCCGCTCGGGCACCGGGGCCGTATGCCGCCGGGCCGGGCCGGCGAGCGCAGGCGCCGTCACGCGGGTGGCCACGTCGCGGTGGGCCGGCGCTCCCTGCCGGTCCACCGCGACGCGCCGTCGGTGGGGGCGCCTCAGAACGGGTTGGGGATCGCATCGATGAGCTTGCGGGTGTAGGCGTCGCTCGGGTCGCGGATGACCTTGAGGGTCTGGCCCTGCTCGACGACCTTGCCGTTGTTGAGCACGATGACCTCGTCGGCGAGCATGCGCGCGCTCAGCAGGTCGTGCGTGATGTAGAGGATGCCGACGTCCTTGCTCTGCACGAGGTCGTTGAGCAGCTCGAGGATCTCGGCGCGGATCGAGACGTCGAGGCTCGAGATCGGCTCGTCGGCGACGATGATCTCCGGCTCGACGGCGAGCGCCTTGGCGATGACGACGCGCTGGCGCTGGCCGCCCGACAGCTCGTAGCCGTAGCGGTTGACGAACCGCTCGCTCGGGGTGAGCGCGACCGTCTCGAGCAGCTCCTTGACCCGCTCGCGCAAGGCGTCGCCGCGCAGCCCGTGGTAGTTCGCGAGCGGCCTGGCGAGGATGTAGCCGATGCGCTTCGCCGGGTTGATCGAGCTGTAGGGGTCCTGGAAGACCATCTGCACGTCGCTGCGGTAGTCGCGCAGCGAGCGGCCCCGGAACCCCGACACCTCCTGGTCGCCCTTCGGGCCGTGGAAGACGATGCGCCCGCTCGTCGGGCTGTCGACGCCGGTGATCATCCGCGCCAGCGTCGACTTGCCGCTGCCGCTCTGGCCGACGAGGGCCGTCACCTCGCCCTTGCGCAGCACGAAGCTCGCCTCGGTGACCGCCTCGGTGCGCTGGACCGCGAGTCCGCGACGTCGGGTGAAGACCTTCGACACGTTCTCCACGGAGAGCACGACGTCGCCGCGCAGGGCCTGGGTCGACTCCTCTGCCGTCTTGACGAACTGCGGCCCCTCGAAGGTGCGCCTGGGCTCCCCGTGCTCGCCCGACCCTCCTTCACGCTGCTGGGCCTCGGCGACGATGCAGGCGGCCCGTCCGGCGCCGAGCGGCACGATCGGTGGGTCGACCTCGGCGCACCGGGCGACCCGTTCGGGGCAGCGCGGCGCGAAGCTGCAGCCCACGATCGGCAGGCTGAGGTCCGGAGGTCGACCGGGCACGTAGGTGATCCGCACGGTCTCGGCGCGCGGGTCACCGTACGAGCCGAGCAGCCCCTTGGAGTACGGGTGGAGGGGCTGGGCCAGGAGCGCACCGGCCGGCTGCTCCTCGACGATGCGACCGGCGTACATCACGAGGATGCGGTCGGACAGGTCGAGCACGGTGCCGATGTCGTGGCTGATGAAGAGCACGGCGAAGCCCTGCTCGGCCTGCAGCCGGCGCACGTTCTCGAGGATCGAGTGCTGCACGACCACGTCGAGACCCGTCGTCGGCTCGTCGAGCAGGATGAACTTCGGCTCGAGGGCCAGGGCGAGCGCGAGGTTGACGCGCTGGCGCATGCCGCCCGACAGCTCGTGCGGGAACGCGGAGATGAACTTGTGGTCGATGATCACCATGTCGAAGAGCTGCTTGATGCGTTCGGTGACCTTGTGCCCGCGCAGGTTCGAGTGCTGTTCGATGACGTCGCGGAACTGCGCCTCGACCCGCGTGACGGGGTTGAGGGCGTTCATGCTGCTCTGGAACACCGTCGAGATGTCGCGCCAGCGCAGGTCGCGCAGCTCGTCCTCCGACAGGTCCGTGATGTCGGTGCCGTCGAAGGTGATGCTGCCGCCGCTGATGCGGCCGGGCCGCTGGAGCAGCCGCAGCAGCGCCGTGCCGAGCGTCGTCTTGCCCGAGCCGGACTCGCCGATGAGTCCGACGAACTCGCCCGGCTCGATGGAGAAGCTGACGTCCTGGACGGCGTCGAGCGGCCGGTGGGCCTTCGGTTCGTAGCGGACCGAGAGGTTCTTCACGTCGAGCAGGCTCATGCGTCCTCCCTGAGGTGCGGGTTGCTCAGCAGGTCGACACCGAAGTTGATGAAGGCCATGCCTGTCATGAGGATGGCGAGGACGAGGCCGGGCACGAAGACCCACAGCCACAGTCCCTGCGTGATCGCGCCCTGGGCGTTGGCCTGGTAGAGCATCGTGCCCCACGAGACGCTCTGCGAGTCACCGAGGCCGAGCACGGCGAGGCCGGCCTCGGCGCCGATCGCCCCCGTGGCCGAGCCGACGAAGGCCGCCGCGACGAGCGAGCTCATGTTGGGCATGATCTCGCGGAAGACGATGCGCATCGTGCTCTCGCCCGAGAACTTCGCCGCCGTGACGAAGTCGCGGTTGCGCAGCGTGATGATCTGCGCGCGCTTCGCCCTGGCGCCGCCCGCCCACGAGGTGATCGCGATGACGCCGACGATGAGCCAGACGCCACGCACCTCGGAGTAGGCCACGAGCGTGATGATGAGCGGCAGCGTCGGGATGACGAGCGCGACGTTCGTGATGAACGAGAGGATGTCGTCGACGATGGTGCCCTCGGCGTAGCCAGAGATCATGCCGATGACGAGGGCGATCATCGTGGCGAGCAGCCCGCCGAAGAGGCCGACCAGCAACGAGATCCGTGATCCGTAGATGAGCTGTGAGGCGATGTCGCGACCGTCGGTGGTCGTGCCGAGCCAGTTCTCGCCGCTCGCGCCGGCCAGCGGCGTGAACGAGGAGTCGAGCGGGTCGTGCGGTGCGATGAGCGGCGCGAAGACGGCGACGAGCACGTAGGCGGCGACGATGACGATGCCGATGCGCGCCTTCCTGCTGCTCCACACCACCTGCCACCAGCGGTCGGGACGCTCGACGTCGGGCACCTGCTCGACGTTGGACGTCTGGGCCGGGTCACCCTCTGCCATCACGTCGTTCAGCGGTGTGGTGGTCATGACTCCGCCCTCCTCGCACGCGGGTCGAGCACTCCGTAGAGCAGGTCGGCGACGAGGTTCGCGATGAGCACCCCGACGGTCGTGAGCAGCATGAGGGTCTGCAGCAGCGGGTAGTCCTTGTTCTCGACGGCCTCGCCCATGAGCCGCCCCAGGCCCGGGTAGTCGAACGCCTGCTCGACGAGGATCGCGCCGCCGAGCACGCCGCCGAGGGCGAGCGCGAAGCCGGTCACGCTGGGCAGCAGGGCGTTTCGTGCTGCGTACTTGAGCGCGACGACCCGGTCGGGCAGGCCCTTGGCCTTTGCGAGCCGGATGTAGTCCTCGCCGAGGTTCATGATCATCGTGTTGCGCATGCCGAGGATCCAGCCGATGGGCGTCACGATGAGCAGCGCCAGCGCCGGCAGGAACGAGTGCGACACGGCCTCCTGGATGAACGCGAAGTTGAAGCCGGGAGTGGACTCCTCGTAGCCGCCCGACGTCGGGAACCAGCCGAGCGTGTAGCCGAACACGTAGAGCAGCAGCAGGGCGATCCAGAACGGCTGGAGCGTGCCGAGGAAGGTCGATCCCAGGGTCACGACGGAGTCGAAGCGCGAGTTGCGACGCCACGCGGCATACGCCCCGAGCACGATGCCGACCGCGAACGACAGCACCTGGGTGACCGTCACGAGGATGACCGTCCACCAGAAGGCCTGCCCGATCACCTCGGTCACCTTGAAGGGGTAGTAGCTGTAGGACAGGCCGAAGTTGCCGCGGACCAGCTCGCCGAGGTAGGTCGCGTACTGCTGGAGCAGCGACCCGTCGGGCGCCCCGAGCATGGCGCGCATCGCGCGCACCTGCGCCGGGTCGAGCGCGGCGTCCTTGCCCGCCAGCTTCTTGACGATGATCTCGGCCGGGTCGCCCGGCTGGAGACGGGGGATGAGGAAGTTCAGGGTCACCACGGCCCAGAGGGTCGCGACGAAGAAGCCGAACTTCCGTGCGAAGTACTTCATGCCAACCTCACCTTCGTGTCACGCCGCGCCCCGTCGGGGTGGCCTCGCGCGGGTTCACGCGAGCCCACCCCGACGGGTGTGCGGGGTCCGGATCAGTTGGGCGCGCTGAGCCGCGTCATGACGAGGAGCCGGTCGTCCGACGGGTTGGCGTACGGGTTCTCCTCGCTCGGCCAGCCGACCGCCTTGTCGGTGCGGTAGATGATGCGGGCCGGGGCATAGATGAGCGGGGTCACCGGGAACTTCGTCATCATCGTCTCGACGAGCTCACCGAGGTACTTCTTCTGGTTGGCCTCGTCCGTCGACTCCGACAGGTTCTTGACCGACTCGTCGACGGCCGGGTCGCTGAAGCGGCCGACGTTCGGCAGCACCTCCGCGGGCTTGGGGAACTGCTTGCTCGAGAGCTTGGCGCCGATGTTCTTCGCCAGCTCGCACCCGCCGTGCAGGTACTCGAGCATGAGCTGGAAGTCGCCGCTCTTCTTCTGCCCGTCCACCGAGTCGGGTGCGGACGCGGTGACCTTGGTGTTGACGCCCGCGGCGTTCATGCCCTGGGCGACGACGTCGGCAATGGCCTGGTAGTCGATGAACCCGGCCTGGACCGAGAAGTTCACGGCGAGCGGCGAGCCGTCGGGGTTGGTGCGCTTGCCGTCGGGGCCCTTCTTGTAGCCGGCCGCGTCGAGCAGCTGGTTCGCCTTCGCGACGTCGAACGGGATGACGGTGTCCTTGCCGGCGTACTTCTCCGGGAGGAGGTTGTTCATCGACGGCAGCTTGAGGCCGGTCTGGCTCGACGGCTTCATGATGCCGTAGGTCGCCTTCGTCGACATGGCCTGCTTGTCCATCGCGTAGCTGATGGCCTCGCGGAACTTCTCGTCGTTGAACGGCGCCTTCTGGTCGTTGCCCGTGAGCACGGTCGAGCCGTTCGGCGCGTAGTAGAAGTGGTTGTTCTTCGGGTCGGCGTCGACGAACGTCTTCTGCGGGTTCGGGATCTCGCCCCAGTACGCGTCGAGCTGGCCCGAGCGCAGCTTGAGCGCCGCCTGCGAGGCGTCGTAGGTGCCCTCGAGGACGAGCTTCTGCACCTTGATCTTGTCGGCCTGCCAGTAGTCCGGGCGGCGCTCGAGCACGAGGCGTCGGCCGTTGTAGCTGCCGACCTTGAACGGGCCGGTGAAGACCGGGCTCTTGTCGACGTACTTCGACGGGTCGCCGACGGTCCCGTAGTAGTGCTCGGGGAGGATCTTGGTGGAGATGATGCCGTCGTACTTCGGGGCGGCGTTGCCGGTGAACTCGAAGACGACCTTGTTGCCCTCGGCGGTCACCGACTTCGCGGGTGCGCCGAAGGTGTCGTTCCAGACGCCGGCCTTGTCGATGGCCGGGTACTGCTTGCCGAGGTTGAACGTGAAGGCGACGTCCTTGGCGGTGAAGGGCTTGCCGTCGCTCCACTTGACGCCGTCACGGATGTCGAGGGTGAGCTTCGTGGCGCCCTCCCACGTCGACTTCGTCGCGAGCCAGGGCGTCTCCTCGCACGTCAGGTTGTTGCGCACGATGAGCGGCTCGTAGAGCCAGTTCGAGGTGAGCGGCTTGGGCGAGTTGGGGTTGTAGTTGACCAGGCCGCCGACGGTCGCGTCCGCGTCGGACGGGAAGGTCAGCTGGGCGATCATGCCGCCGCCACCGCTGCTGGCGGCGCCCTCGCTCTCCTTCTGCTTCGCGCTGCCGGCGCACCCGGTCAGGGCCAGGGCAGCGGCGGTCAGACCGGTCACCATCAGTGTGGGTTTCGTGCGAGTCAGCGTCATTGCAGAGCTCCGTCAGTCGTTCGTCATGGGTTCGTGAGGGGCGGATTTCCGTCAGGTTAGGGGCGCTCTGATCACTGCTGTCAACGCTCTGGAGGCATGTAACTACTTTCATGGGGTTCGTCGTGCGTGGTCTGACTTTCATTTGTTTTCAAGGGGATTCAGCCTGTCCTCCAAAGAGGGCCGCTGGTAGGAATGAATGGTGCTTGACGACAACGCTGTCCTGACCAGCCCCCGGGTCCACACCGTGACGGGACCTGCGGGCCTCTTCGCCGAGATCCTCGACAACGGTGCCCTGCGCCGGCTCGAGGCCTTCGGCACGAGCCTGCTGCTGCACCCGGCCACCGTCGCCGAGGCGGGTCTCGCCAACGTGCACCTGCGGGTGCACCGTCCGGACGGCATCGCCCGGCAGCCCCTCCTGGGCCCCGGCAGCGGCTCCGTCGTCACGCCCACGGACGACGGCGTCGTCGTCACCGGGCGGCACGAGGGTCTGCGCTACCGGCTCGTCTTCCGGCTCGGCACCGACGCGTCGGCGCCGGCCACGTGGCACTGGCAGGTCGAGCTGACGAACACGACCGGCGAGCCGGTCACGGCCGACGTCGTGCTCACCCACGACCCGGCTCTCGCACCCCTGGGCAACGTGCGCATCAACGAGTACTACGTCAGCCAGTACCTCGACATCACGCCGGTCGCCACCGCGGGTCACGGCACCGCCGTCGCGGTGCGTCAGAACATGCCGGGCGAGCGCGTGCCGTGGCTGATGGTCGGCACGACGGGCACCGGCACCGGCTGGGCGACCGACGCCCTCCAGCTCGTCACGCGCACCGAGCGCGGTGTCGTCTGGTCCGGTCTCGACGTGGCAGACCTGCCGAGCACCCGCCTGCAGCACGAGCACTCGCTCATCGCGCTGCAGGACGCCCCCGCCACGATCGCACCGGCCGACTCGCACCACACCGGCTTCTGGGGCGTCGCCCTCGACGACCACCCCGAGGCGACCTCCGACGACGATGCGAGCTGGGCCGAGATCGCGGTCGCGGCCACCCAGACCCCGTGGGCGCCGGCGGGCGACGGCGCCCACGGCCGGGACGGCGACGGCGACTCGGTCCCGGCCACGCTCTGGTCGACGAGCCCATCCTTCGCGTCCCAGCCTCTGAGTCGTGAGCAGCTCCACGCCGCAGGCCTGCTCACGGATCGACAGCACGTCGAGACCGCCGACGACGGCACCGAGCTCGCCTGGACCGTGCGCGGTGGCCAGCTCGTCCTACCCGCCAAGGAGCTCGCCGTGCTCCGCCCGCACGGCCACCTGCTCCGTACCGGCGACGCCTTCACCCCTGACTCGCGATCGCTCGCCTCGACGGTCTGGATGTCCGGCACCTTCCACTCCCAGGTGACGCGTGGGCACGTCGGTCGCAACGCCGTCGTGACGGGCCGCCGCACCTACCTCGGCCTCCAGCGCGCGCACGGCATTCGACTCTTCGTGGAGGACGCCGAGGGCGCCTGGTCGCTCCTCGAGACCCCGAGCGCGTGGTTCACCGGGCTCGACCACTGCACGTGGTGGTATGCCGCCACGTCGGGCCCGCTCGTCACCGTGACCTCGAGCGCACCGACCCACCAGCACGCGCTCACGCTCTCGGTGGGGCAGGACGGCGCGGCACCGCGCCGCGTGCTCCTGGCCGTGCAGGTCGCCGACGACCTGTCGGACGCCCCCGCGGTCGACGTGTCGAGCGAGCACCTCGACGTCACGACGGCCGGCGACCCCCGTCCGTGGCGGGTGTCGTGGACCGGCGCCGGCGACGCCGAGATCGGTGACGCCCGCCTGCAGTCCGACGGGGAGGCTCGTGGCCGGGGCTGGGTCACCGTGCTCTTCGACCCCGCCCCCCACGTTCAGGTCACGGTCGAGTCTGCCCCCGAGGCCGGTGAGGCGCCCGAGGGCGAGGTCACCCCCGCGGGCGAGCAGCTCGGGCAAGCGTTCTGGGACCGAGCCGGCCACGCCGTCTCGCTCGACGGCACCGGCCTCGGCGACGACGACACCCGGGCCGCGCACCTGTCAGCGGCGCTGCCCTGGTTCACCCACAACGCCTTCGTCCACTACCTCTCGCCCCGAGGGCTCGAGCAGTTCTCGGGCGGCGCCTGGGGCACGCGCGACGTGTGCCAGGGTCCGGTCGGCCTGCTGACCGCCCTCGGTCGCCAGGAGTCGGTGCGCGACGTGCTGCTGCGGGTCTTCCGCGCGCAGAACGCCCGCGGCGACTGGCCGCAGGCCTTCGAGTTCCTGCCGCCGCTGCCCGAGTCGGGCCAGCAGGACTCGCACGGCGACGTCGTCTTCTGGCCCGTCCTCGCAGCCGGCGACTACCTGCGCACCACGGGCGACGCCTCCCTGCTCGACGAGCCGGTCGCGTTCGTCGGCGACGACGCGCTCGAGCCGGCCGCTCCGGTCGCCGAGCACCTGCGACGTGCGGTCGCGCGCATCGCGGAGTGCACCGTCCCCGGGAGCCCGCTGCCGGCATACGGGCACGGCGACTGGAACGACTCGCTGCAGCCCGCCGACCCGCACCTCGCGGCGAACCTCGTGTCGACGTGGACCGCCGTGCTCCAGACCCAGGCGCTGCGCACCCTCGCCGAGGGCCTTCACGCTGTCGGCGCGACCGGCGGTTCGGTGGCCCTCGCGGCCGACGCGGACGAGCTCGCCGAGCGCACCCACGACGCCCTGCTCGACCAGCTCGCCTCCGACCCGGTGCTCCCCGGCTACCTGCTGCACCACGACGACGGGCGGCTCGAGCCGCTCGTGCACCCCACCGACGAGCGCACCGGCCTGCGCTACGGCGTGCTGCCGTGGATCCACGCCATCGGCGCCGACCTGCTCACGCCCGAGCAGGCCCGCCACCACCTCGACCTCATCGAGGAGCACCTGCTCGGCCCCGACGGCGCGCGCCTCTTCGACCGCCCGGTCAGCTACGTCGGCGGCCCGATGTCGGTGTTCCAGCGCGCTGAGGCGAGCACCTTCTGGGGCCGCGAGATCGGCCTCATGTACATGCACGCGCACCTGCGCTACGCCGAGGCCCTGGCCCGCGTCGGTGACGGGGACGCGCTGCTCACGGCGCTGGCCAAGGCGAGCCCGGTCGGCCTGGAGTCGCTCGTCCCGCAGGCTCGCCCGCGCCAGACGACCTGCTACTACTCCTCCTCCGACGGTGCGTTCACCGACCGCTACGACGCCTCGGAGCGGTATGCCGCCCTCATGGCCGGCGACGTGCCCCTCGAGGGCGGCTGGCGCGTCTACTCGTCGGGCCCCGGGCTCGTGCTGCGGCTCGTCACCGAGGTGCTGCTCGGCATCCGGCAGCGCGGCGACGACGTCGAGATCGACCCGGTGCTGCCGCCCGGTGGTGACGACGGCAGGCGAGAGCTCGCCGCACACCTTCCCGTCGCCGGGCGCGATCTTGCGGTCCGCTACGTGCTCGGGCTCGAGGGGCACGGCGTGCGGCGTGTCACCGTCGGAGGCCGTGAGCTCGACCTGCGCCCGCTCAGCAACCCGTACCGCCGCGCCGGGGTGGCCGTCCGGCTCGCCGACCTGCTCGGCGAGCCCACCGAGACGCCCACCGAGACGCCCACCGACACCCGCACCCACCAGCCGACCACTCTCGAGATCTCCGTGGAGACCCACTGACATGACCGACCGCACCGCCACGCCGCGCCCCCAGGAGCGGCCGTGGCTCGATCCCACGCTGCCCGTCGAGGAGCGCGTCGACCTGCTCATGGCGCAGATGACGCTCGCCGAGAAGGTCGGCCAGACCCACCAGGTCGCCAACATCCACCCCGACGACGACGCCGCCGAGATCGCGGCGGGCCGGATCAGCTCGAGCCTCTACGCGTCGGGCGCCACCGCCGGCAACGAGCGCGACGAGGGCGTGCTCGTCGGCAACATCGACGCCGCCCAGCGCCACGCCGTCGAGGGCAGCCGCCTCGGCATCCCGCTGCTCTTCGGCCGCGACGTCATCCACGGTCACC
Organism: Terrabacter koreensis; assembly: GCF_054783315.1. NCBI lineage: Bacteria > Bacillati > Actinomycetota > Actinomycetes > Micrococcales > Intrasporangiaceae > Terrabacter > Terrabacter koreensis. Next base: position 286,256 of record NZ_BAAGQU010000012.1, on the reverse strand, counting down.
GCACCGTGGCACCGATCCCGCTCGGCATCGCCGCGTCCTTCGACCCCGACACGGCCGAGCAGATCGGCGAGATCGCGGCCCGCGAGGCCGCCGTCGACGGTGTCGCGTGGACCTTCACGCCGATGGTCGACCTCTCGGAGGAGCCGCGGTGGGGCCGGGTCGCCGAGTCTCTCGGGGAGACACCGGTCCTCTCGGGCCGACTGGCCGCCTCGATCGTCCGCGGCTTCCAGGGCGACGACCCGAGCAGCGCCGACCGGATCGCCGCGTGCGCCAAGCACTTCGCCGGCTACGGCCTCGCTGCCGGCGGCCGTGACTACGACACGGTCAGCGTCGGCGAGAACACCCTGCGCAACCTGCACCTGCGCCCGTTCAAGGCTGCCGTCGACGCCGGCGTCCTCACCGTCATGGCCGCCTTCAACGACGTCGACGGCATCCCGATGCACGCCCACGAGCACCTGGTCCGCGGCGTGCTCAAGGACGAGTGGGGCTTCGACGGCGTCGTCGTCGCCGACTGGAACGGCATCGGCCAGATCGTCTTCCAGGGTGTCGCGGCCGACAAGCGGGAGGCCGCGGCCCTGGCGATCCACGCGGGCGTCGACCTCGACATGGTGAGCGGCGCCTACCTCGAGCACCTCGAGGAGCTCGTCGAGTCCGGCGAGGTCGACCTCGCGCTCGTCGACGACGCGGTGCGCCGCGTGCTGCGGCTCAAGTTCCGCCTCGGGCTCTTCGAGCGCCCGTATGCCGCCCGGCCCGGTGCGTCGAACGCGCCCACGCCCGAGACCCGGGCCATCGCCCGCCGCGCAGCGCAGGCCGCGCACGTGCTCGTCAAGAACGACGGCGTCCTGCCACTCGGCGACGGGGCCGGGAAGGTGCTGCTCTCGGGGCCGTTCGTCGACGACGGCGACGCGCTGCTCGGCACGTGGGTCCTCGACGGCCGCGGCGAGGAGGTCGTCACGCCCGAGGCCGCCCTCCGCGAGCGCCTCGGTGACCGGGTCACCGTGGCCGACGGCCGCTTCCCCGACGTCACCCTGATGCAGGCGCGGGCCGCCGACACGTCGGTGCTGCTCCTCGGCGAGCACCGGTCCCGTTCCGGCGAGGCCCAGTCCGTCGTCGACATCGGCCTGCCGCCCGGCCAGCTCGAGCTCGTCCGCGCGGTCGCCGCGTTCGGCAAGCCGCTCGTCGCCGTCGTCTACACCGGCCGGCCGCTCGACCTCACCGAGCTGCTCGACCTCGCCGACGCGGTGCTCGTCGTGTGGCACCCCGGCACCGAGGCGGGGTCGGCCCTCGTCGACGTGCTGCTCGGCGACGTCGAGCCGCACGGCCGCCTGCCGATGACCTTCCCGCTCTCGACGGGCCACATCCCGACGAGCACGCACCAGCGGCCGACGGGGCGGCTCATCCGCGCCGACGTCGACCACCGGGAGGGCCGCTACATCGACGCCCTCACCTACCCGCGGCTGCCCTTCGGCTTCGGCCTGTCCTACACGAGCGTCGACTACGGCATGCCCGCCCTCTCGTCGTCGACGATGACGGCCGACGGCTCCGTGACCCTCGCCGTCACCGTGACCAACACGGGCGAGCGGCCCTGCCGCGAGGTCGTCCAGCTCTACTTCCGCGACCCCGTCGCCCAGGTCACGCGCCCGCTCGTCGAGCTGACCGACTGGGCGCTCGTCGACCTCGAGCCCGGCCAGGCACGCGAGGTCACCTTCGACGTGCAGGCCTCGCGATTCGCCTACGCAGGCCGTGACCTCACGACGCGCGTCGACGAGGGCGAGATCGTCCTGCTCACCGGGCCCGACGCGGCCCGCCTCCAGCCCGTCTCCGTCACCATCACCTCCCCGAAGGCCTCCTCATGATCGAGACCGTCCAGCGCCAGATCCGCATCGACGGCGAGCCCGTCGTCGTCATGGCGGGGGAGGTGCACTACTTCCGCGTCGCCCGTGCCGAGTGGGGCCAGCGCCTCGACCTGCTCGTCGAGGCCGGCTGCGACACCGTCGCGTCCTACATCCCCTGGATCTTCCACGAGCTGCCCGACGGCACGATCGACGTCACGGGCGAGACGCGACCGGAGCGCGACATCGGCGCGTTCATCGACCTCGCGGCCGAGAAGGGCCTGCGCTTCATCGCGCGACCGGGGCCGTTCATCATGGCCGAGCTGAAGAACGAGGGCATCCCGTTCCGCATCTACCGCGACCACCCGGAGGTCGTCCCGGTCGGGTGGGACGGCACCGCGGTGACGTCGCGCACGGTCGACTACCTGGCCCCCGCGTTCCTCGGCGAGAGCGGGCGCTGGTTCGACGCGATCATGCCGGTGCTGGCGCCGCGCCTGCAGCCCGCCGGCGGCCCGATCATCGGCGTGCAGCTCGACAACGAGGTGGGCATGCTCGCCTGGGTGACGAACTCGCCCGACCTCACCGACGGGCTCGTCGAGGCGTTCGGCGAGTTCGTGCGCGAGCGGCACGGCGACACGCTCCCGTATGCCGTCGCGCCGGGTGACGACGGCTGGGCGCACGCCGTGCGCTCCCCCAAGGAGGAGTGGGCCGGGGCGCTGCGCCTCGACCTGGGCCTGTTCATGCGGCGGCGGTTCGGCGACTACGTCGCGACGCTGCGGCGGATGTGCGAGGAGCGCGGCGTCGGCGGTGTGCCCTTCTTCGTCAACATCCACGGCACGGAGGGCGGCAACGGCGCACCGTTCCCCATCGGCATCAGCCAGCTCGTCGACACCTACTCCGGCATCCCGGGCATGGTGTCGGGGTCGGACCACTACCTCGGCGAGGCCACTCTCAACACGATGACCGACCTCTACGTCATCAACGCCTACATGGCGGCCGTGCACGACGGGGACCAGCCGCTGACCTCCCTCGAGTTCGAGGCCGGCTCGGGCGACTACGGCGCGGGCGCGGAGATGCAGTACGACCCGTCGACGGCCGACCTCAAGACTCGCCTCTGCCTCGCCCAGGGCAACCGGCTCGTCAACTACTACCTCTTCGCCGGCGGCATCAACCCGCCGCTCGACGAGCAGGTCGACGACGGCAACGACCGCATCTCCTTCACCGGTGAGCGGCACGGCACGGCAGCGCCCGTCGGCCCCGAAGGCCAGCGCGGCTACGCGTACGAGGCGACGGCGCGCACCGTGCGGGCCGTCAAGGCGAACGAGCCGTGGCTGGCGCGGATGGACGAGGACCACGACGACGTGTCGCTGGGACTCGTGCTCGACGCGTACATGACCGAGTACCACCACCCGGGCTCGGAGACGATGACCGAGGTCGTCGACGACCTCACGTCCCACCGGGGCGCGGGTGAACGCAAGGCTCTCGCCCGCTCGCTCCTGCTCGGTGGGTTCCGTTACGGCGCAGTGCATCTCGAGCGGAGGGACCCCGCACCCGGATCGACGGTGCTCGTCGGGACCGGCCGCCACCTCTCGCGGGTCGTGCAGGAGCGCCTGGTCGGGCACGTGTCGTCCGGCGGCAACGTCGTGCTGCTCGGGAAGGTGCCCGACCGCGAGCTCGACGGCACGCCGTGCACGCTTCTCGCCGAGGCGCTCGGCATCACACCCGGCGAGGTCGTTCGCGACACCGGCCACTACTACCCGTCGCTCGTCGCGCACGGCTGGGCCGAGCCGTGGCCCGAGATGTGCGCCGGGTGGGTGCAGCACCTCACGCACGAGCGTGGCGACGTCGTGCTGACCGACGTCTACGGCGCGGTCTGCGGGGTCGACGTGCCGCTCGGCGAGGGCCGGGCCATCGTGCTCGCCGCGCAGGTGCCGTCGGACGACGTGCTCTTCGACCGGGCCCTCTCGAGCCTCGGGGTCAGCCCGGGCCTGCGGCTCGAGACGCAGTGGCCCGGTGTGTTCGCGACGACGACCAGCACCGACGACGGGCAGCGTGCCCTGCACGTCATCAACACCTCGGGCGCCCCGGCTACGGTGACGGTCGCCCTGGACAGCACCCCGATCTCCGCCGGGTCGACGCTGCTCGTGCCGGCCCGCTCGGGTCACATCCTGCCGCTCGGGCTCGAGGTGGCCGGCCGCCGGCTCGACTGGGCCTCGGCCGAGATCGCCGGCGTCGACCCCGACGGGACGATCCACTTCCGTCCGGGCCTCGACGAAGACGGCGGCACCACAGTTGTCGTGAGCGGCGCTCACATGAGGTTGCCGGGAGGCGAGCACCTACTCCACCCGTAGAGACACGACGAGAACCGTCGGGCCTCGTGCTCCAGGCAGAGGTCGCTGGTCGGAGTCGGCGCGGTGTGAGGTCTGCGCCGGCTCGGCCGCTTCCCGGTGCCGGCGCAGACCGAGACCTCACTCGCCGGGTGCGTCCGGCCCGTCGGAGATCTGGCGCAGCGTCGCGATGACCTTGACCTCCGGCCAGTGCTTCGCGTGCAGCTCGGCGAACTCACGTTGGTCGGCGACGGCCTCCTCGAGCGAGCCGTACTGCATGATCGCCCAGCCGCCGACGATCTCCTTGCTCTCCGCGTACGGCCCGTCGACTCGAGTCACCGTGCCGTTGTCGACGACGAAGTTCACGGCATTCTCCGTGCCGTAGAGGCCCCCGCCGTCGAGGAACACGCCCTTGGCGGCACGCTCGCCGATGTGGACGTCCATCGCGTCGAAGAGCGACTGCGGGGGCGCTCCGATGCCCTCTTGCATCCTCACGAAGCCCATGAAACGCGGCATCTGCATCTCCTTCTGGTTGCTGCTGGTTCCTGCCTGTCACCACTGCGTCGAACCGCTCGGCACCTCTTCGACATTGTCGTCCGAGAATCTTCGCGAGCCGCGCCGGATAGGTCGACGACGAGCCATACACGACCTCCTGGCCGCTGGCCCGCGTCGAGGCACGCCCCAGCGGCGAACGCGCACGTCGGGCACGACGACCCCGGCGCGACCGCGCTCCGTGCCCGCTCAGAGGGTCCGGCAACCGGCCCCCAGACAGCAGCGGGCGGCGGCCCGGACCAGGAGGTCCCGGCCGCCGCCGACGTCGTGACGCTGGAGGGTCGGGCTAGCAGAACGTCCGGGCGAGGGCGTTCTTGGCCTGGCCGCCACCGGCGGACTTGACGAGCTGGCCGACGTTGTCGACGCCGAGGACACCGCTGTTGACGGTCTTGTGCACCTGTCCGAAGCACGCGGCGTCAGCGGATGCTGCCTGGGCGCTTGCGGCGAGGCCGAGCGAGGCGAGAGCGGCGATGGAACCTGCAGCGAGGAGGCGCTTCATGTGTCATCCCTTCGGTGGGTGGGTGCCCGGTGCACCCACTGCCCCCTTTCTTCCGCCTTCGTGCCGGTTCTGGATGCAGCCGGGACCGACTTTCTCAGCCGCGGCGAGCCGAGAGGCGCGTCGGGAACTGGGCACTCGACGAAGACGGGCCCCGTCGGGTGCCCGGTCACCGACGTACCCCACCCGCCGTGGGCTCAGTTCACGTCGGCCTTCAGCCCTTGACGTAGAAGGCGTTCGTCTGCGAGCGCGACGGGTCGGTCGCCGTCGGGTCGAGCGCGGCGAAGGTGAAGTAGACCTCGTCGGTCTTGCCCGTGGCCGCGTTGCGGCAGAGGTAGTCACGCGGACGGTTCACGGCGAGCTTGCGGGTGCAGCCCTTGGCGGCATACAGGCTGTCGAGCTTGCCCTGGACGGTGGCGACGGGGTCGGTCGAACGCACGGTGGCCGTCGTCGAGCTCTGCGAGACGATCCGGCCCGGGCTGGTCGGCAGCGGCATGGACGTGGGCCACGTCCCGGACGAGGTGCCGCCGCCCCCACTGGCCGAGGCGAGGCCGGCGCCGAGCACGACTGCTGCGATGGTGGACATTCCGATGGCCGCGAACTTCTTCATGACTCTCCTCGAGAAACGAACCGGGTGCCCTCCCGCCCCAAGGACATACCCAGCGTTCCGGCGGGCCCATACCAGACGCAATGGGACGTTGGTGCTAGAACCACGAAAACTGCAGGCTCCTGCGAGACGCAGTTCCGAGGAGCGGCGGGACGAACTGTGCCAGATTGGGATGATGCAGACGAGCACCGCCGACCTCGAGCTGTCGATGGACGAGCTGCGGGCCGTCGCCGCGTATGCCGTCGCGTGCGCCGAGCCGGTGCTCGTGCTCTTCCAGCGCGACGAGCCCGACGACCCGCGGCCCGAGGCCGCGCTGCGGGCGGCGCGAGCGTTCGCCGACGGGGCTGCGCGTTCTAACCTCCAGCGCACCGCCGCCACCGACGCGCACCGCGCCGCGAAGGGGGCTGCCTCGGAGCCCGCCCGGCACGCGGCGAGCGCCGCCGGCGACGCGGCCGCCGCGGCATACCTGCACCCCCTGGCCAAGGCGACCCAGGTCCGCCACATCCTCGGCGCGGCCGCGCACGCCGCACGGGCGGCCGAGCTCGCCCGCGGCGACGACCCCGTCGTCGCCGAGTACGTCGTCACGGCGGCTGCCACGCGCGCCGACCCGGTCGTGCTCGACGTCCTCTCGCGCTACCCACGCGCGCCCGAGGGACGCACCCGCGTGGCGGTCCTCATGGCACGGCTCGACAGCCTGCTCCGCGACCCGCCGCCGGCCAAGCGCGTCGTCGACGACCCCGGGCCGTTCTTCCACGGCACGAGGGCCGACGTTCGCCCGGGCGACCTGCTCACACCGGGGTGGCGGTCCAACTACGGCTCAAGGCGCCAGTCGAAGCACATCTACGTGACGGCGACCCGCGAAGGAGCGCCGCTGGCCGCCGAGCTCGCGCGCGGTGACGGGCCGCCACGGGTCTACCGGGTCGAGCCGCTCGGCACCCTCGAGGACGACCCGAACGTCACCGACAAACGCTTTCCCGGCAATCCCACCCGGTCCTACCGCACCACCGAGGCGTTGCGGGTCGTCGAGGAGATCACGGGCTGGGAGCCGCCGTCACCCGCGGTCGTCGCGCACATCCGCAGCCGCATGGGCGAGCTGGCCGAGCTCGGCATCGAGGCCATGGACGACTGACCGGCCCCCGCCGTCGCCGTTGTGGCCACACTGGGTGGATGGTCGCAACGTCCCGGCCCGGCCGACGGACCAATCTCGCACTCCTGGTGCTGCTGACGGGTGCGTTCGTGACCGGGTGGCTGGCGTTCGCGGTCGGCGCCGCGTCCGGCGCGAGAGCGGTCGCGGTGCTCCACGGTGTCCTGGCCCTCGGCATCCTCGTGCTGGCGCCGTGGAAGAGCGCGATCGTGCGGCGCGGGCTCCGTCGTCGCCGGTCGCACACCGACGCGGTCGCCCTCGCGGTCGTGGTGGTGACCAGCCTCCTCACCGGCATCGTGCACTCGACAGTCGGCCCGCTGCAGGTCGGCGGCGTGAGCGCCCTCGCCGTGCACGTCGCCTCCGCGGTGGCCGCGATCCTGCTCGCCGTGGCGCACGTCCTGCGTCGACCCCAACGCGTCCGCAGAGGTGACCTCTCGCGGCGAACAGCGCTGAGAACGTTGGCTCTCGGCGGAACGGCAGCACTGGCGTACGCCGCCCTGTGGTCGCTGACGTCGGTGGCCGGCCTGCCGGGCGCGCGCCGCCGCGAGACGGGCTCGTACGAGAGGGGTTCGGGCGACCCGTCCGCGATGCCGGTCACGCAGTGGTTCACCGACGACGTGCCCGTGCTCGACCCCACGGCCTACGTGCTTCGGATCGGGCGACCCGGCGAGCCCGAGAGACGCGTGGCCTACGCCGACCTGGTGGCGAAGGCCGGCACGACCCGGGCGGCCGTCCTCGACTGCACCGGCGGCTGGTGGTCCGAGCAGACGTGGCGCGGAGTGCCGCTCGACGTGCTGCTCGGCCCCCTCGCCGGGGGATCGGTCGTCGTGCACTCGGTGACCGGCTACACCCGGCGCCTGCCCACCCAGGATGCGGCAGGCCTGATCCTCGCCACCCACGCCGGCGGCGTGCCGCTCTCGCCCGGGCACGGCGGGCCGGTGCGTCTCGTCGCGCCCGGGCGCCGCGGCTTCTGGTGGGTCAAGTGGGTCGACCGCGTCAGCGTCGACGACCGTCCCTCGTGGGCGCAGTCGCCCTTCCCCCTCCAGTGACCGACTTGGGCGGGGCGGCGTGCCCTGCTCAGCGTCCGCGTTGCCGCGACACCCACTCGAGGACGAAGCCCAAACCCAGCACCACGAACGAAGAGAGCCAGAAGCGGCTGTCACCGGTGGCGAGGTAGGCGACGGAGGAGATCAGGGCCGTGGCACCGGCCAGCCCGAAGAGGGCTGCCTTGTGGCGGGTTCGAGCCACCGCGGCGCGCACCTGCTCCGGGTCGCGCACGACGTCACGGTGCCTCTCGACGAAGGCGTGGGCGTCCTCGATGCCCTGCGCCCCATTGGCCAGCAAGGCCTCCCGGGCTGCGCGAGGGTCGACCACCCGCAGCTCGACGCCGTCGACCACGAAGCCCTCGGCCCTCCGGGTCGCGAACGGAGAGAGGTCGAGGTCGCGCGCGGCCGTCCACCTGATCGGCGGGATCGGCTGCGGCACCGTGAAGAGCAGGACGAGGTTGGGGTCGGCCCAGGGTGAGGTCGTGCTGAGGTAGGGCGTGCGGAACTCGTCGCGTGTCACCCACTCCTCCCCGTCCTCCCATCCGCCGTCTGCGAGGGCCGGCTCGAGCAGGACGCCGATGGTCCCCATCGGGACGAACCAGGTGCGGCGGCCGCCGAAGACCCGAGGCACCACGAGCGTCACGCCGGTCGGGTCGACGTCGACGTGGCAGTCGCGCGACAGCAGGCGCCAGCGGCGGAGGGCGATGCGGACTCCCGGCCGATGCGGGGCGCCGCCTGCCAGGTGTCCGGTGAAGGGCGTCACCCCTTCACGTTCCGGCGCCTTGACGGCGCAGGCCACGGCGACGACCACGGACTCGGCGAAGAGGAACATCGAGAAGCCGTGCGCCGAGTCGCCGACCGGCCAGACACCGGTCTCGACGGGGACGACGACGGACAGGACGACGAGCAGGACGAGAGCGAGGGCGCATCCGGCGAAGGCGCGCGGACGCAACCTGCGCCACGACCACTCGCCGTCTCCGCCGCGCGCCGCGGCGACGACGAAGGCACGGGCGACGAGGGCCGACGCGGCGAACATCGTCAGGAAGTCGGGCCACGTGTCCCCGCTGTAGAGGTGCCCCGACCCGACGGCATACAGGCCGAAGACGAGGACGAGCACCCCCGCGACGAACAGGCCGAAGGCACCCACCTGGCTCGGCGTGACAGGGAGAACGGGGCCGTCGTCCACGCTGCTGCTCTCTTCGGACCGTGCCCGGCTGCCGGGCCCGGGCCGCGCGGCCCGACGGCGAGCAAGATACCGCGGGGACAGCGCTGGGCCCGTGGCACCCGGCTCGGTTGTCTCAGCGCAGCACGAGCGCCAGGGTCGCCCCGACGATGAGCACCGACTGGACGCTGTGCACGATGATCCCGAGCCACGCGCTGCGGTAGCGACGGGACGGGAGCGCCAACGCGACCGAGTCGAGCAGCGCCGTCGGGATCACCCACGGCAGGTGCAGGTGGTAGAGCGCGAAGAGCAGCCCGTTCGCGAGCCAGTCGCCGCGGCCGAAGACGCCGCGCATGCGCGGCAGCAGCAGGCCGCGGAACAGCAGCTCCTCGCCGAGCACGGTGTTGAAGAGCGCCATGACGACCACCACCACGAACCACGGCCAGTTGCCCGAGAGGAACTCGTGCCCCGTGGTCGACCGGAGGAGCTCGCCGAGGTCGCGCGCGGCCGGGGCATGGATCTTGGGCAGCACCTGCTCGAGCCCGACCACGAGCACCGCGGGCACGAGCACCCACCAGACGCGCCCGCCGACCCGGCCCGTACGCGGGCTGTGAGGTCGTCGCAGCCACAGGGCGTCCGCGACCGCTCGCCGGCGAAGCGTGCCCGTCTCGCGTCGGACGAGGACGAGCACGAGCACCCCCTGCCAGACGAGCCCCGCCGTGAGGCAGGCGATGAGCGCCTGCGGCCACGCGGCCGGTCCGTCCAGCCTCCCGGCCAGGGCGGGAGCCACCAGCCAGGCCAGCGCCGCCATGGGCAGCGCCGCCGCCGCCCACACCCCCAGGATCTGCCGCAACGCGTACTGGGGTGGTGTCCGTTCGGCATCAAGGGGTAGGACTGCGGACTCTGTCTGGGAGAGAGACATCGAGACCTCCTGGCTCGCCCAGCAGCGTGCTCCCACGCGGTCGGGGCCGCATCGGGGATGGCCCTGAACTCGGTCCTGAGCCGCGCCGCAACGGTTCAGGGTCTGTCGGTGTCCTCACAACAGGAGGTTCTGGTGAAGCGAACAGACGTCGCCGTCGTGGCCGTCGCCGCCGTCCTCGTCGCGGGCGGGTGCACGAGCCCCAGCGGATCCGGGGCGGTCTCCGCGACGTCCGTCGACCGGCAGCCCGTGTCGGCCTGCAGGTCCACACCCACCACAGCAGACACGGCGGCCATCGTCGACTGGGTCGACTTCGTGCAGCTGAAGGGCATCCAGTACTACGCCGGGCTTGATGGCCCGTTGCCGACGGTGCCGACGGAGCAGCTCGGCCCGACGGTCGGCCTCGTCGAGTGCCGGCTCAGCGAGCTGCACTTCGACGGGCCCCCCGGGCCATCGATCGACGGCGACGCGGCGTTCATCCCGGTCGGCACGCCGGTGCGCTCGATCAGGGGCTTCGACCCTGCGTGCCGCGTCGCAGCCGAGGTGGAGGGGGTCAACCGTGTCTACCTCGCGCACACGGACGTCAAGGGCGTCACGAGGGCGGTCCCCTGCGCCAAGGCTCCTCGCGCCTCCTCCGTCCGGTAGCCCCGACTCTGGCTGACTCGATCGACGGCGGCGCACCACGACCGACGGACGGAACGTAGGCTCTAGGGGCCATCCGGCACCTGATCGCTCGTCGAGGAGGCTCCGTGTCTCACAGTCCGTCCCGCATCCGGGAGATCCTGCCGACCTCCAGTCGCACCGCTCTGGGGGCGACGCTCGCCGGCGGCGTGCTCACGGCTCTCGCGTCGGCGCCCGAGCGGGTGAGCCACCTCTTCCGGCACCGCTTCCCGATGGTGGCGGTCACGGGGATGACCGGGGTCGGCAAGAGCCAGCTCGTCGACCGGCTCACCCGGCGCACCTCCGCCGACGGCGTGGCGCAGGTCGGGTCGGCCGTCATGGAGCGCCGGACCCGCCGCTCGCCGCGGCTGCACGGCTTCCGCTTCCTCGTCGTGCCCGGCGACAACGCGGCGACCCGGCTCGGGGCTCTCGACGAGGTCTTCCACGACGAGCCGGTCGACGGCGTGATCCACGTCGTCGCCAACGGCTACGCGACACCGCGACGGGCGGCAGGCACGACGGGCGAGGGCATGGCGAGCCGCGAGGAGCAGCTCGCCGCCGAGCTCGAGGACTGGGCGATCACCTCGCACCGGATCGCCTCGATGGCCGTGCGCCGGCACAAGCCGATCTGGCTCGTCATCGCCGTGACGAAGACCGACCTCTACCCCGACGACGTCGACGAGGTCGTGCACTACTACTCACCCGGAAGCGGTTCGCCGTTCGGCGACAAGGTCGACGCACTGCGGGCCCTCGCCGGTGGCGCGAAGCTGTCGATCGACGTGCTGCCCGTGTCGAGCCAGGGCGGCGACCGCAAGTCCGCCCTCCCGGCCAAGCAGGCCGGTGCCATGGTCGACGCGCTGGCCGACCGGCTCGGCCAGCTCAGCGGTCACGCCTGAGCCCCCGCTCAGGCGTGGTCAGTCGAGGCAGAACTCGTTGCCCTCGACGTCCTGCATCACCAGGCACGACTCGTTGATCCCGTCGGCGAGCAGCAACCGCTGCCGGGAGGCGCCGAGCGCCTCCAGCCGCGCGCACTCCGCCTCGAGCACCGCGACACGCTCGTCGCCGCGCAGACCGGTGCCGACGCGTACGTCGAGGTGCACACGGTTCTTGACGACCTTGCCCTCGGGCACGCGCTGGAAGAACAGCCGCGGGCCGACACCCTCCGGGTCGACGCACGCGTACGCGCCGCCCTGGCTCTCCTCCGGGAGAGAACTGTCGAACTCCTTCCAGGACCCGAAGCCCGGCGGAGGCGGCGGGACGACGTAGCCCAGCACCTCGCACCAGAAGCGTGCGACCCGCTCCGGGTCGGCACAGTCGAACGTGACCTGGAACTGCCTGACGGTCGCCATGCGCCCACCCTAGGACGCGAGTCGCTGCTCGTCGCAGCGGCTTTCGGCTACTCGTGCAGCAGGGTCCACTGCCCTTCCGACACGACGTCCACCCGGCCGTCGACGACGACGAACGCGGTCTCGTCGTCCACGGCATACGCGGGCCCCTCGATGCCCGCGGCCCACTCCTGCGCCTCGGCCACGGTGTTGCCGGGCTGGTCGTCGCCGTTGACGTGCGGGCAGATCGCGAAGTCGACGAGCCCTAGCGTCTCGTCCCCACCCGTCGCGGGGCGCCACTGCACGAAGTCCTCGCCGACCCGTGGCGTGAGCACCATGCTGCCGGCGCTGAGCCCGACCCAGACGGTGTCGAGCGTCGGCAGCAGGTCGGCCAGGCCGGACTCGCGCATCCAGTGGGCCAGGTAGAGCACGTCGCCGCCGGCTGCGAGGAGGGCGTCGGCCTCACGCACCTTGGGCACCCACAGGTCCTTGTCGATGCTCGGCAGCGCGGTCAGCTCGAGCACACCCATGGACTTCCACCCGAGCCCGACCATCCCGTCCGACCGGCCGGTGATGAACTGCCACGGCTTCTCGCCCGGGCCGACCCACGGGTGGGCGTACTGGGCCGTGGGGATGCAGAGCGCCGTCGACTCGGCGATCGGCTTGCCGAGGAGACCCACGAGGGCGGCCTCGATGCTCGGGTTCCTGACGCCTGCGGACGTGAGAAGGAGCTTCACCGTGCCTCCGTGCGGAGCGAGGATGTGGACGCTGTCAACCTACCGGCCGACGGTGCCGTTTCGACGTCTGACGGGTACCTAGGGTCCAATGGACCCTGCGGGCCGGCGGCCCGCCGCAGCTCCATCGCTCCTGACCCTCACGACACGCAGGCCCGCCCATGACGACGCAGACGCTCGCACCACCCGCGCACCGGCGGGCCCGCCTGCTGCCCTCGGTCAGCTCCGTTCCGCGGCGCAGGCTGCTCGTCCCGGTCGTCATCGCGTTCGCCTTCCTCGTCACCCAGGGTGTCGTCCAGGCGGTCACGCCGTTCATCCGGCAGGACGACTGGACCTTCCTGCTGCCCGACAACCAGCCGAACGTGGCCCCGCCCCGGTACTACAACATCAGCGAGGGGCGCTGGCTCAACACCGGCTGGTGGTGGCTCGTCGGCCAGCACGGCACCCCGACGACCGCCGCCCTCACGTACGCCCTCGGCTACGCGCTGCTCGTGGCCGGCATGTGGCGGGTGCTCCGCCGGGCCGGAGTGCGTCCCGCGCCCGTCGTCGACGTCCTCCTCGGCATCGCGCTCTACGCGTCGTGCGTGTGGGTGCAGCTGCTCTACTGGCCGGGCGCCCTGACGCCGTCGGTCCTCGTCGGTGCCACGGCGATGTGGCTGCTGCCGTGGGCGTCCCGCACCCGCGTGCGGTTGGCGCTCTGGCTGCTGCTCAGCGGCGTCGCGGCCGTGCTGTCCTACCCGCCGATCGGCGTCGTGCTGCTCGTCTTCGCCGTGGTCCACCTGCGCGACGCCCCGTGGCGTCGGGTGCTGGCCGTGGTCGCCGGCTGGGTCGTCGCCTTCGGCAGCGGCATCCTCGTCGCCTACACGCTCAACTGGATCTTCAACCAGCACTTCGGCATCGAGCTGGCCTCCTGGCGTCAGGCCAACCCGCTCAACTCCCTCGACTCCCTCTACGACAACGTGGACCGGTGGCTCGACTCGGCCCGCGACCTGTGGCGCGCCCAGTGGTGGGCCGCCCTCGTCGGCCTCGTCGCCTTCGCCGTGGGCATCCGCGACCACCGCGTGCGCCCACGACTGCTGCGGCTGCTCGCAGCGTTCGTCGTCGCGTGCGGCGTCGACGCCGGGCAGACGGTCGTGACGGGCGCCGTCACCGAGGCGCGTGGGCAGCTGTGGACGTGGCTCGTCGCGGTCCTGCCGGTCGCCTTGCTCCTCCTCCGCCGCGGCCGCACGGAGCCCCGGGCCGTACGCGTGTCGCCCGCCGAGCGCGTACCTGCCCTGCTGCTGGCCGTCCTCGCCGTCGTCGGGGTGCTGGCGTGGCGGGCCGACATCGGCGCCCACCAGGAGACACGCGTGCAGTACGCCGCCATCGCGGAGCAGGCCACCGCGCCCGAGGCGGGAGAACCGGCCGCGCGCATCGTCGTCTACCAGGACTGGTACATCAAGGGCAGCCGTGACGGCGCGCTGATGGCGAGCACGATGTTCATGGCCGTGCGCCAGGCGACCGGCGGGGTGCAGCCGCGCTGGTGCCGGGGCGACGAGTGCGTCGAGCTCGCCCGGCAGGCGGAGAGCCGTTCGGTCGTGCGCATCGACAGCCCGGCCGGGCTGAGCCACGTCATCGGCATCGTCGTCCCGCCGCCGCCCGACTGGCTCTGACGCCCAGCACCGACCCCTCCCGGCGCTGGTTCGGCCCGCGCCTTCGGCCTACGCCGGGAGTCGGCGTCCGGCGCGGCTAGCCTTGCCTGAGGTGCCCTGCGAGCAGGAGGTGGTCATGGCGTACGACGTCGACTTCACGGAGGTCTCGACGGTCGGCTTGGAGTCCTCGCCGGTGGCCGAGGCGCTGGCAGGCCTGCGCGCCAACGAGGCCCGCTACTTCAAGAACAAGTACTCCCACACGTTCAGCGTGGAGCCCGCCGACCGGGCGAAGGACGTCGTCGCATACGTGGCCAGGGTCCTCGAGGAGGAGCGCGGCATCGTCATCGCCTCACCGGCGCTCGAGGCGACCGAGTTCGAGGTCGACGGCGTGCGCTGGTCCTACGTCTTCTACGAGTCGGGCCTGTCGGTCAACGTGCTCTACACCCTCGCCGACGGCGGCAAGCGGGCCGTCGGGTTCAAGCTCTCCGATGGGATGGATGTGCCCGACGAGCTCGGCGACTTCAAGTTCGCGCGGCAGAAGTCGAAGCTGGCCGGCACGATCCGCGGCTCGTACTTCGTCATCAAGGGCGAGTACTAGATCCCGTCGGCATCGACCGCTCGCCGGGAACCTGTGTCGGAAAGTGGGCACTCGACGGTGTGCCCGGCTCCCTTCCCACCCTCGAGAACGCCGTTCCCGGCGCACCTCCCGTCGGGGTGGGCTCTCGACGGCTCAGCGCAGGTAGAGGGCGCGGGCCGGGCAGAGTCGGATCGCCGTCTCTGCCACGGCGTGGCCCTGCGGCCCCTCGACCGTCTCGGGCGCGATCACGGGGTAGCCCCACTCGTCGAGCGTCACCCCGTCGAGCAGCTGCGCGCACACGCCGTGCCCGGTGCACGCGACGCGGTCGACGGCGAGGCGGCTCGCCCGGACGAGGCCGAGGCGCCGGCTCGTGTGCCCCGTCGCCTCGGCAGGGTTGTCGTGGTCAGCCTGCGCGGACATGGGTCCTCCCGTCGGTGCGGTGGTCGTTCTGCCTGAGTGCGGCGTCGCACCGGCCGTGCCGATGCGTGTCGAGGTGGGGTCCGAAGACCCGCAGGGCCGACCAGGCGAAGCCGGCCACCCCGTCCGGGAAGCGGCACGCGCCGCGCCCCGGGAGGAGCGAGATCCTCGAGACGACGCGGCCGTGTGCCGTGTGGACACCTGCCGCGAGCGCCCGCCAGTCCGCGGCGAGCGCGGGCAGGCCGAACATGCACGGTCCGCACTGGCCGGCGGACTCGCCGGCCGCCCAGGTCAGGCAGCGGTCGACGAACTCGACGGGGCACGCGGCTGGGTCGAGCACCTCGACGACGCCCGGTCCGGTGCGGGCCCCGACGCGGGCGAGGACCGCGTCCGACCACGCCAGACCACGGAGGTCGGCGGGCGCGACGAACGTGCCACCGAGTCCGCCGAGCAGCACGCCCGGCGACCGGTCCACGACTCCGGAGGCGACGGCCACCGGGTCGGCCGCCGCGAGGAGGTCGAGCACCGGGGCGCCCGCCGCGGTCTCGACGACGACCCCTCGGGCCGTGGGCGTGCTCACGGCGACGAGGCGAGGGCCCGGCTCGGCTGCAGTGCCGAACGACCGGTGCCAGTCGGCCCCGAGTCGCACGACCTGCCCTGCGCGCCAGACGGTCTCGGCGTTGAGCACGACGGTGGGCCTGATGCGCCGGCCGTCGCTGTCGCGACCACCGCGCACGAACGGTTGGCGCTTGGCCATCGGGCGGGCCAGACCGCCCTGTGCGAGCGAGATGAGCGAGGACTCCTCCGACGAGACGTAGCGGGCCGGCACCTCGAGGACGGGCAACCCGGCCGCCCGCAGCCGGTGCGCGGTGTCGGAACCGCGGTGAGCTGCATACGTGGTCGGGGAGCCGGCCGCGATGGCCGCGGCGCCGTCGACGAGCTCGGCGAGGCGGTGGGCGACGACCCAGCCGTCCTTGGCGGCGCCGAGCTCGCCGTCGCAGGCGTTGACGATGAGGTGTGCGCCGTGGGCGTGGGCGGCCTCGACCTTGCGGGCCGTGCTGAAGGCAGTGCCGCCGCGGCCGGTGAGGCCGGCTTCGGCGAGGAGCGCGGTGAGGCTCATGACCACTCCTGGGTGAGGACGGCCGCGCGACGGGCGCGGTCGGTGTGCGTCGTGGACCAGCGCCACCCGAGGGCTCCGAGGCCGACGAGGGCGCAGGCGACGGTGGTGGCGACGAGGAGGGGCTGGTCGCTCGTGCCGAGGGCGAGGCCGTGCACGACAGCCATCGGCCACAGCGCGTGAGAGAGCAGGTGCACGCGGCGCCAGGTGCGCTCGGCCAGCCGGTGCCGCAGCACCGACGTGACGACGACCGCCACGAGGATGTCGAAGGCGAGGGTGCCGAGGCCGACCCACAGCGCCTCGTAGCCGGACGTGAAGGGCAGGACCGCCGAGACGAGGTCGATCGACACGTAGGTCTCGGCGATCGCGGTGGCGATGTGAGCGCCGAGGAAGACCGTCATGCCGAGGGAGAGCCAGCGGTGCATGGCCATGACGACCGTCGCCGACTCGCCGTGCGGGCTACGGCGGCCGGCCGTCACGGCGCCGAGCACGACGACAGCGGTGAGCAGCACGATGCTGACGACGCCGGTGGCGCGGGAGACGAACCAGAGCAGCTCGTTCATCAGGCGGCCCTGCCCAACGGGTCGGGCCAGCCGGTCGTCCTGACGACGTGGCCGTCGGCGGCGTCGAGGCGGGCCGGTATGCCGTTGGCCTCCAGCCACGCGGGCGCGTCGTCACCGAGCACGATCGCAGCGGTCGACGCGGCGTTCGCCTCGAGGCAGGTCACGGCGGCGCAGGAGACCTGCGCCCAGACCGCGGGTGCGGTGCGCCCCGTTCGGGGGTCGACGATGTGGTGGCGGACGGCTCCGTCGACCGACCAGACCCGACGTTGCGTGGAGGACGTCGCGATGGCCTGGCCGGTGCTCGTCACGACCTGCCGGGTGACGCCGTCGGCGTCGTCGATGCCGATCGACCACCCCTGCGGCGGAAGCGAACCCGAGACCGAGACGTCGCCGCCGAGGTTGACCACGAAGCCTCCGGGGAGCTGCTCGGCGAGCAGCTGGGCGATCGTGTCGGCGGCGTGGGCCTTGGCGGTCGCGCCCAGGTCGATGAGGGTGCCGGCGGTGACGCTGACGCGGCGGGCCGACGGGTTGAGGTGGACGGTGTGCCAGTGCGGCACGCCGGCGATCCGCGTCTGGTGGAAGTCGCGTCGGGCTCGCACCACGTCGAGGTCGTCGTCGTAGCCGCCGGCGACGAGGGCCGAGCCGACCGTCGGGTCGACGAGGCCGCCGGTGAGGCGCGCGACGCGCAGGGCCGCCTCGAGGTATGCCGCGAACGTGGCCGACACGAAGGCCTCCGTCGGTGCCCGCCGCGCGCGGGCCGCGAGGAGGCTCACCTCCGAGTCGGGGCGAAAGCGGCTCACGGCCCGGTCGAGCTCAGCCAGGTGACGGCGCGCGATCGCGACCGCGGGCTCGAGCGTCTCGGGCTCGGTCACGAGGATGGTGTTCGTCGTGCCGATGGCGCCGAACGTCCCGGCCGTCGGGCTCATCACGAGCCGCCCGAGCTGGTCTGGGCCTGCCCGTTGCCGTTGGCCACGGGCGCGACCGCGGAGAACCCGCTCGTGTCCGAGCTGCTCGAGTCGTCGGAGCTGGTGGAGCCGCTCGAGCTGCTCGAGTCGTCGGAGCTGGTGGAGCCGCTCGAGCTGCTCGAGCTCGTCGTGCCGGTGGTGGAGGCCGCCACCGTCTGCGTGTCGGCGAGGTGGATGCCGATCGCACCGACGAGGAGCGTCGAGGCGGTGAGGACGCCGGCCGTCATCAGTCGGGCTCGGTGCAGGGCTCGGGGGAGGGGGCTCATGGGGGGGTCTCCTTCGGTGGGATTGGATCCACCGTCGCGGCCGCCGCTGTGCACCTGCTGTGCCGCCGCCCAGCCTCCGCGATGACTTGGCCTTGCGCCGTCCGGACTCACACGGCATACGCAATCCGCTTGCGGCAGCGGACCGGTCGGGCGAGGCTCGGCACATGCCACTCGCGATCCACAACATCACCTTCGACTGCACCGACGCTCGTGCGCTGGGCACGTTCTGGGCGAACCTGCTCGGCTGGAACGTCTACTACGACGACGACCCCGAGGTCGTGGTCGCGCCGTCGTTCCCCCACCAGGGCACGGGCATGCTCTTCATCCCGGTGCCCGAGGGCAAGACCGCCAAGAACCGCATGCACCTCGATGTCGCACCCGACGAGGGGACCCGTGACGAGGCCGTCGAGCGGGCACTCGAGGCCGGCGCGACCATCACCGGTGACCACCGCAAGGACGACGGCACCGGCTGGGTGACCCTCGCGGACCCCGAGGGCAACGAGTTCTGCATCGAGCGGGGCGCGGCGGAGCGGGGGCCCCGCACCTCGGTCGCCTACCGGATCGGCTGACAGCCGCGTGGCGGCTGCGCCCGGTGCCCCCTCAGTCGACCTGCGCGAGGGCCACGGTCTTCGGCACGACCATGCGCCACGCGTCGACGACGATCTCGCGCATGCGGGCCTCGTCGAGCGCTGCGAGCCGCACCTCGACCCAGTTGAACCGCAGGTCGGAGCGGCGCGGCATGAGGAACACGTCGGGCTCGCTCGCCACGAGCACCTCCCGCTCCTCCTTGGGGAACGCGAAGCCCATCTCGGTCTCGTCGGCGGAGAACGCGAGCCACACGATCTTGCCGACCCGGAACTTCACGCGGTCACGGACCAGCACCTCGTAGGAGCGCGGCAGCTGCTCGGCGACTCGGCGCACGTCCTCGATGGTCACGGGCACCCGTCCAGCCTGCCACGCCAACCGGCGCGACACGCCGTCCCGATGCCTCTGGATGCGAGCCAGCGACCCCTTCCGCCGAGCCCACCACCCGGCATACGCTGCGGCAGTCGCGACCCCGACGAGCTCTCGGGCGGGCTGAAACGTCGACTCCACCTCATGACAGACACCTCATGACCGACAAGGAGACGACGTATGCCGTCGAGCACCGCCCCGCCCACCGTCCCGCAGCGCCTGCTGGCCTTCCTCGACCGCCTGGGCGCCGTGCTCGAGCAACGCGGAGATGCCGTGGCCCTGCTCGGTCTCGGCTCGGTCGGCCGTGACCTGCACCGCCTCGACGAGCACTCCGACGCGGACTTCTTCGTCGTCGTCGACGACGCGGCCGCGCGTGACCGCTATCTCGCCGACATCGACTGGCTCGAGGCCGCCCAGCCGGTCGTGTGGTCGTTCGAGAACAGCCGTGCCGGCCGCAAGGCTCTCCTCGAGGGTGACCTCTTCGCCGAGTACGCGGTCTTCTCCCTCGCCGAGATGGACACCGCCGGCTACCCGCCGGGGCGCCTCCACTGGAGCCGGGCGGACGCGCCTGCCGGGCTCGAGATCCCGAAGGTTCCCGTTCCGCAGCCGGACTCGATGGGGCACCAGGTCGGTGAGGCGATCACGAACCTCTACGTCGGGCTGCACCGCGACCTGCGGGGCGAGCGCCTGACGGCGACGCGTTTCGTCCAGGGGTATGCCGTCGACCGCTGGGTCACGGTGCTCGGCCACCTGGGGCTCGGGACGGGTATCGCGCAGGACGTCTTCGTCGTCGACCGGGGTGTCGAGCGCCGGTTCGGCCCGGAGCTGCTGCCGCTCGCCGACCTCGTGCCCGGCTACGAGCGCAACTGGTTCGCGGCGCAGACGCTCCTCGACCTCCTCGAGGCGCACGTCGAGCTCGACCCGACGATCGTCGCGGCGGTGCGCGACCTCATCGTCCGCTCGCGGTCGGCGGCTCAGGCGCGGGCGAGGTCCAGCGCGTAGACGAGGAGCGCGGTGCCCGGGATCGGCGACCAGTCGCGCTCGGGCACCCGCACGAAGCCGAACCGCTCGTAGAGCCGGTGCGCGGCGCGCATCATCGGCTGTGTCGAGAGCACGACCCGCTCGCGCCCGAGCGCGCGGGCCCGGTCGACACACTCGCGCACGAGGGCGGCCCCGACGCCGCGGCCACGACCGCTGGGGGCGACCGCCAGGGTGCGGAACTCCGCCTCGTCCGCGGCCGCGATGTTCGCGAAGGGACCGGGGCCGTCGACGAAGGCGACACCACCGAGCACCGTGCCGTCGGCGTCGACCGCGACGAGCACGTCGGCGTGCTCGGCACGGTGCCGCACGTCGCGCAGGACGTCGAGGTAGGGGTCCTGCGCGCCGAAGTCGAGAAGGCCGTCGTCGAGGTAGGCCGCTGCGGTGAGGTCGCCGAGTCGCTCGTAGTCCTCGGGCCGCGCGGCGCGGATCGTCAGGCCGTCCATGCGGCCAGTGTCGCAGGGGCGCGCCGGGGTCCTGCCGTGCCCGTCGCCGGGGCTACGCCGGCGCTGGGACCCCGAGCGCGCCCAGCAGCCTCGACAGCTCCGCGGCCACCTCGGCCGGCGCGACGAGCCCGTGCAGGTGCTGGCCCGGCAGGGTCGCGACCGGCCAGCCGCACTGCTCGGCCAGGCGGCGCTCGTCGGCGTAGGTGTCACCGAAGGCGAGGTACGCGTTGGACCGGTCCGTCCAGCCGGCCGGCACGGTCACGGTGTCGCGGAAGTACGTGAGCGGCAGGCGCTGCTGCTCCTGCTCGACCCGGCGCCGGGTGGCCCGGTCGGGGAAGAGCACGTCGACGTCGGCCTCCGGCCACCACCTCGTCCACGCCGGCAGCACGCCGTCGGGGTCGGCGAGCCCCTGAAGGAAGTCGAGGAACGCGGCCGGCGCGAGCGGCGCCTCGGCCCTCGTGTGCGAGATCGCGCCGTCGCTGCGCTCCGGCGACCCGGGAGGCGCGATCTCGGGGGCGGTCACCCGCTGCGGGAGGGCTGCGTCGACGAACACCGTCGCGACGACGTCGCGCTGCCGCGCGACCTCAGGCGCGAAGAGGCCGGCGTTGCTGTGGGGCACGAGCACCACCGGACGCCCGGCAGGCACGGCGTCGAGGAAGCCGGCCAGCGCGTCGGCGGCCGTGGTCACGGGCGCGGGCTGACGGCATACGGCCACGGACCAGCCTGCCGCGCCGAGCCGCTCGGCGACGGGCTCCCACACCGAGGGTCCGAGGAGTGGGCTCGGCAGGAGCACGAGCAGAGGGTCTGCGGGTGGCGCGGCCACGGGCCGGGTCAGTCCTCGGTCATCCGGCGGCGCTCACCGACCGGCGTGCCGGCGCGCGGGAAGGCGACCGAACCGGCAGCCACCCACCACTCCATGACGTCGTAGGCCAGACGGCCCGCGACGACGGACGGGTCGGCGTCGGTGAGGCGAGCGGCCTCCTCGGGGCCGCAGCTGAAGACGGACATCCCCCGGTAGGCGGGGTCGCTCTGGGCGTCGTAAGGGCCGTTGGCCACGGTCAGCCCTTCACGCGCGAGGTGGGCGCGGTAGGCGAGGTGCCTCTGCTGGAGGTCGTCGAGCTCGGCGTCGCTCAGCTCAGGCGCCTCGGCGGGACGGCGCAGCACGACGATCGTGTAGACGTCGAACTCGTCGGGGACGTCGGCGCCGGGGGCCATCGGTCAGCGGTTCGCTCAGGACGCGAGTCGCCAGGCGAGCACGCCGAAGAGGACGCCGAGGGAGTTGGTGGCCCAGTGCATGCCGACGCTGGCGAAGATGCTGCCGCTGCGGCGGCGCAGCTCACCGGCGAGCACACCACCGAGGGCGGTGAACACGACCGTGCCGCCGACCACCGCGACCTTGGCGAAGGGGCCGAGGGCCGCGACGGCGCTGCCGATGGCCTCGTTGCCGGTGGCCGACGCCATCGCGGGGAAGACGTGCCAGAAGCCGAAGAGCACGGAGGAGGCCACGAGCACCTGCCACATGCGGGCGTGCCGCGAGAGGAACCCCCACAGCACGGAGCGGAAGGCGACCTCCTCGAGCAGGATCGTGCCGACGGGGATCATGACGAACGCCGTGAACAGAGCTCCCGCGGGCGGCAGGTGGTAGCGCGCGTCGAGGAACGCCGTGCGCGTCGACGGCAGGAGGATGCCGGCGAGATAGACCATCGCGACGACCCCGATGACGCCGAGGCCCCAGCGGATGCCGCGGGCATGCGTGTGGCGGGCGAGGCCGAGCTGGTGCCACGTCAGGCCCTGCCACCGCGCGAAGGCGAGCAGCGCGACCGCGCCGACCGGCCCGAGCCACATCGTGTCCCAGCCGAGCACGTGGTTCGCGACGTTGACGCCCGCGAGCGCGAAGACGACGACCACGGTCGCGGCCAGACGGGCACGGCGGCCCTTCGCGATGAGCGCTAGCCGGCGACGGCGGGTGGCCTCGTGGGCCAGTGCGTCGGCCCGGCGGTGCGTCAGCCGGTGCGTGCGGTGCGCTGCGCGACCCGGACGCGCAGCGACGCCGTCGGCGTGCGGCGCGACGGCGGCTGGGACATTCAGGACGGAGGTGGTCATCCCCTCCATGGTCACACGTCAACCTGTGCTCCGGCCGTGCTTGCGAGGAGTTGCACGCCACGCGGTCACCGCGGGCCTCGGCAAGCCCGGACGCCCCCGGTGTGCGCAGGTGTCACACGCCGCTGTGGCTCCGGTGGCGGGTGGTGCTGCCGTGCCCTGTGTCCCTCTCGCCCAGCGAGCCTCAGCGGCGGCGCTCGACGAGCCCCCGCACGTACTCGGCCTGCCCGAGGTGCTTGGCGGCGTCGTCGAGCACCGACACGATCCGCACGCCGACGGTGACGGGCGGGTTCCAGTGCCGGTCGATCACCCTGCCGTATGCCGCCGCGTCGAGTCCCTCCACGTAGCTGACCGTGCGCTCGTGCACCGCCTCCTGGTAGGCGGCGAAGAGGTCCGGGTCGGCGACGGTGAAGCGGCCGACGTCGTCCGAGCTCATGCTCCAGCCGTGCGCGTCGCGCGGGTAGGGCAGCCCGAACCGTTCGACCCAGCCGTCGCCGAGCCACACCGAGGTGTCGGCGCCGGCGAGGTGGGTGACCTGGTCGTCCTGCTGGCGGGCGAGGTGCCAGACGAGCCAGGCGATGTGGTTGGCAGCGGCGTCCGGCCGCCACAGCAGCTCGTCCTCGGACAGGCCGTCGACGGCGTCCGGCACCCCGTCCCGGATGCGGCCGAAGCCGTCGAGCAGCAGGTCGCGGGCAGGGTCCGTCGTCACGTCGTCCACCTCCCCAGCATGCACCCGGGCCCCTTCGGGTCGCAGGACGCCGGCCGCGGGTTCGCCCGACCCTGCTCGCCAGGGACAGGCCTCACCCGTCAGTCCGGTTCGCGCAACGACACGACGAGGTGGTCGCCGTCCCTGAGGTCGAGCGCCGTGGGGAGCCAAAGGTTCAGCGTGCCGGGCACGATCGGACACCCGGCGAGCTGCTGCAGCCGCTCCAACAGCTCTGCGTCTGTCATGCGTCCTGTGCCCAGTCCGCGACCGGGTTCGACGGCACCGCTCAGATCTCGATGCATGGGCGTGATCCTCGGCTCGACGGGTGGGTGCGCTCGACCCGGGCACCCTACGGCCTGATCGGGCAGTCGTCGGCGGAGCGACACCCCCCAGCGGCGCTGTGGGCGCCGATCCGCTTGTGGCCCAGTCCTGCCGGGACGAAACGGATCTTTCGCTCCCGATGTATCTGGCCACCCCTTCAAGCCTCTGAACACTCGTGCCCACCACCGGGGCGACCCCGAACAGGAGAAGCAGATGACGACCATCCTCACCCCCACCGCCCGACGGGCCACCAGCCTCGCCGGGCTCTGCGACGGTGAAGTCCACCTCCCCGGCGACGCCGGCTACGACGCGGCCCGCATGCCGTGGAACGTCGCCGTCGACCAGCGACCGGCCGCGGTCGCCCGGCCGCGCACCGTCTCCGACGTGCAGGCCGTGGTCCGCGCGGCCGCCGCCGCCGGGCTGCGCGTCGCGCCGCAGAGCACCGGTCACAACGCCGGCCCACTCGCGGCCCAGGGCCTCGACGAAGTCGTCGTCGTGCGCACCGACCAGATGCGCGGCGTGAGCATCGACGCGACGCGGCGCATCGCCCGCGTCGAGGGTGGCGCCATCTGGATGGACGCGACCGAGCCGGCCGCCGACCACGGCCTCGCCGCCCTCCACGGCAGCTCGCCCGACGTCGGCATCGCCGGCTACAGCCTGGGCGGCGGCATCGGCTGGTACGCCCGCAAGCTCGGCCTCGCCGCGAACAGCCTGACCGCCGTCGAGCTGGTCCTCGCCGACGGCGAGCACGTTCGCGCGGACGCCACCGAGAACCGCGAGCTCTTCTGGGCGCTGCGTGGCGGTGGCGGCAACTTCGGCGTCGTCACGGCCCTCGAGTTCCGCCTCTACCCGATCGAGACGGCGTATGCCGGCATGCTCGTCTGGGACCGAGAGCACGCCGAGCGCGTGCTGCGTCGCTGGGCCGACTGGGCGCCCGAGGCACCGGACGCCGTGACCACCGCGTTCCGGTTCCTCAACGTGCCACCGCTGCCCGACATCCCGGCTCCGCTGCGCGGCCGGTCGCTCGTCGTCATCGACGGCGCCGTGCTCGGCTGTGACGCCGAGGCACGCTCGACCCTCGCCCTGCTGCGCGGACTGGCGCCCGAGATCGACACGTTCGACCGTGTTCCGGCCCGCACGCTGACCCGTCTGCACATGGACCCCGAGGGCCCAACGCCCGCGGTGTCCGACGGCACGCTGGTCGGCGGCCTGCCCGACAACGCGATCGACACCGTCCTCGAGCAGGTCGGCCCGGGCTCGACGTCGTCGCTGCTCATGGCCGAGCTCCGCCAGCTCGGCGGCGCCCTCGGTCGCGCTCCGGAGGAGCACGGTGCCCTCGCGACCGTCGACGCGGCATACGCGGTGTTCGCCTGTGCCATCGCGGCGACACCCGAGATGGCGGCGCAGGGACAGCTCGACGCGCACGCGCTTACCGGCTCGCTCGAGCCGTGGTCGACGGGCCGCAGCTACCTCAACTTCGCCGAGAACCCGACCGATGCTCGGACGGGCTACGGCGACTCGGCGTGGCTGCAGCTCAAGGGGATCCGTTCGGCCTACGACCCCGAGGACCGGATGGTCGCGAACCACCGCATCCCGCGGCTCTTCGAGAAGGGTCGCGTCACCCGCTGACCGCTCGACCCGATTCGGGTGAATCGGCCGGAACGACAGTGATTTCGGTGCCTGCGCCACTGGATGTCGCCTTCGTTCCGGCCGGTTCACCCACTCAAGATTTGTTGGAGGCCCCCGACGGACCATGGCCTTGACCCTCACGCGGAGGAGGACGCCATGGATCTGACCCGTCGACACGTGCTGGTGGGAGCAGGGGCGACGGGGGTGGCCGCGCTGGGAGCCACGGTGCTGCTCACCCGGGACGGGCCGGCAGCGCCAGCACCGGCGGCGGGACAGAGGACGTCGTTCGGCAGCGTGGCGCTGCTCGGCTGGTCGCGCCGCTCGCTGACGGCCGCCGCAGGGCACGACGAGGGCAGCGAGGGCCACGTCCACGAGGGCGCGTCCGTCGCCGCCGGCCAGGCCCCGGTGCCGAGCGCCGTGCACGGGGCGTGGACCGATGCCCTGACGGTCGACGTCAGCGTGCACAACGTCGGCCGGACGCCGATCGAGCTGTCACCCGGACAGTTCCGAGTGCGCGTCGCCGGGGGCGACATGACCGTCAGCCTCTATGCGACCGACCGGCAGGCCGGAGCGGTGGCCGCCGGCGAGACGGCCGTCCTGGGCATCGACTACCTCGTGCCGCCCGTCGGCCTGGTCCTCGCCCTCGAGTTCGCCGACGCCCTCTCGGCCCGCACCCTGCGGCTCGGACGGCTCGCGAGCGGGTCGATCTGATGAGCACCCTCGACCTCTACGTCAACGAGGGCCTCGTCCGGATGGTCGACGACAGCCTCGTCTACATGCGTGGCTTCGGGGCCACCCCGACCGACATCTCCGCGACCCGGCCGAGCCTGCGCATCGGGCCGCAGGTCTTCCTCGCCGACGGCCGGCTGGTCGCCAGCCGCAGCTACCCTCTCGGCGCGGCCCTGCCCAAGGAGGGCCGGCCGGACCCGCTCGCCCCGCACCCGCGCAACGTCGGCGAGTACCTCATCCGGCGGTCGTACTGGGCCAGCTTCTTCCCCGACCGCACCATCGTCGCGGAGGTCGGGTCCACCGTGCGGCTGCGGGTGCACAACCGGCTCACCCGGCCGCACCGGCTGCGCATCGACGGTGTGGCCGACACCGGACCCATCGTCCCCGGTGGCAGCGCCACGCTGACCTTCGCCGCACCGGCCGCCGGCACGTACGTCTACCACGACCCCGGCGGCGGCAGCGTCGAGCGGATCCTCGGCCTGCACGGGGTGCTCGTCGTCGTCGACCCCGCCCGGCGGTGGCAGCTCGCCGCGGGCCGGGCCGAGTTCGAGCGCCAGTGGGTCTGGCTCTGCCAGGACGTCGACCCCGTGTGGGGTGCCCGGGCGCGCGCGGGCCAGGTCATCGACGCGACTGCCACGCCGGCGGTGCCGCGCTACTTCATGCTCAACGACCGCAGCGGCTTCCGTGCCCTCGGCGTCTCCAACGACGTGGCCGACTCGGTGCGGTCGCTCGAGGAGACGCTGCCGTCGGGCTCGACCCGGGAGTTCGACGTGCGTGCCTTCAACGCCGGGCAGGCCGGCCCGACCGTCGGGACCGGCCAGCTGATCCGCCTCGTCAACGTCGGGGCCGCGGTGCACCAGATGCACTTCCACGGCAACCACGTGTGGACCTTGCGCCGCAACGGTGGTGACTTCTCGCGGTCCGTCGGGACGGTCGACGTCGAGGGCCACGCAGTGCTCCAGCAGTGGGAGGACGTCGTCGAGCTGGACCAGATGGACCGCAAGGAGGTCATGCTCCCGGTGCGGCGCCCGCCCGAGGTGCCGCAGCGCACCTGGGCGGCCCGGTCCGACGACTGGGAGTACCCGATGCACTGCCACGCCGAGCCGTCGCAGACCGCGGCCGGTGGCCTCTACCCCGGCGGGCTCGTCGCGCACTGGACCCTCGCGGCGCCCGGGCCCCGGGTGGCCCACGCCCACGAGACCTTCCCGAGCCAGGCCGCCTTCTCGTCCAGCCAGTCGCACGAGGGGAGCCCGACCACGCTCTTGCGCGAGACGCCGACGAAGACGTTCGTGCGCAAGTTCTTCAGCCGGGCCCTGCGCTTCCCCGACGGCGCCCAGCACGAGATGTGGGGCTTCGAGGACGACACGTCGGGGCGCCACTTCCCGGCTCCGGCCATCCGGGTCACCGAGGGCGACCTCGTGCATGTGACGTTGGAGGCGTCGAAGCGCGTCCACACGATCCACCACCACGGCATGGAGCCCGATCCCCGCAACGACGGCGTCGGCCACACCTCCTTCGAGGTGAGCGGCAGCTACACCTACCAGTGGCGGCCCGACCTCGGCGTCCCGGCCGACGCCAACAACGGCGCGTCCGGCCTGTACTTCTACCACTGCCACGTCAACACGGTGCTGCACGTGCAGATGGGCATGTTCGGCCCGCTCATCGTCGACCCGCTCGTCCACCCGGCGTTCCCGCTCGCGCCGGGCGCGCGCCGGTCGTTCATCGACGGCCCCCTCTACGACATCGCCACCGAGACGCTGCTGGTGCCGTATGCCCTCGACCCGCGCTGGCACACGTTCGACCACGCCGCCGGGCTCTCCGGCGAGGACGTCGGCCTCAACCGCTTCGAGCCGAAGTTCTTCTACGTCGTCGGTGGTCTGCTCAACGGCCCGCGCCCGACGACCGATGTGATCGCCCCGACTCAGCTGCGCGCGAACCTGCCCGGCACCGGGCACCCGACGCTGTTCCGGATGCTCAACGCCAACTACTTCCCGAGCCGGGCCCGGTTCACCGACACCTCGGGCAAGCCGGTCGAGATGGCCGAGCTCATCGCGCACGACGGCCGCGCCTTCCGCGACACGTCCCGCCCCGGGATGCCCAGCCCGCCCGTCCGCGACCTGGGTCACCCGCTGCGCACCGATGCCATCGCCTTCGGCGCCGCGGAGCGCTACGACCTGCTCGTGCACCCGCCCTACAAGGGCACCTTCCTGCTCCACGTCGAGTTCACGCACTGGGTCACGGGCAGGCTCATGGCCACGCGGACGATCCCCGTCGTCGCGGCCTGACCTGGCCCGTCCGGCTCACGTCCGGTCGTCGGGGAGGGCACGCAGCACGTACGCCTCGACCGGCTCCCCCTTGCCCTTGAGGTCGAGCGGCCCCAGGGGCTCGACCACCGCGCCGGGCAGCAGCGCGAGGGTGTCGGCCGTGACGGCGACGCCCCCGACCGGCGCCTGCCCCTCGATGCGCGACGCGACGTTCACGGCGTCGCCGATGACCGTGTGCGTGCGCCCGCCCGCTCCGCCGAGAACGCTGACGACCACCTCGCCGCTGTTGACCCCGACCCGGAACCGCGGCCACCCGGGGTGTGCCTCGGCGATGCGGGCCGTCTCGACCTGCAGGTCCAGCCCGGCCTGCGCGGCGCGGCGGGCGTGGTCGGGCTGGTCGCCGAGCCGGTTGAAGGTGGCCATGATCGCGTCACCGATGAGTCGGTCGACGGTGCCGCCGTGCCGCCTGACGACGGCCGGGATGGCGACGGAGAAGTACGCGTTGAGCATGTCGGTCACCTCCGCGGCGTCGTGCTGCTCGGAGAAGGTGGTGAAGCCCTTGAGGTCGGCGAAGAGGATCGTCATCTCGCGCCGCCCGGCGAGCGTGTCTGCGGTGTAGAGATCGGCGTAGCGCTCCTCGTGCCAGGACTGCTGCGCGCCCCACGCGACGAGCACGAAGGCGACGAGCATGAGCACGTGCCACTCCCACCACGAGTAGCGCCAGTTCGGGGCGACCACGATCGCGACCATGGCCTCGGCGAGCAGCACCATCGAGGCCGCCATCGCGGCGGGGAGCAGCCCCCCGCGACGGAGCCACAGGCGTACGTAGGTGACGGCCGCGACGGCGTAGAGCACGACGGCGACGGCACCCACCGCGACCATCGGCGGCTCGGTCGACGCCGGGCCGGGACCCTCACCGAACGGTGGCAGACGCAGCAGCGACAGGACTCCCCACGCCGCCATCCCGACGAGCAGCGCCACACGCAGCAGCCGGGCCTGCCGCATCTCCGCAGCTGCCCGGGCGGCGTCGACCTCACGCACCGACGCGACGGCGAAGAGCGATCCGAGCGCGATGCCGACAGGGGTGGCGAGGTTGAAGCCGGCCGACGCCGCGTCGAGCAGCATGTGCGGTGTCGCGAGGGCGTGCAGGCCGAGGAAGCCGGCCGACGAGAGAAAGGCGAGCGACACGTACATGACGCGCACGTCGCCGCGCCGCACCGCCGCGGCACCCGTCCCGTATGCCGTCACCGCGCTGAGCACGGCCGCGCCGAGCACCAGCCAGAAGTGCGTCGAGTCGTGCTGCCACTGGTGGTCGAGTCCGCCCGAGGCTCGCAGCACTCCGAGTCCGACGAGTGGGAGCACGAGGGCGACGGCACCGAGGGCCAGGTGGCGACGCGTCCGCCCGGTTGCTGCGGCGGGGCTCGCTCCGCCGGTCGGGGTGGGTGCTCGCGGGCCCCCTGCGGTGTGCTCAGCCACGCCCCTCGGCCTCCGTCAACGCGAGGTACTGGTGCACCTCCGACACGACGACCGAGCCCTCGCCGACGGCCGAGGCGACGCGCTTGACCGACCCCGAACGGACGTCACCGACGGCGAAGAGGCCCGGCAGTGAGGTCTCGTGCGCGCACGGCGGGCGCTCGAGCGGCCACACCCCTGCCTCGCGCACGTCGGAGCCGGTGAGCACGAAGCCCCACCGGTCGCGCACCACCGACTCGGGCAGCCACGACGTGTGCGGCTCCGCGCCGATCATGACAAAGAGGCCGTCGGCCGGGAGGGTGCGCCGCTCCCCGGAGGTGCGGTCGGCGACGACGACCTCGGACAGCCAGCCGTCCCCGCTGCCGTCGACGACCTCGGCGTTCGGGACGACCGTGATCGTCGGCGACGCCTCGATCTCGTCGACGAGATAGCGCGACATGGTCGCCGACAGGTCCGGGGTGCGCACGACGATCGCGACGTCCGCGGCATACCGCTGCAGGTGCAGGGCCGCCTGGCCGGCCGAGTTGCCGCCGCCGACGATCACGGTGTGCGCGCCGGTGAGACCGTGCGCCTCGGAGACGTTGGCGCCGTAGTAGACCCCCGACCCCGTCAGCGCCTCGAGGGCCGGCACGCCGAGGCGGCGGTAGGCGACGCCCGTCGCGAGCAGGACGGCCCGCGCGCGCACCTCGCCGACGTCAGAGACCGTCGCGCGGAACCGGGGCACGCCGGCCCCGTCGGGCCGCGCCTCCGGCTGGACCGCCGTCACCCGGCGGGTGAGCACGAAGCGGGCCCCGAAGACCCATGCCTGCTGGAAGCCGCGCTGGGCGAGCTCAGCGCCGGACAGACCCCGCGAGAAGCCGAGGTAGTTGCGGATCAGCGAGCTCGTGCCGGCCTGACCGCCGAGCGCCTGCTCCTCGACACAGACGACCGACAGCCCCTCCGACGAGCCGTAGACGGCGGCCGCGAGACCCGCCGGCCCGGCGCCGACGACGAGCAGGTCGACGTCCCGCATGCCGTCCTCGCCGGTCGGGCCGTCGCCGCCGAGGTCGGTGTCGATCCCCCAGGCCTGGCAGATCTCGACGTCGGTCGGGTCGAGCAGCACCCGGCCTCCGAGGGCGGCGAGCCAGATGACGAGCGGGCCGTCGGTCTGCGTCGGGTCAGGCGCCCCGACGGAGCGGAGCACCGCGACGGCCTCGGGGGTGCCCCGGTCGAGGTACGCGTGCGGGATCCCGTTGCGGGTCAACAGGCTTCGCACTGCGTGCCCGCGAGGGTCCCGGGCCGCGCCCACGACGACGACCTCGCGGCGCCGGTTCTCCACGGTGCGCGACCACACCTGCACGAACTCCGAGACGGTGCGGCAGAAGAGCTCGTCGGGCGAGCTCCACGGCTCGAGCACGTAGTAGTTGATGTCGCCCTGCGACATGCCGCGCAGGATCTCGTCGGCCGTGCGCCGGTCGGCCCACGCACCCCAGGGCACGAGGAGCGTGCGGGCGGCGTCGGGGTGGAGGGTGCGGACGTTGCGCAGCAGCTCCGCACCACTGATCTCGGGCAGCCACGGGTCGGCGAGGACGAGCGCCACAGGGTCGCCGCGCTGCGCCGCGAGCCGGAGCAGGTCGAGCGCGACGGTGCTGTCGGACTCGCCGCGCACCCGGAAGTCCGCGCCGAAGCGGCGGGCGAGCTCGCCCTCGGTGCGGGCCAGGGCGTCGAGGTCGGGGTCCACGACGAGGAGAAGAGGACGGGACACGAGGCACCCCTCTGATTGCAGGGCAGGACGATGACAGCTGCGACCACCCCGCTTCCGACGGTAGGACGACCTGGCGCCGCTCGGGGGCGAACGGCCGTTCCTGTGGCCGCGGCGAGGCGATGGGCGAGGATGGTGCGCATGGCACCCCCCGGCACCGAAGCCCCACCTGCCACCGCGGCGTACGACGTCGATCGCATCCGCTGGCACTTTCCCGCGCTGCGCGAGGGCGCGGCCCACTTCGACGGCCCCGGCGGGTCCCAGGTGCCCGACTCCGTGGCCACGGCCGTCGTCGAGACCCTGACCTCGGCCATCTCCAACCGCGGCACCGTGACCGCAGCCGAGCGGCGCGCCGACCGCATCGTCGTCGAGGCCAGGGCCGCGATGGGCGACCTGCTGGCCGCCGACCCCGCCGGCGTGGTGTTCGGCCGGTCGGCGACCGAGCTGACCTTCCACCTCGCCCGCACGATCGCCAAGGACTGGGGGCCCGGCGACGAGGTCGTCGTCAGCCGCCTCGACCACGACGCGAACGTGCGCCCGTGGGTGCTCGCCGCCGAGGCGACGGGCGCGACGGTCCGCTGGGCCGACTTCGACACTGAGACGGGCGAGCTCGACCCGAGCGTCTTCGCTGCGATCGTCGACGACCGCACCCGGCTCGTCGCCGTCACCGCGGCGTCGAACCTCATCGGCACCCGCCCCGACCTGCCTGCCATCGCCGACGTCGCGCACGCCGCCGGCGCGCTCCTCTGGGTCGACGGCGTCCACGCCACCGCCCACATCGGCACCGACCTCGCGGCCAGCGGCGCCGACTTCTGGGTGTGCTCGCCCTACAAGTTCCTCGGGCCCCACCTCGGCGTGCTCGCCGCCTCACCCGCGCTGCTCGAGACCCTGCACCCGGCCAAGCTCGTCCCGTCGTCCGACGCCGTTCCCGAGCGCTTCGAGCTCGGCACCCTGCCCTACGAGCTGCTCGCCGGGACGGCCGCAGCCGTCGACTTCCTCGCCGACCTGGCGCAGCCCGACACCGCGGCCCCCCGCCGGGAGCGGCTCGTCGCGTCCTTCGCCGCCCTCGAGCAGCACGAGGACGGCCTCCTCACCACGCTGGAGGCGCGGCTGCGCGCGATCCCCGGCCTGACGGCATACGGCAACGCGAAGCGACGCACCCCCACGCTCCTCGTCAACGTCGAGGGGCACGACCCGCAGGACCTTCGGGTCAGGCTCGCCGAGCGTGGGGTCAACGCGCCCGCGGGCAGCTTCTACGCGTGGGAGTGCAGCCACCACCTCGGGCTCGGCGCTGCCGGTGGCCTGCGGATGGGTCTCGCGCCCTACACGAACGCCGAGGACGTCGACCGCCTGGCGACCGGCCTCGAGGAGATCTGCGGGGCCGCGCGATGAGCCGGCCCGTCCCGTTGCCGCCCGGCCCCGGTCAGGAGTCGGTGTGGGACTACCCGCGCCCGCCCGCGGTCCAGCCGACCGGCGAGCTCGTCGAGGTGGTGCTCGGCGGCGACGTCGTCGCCTCGACCCGCGCCGCCCTCCGGCTGCTCGAGACGAGCCACCCGCCGACGTACTACCTGCCGCTCGACGCCTTCGCCGACGGCTCGCTCGTGCCGGTCGAGGGTCAGACGCACTGCGAGTGGAAGGGGCAGGCCTCCTACTTCGACGTCGTCGGCGGCGGACGGCGGGCGCCGCGCGCCGCCTGGCACTACCCCGATCCCGTGCCCGCGTATGCCGTGCTGCTGGGTCACGTCGCCGTCATGCCCGGCCTCGTCGACGAGTGCCGCGTCGACGGCGAGCGGGTGCGCCCGCAGGAGGGCGGCTTCTACGGCGGGTGGATCACCGACCGCGTCGTCGGCCCGTTCAAGGGAGTGCCCGGCTCCTGGGGTTGGTGACGCACCCGACCCGTCCGCCAGTCGAGTGCCCACTTTCCGACGCAGCGCACCCACCCTCCAGGTCGAGTGCCTCTTCTCCCACACCACTGGGCCCGAGCCTCCTCACTCCCCTCCCCTCGAGTGCCCACTTTCCGACCGGAAACTGAGCACTCGACAGGCCGGCGGCGTGGGGAACTGTGCACTCGATGGGGAAGGCATGTCGGAAACTGGGCACTCGACGGGGAGTGGGTCAGATCAGCGTCGAGTGCTCACTTCCCGACGTCGGGAAGTGAGCACTCGATGGGGTGAGAGGGCGTCAGCGGGGCAGCTCGTGGATGTGGGCGTCGACGAGGTCGCCGTCACGCAGGTCGAGCACCGCGTAGGTGCCCGCCGGCTGGCGGCGACGGTCGGTGGGTGAGCCCGGGTTGAGGATGCGCACACCGTCCCCGGTCTCGTCGAGCGGGATGTGCGAGTGGCCGAAGACGACGAGGTCGGCGTCGGGGAACTGCCGCCTCAGCCGTGCGGTGCGTCCCTGCTTCTGGCCGCTGTCGTGGACCATGCCGACGCGCACTCCCTCGAGCTCGATCTCGAGCGTCTCGGGCGCACCCCACTCGGCCACCTCGGGCACGTCGTTGTTGCCCATGACGACGTGGACCGGTGCGTGGGCCGCCAGGAGGTCGAGCACGTCGGGCGTGCACACGTCGCCGGCGTGGAGGATGACGTCGGCCCGCTCCAGCTCGGGCAGCAGCGCGGGCGGGCAGCCCTTCCACCGCCGCGGGCTGTGCGTGTCCGACACGACGAGCACCCTCACGAGGCGACGCGCTCCAGCACCTCACGCACCACGCCCTCGACGAGCTCGATCTTGTAGCCCGTCTCGGGCAGCGGGCTGGCGCCCTGCGTCGCAGCAGCGGCGGCTGCGTCCACGACGTCGTCGCCCAGCGTCGAGCCGACGACGAGGTCCTCGACCGCGCTGAGCCGCAACGGGGTCGGGGCGACACCGCCGATGGCGAGGCCACACTGCGTCACCCGACCCGCATCGTCGCGCACGACCCTGCAGACCGCCTCGGCGAGCGGCCACTCCGCCTCGAACCGGCTGATGGCCCGGAAGTACGCTGCCCGCTCACCCGCCACCGGAGGCGGCAGCACCACCCTCGTCAGCACCTCGTCGTCGGCGAGCAGGTGGTCGCGTCTCGGGTCGGAGCCGTCGCCGAGGACGTCACCCACCGACAGGCCGTCACGCTGCGTCGTGTCGACGGTGGCGGCATACGTGAGCAGCGCCATCGCGAGGGACGACGGGTGCGGGTGCACGCAGGGCGCCGTGTCGAAGACGTTGCCGTAGAGGTGGCGCCCGTCGCGCGCCGGGCAGCTGTCGCCGCCGGACTTGAAGCACGACGTGTGCGGGTGGCGGAAGTACCAGCAGCGGGTGCGCTGCAGCAGGTTGCCGCCGACCGTCGCCATCGCGCGCACCTGCGGGGTGGCGAGGCCGGCCGCAGTCAGCGCGAGCGCCGGGTAGTCGTGGGCGAGCTCGCGGGCGACAGTGGCGACGGTCGTCCCCGCACCGACGGTGGTGCCGGCGTCGGCGCGCTCGATGCCGGCGAAGCCGGCGACGCCGGTGAGGTCGAGGACGTGGGGCGTCGCGCCCGTCGTGCGCAGCCGCTCCTGCAGGTCGGTGCCGCCAGCCCGGTAGACGAAGTCGCCTGTGCCGTCAGGACGCTCGTCGTATGCCGTGAGGATCGTGACGCTCATCGAGCCACCCCCGTGCGCAGCCCCTCGAGCACCCGGTCGGGACGGATCGGGAGGGCCAGCGGACGCCAACCCGTGGCGTTGAAGACGGCGTTGCCCACCGACGCGGCCGGGCTGATCGTCGCCACCTCACCGAGGCCCACGCCGCCGCCCGGTACGCGGTCCCAGCCGTCCTCGTGGAAGTGGATGTCGATCTCGGGGGTGTCGCCGAGCTGCGGGATGCGGTAGTCCTCGAGGTTGGCGGTCAGGGTGAGGCCGGTGTGCGGGTCGAGCACCTGGTTCTCGTAGAGCGCGAGGCCGATGCCCTGGATGACCGAGCCCTCGCACTGGCTGCGGGCCAGCACCGGCGCATGGATGCGACCGACGGCGATGCCGCCGTGCACGCGCAGCACCCGGGTCCTGCCGGTGCGGGTGTCGACCTCCACCTCGGTGACGTGGACCGCCGCCGAGAAGCCACGCCCGATCTGGATGCCGTTCATCGTGATCGGGACGGCGCGCAGGCCACGGTCCCCGCCGCGCTTCGCCGACGCGGAGGCACCGTCAGGCGCGGCGGCGAGGTCGCGGCCGACCCGGTCGCGCAGGGTCGTCGCGGCCTCCACCGCGGCCGACCACAGCGAGACGGTGGTGCGGCTGCCGCCCGACGCGGGGCCGTGCGAGGTGCCGGCGTGCGAGCGCCCGAGGCGGACGTCGACCTCGGTGGGGTCGACGCCGAAGACGCCTGCCACGGCCCGGGCGACGACGGTGCGGCTGCCGGTGCCCATGTCCTGGCTGGCGGTCGAGGCCACGAGCCTGCCGTCGTCGACCGAGACGACGACCTCGCAGTCGGGGTCGACGAGGTAGATCCAGTTGCCCGTCGCGACACCGACCCCGCGCCGGAAGCGCCCCGACCCACTGCCGGTCGCCGGCCGCTGCTGCCAGATGGGCAGCTCACCGGCCCAGCGGTAGAGGGCCTGCCGTTTCTGGTTGCCGTCCCACTGCGCCCGCAGCGCGATCGGGTCGCGACCGGTGCGGTGGGCGAGCTCGTCGACGGTCGACTCGAGCGCCCACGCGCTCGTCGGGCCGCCGGGCCCGCGGAA
Organism: Terrabacter koreensis; assembly: GCF_054783315.1. Lineage (NCBI taxonomy): Bacteria > Bacillati > Actinomycetota > Actinomycetes > Micrococcales > Intrasporangiaceae > Terrabacter > Terrabacter koreensis. Next base: position 249,831 of record NZ_BAAGQU010000012.1, on the reverse strand, counting down.
CGGGGCACCCGGTGGTGCGTTGGTCACGACGTCGACGTCGCGGGCCAGCCTGGGGGTGCGGCCGTACATGAGCATCGCGAGCGCCGCGACGCTGTTGCCGACGGCGACGCCGGCGTGGCTCTCGGTGTCGACGGTGAGCGCCTTGACCGCCTGCGACCGGTCGTCGACGAGGAGCGAGACCTTGCTGCGGCTGCCGGGCCGGTTGCCCGTGCCGGTCAGCTCCTCGTGCCGGTCGAGCACGAGCCTCACCGGGCGCCGAGCAATGCGGCTGAGCGAGATGGCGCCGATCGCCTCCATCGTGAGGCTCAGCTTGGCGCCGAACCCACCGCCCACGTACTCCGCGACGACCTCGACCTCGGCGGCGTCGAGCCCGAAGTGGCGGGCGATCTCGGCGCGCATGACGTCGACGCCCTGGGTGCTGAGCCACACGCGCAGGTGCTGCGGGTCGCTCCAGTCGGCGACGCACGCGTGCGGCTCGAAGGCGGTGTGCACCTGCACGCCGGTGCGCAGCTCGAGCTCGACGAGGCCGGCCGGACCGGGGCCGTCGACCCCCGAAGGCGCTGCGGGTCCGGCTGACGTGGTGGTGCTGCTCGACCGCGCCGACGCGATGCGCCGCTTGGCCAGGGTGCCGAGCACCGGCGTACGCGCTGGGCCGTGACGGTTGCCGTCCCACGGCGCGGGCATCGACCCGCCCTCGCCGGCGCGCGGGGCCGACTTGCGGTCGGCGCGCGTCGCGTAGACCTGCGGGGCGCCGGGACGCACCGCCTCGTCGGGATCGACGACGAACGGCTGTGGCGTCATCCTGACGTCGAGCTCGCGGGCGAGCCGACGCGCCTCGGCCGGCGACTCCGCCGCGACGACCGCGATGGGCTGCCCGGCCCACCGCACGCGCCGGTCGCCCGGGCCCTCCTGGGCCAGCAGGTCGACTCCGACGACGCCCGGCGGGAAGGTGATCGGCCCGACGATGCCCGCGGCGACGTCGGAGCGACGGAACGCGGCGTGCAGCATCCCGGGCAGGCTGACGTCGGTGGTGTAGACGGCCGAGCCGGTGACCTTCGCCGGAGCGTCGACGCGCTCGACGGTGCCTGCGCCGTCGTGCTCGCCCCGACAGGCTGCCGCCACGGCGCGGAAGATCCCCTCGTAGGCGCCGCACCGGCAGAGGTGCCCCGCGAGCGCTTCCGCGATGGTGGCGCGGTCGGGCTCACCGGTGCCGTGCTCGGTGCGCCACCGGTCGTGGAAGGCGACCGCGTCGACGATGAATCCCGGTGTGCAGTAGCCGCACTGGAGTCCGTCATGGTGCGCGAACGCGCGCTGCACGGGGTGCAGGTCGTCGCCGTCGGCGATGCCCTCGACCGTCGTGACGGCCGCATCGCGCAGCCGGGTGGCCGGGGTGAGGCACCCGAGCACGGGCTCCCCGTCGACGAGGATCGTGCACGCGCCGCAGACGCCGCTGCCGCACACGAGCTTCGTGCCGGTGAGCCCCAGCCGGTCGCGCACGACCTCGACGGCTGCCTCCGTGCCGTCGACCTCGACGACCCGTGACTCGTCGTTGACCGTGGTGGTGAGCTCCATGAGGCCTCCTCCGGCTGCGTCCCGGCGGAGGGCTCGAGACGGTCCAGTGGCGACGCTACCTCCCGACCCGCACCGGGCGCGATGATGTCGTCGAGGGCTCCGAACGCGTGCCCGGGGAACGAGGAGGCGCGGTCATGCGCATCGCAGTGCTGGGCACGGGTGGGATCGGCGGCTACTTCGGCGGGCGTCTCGCGGCGTCCGGCCACGACGTCACGTTCGTCGCGCGTGGCGCTCACCTCGAGGCGATCCGCGACCGGGGGCTGCAGGTGGCGAGCGTCGCCGGGGACTTCACCGTGCATCCGGCGAGCGCCACGGACGACCCGACGCGTGTGGGCACCGTCGACGCGGTGCTGCTCGCGGTCAAGACGTGGCAGATGGCTCCGGTGCTCGAGACGCTGCCGTCGCTGGTCGGTGCGACCACGGCGGTGGTGACGACGCAGAACGGGGTCGAGGCGCCGGACCAGGTCGCCGCCGTCGTCGGGCGCGGCGCGGTGCTGCCCGGCATCGCCAAGATCTTCGCCTTCATCGACGGCCCCGGACGGATCACCCACGCCGGAGGCCCGGCGTCGCTGGCGTTCGACGAGTGGGAGCCCGACATGGGCGCGACGGGCCGGCCTTCCGAGCGGGTGCAGCGCCTCCGCGAGGCGGTGGCGGCATCGGGTGCCGCGTCACCGGTGCCCGATGACATCTGGGCCGAGCTGTGGTCGAAGATGCTCATGGTCGTGCCGTTCGGCGGCCTGGGCGCTGCCCTCGCAGCCACCCTCGGCCAGCTGCGCGAGGACCCGGACCGGCGGGCGCTGCTCCGCGACGCGATGCGCGAGGTCGAGGCGCTGGCCCGGGCACGCGGCATACGACTCCCGGAGAAGGTGGTCGATGGCACGATGGCGTTCGTCGACGACCAGCCGGCCGACGCCACGACGTCCCTCCAGCGAGACCTGCTCGAGGGCAGGCCGTCGGAGCTCGACGCCTGGACCGGCGCGGTCGTGCGCCTCGCGGCCGAGTCGGGCGTCGACGTGCCGCTGCACCGGCTGCTGCTCGAGGTGCTCCGGAGCCGGCACCCCGACGCGCTGCCCGACTGAGGCCGGACCCGGTCTCAGAGGTCGGGTCGGCAGGCCCCACGTCCGAGGATCGCCAGGCCCCGGCGGTCACCGTCCGCGGGCCCGTCGACGGCCCCACCCGACTCCGACATCAGCTGCGAGCCGTCGGAGACGTGGTTGAGCCCGATGACGTGCCCGATCTCGTGCTCGACCACCGCGCGGGCGGAGTCGCGGCGACCCGCTCGCAGCAGTCCCGTCATCGCGTCACGGTCGAGCCACACCGAGCCGGAGACGTAGACGAGGACGCCGTCCTCGGCGGCCCGCGGCGTGCTGCCTCCGAGACCGATCGTGCTCCCGGCGAGGCGCGGCACCTGCTCGGGCGTCGCGAAGGAGATGTAGACGGGCGCCCACCGGTCGCCGTAGCGGCCGGGCTGGTACGGGTCGCGCTCCGGGGTCGCCGGCTCGTCGGTGAAGCCGTCGTCGACGAACCGGAGGCCGCTCGCCTCCGACATCGTCGCCACGGCCTCGCGCACGAGCGCGTCGCCACCGTCGGGCAGGCCCTCCGTGGCGATCGTGAAGTGGATGGGACGGCACGGGTCGTACGCGACCGGCTCGGTGCCGTCGGCCTGCATCCGCATGAAGGTGTAGCCACCACGGCCGCCCGGGGACGCCGGCGGCGCGCCCAGCGGCGCCTGCGCGGCACCGATGCCCGCCGGCGGCGCGTCGGCGCCCAGCCCGAGGCGGGAGTCGAGTGGCCGCGCCTGCCACAGCCACACCGGCAGCGCCACCACGAGGAGCACCACGGCGGCGAACCCGAGCCATCGCCGGTGGCGTGGTCGGCGGGGGCCCAGCGGACCGCGCGGGGCGTCTGGCCTGCCGCCCTCCGCCCGATGGCGACCTGGCGGCCGGGCAGCGCGGACGAAGGACCCCTGAACCATGCCCAGCATGCTGCCGTGAACCACCTGTCCTGTCGCCTCGAGACCGGTTCGCCCCCGAGATCCGGCGGCCGGTCGACGACTGGCCTGTCCCGTACCCACCGGACGCCCACCTCAGGCGCGCACAAGCGCGTGGGCTAGGTTCGGCGCTCGTGAACTGGTTCGAGGCAGTCCATGACCGGGTGGTGCCGGCCACCGGCGACGTCGCGCTCGCGGCGCCCCGCCTCGTCGTCGTGCTCGCCGTCGCGCTCGTGCTCATCGTCGTCGAGCCGCTCTGGCGGATCGTCCGTCTCGCGGTGACCCTCGTGCACGAGCTCGGGCACGCGGTCGTCGGGGTGCTGGTCGGGCGGCAGTTCACCGGATTCGTGCTGCGCGGCGACATGTCGGGTCACGCCGTCACGCGCGGTCCCGTACGCGGCCCCGGCCGGGTCGCGTCGACGTGGGCCGGCTACCCCATGCCCGCGCTGATCGGTGCCGGGATGGTCTGGGCGGCCGGTCGAGGCTGGTCCGCGCCCGTCGTGACCGCTGGTCTCGCCGTGCTGCTCTTCGCCCTGGTGCGGGTGCGCTCGGCACTGACGGTGGTCGTCATGGTCGTGGCCATTGCCGGGTCGGCGGCGCTGTGGTGGTGGCGTGACGACGCCCTCCAGCCGCAGGTGCTCGTCGGCCTCGGCTTCGTGCTCCTCGTGGGCGCCTGGCGTCACCTCGGCGCGGTGCTGAAGGACCGCAGCCGTGGCAGCGACCCGGGCGTCCTCGCCTCGCTGACCCGCCTGCCCCGCCTCGTCTGGAACGGCTCGTTCGTGGTCGTGTGCGCCCTGGCGACGTGGGTGGTCGTCACGGAGATGGTCCACACCCTGGCCTGACCCGTCGGGAACGAGCACTCGACCGAGACCCTCCTCGTCGAGTGCTCACTTCCCGACGGCAGGACGGCTCAGTTGAGACCGAAGGGCGGGAGCGCCGGCGGGGCCACGGCGCCCAGCGTGGCCGCGAACTCGTTCTCGCGCCGCACCAGCTGAAGGCCCAGGCGCAGCCGCGACGCCGTGTCGGTGCACTCGAGGAGGCGTTGCCGGTCGGCCACGTCGAGGCTGACGACGTCAGGCACGGCATACGCGAGCATGCGAGGGTCGGTGGGCAGCTCGGCCGGCTCGGGCTCCTTGCCCAGCGCAGTGCCGAAGGCCGCGAGCTCGGTGCGCAGTGCGGTGGCCAGCGCCTCGAGCCTCGACCCGTCGGCGCCGTCCGCCTCGGTCAGCCAGGTGACGCGGGCCGTCGCGTACGGGGTGCCGGCCGTGGCGTCGACACCGTCGAGGTGGAAGCGGTCGGTGCCCTCGGAGACGATGAAGAAGCGCTCACCCTCCAGGGCGGCCGCCTGGGTGAGCAGCGCACCGCACCCGATGGGGTGCAAGGCCCGGACCGCGTCGTCGCCGACCTCGAAACCCTCCCGGATGGCGACGACGCCGAAGACGGGCGGGCGCTCGTCCTGGCCGCCCAGCAGGTCCTGGAGCAGCTGCACGTAGCGCGGCTCGAAGATCTGCAGCGGGAGCTTCGCCCCGGGCATCAGCACCGTGGCCAGCGGGAAGATCGGCAGCGTCGCCATCCGCCCCTCCACTCGCGGGTGGGCCCTCAGGCCCCGCGGGCGGTGTCCTCACGCTCGGACGGGAGGGGCGTCGACGTCGGCGTGGCCATCGCCCGGGTCGGCTCGAGGCCGTCGTCGTCGGTCGCGCTGCCGGTCGGACGGGCGTCGTGCTTCGGCGCCTCCGTGGCGCCGGCGCTGCCGACCGCTGCGCCCGTGTTGTGGGCGACCTCCTCGGCGAGCTCCTCGACGTTCTCGATCATGTCGGCGGGGGAGCCGTTGATGGCGGTCGCGAGGCCCAGCGCGAGGCCACGCAGCTCCTGGTCACCCATGCCCAGGCGCACGGCCACGGATGCCGCATTGGCGGGGCGCTGCTCGGGGTCCTTCTCGAGGCACTCGGTGATGAGGTCGCGGAGGTCCTCCGGCACGGTGTCGGGCAGCGGCGGGGGCGGCTCGTTGACATGGCTGAGGGCTGTCGCGATCGGGGTGCCGCGGTCGAAGGGTCGCTGCCCGACGAGCATCTCGTGGGCCACGACACCGAGGGCGTAGAGGTCGCTCGCGCCGGTCGCCGCGTGCCCCAGCGCCTGCTCGGGGCTGATGTAGTTCGGGGTGCCGAGCATCTCGCCGTGCTGCGTGTGGCCGGACGCGTCGAGCGCGCGGGCGATGCCGAAGTCGGTCAGCTTCACCAGCCCGTCCTCGCGGACCATGATGTTCGCCGGCTTGATGTCGCGGTGCACGACCCTGGCCTCGTGCGCGACGCCGAGCGCCAGCGCCGCCTGACCCATGATCGAGCGCACCTCGTGCGGCGGCAGCGGCCCCCGCTTGTTGAGGATCGCCGACAGCGGCTCGCCCTCGACGAGCTCCATGACGAGAAACGCGAGGCCGTCGTCCTCGCCGTAGTCGAAGACGGTCGCGATGTTCGTGTGCATGAGGGCCGCCGAGTGCACGGCCTCGTCGCGGAACCGCAGGGCGAAGAGGCGCTCGTGGTCAGTGTCGGGACGCATGATCTTGACGGCCACGTGCCGCTGGAGCACGTCGTCGGTGCCGCGCCACACGTCGGCCATGCCACCCGAGGCGATGCGGCTCTCGAGGCGGTAGCGGTCGCCGAGGACGAAGCCTTCCTGGAGTCGGTTCATGTCAGGGGGCACCTGGGCCTTTCGGACGGAAGGTGCGCGTCGTGTGACATCTGAGAGGCCTTCGTCAGCGGTCATCGTACGGGACCCGGCGGCTGGATCGAGCATTCGTCGACCAGTCGTGGGAATGGTCTGGGGATCGTTCTGCGTCGTGACCGGCCCCCGGGCCACGGCTCCCGCCTACATACCCCTGTCCCGCGCTCACGAACCACCGAGCCCATCTCTTTTCGCACGATTCGACCACCCCCGGGGTGCCCACGGGTGCCCGTGCGGGCCCCGCACCGTGGCCACGCGACGGGGCCCGGCGGCATACGGGAGCCGTATGCCGCCGGGCCGGTGGGGAGGCGTCGTCGCAGGTGGGGGAGCCCGCGGTCTCAGGCGAGTCGTGCGGTCAGGCGCGGCAGGCCGGTGGTGCCGGTCCTGTGGGTCAGGCCGGGCGGGCCGGGCGACGCCGGCTCGCGACGACGATAGCCACGCCACCGGCGATCACGGCCGCGGTCGCCGCACCGATGCCGATGACCGGCAGGTTCGTCGGCTGGGCGAGCGGGACGGTGATCTTCGGCGCCGCGGGCACGGCTGGAGCGGCCGGGAGGTTGCGCTCGACGGCGTTGACCGAGCCGGGGCCGCCCTTCTTCGGGAAGAGGTGGGCGTCGCGACACTGGCCGATCGTCCCACCGCCCATGTAGAGGCAGTTCGACGGAGGCGACGGCACGGGCTCGGGACCCGGCTCGATGGGGCTCTGCGCGAGGGCCGGGCCGGCGAGACCCAGCGAGAGCACCGCGGAGGCACCGAGCGCGGCCGCGGAACGGCGACCCCGGCCCGAGGTGGTGATGGAGGACGAACTGGACATGTGGCGCTCCCTTCTGGGAGGAGAGTGGTCCCGCACCGGTCGCGCCTGACCGTGATCCCATCCCCCTGGTGCCGCGCCCTCAGGAAGGTCCTTCGGGTTCCGGCCGGTGGTGATCGAAGCGGGTGACAGGCAGAGGCCCCGGTGCACGGTGCAGATACCGGTTCGCTTGCTCCACAGCCGAACTCGCGGGCTTTCCCGTAGGACAACCCCGACCAACGCGGAGGATGCGGGCCGCGCCGCGCTGCGGTCGTCAACGTCCCGACTCGCGAAAGGGCCCCGACCTTGTAGGTCGGGGCCCTCTTCTTCACGCGTGCGCGAGGGGGGAGCCGTCGCCTCCGCTTCGCTCCGGCTCCTCCCAAATCCCGCCTGTTCCATACGCGTGAGGAAGAGGGCCCCACATGCGAAGAGGGCCTCGACCTTGTAGGTCGGGGCCCTCTTCTTCACGCGTGCGCGAGGGGGGATTTGAACCCCCACGCCCTTTCGGACACTGGCACCTGAAGCCAGCGCGTCTGCCGTTCCGCCACTCGCGCGTGACAAGGAGACAGTGTGGTGCATCCCCCACCAGATCGCCAAACCGGGACACGCGACGTCCCGCCAGGCGTACCCACCGAGCCGGTCAGCGGCCCCCGTGCGGCTCCCCGAGGCGGTAGTCGGGCTGCGTGAAACCCCCGCCGAGCAGGCCCGATCGGGACTCGGGCCCGGTGCCGTCTGCCGCGGCCCCTCGGGCGTACGCCTCGGCGTCGTCCTGCGGGTCGAAGCCGATCGCCAGCCCCGGCGAGAGGTCGACGAGCCGGTGCGTGTTGCGAGAGACACCCCAGACGACGCGGTGGCCGGTCGCGTCGGTCGTGAGCACGGCGAGCACCAGGCGGGTCATGTCGTCGGGCGAGAGCCAGCAGCACCGCGACGGCTGCCCGTGCGCGGCGTCGGCGAAGGTCATGATGCGAGCGCTCACGACGGTGATGCCGAACCGGGCGGCATACAGGGCGCCGAGCGCCTCGAGGGTCGCCTTGGTCACGCCGTAGTACGTGTCGGGCGCCGGGAGCGGCATCCCGTCGCGCAGCGCCGGCGAGTCGACGGGCACGAAGCCGGCCGCGTGCACCGAGCTGGCGAGCAGCAGGCGTGGCACCCCGGCGAGACGCACGGCCTCGCACACCGCGCGCGTGCCGTCGACGTTGACCGCGAGCAGGTCGGCCCACGACTGCTCGTCGGAGAAGGCGCCGAGGTGCACGACGAGGTCGGCGCCGGCGAACGCCTCGGCCTGGGCGCCGATGTCACGCAGGTCGCACGAGACGACGCGCTCGACCGCCATGTCGACGTCTGGCACCGGCACGCCCGCAGCCTCGCAGAGCACGAGCCGGTGTCCGGCAGCGCGCAGCCGCGGCCGGACGGCCGTCGCGATGCGCCCGGCCGCCCCGGTCAGCGCGAGAAGGGCCACGCGGACGGCATACCCGCTCGGGACGGCTGGTCGGCCGAGGAGGTCAGAGGCCGTCGACGACGACGGCGGCCATCTCCATGCACGCGTCGTGCGTCTTCTTGTTGATCTTCAGCGGGTCGAGGTGCAGGCCCGGCGCGAGCATCGGGTCGTAGGGGATGTCGACGACCGCGCGCACCCACTGCTCGAAGTGCTCGCGCGTGTGCACGCCGGCGCCGATGTCGTTGCCCTTGGCCGAGGTGTGCGAGATGACGCAGACGGCGTTGCGCACGAGGTCGCCCCGGCCCATCGCCACGAGCGCGTCGAGGTTCTTCGCCGCGACGACCGAGGTGTCGTCCTTGAGGGACGTCGCGAAGACGAGCATGTCGGCGCGGGCCGCGGCCGCCAGCCAGTTCGGCGAGAGGCGGTTGTTGCCGGTGTCGACGACGATCATCCGGTAGAAGCGCGACAGCTGCGTGTGGAGGTCCTCGAACTCCTGCTCGCCGATGATGCGCATCGCCTCGTCGTCGTCGGCGGAGGCCAGCACGTCGAACGACAGCCCCCGCTGCTCGCGCACCCAGTGCTCGAGCTCGGACGTGCCGGCGTTGGGGTCGTTGGCGATCGTCGGCAGGGCGCCGAGCAGGTCGACGACGGTGCGGTGGTGGCTCTGCGAAGGCGCACGCATGCCGAGCGTGCCCTCGGTCTCGTTGTTGTCCCACGCGAGCACCGAGCCCGAGCGGTAGCGGCCGAGGTAGCTCGCGAGCATCAGGGTGACGAGCGTCTTGCCCCCGCCGCCCTTGGTGTTGATGACCATGATCGTCTTGCGGCCGTTGAGCGGCCGGGCGATGCGGTCGATGCGGTCGCGCTCGAGCAGCTCCTTGGTGCTGGGGCCGAGGCCGAAGGCCTTGCGCAGGCCCGAGTTGGCCTTGACCTTCTGACGCTCACCCTTCGAGCGGGCCGTGATGAGGTCCTCGGCGCTCGGGCGGTCGGAGTTGCCCTCGCGGGCGGCGGGGGTGAGGTCGTATGCCGTGTCGGCGCTCGTGTAGCCCTCGGCCGCTGCGGCGGCCACGTCGGGGTCGACGGCCGGCCGGGCGGCATACGCCTGCTGGGCTGCGCTGTGGTCGGTGCCGTAGTGGGCGGACGACGCGGCGGCGGTGTCGCTCGTGGAGCTCGTGGGGCTCGTGGGGCTCGTGGGGGTGGAGGCGCTTGACCCGGCGGGCGTCCAGCCGGAGTACTCCTCCTGCGACGCGGCGGCGGTGTCGGCGTTGTGCTGGAGGGTCGACCAGTGGTCGGTGCTCTGGCCGGTCTCGCTCGTGCCCGGGTCGGACGGCTGCCAGTCCCAGGCGGACGTGGACGCGCCGTTGTGGTCGTGGCCGTTGGCGGACTCGGTCGAGGTGTGGTCGCTGCCGTGCTCGCTGCCGTACTCGCCGCCGTACTCGTAGGAGTCGGTCCAGCTGTTCGTCGAGGCGACCTCAGCGGTGTCGGGGCCGCCGACGGCCGGCTGCTGACCGGTGTCACCCGGGTGCCACGACGTGTCCTCCCACGTCGAGCTCCACGGGTCGGCCGGGGTCTCGTCCTCGTGGTCGTCCGCACCTGCGGTGGGGATCGGAAGGGTGAAGCCACCCGGGATGGAGTTGTTGGCAGAGAAGCCGGGGATGCCCTGACCCTCGGTGGTTCCGGTCTCGTCCTTGCTCATCGAGCGCTCCTTGCTGGCCTTCCACGTGCGGGGACCCGCCGCGGGACCCCGTGAGATCGTCCCATGCTTCCGTCACACATCAAACCTGCCGACCAGCGGCGCGGCGCGGCGCGAAGGGCTCGTGAAGGGCTCGAGATGGACTCTGGAACGGGCTCCCGACGGGCCGTGCGGGCCCGTCGGTTGGGGGCAGGAGGGGCTTACCCGGTTACGATGAAGCGCCCGGCCGGAGCGCTCACCTGAAGGAGGAGACGGCGTGGGAATCATCAACCGTGTCGAGCACGGTCTCGCCAAGGCTGTCCACGGTGCCTTCGCCAAGGCCTTCAAGTCCGAGGTCCAGCCCGTCGAGATCGCCTCGGCGATCCGCCGTGCCATGGACGACCGGGCGGCCCTGCTCGGCCACGGCCGCGCCATGGTGCCCAACCTCTACACGATCGAGCTGAGCCAGACCGACTACGAGCGGCTCGGTGACTACGAGGACGACCTGTCCGACGACCTCGTCGCCGCGGCGCAGGAGCACGCCGACTCGCAGGGCTACCAGCCCGGAGGCCCTCTCGAGGTGCAGCTCGTCGAGGGCGAGGGCCTCGAGACCGGCGTCTTCCGGGTGCGTCCCGCGACCGCGAAGCAGGTCGGCCGTGAGCCCGCCGCGTCTGCGGGCGCTGCGCCCCGGCCGCACACCTCCGACGGCACGGTCATCGACGAGGCGCCGGTCCACCGGCCGACGCCGCGGTCCAACCCGTCGGCGCGCCCGTGGCTCGACATCGGCGGCGACCGCTACCCGCTGCTCGGCAGCCTCACGACCATCGGTCGCGACGAGACCGCCGACATCGTCATCGACGACCCCGGGGTGTCGCGTCGGCACAGCGAGATCCGGGTCACGACCGACGGACCGCACCTGGTCACCTCGATCCGCGACCTCAACTCGACCAACGGCACCTTCGTCAACGGCGAGCGCATCTCGACGCAGCGACTCCAGGACGGCGACCGCCTCACGATCGGGCGCACGTCCGCCACCTTCCGAGCCGGGCGCCGGTGACGCATGAGTGAACTCACCCTGACCCTGCTGCGGCTGGGTCTGCTCGCGCTGCTGTGGATCTTCATCTTCAGCGTCGTGGGCGTGCTCCGGACCGACATCTACGGCACTGCCGTCAGCCGTCGCGGTCGACGCAAGGCGCGCAAGGAGGCCGAGCAGCAGAGCCGTCAGCGCACCCCGGCACGTGCCGCAGCGCCGGCCGCCGCGGGCGCCGGTGTCGCCGCCCCCGCACCGTCGACCGAGCCGGCCGGCGGGTCGGGCTGGCGTGGCCGCGGCCGCTCCAAGGGCCCCGCGACGACCCTCGTCGTCACCGAGGGCCCGCTCACCGGCACGTCGCTGCCGCTGCGCAGCGGTGGCATCCTCATCGGACGCAACCCCGAGTGCGCGCTCGTGCTCGACGACGACTACGCGTCCGGCCGGCACTGCCGCATCTATCCCGACCCCTCGGGCCGCGACGGATGGGTCGTCGAGGACCTCGGTTCCACCAACGGCACCTTCATCGGACGCGACCGCCTGACCGGCACCCGTCCCGTGGAGGTGGGCACCAGCCTGCGGATCGGCAAGACCGTCCTCGAACTGCGAGGCTGACCCGATGGCCATCGCCCTGCGCTACGCCGCGCGCTCAGACCTCGGGCTGGGACCCAAGTCCCGCAACGAGGACTCCGGGTATGCCGGCCCCAACCTGCTCGTCCTCGCGGACGGCATGGGTGGGCACGCCGCGGGCGACGTCGCCAGCTCGATGATCGTCGGCGAGCTCGCGCCGCTCGACGAGGAGGACGTGACCGCCGACCAGGCGATCCCGCTGCTCGAGGAGGCGCTGCACTCGGCCAACGCGAAGCTGACCAAGGCGATGCGCGAGAACACCGACCTGGCCGGCATGGGCAGCACGACGATCGTCATGCTGCGCACCGGCAACAAGCTCGCCATGGCGCACATCGGCGACTCACGCGCGTTCATGCTCCGTGGTGACACGTTCTCGCAGATCACCAAGGACCACTCGTTCGTCCAGCAGCTCATCGACGAGGGCCGCATCAGCAAGGACGAGGCCGGTCACCACCCACAACGCTCGGTGGTGACCCGCGTCATGACCGGCCAGCCCGACGACGAGCCCGACACGTCGCTCCGTGAGGCGAAGATCGGCGACCGCTTCCTCATGTGCTCCGACGGCCTGTCCGACTTCGTCGGCGCCGACGTCATCGAGGAGATCCTCCGCGAGGCGCGCACGCCCGACGAGGCGGCCGACCGCTGCATCGAGGTCGCGCTCAAGGCGAGCACCCGCGACAACGTCACCGTGATCGTCGCCGAGGTGGTCGACGCCGACGGCGACGACCTGCCGACCACCGTGCCGCAGGTCGTCGGCGCCGCGGGCAAGCGCATGCGCAACAAGACGCGTGCCATCCCGACGAGCCCGGCCGAGAAGGCGGCGGCCCTCTCGCGTGAGGCCACCGGACGGCCGCACCCCGACGACGACGGCCTCGAGCTGGCCGAGGACAGGTCCCGGTCGAAGCGATCCAAGGTCGTGCGCCGCACCATCGGCCTCGTGCTCGTGCTCGCCGTGCTCGCCGGGGGCGGGTATGCCGCGTGGGCCTGGTCGCAGAAGCAGTACTACGTCGCCGCCGACGCCGGCCACGTCGCGATCTTCCAGGGGGTCTCGCAGGACCTCGGCCCGATCCGCCTCTCGCACGTGCAGTCGCAGTCCGACGTGCTCGTGTCCGACCTGCCCACCGACGTGCAGGGCTCCGTCGGCAACACGATCACGGCGCGCGACCTCGCCGACGCCGAGCTCAAGGTCGCCGCCCTGCGCACCGAGGCCCAGCGCTGCCAGCAGATCGCAGCGGCCGGCACCCCCTGTGGCACGAGCCCGGCCCCCACGCCGACCACGCCGCTGCCCACCACCCCGGCCACGCCGACGACCCCCGCACCCACGTCGCCCGTGCCGGCGACGCCCAACCCGTCCGTCTCGACGCCGCCGGCCGTCGCCGCCGCGTTCTCGGGGGTGGGCACGTGACGACGACCGTCGAGCCGCTCACCCCGCGCACCCGCCGCGGCGCCGAGCTCGTACTGCTGCTGCTCGCGGTGGGCATCGTGCTGCTCGCGTGGGTCACCACCGACCTCAACCGCAACGGCACCGTGCCGGCCAACATCATCCCGGTCGCCGGCGGCTTCATGGTGCTCGTCCTCGCCGTGCACCTCGTGCTGCGCTGGAAGGCCGCGTACGCCGACCCGGTGCTCCTGCCGATCACCACCGTGCTCAACGGTCTCGGGCTCGTCATGATCCACCGGCTCGACCTCGCTCGCGGCAAGCTCGGCAGCGACGGTGACGCGTACCGCCAGATCATCTGGACGACGCTCGCGGTGGCCCTCGCCGTCGGCGTGCTGTTCCTGCTGCGCGACCACCGGCTGCTCCGCCGCTACACCTACGTGACGATGGCGGCCGGCTTCGTGCTGCTGCTGATGCCGCTGTTGCCCGGTCTGGGGCGCACCATCAACGGGTCGCAGATCTGGATCTCCATCGGGCCGCTCAACTTCCAGCCGGGCGAGTTCGCGAAGATCGCGCTGGCCGTCTTCTTCGCCGGCTACCTCGTGCAGACGCGCGACGTGCTCTCGCTCGCGGGCAAGAAGGTGCTCGGCTTCACCTTCCCCCGCGGTCGCGACCTCGGCCCGATCCTCGTGGCGTGGGTGCTCGCGCTGCTCATCCTCGTCTTCCAGAAGGACCTCGGTTCGGCACTGCTCTTCTTCGGCCTCTTCGTCGCGATGCTCTACGTCGCGACCGAGAGGGTGTCGTGGATCGCCATCGGGCTGCTGCTCTTCGCCGCGGCGGTCGCCTTCGCGCTGTCGGCCTTCACGCACTTCCAGAAGCGCGTCGACCTGTGGCTCGACCCGTTCTCCCAGGACAACCTCGAGCGGTCCAACCAGCTGGCCAACGGCCTGTGGGGGATGGCCTCGGGCGGACTGACGGGCACGGGTCTGGGCGCCGGCCGGCCCTACCTCACGTCCTTCGCCGAGAGCGACTTCATCTTCCCGGCGCTCGGCGAGGAGCTCGGCCTCTTCGGCGCCGTCGCGATCATCGTGCTCTACCTGCTCTTCTGCGAGCGCGGCATCCGCACGGCTCTCGGCGTGCGTGACGGCTTCGGCAAGCTCCTCGCGATCGGCCTCTCCTTCTCGGTCGCCTTCCAGCTGTTCATCGTCATCGGCGGCGTCACCCGGGTGATCCCGCTGACCGGTCTCACGACGCCCTTCATGTCGCTGGGTGGCTCGTCGCTCCTCGCGAACTGGGTGATCATGGCGCTGCTGCTGCGCATCTCCGACCAGGCGCGTCGCCCGATGCCCGAGATGCCGGTGGGCGTCGCGGTCGACGACCCGTCGCCGGCCGAGGCCACCCAGGTGGTGAAGCTGCCGTGAACACCCCGATCCGCCGCCTGTCCGTCGTCATCGCCTGCCTCTTCACGGCGCTGCTCGTCGCCTCGACGATCGTGCAGTTCACGCAGGCCAAGTCGCTGAACGCCATGGCGACCAACAAGCGCACCCTTCTCGACAGCTACTCGCGCGAGCGCGGCTCGATCATCGCCGGGGGCCAGGCCATCGCGAAGTCGGTGCCGGTCGAGGACCAGTACCGCTTCCTGCGCACCTACTCGCAGGGCGACCTCTACGCCCAGCTGACCGGTTTCTACTCGTATGCCGTCGGCGCCCCCTACGGTCTCGAGCACGCGTCCGACGACCTCCTCTCCGGCGACGCCGACACCCTCTTCGTGCGCCGCGTCACCGACCTCATCACCGGGCGCAAGACCTCCGGCGCCACCATCGAGCTGACGATCGACCCGAAGGCGCAGGCGGCGGCCGACAAGGCCCTCGGCGACAACAAGGGCGCGGTCGTGGCGCTCGACCCGAAGACCGGCGCGATCCTCGCGATGGTCAGCCACCCCACCTACGACCCCAACCCGCTCTCGAGCCACGACCTGTCCAAGGCAGCGAAGGCGTGGCAGACGCTCTCGACCGACAAGGACAAGGCGTACCTCAACCGGGCCATCAGCGGCGTCTACCCGCCCGGCTCGACGTTCAAGGTCGTCACCGCCGCGGCGGCGCTCGAGAACGGCGTCGTCACCGACGAGAACTCCTCGGTGCCGGGCCCGCCCGAGCTCGACCTGCCGCTGACGAAGACCCCGCTGCCCAACGAGAACGGCCGCGCGTGCGGTCCGAACGACAAGACGACGCTGATCCACGCGCTCGAGATCTCGTGCAACACCGCGTTCGGCTCGCTCGGCCTCGAGCTGGGCGGCGAGAAGCTGCGGGGCCAGGCCGCCAAGTTCGGCTTCGGCGACTCGCTGCAGGTGCCGATGCGCGTCGCGACCAGCTCGGTCCCCGCCGACCTCAACGCGCCGCAGGCCGCGCAGAGCGCGATCGGCCAGTTCGAGGTGCGCACGACCCCGCTGCAGATGGCGATGGTGGCGGCCGGCATCGCCAACGGCGGCCGCGTCATGACGCCCTATCTCATCGACTCGGTGCGCAGCGCCAACCTCGACATCATCGAGTCGACGCCCGACCCCGTCGAGCTGTCGCAGGCCGTGTCCGAGCAGACCGCGTCGACGCTGACCAAGATGATGGTCTCGGTGGTGCAGAACGGCAGCGGCGCCCGCGCCAAGATCGACGGCGTCGAGGTGGCCGGCAAGACCGGCACCGCCCAGCACGACCTCGACAAGCCCCCGCACGCCTGGTTCATCTCCTTCGCCCCCGCCACCGACCCGAAGATCGCCGTCGCGGTGGTCGTCGAGGACGGCGGCGTCAAGGGCAGCGAGGTCGGCGGCGGCCGTGTGGCCGCCCCCATCGCCCGCGACGTCATGGAGGCGGTGCTGAACCGATGACCGACCGACCCGACCAGCGCGAGCAGCCACCTGCGGGCGCCCGACGAGCGGACCACGATGACCCAGCACCCGGACGAGCACTTCACGAACGAGCAGAGGCGAACGACGTGACCACCGCAGCCCGCGTCCTCGGGGGACGCTACGAGGTCGGCGAGCTCATCGGACGAGGCGGCATGGCCGACGTGCACCTCGGCCACGACACGCGGCTCGGCCGCCAGGTCGCCATCAAGATGCTGCGCTCCGACCTCGCGCGCGACGCCAACTTCCTCATGCGCTTCCGCCGCGAGGCGCAGTCGGCCGCGGGACTCAACCACCCGGCCATCGTCGCGATCTTCGACTCCGGCGAGGACGAGGGCGTGGCCGACGGGCCGCACGGCACGCGTACGACCCTCCCGTACATCGTCATGGAGTACGTCGACGGGCACACCCTGCGCCAGCGGCTGACCGACCACCAGCAGCTCGACCCGGCCGAGGCGATCCGCGTCACCGAGGGCATCCTCGACGCGCTGGCCTACAGCCACCGGATGGGCATCGTCCACCGCGACATCAAGCCCGCCAACGTCATGATCACGAGCACCGGTCACGTGAAGGTGATGGACTTCGGCATCGCCCGGGCCATCGCCGACACCGCCGCCACGATGACGCAGACCCAGTCGGTCGTCGGCACGGCGCAGTACCTCTCGCCCGAGCAGGCCCAGGGTCACACCGTCGACGAGCGCTCCGACCTCTACTCGACCGGCTGCCTCCTCTTCGAGCTGCTCGCCGGTCGTCCGCCCTTCGTCGGCGACTCGCCGGTCGCGATCGCCTACCAGCACGTCGGCGAGCTGCCGCAGCCGCCGAGCGTGTGGAACGACGCGGTCGGCGGCGACCTCGACGCCGTCACCCTGCACGCCCTCGCCAAGGACCGCGAGGCCCGCTACCAGGACGCGACGGCGTTCCGTGACGACCTCGAGAACGTCCGGCTCGGTCGCCAGATCAGCGCCGCCGCCCTCGGCACCGCGGCCGCCGTCGGCGCTGCCGCGACCCAGACGCTCCCGCAGGCGTATGCCGCCGCGGGCGCGCCGACGGCCGTGCAGCCCCCGGTCGGCGCGCGCCGCGACCGCTACCAGAACACCGCCGGCCTGCCCGCGGTCGGTCACGACGAGATCGACGGCGCGGAACGCAAGAGCGGTCGCGGCAAGGCCGCGTTCATCACCCTGCTCGTCATCGCCCTGCTCGCCCTCGTGGGCTGGGGGGCGGTCACGTGGTTCGGCAACCAGGCGCCCACGACGGTGCCGACCGTGGCCGTGCCCACGCTCGAGGGCATGAAGGAGGACGCCGCCGCCCGCACGCTGGCGACCAACAACCTGCGCGGCCAGAAGAGCTCGGCCCCGAGCACGACCGTGCCCGAGGGCGAGGTCGTCAGCCAGGACCCCAGCGCCGGCACGAGGGTGCAGACCCAGACCACGGTCAAGTACGTCGTGTCCTCCGGTCCCGACACCCTGACGGTGCCCGACGTCACGGGGATGGACAAGGACGAGGCGCGGTCCGAGCTCGAGAAGGCGGGCTTCGCCGTCGCGGGCTTCACCCAGGAGAACACGCCCGACCAGGACAAGGACAAGGTCACCAAGACCGAGCCCGCTGCGCGGGCCGTCGTCTCGAAGGACACGAAGATCCGGATCTTCTACGCGACCGGCAACGTCAAGGTGCCCGACGACCTCGTCGGCAAGGACTGGGCGCTGGCGGCCGTCGCGCTGCAGAACGCCGGCCTCGACCCGCGCAAGCAGTCGGTCGACTCGGAGAAGAACCCCGACGAGGTGCTGGCGGTCGACAAGGCCGGTGACGTGGTCAAGCGCGGCACGACGATCGTCGTCAAGGTGGCCAAGACACCGAACGCGACGGTGACCATCACACCGACCCCGCCGCCCACGACGACCACCAACCCGCCGACGACGCCTCCGCCGACGACCCTCACCCTGCCCTGACCCCTTTGTCGGGTGCCCACTCTCCGCCGTCGGAGAGTGGGCACTCGACATGAGGGGCTCGCCGACGGTGGCGGGGCCCGTCAGACGGCGGCGGTGACGAGGGGGCTCAGCCCGGCCGAACGCTCGACCGCGCCGGGGTCGCCGCACATCGCCAGGAAGTTGGCCAGCATGCGGTGGCCGCCCTCGGTGAGCACGCTCTCGGGATGGAACTGGACGCCGTGCAGCGGCAGGTCGCGGTGGCGTACGGCCATGACGAGGCCGGAGTCGGTGTGCCCCGTCGCGACGAGCGCGGCCGGCAGCGTGGCCGGGTCGATCGTCAGCGAGTGGTAGCGCGTCGCGGTGAACGGGTCGGGCAGACCCTCGAGGATGCCGGTGCCGTCGTGGTGCACGAGCGACGTCTTGCCGTGGAGCAGCTCGGGCGCGCGCCCGACCGTCGCCCCCGCGACGACGCCGAGCGCCTGGTGTCCGAGGCACACCCCGAACATCGGCTTCGCGATGCGCGCGCACTCGCGGATGATCTCCATCGAGACCCCCGCCCCCTCGGGCGTGCCGGGGCCGGGCGAGACGAGCACCCCGTCGTATGCCGCCGCCTCGTTCGCGTCGACGGCGTCGTTGCGCACGACCGTGCACTCGGCGCCGAGCTGCTCGAGGTAGCCGACGATCGTGTAGACGAAGCTGTCGTAGTTGTCGACGACGAGGATGCGGGCTGGGCTGGTCATGCGGTGTCTCTCAGACAGGGCTCGGGGGCGGGTCAGCGGATCGGCGAGGCGTACTGGAAGTCCACCGAGCCCGAGTATGCCGGGAACTCGATCGAGCTGTGCGTGTGCACCCCGTAGCCGAGACCGACCGCGTCGACGTACTGCTTGTAGATGGTGACCGACGGGTCGGCGTCGAGTCCGCGCTGCAGCCGGTCGACGTCACCGATGGCGGTGATGCGATAGGGCGGGGCATAGACGCGGCCCTGGAGGATGAGCGTGTTGCCGACGCAGCGCACGGCGCTCGTCGAGATGACCCGCTGGTCCTGGATCATCATCGCCTCGGCGCCCGACGACCAGAGCGCGTTGACGACGGCCTGGACGTCCTGCTGGTGCACGACGATGTCGTCGGCCGTGAAGCCGTCGGGCAGGGAGTCGGCCGTGCGGTGGGCGTCGTCGAGGGTGACCTCGATCGCGGCGCCCCTGACCTTGGTCGTCGCAGCAGTGCCGGCCAGCTCGTCGGCGGCCCGGTTGAGGGTGGAGATGTGGTCGTCGGCGGGCGCGTTGGTCTTGGCGAGCGCGTTGACCTCACGCTGCAGCTCGTCGAGGAGGGTCGACTTCTCCTGGACCCGGACCGTGCCCTCCTTGATGAGCTGCGGCAGGTCGCGGTCGGCGCGCAGGTCACGGCCCTGCGCGGCCTGGAAGCTCATCGCGAACATCAGGCCGGCGGCCGCGGTGACGACCGGCACGAGCACCCCCCACGTGAGGCGCCGGCGGACCTTCGGTGCCGGCGCGGGCTCGACGGGCGCAACGGGCTCGACGGGCGCAACGGGCTCGGCGGGCGCAGCGGGCTCGGCGGGCGCAGCGGGCTCGACGGTCGGCGCACCATCGGGAGGCTCGGGTGCCTCGGGACGGTCGGCGTCGTTCATGTCGGGTCCTCGCTCGCGCGGACGGTCCGCGCCGCCACCATTGTGCCTCCTGCGGCGGGCCGGTCGAGCGGAGGTTCCGTGCGCGGGGACGCGGGGCACCTCATTGGTTACCCTTGGCTCAACTCAGACCAAGGAGAAGTGCTGTGCCCGAGTCCAAAGGCCGCGACCACAAGGCGGCGGCATACGTCCCGCCCCGCACCAGCAAGGCCGCCGAGCCCAACCCCACCTGGTGGGCCCCCGTCTTCATCACGCTGCTCGTCCTCGGGCTGCTGTGGATCGTCGTGTACTACGTGACGGAGTACAAGTTCCCGATCGGGTCCATCGGCGTGTGGAACCTCGGCGTGGGCTTCGTGCTGCTCATGGCGGGTTTCATCATGACGATGCGGTGGCGGTGAGGGCTCGATCGGCATCCACACCTGCCCACAGCCTTCCCGGCGCCGGCTGTCCACACCTGTGGACGGCCGGCGTCGTTCATTTTCCTCCACAGCTGTGGACAACCCCCGTGCACAAGTCCGCGCGCACGGCCCGCCGGCTGTCCACAGAGTTTTCCCCAGCTGGGGATGAATGACACGCGTGTAACTACATCCACAGGCTTTTCCACAGCCGGTGGACAACTCGCTGTGGGCGGATGCAGAAAGCGCCCCCGAGCGTCGGCTCGGGGGCGCTTCACGGGACGAGACGGAGTCATCCGGACGTCAGCTCGCGGATGTCGACCGGGACGGTGAGGTACTTCGCGACGGCGAGGCCGACCACGACGGCGAGCACGGCGAGCAGGGCCACCCACACGAGGCGGCGCACGCCTTGCTTGCGGAACGCGACGATGACGCCGGCGCAGGCGAGGCCGGTGACGAGGCCGCCGAGGTGGGCCTGCCAGGAGATGCCGGGGTAGAGGAAGCCGAACGCCGCGTTGATCGCGATGGTCGCGTACATCGCGGTGGACGAGCGGCCCAGGTGGCGGTTCAGCACCAGGAGCGCGCCGAACAGGCCGAAGATCGCGCCGGACGCCCCGACGACGGCGCCGAACCACGCGCCCCGTCCGCCGGCCGCGATGTCGGCGACGGTGGGCGTGCCCGCGAGCAGGGTCACGGCGACCTGACCGCCGATGCCGCTGATGAGGTAGAGCGCGGCGAACCGGGCGCGGCCGAGCATCGGCTCGAGGTACTGCCCCAGCGACCACAGCGCGAACATGTTGAGCAGGATGTGGAAGATCGTCTGCGGCGAGTGCAGGAACGCGGCGGTGACGAACCGCCACGGCTCGCTCCACCCGAGGAAGGGCGCGAAGGCGAAGTCCAGGGTGACGGAGTCACTGGCGCGCTGCGCGAGGTAGGCGACGGCGCAGATCCCGATGATGGCGTAGGTGACGACGGGGGTGCCGTCGGTCGCTCGGCCACCGAAGACCGTGCGCGCGTCGGGCGTGGAACGGGCGGCGTCGCGTACGCAGTCGACGCACTGGATGCCGACGGCGGCGGGCCGCTGGCACTCGGGGCACGCGGGCCGCCCGCAGCGCTGGCAGCGGACGTAGGCCTCGCGGTCGGGGTGGCGCGGGCACACGGACGGACCGGCGGCCGGCTGCGGCACGCCGGGGCGCACCGGTGGCTGGCCGGCCGGGTCGGGCGGGCCGTACTGGCTCGGCTCGCCCGACGGCTGGGCCGGCGGGACGCTGCTCGGGTCGTCGGACAACTCGATCTCCCTGCCGGTCTCGTCCGTGTCGGTTCGCGTCGTCTGCGTCAGTCGCTGATGGTGACCGAGTTGATGACGACGTCCTCGAGCGGCTTGTCGTTGGCGCCGGTCGGGACGGTGCCGATCTTGTCGACGACGTCGCGCGAGGACTGGTCGGCCACCTCGCCGAAGATGGTGTGCTTGCCCTGGAGCCAGGTGGTCGGAGCGGTCGTGATGAAGAACTGGGAACCGTTGGTGCCCTTGCCCATGCGCTTGCCGGCGTTGGCCATGGCGAGGATGTAGGGCTTGGTGAAGTCCTTGTCGGGGCTGATCTCGTCGTCGAACGTGAAGCCCGGGCCGCCGAAGCCCTGACCGATCGGGCAGCCGCCCTGGATCATGAAGTTCGGGATGATGCGGTGGAAGATCAGGCCGTCGTAGAACGGCGTCGGGTTGGTGCGACCCGCCTCGTCCTTGTACTCCTTCTCGCCCTTGGCGAGGCCGACGAAGTTCTCCACCGTCTTCGGGGCCTGGTGCTCGAAGAGGTCGACGACGATGTCGCCGTGGTTCGTGTGCAGGGTTGCCTTCATGGGCCCAATCCTCGCATGACCGCGCACGTATGCCGTGCCGCCGGCCGCCCGCTCCCGGGTACGGGCATCTGCGAAATGCGGAACGGCACGGCTGGACCCGCCGTTGCCCAAGGAGAAGGATCGTTCCCATCCCCACCGGGGACGCGACCCGATAGCCGCCGGTGAACACCGGCGCAGGACGGAGTGCCGATGTCGTTTCTGGACAAGCTGAAGAAGAAGGCCGAAGAGCTCGACCTCGAGACGAAGGCCAAGCACCTGCAGGAGCAGGCCGCCGCGGCCGCGAAGCAGGCGCGCGAGAAGGCGGGTGACTACGCCGCCCAGAACCGCGAGAAGATCGACGGCTACGTGGAGACGGCCGCGTCGAAGATCGACGAGAAGACGGAGGGCAAGTACGCCGACAAGGTCGCCAAGGTCAAGGAGCAGGTCGGCCACGGTGTCGACAAGGTCGCCGAGGGCCACACGTCCGGGCCGACCACCGCCACGGGCGCCGCGGCGGCTGCCGGCGCGACGGACGTGACCGGCGGGGACCCCTACCCGGTCGACCCGGAGTCCCCGACGGCGGACCCGGCTGCCGGTCAGGGCGATCCGGGCCCGGACACTCCTGTGGACAGCGGGTTCGGGGCGGCCGCGGGCGACGTGCCGGCACCCACCCGCGAGTCGCTCGAGGACACGACGCTCGAGGACACCGTGCTGGGTCTCGACCACCCGCCGACCGTTCCCGGGCACCACGGGCAGGATCCCCTCAAGGGACACGACGCACCCGGCCCCGAGCAGGCGACGCCCACGACGGACGGTCGTGCGGAGCGTCCCTGAAGTTGGCAGGATGGGTAAGGACGAGTGGACCTAGGAGGACGAATGTTCCGAACCAAGCAGTCCCGCACGGAGGCTGCCGTCGACCAGGCGCGCGCCACAGCAGCCGACCTCGGCTCGGCCGCGAGTGATCGCCTGGACGCGCTGAAGCACAACGCCGCCGCTTCGGCGAGCGAGGCTTCCGCAGCAGCGAGGGAGGCCGCACTCGTGCGGGCGCACTCGGCTCGCGAGGCCGCCGCACCGGTGTTCCACGACGCCGCAGAGGCAGCCCGCGACCGCCTCGCCGCAGCGAGGGAGGCAGCCTCACCCGCGCTCCACGACGCCGCCGACACCGCCCGCGAGCGCTTCCAGGACGCCGCGGCCACCGCCAGGGACGTCGCCGGAGAGGCCCTGCACGAGGCCGCCGACCGCGCGAAGCCACGGGTGGAGGCTGCCCAGTCGACGCTCGTCGACACGGTGCTGCCCAAGGTCGGCGCGGCCATCGCCACGGCTGCCGCCGCCCTCGCCGCGGGCGCCGAGCAGGCCCGAGAGGCGGCCCAGCCCCACCTCGAGCAGGCCGCGGCACAGGCCAGGGAGACCGCAGCCGTCAGCGGGCATCGTGCGCAGGACGCGTACGCCGTGCTGAAGGGCGACGCCGTGGCCAAGAAGCGTGGCGGCAAGGGCAAGTGGCTCATCGCGGTCGGCCTGACCGCGGCAGCCGTGGCCGCCGTCGCGGCGTTCCGCAAGCAGCAGCAGGCCGACGACCCGTGGGCCACCCCCCTCGACTCCCGCACGGCGGGCACGGCCGGCACGTCCGACGCCGCCACCCTCAAGGACAAGGCCGCCGAGCAGGTGACCCACGCCAAGGAGGCCGTCGCCGACGCCGCGACCAAGGCCAAGGAGAAGGGCTCCGAGCTCGCCGATGCGGCCAAGGACAAGGCCGGCGACCTCGCGGCGAAGGGCCAGTCGGCCATCGCCGACGCCAAGGACCGCTCCGGCGAGTCCGACGCGTCTGCGACCGGCCCGTCGGGCCAGGTGACCTCGGTCGACCCGGCGCCCGACTCCGACGCCATCACGTCCGACGCGGTCGAGGGCGGCACCATCAACGGTGCGTCGACGACCGCCTCGTCGCGAGGCTCGGCCCGCACCCGTGCGCAGCGGGGCGACAAGCCGGGGAGCTGACCCACGCCGGCGGCGTCTCCGGACGCGACGGCCGGACTCAGAGCGGACAAAGGGAAGGACCCGGGTGCCAGAGGCATCCGGGTCCTTCTCTGCTTGAGCTGGCTCGCACCGACAGGGGGACAGCGCGAGCCAGCACATGCAGAAGGGCTGGGCGCGGTTCGTGCGGGCCCAACCCTTCGCTACTGACGAGTGTAAACGGAACAAGGCCAGTTGCGAAAGACTTCTCGATGAAGTTTGCATCATCAGTCGCAACGATCGATGGTGCTGCATCGAGCATGGCACTCCTCGGAGCGATTCGCCAGAGGTAGCGCCCACGGATTCCCTGTGCGGGCGTCGCCTCCGTCCGGGTCCACGAGACGACCTGCTGAAGCGAGTGCTTCGACTGCGCGGTCACGGACGCCGACGGCCGCCACACGGTCGGTCCGCTGGCGGCCGGCACCTACCGCCCGGTGGTCTACGTGGGCTACGGCGCGGGCCCGTGGGCTCCCGAGTGGTCAGGCGGCTCCACCACCTACGAGGGCGCCACCGCAGTCACCCTGAAGCCGGGCAGGGCGGGCACGTTCTCGGCGGCGCTCGCGCCGGCCAGCAGCATCGCCGGTGAGCTCGTCGAGTCCGACGGGTCGCCGGCCGGTGAGGGCTGGATCGGCTTCGTCGAGAGCACGACCGGCCGCCACATGGGCGACTTCGACGTGTTCGGCGGCAACACGTTCAGTCCGGTCACGCTGCCCGCCGGCCAGTTCAGGATCCGCCTGGAGAACGTCTACACCGGCGAGAAGGCTTGGTACGACGGGTCGTCCACGGAGGAAGGCTCCACGGTCGTGACCTTGCAGGAGGGTGAGGCCCGGTCGCTCACCATCCACCTGCCGGCGTCGGCGGGCTAACCCGAAGCGGTCCCGTTCGTCGGATGCCCGGTCGCGTGAGTGCGCGGCCGGGCATCCTGCGTCGGACGCGCGCTCGACGCGCATGGGAGGTCGGGAGCATCCTGACGGCATGACAGAGGGCCTGACAGGGGGCGTGCAGCCGCGAAGCATGGTCGTCCCCTTGGCGGCGTTCGCCGCGGGAGCCGTGGTCTCCCTGCTCGTCGGCGTGTTCGGCAAGGTGCACGACCCGACGCTCGCCGGCACGACGACGCTGGGCTTCCGCACCGTGATCTCCATGAAGGTCGTGCTGTCGGTGGTGATCGCCGTGCTCACGGTGCTGCAGCTTCTCGGCGCCCTGTGGATGTACGGCAGGTTCGGCCGTCCGGCGCCGGCCTGGGTCGGTCCGGCCCACCGCGCGTCGGGAGCCGTCGCCCTCGTGCTGACCGTCTTCGTCGCCTACCACTGCGTGTGGGCGATCGGCCTCGAGTCGGGCACCCTCGCTGACGGGGAGCCCGTCCCCACCCGGACCGTCGTCCACGGCGTGATCGGCTGCGCTGTCGTCGGAGCCGTGGTGGTCAAGCTCGTGGCGGTTCGCTCGCGACGCGCGGCGGGGTGGTTCCTGCCCGTGGCGGGTGGGATCCTCTTCGCCACGCTCGTCCTCGCCGTGCTGACCTCGACGGTCTGGTACCTCGCCGCCGGGTGAGCGGGCGTTGCGGGCGTCACACCTCGGAGCGCGGGAGGAGCAGGCGGTAGCGGTGCGTGGGAGCGTCGGCGACCATGAGCCGCCCGCCGAACGACTCCGCCGTGAGGGCGGCGCCGGCGAGGTGCCGGGGAGCGCTCTCGGGGTGGACGAGGTCGGGTGCCGCGCGGGGCGGCCCTTCGTCCGACACGACGACCTCGACGTGGGTGCCACGGTCGGTGACCTCGGCGCGGACCGTCCCCGTGCCGGTGCCGACGCAGTCGTCGAGCAGGGCCGCGACGACCTCGGTGAGAGGGTCGGCCGGCACGTCGACGAGCACGGCTCCCGGCGCCGTCACCTCCACCCGGCGTCGCACCCTGCGTGACCCGAGCCGCTCGACGGCCTCGCTGAGGAGCGGGGTGGCGTCGACGGCCTTGGCGCCCGCGCCACGCTCGTCGCGAGCCGACCCGAGAACGTCGACGACCGCCACGGACAGGCGGTCGAGACCGCGGTGCAGCTCCTCGACCTCGGCGCGGGCGTCGTCGGGGAGCCCCGGGTGCAGGCCGAGACCTTCGACGCGCAGCTTCAACGCGGTGATCGGGCTGCGCAGCTCGTGCGAGGCGGTCACGGCGAACTGCTGCTCGCGGTCGTGCAGCCGGTCGATGCGCGCCAGGCCCTCACGAAGGGCGGCGCCGATGGACTCGGCTTCGGGCACGCCGTAGTGCGGCACGCCGACCCCCGTCCTGCCGCGTGCCAGCGCCCGGGCTGCGACCGCGAGCTCCTGGAACGGTCGCGAGAGGCGGCGGGCGAGCACCCAGCCGGCGGCGGCTGCGGCGAGCACCATTCCGAGGGCGAGCAGGACCAGGGGAAGCAGCACGTCGGAGATGCGGCGCCCGATGTCGTCGGCGGGGCGCACGACGCTGAGCCGCGACCCGTCGGGTCGGGTCGAGTCCAGCGCGAACTCACGGTCGGTCGCCGACACGGAGGGTCCACCTGTCACGGCTGCCCCCGCCGCGGGCTGGAACCGGATGTTGACGACACCGCTCGACAGGGCGGTCAGGAAGTCGGGCGTCACCGGTCGTCCCGCGGCCAGCCGCTCGTCGAGGGCGACCGTGGCCATGGTGAGGGATCGCTCGACCGTGGTGTGTGCGGTCCGCTCGACCTCTCCGGCGAGGGCGTAGGCGCGCACGACCGTCATGACGACGACCACGACGACGACCGTCCCGACGAGTGCGGCGACGAGCCGCTCACGCATCGGGCGGCTCGTCCTCTAACCGGAACCCGACGCCGCGGACCGTGGCGATGCGGGCGGGGCTCGTGGCCGTCTCGAGCTTCTGGCGCAGCCGGCCGACGGTGGCGTCGAGCGTCTTGGTGGAGCCGAACCAGTTCTCGTCCCAGACGTCGCTCATCAGCTGCTCGCGGGTGATGGCGGCACCGCGCTCGGCGTCGAGCAGCGCCAGCACGTCGAACTCCTTGGCCGTCAGGGCCAGCTCGGCCCCGCGGACGAAGGCGCGCCGCGAACGGGTGTCGACGCTGAGGCCCGTGGACGACGTGACCGACGAGGGCGTTGACGCGGCCAGTCCGGCTGCCGGGCTCGCCGGCGCCGCACCGGAGCCGTGCGTCCAGACGCCTGCCGGATCCCGCTCCGCGCGGCCGAGGGCGTGCTGGGGCGGGTTCGCAGCAGACGACTCGGGCTGCGTCGTGCCTGCCCACCCGCGGCGCAGGTTCGCCCGGATGCGCGCGAGCAGCTCGGACAGCGAGAACGGCTTGGGCAGGTAGTCGTCGGCTCCCACGTCGAGCCCGACGACCCGGTCGAGCTCGCCACCGCGGGCGGTCAGGATGATCACGACGCCCTGGTAGCCATGGGCGCGGATGCGGCGGCAGACCTCGAGCCCGTCGATGTCGGGGAGGCCGAGATCGAGCAGGACGACCTGGGTGGGCCGGGAGGTGATGTGGTCGATCGCAGCGGTGCCGTTGGAGACACGAGTGACCTCGTGGTCGTCTCGGGCCAGCGCCATGACCAGCGCACCAGCGATGTCGTCGTCGTCCTCCACGAGCAGAACCTGGTTCGCCATGTGCCCAAATTATCCGGATTCGCCCTTGTCGAGGCGTGATTCGTCCATCGACGTCGACGCGCCGCATCGCCGGCCAGTCCGGAGAGGACGGCGACGCCGAGGGCGAGCGCCGCCCAGGCCGTGCCGCCCGCCGGCACGGGGTCTCCTCCCGGCTCGCCGACGGTCAGGAGCAGGCCGACACCGGCCAGGGTCATGACGGAGACCACGACCGCCACCATCCGCGACACCACGCAGTTGCGCAGGCCGATGCCGACGCCCGCCGCCGCGGCAGCGAGCGCCCCCGCGACCAGGAGCACCCGCACGTATGCCGCGGCGTCGGGTCGGGCGGCGAGGGCTGCCGTCTGGAGGACGGCGAGGCCCCACGCACCCAGGGCAGCCACGCGCGACCAGGGCGAACGGCATACGGCCGGGGTGGACGGCAGGACGACGGGCTCGAGCGGCATCAGAAGTCCTTGTCGAGCGTGCCGGTCTCGGTGACGGGCGCGCCCGAGGAGGCGGTTCCGAACAGGTCGGTCGCGTTCGTCGACGGGGTCCAGACCATGTTCTGCGCCGTGGAGACCGTGCGCACCGCGCCGCCGCTCGAGAGCGAGCCGAGCTTCAGGGTGATGACCGTGCGGTTGGCCGACCCGACGACCACCGTGTTCGCCGTCATCGTGGCGTTGTAGACGGTCGTCTTGCTCGACTTGACGAAGTCCTCCCTGAGGTTCACCGAGCCGAGGTTGACGACCGAGCCACCGACGAGCACGTCGAGGGTGTCGTCCTTGCTGGTGAGGCCGAGGAGGGCACCGTCGCGGATGCGGACCTGGACGGCCAGGGCCGAGCCGGTGAAGGTCGGGGTGACCGACGACGGCTTGACGGTGTCGGTGTAGGTGACCGTCAGCGAGTCGTTGGCCTCGATCCTGCCGAGCGTCGCACCGCCGTTCGCCGCCTGGGCGTCGACGCCGCGCAGGGCCGTGTTGTCGACGCGGCGCGAGCTGACGACCGCGGAGGTGGTGACGGCGCCGCCGGTCTCGGTGAGCACGGCCCGGAAGTCGTAGAGGCCGTCCGGGGTGCTCGTCGAGGCCCACGAGCAGGAGAACGGCGACGAGCCGGTGAGGGTGCACACCGTCGTCCAGGAGCCGGCGCCGTTGGGGGAGCGCTGGATCGCGACCGACGCCACGCCGGTGCGGGCCGTGGCCGTCGCGGTGAGGGTGACGGTGCCGGTGAGGTAGGCCCCAGGGTCCTCCATGGCGACGGACGAGACCGTGTTGTCGACGGTGCGGCCAGTGACCGAGGCCGACGTCGCCGAGTTGCCGGCGTTGTCGGTGGAGACCGCGCGGAAGTCGTACTTGCCGTTGCCGAGCTTGGTCGTGTCGAAGCGGCAGGTGAAGGGCGAGGAGCCGATCGTGCAGGCCGTCGTCCACGTGGTGGTGCCGTTCGGCGCGTACTGGATGACGACCTGGCCCACGCCCGAGTCGGCGTCGGTCGTCGTGGCGCCCAGGGTGACGGTGCCGCTCAGGGTCGCGCCGGGGTCGGTCATCGTCACGGCCGGCGCCGTGTTGTCGACCATGACGTCGGTGACCGCGGCCGAGGTGACCTTGGTGCTGCCGGCGGTCGCGACGGCCCGGAGGTCGTAGGAGCCGCTCGTCAGGCCCGTCGTGTTCCAGGTGCAGGTGAAGGTCTGTCCGACCGCGACGGGGGAGCACAGCGGAAGGGTCTTCCACGTGGTGCCGCCGCTGACGGCGTACTCGAAGGTCGTCGTGTAGACGAGCGACCCGCCGCCGTAGATCGTGGCCGAGAGCGAGACGCTGCCGCGGACGTAGCTGCCCGGGTCGCTGAGGACGACCGTGGCGTTGTTGGCGACCATCGTCGACACGGGGTCGGAGACGGTGACGTTGCCCGCCTTGTCGGTGGCCGTCGCGCGCAGGGCGTAGGAGCCGTCGGTGCGGGTCGTCGTGTCCCAGCTGCACGACCAGGGGCTCACCGTCGACGTGCAGATCGTCGTCCACGTGCCGCTGGACGTGTAGTACTCGTAGAGCACCGATGCCAGGCCGCTGTGCGCGTCGGAGGCGGTGGACGTGAGCGTGACGGTCCCGCTGACCGCCGTGCCGGGGCTGTTCATCGTGATGGTGGGCGGGGTCCAGTCGGTGGCGGCGGTGAAGACGGCCGGCTGGTTCGTCGACTGCGACGTGAAGGACGCCGAGGAGAACGACGAGGTCATGCCGAGGACGGTCGCCAACGCGGCGACCGCCAGCAGCAGAACTCGAGCTCTCGGCATGCTCCAAACGCTACGGAGGAGGGCGCCACGGGCGCCTCGCCGGAGCACACGCCCGGGACGCGGGACTTCCACAGTTTGGAACTCCGTTCGTCGGTTCTGGGACGGAGAATGCCAGCAGGCCCGCCCCTGAGGGACGGGCCTGCTGGTGGTGCGGCCCACCGGCGCAGGGAAGCCAGTGGGACGTTGACCGGCCTAGACGACGGCCGGAAGACGAGGGGCCGAGGGCGCGACGGCGGCATCCGGCGCGGGATTCTCGGCGACAGCCGGGACGGTCTCGTCCCGCCCGACCTGGTCGCCGGCGCGCTTCTCGCGCCGGGCGTTGCGGAACGCCTCGAGGATGCTGGCCAGGGCGATGAGCCCTGCCGGGACCCCGACGACCAGCTTCCGGTGGCTCGGGTCGGCGAGGTAGAGCAGTGCCCAGCCGACGTGAGGGACGTCGAACTCGACGACGACCTGCTCGGCGCGGTCGAGCGTGAACGCCCACGGGTCGATGCTCGGGTTGGCGTCACCCTTGGTGCGGTAGACGATTCCCTTCGTGCCCGCCTCCGCCGAGACGATGCGGTGCGTCACGAGGTTGGTGACGCCGCTGCTCGCCGGCGGGATGTACGTGATGACGTCGCCCACCCGCAGCTGCGAGGTCGGGACGACCTTCTCGAAGACGACCGACCCCTTGTCGTAGGTCCCCTGCATGGACCCGCCGGTGATGACGTAGCGCTGGAAGCCCAGCAGCGACGGCAGCACGTAGGCCACCGCGAGCAGCATGAGGCCGAGGACGGCCAGGTTGCCGAGGGTGCCGGCGATGCGGGCGCTGCGCCGGCGGGGGCTGGTCTTCGCGGCCATGGCTGGGTCCTCTCGGATGGGCTCTGGGTGGTGGGTCTCTTGGTCAGGCAGGTCCTGCGGATGGGCCCGATGCCGACGCCCTCCCGCGTCGGCACCGGGGTCACGGATCAGGGGGCCGGGGTGACGGCGCTCGTGTCGAAGTTCGTGACGGTGGGCGAGGTCTGGGTGCCGTTCCAGGCGAAGGCCGTCGACGCCGTCTTGCCCTGCTCGGTGTTCGTCGCGCTCGACAGGAGCGTGACGGTGACGCGGTAGGTGCGCGCCTCGCCGGCGGCCCAGCTGCCGAGCGCCTTCGTGCCCGCGCCGCCGAAGTTGCCGCTGTAGACGGTGACGGGGGAGGTCGAGTTCGTGACGTCCTCGATCTTCTCGGTGAGGGTGCCGGCCGTGAAGCCGGACGTCGCGGACTCGGTGACGGAGAAGATGGAGCCGAGCGAACCGGTGTTCGTGATGGTGACCTGGCCGTAGACGGAGTCGCCGGGCTTCATGTTGCTGAGGTTGAGGATCGACGCGTTCGCCTTGCTGTTGGACTGCGTCAGCGTGCCGGCGGTGACGGTGCTGGCCGTGTTGCCGGACGTCGAGGAGAAGTCGGCACCGGAACCGACGGCGAGGGCGCCGGCGATGGCCGCGGTGGCGAGGGGGACGAGGACCTTCTTGCTGGTGAGAACGCTCATGGTGTGTGCTCCTGTGATCGGGCCGGGCACGGCCCGGAAGTTCTGGTTTGGGATCGCTCGATCCCTCTGACCAGAAACCTACGGAGCCAGACACCACGCCTTTCCCCCACGAAGTCCACACGACTTCCACGATTCGTAACCGTTCCCGCCCAGTCGACTACCTGTTCGCCCCTAGGGGTCTAGCTCCCATGCCGGGGGCTAACACGGGGGGTCGTTCCGAGCTTTCAATGGCAGGCCATTATCCTGAGCATCTCGCATCCCATAGAGCGCCAATGCACAAGAGTCCCGTACCGCAACCACTCCCAACAACGGTGTCGTCGGACGACAGCGGGGTCCGGAATCTAGCGGCTGGGTCACGAGGGAAAGGGCTCGAAGCCTGATGGCCAGTGGAACCCGTTTCTGGCCTCTCCACTCTGCCCATGCCTTCATCTCGGGGTGGGTGGCAAACAGCCAGGTTCAGAGAGGCGTAGACAGCACGGAAATCTCAACTGCCCAGACGCCGCCCTGTCGCGTACTTAAACACCGTTGGCACCCTTACGTGGCCAGCGCTCTATCCAGACTTCTGACCCAAGTCAAAGAGTGATGCCCGCATATCCTCCTTCAATCTGATCAACTCATACAGAAGCTCAAACACCGGCCTGGTCAAGATCTCCTCGACCGCCTGGCGCTTCACCCCTCCCGGACTTAGGCTCTCGGCCACCAGCCCGAGCGTCATGTCTCGCCCCCTTCCCCGATGGAGACCCACACGAAAGACTCGTCCGCAATAGGCGCGTGACGCCATGCCGACTGGCGACGTTTCGTCTGCCAGTCCCCAAGCTGACATCACGGTTCGCCACCCGTCGGGATCATTCGCCGGATCTGGGACTGTCGGCATTTCGTCGATACCGCCTTTTGCCTGATCCGCGGAAGACATGGCAATTCGAAGAACTCCTTGCGTAGGAGCAAGCTCCACATACTCCCCTGAGATTTCATAAGCGCGTTGGTTGGCTGCTCTGGCTTCAAGTTTCCACCTTCCCCCGTCGCTTTGGGACGAGAAATCCAAGCGGTATAACGTCAAGCGCCAGCCAGCACCGCCCTCGCCCAGGCCGAGGCTCTGGGCCGTCTCGCGAAGTACGTGGTCCAAGTCCACGGCTTCTACTAGTCTGTCGACGCTACTTTGCATAGCACGCTTTTCGCGATTCCCGAGAACTAGGCTGCCGATGTATAACAGTAGAGCGAGCCCACCCGAGATGGCAGTCAAGTACCAAACACGTGCGAACAAGCCCAGAAAAGCGGCCAAGAAAGTTAGAAGCTGGGCAGCCGTCGCAAGTGTCTGCGCCCGAACCCGCAGCAGCACCGCGCTAACTCCTTTCAGCGACATCGGCGCCGACTCTCTCCAGTGAGGCGACGGCGTCATTTATCGAGATTCGCGCGGCCTGCTTGGTATCAAAGCCGTCTAGGTCGCTGAGTCCGGGGATTCCGTCCACTTCCGAATGGAGATCGATGGCGCTGAGCAGGTGGTAGCCAGCTTGCTGAATCTTCTCCACAACTGAGTCTCGCGGCTCCCCGACGAGCTGGGCCAGGTCCTCTAGTGCAATCCACGAGTCGGGTGGGATTGCGTCGAGAACGTTACCTACCGTAAATCCCTCCGGCAAAAGCGTTGTGAAGAATGCGGCCTTCTCCGGGCTTTCGATGGAAGGGCGCGCCCACACGCGTACCGCGAGGCCGAGCAGCTCAGCAGATCTCGCGTCGATCATTTCTGGTGTCCAGCTGTCACCAATTCCAGCAGAGCGGTTGATAGGCAGGTTTGAGTTCCTGAGGAGTTTTGACTTCTCAGCCGGGGGGCGCTGCCCAAGCAACGAGTTCTGACCCGTTAGGGTGAGATTTCCCAACACGTGAAGCTTTGCTTCTGCCACCTCTACGGGGATTCCATGAACCTGCAGCATCGACTTCCACGCATCAGTTAGCGTTTGAGGCATGATGTGTTCCACCGTCAGGTCTTGGCGACTCACCGATTCAGAAGGCATCAGTTTGTCATTCATTTCGGCCAACAAGAACCGCACCTGCCCAGCTTGAAGAGTGTGGTAGAGCGGTGAGGTCAGGCCGCGGTCAAGAACCTCTTTATCGGTTGGCCAGTATTTGTTTCCGCGTAAGAGCTCGTGCGCCAACTGCTCGGCGACAGGGCCGCGCTTCAGCACCGCTGGAATGCCAGACAGAATGCGATTAAGGTTGTTAGTCGGAATGCCGCAGAGCCCTCGGCGCACCAGGAACGACAGTAGGTACCTAAGGGTCTTGGTTGCGTCCCCATCGGTCGTCTCACCCTGTGCGAGACGACTGAGAGTCTCTAGCGTGAGAGGAAGGTGGGTCGACGAGCCCCACGAGTGCAGGTCGCTGATCGCTTCTCGGAGGTCATCACTCCAAGACTCAAGACTGCGCTTCGCAGGATTTAGAAGCGCTAGAAACAAGGGCGCCTCCCGCTTAAGCCTTTCCAGCTCCTTCTTGGCCACCGTCGACGCCTTGTCATGCGAACCACGTTGAAGATCCCGCAAATTCTTCTGAAAGGGGGCATATAGGTCTCTTTGCGTCGTCTTCGGGTTATGCCTCACCAGCTGTGCCCACATATATTGTGAAAGAACGCTTTCGGACTCCATGGAGTCTTCTAGCGGCTTCCAAGTGTTCAGATAGACATCGGAAGCCTCCGAGTTGTCGAACTGCATGAAACTATGATTGCGGATCAGATCAATTGCCGATAGGCGCATCCCCGAATGATTGATGGTATTGAAGATCTGGTTGATATTGTCGTCGTCGGAGGTGTTTATCTCTACGACGATCAGTCTCAGCAGGACAGCATTTTCAAATTTCTTGAAATCGAAGCCCGGGGCTGATGCGGCGCTCTTTATTTGCCGTCGAAACCACTTGAAAGCGTCGCCGATTTGCCCCTCGGGCTTCTTGTTGTAAACAGTCGAGACGAAATCGGCGCGATCGTTATCGCCTGGAACAAGTCGGTGCGGCTGATCGGGATTGAACGGGTTGCTCAGATACTGGTTCGTGTAGGTGTCCGGGTTCCAGTCCTCTTCCAGTTCATGCCGAACATCGCGCAGCGCCGCCAGAAGTGCGAGCAGCGTCGTCAGGCGCTGCTGGCCGTCAATAACCCAGTATCGTGCCACCGTGGAAGCTGGGCCAGGCGCAGGATGAAGAACGATGCTTCCAATGAAATGGCCCTCGTTAGGTATCGGGTTGCCAGCCTGCACGTCTGGCGCCTCGTACTGATCAAGGATGTCCTCGTAGAGCTCCAGCCACTGCGCCTGCTTCCACTTGTAGTGGCGCTGGAACTGAGGTACGACAAAAACTTTAGTTCCGATGAGGAGTCGAGCCAGGTCTGTTTGCTTCGTCTGCACCAGAAGAGCTTATGACTGGCGGTCCTAGTATGTGGGGATGTCAGCCCAGTGTGCTCCTATGGCTGTCATGTAACTAGCCCATGAGCGCGCTGCACTGGTCCGACCCTGAAGTGGCGCGTGCTGCGGAGGCTCACGGGCTCACCGCCCGGCGATGCTGTCTGTAGATCGAAGTTCACAGGTACAAATGGGGTTCGTGCCTCCGACCTACCGATAGGGAGATGGCGCACGCGGCCGTAAACGAGTCTCTTGGGCACCGCGGCCCCGTCTTGGCATTGCCGTCCCGATGGGCGTATGGTCGCTCGCCGTTCTAGCCTTACTGGCTTAAAGTGCACCGACAGGTGCGCTGGCTAGGGGTCTTCCGGGGAATGGGCCTAACGGCAGGTTGAGCGTGTCAACGGCACTCGAAAACTGACCCCCTGACGGCAGGTGAAAACTGACCCCCGCATATCAGTTCTCTTCCTGGTTGGTGGCGGCGGGGACGCGGCCGAGGTCGCGGTCCTTGAGCCGGTACGAGTCGCCTTTGAGGGCGATGACCTCGGCGTGGTGGACGAGCCGGTCGATCATCGCGGCGGCCACGACGTCGTCGCCGAAGACCTCACCCCACCGCCCGAAGGGCTTGTTGGAGGTGACGATCAGGGAGGCGCGTTCGTAGCGGGAGGACACGAGCTGGAAGAACAGGTTGGCGGCTTCGGGTTCGAACGGGATGTAGCCGACCTCGTCGATGACCAGCAGCGGGTACCGGCCCAGTCGTCGCAGCTCATCCTGCAGGCGGCCGTCGTGGTGGGCGCCCGCGAGCCGGTCGACCCATTCGGACGCGGTCGCGAACAGGACCCGGTGCCCGGCTTGGCAGGCGCGGATCGCGATGCCGGTGGCGAGGTGGGTCTTGCCGGTGCCGGGCGGCCCTAGGAAGACGATGTTCTCTCTGGCGGTGACGAAGTCGAGGGTGCCGAGGTGCGCGATCAGGTCGCGTCGCAGGCCGCGGGCGTGGTCGAAGTCGAACTCCTCCAGTGACTTTCGGGCGGGGAACCGGGCGGCGCGGATCCGTCCCTCGCCGCCGTGGGACTCGCGGGCCGACACCTCGCGTTGAAGGCACGCGGCGAGGAACTCCTCATGAGTCCAGGACTCGGCGCGGGCCCGTTCGACCAGCCGCGGGACGGCCTCGCGCAGGGTCGGTGCCTTCAGCGCCCGGGTCAGGAACGCCAGCTCGCTGCTCACGTCACGCCCGGGCCGTCCCGGACCAGCGGCCGGCTCGGTCGTGCCCGCCGTGGTCGTGCCCGAGGTCCTGACCGGACGGCTGGTCATCACGCCACCCCGCTTCCGGCAGCGTCCAGCCCGGTGCCGTCGGTGCCGTCGGTGCCGAGGGCGGTGTCGTAGCTGGCCAGGTCCCGGACCTGCACCTCGGCGTGCTGGGGTGGCCGGGCCGCGGCGATGTGCGCGCGTCGCATCGCGGCGGCCGCGGTCGCGTGAGCGGGATCGGTGAAGGACTGGTGTTTCGCCCAGGAGCGGGGATGGTCCGCCACGACATTCCCGTCACAGGTCACGACCACCCGTTCCAGGCCGGCGGCCACCTCCACGCGGCGCCCGACCGCGCCCGGGTGGACCGAGTAGTCGTTGCTGTCCAGGCGGACGTAGTGGTCCCGCGGCAGCCGGGTGCTGGCGTGCCAGCCGGTAACTGGAGCCACCGGCGGCAGCGGCATCATCGCCGCCTTGTCGGGCTCGACCCGGTCCGCAGGCCGGCACCCCAGCACCCGCATGTGCCGGCTGTTCGTGCGTGCCACCCACGCGCTCAGCTGGGTGTTGAAGTCGGCCGGGGAAGCGAACGTGCGCCCGGACAGGAACGAACGCTCGAGGTGGTCGTGGAACCGCTCGACCATGCCCTTGGCCTCCGGGTCGGCCGGCTTACAGATCACGACCTTCGCGCCGAGCACCCCGCGGAAGGCCTGACAGGCCCCGGTCAGCTCCGGCTGCCGGGCCCGCCACCGCCCGACCGCGCCTTCCCCGTCCCACACCAACGCCCGTGGGACCGCGCCGAGGACGTTCAGGAGCTGCCACCACCCGGCGTACAGGTCCTGCTCGCCGCGGGTCGGGACCAGGACCGCGCAGCGCCAGCGGGAGTACCCCGACACCATCGTCAACACCGGCAGGCCAGTCGCGGTGCGGTGCTGCCCGGCCCCGACCGGGAGCCGGATGTCGGGGAACCAGAAGTCGAACTGGGCCAGCTCACCCGGCTCGTAGCTGGTGCGGGAGGCGGGGTCCGGCGGCAGGTACGCCGGCCGCAGCTCGGTGACCCGGTCGCGCAGCACCCGGATCGAGTGCTCCCAGCCGATCCGTTCGGCGATCACCGTCGCAGGCATGCTCGGCCAGCCCTGCAGGTACTCGCGGATCAACGGCTCCACCGCGTCGACCACCGACCCGGACGGCGCCCGGGAGTAGGACGGCGGCCCGGACGCGGACAACGCCTTCTTCACCGTGTTCTTCGAGCAGCCCATGGTCCGCGCGATCACCTTGATCGGCATCCCCTCGGCCTTGTGCAGTCGACGGATCTCAGCCCAGTCCTCCACAGACAACACCCGCTTCCTCCCGCCCTCGCAGTTGAGGACAGGATCCGGCAGGGGGTCAGTTTTCACCTGCCGTCAGGGGGTCAGTTTTCAGGTGCCGTCGACAGAGCGCGCACTCGCTCGCGATGAGTCGGCATAAGGGCACTTGGGTCTTCGCCCTGAACAAGCCTTATGATCGCCGCGCCACTCAGCTGGGAGGCAGGCCTAGCGACTTGGGAGGAGCCCCCAAAGGCAACGTTGGGCAGGATCGCAGCTGACCCTCTGGAAGGCACGTTGCAAACGTGCCGGGCTGCCGTGGATCGAGGAGACCTCGACGAACCGCGGTCGAGCGGCTGCTTCATGGTGCTCAGCCGGAAGTGATTCGGCTGCTGACCTTGTCTGGATTGCGCCCGCGGGCGTGCCGGTGGTGGGGTTCGGCGGTGGTTAGCCTCGCACGAGCGGTGGGCTGCCGGTCCGGTTGAGCGGTTCTCGTGGCGTCGTTGCGCTCGCCGGCACTGGGCGATCCTGACCCGGTAGTGCGGCCTGTCGGGCAGCGTGGCCAACCGCTCCAGATTGTCCACCTCCGCCCTGCGCGCGATCTCTCCTCGCCGGTGTAGGTCCATCGGCGACTCTGCTCGGTCACCGCTTGTGGCGTCTTCCTTCGGCCGCGCTCGCCTTGGCTGCTGCCGCGCCGGCGCGCTCTTTCCGATGCCGGGCCCTCTCGCCTTCGACCGTCGAGTACGTCCTCGTTTTGGGCGACCATCTCGGGCCTGTTTGTGCAGCTTTGGCGCCCTTCGATGTCCTCGTGTACGCGGCCCCTGTCGACGTCCGGACGGCACCCTGGCTGCTGCCTCTGACCGGGCGCACACGCTCGTCGGCCGCTCCGGCTCTGCAAAGGGCTCCAATCTTTACGAACTGCGGCACTCGCTCGGGTCGATCCTCTCGAGCGCGGGTGGGCCACCGAGGAGATCTCGCGCCTGCGGGCCACTCGTGCACAGCGGCCAAGCGAGCTGGTCTATTGGCACAAGCTGCGCCCGGGGCTCGAGTCCGGGGCCAGCGTGATGGACACCGTCTTCCCGGCCCTCAACGACAGAAGCGAGGTCGGCGATGACAACCGCAGGTAGTCATCCGGTTTGTCAGGATCGGTCCCATTCTTTGCCGACTGCGCGTCGGCCAGCATCTAGTGGGGTGGGAGGTGGTGGAGCCAAGGGGACTCGAACCCCTAACCCCCTGCTTGCAAAGCAGGTGCGCTACCAATTGCGCCATGGCCCCTGGATGGGAGGAGGTCAGCTCGCGCTGGTGGCCTGGCCGTTCGCCGAGGGCGAGGCGGGGGCCGGGACGACCGGTGCCTGCACGTCGTCGGTGGCCTGCGTCCACAGGTCCTGCTCGGCCTGCTGCTGCTTGGCCTTCTTGCGCAGGAGCACGAGGCCGGCGACCGCGCCACCGATGAGGGCGAGACGCTTGAGCATTCGAGATCCTCTCCGAAGTGGCGGTGATGGTGGGCCTAGGAGGACTTGAACCTCCGACCTCTTCCTTATCAGGGAAGCGCTCTAACCGTCTGAGCTATAGGCCCATCGTCACCTTCGCGCGCCAGATCGACCCCGTCAGAGGTGACGACCGGACGCGAGGGGAAACGTTACCCGATGGCCCCGCGAACCTACAAAACGGCTGCGATCCGCGGGCACATCAAGCCGCGTCGGGCGACGTCAGTCGTCCGTCAGGGTGAGCTGCACGCCGCCGACGAGGGCCGAGCAGATGTTGTAGAGGAACGCCATGACGGTCGCGATGGCGGTCATCAGGATGACGTCGATGACGCCGATGACGATCGACAGCGACACGACCCGGCCGAAGCCGACGTAGTCCTTGATCGAGAACGGGTCCGAGGTCGTCGTCTGCAGCGACTGCAGCACGCCCTCGATGTCGGTGAAGACGTTCATCGTCGACAGGATCATCCACAGCACGGCCGTGAGGATGACGCCGGCGATGCCGAGCGCCACCGAGAGCAGGAAGCTCATCTTCATGACCGACCAGGGGTCGACGCGCGCCACAGCGAGGCGGACCCGACGGGGACCCTTGTGCTTGCGGGGCACCGTGCCTGCGGCGCCGGCGGGACGGCCCGGTGCAGCACCGACCTTCTGGGTCGGGGCCGTACGCGTGGTCACGGCTCCGCGCGAGAGCGACGTGGTCGTGTCGCCGACGGACGCACCCGACGTGCTTCCGGTCGAGCCCGACGAGCCTGATCCGGAGGCGTATGCCGCCCCGCCCGACCCGTAGTAGCCGTTCGTCGAGCCGCCCGACGCGCCGGAGTCGGACCCGGATCCGCTGCCCGAGCCCGTGCTCGGACTGGCCGAGCTGCCGCTCGAGGTGGCGCTCTTGCCGCTGCCTGAGCCGCGCGACGAGCCGGCGCCGAAGCCGGCCTTGCCGAACGACCCCTCGGAACTGGTCGTGCTCATGCGTCACCTCCGTTGTCGTCCTCGGACGAACCGCCCTCGTCAGTCGAGGTTTCGTCCGACGGTACGCCATCATCGGCGGGAACCGTAGCGGGCGCTCCCGTGCCGGACGGCTGGTCGACGGGCTCCCCGGCCTCGATCTCCTCGACGGCGGTGGCCGACTCGGCGTTGCGAGCGACGGCCACGATCGAGTCGCCCTTGTCGGGCGTCGCGAACTTCACGCCCTGCGACGAACGGCCGGTGTGGCGTACCTCGTCGACACGCGAGCGGACGATCTTGCCCTTCTCCATGACGACCATGACCTCGTCGGTCTCGACGACGGTGAGGGCGCCGACGAGGTCGCCGCCCTTCTCCGACAGCTTCGCGACCTTGATGCCGAGGCCGCCGCGGCCCTGGAGGCGGTACTCCGACACGGGCGTGCGCTTGGCGAGGCCGTTCTCGAAGACGACGAAGACGTCGGGGCTCTCGCCCTCCTCGACGACGGACATGGCGAGCAGGTCGTCGCCGTCGCGGAACTTCATGCCGGTGACGCCGGAGGTCGACCGGCCCATCGGGCGCAGCGCCTCGTCGGTGGCCGTGAAGCGCACCGACTGGCCCTTGCGCGAGACGAGCAGCAGGTCGTCGCGGTTCGAGGCGAGGCCCGCGCCGACGAGCTCGTCACCCTCGCGGAGGTTGACGGCGATGAGGCCGCCCGAGCGGTTCGAGTCGTAATCGGCGAGCCGGGTCTTCTTGACGAGGCCGGCCTTCGTCGCGAGCACGAGGTAGTCGCCCGCCTCGTAGTCCCGGATCGCGAGCACCTGGGCGATCTGCTCGCCGGGCTGGAACGCGAGCAGGTTGGCCACGTGCTGGCCCTTGCTGTCGCGCGAGCCCTCGGGCAGCTCGTACGCCTTGGCCCGGTAGACGCGGCCGAGGTTGGTGAAGAAGAGCAGCCAGTGGTGCGTCGTCGTGGTGAAGAAGTGCTCGACGACGTCCTCGCCGCGCAGCGTCGCGCCGCGCACGCCCTTGCCGCCGCGCTTCTGCGAGCGGTACTGGTCGACCCGGGTGCGCTTGGCGTAGCCGCCGCGGGTGATCGTGACGACGACGTCCTCCTCGGGGATCAGGTCCTCCATCGACATGTCGCCGTCGAACGGGATGATCTCGGTGCGTCGCTCGTCGCCGTACTTGTCGACGATCGCCTGCAGCTCCTCCGAGACGATCTCGCGCTGGCGCAACGGCGAGGCGAGGATCGCGGTGTACTCGTCGATGAGGGCCTGCAGCGCGTCGTGGTCCTGCTGCAGCTTCTCGCGCTCGAGGGCGGCGAGGCGGCGCAGCTGCATGTTGAGGATCGCGTTGGCCTGCGTCTCGTCGATGGCGAGCAGCTCGATGAGACCCTCGCGAGCGATCTCGACGGTGCGCGACCCGCGGATGAGGGCGATGACCTCGTCGAGCATGTCGAGCGCCTTGAGCAGGCCGCGCAGGATGTGGATCTCCTGCTCGGCCTTGTTGAGGCGGAACTGCGTGCGCCGGACGATGACCTCGATCTGGTGGTCGACCCAGTGCCGGATGAAGCCGTCGAGCGGCAGCGTGCGCGGCACGTCGTCGACGAGGGCGAGCATGTTCGCGCCGAACGTCGTCTGCAGCTGCGTGTGCTTGTAGAGGTTGTTGAGCACGACCTTGGCCACGGCATCGCGCTTGAGCACGATGACGATGCGCAGACCCGTGCGACCTGACGTCTCGTCACGGATGTCGGAGATGCCGGCGATCTTGCCGTCCTTGACGAGGTCGGCGATCTTGAGCGCCAGCATGTCGGGGTTGACCTGGTAGGGCAGCTCCGTCACGACCAGGCACTGGCGGTTCTGGATCTCCTCGACGTTGACGACCGCCCGCATGATGATCGAGCCACGGCCGGTGCGGTAGGCGTCCTCGATGCCGCGGTGGCCCATGATGAGCGCGCCGGTGGGGAAGTCGGGCCCCTTGATGATGCCGAGGAGCGCCTCGAGCAGCTCCTCGCGGGAGATCTCAGGGTTCGACAGGTAGTACTGCGCACCCGCCGCGACCTCGCGCAGGTTGTGCGACGGGATCTGCGTCGCCATACCGACGGCGATGCCGGCCGAGCCGTTGACGAGCAGGTTCGGGAAGCGGCTCGGCAGCACGGCCGGCTGCATCGTCTTGCCGTCGTAGTTCGGGACGAAGTCGACGGTGTCCTGCTCGATGTCCCGCACCATCTCCATGGCGATCGGAGCCATCCGGCACTCGGTGTAGCGCGGGGCGGCCGCGCCGTCGTTGCCGCGCGAGCCGAAGTTGCCCTGACCCTGCACGAGCGGGTAGCGCAGCGACCAGTCCTGCACGAGGCGCACGAGCGCGTCGTAGATCGCGCTGTCACCGTGCGGGTGGTAGTGACCCATGACGTCGCCGACGACGCGCGCGCACTTGTTGAAGCCGCGGTCGGGGCGGTAGCCACCGTCGTACATCGCGTAGACGATGCGGCGGTGCACGGGCTTGAGGCCGTCGCGCACGTCGGGCAGCGCACGGGACACGATGACCGACATCGCGTACTCGATGTAGCTGCGCTGCATCTCGGTGTTGAGGTCGATCGGCTCGACCCGGTCGTGCTCGCCGGGCTCACGCGCGATGACCGCGCGTGCGTCGACGTTCTCCTCGGAAGGCTCGGTGACGTCGTCCCCGTTGGTGGGAGGCAGGTCGTCGCTCACGTCAGATCCCTTTGTCTCTCAGTCAGATTCGTGCAGTAGAGGACGTATGCCGGGTGGCGACGTTTCACGTGGAACGTGGCGGCCGGCATACGGCGGCGGTCAGATGTCGAGGAACTTCACGTCGTGCGCGTTCTTCTGGATGAACGTGCGACGGGACTCGACGTCCTCACCCATGAGCACCGCGAAGACCTCGTCGGCCTTGGCGGCGTCGTCGAGGGTCACCTGCAGCAGCGTCCGGGAGTTCTGGTCCATCGTCGTCTCGCCGAGCTCCTGGTAGTTCATCTCGCCGAGGCCCTTGTAGCGCTGGATCGGGTTGTCCTTCGGCAGGCGCCAGCCCTTCTCCTCGCCGAGCTTCTTGAGACCGTCGCGCTCCTTGTCGGAGTAGGCGAACTGGTGGTCGGCGTTGCTCCAGCGCAGGCGGAAGAGCGGCGGCTGCGCCAGGTAGACGTAGCCGGCCTCGATGAGCGGGCGCATGAAGCGGAAGAGCAGGGTCAGCAGCAGC
Organism: Terrabacter koreensis; assembly: GCF_054783315.1. NCBI lineage: Bacteria > Bacillati > Actinomycetota > Actinomycetes > Micrococcales > Intrasporangiaceae > Terrabacter > Terrabacter koreensis. The sequence continues at coordinate 207,001 of NZ_BAAGQU010000012.1, read as the reverse complement.
GTGCGGATGTGCATGCCGTCGACGTCGGCGTCGGCCATCAGCACGATCTTGTGGTAGCGCGCCTTCTCGATGTCGAAGTCCTCGCCGATGCCGGTGCCGAACGCCGAGATGAGCGCCTGGACCTCGTTGTTGGCGAGGATCTTGTCGATGCGCGCCTTCTCGACGTTGAGGATCTTGCCGCGGATCGGGAGGATCGCCTGGGTGTGCGGGTTGCGCGCCTGCGTGGCCGAGCCGCCGGCGCTGTCGCCCTCGACGATGAAGACCTCGGAGATGCTGGGGTCCTTGCTCTGGCAGTCCTTGAGCTTGCCCGGCAGGCCGCCCGACTCGAGCAGGCCCTTGCGGCGAGTCGCCTCGCGCGCCTTGCGGGCCGCCATGCGGGCGGCTGCGGCCTGCACCGACTTGCGGACGATGTCCTTGCCCTCGTTGGGGTGCGCCTCGAGCCAGTGGCCGAACTCGTCGGTCATGGCGCGCTGCACGAAGCCCTTGACCTCGGAGTTGCCGAGCTTGGTCTTCGTCTGGCCCTCGAACTGCGGCTCACCGAGCTTGACCGAGATGACCGCGGTGAGGCCCTCGCGGACGTCGTCGCCGGTGAGGTTCTCGTCCTTCTCCTTGAGGAGGTTCTGCTTGCGGGCGAACTCGTTGACGAGCTTGGTCAGCGCCGCGCGGAAGCCCTCCTCGTGGGTGCCGCCCTCGTGGGTGTTGATGTTGTTGGCGTAGGTGTGCACCGACTCGGAGTAGGCGGTGGTCCACTGCATCGCCAGCTCGAGCGAGAGCATGCGGTCGCCGTCCTCGACCTCGAGGGAGATGACGTCGGGGTGCACGGGCTCGCTGCGCTTGCTGCTGTTGATGTGGTTGACGTAGTCGACCAGGCCTCCGTCGTAGCGGTAGGTGACCTTCTTCGCCTTGACCTTCTTGGGCTCGCCCCCGGTGGGGGCGTGGCCGTTGTCGCCCGACTCCTCGACCTCGGTGACCTCGTTGTCGACGCCGTCGAGGTCGACGGCGTCGTCCTCGGCCTGCTCGATGCGCTCGTCGACGAGGGTGATCGTCAGGCCCTTGTTGAGGAAGGCGGTCTGCTGGAAGCGGGCCCGCAGCGTCTCGAAGTCGTAGTCGACGGACTCGAAGATGTCGGGGTTGGCCCAGAACGTGATCGTCGTGCCGGTCTCGTCGGTGGCCTCCTCCGGCTTGAGCGGCCCGTCGGGCACACCCATGGTGAAGCTCATCCGGTGCACGTGGCCCTTCTGGCGCACCGCGGCCTTGAGGGTCGTCGAGAGCGCGTTGACCACGGAGGAGCCGACGCCGTGCAGGCCTCCCGACACCTTGTAGCCGCCGCCACCGAACTTGCCGCCGGCGTGCAGCTGCGTGAGCACGAGCTCGACCGCGCTGATCTTCTCGACCGGGTGGATGTCGGTGGGGATGCCGCGCCCGTTGTCCTTGACCCGCACGCCGCCGTCGGCGAGCAGGGTCACGTCGATGTGCGTGGCGTAGCCGGCGAGCGCCTCGTCGACGGAGTTGTCGACGATCTCGTAGACGAGGTGGTGCAGGCCGCGCGGGCCCGTCGACCCGATGTACATGCCCGGACGCTTGCGCACGGCCTCGAGACCCTCGAGGACGGTGATCGCGCTGGCGTCGTAGTCGACGCCGTTGGGTCGGGTGTCCGCAGGGGCGGCGGGAGTCGGCGCCGGTGCGGGTGCGGGTGCGGGTGCCGAGCCGTTGGTCGAGTCGGGAACCGAGTCTGTGGAGCCCGCGGGGCTCGGGGTGGTGCTGGTGGTGGTCGGCTCGTCGGCGTCGGACACGTCTCTCCTCTGTGACCCTGTCTGACCGTGCGGTCAGACCTCATGCGGGCGGCTCGACGTGACGTCGAGCCGCAACCTCATCATTCTAACGGTCCGCGAGGGGGAACCGTGCCCTCAGACGCGCGGAACGGCCATTTTCCGGCCCGTACCCCCCGTCATCCGAGGGGGGAGTCACGACCCGGCCCCCCAGCGCGCCTGTGACGCCTTCTCACGGGCCGCACCGTTCGCAGCCGTCGCGCTGGGCACACGGGCCATTCTCCCGCTCCCGGACGCCCCCGTCACGCACCGTCCACAGGTCCCTTCGCGCCTCGACACCACTCTTCCCACGAGGTATGCCGGAAGGCCGGGTCCCAGCGGAACCCGGCCTCCCGGCATACGCAAGAGGTGGTGCGTCACCCCGCCGACGGGACCCGTCAGAGGATCCCGCGGGCCTGGAAGGCGGCGCGCACGGTGGCGGCGTCGGTCGCGCCGTAGAGCGCGGAGGCCGTGTCGACCGTCTTCTGCGCGGCGGCGGCCCACGTCGTGGTGGGGGAGTAGCCGAACTGCGCCTCGAGGATGATCCGGGTCGCCTTGTCGCGGCCGAGGCCCTTGTTCATGTCCCAGAGGGCGTGGCTCCAGATCTCGCCGTCGTCGTGCACCTCGCCCGTGCGGTTCGCGACGGTCTTGGCGGTGTCGAGGCGGCGGATGCAGTGGGGCGTGCTCGACGTGTAGCTCGTCGAGTCCCAGTCCATGACGCACGCCCACGGGGTCGTCGCCGTGTCCGTCGAGTTCGCCTGCGACATCGTGGCGGCGAGGTAGTCGCCGAAGCCCTCACCGATGGCGCCGCCGTCGTTGCTCGCACCGAAGCCCGGCACCTGGTCGTCCTGGACGGCGTGGCCGTACTCGTGCCACACGACCTCCTGGTCCTCACCGTCGTCGACGCCACCGGTGCCGATGGTGATGGTGTCCTGGCTCGGGGTGTACCAGGAGTTGTCCTGCGTCGTCGTGTTGACGCTGAGGTCCTGAGCCTCGTTGTTGACGTTCGTGAAGCCGAGCGACTGGATGTAGGTCTGCACCCGGTCGACCGCGTAGTAGCTGTTGACCTGCTCGAACCGGCTGTCGCTGCGCGTGAAGTCGAAGGTGTTCGTCGACGAGAAGGCGGCCGGGTTCTTGCCCTTGGCGCCGTTCACGACCGTCGCGTACGCGCCGCGCAGGTAGCCGGACCCGTCGAGGTTCGCGAGCGTCACCGTCTTGTACGCAGTCGCCGGAACGGCGGAGTCGGCGTTGGCGGAGTCCTTGAGCGACTCGTTCTGCAGGGCCACGACCGGGTTCGGGTCGAAGACCTTGCCGGAGCCGGTCGCGAGCCGGCGCTCGTCGGTGACCTTCGCGACCTTGCCGCTGCGTGCGTCGACGAGGACCTGCTTGTCCTGGTCGGTGGTCACCTCGTAGGCCAGCGTCGCCGGAGCGCCGGAGGCACCGGGCACGACGACGAGCCGGGTCGAACGGGCGTTGCCGTGGGCCTTGGCCGCGGTGGCCGCGGCGGCCCGGGCCAGGCCGGGAGTCACGGAGGCGAGGCCGCTCACCGTCTTGCGGCCGTCGTCGACGGAGGACGTCGCACCCGTCGAGTGCACGGCGTAGAAACCGCCGAGCACCGGCACGCCGCGGTAGGTCTGGGCGTACCAGGTGTGCGACCCGAGCAGGCTCTGGCGCACCTGGACGAGGGTGAGATCGGCGGGCAGGGCGGCCGAGGCCGCTGAGACCGCGGTGGCGGCCGTCGGCAGGGCAGCCGCGACCGATCCGGTGCCGGCGGTGCAGAGCAGGGCGCCTGCCGCGGCGACGACCGCGACAGGGACGGTGACGCGGGCGACGAAGGGTGAGCGACGCATGTCGACCTTTCAGGGAAGGAGCTCGAGGGGAACCTCGGGCGAGGTGGTGGCGACGACACAGGCAACCACCGCGCGGGCGCCGCGACCGGCAAGGATTCGTAAAGAGTTCGCCCGATTTCGGCAAGCGGGGCGGGACCCCGGAAATCGGTCGCCGTCCGCGACAACCCGGCGAGCCTCCCGGGTGTTCTGATGTGTGCCGGCAACCGCCGGGTGGGACGGGACAGGGGAGACCACGGATGGACGACGCCGAGCGCCGGGCCGACTTCACGGCCTACGTGCGCGCCCGCGAGCAGGCACTCGCCCGGCTCGCGTACCTGCTGACCGGCGACCGCGACCATGCGGACGACCTGCTCCAGAACGCGCTGGCGAAGGTCTACCGCAACTGGGACCGCGTGCGCGCGGTCGAGCTGCCCGACGCCTACGTGCGCCGGATCATGGTCAACGAGAACAACTCCCGCTGGCGCCGGACGCTGCGGCGGCACGAGTCGCCCGGCAGCCACGTGATCGAGGTGCTCGACCCGCCTACCCCTGCCGGGCTCGACGCCTCCGAGTCGCTCGACCTGTGGCGCCACGTCCAGGGACTGCCGACCCAGCAGCGCGCGGCCATCGTGCTGCGCTACTACGAGGACCTGTCCGAGGCCCAGACCGCCGACGTGCTGGGGTGCTCCGTCGGCACCGTCAAGAGCCACACGAGCCGCGCGATCTCCGCGCTGCGGAGCAGGATGAGCGAGGCCACCGCATGAGCCACTTCGACCCGGAGCTGAAGTCCGCGCTCGACCGGCAGAGCGAGGGCGTACGCGTCGTCGCCGACCTCGCGGAGCGCGCCATCGCCCGCGACCGTTCCAACCGCCGCCGCAAGCTGGGCGCCGCCGTGCTCGGGGCGGGGCTCGTGCTCGCCGTCGCGGTGCCCGTCTCCGTCGGCTCGCTGAACCGCGACCCGGCGACCACGATCCCTGCCGGGCCCACCCAGTCCCAGTCCACGACGGGCCGGACCACCGAGGCGCCCCCGCCGAGCCGGACCGCCTCGACCGCACCCACACCGACGAGCATCCCGACCATCAGGGCGACGGGCGCCCCCGGAGCCGCGTCCCTGCGACCGGCGAGCGGCCCGGTGACGGGCACCACGGCAGTGGGTTATCTCGTGGACGGCACCTACCACCAGGGGACCACGACGATCCGGCTGCCGGAGGAGCTCCGCACGACCGACTACGTCGCCCGCCTCGGGGACGGCGTCCTCGTCAGCGGACCGGACGGCCACACGGTCGTCGGCGCCGACGGGCACAAGCGCGCGGTGATCGCCTCCTCGCAGCAGCGACCCCGGGTCGGTGACGACGGCGCTCACGTGCTGGCCGGCGATGCCGACGGCAACCTCGTCTACGCCGACAGCTCCGGGAAGCCGATCGCCAGCCTGAAGCCGCGATCGACGTCCGACGCCGGGTACTCCCCGGCCGGTCTCGTCGGCACGACGGCCTACGCGGCTCGACCCGGCACGGGCCGCTCCATCGCCTGGGACGTCGAGACCGGGGCCGTGCGTTCGCTCGAGGGTGAGCTGTCGTTCGTCAACGCGCCCTCGGGGCTCGGCCTGTCGTTCGTGGGCGGCGACGCGGGCGGTGACGGTTCGAAGAGCTGCCAGATGCTGGTCGACCTCGCCACGGGCCGCGAGATCTGGCGTCTCTGCGGGCCGCTGCAGATGCTCGGGTTCTCGGACGACGGCCAGTACCTCCTGGCGAACGGCCACGTCGACGGCTTCCGCGACTGGACGTTCGGCAGCCTGGTGGTCGTCCGAGTGGCCGACGGCGTGGTCGTGCTGCAGGCCGGCGGCCCCGAGATGGGCGCCGACGAGATCGTCGACGCGCGCCTGGGCGCCGACCAGCAGCTCACCGTCCAGGTCTGGAACGGCACGCGGCGCAACCTCCAGCGGTGCGGTCTGGACGGCACCTGCGAGGTGGTCGGCGCGTCGCGTCCCCTGCCGAACCCCGACGTCCCCGATGAGCCCGGGCCCTACGTCGTGGCGGACAACTGAGGACTGCTCAGCCCTCGGAGAGGGTGCGCTCGAAGAGGGAGTGGATCGCCTCGGGCAGGTGCGGCTCCTGGATCGTCACGTCGCACCCGGCCTCGTCGCACACGACGGAGTAGATGTACGCGTCGGGGTGGGTGCGCTCGGTCGAGGCTGCGATGCGCTGGAGCGTCGGGGCGGCCAGGAGGTGCTGCCAGTCCTTGGCGTCTCGCTCGGACAGCTCACCGAGGGCGATCTGACGCTCGCGCACCTGGCCGGCGAAGCCCCCGGTGCGGCGCAGCAGCACGTGGGCGTCGGGGCCGGGCGGAGTGCCGTGACCGTCGCCCTGGCCCGGATCGGGAGCCGACCGGTCCGGCCGGCCGGACCTGCCGGCGCTCCCGGGGCTCCCGGCGCTCCCGGCAGCGTCCCCGGCGTCCGCGGCCAGCACGCCGACCTGCTCCCACGCCGAACGCACCGCCTGCTGCTCGGAGGAGCCGTCGCCGTGGGCCGTGCCCGCCGCGGCCACGGTGAGGCCGGCGAAGGTGGCGAAGTCGCAGTCGGCCTTGATGCCGTCACCCGACACGACGGCATACCAGATCGAACCCGCTGCCTCCCAGGCGTTGCCGCCGATCGCGAGCGCGGCGAGCACGAACGCGCGGTTGGGGATGCCGGAGTTGATGTGGACGCCGCCGTTGTCGTCGTCGGTGTCGACGAAGTCGTCCATGTGCGCCGGCTGCGGGTCCTTGCCGAGCCGTGGGTCGTCGTAGGCGGTGCCGGGCTCACGCATGTCGCGCAGCGCCCGGCCCTTGACCGACGGGGCCAGCAGGTCGGCGCCGACGAGCCAGTCGGCCGCCTCGGCGCTCTGGCCGAGCTGGTGCTGCTTGACGAGCACGCCGAAGACGTCGGAGATCGACTCGTTCAGCGCGCCCGACTGACCCTGGTAGAGCAGGCCGGCCGTGTGCTCGGTGACCCCGTGGGCGAGCTCGTGCCCGATGACGTCGACGCTCTTGGTGAACCGCTCGAAGATGACCCCGTCGCCGTCGCCGAACACCATCTGCGAGCCGTCCCAGAAGGCGTTGTCGTAGTTGCGGCCGTAGTGGACGGTCGCGAGCAGCGGCATCCCCTTGCCGTCGAGCGAGTCGCGGGAGTACGCCTGCGACCACAGCTCCCACGTGGCGCCGAGCCCGTCGTAGGCCTCGTTGACCGCGTCGTCGTCGGAGGCCGGCGCGCCCTCGGCGCGCACCTCGGTGCCGGGCGTCGTCTGGGTGCCCTTGGCGTCGGAGATCGTGCGGTGGGGGCCGGTGCCGTGAGCCTCGGCGCCGTGCTTGCGCCGCGGGGGTCGCTTGCCGGTGGGGCGTGCCGTCGGCGTGCGGCGCGTCGCGCGCAGGTGCTCGTCGTGCTGCAGCGCCTCGCGGGCATGCTCCGCCACGGCGGGCTCGTCGCTCGCCGCCAACGCCTCGAGGATGTACGGCGGGACGATCGTGCAGCGCGGCGTCTGGGTCATGACGACAGTCTGCGACGGATCACCGACAGCCGCCCGTCGGCGCGGCCCTGCCGTCGGGAAGTGAGCACTCGACCGGAACTTGGCGTCGGGAAGTGAGCACTCGACCCACAGGACCCGGCCCCCTTTCCCGGTCGAGTGCTCAGTTTCCGACGCGCAGACCGTCGGGAAGTGAGCACTCGACGTGGGCCGTCAGCCGTAGGTGTCGCGAGGACCCCGGGAGTCGGGGGAGCGCCGACCGCCACGGCTCCACGACGGCGCGCTCGGCCCGACGACCCGCAGCTCGCTCACCGCGCCTGCGCCGATCTCCTCGTCGATGCGGGCCAGCAGCGACGACGCGAGCAGGCGCATCTGGGTGGCCCAGGCGGTCGAGTCGGCCTGCACGGTCAGCACACCGTCGACGAAGGTCTGAGGCGTGACGTGGCCGGCGATGTCGGGACCGACGATCTCGGGCCAGCGACCCATGACGGAGCCGACGGCGACGTCGACCTTCCAGCCGCGGTCGAGGAGCAGCCGGTCGAGCTGGTCGCCGAGCAGCGAGGGGTCGCGCCCGTCACGCGCGGAGCCGGAGAGCACCGGCGCGCGGCCGATCGGGCGGCGACGTTTGCGGGGCTTCATGCCCGGCCGCAGCCCCTTGTCGGCAGCCGCGGCGCGCGCCCGGGCCAGAGCCGACGCCGCCGCGTCGGCGATGCGGGTCTGCTCGTCGGTCGGCGTGGGCGCCTCCTCGGGCGAGGCGTCCTCTCCCGACGGCGTCGCCGCCTCCGGCTGCGGCTCGTCGTCAGGCATCGTCGTCCGCCTCGGAGGTCACGACGGTCTCGGATTCAGCAGAGACGACCGGGTCGACGGCGCCGACGGCGTCGACGGGGTGGATGGCAGCCACGGGATCGTGCCCCGCCTCAGGCACCGCAGCGCCACCGACCGGCCCGACCTGACCGAGCACGACGGCATACGTGGTGCCGCTCTCGCGGAGCACGTCGGGCACGTCGGCGCCCACGGCCGCGGTGATGAGCACCTGCTCGCAGTCGGCGACGAGCGCGGCCAGCCGCTCACGCCGGCCGGAGTCGAGCTCGGCGAAGACGTCGTCGAGCACGAGCACGGGGTCGTCGCCGAGGTCGCGGCGCAGCAGCCGGAAGGCCGCGAGCTTGAGTCCCAGCGCGAAGCTCCAGGACTCGCCGTGGCTGGCATAGCCCTTGGCCGGCAGGTCGCCGAGCGAGAGCACCAGGTCGTCGCGGTGGGGTCCGACGAGGGTGATGCCGCGCTCGATCTCGTTGGGGCGCACCTGCTCGAGGGTCTCGAGCATGCCGGCGCGCAGCTCGTCGATCTCGGGGACCTCCCCCTCGGCGAGACGCTTGGCGAGGTCCTCGTGCAGCGAGCTGCGGTAGGTGGCGCGGGCGTTCGACGCGACGGCGCTGACGGCGTCGTAGCACTCGGACAGGTCGGGCACGAGGTCGCGCAGCAGGCGCAACCGCGCATATACCAGCTGTGCGCCGACGGTCGAGAGGTGGTCGTTCCAGACGACGAGGGTGTGCAGCGCCGACTCCCGGGCCTCGTCGAGCGGCGGGTCGCCGGGGCGGGGCTGGCGCCGGCCCCCCTTGCGCAGCACCGGGGCCGCCGACTTCAGCAGGGCGTTGCGCTGCTTGAGGATCTTGTCGTAGTCGGAGCGCACCCCTGACCAGCGCGGCTGGCGCTGGACGAGCAGCTCGTCGAGGAACCGGCGCCGCTCGGACGGGTCGCCCTTGACCAGGGCGAGGTCCTCGGGGGCGAAGAGCACCGTGCGGACCGTGCCGAGCACGTCGCGCGGCCGCGACACGGGGGAGCGACCCAGCCGGGCCCGGTTCGCGCGGCCCGGCGTGATCTCGAGCTCGACCATGGTCTCGCGCTCGTCACGCACGATCGCGCCCCGCACGATCGCCTGGGCCGCGCCGAACCGCACGAGCGGCTGGTCGGTCGCGACCCGGTGCGAGCCGAGCGTGGCGAGGTAGCCGACCGCCTCGACGAGGTTGGTCTTGCCCTGTCCGTTGAGGCCGACGAGCGTCGTCACCCCGGGCGTCAGCGCGAGCTCGGCGCTCGGGTAGCTGCGGAAGTCCTTGAGGGTCAGGTGGCGGACGTGCACGTCAGGTCGGCTGGTTTCTCGAGGGCGGCCGCGTGCGGCGTCGACGCGGGTGCCGTCGCCGGACGCGCCACGGGAGGTCAGGAGGTGGAGCCGGTGCCCGAGGAGGGCCCGGCGTTCGCGGCGTCGTGCGCCGCCGAGCCGGGCTGCTCGGGGGCGGGCGCCGGGTGGGTCGAGCCCTCGTCGCCGGTCTTGCGACGCAGCTGCTCGCCCTCGGCGATGGTCATCACCTGGTGGCCGCCGAACTGGCCGCGCAGTGCGGCGACCGCCTGCATGGTCGGCGAGCTCGGCTGGCGCGAGGCGAAACGGGCGAAGAGCGAGGCCGAGATGACCGGCATCGGAACGCCGAGCGCGATGGCCTCCTCGACGGTCCAGCGACCCTCGCCCGAGTCGTTGGTGTAGTCGGACACGTCGTCGAGGTGGGGGTTGTCCTCGAGGGCCTTGACCATGAGGTCGAGCAACCACGACCGCACGACGGTGCCGCGGCTCCACGCCTTGAACGCCCCGGGGACGTCCTTGACGATGTCCTTCTTCTCGAGCAGCTCGTAGCCCTCGGCGTACGCGTGCATGAGGCCGTACTCGATGCCGTTGTGGACCATCTTCGTGTAGTGCCCGGCGCCGACCTCGCCCGCGTGGACGAAGCCCTCCTCGCGCGGGCCCTCGGGACGCAGGGAGTCGAAGATCGGCATCGCCTTCTCGACCCACTTCTCGTCGCCGCCGCACATCAGGCCGTAGCCGTTGTCGAGGCCCCAGATGCCGCCGCTCACGCCGCAGTCGACGTAGCCGATCTGCTTCTCGCCGAGCAGCTTCGCGTTCTCGAAGTCGTCGGTGAAGCGCGAGTTGCCGCCGTCGATGACGAGGTCACCCGGCTCGAGCAGGCCGCCGAGCTCGGCGACCGTCTGGCGGGTCGGTTCGCCCGCCGGGACCATCACCCACACGACGCGGGGTGCCTCGAGGGCCTGGACGAGCTCGGGGAGCGAACCGACGTCACGCACGTCGGGGTTGAAGTCGAACCCGACGACCTCGTGACCGGCGCGGCGCAACCGCTCGCGCATGTTGCCGCCCATCTTGCCGAGACCGATGAGACCGAGCTGCATGTCGCGAGCCTTTCTGACGGGAGGACGGGGGTCGATCTGGTGGCGCGGTTCGAGGCTACGCCTGCCGCCGTGCGGACGGCAGGGCGCCCACGGGGTGGAGGGTGGCCCTCCGCCCGCAACCGATCGCGTACGCCATGGGCGACGTCGGCGACGGCGGCTCAGCTCGCGAAGCGCACCGGCATGAGCACGTAGCGGTAGCTGCTGTCGGGCTCGGAGTCGGCCTCGGCCTGCCCGGTCAGCACGGCGGGCCGGCTGGGCTGGGTGAAGCTGAGCCGGCTCCAGGCGGTGCCGACCGCGTGCAGGCCGTCGAGCAGGAACTGCGGGTTGAACGCGATCTGGATGTCGGGACCGTTGAGGGTCGCCTCGACGGCCTCGGAGGCCTGCGCGTCGTCGCCGGTGCCGGCCTCGATCGCGACCTGGCCGTCGGTGAACTTGAGCAGCACGGGGGTGTTGCGCTCGGCGACGAGCGCCACGCGCTTGACCGCCTCCTCGAGGGCCGCCGTCTCGACGACCGCCTCGGTGTCCACCGACGTGGGGAAGATCGAGGTGACCTTCGGGTACTCGCCGTCGAGCAGTCGGGTGGTCGCTCGACGCTGGCCGGCCTCGAAGCCGATGAGGCCGTCGCCGCCGTGGCCGAGCGCGAGCTCGACCGAGCCGGAGGCGCCGAGCGCGCGGGCGGTGTCGGAGAGCTGGCGGGCCGGGATGAGCGCGACGTGGTTGGCGTCGGTGGCGGACGGGCTCCACGTGAGCTCGCGCATCGCGAGCCGGTAGCGGTCGGTGGCGAGCAGGGTGACCTTGTCGCCGTCGATCTCCATGCGCACGCCGGTGAGGATCGGCAGGGTGTCGCCCTTGTCGGCGGCGATGGAGACCTGCGCGACGGCTTGGGTGAAGACGTCGCCCGCGATGGTGCCGCTCGTCTCGGGGGCCGCGGGAAGCGTGGGGTAGTCGGCCACGGGCATCTCGCGCAGTGCGAAACGGGACGAGCCGCAGGCGACGTTGACCTTCGTGCCGTCGGTGCTGACGTCGATCGGCTTGTTGGGCAGGTTGCGCGAGATGTCGGCGAGCAGACGGCCGAGCACGAGGACCTGACCGGACTCGGCGACGTCGGCCGGCACCGTGATGCGCGCGGACACCTCGTAGTCGAACGCGGAGAGGGTGAGCGTGCCGTCCTCGTTCGCGTCGACGAGCACGCCCGCGAGCACGGGGACCGGCGGGCGGGCCGGCAGGCCACGGGCCACCCAGGTCACGGCCTCGGCCAGGACGTCTCGCTCAACCCGAAACTTCACGGTGCACTCACTTCGACGGGGAAGGTCATTGGGGCTCAGACACTAGTGCCTGCCGGTGACTGACACCACAGACACTCCCCGAATGACCAGACAGGTCGAAATCACCCGTTTGGGCGGCCGCCCGTGGTCGTTCGTCCCGACCCTCGTTGTCGGGGCTCATCTCCTCGACTTGAGTCTCGTCATAGTCATAGGTGGTGTGGATTGTGTGGACAACGCGAGTCCGCGCAGGTCAGGGGCTCTCCAGGGATGTGCACGAGGTGTGGGCGCCCGACAGCCGCGCCAGGCGCGGGCTGTGGACGGATTTCGGCGGTGCACAGCGTCCCCACAACCAGGAGGGAGCTTGTCCGCAGGCGGGTCGGCGTCGTCCACACCCGTCCACAGGCCGGTGTGGAGGAGCGGACGGCATATGTCCGCTTTGCCATGCTTGGTGACTAGTCAGCTGTGCATGGAGAGCGGCTCCGCTTCCACAGAGTTTTCCACAACCGGTGGACAACGTTCCGGCGGATCTGTCGGCGGCGTCTGGAGTGGCGGGTCACGGCGAGATCACGCTGTGCACACAGGTGTGGAAAAGACTGTGGACAGATGTGGACGTCCCGAGGACGCAGGCGGCAGGAGCCGTGCCGACAACGGGCAGGGACTAGTTCGCGGAAGCGTCGGTGACCACGAGGTGGCGCGACGCGCCGAGCAGCGTCTCGAAGAGCGCGGGGGCGTCGGGGAGAGGCCCCAGCTGCGAGAAGACCTCGCTCGTGACCGCCCCGAGGAGCAGGGTCCACGCCGCGACGCCCTGCGCCAGCATCGCGGGGTCGATGCCCGTGCCGGCGAACATCGGATCCGCGAGCAGGTCCCCCAGAGCTGCCGTCGCGGGAGCCTCGGGTATCCCGAGTCCGGACGCCTCGGGCACACGTCGTGCCGAGCGGGCGTCCTCGAGCAGGGTGACGAGCAGGGCCATCACGGCGGTCCCGGCCTCGGTCGTGCGTTCTGCGGGCGCGTCGTAGTCGGGCACGGGCGAGCCGTAGATGAGGGCGAAGTCGTGCGGGTGCTCGAGGGCCCAGGTCCGCAGCGCGCGACCGAGGGCGTCCCAGCGACCGCCCAGGTCGTCGGGGTCGACGGCGTCGTGCGCGGCCCGGACCGCGTCGGCGAGGGAGAGATAGCTGTCCACGATCAACCTCGTGAGCAGCTCGTCGCGGCTCTCGACGTAGCGGTAGACGCCGGACGACACCATGCCGAGGTCGCGGGCCACCGCTCGGAGGCTGAGCCCGGCCGCGCCGGAGGTGGCCAGGTGCTCGCGCGCGACGCGGAGGATGTCTGCCTCGACGGCTCGCCGGTTGCGGGCGCGCTTGCCGAGCTTCGCGGCGGGGGCGGCGTGGGCGGCGTGGGCGGCTCGGGCGGCGGTGTCCATGCGCCCAGCCTGCCACGAAGTGCTGCGTAAATGTGAGCACTGCTCTTGATTTCTGTGAGCTGGTGCGTCACCCTTTGAATGTGAGCGGTGCTCACACTTACTGTCCAGGAGACGCCATGACCCACCACCTCGTCCTCGGCGCCGGCGGCGTCGGCCGCACGACGACCGCCGCCCTCGTCGCCCAGGGCCACACCGTCACGCTCGCGTCCCGATCGGGTCGGGTGGTCGAGCGTCCCTGGGAGGCGTCGAACCCGGATGCCGTCGAGGTCGTCGCCGCCGACGCGGGCGACGCCGGGCGCCTGACGAGCCTTGCGACCGGCGCGACGAGCATCGTCAACGCCGTCAACCCGCCCAGCTACCTCACCTGGGACACCGACTGGCCGCCCGTCGCGGCCGCCACGCTCGCCGCGGCCGAGGCCACGGGCGCCGGGCTCGTCATCATCGGCAACCTCTACGGCTACGGCCGGGTGGACTCCCCCATGCGTGAGGACACCCCGCTGCGTCCCGCGGGGCACAAGGGAGCGATTCGCGCCGACATGTGGGCCGAGGCGCTGGCCCGCCACGAGGCCGGACGCCTGCGCGTCACCGAGCTGCGCTCCAGCGACTACTTCGGCCCGGGCACGACGCCGCGCACGAGCTATCTGGGCGACGTCATCCTGGACGCGCTCCTCGCGGGCCGGCCGCCCTTCGTGCCGGTCGGCCGCGCCGACGCGGCGCACTCGTGGACCTACGTCCCCGACGTCGGCGCCCTCGCCGCCCGCGTCGCGACCAGCGACACGAGCGATGACGCCTGGGGCCGGGCCTGGCACGTGCCGACCTCGGCGCCGCGCACGTTCGACGAGACGGCCCGCGACATCGCGCGGCTCGCCGGCGTCAAGCCCCGCAAGGTACGCGTTCTGCCCCGCCCGCTCGGAACCGCAGCCGGACTCGTCGTCCCCTTCATGCGCGAGGTCCGCGAGACGCGCCACCAGTTCGAACGGCCGTTCGTGCTCGACTCCGCCCTGACCGAGCAGACCTTCGGGATCGCCCCGACCCCGTGGGACGACGCGCTCACCGCCACCATCGCCGCGCGACGGCGCTGACGGCATACGCCATCGGGGCCGACCGGCCCCTGCCGTCAGTGGGACTGCTGGCGGATGCGGTTGGTCAGCTCCGTGACCTGGTTGTAGATCGCGCGGCGCTCACCCATGAGCTCGCGGATCTTGCGGTCGGCGTGCATGACGGTCGTGTGGTCGCGGCCGCCGAAGTGCTGACCGATCTTCGGCAGGCTGAGGTCGGTCATCTCGCGGCACAGGTACATCGCGATCTGGCGGGCCGTCACGAGCTGGCGCGAGCGGCTCGAGCCGCAGAGGTCCTCGATCGTCACCGCGTAGTAGGCGGCCGTGACCGCCATGATCGTCGCCGCGGTCACCTGGTTGGGCGTCTCGTTCGGCAGCACGTCCTTGAGCACGATCTCGGCGAGCGGCAGGTCGACCGGCTGGCGGTTCAGGTTGCTGAACGCCGTGACGCGGATCAGTGCCCCCTCGAGCTCGCGGATGTTGGTGCTGAAGTTCGTCGCGATGTACTCGAGCACGTCGTCGGGCACCGACATGCGGTCCTGGATCGCCTTCTTGCGCAGGATCGCGATGCGGGTCTCGAGGTCGGGCGGCTGCACGTCGGTGAGCAGGCCCGACTCGAAGCGGGTGCGCATCCGGTCCTCGAAGCCGGACAGCTCACGCGGCGGCAGGTCACTGGTGATGACGATCTGCTTGTTCGCGTTGTGCAGCGTGTTGAAGGTGTGGAAGAACTCCTCCTGGGTCTGCAGCTTGCCCTGGAGGAACTGGATGTCGTCGATGAGCAGCACGTCGACGCTGCGGTAGCGGTTCTGGAACGCGCTCGCCTTGTCGTCGCGGATGCTGTTGATGAAGTCGTTGGTGAACTCCTCGGAGTTCACGTAGCGCACCCGCACGTTCGGGAACATGGTGCGCGCGTAGTGGCCGATCGCGTGGAGCAGGTGCGTCTTGCCCAGACCGGACTCGCCGTAGACGAAGAGCGGGTTGTACGCCTTCGCCGGCGCCTCGGCGACCGCGACCGCCGCCGCGTGGGCGAAGCGGTTGCTCGCGCCGATGACGAAGGTGTCGAACGTGTACTTCGGGTTGAGTCGCGTGTCGCCGGGCGAGCTGGGCTCGGGACGCTGCTGGAGACGCAGGGGGCCGCTCTCGCCGCCGCTCAGCGGGTCGGGGCCGAGCTCCATCTGAGTCTGCACGTCGGGGTATGCCGGCCGGGCGGGTTCGTCGAGGTCGGCGCCGTTGAGGGCGGGCGCGCTCTCGGCGAGGTCGCGCAGCGGGTTGTGCTGGGCGTGGTGCGCCTGTGGGTGGATGCCGGGGTGGGCGGGGCTGCCGAAGCCTGCGGATCCGGTGGCCGCGCCACCCTGGGCGAGGCCGTTGTGATGCCCCGCCGAGCCGTTGCTGTCGGAGCCGGCCTGGCGGCGGCCGTCGTTCACCTGGCCGGTGGGCTCGTCGCTGATCATGCCGAGGTCGGTCTCGAGACTCTCGTCGACCGAGACCGCGACCTGGACGGGGTGCCCGAGCTGGTCGGCGAGAGCGGTGTGGACCTGCTCGCGCACGCGCGTCTCGAGGAAGTCCTTGGTGAAGGTGTTGGGAGCGCGCACCAGCGCGATCTGGTCGAGCACCCCGACGAGGCGGCAGAGCCGGACGAAGGCGCGCTCCTGGTTCGACAGTCCCGAGTCGAGTGTGCCGAGCGTCTGCTGCCAGATCCGCGCGTAGTCGACGCCTGTCTCGGCCACCAAACCCACCTGCCCCTGACTTCAATTCCGTTGCACTTGTTGCGATCCCGGCGCTGAGCGCACTCGAGCGGGCCGGAGCGGGAGCTCGACCGTGCCGGGTCGGACGACTGGGGACGTCCGGTGCCTTGGTGAACGATGCCCTGTTGTCCACACGTTTGTCCACAGCCTGTGCATGGGTCGGGCGAGGATCGTGAAGTCGAAAACCTACCCCGGCTGAGCCGCCGTGACAATCACGTCCGGAAGAGAACTTTCTCGTCGTCGGCGTGTCGCCTTGCAATCGTCCACCGACGTTCGAAGATCGTCGGTTCTGCCCTCATCGGCGCGACTCCTCCCACCGGTTTGACCCTTCTTCCGGGCGCCCGTATCGTTGACCGAGCGTGTCTGCGACCTCTTTCGCATGCCCATGGCCCCGGGCCCGGTTCGTCCGGTTCCCGGTCCTCCCTGGGCTTGCCGATTGCGGTCGCATCGGCCACCGCCAGCCCCACCCCGGGCGCCTCCCGTCGCAGCTGCGCCGGGCGTGCACCCGCAACCTACGGAGAACCTCGTGAGCAAGCGCACCTTCCAGCCGAACAACCGTCGCCGCGCCAAGACGCACGGCTTCCGCCTTCGCATGCGCACCCGCGCCGGTCGCGCCATCCTCGCTGCCCGTCGCCGCAAGGGCCGCGCCGAGCTCTCTGCCTGAGTCGCCGGAGGCCGCGGCGTGCTGCCGGCACGTCACCGACTGCGTGAGCGGGCGGACTTCACCACGGCAGTACGCGGGCCCGGCGCCAGCAGAGCAGGCGGGCGACTCATCGTCGTGCATGCCAACCGGACCGATGCGCGTGCGGAACTTCCGCCGCGCGTCGGTTTTGTTGTGTCCAAGGCCGTCGGCAACGCGGTGGTGCGCAACCGCACCAAGCGTCGCCTGCGCGCCGGCGTCGCGACCCGGCTGGACGGCATACCTGCTGGTCTCGACCTCGTCGTGCGCGCCAACCCGGCCGCGGCCCAGGCCACCTGGGCCGAGCTCGACACCGCCCTCGGGCGCCAGCTCGAGAAGGTGTGCCACCCGTGAGCGCCACGCTCAACCGCGTGCTCGCGGCCCCGTTCGTGCTCGTCGTCCGGCTCTACCAGCGCCTCATCTCCCCGATGCGGCCGCCGACCTGCCGCTTCTACCCGAGCTGCTCCGCGTATGCCGTCACGGCACTCACGCGGTTCGGCCCCCTGCGCGGTGGCTGGCTCGCAGCCCGGCGCATCGGCCGGTGCCACCCGTGGAACCCAGGCGGCGTCGACCCCGTTCCGATGACGTGGGCCGAGCGCAACGACTGGGACCCCGCAGACTTCCGGCCACCGGGTGAGCCCCACCCTGCCGGTCACCCGATGACAGAGGAAAGACGTTGATCGACTTCTTCAACACCCTGCTCTATCCGATCAAGCTCGGTGAAGCATGGGTCATGTACGCCTGGCACTGGCTCTTCGAGACGCTCGGCCTGAGCGGGGCCTGGGCGGGATGGGCGTGGGCGCTGTCGATCGTCGGCCTCACCGTCGTCGTCCGGGTGCTGCTCATCCCGCTCTTCGTCCGCCAGATCCACTCCTCGCGCCGGATGCAGCTCATCCAGCCCGAGATGCAGAAGATCCAGAAGAAGTACAAGGGCAAGCGCGACCCCGAGAGCCAGAAGGCGCAGCAGGCGGAGATCATGGATCTCTACCGCCGCACGGGCACCAACCCGTTCAGCAGCTGCCTGCCGATCCTCATCCAGTCCCCGTTCTTCTTCGCGCTCTTCCAGCTGCTCAACAACCTGCGGGCTCAGGCGGAAGGCAAGCAGGCGGGCATCGGGCCGATCACCAACGAGGTCGCGCGCGCCATCGAGGGCTCGACCATCTTCGGATCCAGGCTCTCCGACGCCTTCATCATGCAGGGGGGCACCTCGCCGCTCAGCACCAAGATCCTCACCGCGGTGCTCATCGTGCTCATGTCTGCGACGACGTTCACGACGCAGTACCAGCTGATGCGCAAGAACATGCCGGCGTCGGCGCTCGACAACCCGTTCGCGAAGCAGCAGAAGGTGCTCCTCTACCTGATGCCGATCTTCTTCGCGATCTCCGGCGTCAACTTCCCGGTCGGTGTGCTCCTCTACTGGCTCACGACGAACCTCTGGACCATGGGCCAGCAGTTCTACGTCATCCGCAACATGCCGGCCCCGGGATCCGAGGCCGAGGCCAACCGCCGCAAGCGCCTGGAGCGCAAGGGAAAGACCGTCGAGGAGCTCACGGTTCCCGGACTCGACTCCGGTGACGACGTGCCCGACGACGCCCCCAAGGCCGGTCAGCGCCAGCAGCCCAAGAGCAAGAAGCGCGCCCGCACGCAGGCCCCCAAGAACCGTCGCTGAGGGTTCTTCCACAATCTTGTCCACACTGCTCTTGGGCCTCTGAACTGCGAAGACGCGAGTTTTCCACAGAGCCCGGGTGAACGAAGGAGTCAACCATGAGCGAGACGCAGGCCACCGAGGCCGAGAACCCGACCGACCTCACCGCCGGAGACGAGCCCACGTCAGCCACGACCACGCCCACCACCGAGCGTCCGGTCTCCGGTGACGCGGATCTGTCGGTGGAGGCTGCCGAGTCGGAGTCTGACCATGACGCCGACGATGACGCCGGTGACGGTGACGGTGACGGCGGCGACGCAGAGACGGCCAAGGCCGACAAGGGCGACAAGAAGTCGCGCGTGCGCCAGCTCGAGCGCGAGGGCGAGGTCGCGGCCGACTTCCTCGAGACGCTTCTCGACATCGCCGATCTCGACGGCGACATCGACGTGGACGTGGACGGCGACCGCGCCGCCATCGCCATCGTCGACTCCGACGAGGGCCGGGTGCCCCGTCGTCTCGTCGGCGCCGACGGCAAGGTGCTCGAGGCCCTCCAGGAGCTGACCCGACTGGCCGTCCAGGCCGAGACGGGCGAGCGGAGCCGGCTCATGCTCGACATCGCCGGTCACCGTGCGCAGCGCCGGTCGGCACTCGTCGAGCGGGCCAAGGTGGCCATCGCCGAGGTCAAGGAGTCCGGCACGAAGCGTTCGCTCGAGCCGATGAGCGCCTTCGAGCGCAAGGTCGTGCACGACGAGGTGGCCGCTGCCGGGCTCGTGTCCGAGTCCGAGGGCGTGGACCCGCACCGCCACATCGTCATCCTTCCCGCCTGACCCATCGCGTTTCACGTGAAACACGGCTCGTGAGAGGCGTGGCAGGACCAACTACCTGAGGAGTGGGAGCGCGTGAGCCACGAAGCTCCCGAACCGGTCGGGCCTCGCGATCCGACCGGGGTGGCCGGGCGAACGGTCTTGCCCGGCCCGGCGGCCGAGCCTGAGGCGCCAGGCGTACCGCCCACACCGGCGGCCGCGACCACCGTCTTCGGTGCCCGCCTCGCGCTCGCGGAGCGGTTCGTCGCGATCCTTGCCGACACCGGGATCACGCACGGGCTCATCGGTCCCCGTGAGGCGCCCCGGCTCTGGGACCGTCACGTCCTGAACTGCGTCGTCGTGCACCAAGCGATCCCGGTGACGGGGGAGATGCAGCGCGTCATCGACGTGGGCTCCGGTGCCGGTCTCCCGGGTCTGGCCCTGGCGATCGCGCGAGCTGATCTCGAGCTGCACCTGGTCGAGCCGCTCGCCCGACGCACGGCCTGGCTCACTGACACGGTCGAGCAGCTGGGCGTGTCGAACGTCACCGTCCACACGGCCCGGGCCGAGACGCTCTGGGACGAGCTCGATGCGCCGTGGGTGACCGCCCGGGCCGTCTCCAAGATCGTGCAGCTGGCCGAGTGGACCCTGCCGCTGCTCCGTCCCCACGGGGCGCTCCTCGCCCTCAAGGGCTCACGCGCCCAGGTGGAGCTCGACGAGGGCCGCGCCGCGCTGACGCGCCTCGGCGTCGTCGATGCCGAGGTCGAGGCGTACGGAGCGGACCTGCTGGACGAACCGACTCTGGTGCTCCGGGCGACGATCGGTGAGGCCGTCGACCGCCGACGGTTCCGGTCGCGGCAGCCCTCGAGCGCCGGCTCGGCACGACGACGCGCGGATCGACCGCGCGGATCGCGACGCTCCGGCACGGCAGCGGGCGGTCGTCGGCGCCATCAGCCATGATCGTGTCCAGACCCATTCGATGGTCGGCCCCGCCCGCGGGTGGGGACGAGCCGGCCCTCAAACCGGAGGTGCGCTCCCTGTGACGATGTCGACCAACCTCGGCTGGCCGAGTGAACCCGACCCGGAGCCCGAGCACCGACGTCTGGGGTGGTTGGCTCGCATGCTCGGTGTTTCACGTGAAACGGACACTCCCACGAACGCGTACACCGAGGCCCAGGTCGTCACGGTCGAGCCCGCCACAGTCGCAGGACCACAGCCGCAACCGAAAGAAGATGAAGAGATCGTCTCCGCATCCCGCACCGACGACACGCCTGTCGATCCGGGTCCGGTCGTCGAGGATTCCGTCATCGTCCCGGCCTCGTCGACCTCGGAGAACCGTTCTGCCCCTGCGGCCCCGACGTCCGATCTCGACCAGGCCCTGGCGGTGCACCAGCGAAGCGACGACGTGGACCGGGAGGAGCGCGGCGACATCGAGCACGGCGTCGACGAAGACCGCCGCTCCGGTGACCAAGGTTCCCCCGCCGAGTTGGATGACGCGACCTCGGAACAGGATGAGTTGGGCCCGGTCGAGGGCCGGGACGCGGACGGGAGTGACACGGAGCGGGACGTGACAGCGGGCCACGGCGCCCAGCACGACGTCGACGACCGGACCGCCGACGCATCGGGAGAGACTGCACTCGCGCCGAGTGAGGGGCCCGCGCAGACTTCACCCGTCGCGGTCTCCGGGAGCCTCCCGACCGACGAGCAGGCCTACGGCAGCCCTGTGGACAACGCGGTGGATGAAGCGGTCCGAGGCGGTACCTCTGAGCGAGGAAATCGCCCATATCGGGCTGGGGACAACGTTGTGGACGAATCGGCCGACACGCTGCGCCAGCTCGCTGACCACGCCGACCGAGAGGCCCTCGTCGCAGCCCTGCCGACGCCCGGAAGTGACACCCCCCTGGCGAGGGAGCTGGCCGAGAACGCCCGCCGTCGCATCCAGCTGACGGGCCGCCCGTTCCCGAAGCCGGTGGCGCCCCGGGTACTGACCGTGGCCAACCAGAAGGGTGGCGTCGGCAAGACGACCACCACGGTGAACATCGCGGCAGCCCTGGCGCAGGCCGGGCTGTCGGTGCTCGTCATCGACCTCGACCCGCAGGGCAACGCCAGCACCGCGCTCGGCATCGACCACCACGCCGAGGTCCCGTCGATCTATGACGTGCTCGTGGACGGCACCCCGATGCTCGAGGTCGTGCAGCCGTGCTCGACGGTCGAGAACCTGCACTGTGCGCCTGCCACCATCGACCTGGCCGGCGCCGAGATCGAGCTCGTGTCGCTCGTGGCTCGCGAGTCGCGGCTGCAGAAGGCGATCGCCGCGGCGGTGGAGCAGGGTCATTCGTACGACTACATCCTCATCGACTGCCCACCCAGCCTGGGACTGCTCACGGTCAACGCGATGGTGGCGGCCAGCGAGGTGTTCATCCCGATCCAGTGCGAGTACTACGCCCTCGAGGGCCTGTCGCAGCTGCTCAAGAACATCGATCTGGTCAAGCGTCACCTGAACCCGGCGCTGCACGTGTCGACCATCCTGCTCACGATGTATGACGGCCGCACCCGCCTCTCGGCCCAGGTCGCGGACGAGGTGCGCGAACACTTCCCCGAGCAGGTGCTGCGGACGACGGTGCCGAGGTCGGTCCGCGTCTCGGAGGCGCCGAGCTTCGGGGAAACGGTGATGACCTACGACCCAGCCAGCAGTGGTGCCCTCGCCTACCTCGAGGCGGCGGGCGAGCTGGCCGACCGCGGGGCGGCCGGCGACGCCTGACTGCCTGCCGCGCTCACGCGATGAACGGGACCGCCACACGCGTGGCGGTCCCGTTTCACGTGAAACACCCACCTTGTCGGCGGGGGTTTGCGAGAACGCACTCTCCCTGTCAGACAAGGGGACAGGCGGAGAGGTCACGCCGTGTTTCACGTGAAACCCCCTCCCGATCCTCAACGTCACGGGCGTTTCACGTGAAACAGACGGCCCGCGATGGTCGCAACCAGCGCGCGAGTCGTCGGAGCGGGTGCGCAAACCCCGGTCACCCACCACCTAGACTGACGCCGGACGCGATGGCCGCGTCGAGGACGACAAGGGGTTGGCGAATGGCGGAGAAGCGTCGAGCACTGGGTCGGGGCCTGGGGGCTCTCATCCCGAGCGCACCGAGCGGGGGCGCCGGCCGTCCCGTCGATGTCTTCTTCACGGAGCAGAAGCAGCCGACCCCGCCGACCGCGACGCCCGAAGAAAGGCCGGCCGGCTCGGACGGCATTCCCGGCGCCGGCTCGGAGACGGCCCAGAACGGTCAGGGCCCGGCCTCCCAGAACGGGCACGGCGGTCCGGAGAGCGGTCAGCCGACAGAGGGCGCCGACGAGGCCGCCACCCAGCCGGACGCAGAATCGACGAACGGGCCCGCTGTCGGAGAGAAGCTCGAGGATGCCGCGACCGGGCTCGCCGTGGTGCCGGGTGCCGAGTTCGCCGAGCTCGACATCGAGTCGATCCGCCCGAACCCCAAGCAGCCGCGCACGGTCTTCGACGAGGACCACATGGCCGAGCTGGTCCACTCGATCCGCGAGATCGGCGTGCTCCAGCCGGTGGTCGTCCGCCGTATCCCTGCGGACCAGCTGGCCGAGGCCGACGGCAAGACCTTCGAGCTCATCATGGGTGAGCGCCGATGGCGCGCCTCCCTGGCGGCCGACCTCGGTGTCATCCCAGCCATCATCAAGGACACGAGCGACGACGACCTCCTGCGCGACGCGCTCCTGGAGAACCTCCACCGGAGTCAGCTCAACTCGCTCGAGGAGGCGGCGGCATACCAGCAGCTGCTCGACGACTTCGGTTGCTCGCACGAGGAGCTCGCGACCCGTATCGGGCGGTCACGCCCGCAGATCTCGAACACGCTCCGCCTGCTGAAGCTGCCTCCGCTGGTGCAGCGCCGTGTGGCAGCGGGGGTCCTGAGTGCCGGCCATGCGCGTGCGCTGCTCGGCATGGCTGACGGCGGGGCGATGGAGCGCATGGCGCAGCGCATCGTCGCCGAGGGACTGTCCGTGCGCAACGTCGAGGAGCTCGTGGCCCTGGGGGAGGGCAACGACGCTCCCAAGCCGCGTCGTCCTCGCGCCGGTAGCCGTCACCCTCAGCTCGACGACTTCACGTCGAACCTGTCCGACCACCTCGAGACCCGAGTCGCGATCGCCCTGGGTCAGCGCAAGGGCAAGATCACCGTGGAGTTCGCCTCGATGGAGGACCTGCGCCGCATCCTCGGTCTCATGGGCATGGGGTCGCCTAACCGCGACTGACCCCACAGTCACAGCCACAGACCTGGCCCCAGCCGGCGCCGCCCGAGAGCTGGAGCACCGACACCGAGACGGAGGGTGATCGTGCCCGAGGGCCACACGATCCATGCACTCGCCGACCGTCTGGAGCGGGCGTTCCGCGGCCACCGGGTCGAGGCGAGCAGCCCACAGGGGCGGTTCGCCGCGGATGCCGAGCGGCTGGACGGCAAGGTGCTCGAGCGCGCCGAGGCGTGGGGCAAGCACCTGTTCGTCGACGTGGGCGACCTCGCGTTGCACGTGCATCTCGGCCTCATCGGCCAGTTCCCGGTGCGGCCGCTGCGCGCTGGCACCCCGCCGGCACCGGTGGGCGCGGTGCGGCTGCGTCTCGTGGGGCCGGATCATTTTGCCGACCTGCGCGGTCCGATGATCTGCACGCTCGTGGACCGTGCGCGCCGCCGTGAGATCGTCTCCACCCTCGGACCTGATCCGCTGCGACGACGGAGTCAGCCGCAGCCTGGATGGGAGCGGTTGCATCGCAGCCGGCGCCCGATCGCGGAGCTGCTCATGGACCAGTCCGTCGTGGCCGGGGTGGGCAACGTCTACCGCTGTGAGGTGCTTCACCGCCTGGCGGTAGACCCCTTCACTCCCGGACGAGACCTTTCGGAGTCGGTGTGGAACGAGATCTGGGACGATCTCGTGCTGCTCATGCCGCTGGGGCGGGCGTTCTCGCAGATCATCACCATGCCCGACCAGGTGGAGGCGGCACAGCGGACGAAGCGCTCCGGCCGTGCCCGCGCCATAGCCAAGGAGCTCACCGGCGAGCGTCTGGGCGATACCTTCGAGCGGCGGTTCCTCGTCTACAAGCGGACCGGTGAGCCGTGTCCACGATGCCGAAACACGGTGCAGCGAAGAGAGATCGCCGGCCGCCGGCTCTACTGGTGCCCCGCCTGCCAGATCCGACGCTGACGGGGCCCGACCAGACCACGCGCGCCCGTCAGCACGTGCCCGGACGTACTCGCGGCCCTAGGCTGACGCCATGGCCCTCACCGGATCCCGGCCTGCGCCGACCCACGTCATCGCCCACCTGTCCGACCCGCACCTGATCGCGGGCGGTGGGCTGCTCGCCGGCCACATCGACACCCGGGAACAGCTGCGCAAGGCCCTGGCGCGGGTCGAGGCCTCGGGCGAGCACATCGATGCGCTCGTCATCAGCGGAGACCTGGCCGACAGCGGCGACCCGGCCGCGTACGACCTGCTCCTCGAGATCGTCGGCCCGGTCGTCGAGCGGCTGGGCGCCGCACTCGTGCTCACCGGGGGCAACCACGACGAGAGGCGCCCGATGGCCGAGCGCCTCTACGGCCGAGACACCGACGAGCCGCAGGACTCAGTCACCGTCGTGGGCGGCCTGCGCATCATCGCGGTGGACTCCGCCGTGCCCGGCTACCACCACGGCGGCTTCGCGGACGCGCAGTACGAGTGGCTCGCCGGCGAGCTGGCCACCCCGGCTGAGCACGGGACTCTCCTCGTCGTCCACCACGCCCCCATCACCTACCGGTCACCCGTCATGCAGCTCCTCGACTTCGACGACGTCGAGCGTCTGCAAGAGGTGATCGAGCCGACCGACGTGCGTGCGGTGCTCAGCGGTCACCTGCACGTCACGAGCTTCGGGACCCTCGGCCGGGTGCCGGTCTTCGTCGCCGGCGGCGTCTGCTATGTCGACGACGTGGGCGCACCCCGCGAACTGCTCATGGGCGTCGACGGCCCGCAGTCGTGGAACCTCGTGGAGGTGCATGCCGACCAGGTCGTCGGCACCGTGGTGCCCATCGAGCAGCACAAGACCTGGCCGGCCCTCTCGGAGGCCGTCATGGAGTTCATGGACACGGTTCCGGAGGCCGAGCGGCGCGAAGTCTTCTCGCGCAAGCGAACCTGACGGCAAAACTTCGAGAATCAAAACGTCGAACCGCGTCCGCGCTGTTCGACGCTGAAGTGAGGACCCGACAGGCGGGTCGCACAGTCAAGGAGATGCAGTCATGAGCCAGGTCCACAAGGCCACGTCGTCGGACGGCACCACGATCGCCTACGAGGCCTACGGCGACGGGCCCGTCGCCGTGATGGTCGGAGGTGCGTTCTGCGACCGGGGCGCGTTCCGGGACGTCGCGGTCGAGCTCGGCCGACTCGGCTTCACCGGGGTCACCTACGACCGTCGCGGACGGGGGGACAGCGGTGACACCGAGCCCTATGCGGTCTCCCGCGAGGTCGACGACCTCACTTCCGTGATTCAGGCAGCCGGTGAAAACGACTCTCCCGCCTACGTTTTCGGTGTCTCATCGGGCGGTGCGCTTGTCATCGAGGCCATCGCGGCAGGCGCGCCGATCGCCAAGGGCTCGGCCATCGAGGTGCCGTACCGCACCGCGGCCTGGCCGCCGCCCCCGGCCGACTACATCGGGACCCTCCAGGCCTTCGAGGCGAAGGGTGACCGTGCCGGGATCGTGCGGTACTTCAACAACGAGGTCGTCGGGATGCCGCCAGAGATGGTCGACGGCATGGTCGGCACCCCGGTGTGGGACGCCCTGGTGTCGATGGCCTACACCGTCAAGTACGACGGCCTGTGCCTCGGCGGTGACGAGCAGGACATCCCGGTGGAAACCTTTGCGCGGGTGACGGTTCCGTTCCTCTCGGTCTGCAGCAGCGGCACCCAGCTGCCCTGGCTCCACGACGCGGCCGGCGTTGTGGCAGAGGCACTTCCGAACGCCACGGCGGTCGAGCTGCCCGGCGAGTTCCACCAGGTGCCTGCTGGCGTGCTGGCCCCGGCACTCGCGGACTTCTTCCGCTCCTGACGCGACGTCGGCAGGATAGCGACGTCAGCTGACCGGTGGGTTCCCTTGCACGACATGGGGACCCACCGGCAAACGCTGAGTGACGTGGTCAATCGGCCAGCAGAGCCAGGGCCGGATTGTGCTCTGGCGCAACGACTTCGCGCGGCGGGCCCGGGGGAGTGGCTCCCGCACCGAAGGGTGAACCACCGAGAGCCTCGCGACCGTGCGGGGTGGCCCAGTTCTCCAGGGCGGGCCCGAGCGGCACGATGCCCGTGGGGTTCACGTCGCTGTGCACCACGTAGTAGTGACGCTTGATGTGGGCGAAGTCGACGGTGTCGCCGAATCCTGGCGTCTGGAAGAGGTCCCGCGCGTACGCCCACAGCGCCGGCATCTCGATCAGCTTGTTGCGGTTGCACTTGAAGTGCCCGTGGTAGACGGGGTCGAACCGCACGAGCGTCGTGAAGAGCCGCACGTCGGCCTCGGTGACGTGGTCGCCGACGAGGTAGCGCCGGGTGGAGAGCCGGTCCTCGAGGAGGTCGAGGTGCTCCCACAGCCGACGGTAGGCCTTCTCGTACGCGTCCTGGGTGCCGGCGAAGCCGCAGCGGTAGACGCCGTTGTTCACGAAACGGTAGATCGGCTCGCTCACGGCCTCGATCTCGTCAGCCAGGTCGGCGGGGTAGAGGTCTGGCGCGCCGTCGCGGTGGAGGTCGCGCCACTGCGTCTCGAGGTCGATGGTGATCTGCTTGAAGTCGTTGGTGACGACGGCACCGGAGGGGATGTCGACGATCGCGGGAACCGTTATCCCACGCGGGTATTCGGGGTCGCGTCGGAAGTAGGCGTCCTGGATGCGGGGGATGCCGAGCACCGGGTCGAGACCGCCTGGGTCCAGGTCGAAGGTCCAGCTCCGGCTGTCGTGCGTGGGGCCGCAGATGCCCATCGACAGGGCGTCCTCCAGGCCGAGGAGCCGGCGCACGATGATGGCGCGGTTGGCCCACGGGCACGCCCGCGCCACGACGAGGCGGTAGCGTCCGGACTCGACGGGAAAGCCGTCGCGCCCGTCCGCGGTGATGCGGGTGGTGATGTAGTTCGTGTCGCGCTTGAAGCTCTTCTCGACGTACGTCCCCGGTTCGCTCATGCGCCCAACCCTAGTTCGCGGTCTGGCGCCACCAGCCCCTCCCGCCCCTCCCGGCGCAACCACCGATGACGAGGCTGCCGTGCTCGGCGAGCTGCTGCGCTGCTGCGGTGGTGCGCCCGATCGCGGTCAGCCCGACCCGCCCGTCGATGGCGAGGCCCGAGAGCATCTGCAGCACGAGCCCGGTGCCGGTCGCGGGGTCGAAGCCGATGCCTGCTGCCTGCACGGCCGCCACGACCTGGAGCGGGTCGACGCCGAGCCAGTGCGGGTCGACGATGTTGTCGGTCGAGGAGTAGCAACGCTGCGAACCGTCCGGCGTGACCCAGCACCCCCTCGTCGGGTCGTAACGGCCGCTCACCAGGGCCGCGAGTCCTGCCAGCGGATGGGTCGTGCCGCCGTTGCGCAGGTTCACCTCGATCGCCAGCACCTCCCACCGGTCTCCGTCGCGCCTGGCGACGAAGTCGACCCCCACCCGACCGCGGGCCCCGAGGGCGCTCAGCCGCTCGGCGACCGCGGCAGTCGCGCGCGCGACGGCGACGGCATACGCAGGCTGTGCAGGGAGCACGCACCCGGCGTAGACCTGCCCGTCCGGGCCGCCGAGCACCTGCTCGTGCGTCGAGACCACGGTCACGGTGCCGTCGGGCGCGATGTCGGCCTGCCCGCTGGGACTCGTGACGTCGTCGCCGACGACGAGCTCCTCCACGACGCCGCCGGCAGCGAGCTCGGCCAGGTACGACGGCGGCACCGCCTGCGCCAGGGCCTGCAGCAGACGGTTGCCCGTGAGGTCACCTCCCAGGGGGTCGCGTACGCGCACGGTGACGTTCCCGTCGCCGGCTGCGCTGTCGTCGAGCTTGACCACGACCCGTTCCGTGCCGGGCCGGCGCCGGCGGACCTCCTCGACGGCCCGGGCGACGTCGTCGAGGTCGCGCACGTCCTCGCACCCCACCGGGGTGTCGACGCCGACGGCGTGGAAGTGGCGCCGGCCGGCGCTCTTGAAGCCGAGCGGGCGCAGGCGCGCGGGCGTGCCGTCGATGGGGACACCGAGGGCGATCGCGGCCTCCTCCTCCGTCGTGGTCACGTTCCAGACCTGGAGGAGTGCCGGCCGCCCGTCCACGACGGCGCGAACCCGGGCGACGGCGGCCGGGTCGTCGAGCAGCTTGGCGGCCGTCGGGCGCCAGGACGGGTCGTCGACCGTGACGACGTGCAGGCGCTGCAGGAAGCCGGCGCGTTCGGAGGGGGCCAGCAGGGAGGCGTAGTAGTCGAGCACGCCTGGTCCGGGGGCGAGCGAGCTGACGTAGACGACCTCGCAGCGTGGGTCGCGTGCGGCCAGGGCGAGCAGGAGGTAGCGGTGCTCCATCGACCCGAGGCGCGCGCCGTAGTGCTCGAGGAGCTGGCCCTGGACGCTGAACGAGGGCATGACGACGAGCACGTGACGCGTCTCGTCGCCGCCGCCCGCGCGGCGGGCGTCCCAGGCGGCACCGAGGCCCTGCTGGAGCTGCTCGAACGTGCCCATGCGTCGGCCTTCCGCGAACCTGACCCGTCGATGGTAGCGACGAGGACCCCGCCACCGCGTCGTCGCGGGGCAGGCCTGGCAGCCTCCGACCCGCCACCGGGACCGCCGGTGGTGCCGACTGACGGTGCGCGGGCCAGAATGGCGGTATGCGGGAAATCCGGTGGCGCGATGCGTGACCTGCGTGCGCTGACGCCCGACCTCGTCGACGACCTCGTCGGCATCGGCACGTGCGCCCCGTGCACCTTCTGGCAGACCGTGCCGCGCAACGGCCACGGCGACGAACACCCACCGCGCGAGGTGCTCGCCGAATGGGTCGGCACGGTCACGAGCGACTGGGGCCCGCCCGGCCGCGTCGCGTACGTGGACGGTGAGCCGGCCGGCTACGTCATGCTCGCGCCGGCGCGGCACGTGCCGCGCCTCGCCGCGTTCCCGACCTCGCCCTCGGACCCGGCGACGCTCATGCTCCTCACCGCGGTCACCGCCCAGCCGTATGCCGGCCGGGGCCTTCGCAAGGTGCTGCTGCAGTCCGCGGCGAAGGACGCCCTCAAGCACCAGGTGCGCTCGCTCGAGGTCGTCGCCGCACGTCCGCTGGCGGTGTCGAAGCACCCCTGCGTGCTCGATGTCGACGTGCTGGAGAAGGTCGGCTACCGCGTCGAGCGGGACCACCCGACCTACCCGCGCCTGCGGATGGACCTGCGACGCGTCATCACGCTGCGCGACGAGGCGGCTGCCGCGGTGGCGCGCGCGCTGGCCAGGGTGCCGGGGCTGCGCCCCGTGCCGGAGACCCACCCGAACGGGTCGAGCCACGCCAACGTGACCGACCGGGCCTGACCGGTTCCAATCGGGCCCGACCGGGTCTGACCGGGCCCGAGTGGGCCCGAGTGCCTTCAGCCGACGGTGCGGTCGCCCGTCGCGCTGCCGACCTGGGCGGCGCGCATCGACTCGAGGTGGCGGCGCAGGTCGTCGAGGCGCAGCACGCCGGTGCGCGCGGTGTCGGCCTCGCCGAGGTAGACCCGCTGGAGCGCGACGACGACGGCCTCGGCCACGAGGTCGAGCGTGTGCGGCTGCGCCAGCGCCTCGGCGTCGCCCGCGTGGCTGAGGTAGCCGAGGTCGAGGCGGACGGCCGGCATGCGGGTGCGGCGCAGCAGCGGCCAGGTGCGGGCGTGGGAGCGGCAGTCGGTGAGGCCGGTGCGGGCCACGACCTCGCGCAGCAGCAGGTCGGCGAAGCTCTCGCCGATGACGGACCAGTCGCTGTGCTTGGCGTTGTCGGGGTGGCCGTAGAAGTACGTCGCGACCCCGTGGGCCGAGCCGGACTCGGTGTGGTCGGTGTGGAGGGAGAGCACGAGGTCGGCGTCGCAGGAGTTGGCGAAGGCGGCGCGCTCCTCGTCGCTGCCGCCCTCGGTGGTCTCGGTGCGGGTGAAGACGACGCTGACGCCGTGCGCGGACAGCCGCCCCTCGATGCGTCGGGCCAGGTCGAGGGCGAGCCTCGCCTCGACGAGGCCGCTGCCGCCCTCGGCACCGGTGTCGGCGCCGCCGTGGCCGGGGTCGAGGACGATGGTGCGTCCGCTGAGGCTGTAGCCGCTGCGCCGCAGGTGCTCGCGCTCGCGCAGCGCATTGGCCGAACCGCCGCTGACCGAGCGGCGCAGGCCGGCGAAGGCGCGCATCGTCTCGGGGCCTGCGGTGCCGTCGGGGACGAGGCCCACTGCGGCCTGGAAGGCTCGGAGTGCGGCGTCGGTGGCCGGCCCGTGGAGGCCGTCGACCTTGCCGGGCGTGAAGCCGAGCTCGGCCAGGCGTCCCTGGAGGGCGACGACGTCGTCACCCTCGACGAAGTGGCCCGGCAGGTAGCGCAGCACCCGGTCACCGAGGGCCCAGCGGGCCCCGTCGAGCACGGCATACGTCGAGCGTCCGACGATGCCGTCGACGATGAGCCCGCGCCGCTGCTGGAACGACTTCACGGCCTGCTCGACGCGCTCGTCGAAGACGGCGTTGCCGGCCGCGTCGGTGGCTCCCGGTCCGCCGGGAAGGTCACCGGACAGGACGAGCCGCTCGCAGACGGCCGCTACCGCGGGCCCGGCGTCGCCGCGCCGGAGCACGACGGTCTGGGGAGGGGTCATCTCGGCTCCTTCTGGGAGGGCTCCCGGTGGTCGCAGGTGAGTCGCGGCTTGCTGTGCGACATCGGGAGAGACGGGCGCCGTCAGCACTGTAGTACGCGGAAGGGGTGGCACCGTGCCGGTTGCCACCCCTTCGTCGTCGCCCGGTCAGGCGATGAACTCCTCCAGCTCGCGCAGCAGCTTCGGCTTCGGGTGCGCGCCGACGATGGTCTTGACGACCTCGCCCTTGACGTAGACGTTGAGCGTCGGGATCGACACGACGCCGTAGCGGGCGGCCGTGTCGACGTTGGCGTCGGTGTCGAGCTTGACGACCTCGATCTTGTCGCCGTACTGCTCGTTGATCTCCTCCAAAATCGGGGCGACCTTGCGGCACGGGCCGCACCACGTCGCCCAGAAGTCGACGAGCACGGGCTTCTCGCTCATGAGGACGTCGTCGGCGAAGGTGGCGTCGGTCGTGTTCTTCAGTGCCATGGAGATTCCTTCTCTGGTTGGCGCGGGGGGCGGGGTGGGTGTGGCGCTGGCGGCAGCGGCCGGAGCCGGGGTGCCGGGTCTGCTTCGAGGTTAGGCGTCGGCGCCGACGGT
Organism: Terrabacter koreensis; assembly: GCF_054783315.1. Taxonomy (NCBI): domain Bacteria; kingdom Bacillati; phylum Actinomycetota; class Actinomycetes; order Micrococcales; family Intrasporangiaceae; genus Terrabacter; species Terrabacter koreensis. The sequence goes on along the minus strand of NZ_BAAGQU010000012.1, from coordinate 175,622 downwards.
GGCGCGCGGTGCGGGGATCTCGCCGGAGTCGGTCTCGTCGATGGCCGCGGCCTCGGCGGCGGCTTCGGCGGGTGAGGTGGTGTCCTCGAGCGCGGCGAGGTAGTGCTCGGCGTCGAGGGCGGCGGCGCAGCCGGAGCCGGCGGCGGTGATGGCCTGGCGGTAGGTGTGGTCGACGAGGTCGCCGGAGGCGAAGACGCCGGGCAGGTTGGTGCGGGTGGAGCGGCCCTGGACGAGCACGTAGCCGGCGTCATCCAGCTCCACCTGGTCGACGTCGCCGTTGCGCAGCAGCTCGTTGCGGGGGTCGTGGCCGATGGCGACGAACAGGCCGGTGACGGCGAGCTCGCGGGTCTCGCCGGTGACGGTGTCGCGCAGGGTGACGCCGGTGAGCTTGCCTTCGCCGTGGATCTCGGCGACCTCGGAGTTCCAGGCGAAGCGGATCTTGTCGTTGGCGTGGGCGCGGTCGGCCATGATCTTGCTGGCGCGGAGGGTGTCGCGGCGGTGGATGATCGTGACGGTGCGGGCGAACTTCGTCAGGAAGGTCGCCTCCTCGATGGCCGAGTCGCCGCCGCCGACGACGGCGATGTCCTGGTCGCGGAAGAAGAACCCGTCGCAGGTCGCGCACCAGGAGACACCGTGGCCCGAGAGCTCCTTCTCGCGGGGGAGGCCGAGCTCGCGGTAGGCCGAGCCCATCGAGAGGATGACCGCCTTGGCGCGGTGCACGTTGCCCTCGCCGTCGGTGACGGTCTTGATGTCGCCGGTGAGGTCGACGGCGGTGACGTCGTCGGTGACGAGCTCGGCGCCGAAGCGCTCGGCCTGCGCGCGCATGTTGTCCATGAGGTCCGGGCCCATGATGCCGTCCTGGAAGCCGGGGAAGTTCTCGACATCGGTCGTGTTCATCAGCGCGCCACCGGCCGTGACCGCGCCCTCGAAGACGAGGGGCGCGAGGTTCGCGCGGGCGGCGTAGACGGCGGCGGTGTAGCCCGCGGGGCCGGAGCCGATGATGATGACGTTGCGGACGTCGGACATGTGGGGTGCTCCTCGTAAAGCTCTCGTGTCGTGCGGCTCTGGGACGATGCTGCCGCTCCTGCGGCTCGCCGTCGTGCTCCCGGTCCGTGTCGGAGCACGGACTCCGCGAGACGCATAGGCCTCAACCGATCCTAGGCGTTCGTTGTTCCCTCGCCCGTCGGCACGCTGGTGCGGTGGCCGTGCCTGCGCACGCGCGTGGCCCGAGCCCACTCGTGGGGGTCACGGGACGGGAGTTGCGCCCTTGAGCACACCGGGAGTGCCGGTGCTGCAGCTGCGCTGGACGGCCCAGGCGGTGCTGGTGCCGCCGCGCGTCACGACCACGACCACCGCGGGCCGGCCGTCGAAGGTCGCGAGGTCGGCCGACACGGCATCCGGGCTCGGGTTGGCGGCATCGAGGGCTCCGATCTCCTCGAGGCAGGCCTCGAGCCCGATCGGGGTGCCGATGGGTCCGATGCCGGGCGACTCGGCGGCGAGGTCGCGCAGCGGCTGGCCCGGGTGGTCGAGCAGCGCGCGCGCCTTGGTGGCGAGGTTGGCGCCGTCGTATGCCGTCTCGCTGAGCTGGATGTGCAGGCCGCCGTTCGTCGTGGCCCCGGAGGTGGGTGCGGTGCCCGTCGAGCTCCTCGTGTCGCCGACGATGGCCGCACCGTTGGGTCGCTTGGTCACGTGCAGCACCGAGGCGCCCACCGCCACGACGGCGGCGGCCGCGGCGACGGCCGCGGCGAGGTAGATCGGCTTGGGCCTGGTGGCTCGTGGGGGCAGGGCGAGCACGTCGGCACCGGTGTGGCTCGCGCCCGTGCCGTCTGCCGCGGGTCCGCGGCCCGGGCCGGCCGTCTCACCGGTGGCCATCGGCCCGGGGTCGACCCGCAGCCGGGCGGCATCCTGCAGGGCCGCGGAGATGCGGGCCTCGACGTCGGCGGGCATCGGGCCGGGGTCGGGAGCGGAGGCGAGCAGGGCGGTCACGTGCGCCTCCACGGCCGGGTCGAGCCGGGGCGCGGGCCCGTCGTCGAGGTCGTCGAGGTCGCCGATGTGGTCGCTGGTGTGGTCGTCGTCGGGGTGGTGCGCGGACTCGTCCACGGAGGGTCCTTCGGGCAGTGCGTGCGGGGGTCGTGCCGGCGCGCGCAGGTATGCCGCACGCCGAGGCTTCGACGGTCCCTGTACCCATCGAGGTTCCACCGGATTCAACCACCTTCGACGGATCCGGTCGGCCATCCGGTCGGTGAGGCGGGTCGGGCTCCGACGACTGGCGCCGGGTCGCCCCTGTCAGTCCCGCTCGACCGGGCGCCGGCCCGGGGTGAGGCCCAGGTGCTGCGCCAGCGCAGCACGCCCCCGGGCGCACCGCGACTTGATCGTGCCTTCGGCGACGCCGAGGATGACGGCGGCCTCGGCGACCGGGACGGCGTGCATGTCGACGAGCACGAGGGCGGCGCGCTGGCCCTCGGGCAGCGTGGCGAGGGCCTCCTGGATGTCGAGGCGCACCTCGGTGGAGGCGTAGTGGTCGTGGCGGTCGGCGAGGTCGTACTCGGGCAGCTCGGTCGTCGGCTTGCGACGGCGGAGCCGGTCGAGGCAGGCGTTGACGACGATGCGGTGCAGCCAGGTGGTCACCGCGGCCTCACCTCGGAAGGACTCGGCGCGCCGGAAGGCGGCGATGAAGGCGTCCTGCACGCAGTCGGCAGCGAGCTCGGGGTCGCGCACCGTGCGCAGCGCGACCGCCCACATGCGGTCCTTGTGGCGCCGGAAGAGCTCGGCGAACGCGTGGTCGTCACCGGCGACGTGCAGCGTGAGCAGCTCCCGGTCGCTCAGCTCGGCGATCGGGGCGGCAACCCCCGGGGTCATCGGTCAGCGCACCGTCACTTCGTTGATCTGGGCGCGATAGCGGCGGTCGGACTCGGCGGGCCCGGCCTTGGTGATGAGCACGACGATCTTGCTCGCGGGCTTGAGCCCGCCTCCGGCCTTGATCGTGACGGTGCCGTTGGCGCCGGTGGCCGAGCCGACCTCCTGGGCTCCGTCGAGCGACTTCGTGGAGTCGGAGTCGGTGGCGTAGACGGTGACGTCCTGGGCGGCGCCGAGGACGAGGTCGACCTCCTTGACCACCGTGGGGCTGCTGAGGTCGAGCACGACGCCGACGCCGTCCTTGTCGCCGTTGAACGTGGGGGTGCCGTACCAGCGGGACCGCCAGCCCTCGCCGGGGTTGCCGTCGAAGACGCGCTTGACGTTCTGGTCGGCCTCGTTGCCGTCCTGGGGGTCGAAGCCGCGGCCCCCGACGATCGACACGGGACCGGCGGCGGATGGAGCGGTGGTCGTGGCGGCCGGCGGCTTGGTCGTGGTGGGCTTCGGGGCCTGCGAGGCGCTCGGGGCGCGCGTCTTGGTGACGGTCACGGCGCCGACCGGGCCGTCGTGCTGGCCGATCTTGGCGACGTTCTGGATGCCGATGACGAGCGCGACGAGCACGAGCACGCCGACGATGGCCAGGGCGATGCGTGACTGGGCCCCGCTCGGCGACTCGGGCACGTCGTGACCGAAGACCGGCAGTGGCGGCTCGAGCCGGGTGGTGGGCGCCTCGTCGAGGGCGTCGTCGAGGCCGATCTCCTCGCCGTCGAAGTCGTCGTGGGCCGATCGGCGCTCGGCGGCCCGGGCAGCGGCCTTGTCGGCGGCTGCGCGTGCGAACGAGCCGACGCGGTCACCGATGACGCTGGCGACGCCGGCTGCGGCCGCGCCGGCCGCAGCCGCCCCGGCGGCGATGCCCGCGGAGGCACGCTCGGCCGCCGCGGCCACGGGCCGCTCTGGTGTTTCCACCGAGGAGGCGTGCTGCTCGTCGGGGAGGCTGTCGAAGAACATCGTCTCGGTAGCGCTGGCGTCACCGGCCGGGCTCGCACCCGCGACCCCGGCGGCGGACGCAGCACCTGCGCCGGCCCCGACCGCTGCTGCGCCCGCGCCGACGGCGGGCAGGACACGCGTGGGCTCGAACTCCTCGCGGTTGCGCAGGCGGATGCCGGTGGCGCCGTCGGAGGTCGCCTGCTCGGTCGCCCAGGGCGCGATCTGCAGCGCCAGGTCACCGGGGGAGACCGGGCCGCGGTTGCCGCTCGCGAGCGTCATGCGGCAGATGAGGTCGAGGTCGTTGGGGACGCCGACGGCGATCTCGGACGGAGCCGCGACTCCGCCGACGATGGTCGGCGCCGGCTCGAGGCCGACCGGGCCACCGGCGGGAATCAGCCCGTCGTCGACCGACACCATCGGCCAGCGACCGGTGAGGCCGGCATACGCGATCTTGACGAGCCCGACGGCGTCGGCGCGCGAGGCCCGCTCGTCGGACAGGCGGTCGGTGTCGGTGAGGGCGGCCTCGGTGGCGAGCCCGCGCACCTTGACGGCGCCGTCGGGCATGCGCAGCAGCGAGCTCGGGGTGAGCGCCAGGTGGTGCAGCCCACGGTGCCCGGCCTTCTCGAGCGCCGTCGCGGCCTCGCCGGTGAGGCGACGCACCTCGTCGGCCGAGAGGCCGCCGCCCTGCAGCAGGTGGGACAGGGCGGTGGCACCCGTCAGGGGCTCCTCGACGATGAACCCGACGCCGCGGTCGGTGCCCACGTCGAGAACGCGTACGAGGCGGGGGTCCTCGATGCCCGCGGCACGGCGGGCGGCGTCGAGCGCGGGGGCGGCCACCGACGAGGCGGCCGGGAAGCAGACGAGCACGACCTCGCGCTCGAGGGTGTGGTCGTTGGCGCGCCAGCGCTCGTGGTGAGTGCCCTCGGAGGTGCGCAGCGTCACCGCGTAGCGGCCGCCGAGGACGGATCCAGGTCCGACTCCCTGCACGTGCGTCACCCTCCTCGTCCTGGTGTGCGTGGATGCGTGGCTCGGCACCCATCCTAGGACGAGTCAGTGCCGATCCCTGTCGTCCGCATCGCCGAGCGTCTGGTGTGCCGCGGTGACCGCCTCGATGTCGGCGATCTCGTCGACACGCGACGTGCCCTTGAACACGGCGCGCAGGACGCCCGCGAGGAGCACGAGCCCGGCGAGCACCCCGCCGACCCAGTAGATGGCCCCGTCGAGGGGGTTGGCAGCGACGGGGATCGTCGCCGAGGAACCGATGACGGTGCCGTCGGCCGTGGTGAGGAAGGCCCGGATCTGGGCCCGTCCGGCGGCGACGGCGGCCACCTCGACGGGGACGTTGGTGCGCGACCCGGGACCGATCGAGATGGGGTCGGGCTGCGTGACGACGCGGATGCGCGGGTTGTCGGGCACGAGCCGCAGCCGGATGCCGTCGACGGTGTAGTCGAGGCCGTTCTCGAGGGTGATGCGCAGCGTGCCGTTCTCGGCGAGCAGGTTGATGGTGCTCGTGCGGGGCACGACCCGGATCGCGCTCGTCGCGGCGCGCACGTCGGTCGCGACGGAGCTCGCGAGGGTCCCCCACGACGTCGGTCGGTCGCGCCAGCGGGCACTGGCGAGCTCGTCGAGCACCTCGCGGTAGGTGCGCTCGAACTGCTCGCCGTCGCGCAGGACGGAGGAGACGCTGAGCAGCGTGTCGCGCTGGTCGGCCATCTGCCTGAGCCGGCCGGCGTCGAGCACCGGTCTGGCCGCGGCCGACGCGACGGCGGTCGTGGGCCTCGACTGCACCTCGGCCTTGTCGCTGCCGCTGTCGGTGAGCAGCGAGGCGGCGTCGACCGGCTCGAGCCACGGCGCGCTCGCCGTCGCGGAGAGGAAGGAGGCCAGACCCGCCTCGTCGGGGTCGTAGGAGCGGGGTGCGGCGACGAGCACCGAGCGCTGCGTGCCGGCGCGCTCGCCGAGCAGCACGAGAGACTCGGCCAGGTAGCGCTGGGTCGAGAGCACCGGGCTCGGGTCGGTGCGCTTGGGCAGCAGGGCCGACAGACGAGGGTCGTACGCGAGCAGCCGGGTGCCGCCCGCCGCCACCCGTCGCGCGCTGGGCGTGTATGCCGACGGCTTCGTCACCGCCGCGGCGTTGACGACGATGCCGGCGGGCTTCTTGACCGGGGTCGCCGACAGCAGCGTGCGGATGCCCTGCTCGCGTCCGCCGGGGAGCAGGCCGTCGACGGGCCAGACGATGTCGGAGCGGACGGGCTGGCCGACTCGCTGGGCCAGCCCGGCTGCGCGGCTGACGAGGTCGCGCACGAGGGAGTTGGCGGGCGCGGTGCCCACGGTGGCCGCGATGTCGGCGTCGGCGTACGGGAGGGCCCAGAGGGTGCGTCCGCTCAGCTGGGAGCGCAGCGTGTCGCCGAGGCGGGCGATGGCCTGGGCCGCCGCCGACTGGGTGGGTTGCCCCGTCGGCGTGGCCGACGAGGGGGGCGTCGAGGTGGGCGTCGGGGCGGGCGTCGGTGCGGTGCCCGTCGGGGAGGGCGTGGTGGGGGTCGTGCCAGAGGTCGTCCCGGGAGTGGTCCCGTTCAGTGCCGGGGTGCCGGGCGTGGTGGACGTCCCCGTGCCACTGGGCGTGGGGCTGCCCGTCGACGTGGGTCCCGTGGGGGCCTGCCCGCCGGCCGGGGCCGTGCCGAGCACCGCGGGGTCGACGGCGAGGGTGACCGACGTGCCGCGGGTGCCGCTGACGATGCGCTCCACGCGCGAACCGGCACCGATGGCGCGCTCCCAGGCGGTCTCACGGGTGGCGTCGTCGCGCGAGAACAGGTCGACGTCGGGGTCCAGCGTCACGGGCAGCACGGTGGCCACCTTGAGCGGCACGTACTCCTTGCGCCCGTTCCAGGCGACGAACGTGCGCGTGCTGCCGGTGGGCTGGCTCGCTCCCTGCTGGACCACCTCGACCGAGATCGGCACGGCGGCGAAGGCGTCGTCGGAGCGAAGCTGACGCCAGGGCACCGTGGCGGTGAAGGTGCGGGTCTGTCCCGCGGCGACGCCGGGCAGGGCGGTGCTGTCGATCGTGGGGCCGGACGTCGCCGTACGACCGGACGCCCAGCCGTCGAGGGCGGCGCGCTGGTTGACGACGACGTCACCCCTCACGACCCGCACGGTGGGCCCGGTGAGCGGCCCGGTGAGCGGAGCGGTGACCGACCCGGTGATCGTGAGGTCGGTGCCGGGGGCGACGACGGCGGGCCGCATCGAGTCGAGCACGACGACCGCGACGTCACGGGCGGGGGTGACGGCTCGGGGGCGTGGAGTGGCCGACGACACGGAGGCCGAGCCCGACGCGGCGGCCGGACCAGCAGGGGACCCCCAGGGGCGGGAGGGCATCGCGGCGCTCGCGAGGACGCCACCCGACGTCGTCGCCACCGCGGCGAGCACGGTCGCAGTGGCAGCCAGCCGGCGAGCGAGGCGGGTCACGCGACGCCCGCTCGATCCCGGACGCCGCGACCCCAGGTGGGTCACGCCGTCCCCGCCAGCCGGTTCCACGCCGCCTGGGCGATGCGGCGCTCGTTGGGGAAGGTGAGCCTGCGGTGCACCTCGTCGAGCCGCATCCAGGCGACGTCGATGGCCTCGTGGTCGGGGTCGTTCTCGATCGAGAGCTCGCCGCCCGTGGCCTCGAGGAGGTAGTGGTGCACGAACTTGTGCACCCGCTTGTTGGAGGTGGCGAACCAGTAGTCGATGGTGCCGAGCTCGACCAGGACGCGGCCCACGATGCCGGTCTCCTCTGCCACCTCGCGCGCGGCCGTCTCGACGAGTGTCTCCCCGGGCTCGACATGACCCTTGGGCAGGCACCACTCGATGCGCCCGGCCCGGTTGCGACGGGCGATGATCGCGATGAGGGCGAGACCCTCGCGCACGTCCACGACGATGCCTCCGGCAGAGCGTTCCTCGACGGCGGGCAGGCGCCTCCCCGGCACGGGGCTGGGGAGGGGCTGGGCGCTCACATCGCCACCATAACGGGCGGGGCCATGGGCCCCCTGTCGTCGTGTTGGCGACACGGGGCCGTCATCGGCGCCGACGGCGCCCCACCGACCGCTCACTAGGCTGGGCGCGTGCCTGACCGACCCGACACGCCCACCGACGCCGGCCTCCCGCTGCTGCGGGCCGCCGTGGCCCGCCTCGCCCCCGTGCTGCCGATGCTCAGCGAGCTCGGCGAGCGGTTCGCCGCGGCAGGTCACGAGCTGGCGCTCGTCGGTGGCCCGGTGCGCGACGCGTTCCTCGGCCGGGTCTCGCCCGACCTCGACCTCACCAGTGACGCGAAGCCCGACGAGATCCTGTCGGTCGTCCTCGGCTGGGCCGACGCCCACTGGGACATCGGCCGCGAGTTCGGCACCATCGGGCTGCGCAAGGGCGCCCACGTCATCGAGATCACCACCTACCGCGCCGACACCTACGACCGCACCTCGCGCAAGCCGGAGGTGATGTTCGGCGACAGCCTCGAGGGCGACCTCGTGCGGCGCGACTTCACCGTCAACGCGATGGCCATCCGGCTGCCGAGCCTCGAGTTCGTCGACGTGCACGGTGGGCTCTCCGACCTCGTGGCGCGCCGCCTCATGACCCCCGCCGCGCCGGAGGAGTCCTTCGCCGACGACCCGCTGCGGATGATGCGGGCCGCCCGTTTCGCCTCGCAGCTGGGTTTCGAGGTGGCCCCCGAGGTGTCGGCGGCCATGACCGAGCGCGCGGGCACCCTCTCGATCATCTCGGCCGAACGCGTACGCGACGAGTTCACCAAGCTGCTCCTGTCGCCGACGCCGCGGCTGGGGCTCACGCTGCTCGTCGACACCGGCCTGGCCGACGTGTTCCTGCCCGAGCTGCCCGCGCTGCGCCTCGAGCTCGACGAGCACCATCGTCACAAGGACGTCTACCATCACTCGCTCATCGTCCTCGAGCAGGCGATCGACCTCGAGGGCCCCGCCGACGGGCCGGCCGAGTCGGTGCCCGGCCCCGACCTCGTGCTGCGCCTCGCGGCCCTGCTCCACGACATCGGCAAGCCGGCCACCCGCCGTTTCGAGGACGGCGGCGGGGTCTCGTTCCACCACCACGAGCTCGTCGGCGCCAAGCTCGCGAGCAAGCGGATGAAGGCGATGCGCTTCGACAAGGACACGACCAAGCAGGTCGCGCGCCTCGTCGAGCTGCACCTGCGCTTCCACGGCTACGGCGACGGCCAGTGGACCGACTCCGCGGTCCGCCGCTACGTCACCGACGCGGGCCCGCTGCTGAGCCGCCTGCACCGCCTCACCCGCTCCGACTGCACCACCCGCAACGTGCGCAAGGCCCAACGGCTCTCGCGCGCCTACGACGACCTGGAGGTCCGCATCGAGCGGCTCGCCGCCGAGGAGGAGCTCGCCGCCGTCCGCCCCGAGCTCAACGGCAACGAGATCGCCGAGGCGCTCGGCATCCGCCCGGGGCCGGTGCTCGGTGAGGCCTACGACTACCTCCTCTCGGTGCGCCTCGACGACGGGCCCATCGGCAAGGAGGCCGCCCGCGAGAAGCTGCTCACGTGGTGGGCCGCGCGCGAGAGCTCCGCCTGACCGAGTGCCCGGCGTGACGGCATACGGCAGGGGAGTGCTCCCCATCGCGACGTCGCCGATGCGTGCGTACGCTCGGGCGCACCCTCGTTCCCGGCCCCCTGCCGGTGACGGCGCGCTGGCCGACCTGACACCGCCCGAGGTGTTTGATTGACTGACGCCGCCGTCCCCGACCCCTGCGGGAACGACCGAAAGGAACGAGCCATGAGCACCCTCGCCTACCCGAGCGACGACTTCCCGGGCCAGCCGTCGGTGGCCCTCGAGGTTCCCGAGGGGTGGGAGCCGGTGCACGCACCGGGCACCACCATGGCCGCTCGCCTGCCCCGCGAGGGCGCCTTCGCGCCCAACGTCGTGGTCAACATCGAGGCCTGCGAGCCCGCCTTCCGCGTCGAGGACTCCCTCGACCAGCTGCGGGCCATGGCGACCTCGCGCGGCGGAGCCGTGTCGGAGCCGTATGCCGCCGAGCTGGGTGACGCGCAGTTCGTCGGGTGCGACGCCACCTGGCCCGACCCCGACGTCGAGACGGTGCTGCAGGCCAACCTCTTCCACGTGGCCGGGGCCGACTCCGGCTCGGGTGCACACCTCGTCCAGCTGACCGGTGCGGTCGGCGGCGCGTCGGCCGAGGCGGACTACGAGCTGATCCGCCAGGTGCTGACCACCGTCCGCGTCACCGCCTGGGCCGCGACGGGCGACCGCGCATGACGCCGACCCTGCCCGCGATCACCGTCGGTGTCGCCACCGACGTCGGGCGGGTGCGTCGGCACAACGAGGACTCCGCACGCACGAACGGCACCGTCTACGTGGTCGCCGACGGGATGGGCGGGCACGCTGCCGGCGAGGTGGCCAGCCGCATCGCCGCCGAGACCGTCGTCGAGCTCGCCGACCGCCCGGCAGTGAGCGTTCGCGACATCGTCGAGCAGGTCGGCGAGGCCAACCGCCGCATCCTCGGCTCCGCCGCCCGCCACCCGGAGCAGACCGGGATGGGCACCACCGTCGCCGGGCTGGCCCTCGTCTCGGTGGGCGGGTCGCGACACTGGGCCGTCTTCAACATCGGCGACTCACGTGTCTACCGCTGTCTCGACGGCGAGCTGTCGCAGGTCACCGTCGACCACTCGGAGGTGTGGGAGCTCGTCGAGCGCGGCCTCATCACGCCCGAGCAGGCGCAACGCCATCCCGGCCGCAATGTCGTCACGCGATCGCTGGGGCGCGACCCGATGGGCGTCGTCGACACGTGGGTGTTCCCGCCCTACCCCGGCGAGGTTTTCGTCATCTGCTCCGACGGGCTCTCCAACGAGCTGACGCGCGAGCAGATGCAGGCCGTGCTGGCCGAGCACCACGACGCCGACGAGGCCGCCACCGAGCTCGTGCGCCGGGCAGTCGAGGCCGGGGGACACGACAACGTCACTGCTATCGTCGTCGCGGTGCAGGGGCAGGACGCCGACTCCGACGTCGACGAGGACACCACCCCGCGCGAGAACGTGAACGGCTCATCAGGGGAGAGCAGGTCGTAGACGTGAGTGGCCCGTCCGTTGTGGTTGACCGGGCCCCCGACGGGTGGACGCACATCGGGGGCCCCGGCATGCACCTGCTCATCGGCCTCGACGAGGACGACGACCGCACCCTCGCCGCGAGCGATGCAGCCGACGGCGGCGACATCGACGACGTCGTCGAGGTGCTGACCACCGGTGGCGTGCGCAAGGCGCACCACTTCGTGGGCGTCCACTGGCAGCCCCGCACGCGCATCGTGGCCTTCGGACCGGTCTCGGCCCTCGTGACCCTCACCGACGGCACCGAGCACGACGTTCGCGCCCCCAGCGCGAAGGTGTGGACCGACCTCGAGCTGCCCGAGCACCCCGAGCGGGTCGTGCTTCGGGTGCTCGACGAGACCGAGCGCTCGCAGCCGGTGCCGCCCCAGCACCTCGTCGCAGGAGTCCCGGCCGGCCCGGGTGCCGGGGCTGCCCCGGAGTCCGCGGGCCAGGTGACCGACTCGCCTGGTGCGCAGCCCGCGGCACCGGGGGGTGCGAGTGGCGCAGGCTCTGCCGATGTCGCCCCGGTCGTCGAGGACCCTGCCACCGTGACACCGGCCGAGGGGCCGCCGGCCGGCAAGGCGCCGTCGACGCCGTCGACGCCCCCGAACCCTTCCCCGGCCCCGGCGATTCCGACCTTCGGCGCCCCGTCTGCCGCCGAGGGCGCTGGTGCGGCAGCCGGCTCGGGAACGTCGCCCTGGGGCCGCAGCTGGGCCAGCCACGACGAGACGCCAGCCGTTTCGGCTGGGCCCGTCACCACCCCCGAGTCCTCTTCTGCAGCACGTGATTCCGCTCCTGAAGTGGTTGAACCCACTGAGGCGCAGCCGACCCCGTCAGACCCGTCACCGCTCTCTGCACGTGAACCCGAGCCGGTCGCCGGTGACCCGGCACCGGAACCGTCGCCGGTCGCACCCACCCTGCGCTCCTGGGGCTCGGTCACCCCCGCCGTGCCCGTCCGCGTCGCCCCTCCGGCCGCGCCCGAGCCGCCGAGGGCCCCCGCCCTTGCCGAAACCCGCTCCACTGCAAGCCCTTCCATCACCTCCCATGACGTAGAGCGTTCAGCCGCAACGGAAACCGCCCGGCCTCCCGCGGCGCCCGTGGCGACCGACCTCCCCCCGGCACCACCGCGCGACGTCGACTCGACGTGGGCGGCCCGTCCCGTCCCGGAGAGCGACTCGACTCCGCCCACTCAGGCCCCGCACGTCGCTGAAGACGTCGCCCGGGACGGTGCTCCCGACGCGGACGGCGGCGAGGCACAGGCGGCCGCGCCGTCCTACGACTACCTCTTCGGCCACACGACCGCCGCCGACGAGCACCGGAAGGTCCTCGCGCAGCTGGCCCAGCCCGCCGACGACGACTCCACCCACGAGGACGACGAGGTGCTGTCCGTGCCGGCCGTCGCCGACACCTCGGACGCCGCGGTGACGAACGCAGCCCCCGCCCCCGAGGTGCCCGAACGCCCGATCCCGTCGGCGCCCGAGGTGCCCGAGGGCGGTCTCATCTCGTCCGTGCCGTGGGCCACCCCATCGTCGGCGCCGGCACCCAAGCCCGAGGCCGGGGTGCCGACGTTCTCCGGCAGGCACACGCCGCCGCCGGCCCCGAGCCTGCTCCCGCCCGTGAACACCCCACCTCCCGGCGCCCGCGCTCCGGAGGCGACGCCGCTCATCTCGACCGGGCCTCCGCCGGCGGTGCGCGACGAACCGCCGGCCGTGCACCAGCCGGGTGCGCGCCAGCAGGACGGATGGGCGGTGCCGCACGCCACCCCGGTGCTCCGCACGCCGCCGACGGTCCCGATCGCGACGACGCCACCCTCGGCACCTGCAGCGGGACGTGCGTCGGCACCTGCGCCTGCGCGCCAGCCGGGCGCCGGCGCCGAGCCCTCGTTCGACGTGCCGATCGCTGGTCCTGCTTCCGGCGCAAACGCCTCTGCGGCAACGGCTCCCGGGCCGACAGGCACCGCGGGCGGCGCCCCGCAGCCTGCGTGGGGCGACGCGTCGGACGCACCACCGGACGACGACGAGACCGAGATGACCGTCGACCGCAGCGCCCTGCTCGAGGCACGCAACGCTGCCCTGAACCAGACCTTCTCCGGCCCCAGCGTGCTCGCGGTGCTCTGCTCGTCCGGCCACCCGACGCCGCCGCACGGCGACCGGTGCCGCGTGTGCGGCACGGGCATCCCGCCCCAGGAGCCGTTCACCATGCCGCGGCCGCCGCTCGGCGTGCTGCGCCTGTCGACCGGCGACGTGGTGACGCTCGACCGCAGCGTGCTCCTCGGCCGGGCCCCGAAGCTCGGCGAGGGCCTCGCGGCCCACGACCGGCCCCACGTCGTCAAGGTGCCGAGCCCCGAGCGAGACGTCTCGCGCAACCACGTCGAGGTGATCCTCGAGGGCTGGCACGTGCTCATCCGCGACCTCGGCACCACGAACGGCACCACGGTGACCCTGCCCGGCGACACACCGGTCCGACTGCGGGCCAACGACCAGCAGGTCCTCGAGCCGGGTTCGCTCGTGTCGATGGCCGACGAGGTCTCCTTCACCTTCGAGGCGGCGCCGTGAGCAGGAAGGGCGCACCCCCGAAGATCCCGGGCCTCGTCTTCGTGCAGCCGCTGGGTTCGGGCGGCTACGCCGACGTCTTCCTCTACGAGCAGCAGAGTCCCCGCATGCCGGTGGCCGTCAAGGTGCTCAAGTCCGAGGGCCTGACCGACGCGCTGCGGCAGCAGTTCGTCGAGGAGGCCGACACCATGGCCGCCCTCGGCGACCACCCCTACATCGTCCAGGTCTTCCGTTCCGGCACGTCCGACGACGGCCGCCCCTACCTGGTCATGAAGTACTACCCGCCGCCCAACCTCGCGATGCGGGCCCGTGCCGAGCGGTTCTCGGTCGAGGACGTGCTGCGCACCGGCATCCAGCTGGCCAGCGCGGTCGAGACGGCGCACCGGGCCCACATCACCCACCGCGACATCAAGCCGGCCAACGTGCTCATCAGCGCCTACGGCGCCCCGGGCCTCACCGACTTCGGCATCGCCGGTCGCGGTGCGCGTGACGGTGACGTCGAGGCCGAGACCACCGACGACGTCGGGGTCTCCGTGCCGTGGGCCCCGCCCGAGGTGCTCTACGGCCAGAGCAACGGCGACGAGCGCTCCGACGTCTACTCGCTCGCCGCGACGCTGTGGCAGCTGCTCGTCGGACGCTCGCCCTTCGAGGTGCCGGGTGGTGACAACTCCGCGTACGCGTTGATGCCGCGCATCCGCAGCACCGCGCCCCCGCGCACCGGCCGCCAGGACGTGCCGGCCGGTCTCGAGCGCCTGCTGGCGCAGGCGATGGCCAAGGACCCGTCGCACCGTCCCGCGTCGGCGCTCGAGTTCGCGAGGGCCCTGCAGGCGGTGGAGCAGCAGCAGCGCCTCGCCCGCACGCCGATCGTCGTGCTCGACGAGCAGGGGCACACGACCCTCGTCAGCCAGACCCAGGGCTCGCCGACCGGCCGTGGTGGCGACGAGGACGACCGCACCCGGATCAAGGCGCCCCAGACCGTCGTGGCCCAGCTGGTCGCGCCGCCCATGCCCTCCGCCAGCCCGTCGGTGCTCGACGACGAGACGCGACGCCGCTCCGACGCCGGCGGGCAGCGGTGGTCACCGGCACCCATGCCCAGCCCCACGCGTACGTCGACGGCTGCACCCGTGCGCGCCGCCGCGGTCACAGACGCCATCTCGAGTCCGACCGCCCCGCTGGGTGCCGACACCTCCGACGAGGCGACGGTGCGCCGAGCCGCGAGCACCGTTGGCACGCAAGCACATCCGACAGCGTCACCAGCGGCCGCCTCGCCTCTGGCGAAGGCCGGGGTGCTGTGGGGGCTCGTGGCCGGCGTGGTGGTGCTGCTCGGGATCGTCGCCTTCCTCGTGATGCGCCAGAAGGCCGACGACCCGGTCGCCATCCCGACCCCGAGTGCGACGGTCTCGATGCCCGGCGACGACAGTGCCATCGGCGACGGCGTCTTCGACAAGCCCCGTGTCACCGCGCGGTCCGGTGCCGGCAGCGTCAGCTTCTCGTGGACCTACCCGCAGCCCGACACCAAGGACAGCTTCCGAGTGTCCTACGGACCCACACCCTCAGACGCAGGGAACCCGGACGTCGCCAAGCGCGTCTCGGTGACGACCCGCAGCTACTCGGTCAAGGCGGCCAAGGGCACGAAGGTGTGCGCCACGGTTCGCGTGTCCCGCTCTGGCCAGGTCTCTCCGGGCTCGGACGTCCAGTGCGAGACCGCCCAGTGAGGTCCGGCTCGCGCCGGCGGCTGAGTATGCCGGCGGGTGGACAGCGCGCGGTCGGGACGGCAGCCTCGACCCGGACAACACCAAACCACCACAAGCTTCCGTAACACCGCACGTCCGGACATCGTTGATCGCGAGTGCCAGTCCGAGACCGTGCCGACAGGGATTAGGGGACCTGATCGTGATCCACAGCAAGGTGACCGTCGTGTTCTGCGGCGAGGAGTACTCCGTGTCACCCGAGACCGGTCTCACCATCGGGCGCACCGGCGACGTCGAGGTGGACGACAACCCCTACCTGCACCGCACCTTCCTCGTGGTCTCGTTCGAGAACGGCTTCTGGTGGCTGGGCAACACCGGCTCGACCCTCACGGCCACGGTCGCCGACGAGCAGGGCCTCTTCCAGGCGTGGCTCAACCCCGGCGCCAAGATCCCGCTCGCGATGAAGAAGCTCATCGTCTGGTTCACCGCCGGCCCCACGACCTACGACTTCGAGATCCACGTCGCGAGCCCGGCCTTCAAGTCCGTGACTGCCGAGCCCGCCGCCGACGCGAGCGACGGCGAGGAGGTCGGTGCCGCCACGGTCGGCCGCGTCTCCCTGACGCCCGACCAGAAGCTGCTCATCGTGGCGCTCTGCGAGCCGTTCCTCCGGAGGCGTGAAGCGGGTACGAGCCAGATACCCTCCTCGGCTGCTGCGGCGCAACGCCTCGGCTGGACCATCACCCGCTTCAACCGCAAGCTCGACAACGTCTGCCAGAAGCTGGCCGACGCGGGCACGCGGGGCCTCCACGGCGGAGTGGGCAAGCTCGCCACCAACCGCAAGTCCCGCCTCGTCGAGCACGCCCTCTCGACCAAGCTCGTCACCGAGGACGACCTCGCCCTCCTCGACGACCCGGCCGCCTCGGGTGACGCCACCGACTCCACCGGCTCCACCGGGTCCACCGGGTCGTCCACGGCGCCCGGCCACACCGAACCGAACCACACACCACGCACCGAAGAGAACGGGTCCGGCCGGCTGGTCGCGACCGAACAGGGGACCGCATGAGCACCGCCGCCACCAAGCGACGGATCGGGATCATCTCCACCGTCGTCGTCGCACTCGTCGCGAGCCTGCTCGTCTGGCTCGCGACGCGCAGCGAGGGCGAGGTGGTCCGCAAGGCCGACCTCAACGACGGCGGCATCTGGGTGACCAACTCCGAGCAGTCGCGCTTCGGGCGCATCAACAAGGCCGCGGGCCAGCTCGATGCCGGCGTCTACGCCGACGTGAGCGCCAGCTCGGGTCTCGACCTGTTCCAGGACGGCGCGACCGTCCTGGGCTACACCCGGGCGAGCAACCAGGTCGTGCCGATCAACCCCTCGGAGGGGACGCTCCGCAACGAGCAGGCGGTGCTGCTGCCCAAGGCGAGCACGGCGACCGGCAACCGCGTCTTCACCACCCCGCCCGTCGACGTGCGTGGCGGCTCCGTCGCGATGATCGACCCGGCCACGGGTGAGCTGCGCGCCCAGCGTTTCGACCAGCGGGCGGGCCTCACGGGTCTCGACGGGCTGCAGACCCAGGCCAAGCCGCTCGCCAAGGTGGGCGCCAACGCGGCAGTCGCGGTCGGTGTCGACGGCACCGTCTACGCGCTCTCGGCGGCGAAGGGCACGATCACCGTCCTGCGCCCCACCGGACCCAGCACCTTCGACAAGCCGGTCACGACCGAGCTGAAGTTCTCCTCGAAGTCGGCGCAGGTGACCGCCGTCGGCTCCCACTGGGTCGTGTGGGACTCGGGCACGGGCAAGCTCTACTCCGACGCGCTGCCCGAGCCGCAGCAGCTGTCGGTCGGCAACGCCGAGCCCGGCAACCCCGCCTTCGCCGCCCTGCAGCAGCCGGGACCCGACGCGGCCTCGGTCCTGATCCAGGACGAGTCGCAGCTGTCGCAGGTGTCGCTGACCGGTGACAGCCCGTCGACGGGCGGCGTCAAGCTCAGTCAGGGCGCGCCGGGCCAGCAGCTCTTCCTCTCGGCCCCCGTGCGTCTCGCCAGCTGCATCCACGCCGCCTGGGCCGACCCGTCGAACGTGTACTACGGCCGTAACTGTGGTTCGCCCACCGACGCCGACACGGTCGACCTCGGGGCGATGAAGAAGGGCGTGCGCACCGACGGCGTGAAGCTGCGCGTCAACCGCGGTCTCATCGTGCTCAACGACCTCGACTCCGGCGACGTGTGGGACATCGATCGCGACAAGGTCAAGATCGACAACTGGAACTCGGTCATCCCGCCGCCCCAGACCGACGACAAGAACAAGAAGAAGGACGAGAACCTCCTCGACGACCAGCAGAACCGCACGCCGCCCAAGGCGCAGCCGGACGTCATGCAGGTGCGGCCCGGTCGCACGTCCACGCTCCACGTCCTCGACAACGACTCCGACAGCCAGGGCTCGATCCTCGCCATCTCGCCGGGTGACGTCACGCAGCCCGATGCGGCCGGCATCCAGGCCACCCCGTCCGCCGACGGGCAGACGGTCCAGGTGACGGTCCCCGAGGAGGCCCGCACCGAGGGGTTCTCCTTCAGCTACACCGTCAACAACGGCACGACGGCCAAGAACGGACGGGCCACCGCGAAGGTCACCGTCCGCATCATCACCGACGACGTGAACTCGGCCCCCAGGCTGCGCGCGGGCCAGGCCCGTCTGGCGCAGACCTCCTACCCGGTCGTCGCGAACGGCTCCGTGCGCGTCGGTGTGGTCGCCGACTGGCGCGACGCCGAGAACGACCCGATCCAGGTGACGCCCGTCGACGTCGAGACCACCGGCGTGGACGGATCCGGCGCCCTGACGATCAAGGCGAAGGGCGAGAAGGGCGACCAGGTTGCCAAGTACGTCGTCGACGACGGCCGCGGCGGCACCGCCCAGTCCTCGGTCAGCCTCGACGTGCTGAGCGAGGACGACACGAAGCCCGTCCGCCCCCGCACGCAACCCGACGTCGTGCGCGCGGTCGTCGGCAAGCCCGTGCAGCTGCAGCCGCTCGGCAACGACATCGCCGGCGCCGACCCCACCGACCCCGAGGCGCGCATGCGTCTCGCGCAGGCGGTCCGCGGCCCGGGGCAGCTGAGGCTCGACTCCAACCTCGACACCGGCGTCGTGACCGTGACGGGCCAGACGCCCGGCACCTCGGTCGTGACCTACACGGCGCAGGTCGGTGCCGGGGTGGCGACGGGGCGCATCCGCGTCGACATCCTGCCCGACAAGGACAACGACGCGCCGCCCGTCGCCACCCCCGACGCCGCGGTGCTCCGTGGGCAGACGCCGGTCATCGCCGACGTCCTGTCCAACGACTACAGCCCGCGCAGCGACGTCCTCGTCGTCCAGCGTGTCGAGTCGTCCCAGGCCTGGCTGCGCGCCTCGATCGTGCAGGGCCGGTGGGTCCGGGTGCAGGCCACGTCTCCAGTCGATGGAGCTGTCACACGTCAAGGGGCAGTCCGCTACACGATCTCCGACGGCACGAAGACCGCCGTCGGCGAGCTCTCGGTCGTCCAGAAGTCCGAACCCAAGGAGAGGGTCCGTCCGACCGTGGTCGACGACGTCGCCACGGTTCGGGTCGGCGACGCCGTGACGATCCCGGCACTGGACAACGACTCCATGAGCGAGGGCATCCCGCTCAAGCTCGCGCCCGAGGTGCGGGTGCTGTCCGGTGGCGGCCAGGCCTTCGCGTCGGGCACCGTCGTGCGCTACGTCCCCGAGGTCACGGCGATGACCGGTCCGAAGACCGCCACTCTCGAGTACACGACCTACCCGGAGGGCCAGCGCGGGCGCGGTGGAAGCGGTCGCATCACCGTGACGATCAACCCGCTGCCCGACGCCGTGAGGTACCCCAACCAGCCGCCGCAGGCCCGCAGCTTCAGCGCCAGCGTCACGGCCGGCGACACCCTGTCGATCACGGTGCCGACGAGCGGCGTCGACCCCGACGGCGACCTCACCTTCGTCAGCGGCATCGTCGGCGACGACAGCGGCCCCGTGGACCTGCGCTTCGGCCGCGTCGTCGGCTTCGGCGCGGCGACGATCCGTTACGAGGCCTACCCGCGCAGCGCGGGCACCGAGGTCATCCGCTACCAGCTGCGTGACCGGTTCGGCGCGACGAGCGACGGCTTCGTGCGCGTCGGCGTCGTGCAGCCCGGAGACCCGCAGCCGCCCGTCGCCGTCGAGGACGACGTCGTCGCCGCGCCCGGCCGCACGGTCCGCGCCGACGTGCTCGCCAACGACCTCATCGCAGCGGGCGACTCCGTCTCGCTCGTCGACCTGGCCACCCTCAACGACGCGGACGTCCTCAAGCAGTTCCAGCGGCAGAAGGACGACTCCTTCAAGGTCGTCGTGCCCGAGGTCGGCCCCGCCAAGGTGCTGACCTACGGCATCACGAACGGCCTGTTCGACCCCTCCAAGTCGACCCTGACCGTTCGTGGGCAGAAGGACTTCAACAACCCGCCGACGGCTGTCGACGACACCGGTTCCGTCAAGCCCGGCGAGACCTCGATCCTCGTCGACGCGCTCGCCAACGACCGCGACCTCGACGGCGACCAGTCGCAGCTGAAGATCGTGAAGTTCTACGGCGACGGGGTCACACGAGAGGGCCGCAAGCTGCGCATCCAGCTGCGCCCCCAGGCCCGCGTCGTCCCGTACGTCATCGAGGACGCCGACGGCGCGCAGGCGATGGCCCTCGTCTACGTCCCGGCCGGCAACAACGGCCAGCCCTACGTCGTGGCCGGCAAGACCGTCAAGATGGGCGCCGACTCGACCGTGAAGGTGCCGCTCGGCGACTACGTCATCGACCCGCGTGGCGGCAAGGTCTCGGTCACCTCGCCCGACACCGTGTCGACGTCGCCCGACGAGAACCTCCAGTCCGCGGTCACGTCGGCGACCGAGCTCACGCTGACGTCGACGAACGGCTACGTCGGTCCGGCCGCCCTCATGCTCGAGGTCACCAACGCGACGGGCCCGGGCGACAAGTCGGCCCGGAAGACGTACGTCACGGTCCCGGTCCAGATCGGACCCGACGTGCCCGTGCTGCGATGCCCCGACCACGAGGTGCTCCTCGCGGCCGACGGCCCCGCACGCACCTTCGACATCCCGCGGCTCTGCCACGCCTGGCTGCCCGACGGGCTCGACTCCGGCACCGCGGCGTACGAGGCGACCTGGGACCCGGCCGCCGACCGCGTCGACCTGTCGCAGGTCGGGCAGGGCGGCCGCCAGGTCGTCCTCAAGGCGCAGGCCGCAGCCCAGGCCGGCACCACCGGTGCCGTCGCCGTCAAGGCCAAGGGTGGGGCCGAGACCTTCAAGATCAAGGTGCGCGTCACGAGCGCGCCCCCGATCGCCACGATGCGCCCCGTCACGGTCGAGGGCCTCATCGCCGGCACGAGCCGCACGGTGAACCTCGCCCAGTACCTCGACAGCCCGCTCACCGCACCGCAGTGCTCGGTGCAGTCCAGCCAGGTCGTCTCGGGAGTCGGCGTCACCGCGTCGACGAGCGGCTGCCAGCTGACGGTCTCGGCGTCCGAGAAGGCCCGCAACGACACCAAGATCGCGGTCCGAGTCCTAGACGCCCCCGGGCGCCCGCAGGCACGCGGCCAGGTCACCGTTACTGTCCGCAGCAAGCCGGACCCCACCGACGCCCCCGTGGCCGTCGCCGACCGCATCCTCGGCAGCACGGCCCGCGTCGACTGGCGGCCGCCCACCTACGACGGCGGCCTGCCCATCGCGCAGTACGAGGTCATCGGCAACGGGGGTGAGGTGCGCCAGGTCTGCACGAGCTCGCCGTGCACCATCACCGGCCTCACCAACGGCAAGGACTACTCGTTCACCGTCCGCTCGCAGAACGCCGTCGGCTGGTCCGACGAGAGCCCGAGGAGCAACACGGTCCGCCCCGACACCAAGCCCAAGGCGACGGTCATCAGCAACGTCGTCCCCGGTGACCGCAAGCTCACCGTGAACTGGACGGCGCCGCCCAACGAGGGCAGCGACGTCACCGACTACCGCGTCCAGTACACCGACATCGGCACCAGCGCGGGGTCCGGCGGCATCGTCCCGGTCAAGGCTCCGGCCCTGACCAAGGTGCTCACGGGCCTGATCAACAACGACGCCTACAACATCCGCGTGCAGGCCAAGAACGGCGCGGGCTGGGGTCCGTTCGGCCCCACCGTCAAGGCGCAGTCGTTCGGCAAGCCGGCCAACGTGCCGGCCCCGGCGCTGTCGCCGCGCACGCCGGTGCCCGGTGAGACGAACGCCCAGGTGGTGATCTCGTGGCCGGCCACCGACCCCAACGGTCCGCCGATCACCCAGTACGACGTGTACCGGCGCACCGGTGGCGGCGCCTGGAACCTCATCGCGACCCGCTCGGGCGGCGAGTCGCGCACGGCGAGCGACACGATCCCGTACGAGGGCCAGACGGTGCAGTACGTCGTCACGGCCACCAACGGCGGGCCCGCCACCTCCGACAAGGCGAACTACGCCTCCTACGTGGCCAACGGCTACCCGGACACCCCGACCCTGCTCACCGCGACGACGCCTCGTGCCGACAAGACGATCGACGTGACGTTCCGCATCGGGTCGGCCCACGCGGCCTCGTACGACCGGATCCACTGGACGACCGACGGCGTCACGGGCTCGTTCCCGTGCACCGGAGGTGCCTGCCCGTCGGCCGGCACGACGCGCCCGCTCGAGACGACGTCGAGGACCATCGCGATCCGGGCGTGCAACTCCGCGGGCTACTGCTCGCCGATGTCCAACGCCATCCGGGTGCATCCGTACGGCCCGACGCAGGGCGTGCCCAACCTGCGCGAGACGCACGACAACAACAGCATCACGTTCTCGTGGGGCACGCCTGCGAACAACGGCCGCCCGATCACCGGCTACGAGATCGACGGTGACCGCAACACGACGGTCGGTGCGGGCACGCACTCGACGACCTTTGGGGGTCTGGGTTTCTCAGAGAGCAAGAGAATCCGTGTCAGGGCCATCGCCCAGGACTCCGGCCCCGGTCCGTGGACCGCATATGTGACCGGAACGACGAACGATGCACCCAAGCCGATCGTGCGGTCGGTCTACAAGGGCTCCCAGTGCCCGGCCTCGGGCGACTGCTGGGATCCGGTGCAACGCAAATGGTGTGGCACGAACTGCAACCACATCGGCTACAACATCGACAACTTCGTTGGTCCGATCTCCTGCTCCGTGAGTGGGTGGTCCGAGCCTGACAACGGCGGGGGCGGAACGATCGAGCCCCGAAATGGCGGCAACGACTCCAACAAGTTCCTCGGCTATCCCGACCAGTCAGTCAGAGTGACGTGCACCGGGAGGGGTGCGGACGGGCAGATCTACTCACCGTCGGACATCAAGAGTCCTTGGGGGTGACGCCGCGGACCCCTCCGCGGCGCCCCGAACCAGCCGCACGGCATACCCCAGATCGATGAAACACCTGACAGGAGAACGACACCCATGACGGCCACTCCCAGCACCGGTCGCGTCACCAGCCAGATCACCCAGGAGCAGGTCACCTGGTTCGCGCACACCTTCGACCAGCTCGTCGGCAACATCGAGAAGGCCGTGCTGGGCAAGCAGCACGTGACGCGCCTCGCCCTGACCTGTCTGCTGTCAGAGGGCCACATGCTCCTCGAGGACTTCCCGGGCACCGGCAAGACGCAGCTCGCCCGCGCGCTGTCGGCGACGGTGCAGGGCACGCACAGCCGCATCCAGTTCACGCCCGACCTGCTCCCGAGCGACGTCACCGGCGTCACGATCTACGAGCCGACGAAGCAGAGCTTCGAGTTCCACCCCGGCCCGATCTTCGCGACCATCGTCCTCGCCGACGAGATCAACCGCGCCTCGCCCAAGACGCAGTCGGCGCTGCTGGAGGTCATGGAGGAGGGCCGCGTCACGATCGACGGCAAGCCGCACTCGGTCGGTGAGCCGTTCATGGTCATCGCCACGCAGAACCCCATCGAGCAGGCCGGCACCTACCGCCTGCCCGAGGCGCAGCTCGACCGCTTCCTCATGAAGGCGAGCGTCGGCTACCCCGACCACGAGGCGACGATCGCCGTCCTCGCCGACGCCAAGACGCGCGACCGCGCCAAGACGCTGAGCCCCCTCATCGCGAGCAACGTCATCGTCGAGATGAGCAAGCTCGCCGACGAGATCCATGTCGACCCGGCGATCCTCGGCTACGTCAGCCGCATCGCCGAGGAGTCGCGTCGCCACCCGAGCCTCAAGCTCGGCCTCTCGGTGCGCGGCTGTCTCGCGTACGTGCGCTGCGCGAAGACGTGGGCGGCCAGCCAGGGCCGCACCTACGTCGTCCCCGACGACATCAAGGTGCTGGCCGAGCCGGTGCTCAGCCACCGTCTGCTCCTCAACGCGGAGGCACAGTTCGCGGGGACGACGGTCGAGCAGTGCGTGGACCAGATCCTCGGCGACATCGCGCCGCCGGCCGAGCGCGCCTCGGCCTGACCGAGTCCGGCCCGCGAAACACAGGCAGAAGCACACAAGGGGACCGCATGACCCAGCAGGACCAGGGGGCCACGTCGTCGCGCCGCGGCGGCCGCTTCCGTATGCCGTCACGCCGGGGAGCGTCGGCCGGTGCCGGGGCGCCCGTGGCCGGCGCGCCCGTGGCCGGCGCGCCCGTGGCCGGGGCGGCAGCGTCGGCCCCCGCGGCCGGGGGCCGCGCGAGGGCCGTCACCGGGACGACGAGCCGCGGCATCCGCCAGATCACCCAGCCGATCACCCGCTCCATCGAGCAGGTGGCCGACCAGACCCAGGGTGTCTGGCGGCCCGTCGCCGGCGTGCTGCGCTGGGTCTCGCCGCTCGGCTGGACGATCCTCGGGCTCGGTGTGGCCTGCTGGCTCGTCGGTGCGCGCTGGGGCTGGACCGAGCTGCTCATGGTGGCCGCGGCCGCCCTCGTGCTCTTCCTCGTCTGCTTCGCGCTCGCGCTGGGTCGCACGAAGGTCCGCATCCTGGCCGAGGTCGATCCGCGCCGGGTCGTCGTCGGTGAGCCGGCGACGGGGCGGATCCTCGTCACCAACGAGGCCCGCACCCCGATGCTGCCGATCCTCGTCGAGCTGCCCGTGGGGCTGTCGGCCGCGCGCTTCGTGCTGCCGGCACTGACGCCGGGCAACGCCCACGAGGAGCTCTTCGTCGTCCCGACGTCGCGCCGCGGCGTCATCCAGGTCGGCCCGGCGACGACGGTGCAGGGAGACCCGCTCGGTCTCATGCGCCGCACCCTGACGTGGACCGAGCGCACCGAGCTGTTCGTGCACCCGCGCACCGTCGCGCTCGAGTCGCTCGGGGCGGGCCTGCTGCGCGACCTCGAGGGCAGCACCACCGAGGACGTCTCGATGAGCGACCTCGCCTTCCACGCCCTGCGCGAGTACCAGCCGGGTGACGACCGCCGCTACATCCACTGGCGCAGCTCGGCCAAGGCGGGTCGCCTGCTCGTGCGCCAGTTCCTCGACACGAGGCGCTCGCACGTGACGATCATCGTCGACCCGGACCCGGAGCAGTACCGCTCCGGCCACGGCAAGACGGGCCGCACCGACCGCGACGTCGAGCGCGACGTCATGGCGGCCAACGCGCCGACGGCCATCCAGGCCGACGTCGAGACGGCGATCTCGGTGGGGTCGTCGATCATGGTCCGCGTCATGCTCGACGAGCAGGACTGCACGATGGTCTGCGGCGCGCAGAAGGTCACGAAGTCGGTGCCGCAGGTCGGCCTCGACGCCATGTCGCGGGTCGAACCCGGCCCCATCGACCTGTTCGCGGTGAGCCTCGATGCCACCGATCTGGCGCCGGACACCTCAACCGTCTTCATCGTCACCGGCCCGCACCGGCCGTTCATCGAGCTGCAGCGCGCGGCCGGGCAGTTCCCGCCCGAGGTGACGCGCGTCATCGTCGTGGTCGACCCGTTGGCCGAGCACGGCCTGCGCCGTGGTGGGGGTCTCACGATCCTCACGCTGAGCACGCTCGAGGACCTCCGTCCCCTCCTGTTCACCGGAGTCGCCCGATGAGCCAGACCGCCATTCCCGCACCGCCGCCGAGTGCGCTCGTGCAGCCACCGACCGTGCGCGAGCGCGTGGGGGCCCAGCTGGCGAGGCTGCGGCCGTCGGCCCCGATGCTCGTCGACGCCGGATTCACGGCGGCCCTCGTCGGTATCGCCCTCGTGGGCTTCCGCACGACCTTCTTCGGGCTCGGCTGGCTGTGGGTCGGTCTCGCCGGCCTGCTGCTCGGCCTCGTCGTGAGCCACGTGGGGGCGGCGTTACGGGCCTTCGGCGTCGTGACGCTGCTCGGCGTCGCCGTGGCCTACCTGCTCCTGGCGGGACCCATCGCCGTGCGCGAGGACCTCGTCGCCGGGTTCCTCCCTTCGGGGTCGACGTTCGCGACCCTCGTGCACATGGCGGTGCCGGGCTGGAAGGAGCTGCTGACGGCCCTGCCGCCGGTGGACTCCGAGGGCCCGTACATGGCGCTGCCCTTCCTCTTCGGGCTCGTCGGCGCAGCCCTCACCTACGGCGTCGCCCGCCGGTGGCCCGGCGCCGTCCTGGCGCTCGTCGCGCCCATCGCGCTGCTCGTCGCCTCGATCGTGCTCGGCACGTCCACTCCGGCCGCGGTGCTGGTCCAGGGCGCCGTGTTCGCGCTGGTGGCCATCGGCTGGGCGGCCCTGCGCAGCAACCGCAACCGCCCGGCGCTCCAGAACGGCGCCGGTCGCACGACGCGCGCCCTGACGACGGCCGCCCTGCTCGCCGTCGCCACCGTCGGTGGCTTCTTCGTCGGGCCGATGCTCCCCGGCGCCGACCAGGGCCGCACGGTCTTCCGTTCCTCGCTCACGCCGCCGTTCGACGTGAGCCAGTACGCCTCGCCGCTCGCCGGTTTCCGGCAGTACACGGAGCCCAACGGGGCGAAGCAGTTCGACAAGACGCTGCTCACGGTCAAGGGCCTGCCGGCGAACGTGCCGCTGCGCTTCGCAGCTCTGGACTCGTACGACGGGTACGTCTGGGGCGCGGGCAACTTCGCCAACCTCGGCGACGGTCCCGTCCCCGATGGCACGAGCTTCCGCAAGGTCGGCTCGCACATCGGCGCCGAGGGCCCGGGGCAGGAGGTCACGGCAACCGTGTCCGTGCCCGCGGGTGGCTACAGCGACGTGTGGCTCCCGACCTTCGGCACCGTCACCGGCCTCGACTTCGGCGGCGGCCGTGGCGACCAGCTCAAGGACGACCTGCGCTTCAACATCGACACCAACACCGGTGTGCTTCCGGTCAGGCTCGCGGCCGGTGACCAGTACACCGTCACCGCCTACGTCCAGACCCCGCCGAAGGACCTGCCGAAGACGGTCGACGTCGCCGACGGCTCGACCGTCGACGTGTCGGCCCTGACGTTCCTCGACGACAAGGTGACGCCGTGGACCGACCGGGTCGACGGCCAGTGGGAGAAGGTCGCGGCCGTCGCCAAGGCCCTCCAGGACGGTGCCTACACGGACGGTGGGGCGCCCGGCGACTACCAGAACGTCTTCCTGCCCGGGCACAGCCTGCTGCGGATGAGCCAGTTCATGAAGTCGACCCAGCTGGCCGGCAACGACGAGCAGTACGCCGCGGCGTACGCCTTGGTCGCCAACCGCCTCGGCGTCCCGGCGCGTGTCGTGCTGGGCGCGATCCCCGAGGCGGGCGGGGTCGTCAAGGGCAAGGACGTGCGGGCGTGGGTCGAGGTCAAGCTCGCCGACGACTCGTGGTTGCCGATCCTCGCCACGCAGTTCGTCCCCGAGCGGAACAAGAAGCCGCAGCAGCTGATCCGCAAGTCGGAGGAGAAGAAGACCGGCGCGCAGGTGCCGCCGCCCGCTGCCAACAACCCGCCGAGCGTGCTCCAGGGCCCCGACCAGGCGCAGAACGCGACGCAGCTGCGCAACCCCCCGAAGGACGACAACCCCCTCAACCCCGACAACTGGCCGGACTGGCTGCGCTGGCTGTTCTTCTACGTGCTCCTCCCGCTCGCCGTCCTGCTCGTGCTCTACGGGGCGATCCGGGGTGCCAAGTGGCTGCGTCGTCGACGCCGGCGCACGACCGGGAGCACGGCTGCACGGGTCACCGGTGGCTGGCGCGAGATCATCGACGCCGCGCGCGATCTGCGGATGCCGCTGCCCGCCAAGGGAACCCGCCTGGAGCAGGCGCGCGCGCTGGAGCTGCACGTCGACGGGCCCCCGCCGCCGAGGCCCAGCGTCGTCGTCGACGGGGCCCTCATGGGTGCGCCCATGTCGAGTGCCCACTTTCCGCCCAACCCGGCGACGGTCACGCCGTCCCCTGACGGAGGGAAGGTCAGCACTCGACCACTGGCGCTCGTGCCGGTCGCAGCCGCCGCCAACGGGCACGTCTTCGACGTGGAGGAGCCGTCGCCGGAGGAGGTCGCGGCCTTCTGGGAGGACGTCGACACCGCGCGTCGTCGCCTCCGGTCGGGCCAGTCGCTCTGGCAGCGTCTGCGCGCCGACGTCTCACTGCGCACGTTCCGTGACCACCTGCCGACGGGCTCGGGCCTCGGTCCGGCCGCCCGCCGCACCACGCGTGGGCAGGCCAAGGGGGCTCCGAGCCGGCGACGCGGCCGCAGCACGAAGGCCGGCGTCGGCACGGTCGCCCCCGGCGACACGAGGGCGAGCCGTCGAGGGAACGGACGCACGGGCAGGGCGAAGGCCGGCACGGGTGCCGGCAAGAAGGGTGACGCGTGAAGCTGAAGTTCGTCCTCCGGTCGGGCGACCGGGAGACCGATCTCGTCGCGACCACCGACTCGGCGACGACCGTCGGAGACCTCGCCGCCTACCTGGCCGCGGCCGACCCGAACCGCCCGAGCGTGCTCGGCGTCGACGCGTCGATGACGCTCGCGCTCGTCGACCAGGACCTGCGCGGTCTCGACCCCCGGGCCACCGTCGCCGAGAGCGGGCTCCAGTCGGGCATGCGCGTGTCGGTCACGCGGGCCGGCGAGGGGTTCGTCGACCGCGGCCGGCCGGCGGCGGTGGCGTACATCCGCTCCGGCCCCGACGCGGGCAAGGAGTTCGCGCTCGCCCGCGGCACGGCATACGTCGGCCGCGGGCGCGGCTGCGAGGTGCAGCTCGCCGACGAGTCCGTGTCGCGCAAGCACGCCAAGCTCGTCATCCAGGAGGTCGTCGAGGTCGTCGACCTCGGCTCGGCCAACGGCATCACCGCCGGCGGCCAGCAGGTGACGCGCGCCCACCTCAAGAGCGGCGACGTCGTGCGGCTCGGCGACACCGAGCTCGAGGTGCACGTCCAGGGTGACGGTGTCGTGAGCCGGCCCGGCAGCGGCGTCCTCTCCGGCGACGCCGGCACCGTGGCGTTCTCGCGCTCGCCGCGCGTCGCCCCGCTCTTCAAGGGCCAGGAGTTCCAGGTCCCCGACCTGCCCGAGCGCGGCAAGATCCAGCCGATGCCCATGGTCGCGATGGTCGTGCCGCTGCTGATGGGTGTCGTGATGTACCTCATCACCCGCAGCGCCTTCAGCATCGTCTTCATGCTGATGATGCCGATGATGATGGCCGGCACCTACTACGAGGCACGCCGCCAGCAGAAGAAGGACTTCGCGCAGGCGATGGTCGACTTCAAGGAGGACCTCGGCCTGCTGTCGCAGCGCATCCGCGGCTCGCTCGACGCCGAGGGCCACACCCGCCGCGGGGAGCACCCCAGTGGGGCGGAGTGCCTGGCCGCGGTGCGTGACCGCAGCGCGCTCCTCTGGACCCGCCGCCGCGACGTGCCCGGGTACGCCGAGCTGCGACTCGGGCTGGGCACGCTGGCGTCGCGGTCGGCGATCAAGATGCCGGCCGTCGGACGATCGAAGGCCGAGGCCTGGCTCGAGGTGTCCGAGCAGCTGCGCGGCCTCGAGGTGGTGCACGACGTCCCCGTCGTCGCGACCCCCCTCTCGGACGGCGCGATCGGCGTCGCGGGCCAGCGCGGCAACGCGCTCGGCGCCGCGCGGTCGGTGGTGCTCCAGGCCGCCGCCCTGCACTCGCCGGCCGAGCTCGCGGTCTGCGCGTTCGCGTCGGGCAGCTCGGCGCGCGACTGGGACTTCCTCAAGTGGCTGCCGCACACCACGTCGCCGCACAGTCCCGTCGGCACCGGCCACCTCGCGGCCAGCGCCCCGGCCTGCTCCGCGCTCGCCGACGCCCTCGAGGACATCGTCGACGCCAAGGGGTCGCCGAGCGAGCAGCAGGAGGCCACCGCCACCCGCCCCACCGTGCTCGTGCTCGTCGAGGGCGACGCCCCGATCGACCGCAGCCGGCTCGTCGCGATCGCCGAACGTGGCCACCGGCACGGTGTGGTCATCGTGTGGGTCGCCGAGTCCCAGCAGCTGCTCCCCGCTGCGTGCCACACCTTCCTCGTCGTCAGCGACGACGAGAGCTCGCTCGCCGGCTACGTCCAGGCCGGCGAACAGGTGCAGCCCGTCGCGGTCGACCGGATCGGCTACGACGAGGCGATGGCGTGTGCCCGCATGCTCGCGCCCGTCGTCGACGCCGGCGTGCCGGTCGACGACGCGAGCGACCTCCCCCGGGCCGTCTCGCTGCTCACCCTCGCCGGCACCGACCTGGCCAGCAGTGAGCAGGCCGTCATCGAGAAGTGGGGCGAGTCGCGCTCGATCCTCACCGGGCCCTACGCGCCTGCCGTGCTGCCGCGCAAGCCCGGCAACCTGCGGGCGATCGTCGGCCAGTCGAGCCAGGGCACCTTCTCCGTCGACATCCGCAGCGACGGCCCGCACGCCCTCGTCGGCGGCACCACCGGCGCCGGCAAGTCCGAGCTGCTCCAGGCCTGGATCCTCGGCATGGCGGCCGCCCACTCCCCGCAGCGCGTCACCTTCCTGCTCGTGGACTACAAGGGCGGATCGGCCTTCCGCGACTGCGTGAAGCTGCCGCACACCGTCGGCCTCGTCACCGACCTCTCGCCGCACCTCGTGCGCCGGGCGCTCGCCTCGCTCGCCGCCGAGCTGCACTACCGCGAGCACCTGCTCGCCCGGCACAAGGCCAAGGACCTCGTCGAGCTCGAGCGCCGCGGCGAGGTCGACGCCCCGCCCTCGCTCATCATCGTCGTCGACGAGTTCGCCGCCCTCGTGCAGGAGGTGCCCGAGTTCGTCGACGGCGTCGTCAACGTCGCCCAGCGCGGCCGGTCGCTCGGCCTGCACCTCATCCTCGCGACGCAGCGCCCGGCCGGCGTCATCAAGGACAACCTGCGCGCCAACACCAACCTGCGCATGGCGCTGCGGATGGCCGACGAGAACGACTCCGACGACGTGCTCGGCAGCAAGGAGGCCGCGTTCTTCGACCCGTCGCTGCCCGGCCGCGCCGTGTCCAAGACGGGCCCGGGCCGGCTCGTCCCCTTCCAGACGGGGTATGCCGGCGGGTGGACCTCCGACGTGCCGCCCCCGCCGGACATGAAGGTCGAGACCCTCACCTTCGGCGCCGGCATCGAGTGGGAGCCGCCGCGCGGAGAGGGCAGCGACGACGCCGTCGACCTCGGCCCCACCGACATCCAGCGTCTCGTCGGCAGCCTGGGCCGGGCGGCCCGGATGGCCCAGCTGCCCAAGCCGCGCAAGCCGTGGCTGCCCGACATGCGCCCCGTCTACGACCTCGCGACGCTGCCGACCCAGCGCCGCGACGACGAGCTCGTCTTCGGTGTCGCAGACGACCCCGACAACCAGGCCCAGCCCGAGGTCGCGTTCCGCCCCGACAAGGAGGGCAACATCGCGATCTACGGCACGTCGGGCTCGGGCAAGTCGGTCTTCCTCCGCTCGATGGCGGTCGCGGCCGGCTACACGGTGCGCGGCGGCCCCTGCCACGTCTACGGGCTCGACTTCGGCAACCGGGGTCTCGCGATGCTCGAGACGCTGCCGCACGTCGGCTCGATCGTCCCCGGCGGCGACCACGAGCGCGTGACCCGCCTGCTGCGCATGCTGCGCGCGACGATCGACGAGCGGGCCACCCGCTACT
This sequence comes from Terrabacter koreensis, assembly GCF_054783315.1. Classification (NCBI taxonomy): domain Bacteria; kingdom Bacillati; phylum Actinomycetota; class Actinomycetes; order Micrococcales; family Intrasporangiaceae; genus Terrabacter; species Terrabacter koreensis. The sequence continues at coordinate 144,452 of NZ_BAAGQU010000012.1, read as the reverse complement.
CGGCCGTGAGCGCGGCGACGATCACCGACTTCCGCCGCCTGTCGGGACACGGCGACGAGCCGCGCGTCATCGTCCTCATCGACGGCATGACCGCCTTCCGGCAGGCCTACGAGGTGGGTGGCCGGTTCCAGTGGCTCGACATGCTCGCCGGGCTCGCTGCCGACGGCCGTCCGGTCGGCGTGCACTTCATCATCGCCAGCGACCAGCGCACCGGCCTGCCGACCAACCTCGCCGCCGCGGTGCAGGGCCGGATCATCCTGCGCATGAGCAACCTCGACGACTACTCGGTGTTCGGGGTGCCGGGCGACGTGCTCACGATGGCGTCCCCTCCCGGTCGCGGCCTCATGGCCGGCTCCGAGGTGCAGGTCGCAGTGCTCGGTGGCTCGTCCGACGTCACGGTGCAGGCCGCCGCGATCGAGGCGTTCGCCGACGCGACCCGCAAGGCCGGCGTCAGCCAGGCGCCGCCCATCGAGAGCCTCGCCGAGGAGATCCCGCTCGGTGACCTGCCGGCGGAGTTCGGGGGCCGGCCCGTCCTGGGTGTCGCCTCCAGCTCCCTCGCGCCGCACGGCTTCGACCCCAAGGGCACCTTCATCATCACCGGCCCGTCCGGCTCCGGTCGCACCACGGCCGTCGCCGCCACCGCGGCCGGGCTCTTCCGGTTCAGCTCGGCGTCGGCGCTCTACCTCATGACGCCGCGCCGCAGCTCCGAGCTGCTCGACCTCGGCATCTGGGCCGAGACCGCCGTCGGCGCCGGCCCGACCTCGGCACTCGCGACGCGCCTGGCCGAGGAGATCGACGAGGGCCGCATCACCCGGCCCGTGGCGGTCTTCGTCGAGCGCATCGACGACCTCGCGCCGTCCGGCGCCGAGAACGCCCTGACCACCCTCGCCAAGGCCTGCGTCGACAACGACCAGCTCGTCGTCGCCGAGGGCGAGGCGGCGTTCTTCAGCAGCAACTTCGGCTTGCAGGCGCTGCTCAAGACGTCGCGCTCCGGCCTGGCGCTCCACCCGGACGGCAACGAGGGCCTGTCGGTGTTCAAGGCCAACCTGCCCGCCCTCAACCGCGCAGAGCTCCCCCCGGGCCGCGGTTTCGTCGTCGAGAAGGGCAAGTTCGAGCTGCTCCAGGTGGCCAAGCCGTGATGCTCGAGAGATCATCGAAAAGCCTGCGCCACATGGGGATTCGTGGTGCCACACGGCATACGCCCGGGTGTGGGCCAACCCGAGGAGGTCATGGGGAGTGCTCCCCATCGACACCCCACGAACGGTCACATAGGTTCATGCATGTCGACGAAAGCCGCCCATCAGGCGAAAGGGTGCGGACGTCGAGGAGTTTCGCAAGGCGCGGGCCTGAACGGTTGGTCCGGAAGAGAACTTCCCGAATCAGTCGGGGGAACACAGGCAAAGGAGAAGGTCATGGCTTGGCTCGGAATGAACGACGATGAGGTCAACGCCCAGGGCAACGTCCTGCAGCAGCAGGCGGAGGCCATCCAGAAGCTCATCACGAAGGTCGACCAGGAGGTCGAGTCGCTGAAGCAGAACTGGCAGGGTGACGACTCCAAGCAGTTCGAGCAGGAGTGGACCGGCACGCACCGTCCCGAGCTCCAGAAGGCCCAGAAGCTGCTCACCGAGATGAAGTCGACGATCGACCGCGAGGTCCAGCAGCAGCGCTCGACCTCGTCGCAGTACTGATCGACCTCACACCAGACCAACCACACGCAGACTTCTGAAGGGGAACTGACATGGCTGTTTACAAGAAGGGCATGAACGCCGACGCGGTGTCCGCGTCCGGCGACAAGCTCACCGGCTACAAGGGCGAGCTCGACGGCATCGTCGAGGCCGTCAACAGCGCCGTCTCCACGATCAAGGGCAACTGGGGCGGCACCGACGCCGAGCAGTTCCAGAGCGACTGGCACGGCCAGCGCCAGGTCGTCTCGGCCGCCGGCGACAAGCTCGACGCCATGGGCAAGAAGTGCAAGACCAACGCCGAGACGCAGAAGCAGACCTCGTCGAAGTGAGCCCGGCTGCTGCGTGAGCCCCGCTCCGCAGCACCGGACGAAGGGTGGCCGTTCCCGCGGGGGGAGCGGCCACCCTTCGTCGTTCCCCTGACTGGCCGGCCGGGCCGTATGCCGTCCGGTGACGTTTCACGGGAAACGTCGGCAGGCGGTGGCCTGATGTATCAAACGGGATGTCCCTCACGTCTTCAGGGGGTGACACCTAGACTGAGCACCCAGAGAGGGGGCGAGGCATGGGCGGACCCGGTGAGCTCACCGAGCTGCTCGCCCGCGCCTCCCGCGGCGACGCCACCGCGTGGAACGCCATCGTCGACCGCTTCGCGTCGCTGCTCTGGGCCGTGGCACGCGGCCACCGGCTCAGCCAGGAGGACGCCGCCGACGTCGTGCAGAACTCGTGGCTCAAGCTCCTCGACCACCTCGACGACATCGCGCAGCCCGAGGCCCTGGCGGGCTGGCTCGCGACGACGGCCCGCTACGAGTGTCTCGCGCTCCTGCGCAAGAGGGGCCGCGAGCACCTGGTGCGCGACGACGACCTCGCGACGAACGTCGTCGACGAGCAGGTGCGCTCGCTCGACGCGTCCCTGCTCGACGACGAGCGCGACGCGCACCTGTGGGCGTGTCTCGGGCGTCTCTCGGAGCGTTGCCAGGTCCTGCTGCGGGCGCTCATGGCGAGCGACCGTCCGAACTACAAGGCGATCGCGGAGGCGCTCGGCATGTCGATCGGCTCGATCGGGCCGACGCGGATGCGCTGCCTCGACAAGCTCAGAGACCTCGTCGGCAGCGGCGACTACACGTTCGACCGAGGAGGGCAGTCGTCATGAGCACGCATGAAACGCGCGACGGTCTGCACCCCGACGACCTCGAGCTGCTCGAGCGGCTCGGCCGCATCGCGGCCGTCGTCGACCCGGTGCCCCCGGATGTCGTCGAGCTCGGGCGCGCGGCCTTCGAGCTGCACCGGGCCGACACCCTGCTCATGTCGCTCGTCTCCTTCGGCGCCGACGCCGCGGCAGCGGTGCGCGACAACGGATCCGCCACGGCGTCGCACCTGCTGGTCTTCGAGCTCGGCGCGATCTCGGTCGAGATCGAGGTGGCCCGCAAGGGCGAGTTCGCCCGCGTCATCGGGGTCGTGATGGCCGGTGACGAGCCGTATGCCGGTGAGTGCCGGGTCTCCCTCGAGACGTCGGCGTCGACCACGACGCAGGTGCTCGACGCGGGCCGCTTCGCGTTCGAGCGGGTCCCGGTGGGCCTGGCCCGCCTCGTGCTCGACCGTGACGGTGAGCAGCCGATGCGGACAGCCTGGTTCGACGCCCGCTGACGGCGACGGCCACGGCCGCTCCTCCTACGAGCCCCAGGCGGTGAACGACGCCGCGGTCGCTGCGAGCAGGGGGTCACCGGCGGCAGCGAGCCGGGCTGCGTGCAGCCCCTCCGCGAGCGAGCAGCCGGCGGCCACGGCCGCGTGCACGTGGGTCATGACGCGGGCAGTGGCGACGTCGTTGACCGGGTTGACGCTGGCCACCACCGAGCGCGTGCCGATGGCGAGCAGGCTCGACACGAGGCCCAGCGCCTCGTCCGCCCCGATCGGGTGCACGCCGCCCGAGTCGCACGCCGAGAGCACCACCGCCCGTGGGGGCCGACGCAGCCGGTCGAGGTCGTGGACCATGAGCGGTCCGTCGGCCAGCATGAGCGAGGAGAAGAGCGGCGCGTCGCCCCGGAAGTCGCCGTGGGCCGCGAGGTGCGCCAGGTGCGCCCCCTCGAGAGCCTCGAGGGTGCGCTCCACGGTCGCCTCGTCGCCGCCGAGCACCGTGGCGTCCGCGTGCAGGCGACGCAGCTCGGTGACCTCGCGCTGCTCAGTGCTGAGCCCCGGACCGGTGACGAGGGCGACATGGGCCGTCCCGCCCTGCGTCCGGCCGGGTTCGTGCTGCTCCTGCGCCCGTGCCCACAGCGCGGTGGACGGCGACACGACGAAGGCCGTGTCGCGGAACACCGGCATCAGACCGAAGGGCACGGTGAGCAGGTTGGCGGCCGGGGAGATGAGCACCGACTGCCGGCTCCACGCGGGGTCGGGGTCGCCGAGCAGGGCGTCCTGCAGCTGCCGACCGGCGCGGTCCACGTCGACGACCCGGCCGTAGGCCGCACGGCGCAGGGCGAAGCGTGCGTAGGAGGCCTCGCGCTCGGCCGCCGTCAGGTCTCCGAGCCGGCGCAACCGGGCGCGACCGTCGGCCACGGTGACGGTGTGCAGCACGCCCCGCACCACGAGGATGTAGACGAGCACGGTCTCGCCGAGCAGCTCGCCCAGCCGGTGCAGGTCGGGTCCGGGGCTGTCCGAGCTCTCGGCTCGCAGCTGCCGGTAGCGGTTGCGCACGCTCGCCTCGAGCCGTGACCTCTCGCGCACGAGGTGTGCCTCCTCGCCCTGCAGGGTGAGCCGTCGCGTGACGTCCCGCAGCGCCGACACCTGGGTGGCGAGGACCTCGTCGTCGGGTGGGGTCGCCGACGGCCCGGTCAGCGAGGTCGCACGCCAGCGGTCCGCCCACCACAGCACCGCCCGGGCGTCACCGGCACGCACCGCGTCGTCGATCGCGATCGACACGAGCTCGAGCCCGTAGCCCGTCGCGAGGGAGCGCAGCTCGAGGTCGCCGATGAGCGAGCGGTGCTCGTCGACGGCGTCGAGCCCGCGACGGCAGGCGTGCCGCAGGGCCCGCCGGTCGCCGACCTGCTCGGCGAGCAGCGCCCGGGCGAGCCAGGCGGCGGCCCTCGGGAGCGGGGCCCCGTCGTGCCTGCGGTCCGCCGCCTCGTGCAGCGCCCGTGACCGCATCCGCAGGTGGCCCGTGTCACCCGCGACCTGCGCCAACAGCAGGAGGGCCTCCGGCACCGCCGGGTCGTCGAGGCGACGCAGGGTCCGCAGGAGGGCACGGGTGCGCTCGAGCAGGTCCGGGAGGGACGGGCGCGGGAGGGCGCTCACACCCTCGGCCGACTCGCGCGCGTGCTGCTCGGCGGCATACGAGGCCTCGAGGGCGAGCAGGTTCGAGCGGGCCGCCCAGCGGTGGCGCCGGTGCGAGCGGAAGGTCGCCTCGGCGGCACGAGCCCGCTGCACCGCGACGTCCCACTCCTCCTGGAGCATGGCGGCGCGCGACGACGCGAGCAGCAGGTCGCCCCGCCACACCGCCGCGAGGTCGTCGCGCGCCAGGGCGGCGTCGAGCATGTGCTCGGCCTCGCTCGCGAGCCGGGCCGTGAGCAGCGCCTCGGCGTGGTCGACGAGCTGCTCGACGGGGTCGACCCCAGCGGCGCGGTAGCGTTCCTCGGCCTGCTCCATCAGGGTCAGGGCGTGCACGACGTCACCCCGCTGCAACGCCACGAGGGCCCGGTTGCGGGCCGACATCGTCGCCTCGAGGACCTCACCGATCTCGAGGTGGACGGCCTCGGCGGCCGCGTAGTCGACGCTCGAGCCGGTCGAGTCACCCATGGCTCGTCGCACGTCACCGCGCGAGCCGAGCGCCCTTCCCTCCCAGAGCCTGTCGCCGGCGCGATGGCTGAGCTCGGCGGCTTCGGTGAGGTCGCGCACCGCGTCGTCGTAGCGTCCGAGCAGGCCGAAGGTGCAACCGCGCAGGTGCAGCACCCGGTGCCGGGCTGGCCCGGTGCTCAGACCCAGGGCGCGCTCGAGCTGGCCGAGGCCCTGCGAGGTGCGTCCGGCGAAGACGAGCGTCGTGCCGAAGGTCGCCCTCACCTCGGCCTCGCGGTCGGGTCCGGCCCGGTGGGCGGCGCGCACGGCCGAACGGGCGTGGCGGAGCGCGACGTCGGTGCGCCCGCGGTCACGCTCGACGATGGCGATCGCGTGGTGCGCGAGGGAGCGGTCCCGGTGGCTCGGTCGCCCGGCGAGGATCTCCAAAGCGGACGCGGCGGCCACGTCCGGCTGCGATATTGCGAGGGGAAGCAGCTCTTCGGCGCGGCGACGGGGGGCCGGTGTATCACCGGCGACGCCCGCGTCGTCTGCAGCCTGATCGGCTTTCATGGCACACCCCTGTGTCCGCGTCCCCTGGGAGGTTTCTGGTGAATACCCGCGATGATCGCAGCAACGGCAACGGCGGAGGGGGGGTTCCGGGTCACCAGGGTGGCGGCCGCTGGTGGGACCCGTGGCAACCGGACCTCGTGCTCGAGCGGTCCGACGTCCAGGTCGAGAAGATCCTCGACGTGGTCGGGCGGGAGAGCGCTGACGTCCACCGCGGGGCGGACGGCACCGTCGACTACATCCGTCGGCGCGGGCGGCTGCTCACCGGCGTCGGCGACATCGACGACGTGTACCGCCACCTGGGGCGCCCGCTTCCGCCCGTGGCCGAGCGCGGCAACCCCAAGGTGAAGAAGCTGCACCGGTTCGAGCTCGACCTCGCTCCTGGGCAGACGCTCGACGAGGTGCTCGACGACCTCGACGCGAACCTCGGCGAGGGCAGGGTCACCCCCGACCACCTGCTGCACGTGTGCACGACGTGGTGCGGGGCGACCGAGCCCTACCCCACGACCGCCACCGAACCGAGCGACCGCAACACCGACGCGGACGCGAACGGCCACGGCGTCAAGGTCTCGGTGGTCGACACCGGGCGGCTGCTGCGCGTGGTCAGGGCGCACACCTGGCTGCGCGAGCCCCAGCTGGTCGACGGCAGGGAGGAGCAAGGCAGCACGGGCCACTACACCGGCCACGGCACGTTCATCGCCGGCGTCGTGCGCGCGTACGCGCCCTCGTCCGACGTGTACATCTCAGACGTGACGACGATGGGCGGCACGGTGTGGGAGAGCGACATGGTCGAGAGCCTCGTCGACGCACTCGAACGTGAACAACCCCAGATCATCAGCTTCTCCGGCGGCACCAGGACACGAGCAGACCGTCCGCTGAAGTCCTTCGAGATGTTCTACGACGAGCACCTGGAGGGACGGGGCGACAAGACGGTCTTCGTCTGCGCCGCTGGCAACGACGGGGACGAGGGCCCCTTCTGGCCGGCCGCGTTCCCCTGGGCCGTGGGCGTGGGAGCCCTCGACGACGACAAGGAGACGCTGGCGTACTACTCCAACCGCGGCGACTGGGTCGACGTGTACGCCCTCGGCACCGATGTCGTCAACGCCTACCCGAACGGCACGTACACCTACCAGGAGCCCCCGGACAGGCAACGCCAGCCGGCGACCTTCACGAACGGCATGGCCATCTGGAGCGGCACGTCTTTCGCGACGCCGATGGTCGCAGGGCTGATCGCGGCCCGGATGTCGAGGACGGGAGGGCAGGCCCGCCCGACGTGGGACGAGGTCAAGGCGATCGCCGAAGCCGACGCCGGGGCAGGTCTCAGCGCGCGGTTGAGGGACTCGCGGGCCGCGACCCAGCCCTGACGCCGGGTCGGGCTCAGGCGGGGACGGTGGTGAAACGCAGGTAGGGCTTGACCTCCTCGACCGCGTCGTCGCCGAAGCGCTCGCGGGCGTCGGCGGTCGACAGGGTCGGGGCCACGATGACGCGCTGGCCGTCCTTCCAGTCGGCGGGCGTCGAGAACGGGCCGCTGTCGGTGACCTGCAGCGCGTCGACGGCGCGCAGGATCTCGTCGAAGTTGCGGCCGACGCTCTTGGGGTAGGTCAGGCTGAGGCGCACGGTGTTCTTCGGGTCGATGACGAAGACCGACCGCACGCCCGAGGTGTCGCCCTCGCCGGGGTGGATCATGTCGTAGAGCTCGGAGACCTGGCGCGAGTCGTCGGCGATGATCGGGTAGCCGACCGGGGCGCCACCGACCTCCTCGATGTCGCTCTTCCACGCGTCGTGCTGCTCGACGGGGTCCACCGACACGGCGAGCACCTTGACTCCGCGGGCGTCCCACTCGTCCTTGAGTGCGGCGACGCGGCCGAGCTCGGTCGTGCAGACGGGGGTGAAGTCGGCCGGGTGGCTGAAGAGCACGGCCCAGCTGTCGGCCTTCCAGTCGTGAAAGCTGATCGGGCCCTCGGTCGTCGTGGCGTCGAAGTCGGGGGCGGTCTCGCCCAGTCGCGGTGTAGCCATGGCTCGTCCTCTCGCGGGTCGGGCGCACGTCGCGCTCCGGTCTGCGAGCCATTCTGACCAGAGAACCATGCATCGCGTTATGGGTGTCCAAATGTTGTGACGCGGGTTCAGCGGACGCCCAGCCGCGGCGCAGAGACTGCGCTGACACGGCGGCGCCGCGCCGCTCGCCGCCCCGAACCCCGTCGCCCCGAACCCCGTCGCCCAGAGGAGTCCTGCGTGAGCGCCCTGCTCGACACCATCACCTCCGAGGTGCTCCACGCGCCCGTCTGGCTCGTGCTCCTCGTCGTCGGCGCCGTCGTCTTCGTCGAGGACGCGATCTTCGTCGGCTTCGTCGTCCCCGGTGAGACCGTCGCCATCCTCGGTGGCGTTGCAGCCTCCCTCGGCCACGTACCACTGGCGGCAGTCCTCATGGTCGTCGTCGGGGCAGCGATCGTCGGTGACAGCGTCGGCTTCGAGGTCGGTCGCCACCTCGGCGGCCGCGTCGTGCGGCTGAGGGCCTTCGACCGGCACCGTGACCGCATCGACCGGGCCCAGGACTTCCTCGGCCGACGAGGCGGGGCCGCCGTCTTCCTCGGTCGGTGGACCGCCTTCCTCCGCGCCGTCATGCCGGCGCTCGCCGGCATGTCGAAGATGCACTACCCGACCTTCCTGGCGTGGAACGCGGCCGGCGGGATCGCCTGGGGCAGCGTCGTGGTCACGGCCGGCTACCTCGCCGGGCAGTCCTACTCCAAGGTCGAGACCTGGCTCGGACGCGGGGCGGCGGTCGTGGTCGTGCTGGTCCTCGTCGTCGCGCTCGTCGTCCGGCAGGTGCGCCGTCACCGGGGCCAGGGCGAGTCGCCCGGGCCGGCGGGCTCCGCAAGGGCCACCTCCCGTATGCCGTCGAACGGCTGACTCCCGCCTGACTGCCGCGGCCCGTCGCCGCGCGCACGTCACGATCCGGATGTGCTGACCGGGTGGGCGCCTGACCGGCCGGCGCCCGTGCGATGCTCCACGGCGTGACCGACGAACTGCCGCCCCCGAGCGGCCCTCCTCAGCCGAACCCGGACGTCGACTCGCCCGTCCGGGCCGCTGACTCCTCGCACCCCGTGACGGCTCCGATACCGGTCCCGCCACCCCTCATGCCTCCCCCTGACGGGCGCACCGGCCTGTCGGGCACGCCGGGTGCCCACGTCGCACCCGGCCCGACCGATCCGCCGTATGGGATCCCGGCGGCAGTCCCCCCGGAGACCGGGGACCCCTTCACCGCGCGGCCACGCATCCCGGTGCCGGGCAGCAACGGTCTCGCGATCGCCGCGCTCTGCTGCGGCATCTTCGGTTTCGTGCCGCTCGCCGCGGTCGTCGCGATCGTGCTGGGCATCGTCGCCCTGAACCAGCTGCGCGACCGGATCCAGAGAGGCAAGGGGATGGCGATCGCCGGCCTGGCGCTCGGTGCCCTCTGGGTGCTGGGCTGGGTCGCGTCATCGTGGCCGTGGCGACGGACGCACCCGCCCGCAATGCCTCAGGTGCGGTCACGCAGTCGTCCGACGCCTCCGTCGAGGACCTGAAGGCCGGCGACTGCTTCTCGGGAGCAGGTCGCACGGAGGTCGACAGCGTCACGATCGTCCCCTGCACCTCGCCGCACGAGAGCCAGGTCGTGACGATCTTCGCGATGCCCTCGGGGCCGTGGCCCGGCGAGGACAAGGTCGTGGCGGCCGCCGAGGACGGCTGCTCGGAGAGGGCCGACCCGCTTCTCACCCGCCAGGCCTTCGACGACCTCCGGCCCTCGTTCATCTATCCGCAGGACGCCTTCTCGTGGCGCGGTAGCCGCGAGATCATCTGCACCGTCGACGCTCCGAAGGGCACCACGACCGGCTCTGCCCTGAGGTGACGCGCGAGGCCCCCTTCCGGCTGGAAGGGGGCCTCGCGGCATACCGGAGTGGTGGGTGGGGACGCTCGCAGGCTCGCGATCGCCACCACCCCCGGCTCCAGCTCGGTGTGACCTGAGGTCAGCGCTCCTCGGTGCCCGCGATGAAGGCCTCGAGCTTGGCGCGACCGAGGTCGTCCGGACGCTGCTCCGGCGGGGACTTCATCAGGTAGGACGAGGCGGACAGCAGGGCGCCACCGACGCCGCGGTCCTTGGCGATCTTCGCCGCGCGGATGGCGTCGATGATGATGCCGGCCGAGTTCGGCGAGTCCCACACCTCGAGCTTGTACTCGAGGTTCAGCGGCACGTCGCCGAACGCGCGACCCTCGAGGCGGACGTAGGCCCACTTGCGGTCGTCGAGCCACGCGACGTAGTCGGACGGGCCGATGTGGACGTTCTTGCTGTCGACGAGGCCGGCGAGCGGACCGGTGAGGTTGCTCGTGACGGCCTGCGTCTTGGAGACCTTCTTGGACTCGAGGCGCTCGCGCTCGAGCATGTTCTTGAAGTCCATGTTGCCGCCGACGTTGAGCTGGTACGTGCGGTCCAGCACGACGCCGCGGTCCTCGAACAGCTTGGCCATGACGCGGTGCGTGATGGTGGCGCCGACCTGGCTCTTGATGTCGTCACCGATGATCGGCACGCCGGCGGCCTCGAACTTCGCGGCCCACTCGGGGTCGGAGGCGATGAAGACCGGCAGCGCGTTGACGAAGGCGACGCCCGCGTCGATCGCGCACTGGGCGTAGAACTTGTCGGCCTGCTCGGAGCCCACCGGCAGGTAGGAGACGAGGACGTCGACCTTCGCGTCCTTGAGGGTCTGCACGACGTCGACCGGCTCGGCCGCCGACTCGTCGATCGTCAGCTTGTAGTACTTGCCGAGGCCGTCGAGCGTGTGTCCGCGCTGGACCGTGACGCCCGTGGTGGGCACGTCGGCGATCTTGATCGTGTTGTTCTCGGAGGCGTTGATGGCCTCGGACAGGTCCTTGCCGACCTTCTTGTCGTCGACGTCGAACGCGGCGACGAACTCGACGTCGCCGACGTGGTAGTCGCCGAACTTCACGTGCATGAGGCCGGGGACGCCGGTGGTGGCGTCAGCGTCCTTGTAGTACTCGACACCCTGCACGAGCGAGCTCGCGCAGTTGCCGACGCCGACGATGGCGACGCGTACGGATCCCATGGATCACTCCTTGTTGTTGGTGGTCTTGCGCTGGGTGGTGATGTCGGTGGTGTCGTCGTATGCCGCCGGGCCGGGGTCGAGGGCCGCCCGGCGTTCGGCGACGATGAGCTCCTCGAGCCAGCGCACCTCGCGCTCGGCCCGCTCCTCCCCGTACTGCTGCAGGGCGAGGGTGTAGCTGTCCATGCGCTCGCGGTTGCGGGCGCTGACCTCACGCACGTTGGCCAGGCGCTCCTCGAGGCGGGAGCGCCGGCCCTCGAGGATGCGCAGGCGCACCTGGGCCTCGGTGCGCGAGAAGAAGGCGAAGCGGACGTCGAAGTCGTCGTCGTCCCAGGCGTCGGGTCCGCTGGCGGCGACGAGGGCCTGGAAGTGCTCCTTGCCGTCGGGCGTGAGCTCGTAGGTGATGCGGGGACGCTTCGAGGGGCCGGTGCGCGTGGCCTGCGGCTCCTCGGTCTCGTGGATCCAGCCGGCGTCGACGAGGTGCTTGAGCGCCGGGTAGAGCGAGCCGTAGCTGAGCGCCCGGAAGATGCCGAGCGCGGTGGTCAGCCGCTTGCGCAGCTCGTAGCCGTGCAGGGGGCCGTCGTGGAGCAGACCGAGCACCGCGAACTCGAGGAGCGCGGCGCGGCGGCTCTGTGGACGGTCCTGCTTGGGCACCCGTCAACAGTACACGCAGATATATCGCAGCGATACATCAAGGTGACACATCCACGAGGGATCCTGGGATCCCGGGTCAGGGGCTGGGGGCGTAGACGGCGATGAAGCCGGAGCCGTGCGCGGCACGTGCGCCCTGCGTGGAGGCAGTCACCCGCACCGTCGAGTCGGCCGGCAGGACATCGGTGCCCCACCACCCGTAGCCGCGGGTCACGCTCCCGCCCGGGTAGCGGGCCAGACGCATCCCTGATTCGTCGGGCGCGTCGGTGCCGGTGAGCCCCTCACCGGCCGAGCCCCACAGGACCATCGCCGCACCCGGGTCCACGCCGACCGTCAGGTCCTGCCATCGCGGCAGCGGAGCCGAGCTCATCCGCACCTGCGTGTAGGTGTACCCCTGGTGCTCGATGGTGTTCGGGATGACAGCGACGACCTTGCCGGACGCGTCCCGGATGGGCGTGTGGTGGCCGAGGTCGGTGTACACGGCGCCGGCGACCTGGACGTCGGACCCGTCGAGAGGCTTTCCCGTCGTGCGGTCGACGACCTCCACGATCAGGGTGGCCGGCCTGCGGACCGTGAGCTCGGCCCAGCCCCGACCCGGCTCGCCGGGCGTGAAGACGCGCGTCGGCAGGTCGCGCTCGGTGGGCCGGCCGAGACACGTCGAGCCGAAGTACCCCTGCATGCCCTCGATGCGCACCCGCAGCTCGACCTCACTGGCGCGCCCGACGCCGGAGCCGTCGAGGTAGCACGCGCCGACGAGGCTCACCGACGTCGAGCTGGGAACCCAGTCGACGGCGATCCGGGACTGCCCCCGGTCTCCGATCGCCCCTCCCTCGAGCAGGTCGTCCGCGACCCGGGCCCGCAACCGCAGGCCGTCCTTGGTGATGTCGCCGGGCGCGTCGGGGACCGTGCGGTACGGCATGCCGTCGGCGCCGAGCATCGGCACCGCGCTCGACGGCGATCCCGCGGGCACGGACGGTGCCGGGCGCCCGAGGCTCGTGAGGGCGCCGACGGCGAGAGCCGCGACGGCCAGCGCCGCGCCGGCACCTGCTGCCGCGGCCCGGCGCCGCTTCGTGCGCCTGACCCTGTCGGCGACGCCGGCACGGAAGTCGGGGGCCGAGCCGAGGTCGTCGGCGTGGGTGGTCAGCTCATCGCGGAGGTCGGTGAGGTTCATCGGGCACGCTCCTCGTCGTGTTCACCGTCGCGTTCGCCGTCGCGTTCGTCGTCGCAGGCCGGGCGCAGGCTGGGGTCGATGCGGAGCTTGGCGAGCGCCCGGCTCGCCTGGCTCTTCACGGTGCCGACCGAGCACTGCATGATCTCGGCGGTCTCGGCCTCGGAGAGGTCCTCGTAGAAACGGAGCACGACGACCGCGCGCTGCCGCTTCGGCAGGCGCTCGAGTGCGCGCCACAGGTCGGTGCGCTCGTCGACGCGTACGTCGTCGGCGCGGTGACCCTCGGGACGACGCTCCGGCAGGTCGGCCGTGGCCTCCTCGCCGTTCCAACGGCGCCGCCACCAGCTCGCATACGTGTTGACCATGATCCGGCGGACGTACGCCTCCGGCCGGCCCTCGATGCGGCCCCACACGAACCACGCCTTCGACAGCGCCGTCTGGACGAGGTCCTCGGCGAGCGCGCGGTCGTGGGTGAGCAGGTAAGGCGTGCGCAGCAGCCGCGTCGAGAGGCTGGCCACGAAGTCGTCGAAGGAGGCGTGGTCCACCGTGCCTCCCCTGTCGTGTGCCCTGTCGTGCGGCCTGTCGTGCGCCCTGTCATCGGCTGCGCGCCGGCGTGCGTCGTCGTCACATGCTGTACGACCGTCCGGGACGGGAGAAAGGTTGCACGCCCTGCCGGGTATGTCCTCTTCGCCGGGCCGGGGGCGCCGGAGCCTGCCTGTGAGCACCGTGTGAGGGTCGTGTGAGCCACACCCTGCGTTTTGGGCGCGAGGGCATCCGTCGGGTCATACTGGGAGGCGGCTCGGGAGGATCTCTCGGGCCTCATCAGTGAACGGAGCAGGTTGTGACGCAGAGCAGGCGCGAGGTCCGCGCTGCCCAGCTGGCCAACAGCGGCGGCCGCGGGGGTCGTAGGTCCGGCGGAGACCGCAACGGCGGCGCCGGCTTTTCCGACGGCGGCGACGGCGAGGGCCGCACCGGTTGGAAGAAGTGGGCGATCGGCACCCTGAAGTGGGGCTCGATCGCGGCCGGCGTGCTGCTCGTGCTCGGCACCATCGGTGTCGTCATCGCCTACAACCAGACCGCGATCCCGCAGCCGAACGACCTCGCCAACAAGCAGGTCTCGATCGTCTACTACTCCGACGGCAAGACCGAGCTCGACCGCATCGCCGTCCAGGACGGCAACCGCGAGTCGGTGAAGCTGAACCGCGTGCCGAAGTACGTCCAGGACGCCCACATCGCCGCGGAGGACCGCACGTTCTACCAGAACAACGGCATCTCGGTCGGCGGCATCCTGCGTGCCGTCAAGACCAGCGTCACGGGCGAGGCCCAGGTCGGTGGCTCCACCATCACGCAGCAGTACGTCAAGAACTACTTCCTCACCCAGGACCGCACGCTGAGCCGAAAGGCTCGCGAGATCCTCATCGCCGTCAAGATCGACGGCCAGCTCTCCAAGGGCGAGATCCTCGAGAAGTACCTCAACACCATCTACTACGGCCGCGGCGCCTACGGCATCCAGAGCGCGGCCAAGGCGTACTTCGGCAAGGACGTCGGCAAGCTCACCGTCTCCGAGGGTGCCGTGCTCGCGTCGGTCATCAACGCGCCGTCGCTCTTCGACCCCGCCAACGGCGAACGGGCCAAGGCCAACCTCGAGAAGCGCTACGCGTACGTGCTCAACGGCATGGTCGAGGAGGGCTGGCTGAGCGCCGCCGACCGGGCGCAGCGCACCGAGCTGCCCAAGATCCTCCCGTACACGGGGGTCAAGTCGACGTCGGGCCCCAACGGGTACATCACGGCGCAGGTCAAGCGTGACCTGCTCACGACCGGCCTCACCGACCGCGAGATCGACAACGGCGGCCTGCGCATCGTCACGACCATCGACAAGAAGGCCCAGACGGCCGCGATCGCCGCGATGAAGGACAACCTGCCGAAGCAGGTCAAGGGCGGCCTCGTCGCCATCAAGCCCGGCGACGGCGCGGTCGTGGCCATGTACGGCGGCGCCGACTACGCGAAGGACCAGTACAACACCGCGACCCAGGCGATCATGCAGGGCGGCTCGAACTTCAAGCCGTTCGGCGTGCTCGCCGCGGTGCGCGAGGGCATCTCGACGAAGACGAAGTTCGACGGGAAGACCCCGCAGACCTTCAAGGACGTCAAGATCAACAACTTCGAGGACACGTCCTACGGCAAGGTCGACATGCGCCGCATGATCGGTCGCTCGATCAACACCGCCTTCGTGGCGCTCAACGAGCAGATCGGTCCGAGCGCGACGAAGCAGGCGGCCATCGACGCCGGCATCCCGGCGAACACCCCTGGCCTCGGCACCGACCTCACCAACATCCTGGGCACCGCCAGCCCCCACGTCATCGACATGGCCTCGGCGTACTCCACCATCGCGTCGCAGGGCGTGCGCGCCAAGCCCTACCTCGTCAAGAAGGTCACCTCGTCGAGCGGCGACTTCACCTACGAGGCGAAGCCGCAGGCCAAGCGTGCCTTCGACCAGGACGTCACGGCCGACGTCACCGACGCCATGACCTACACGGTCAAGCCGGGCGGCACCGCCACGAAGATCGGGCGCACGCTCGACCGGCCGGTCGCGGGCAAGACCGGAACGTCGGAGGAGAACCGGTCGAAGTGGTTCTCCGGCTTCATCCCGCAGATGGCGGTGTCGGTGGGCATGTACAAGCCCACCGCCGACGGCAAGAGCAGCCAGACGCTCAGCCCTGAGGAGTCGTCGCTCTCCGACGGCTCGACCATCCCGGCCAACATCTGGCTCGACTTCATGAAGGTCGTCACCGACAACATGGAGGTCCAGGAGTTCCCGCAGCGCGCCGGTGTCGGCGACGACAAGGTGCCGACCCCCACGCCGACGTTCACGCCGCCGCCGGTCACCACGACCCAGGAGCCGACGACCACGCAGGCGCCGCCGACGACGACGACCACCACCGCGCCGCCGACGACGAAGCCGACGAAGACGAACGGCACCGGCAAGCCGACGCCGCCGCCGATTACCACGTCGCAGCCGACGGTCACCATCCCGCTCCCGGGCCCGACGAGCACCAAGCCGGGCGGGGGCGGCGGGGGTGGCGGCGGGTGACCCCGGCCGAGGGCGTGGTGACCGCCCGGTGAGCCAACGGTGAGCCGCCGCACTGCCGAGAGCGTCGACGACCCCGTCGTGCGGGCGGCCTCCGAGATCATCGGAGGGCCCCGCGGACGGTATGCCGCCGCGCGCGAGCTCCCGTGGCTGCTCACGGCAGCCGTGCTGTCCGCCCTGACCGCGGTCACGGCGGGGCTCGGCATCCTGCTGCGCGCGCCGTGCCTGCGCACCGGGTTCACCGGTGACACGCAGTTCTGGAGCGCCTGCTACGCCGACCTGCCGACCGCGTACCGCGACCAGGACGTCAAGGCCGGCCTCGCGGCATACCTGCAGGGTGGCGACGGGGCGCCGGTCACCGGGCAGCCGCCCGTCACGGGCCTCGTGCTGACGGCGCTCGCGAGCCTCGGCCCCGACGGCGGGTCGCTGCGCACGCGGGCCGCCTGGTACTTCGCGCTGTGGTCGGTGCTGCTGACCCTGCTGCTGCTCGCGGTCGTGTGGCTCGTCGCGTCCTCCGCCGCCCGTCCCTTCTCGGCCGCGCACGTGGCGGTCTCGCCTGTGGCCGCGCTCGCCGCGTTCGTGTCGGCCGACCTGCTCGGGGTCGCCCTCGCCACCGCCGGCATGTGGGCGTGGTCCCGCCGCAACCCGACGCTGGCGGGCGTCCTGCTCGGCCTCGCCATCGGCGCCCGCAGCTACCCGGTGGTCATCGTCATCGCCATCGTGCTGCTCGGCGTCCGTTCCGGGCGGCTGCGCGCGGCGGGTCGCACGGCCGGCTACGCGCTGCTGACCTTCGGGGCCCTGCTGTCGGCGACCTGGCTGCTCAACCGTGGCGCCGCGGCCTCCCCCTACCAGGAGTGGGTGTCGGCCCCGGCGGGCTACGGCTCCCCGTGGCTGCTGCCCCAGCTCGCGGGCCACCCGCTGCCCGAGGGCGCCGTGACGGCCCTCGCGGTCCTCGGCTGGCTCGTCGCGGTGCTGGTCGGTGCCGTGCTGGCACTCTCGTCGGCGAGGCGGCCCGCCCTCGCCGAGGTGTCGCTCGTCATGGTCGGCATCGTGCTCGTCACCGGCAAGTCGTTCACGGTGCAGAGCTCGCTCTGGCTGCTGCCCCTCGTCGCGTGGTGCGCGCTCAAGTGGCGTGACCACCTCGTCTGGGCGGGCGCCGAGGCGCTGAACTTCGTCGCCGTGTGGCTGACGATCGCGGCCACCTCGGTGCCCGACCGCGGCATGCCGCCCCAGTGGTACGCGTTCTTCTCGATGCTGCGCGTCGTCGCGGTGCTGTGGCTGGTCGCCGTCGTGTGGCTGCGCGCCCGCGAGCGCTGGGGCGGCTCGGACGAGACGCCGGGCCCCGAGGCGGACGACCTCGCCGGGCCGATGGCCGGCGCCGAGGACCGCCTCATCGTCCGCTTCTCCTGAGCGAGGGCGTGGGGCCGTGGGGCCGTGGGGCCGCGGGCGGTGTCGGCGGTTCGATTTCTGCGTATGCCGGGTCGCCCGGTAGTCTTGCCCAGTTCGTCGTGTGCCCTGCAGCCTGTGGATTCGAGCCGACCGGTGTCGGTGAGGTCTGCGAGGCTGGGACCCGGCTGGAAGACCAGGCGGGGCCAGGCCCACGGCGGGACGAATGCAACCCTCCTGTCACGAGAGAGACTCGTGACCGCCGAGACCAGAGGAGGTGGGTTAGAAGCATGCGTCAGTACGAACTCATGGTCATCCTCGACCCGGAGACCGAAGAGCGCACCGTCGACAAGACGATGGACAAGTTCCTCACCGTCGTGAAGAACGACGGCGGCACCGTCGACAACGTCGACATCTGGGGCCGTCGCCGCCTCGCCTACGACATCAAGAAGAAGTCCGAGGGCATCTACGTCGTCGTCACGATGTCTGCTGAGCCGGCCACGGCCCAGGAGCTCGACCGCCAGCTGAACCTCAGCGAGTCGGTCATGCGCACGAAGCTGCTGCGCCCCGGCGCCTGATTCAGCTCGTTCACTGAACCGCTCGATCAACCAAAGATCACCCAAAGAAGGACTGGTCCATGGCAGGCGACACCGTCATCACGATCATCGGCAACCTGACCGCCGACCCCGAGCTGCGTTTCACGCCGTCCGGTGCCGCGGTCGCGAACTTCACCGTGGCCTCGACGCCGCGGCAGTTCGACCGCCAGAGCAATGAGTGGAAGGACGGCGAGACGCTGTTCATGCGCTGCTCGGTGTGGCGCGACGCGGCGGAGAACGTCGCCGAGTCGCTCCAGCGGGGCATGCGCGTGATCGTGTCCGGCCGCCTGAAGTCTCGTTCCTACGAGACGAAGGAAGGCGAGAAGCGCACCGTCGTGGAGATGGACGTCGACGAGATCGGCCCGTCCCTGCGCAGCGCGACCGCGAAGGTCAACAAGACCCAGCGCGGTGGCGGCGGTGGCGGCTTCGGCGGCGGTCAGGGCGCCCAGGGCGGCGGCTGGAGCGGTGGCTCCGGCGGCGGCGCGGCCGAGGACCCGTGGGCGACCGGTGGCAACGCCGGTGGCCAGGGTGCTCAGGGCGGCGGCAGCCAGGGTGGCTGGGGACAGCCGGCCGGTGGCCAGCCCGCAGCTCAGCCCTCCGGCGGCCAGCAGGGCGGTGGCTGGGGCTCGGCCCCCAGCTACGACGAGCCCCCCTTCTGATCGAGCAGGTCAGCACCGTCGTGCGGTGACCGCGCCGCACGACACACCCCAGTAGTTCAGAACCATCCCGGGGCACGAACCCCGGGCTCTCATCAAGAAGGAGAGCACCACGATGGCAAAGCCCGTTGTGCGCAAGCCCAAGAAGAAGGCCAACCCGCTGAAGGCGGCGAAGGTCGAGAACATCGACTACAAGGACACCGCGCTCCTGCGCAAGTTCATCTCCGACCGCGGCAAGATCCGCGCGCGTCGCGTGACCGGTGTGTCCGTCCAGGAGCAGCGTCTCATCGCCACGGCCGTCAAGAACGCCCGTGAGATGGCCCTGCTGCCCTACTCGAGCTCGGCTCGCTGAGCCCCGCTCGAGAACAGGAGAACATCATGAAGCTCATTCTCACGCACGAGGTCTCGGGTCTCGGTGAGGCCGGCGACATCGTCGAGGTCAAGGACGGCTACGGCCGCAACTTCCTGCTCCCGCGCGGTCTCGCGACCCCGTGGACCAAGGGTGGCCAGAAGCAGGTCGACGCCCTGACCAAGGGCCGCGAGGTCCGCTCGATCAAGGACCTCGACCAGGCCAAGGGCATCAAGGGTCAGCTCGAGGCCTCCTCGGTCAAGGTGCCGGCCAAGTCCGGCCAGTCGGGTCGCCTCTTCGGCGCCGTCAGCAACGGTGACATCGCCGCTGCCGTCAAGGCTGCCGGTGGCCCCGAGCTCGACAAGCGCAAGATCGAGGTCAAGCAGGCCATCAAGACGCTCGGCTCCTACGAGGCGACCGTCCGTCTGCACCCCGAGGTCGCGGCGACCCTCAAGTTCGAGGTCGTCCCCGCCTGAGCCCAGGCTCACCAGCACCTCAGCAGCACGGTCGAAGGGCCGGGATCCGCATCGCGGGTCCCGGCCCTTCGTCATGCCGTGGTGTGCCGGTGTCGTCAGGCGCGGCGCAGGTTGACCGCCGCGTCGAACTGGTTCCACGGGGTGTTGCCATCGCTGTCGGTCACCTCGACGTGGCCGTGGACCTGGACCCGCCCGGCGCGCAACCCGCCCGCGGGTGCCGTGACCGTCCAGTCTCTCGTGGTCCCGTCGCACGTGACGGCGACCGACCCCGTGGTGGCCACGCCCGCACGGGTGACGAGCTCGACACCGATCGTCCCGGCCCCCGACGTCGCCTCGGGGTCGGGAACGATGCAGGAGTAGGTGCCGCCCACCGTGATCTGCCCGTCGGCGAGGACGGCCTGGCGGTCGACGGTGACGGTGCTGAAGCCGGGCGCGCCACCGGCGTGCGCCGGCGCGACCGTGAGAGTGGTCGCCGTGAGGGCGGCGGAGCCGGCGAGGGCGAGGGCGGTGAAGGTGCGCGTGATGGACATTCGTGGATCCCCTTGTCTGCTGGGCTCGTTCGTCGAGCCACTGCCACCTAGAACCCTCGGTGCGCCGGATCGGTTGTCAGCCCCGCCGAGATTTCTTTGGTGCCCCCACCAGTCGAGTGCTCAGTCTTCTGCGTCGGGAAGTGGCCACTCGACGGAGACTGGGCGGGCTCCCCACGAGTCGAGTGCTCACTTTTCGACCCACTCATGAGTCGAGTGCTCGGTTCCCGACGCCTCCGCCGAGCCGGGTGCCCGGTTCGCGTGTCGGAAAGTGAGCACTCGAGTGCTTGGGCGGGGCCCGTGGCGGACTCGACCATGTGCTCTGGGTCAGGCGGAGTCGCGCTCGACGAGGTGCGTGGCGAGGGTCGTGACGCGAGGGGGAGTCTCGCCGGCGAGCAGCCGCAGCAGGGTGTCTGCCATGACGACACCCATCTCCTGCGCCGGCTGTGCCACGGTCGTGAGGCCGACTTTGCCCCGCGTGGCGTAGGGGCTGTTGTCGAAGCCCACGATGGCGACGTCGCCGGGCACCGAGAGGCCCCGCTCCTCGAGGGCGAGGAGGGCGCCGCTCGCCATGAGGTCGCTCGCGACGAAGATCGCGTCGACGTCGGGGTGCTCGTCGACGAGGGCGAGCGCGGCCCGGATGCCGCCGGCCTCGGTGAAGTCGCCGTGCGCGATGCGGTGGTCCGACAGCCCGGCGGCCGCGAGGGCGTCGCGCCACCCGAGCTCGCGGTCGACGGAGGCGGGCATGTCGGCCGGGCCCGTGATCGTGGCGATGTTGTGGTGCCCCCGCCCGACCAGGTGCTCGACGGCGTGCCGCGCACCGGTCCGGTTGTCGACGTCGATGTAGTAGTCGCCGGGGTGGGCGATCTCGCCGATCGGGCGGCCACCGAAGACGACGGGGAGCGAGCGGCCGAGCGAGGCGAGGAAGTGGTCGCCCGAGTGGTGCGAGACGACGAGCGCTCCGTCGACGTTGCCGCCGAGCAGGTAGCGGCGGGTCTTCTCCGACGGCGAGCTCGGGTGCGTCAGCTGGAGGTTGAGCACGTAGTCGCTGTCGTCGAGCCGGTCGCTGATGCCCTGGACCACGTCGGCGAAGTACGGGTCGCCGAAGAACCGGTGCGCGTCCTCGGGCACGACGAGCGCGATCGACATCGTCGCCCGGGCGACGAGGGAGCGGGCCGCCCGGTTCGGCACGTAGTTGAGCTCGGCGATGGCCTTCTCGACGACGGCGAGCACGTCGGGGCTGACCTTGGGCGAGCCGTTGATGACCCGTGAGACCGTGGCGCGGGACACGCCGGCCACCCGGGCGACCTCCTCGAGGGTGGGTCGCCCGACGGGCGATGCCAGCGTCCCGTCGCTCATGCCTCGGTGTCTCCTGCAGGTCCGGTGTCCACGTCGTCGGTGGCGTCGGCTGCGGGGAGCAGCTGGCGGGTCGCGATGATGCGGGCGTAGTCGAGGGCGCTCGCCTTGGGCGTGCGCACCTGGGTGTCGTAGTCGACTCGGACGATACCGAAGCGCTTCGCGTAGCCCCACGCCCACTCGAAGTTGTCGAGCAGCGACCAGTAGAAGTAGCCCCGTACGGGCACGCCGGCGTCGACCGCGTCGAGGACCGCGCCGAGGTGGGCCCGCACGTATGCCGTGCGCCCCCGGTCGTCGACGAAGCCGTCCTCGTCGGCGACGTCGTCGAAGGCGGCGCCGTTCTCCGTCACGTGCAGGACGGTGCCGGCGGGGCCCGCGTACTCCTCGTGGAGGCGCACGAGCAGGCGTGTCAGCCCCTCCGGCTGGATCTCCCAGTCCATCGCGGTGACGGGCAGGCCGCGCGGGTGGCGGAAGGAGGAGTCGGCGGCCGGGAAGGGCGAACGGGTCTCGCGACCGCCGTTGACGGAGTCGTCGAGGGCGGAGGCGGGCGGCTCGTGGCCGATCGCCTCACCGTTGTAGTAGTTGACGCCGAGGACGTCGATCGGCGTCGAGATGACGTCGAGGTCGCCGTCCATGATGTGGTCTTCGAGTCCCAGGTGGCGGACGTCCTCGAGCACGTCCGCCGGGTAGTGGCCCCGGAAGACCGGGTCGAGGAAGATCCGGTTCATCTGGCCGTCGACGCGGCGGGCGGCGTCGACGTCGCGCGGGTCGGACGGGTCGAGCGGGTCGGCCACCGTGAAGTTCAGCGTCAGACCGAGCTCGAGCGACGCGTCGCGGGCGCGCAGCTCCCGGACCACCCGGCCGTGACCGAGCAGCAGGTGGTGCGCGGCAGCGAGCCCGTCGGCGGGCGACGTGCGCCCCGGGGCGTGCATGCCGCCGGTGTAGCCGAGGAACGCCGAGCAGAACGGCTCGTTGAGCGTGGTCCACGTGCGCACCCGGTCGCCGAGCCGGTCGTGGACGGCGAGCGAGTAGTCGACGAACCGGTCGACCGTCTCGCGCGACGTCCAGCCGCCGCGGTCCTCGAGCGCTTGGGGCAGGTCCCAGTGGTAGAGGGTCAGCCAGGGCGCGATGCCGGCCTCGAGGAGCGAGTCGACGAGCCGCTCGTAGAAGTCGAGGCCCTTGGCGTTCACGGGCCCGCCGTCGGGGCAGACCCGGCCCCACGACGTCGAGAAACGGTAGGACTGGAGGCCGAGCGACCGCATCAGCTCGACGTCGGCGGCATACCTCGTGTGGTGCTCGCACGCGACGTCGCCGGTGTCTCCGTCGACGACGGCACCCGGCGTGTGTGCGAAGGTGTCCCAGATCGAGTCGGTGCGGCCGTCGACGTGCCGGGCCCCCTCGATCTGGTAGGCCGCGGTCGCGGCACCGAGGTCGAAGTCCCTCGGCACCGGGCGGGCCTGGGTGACAAGGGTTCTGGCAGACGTGCGCAGCGAGGTGGCGGGGTTGGCGGTCATCCCTTGACTGCTCCTTGCATGATGCCGGAGACGAGCTGCTTCCCGGCGAGGACGAACAGGACGATGAGGGGCAGGGCCATGAGCACGACCCCGTTGAGCACGAGCGAGTAGTCGACGAAGTAGGCGGCCTGCAGCTGCTGCAGCGCGACGGGCAGTGTCGGGTTGCCCGGGTCGAGCACGATGAAGGGCCAGAAGAAGTTGGTCCAGGTCGCGATGAAGGTGAAGAGGCCGAGCATCGCGGCGCCCGGTCGGGCTGCCGGAAGCGCGACCGACCAGAAGGTGCGCAGGGTGGAGGCGCCGTCGACGCGGGAGGCCTCGATGAGCTCGTCGGGCAGCGCCTCCTGGAGGTACTGCGTCATCCAGAACACGCCGAACGCGCTCACCGCACTGGGCAGGATCACGGCCCACACGCTGCCGATCCACCCGAGGCGGCTCATGACGATGAAGAGCGGCACGATCCCGAGCTGGGTCGGCACGGCCATCGTCGCGATGACGAAGACGAGCAGGCCGGAGCGGCCGCGGAAGCGCAGCTTGGCGAACGCGAACCCGGCGAGGGCCGAGAAGAGCACGACGAGCAGCGACACGGTGCCGCTGACGAGCACGCTGTTGCCGAGGGCCTTCCAGAACGGCACGGTCGTCACGACGGTGGCCGCGTTCTGCAGGAAGTGGCCGCCCGGCACGAGCGAGTAGGGGTCGCGCACGATGGCGGCGGAGTCCTTGCTGCCGATGACGAACGACCACCAGAGGGGGAACGCCGATGCGAGCAGCACGATGGTGAGGACGACGTATGCCGTCCGGCCGGCCTGGGCGCGTCGCACGACCCGCGTGCGGCGGGCGCGGCCCGTCGGGCGCGGTGGGGTCACGGTCGAGGTGGTCATCGCTGTCCCTTCGAGGCGATCCGGCGGGTGACGAGGAAGTTGACGAGGGCGAAGACGACGACGATGAGGAAGAGCATCCAGGCGACCGCGGCGGCGCGACCGAAGTTCTTCTGGGTCCAGCCGAGCTGGTAGAGGTAGAGCGTCAGCGTCTGCCACTGCCGGTCGGCGCCACCGAGGCCGTACTGGTCGTACATGCGGGGCTCGTCGAAGATCTGCAGGCCGCCGATGGTCGAGGTGATGACGACGAAGATGATCGTCGCCCGCAGCTGCGGGACGGTGATGGAGAAGAAGGTGCGCACCCGGCCGGCGCCGTCGATGAGGGCGGCCTCGTAGTAGTCGCGGGGGATGGCCTGCATCGCGGCGAGGAAGATGAGCGCGTTGTAGCCGGTCCACCGGAAGTTGACCATGGTCGCGATGGCGAGGTGGCTGGGCAGCACCTCCTTGTGCCACTGCACGGGGTCGATGCCGACGAGGCCGAGCAGGTGGTTGACGAGGCCGAACTTGTCGCCGAAGAGGTCGCTGAAGACGAGCGCCACGGCAACGGGCGCCACGACGTAGGGCAGCAGCACTCCCATCCGCCAGAAGGTGCGGGCCCGCAGCCCGCTGTCGAGCGCGGCCGCGATGAGCAGGGCCGCGATGACCTGCGGCACGCTCGAGAGCAGGAAGATGCTGATCGTGTTCTTCAGGGCGTTCCAGAAGAACGGCTGGGCGAGCACGTCGGTGTAGTTCTTGAGTCCGACGAAGTCGCCCTGGCCGCCGATGAGGCTCCACTTGTGGAGCGAGACCCACGCCGTGTAGAGCAGCGGGAACAGCCCGACGACGCCGAAGAGGATGAAGAAGGGGCTGACGTACGCGTACGGCGAGGCCTTCTCGTCGAGCTTCGTCAGGCGTCGCCGCCACCCCGCCCGCGGGGCGATGGGGGAGCGGTGGACGGGAGGGGGTGCCTCGGTCGAGGAGGGCGTCGCGCGGGTGGGGGACTGGATGCTCATGGTGCGTCCGCTCGTCGGGTGGGGGTCCGGTGCCGGCGGTGGCACCGGACCCCCACGTCAGCGTGGGGTCAGCCGAGGGCCTTGACGTCGTTGACCCACTTGTCCCAGGACTCCTGCGGGGGGGTGCCCTGCTCGACACGCGTCAGCGCCTGCTGCATCGCGTCGTTGATCGCGAAGTAGTGGGTGCCCTTGTAGGGCGAGAGCGTGACGGCCTTCGCGCGGTCGGCGAAGATCTGGCCAGTCGGCGCGTTGTTGAACGAGGCGACCTTGAAGCCGAGCAGGTCCTTGCTCTCGAGGGCTGCCTTCTGGCTCGGGAACGCGCCGACCTTCTTGAAGGCCTTGACCTGCTGCTCAGGGGCGGTCAGCCACGCGGCGAGCTCCCGGGCCTCCTTCGGGTGGGCGCTCTGCTTGGGCACGGTGAGGTAGCTGCCGCCCCAGTTGCCGCCGCCACCGGGGAAGGTGTTGGCGACGTCCCAGCCCTTGACGCCCTTGGCGTTGCCCTCGATGACACCGACCATCCAGCCGGGGCAGAGCATCGTGGCGAAGCCGTCCTTCTGGAAGCTCGCCGTCCAGTCGTCGCCCCACTGCTGGAGCTTGGCCGAGAGGCCGTCGGTGATGCCGGCGGTCACGACCTGGTCGTAGATCTTCTTGACGGTGGCGTTGTCGGTCGCCGTGATGGCGTCGTCGCTCGGGTTCTCGTAGGCGGCCTCGAGCTGGTTGACCATGCCCTGGTAGGTGGCGCCGATGCTGTCGAAGAAGGGGACCTTGGACTTGGCCTTGAACTGCTTGCCGGCCGCGAAGTAGCTCTCCCAGGTGTTGCCGAACAGCTTGGCGACCGACTCGCGGTCGCTCGGCAGGCCCGCGGCCTTGAAGAGGTCGCTGCGGTAGCAGATCGCCTCGGGGCCCGAGTCGGTGCCGTAGCCGATGAGGTGGCCCTCGGCGTCGGTGGCGGCCTTGGTCTTCCAGTCGAGCCAGCGGCCGTCGGTGTCACTGCTCTTGAGGTCGGTGAACTTGTCGGAGAACTGGAGCATCTCCGGCAGCCAGTCGACCTCGACGGCCTCGACGTCGGCCATGCCGCTGCCGGCGGAGAGGCGGGTGAAGAAGTTGTCACGGGCCTCGTTGGAGGTGGCCGCCTTCTTGTGGGTGACCTTGATGTTCGGGTGCGACTTCTCGAACTCGGGGATGAGCTCCTCGTAGCCGAACTGGTTGAAGGTGGCGAGGGTCAGGGTGACCTGACCGCCACCGGCCGGGGTGGCGGCGCCGGCCGGGGCTGCTGCCCCGTCGCCGGCCGAGCCCGAGCTGCAGGCCGACAGGGCGAGCAGGCCGACCGTGAGGGTGGCGAGGGCGACGTGGCGCGAGCGCACGGTGGGCGTGCCGGTCCGCATGGAACGGGATGTCATGGAGAGCTCCTTCGGTCTCATCCCCTGGGTGGGTGTGGGAGCGCTCTCCGTGCGTGGACACGATGCGTGAGAGCGCTCTCACGGGAGAGAATGGAGGGGTGCGGTGCTCGCCGTCAAGACCCGTGACCATTCCGTGACACCGCGTCCGGGCGCTCCGGAGGCTAGCGTGGGGCGCTCAGGCACCGACGAGCAGACGCCGAGCGGGAGGCTCCCATGACGAGCACGACCACCTACGACCTCGTCGCGATCGGGCGGGTGGGCGTCGACCTCTATCCGCTCCAGCACGGGGTGCCGCTCGACGAGGTGCGCACCTTCGAGAAGTTCCTCGGGGGTAGCGCCGCCAACGTCACCGTCGCCGCGGTCCGCCACGGCCGGCGCGCGGCCCTCGTCAGCGCCGTGGCCGACGACGCCTTCGGTCGGTTCGTGCACCGCGAGCTGCTGCAGCTCGGCGTCGACGACGCCCATGTGCAGACCGTCCGCGGTGGGCCGCCGACCCCGGTCACCTTCTGCGAGATCTTCCCGCCCGACAGCTTCCCCATCTGGTTCTACCGCTACCCCGTCGCGCCGGACCTGCTCATCACCGCGGAATCCCTTCCGATGCAAGCGATTCGACAGGCTCGGGTGCACTGGTCGACCGCCACCGGGCTCAGCCAGGAGCCGAGCCGAAGCGCGCACCATGCGGCGTGGGAAGAGCGGGGCCGGGCGCCGCTGACCGTCCTCGACCTCGACTACCGCGCCGTCTTCTGGACCGACGCCGACGAGGCCCACCGGCGGGTGAGCGATGCTCTGGGCAAGGTCACCGTTGCCGTCGGCAACGCCGAGGAGTGCGAGGTGGCCACCGGGGAGTCCGACCCCGAGCGGGCCGCCGACCGGCTGCTCGAGGCCGGGGTCGAGCTCGCCGTCGTCAAGCTCGGGCCGCGTGGCGTCCTCGCCGTGACGCCCACCGAGAGGGTGTCGGTGGGGCCGTTCCCCGTGCGCGTCGTCAACGGCCTCGGCGCCGGCGACGCCTTCGGTGGTGCACTCGTGCACGGCCTGCTCGAGGGCTGGGACCTCGAGCGCACGCTGCACTTCGCCAACGTCGCAGGGGCCCTCGTGGCCGGTCGGTTCGAGTGCTCAACCGCGATGCCGACCACGGCCGAGGTGCAGGAGCTGCTCTCGGACGTCGAGGTCGCCGACGGGGCCTTCTGAGGGCAAAAGAAAACCCGCCCCTGCTGGTCTTGTCGCCGAACTCGGCCAGCAGGGGCGGGTGCCCTTTGACCCGGTGATCCGACAGGGGGAGGAGATCACCGAGTCGCACAGGAGCAACTCACGAGAACGACTATGAACGCCCATCCTTAAAGAACGCTGGGAATGCCGTAGTAGTTGTCTCAGACTCCGCGGTCCGGTGGGCCGCGTCATTGCACATGAGGAGTGCGGGGGTCGAACCGGGCGCCTCGGGTATGCAGCCCGTGTCGCGTGGTCCGGCGGCCACACCGCACCCGAGGAGGAGCTCGTGCAGACGTTCGTGCCCTACGCGGACTTCGCCCGGACGGCGGGGGTGCTCGACACGAAACGGCTCGGCAAGCAGCGCGTCGAGGTCATCCAGATCGTTCGGGCGCTCACGGTGGCCGGCTACGCGTGGGCGTCGCACCCTGCGGTGCTGATGTGGAAGGGCTTCGAGGAGGCGCTGGGCTCGTACGGCCTCGCGATGTGCGACGAGTGGCTTGGTCGCGGCTTCGGCGACACGTGCGCCGCCACGATCCGGGCCGACCTCGCCACAGCCGGCGTGACCCGCCTGCGCGACTACGACAGCCTCGCGTCGGACGGGGCGCTGCCCCCGTGGCTGGCCGACGAGGAGGTGCAGCGCAGCCACCGCTCGGCGCTCGTGCGCAAGGACCCCGCCCACTACGCCGCCGTGTTCCCGGACGTGCCGCCGGACCTGCCGTACGTGTGGCCCGTTCGCTCGGAGGCGGTGCTCGAGCGGGAGCGCCGCCGCGAGGCCGCTGCGGCGCGGCGGGCCGAGCGCGAGCAGGAGGCGCGGCGTCGCCGCCGCAGCGCTGCCGCCGAGAAGGCCTGGCGCACCCGCCGAGCGTCCACGCCCGACTGATCCCCACCGTCGAGTGCTCGGTTCCCGACGCGCCCCCACCGTCGAGTGCTCAGTTCCCGACACGCCCCCACCGTCGAGTGCTCAGTTTCGAGACGTCGGGTACTGAGCACTCGACTCGGGGGGAGGGGAAGCGGGCGGTCGCTGGGCTCGGGACAGACGGCATACGGCGGCGGGTCAGCGCGCGCCGACGACCATCCACGCGCCCCCGCGGGCGCGCCAGCCGAGCACGACGGCGCGGATGACCATGAAGGCCGTGAACGCGGCCCACAGCACGACGACGTCACGGCTCGGCGACCCGCTCGGCCCGATGGCCCGGACGGCGAGCACGAACGGCAGGTACGCGACGAAGGTGACGACCATGCCCCACGCGAGCCAGCTGCCGTCGCCGGCGCCGATGAGCACGCCGTCGAGCACGAAGACATACCCGGCGACCGCCTGGCCGAGCCCGACGACGACGAGGGCGGCGCCGAGGGCACTGCGCACGGCCGGGTCGGTCGTGAAGAGCGGGGGGATCACGGAGTGGACTGCGGCGAGGAGCAGTCCCAGCCCCAGGCCGCCCCACACGCCCCAACGCACCATGGTGCCCATCGCGAGCCGCACCCCCTCGCGGTCGCCCGCGCCGAGCGCCCGACCGGTGATGGCCTGGCCGGCGATCGCGAGGGCGTCGAGCGCGAAGGCGAGGAACGACCACACCGTCATCGCGACCTGGTGGGCGGCGAGCGGCACGTCGCCCAGCGAGGCGGCGACCCACGTCGTGACGAGCAGGGTGGCGCGCAGGGCGAGGGTGCGCACGAGCAGCGGTATGCCGGTGCGCGCGGCCGCGAGGATGCGGCCCGGATGGGGGCGCAGCCGGGCCTTGCGTGCCCGGGACCGCGCGAGCAGGACGCCCACGAGGGCGAGCCCCATACCGGTCTGTGCGATGACCGTGCCCCACGCCGATCCGGCGATGCCCCAGTGCAGTCCGTAGACGAAGAGGAGGTTGAGCGCGATGTTGGCGCCGAAGCCCACGACCGAGGCGACGAGGGGCGTCGTCGTGTCCTGCAGGCCCCGGAGCACGCCGGTCACGGCGAGGATCACGAGCATCGCCGGGATGCCGAAGGCGGAGATGCGCAGGTAGGTCGTCGCCTGCTCGAGCGCGGCCGGTGAGGCCCCGAACGCGGCACTGATCGGGCGGGCTCCGGCAGCGACCACCGTGGCAGTGACGACACCGAGTCCCAGCGCCAGCCAGAGCCCGTCGATGCCGGCGCTGATCGCCGAGCTCTCGTCACCGGCGCCGAGGTGGCGCGCGACGACGCTCGTCGTGCCGTAGGCGAGGAAGACGAAGATGCCGGCGGCCGTGACGAGCGCGGCGCTCGCGACGCCCAGACCGGCGAGCTCGGCGGTGCCGAGGTGGCCGATGATCGCGGAGTCGGCGAGCAGGAAGAGGGGCTCGGCGATGAGGGCGAGGAACGCGGGCACCGCGAGCCGCACGATCTCGCGGCGATGGCCGGGGTGCCCGGCGTCTGCGGTCGGGTCGCTCACGCCGGCGCCCCGAGGTGCTTGAGCGCCTCGCGTCGCGACAGGCCGGAGAGGTGGGGGTGCGCCGCGACGAAGGCGAGCACCCAGTCGGGGTCGTGCCGTGCGTGGTCGCGCAGTGCCCAGCCGATCGCCTTGCGGCTGAAGAAGTCCGGGTCGTCGATGTTCGGCTCGATGACGTCCGTGAGCAGTTCCTGGTCGAGCCGTGCTCCTGCCCCGACCTGGCAGATGATCGCCGCGCGGCGCACCCACGACGAGTCGGCAGCCGCCCACTCGCGCAGCCGCAGTCCCTCGACCGCAGGGGCGGCGAGCACGGTGTCCCGCACCAGGTGAGTCGCGATGTCGTCGACGACATCCCACCAGGCGCCCGCCCGGATCAGCCTCTCCCACAAAGGCATCGCCTCGCTGCCGACCCACGCGCGATAGGCGCGGTGGCGCGCGAGGGCGATGGCGGCATACCACTGCTCCCGGTGCGTCGCCTCCTCCCAGAGGGCGCCGATGGTGGCCACCCACTGGCCACGCGACTCCATGGCGAAGGCGGGATCGCGGAGGAGGGGGCCGAGGGCGGCTTTGAGCTGCGGCGCGGTGAGACCGAAGTACGGCATCGTCGACTTCATGTAGCGCCGCTGGCCGGCGGCGCGCACCGGGTCGGCCTGCTGCTCGAGCGATGCCCGCACCGCCGACACGAGGTCGAGGTGGGGGCCGGTCGTCATGCGCCCACGGTAGTCGGAGACCGGTGTCGCGCTCCGGACTGCCCACGGGCCTCGGCGGCCCCGCCCGGCCCCCGAGCCTGGGACGTCGGCGGTGTGCGACGACCGGTCGGTCAGGACTTCGTCGCGCGGCCGAGGTAGCCGAAGGTCCACGGCTTCATGAGCGAGGGCATCGGGGCGTACGCCCGCTCCACCTGCTCGACGACGAGCCCTGACTGCTCGACGAGCTCGTCGATGGGCCGAGTGAGGTGGCAGCCGTCGAAGACGCGCTTCTGCATCGGCTCGAGACGGTGTTGCCAGCGGCGCACGCGGTCGTCGGGTGAGACGCCGTGCTCGAGGAAGTGCAGGGACCCGCCCGGACGCAGCACGCGCCGCACCTCGGACAGGGCGGCGGCGACGTCGGGGATGGTGCACAGCGTGAAGGTCGACAGCGCCGCGTCGACGCTCTCGTCGTCGAGCTCGAGACGCTGCCCGTCGAGGCCGCCGCGGACGATCGGGATCGGGCTGCCGGCCCGGCGTGTGGCTCCGAGGTCCCACCCGACGTCGGAGGGCTCGACGGCGACGCCCCGGGTGACCTCGACCGGGTAGAGCCCCACGTTGCCGCCGCTGCCGAAGCCGAGCTCGACGACCTCACCCCGGAGTCCCTCGCAGGCGCGTGACCGCAGCGCCACGAGCGCTTCGTTCTCCGCGCCGGCGACCAGCCGCGGCGTGACCTGTCTCGCCCAGAAGCCCATGCCCGCAGCCTAGGCGGGGTCAGCCCACCCGGAGCGTGATGACGGGGATCTCCGGAGGGGCCAGCACGCGTACGGGGGGACCCCACGCGCCCGCGCCGCGGCTGGTGAGGACGGGCACGTCGCCGACTGTGCCGAGCCCGTCGATGACCGGCTGCTGCAGCAGCACGGCGTAGCGGAACGGCCACAGCTGGCCGCCGTGGGTGTGCCCCGACAGCTGGAGGTCGACGCCCTTTCCACGCGCCGACTCGGCGGCC
>NZ_BAAGQU010000012.1:0-112937 GCF_054783315.1 Terrabacter koreensis | reverse complement strand
CCGCGCCCGGTCTCGTCGTGGATGCCGGCCATCGAGATGGTTGCGGATCCCCTTGTCAGGGTTGCGTTCTCGTTGCGCAGCACGTCGATGCCGAGGGTCTCCCAGTGGTCCATCCAGGCGTCGGCCTCCTGCGAGATGAACTCGTGGTTGCCGCTGACGGCGAAGACGCCGAGCGGCGCCTCGAGTCCCGCGAGCGGAGCCAGGGCCTCGGACACCTGCGCCACCTTGCCGTCGATGAGGTCGCCGGCGAGCACGACGACGTCGGGTCGCTGGGCGTTGACCTGGTCGACCACCCTGCGGGTGAAGCCGGCGTCGCGGACGGGTCCGACGTGAAGGTCGGTGACGAGCGCGACCCGGAGCCCGTCGAACTCGGTGGGGAGGTCGGCGTCGCTGACCGTCACCGCAGTGACCGACGGCTGCGCCGCCTCACCCAGGCCGTATGCCGTCGCGCCGAGTGCCGCGAGCACGACGACGGGCGTACCGACCCTGAGGGTGCGACGACGAGCCTGCGAGCCGGCGAGCCTGGTTGCGAGCGAGACGATCCCGAGGAGGAGGACTCCGAGCAGTAGGTACCAGGCGAAGGCCAGCCAGGTCATGCCGAACCATGCCACCCAGCGGGCACGGCGCGGGTCGATGACACCGCCCTGGACGGCGAAGGCGGCGAAGACCGCGATCCAGCCGACGACGAGCAGGAGGAGCACGAGGCGTCGAACCGGGAGGGGCCAGTCGGGCGCGACGGCGAGGCGACGGTGGAGCAGGAGGGTGAGCAGCGCGAGGAGCGCCGCGACGACGGCGACGAAGATCGACAACGGAGGCTCGGCCGGCGGTCAGGCAGGGGTGCCGAAGCGGACGGCGTTGCGCTCCCGGGCCTTCTGCCGCTCGACCTCACGGTCCTTCGGCGGTGCGCTGGTGGTCAGGTGGTCGAGCAGGTGCTGCGTCGCGTGGGCGACCGCCTCGACGGCCTCGTCGAAGGCCTGCTGGTTGGCCTGGCTCGGCCTGGTGCTGCCGCTCACCTTGCGGACGTACTGCAGCGCGGCGGCGCGCACCTCCTCGGACGTCGCGGCGGGCTCGAAGTTGTGGAGCTGGCGGATGTTGCGGCACATGGCTCGACTGTATGTCGGCGCACCGACCGCGCGGTGTGCGGAGGTTCTGTGGATGAGGGTCTTGCGGAACGAGAGTTAGTAAAGTTTACTAACTCTCGTGACCACCGCACTGCCTCGAGCCCGACGGGTCTCCAGCCGCTCCGCCGTCCTCCCCTCCCACGGCCGCAGCCACAACCTGTCGCTCGTGCTGCAGGTGCTCTACTCCGTCGGTGCCATGAGCCGGGCAGACCTCGCCCGGCGCCTCGGCATGAGCAAGGTGACGGTCTCGGACCTCGTCTCAGAGCTCATGGAGAGCGGTCACGCCGTCGAGCTCGGCCCGTCCGACGTCGTGCGCCCCGGAAAGCCGGGCACCCTCGTCGACGTCAACCGCACCGGGCTGCAGACGATCGGTGTCGACCTGGCCGAGCACGAGGTGCTGCGCGCCGCGGTGCTCGACCTCGACGGCAACATCCTCGTGCGTGCCGAGCGCGCCATCGGCGACGTCACCGGCCAGTCCGTCGTCGACACGGTGCTCGACCTCGTGGACGAGGTGGTCGCGGCGGCCACGACGCCCCTCCTCGGCATCGGCATCGGCACGCCCGGCATCGTCGGCCCCGGCGGAGTCGTGGGCACGGCCCCCAACCTCGGCTGGACCGACGTGCCCCTGCGCGAGCTCGTCGCCGATGCCACTGGCCTGCCCGTCTTCGTCGTCAACGATGCCGACGCGGCCGTGCACGCCGACCACACCCTCGGCGAGGGCGGCGACGACCTCGTGCTCGTCAAGGTCGGGCGAGGCGTCGGTGGCGGACTCATCGTCGGAGGCCAACGCGTCCGCGGCGCCCACTTCGCCAGCGGCGAGATCGGCCACGTGACCGTCGGAACCGACGGCGGTGCCCCCTGCCGCTGCGGCAAGGTCGGCTGCCTCGAGACGTGGGTCTCCGCGCCGAACCTCGAGAAGGCGCTCGCCGCAGCCGGCGACGACGAGCCACTGCGCGAGGCGGGCGAGCGCCTCGGCATCGCGCTCGCCCCCGTCGTCGCGGCCCTCGACCTGTCGGAGGTCGTCCTCTGCGGACCCGAGCACCTGCTCGGCGGTGCGCTGCGCAACGCCCTCGACGAGACCCTCCACGCCCGGCTGCTCGCCCGCACGAGCACCGATCTCACGGTGCGCCTCGCGCACCGCTCCGACGACATCGTCCTCCGGGGCGCCGCCGTGCTGGTCCTCTGGGACCAGCTCGGCGTCGCCTGACCCGCCCACCCCGACGCGACACCGGCGCACCCGGTCCTGGCCACCCCACGGCATACGCCCTCACCCCCTCCGCTCGCGTAGCGAACAACCGGTCCGCACCGCGGCCGTTCGAAAGGAACCGGAATGAAGAAGACCCTCGGTCTGGCGATGGCCACGACCACCGCGGCGCTCCTGCTCACCGCCTGCGGTGGCGGCGCGACCGGCTCGACCTCCACCCCGTCCGCCGGCGCGGCCGGGGCGGGCGGGACGGCCGGCAACGCGGGCAAGAGCATCACGCTCTGGCTCGCCGGCACCGACACCCCCAAGGAGCTGCGCACCTACCTGCAGGACACCTTCAAGGCGAAGACGGGCGCGACTCTCAAGATCGAGGAGCAGGCCTGGCCCGACCTCGTCACGAAGCTGACGACGGCGCTGCCCGACGCGAAGAACACCCCGGACGTCACCGAGATCGGCAACACCCAGAGCCCCACGTTCACCAACGTCGGCGCCTTCAGCGACGTCTCCGACCTCTACCAGGAGCTCGGCGGCAGCAAGCTGCTCCAGTCCTTCGTCGACGTCGGCACGGTCGACGGCAAGCAGTACGCCCTGCCGTACTACTTCGGCTCGCGCTACCTGTTCGGGCGTGCGGACCTGTGGAAGCAGGCCGGGGTCGCCGCCCCGAAGACCCTCGACGAGTTCAACACCGCCGTCAAGACGATCACGGCCAAGAACCCCCGCGGCATCAAGAACTTCAGCGGCTTCTTCCTCGGCGGCCAGGACTGGCGCAACGGCATCTCGTGGATCTTCGCCAACGGCGGGGACCTCGCGAAGCAGGAGAACGGCCAGTGGGTCTCGACGCTCTCCGACCCGAACACCGTCAAGGGCCTCACGCAGCTGCAGGACCTCTACCGCAACGCGTCCAAGGCCCCGGCCGACGCGAAGGACCAGACGCCGTGGCTCTACGTCAACGACGCCGACGAGATCCTCGACGAGAACCAGAAGGTCACGGGCAAGACGTCCCTCGCGGCCGCGACGATCATGGCGCCGGGCTGGGCGCACTGGTCGATCGGCGACCTCAAGGACAAGGACGGCAAGAAGGTCCGCGAGTGGAACGACAAGACGTTCACCGCCTTCGTGCTCCCGGGCAACGACGGCAAGCCCGCCCCGGTCTTCGCCGGTGGCTCGAACATCGCGATCTCCAAGGCGAGCCAGAACCAGGAGCTGTCGCGCGAGCTGCTCAGGATCATCTTCTCCGCCGACTACCAGAAGAAGCTCGGCGGCGCCGGCCTCGGCCCGGCCAACAGCGACTACGTGAGCTCGCTCGGCGACGACCAGTTCGCCAGGGCGCTCGTCGAGTCGGCCTCGAACTCCAAGCTGACGCCGGCCGCGCCGGGATGGGCGGTCGTCGAGTCGAAGTCGGTCATGGAGGAGTTCTTCTCCAAGATCCGAGACGCCGCCGACCTCACGGCCCTCGCGAAGGAGTACGACGCGAAGATCACGCCGCTCCTCAACGTCAAGTGACGGCTCGACGTCAGCCCACCTGACACCGTCCCCGGCGGCCGGGCGCCCACCCGCCCGGCCGCCGGACCATCGGCTCGAAAGGCCACCCCATGACCACGACGGCGACCTCCCCGCCCCCGACCCTCCACGAGCCCGATCCCGCAGCCGCGCCGCAGCCGCCGCGCCGGCGGCTCCCGGCCGTCCTCGTGGCGCCCACCCTGCTCGTCCTGGTCGCCGCCCTCGGCTACCCCATCGGCTGGCAGGTCGTGACGAGCCTGCAGAAGTTCGGCCTGGCCCAGCAGTTCGGCCGACCGCCGGAGTGGGTCGGTCTCGACAACTACCGCGCGCTGCTCACGGACACCGACCTCTGGGTCGTCGTGGGGCGCTCGATCGCCTTCTGCCTCGTCTGCGCCCTCGTCACCGTGGGCGTCGGCCTCGGGCTCGCCCTGCTCATGGGTGCCGTCGGCCGGGCCGCGCGCCTCGTCCTGCAGGTCGCCCTGCTGCTCGCCTGGGCCATGCCGGTCGTCGCCTCGATGACGGTGTGGACGTGGATCGTCAACTGGCGCAACGGCCTGCTCAACTGGCTGCTCGAGCGGGTCGGCGTCGATGCCGAGGGGCACAACTGGCTGGTGCAGCCTGTGTCGTTCTTCGTCGTGGCGGCCGTCATCGTCGTGTGGATGAGCGTGCCCTTCGTGGCGCTCTCGATCTACGCCGGGCTCACCCAGCTCTCACCGGAGGTGCTCGAGGCCGCCGAGATCGACGGGGCGGGCGGCTGGCAGCGGCTGCGGCTCATCATCCTGCCGCTCGTGCGACCCGTGATCTCGATCGTGCTGCTGCTCCAGCTGATCTGGGACCTGCGCGTCTTCACCCAGGTGAAGCTGCTCCAGGACGCCGGCGGCGTGGCCAACGAGACCCACCTGCTCGGCACGTACATCTACCAGCTCGGCACGGGCGCAGGCGACTTCGGCACGGCCAGCGCCGTGTCGATCCTCATGCTCGTCCTCACCGTGGCGATCAGCTGGTACTACGTCCGCTCGCTCATGAAGGAGGAGCCGCGATGAGCACGACAGCCCTTGCTGGGTCGCGGGCGCCGCGGCGGTCGACGCGGCGCGCGCTGCTCACGGCCCTGGCCGTCGCCCTCGCGCTCGTGTGGGCGTTCCCCGTCTACTGGATGCTCAACTCGGCGTTCCTCGACAAGGTGACGCTGCAGCGCACCACCCCGACCTTCCTGCCCTTCGGTGGCTCGTTCGACAACTTCCGGGCGATCTTCGACGACCCGGGCTTCCTTCGGGCACTGGGCATCTCGCTCGTCGTCACCCTGACGACCGTGGCGGTGGCGATCGTCATCGCCTTCCTCGGGGCGCTCGCCATCAGCCGCTTCCGCTTCCGTGGACGCCGGTCCTTCGTGCTCGCCCTCCTGCTCATCCAGATGCTGCCCGCCGAGGGCCTCTTCATCGCGCAGTACAAGATGATGAGCGGCGTCGGACTGCTCAACAACGTGCTGGGCCTCGCGATCCTCTACACCGCGGCGGTCGTGCCCTTCACCGTGTGGATGCTGCGTGGCTTCGTCGCCGGGGTGCCGGTCGAGCTCGAGGAGGCGGCCATGGTCGACGGGCTGTCGCGCACCCAGGCGTTCCTGCGGATCACGTTCCCGCTGCTGGCGCCCGGACTCGTCGCCTCGGGCGTCTACGCCTTCCTCCAGGCGTGGAACGAGTTCACCGTCGCGCTCGTGGTCATGACCGAGGAGCAGTCTCGGACCCTGCCGCTGTGGCTACGCGGCTTCGTCCAGGCGAGCGCGACCCGCGAGACCGACTGGGGCCAGGTCATGGCCGCCTCCGCCGTCGTCGCCGTTCCCGTCATCATCTTCTTCCTCGTCGTCCAGGGGCGGATGAGCAGCGGCCTCGTGGGCGGGGCGGTGAAGGGCTGACATGGAGCACTCACCTGAGGCGCTCAGACGCCTCGTCGTCGGCACGCTCATGCCCGGATTCGTCGGCACGACCGTGCCCGAGTGGGTCACGCGGGAGTATGCCGCCGGGCTGGCTGCCGTGTGCCTCTACGGTGCGAACGTCGTCGACCCCGACCAGCTCTCGGCACTGTGCGGATCGCTCCGGTCTGCTGCGCCCGACCTCGTCGTCGCGGTCGACGAGGAGGGCGGCGACGTCACGCGGCTGCACTACCCGACCGGCTCGAACCAGCCGGGCAACGCGCTGCTCGGTCGGCTCGACGACACGTCGCTCACGCGCGACTCGGCGGCGGCCATCGGCCGCGAGCTGGCGGCATACGGAATCAACCTCGACCTCGCGCCCGTCGTCGACGTGAACTCGGCCGACGACA
Organism: Terrabacter koreensis; assembly: GCF_054783315.1. Classification (NCBI taxonomy): domain Bacteria; kingdom Bacillati; phylum Actinomycetota; class Actinomycetes; order Micrococcales; family Intrasporangiaceae; genus Terrabacter; species Terrabacter koreensis. The sequence goes on along the minus strand of NZ_BAAGQU010000012.1, from coordinate 106,796 downwards.
ACCCCGTCATCGGGGTGCGCAGCTTCGGGGCGGACGCGGCGCACGTGGCGCGGCACTCGGCGGCGTACGTGGAGGGCGTCCAGTCCGTCGGTGTCGCCGCGTGCGCCAAGCACTTCCCCGGCCACGGCGACACCGTCACCGACTCGCACCTCGCCCTACCGACCGTGCACGCCGAGCCGCACGTGCTCGACACGCGCGAGCTCGTGCCGTTCCGGGCGGCGATCGCGGCCGGTGTCGCCTGCGTCATGACGTCGCACGTCGTGGTCCCCGCCATCGACCCGGACCGGCCGGCGACGTTCTCGCCGACGGTGCTCGGCGACGTGCTGCGGGGACGCCTCGGCTTCGAGGGCGTCATCGTGTCGGACGCGCTCGACATGGCAGGGGCGTCGGCCGAGACCGGCATCCCGGAGGCCTCCGTCCGGGCGCTCGCGGCAGGGTGCGACCTGATCTGCATCGGGTCGGAGACGACCGAGGACGAGTTCCTCGAGGTCGTCGCCGCCGTCGTCGCCGCGGTGGCGGCCGGGCGACTCACCGCTCGGCGACTCGAGGACGCTGCTGCGCGAGTCCAATTGCTGTCGAGGAGTTTTGTGGTTGCACACCCCATCGGCGATGGGTCCGGACAGGCTGCGTCGTGGTCCGACGGGACGCGCGCGGACGCGCTCGTCGCCGGCTTCGAGGTGGGCGCCGCGGTGGGGGCCTGGCTCGGGATGCCGCGCCCCGCGTTCATCGTGGAGGTCGCGTCCGACCCGAACCTCGCCGTCGGCGGCGTCGCCTGGGGGCCGTGTGCCGCCGGGCTGGCGACGCCCGAGGGCGCGGTCCCCGACGGGGCCAAGGTCGCCGTCGTGGGCCGGGGCCTCGCCGCCGAGCACCCGCTGTGGGCTGTGGCCGAACGCCTCGGTGCACAAGGACACCCGATCATCACCGTCGACTGCGGGTGGCCCCGCGGTGGTGCCGATCTCGTCACCTTCGGTGGGTCGGTGGTCGTCGCCGAGGCGCTCGGCCGCTACCTCGGCGTGGAGCGGCCGGCATGAGCGGCACTCTCAGGCTCGGCATCGACATCGGCGGCACGAAGACCGCCGCCGCGCTCGTGGCCGACGACGGACGCGTACACGAGATGCGCTCGGCTCCATCGGGTCGCGGACCGGACGGTGTCGTCGACGTCGCGGTGCGGCTGGCGTTGGGCGTGTGCGGCGAGACGACGGCGCCCGTGCTGTCGACGGGTGCGTGCATGCCCGGACTCGTCGACCCCGCAACGGGACTCGTGCGTCATGCGGTGAACCTGGAGGTCGACCGTCTCGCGCTCGGCGCGGAGCTGGAGGCCCGGTTGGGCACCGCCGTCGCGGTCGAGAACGACGTCAAGGCGGCGGCGCTCGGGGCCTGGCGGCTGCGGGGGGCCGGCGGGTCGGGCTCGTTCGACGAGACCATGGCGTACCTCAACCTCGGCACGGGACTCGCGTCGGCCGTCGTGCGGCGCGGCGAGCTGGTCCGGGGGATCGACGGTGTGGCAGGGGAGATCGGGCACCTGCCGATCGGTGGAGACGCCGCGTGCGCCTGTGGTCAGCTCGGCTGCCTCGAGACGGTCGCGTCCGGGTCGGCGCTCGCACGGTTGTGGCCGGAGAGCCGCCGGGTGCACCGCGACCCCTTCGTCGCGGCCGCTGCCGGTGACCTGTCGGCGGCTGCCGCGGTCGACGTGCTGTGCACCGGCATCGGCCTCGCCGTCCAGCTGCTTGCCCTCGCGTCCGGCGCGGAGCGCGTCGTCATGGGCGGCGGGCTCGCCGGGCTCGGTGCGCCGCTCGTCTCCCGCGTCCGCGCCGACCTGAGTCGTCGGGCGCTCTCCTCCCCGCTCGTGGGCGCCCTGGACCTCCCGGCCCGCGTGGAGCTGCTCCCGGCGGACGTGCCGGTGGCCGCTCTCGGTGCCGCCTGGCTGGGCGAAGGGCGGCGACACGATGCTCGGCCTGCTGGAGTCGGTGCTGACCCGATGGGCATGGTGGGGTGATGGAGGTCCTCGTCCTGCCCACGCCCGCAGACGGTGCCCGTCGGGCGGCCGAGCTGGTCATCGCAGGTCTCGCCGACGCCGGCAGACCCGAGCCGGTGCTCGGCCTCGCCACCGGCTCGTCACCCCTCGGGCTCTACGCCGAGCTGGCGGCAGCGGTTGCCGCGGGACGCCTGGACCTCACGGCCGCAAGGGGTTTCGCGCTCGACGAGTACGTCGGACTGCCGCCCGGGCACCCGCAGTCGTACCGGGAGGTGCTCCTGCGCGAGGTGTGTGCACCCCTCGGGCTGCGGCCGGATCGACTCCACGTGCCCGACGGCTCCGGCGGCGACGAGGCGGCGCTCGTGGCGGCAGCGGCGGCATACGAGATCTTGCTCGCGAAGGCCGGTGGCGTGGACGTGCAGATCCTGGGCATCGGGGCCAACGGCCACCTGGGGTTCAACGAGCCCGGGTCGGCGCTGTCGTCGCGCACGAGGGTCAAGCGGCTCTCGGACCGCACCCGGGCAGACAACGCGCGGTTCTTCGAGGGCCCCGACGAGGTGCCGACGCACTGCGTCACGCAGGGCCTCGGCACGGTGCTGGAGGCCGGCAGGCTCGTGCTCGTCGCGTCGGGGGGCGCCAAGGCGGAGGCCGTCGCTGCCGCCCTGGAGGGGCCGCTGTCGGCCTCGTGCCCCGCCTCGGTGCTCCAGTGGCACGCCGACGCCGTGGTGGTCCTCGACGAGGCCGCGGCAGGGCTGCTGCGCAACCGCGACTACTACGACGCCTCGGCCGCGGGTCTGGCCAAACCGCACACACCCTCGTCCAAGGCGTGGTAAAGGGCGCACCACGCTCTGTTGAGGCGTCGGCCACAGGTTCGTTGTGGAAAACTCCACAGGCCTGTCCCAGTTGTTCTCCACAGGTGGTGGAATGGTGTTTGCGCAGTTCATCCCGCATGAGCCGGTGTGACCTGAGCCACACGTGCACAGTTGTGCACACATCTTGTCCACACCTGTTGACGGCGTGTCGCGGATCCCCGTCCCCAGGTTTTCCACAGGCCGTCTTGTGTGTCGCCGGACCCGGCCCTAGGTTTGCACGGTGCTCCTCGGGGAGGGCGGTTCGACGGGTTGGTAGGGCCCGGTCACCGACCCTGTCGGCGCTGCGTTGTCTACTAGGTGTGGACCGAGGTTGCACGGCTGTCATTTCACTCACGCACCACACCCGCACGACTCAGGGGAACTCTCAGGGGAAGGGGAGCACGTGTCGCTCGACGAGCTGAGCACGAGCGCTTTCGCGTCGTCGTCGACCCGTGACGCAGGCCCGCCCGACGACCGTCTCCCGCCGCAGGACGTCGGGGCCGAGCAGTCGGTCCTCGGCGGCATGCTCCTGTCGAAGGACGCCATCGCCGACTGCGTCGAGCAGCTCAAGGGCACCGACTTCTACCGTCCCGCGCACGAGCTCATCTATGACGCGATCCTCGACCTCTACGGTCGCGGCGAGCCCGCCGACGCGATCACCGTCAGCGACGAGCTGACCAAGCGCGGCGACCTCGGCCGCGTGGGTGGCCAGGCCTACCTGCACCAGCTCATCGCCTCCGTGCCCACGGCCGCCAACGCCGGCTACTACGCCCAGATCGTCGCCGAGCGCGCCGTGCTGCGCCGCCTCGTCGAGGCCGGAACCCGCATCGTCCAGCTCGGATACGCGCAGGGCGGTGGCGACGTCGAGGACATCGTCAACGCCGCCCAGGCCGAGGTGTACGCCGTCGCCGACAAACGCGGCGGCGAGGACTACGCGGCCATCGGCGACATCATCGAGGCCACCGTCGACGAGATCGAGGTCGCCTCGGGTCGATCCGGTGAGATGACCGGTGTCCCAACGGGATTCACCGACTTCGACGCCCTCACCAACGGCCTGCACCCGGGACAGATGATCGTCATCGCCGCCAGGCCGGCCATGGGAAAATCGACGATCGGCCTGGATATCGTGCGGTCGGCGGCGATCAAGCACAAGATGGCCGCCGTCGTCTTCTCGCTCGAGATGAGCCGCACCGAGATCACCATGCGTCTGCTCTCGGCCGAGGCCGGCATCCAGCTGCAGCACATGCGCAAGGGCACCATGCGTGAGGAGGACTGGACCCGACTGGCATCCACGATGGGCCGCGTGTCCGACGCTCCGCTCTTCATTGACGACTCACCGAACATGTCGCTCATGGAGATCCGTGCCAAGTGCCGTCGGCTCAAGCAGCGCGAGAACCTCAAGCTCGTCGTCATCGACTACCTCCAGCTGATGAGCTCGGGCAAGCGCGTCGAGTCGCGTCAGCAGGAGGTCTCCGAGTTCTCCCGTGCGCTCAAGCTGCTCGCCAAGGAGCTCGAGGTCCCGGTCATCGCGATCTCGCAGCTGAACCGTGGTCCCGAGCAGCGCACCGACAAGAAGCCGGCCATGAGCGACCTGAGAGAGTCGGGATCGATCGAGCAGGATGCCGACATGGTGATCCTGCTCCACCGAGAGGCCGCCTACGAGAAGGACTCCCCTCGTGAGGGTGAGGCCGACCTCATCGTGGCCAAGCACCGAAACGGCCCCACCGACACGATCGTCGTCGCGTTCCAGGGCCACTTCAGCCGCTTCACCAACATGGCCAACAACTTCTGACACGAGCCCACCGACACCGGGCCTGCGGTCGGGTCGGGCAAGAGTCGGGGCGCGCCGTGTGGCGCGCCCCTGTCTGGTGCGGTCTCAGGCCTCGGGGAGAGCCGCGAAGGCCGCCTTCGTGTCGCGGTACCAGTCCATCGACTTCTTCGGGTGCCGCCACCGGCCCTTCATGGCGTCGCGCGCCTGCTGGTGCGAGGTGTCGCCAGCCCTCTCGGCCTCCCTGAGGTGGCGGTCCTGGGCCTTGATGACCTCGTCGGCGTTCTCGCCTTGGTGCTCGAGGTCGCAGGGCCCTCCGAGGGATCGGCAGGTCATCGTCTTCATGTCAGCTCCTTCGTCGGGGTGGTCCTTGTGGTCTGATGACGATCCTCGCCGAAGGAATGTGACAGGGCGCGTCGACGATCTAGGCGCGGCGTGCGTCGAGGGCGCGGAGTGTGGCCCACACACCCAACGTGATCAGCAGCAGCGAAGGCACGAGCAGGGGTGAGCGCCAGGGCGCGAACGCACCGTAGCCGCTGACGGCCACGGCCATCGCAGCGAACATGGCTGCGCCCGTGACGATCTCGACCATGCCGAGGGCCACGCGCAGGGCACTGGGGCGGGCCGCACGGGCACTGCGCACCGCGGCGTACGCGAAAACGAGACCGACGACGACGAGGACCAGGCCGGGGGCGAAGAGCGCGGTCTCGAGCTCGGCTCGCGGTGACCTGCTGGTGACGACGAGGACGACGCCGAGGACCACGGTCGCGAGCCCGACGAGGAGGTGTCCGATGCCGAGGGCGACGTCGACGTCGCCTCGAGGGGAGGGGCTGCTGTCCATGCTCCAGCGAAGCACCGGTCGGGCCGCGTGGGCGTGAGTAGTCGTACTTCACGGCCGAGCGCGACGGTCACTCGGCCGAAGAAACTGCGGCCAGGAGGGAATGGCAGGCGCCTTGACCCCGTTGTCGTCAGCAGGCAACATACCCATGGGGGGTATGTTCGGAGTGGCAGACGACGGAGGAACCGACCATGAGCGACACCTCGCACGTAGACCACGTAGACCACGTAGACCAGACGGGCCAGGCAGAACACGCCGGCCACCACACCGACCCGGCCCACGCCGGCGGGCACGACCACGGCAGCCACGCCAACGGCAGCCACGGTCACGACGGTGGTGGCCTGTCGTCCATGGCGGCGAGCGCGACCCTGCACTGCCTCACGGGGTGTGCCATCGGCGAGATCCTGGGCCTCATGATCGGCACCGCGATCGGTCTGGCCACCGGGGCCACGATCGCCTTGTCGGTGGCCCTCGCCTTCCTCTTCGGCTACACCCTCTCCAGCTTCCCGCTGCTGCGCTCCGGGCTGACGTTCGGCGCGGCCCTGCGCCTCGTCCTCGCGGCCGACACCGTCTCGATCCTCACGATGGAGGTCGTCGACAACCTCGTCATGGCCGTCATCCCCGGCGCGATGGACGCCGGTCTCGTCAACACGGTCTTCTGGGTGAGCATGGCGATCTCGCTAGCCGCCGCCTTCGTCGCCGCCTACCCGGTCAACCGCTACCTGCTGCGCCGCGGAAAGGGCCACGCGCTGACCCACGAGCACCACGGTTCCACCGCCCCGGTCACCGGTGCCCGGCGGTTGATCCCCGTGCTGCCGCCTACCGCACTCGCAGCCGCCATCGCGTCGTTCATGCTCGGGGGCTTCGTCGTGTCGGTGGCCGACGGCCTCGCCCAGCAGGACCAGCCCGCCGCCCCGACCCACGCATCGGTCTCGGTGGAGCGCTGACAGACCGACCCGGTCTCAGTCACCGTCCACGAAGGTGAGGATGTCGTGCGCCACACGCCGGTCGCTCGCGACCTGCATGTGGCCGCGACCGGCATACCTCACCGGTGTGCAGTCGGGGATGAGACGCACGGTCTCGTCGACGACGTCCGGAGGGAAGAAGCGGTCGAGCTCGGCACTGACCAGCACCACGGGGACCGTGATCTCAGGCAGCGCCTCCCATGCCCGGAAGCCGATCTCGGCCTGGGCCTCGACGAGCAGGTCCGAGGGCGGGTAGCTCTTGCCCGACATGAGGCTGCGCCCGAGGAACGGGCCGACGACCTTGCGCAGCCAGCGTCGCCCGTCGCCGGGCATCGCGTACTCCGCGAAGGTCGTCCCGACGCCCGCCGTGTCACCGCGTGTGACCGCGCCGGCGAGCCGCGCGTCGACCTGCCTGCCCCACTCGCTGACCTCCGCGGCAGCGACGACGACGGCGACCCTGCCGACGTGGTGGCCGCCCCGGGCTGCGAGCAGCAGCGCGATCATGCCCCCGTACGACTCGCCCACGACCAGGTCGACCCGCCCGCCCAGCTCGTCGACGATGACCGCTGCGAGGTCGTCTGCCATGTCGGCGACCGTGTGCCCCGCGGGCAGGTGCCGGGGCCGGGTCACGTACCAGATGGTGTAGCCGGCGTCGACGAACGGCTCGAACCAGCGAAACGCCATCCGTGCCCAGAGCCCCCGCGGCACGGAGCTGCCCGGACCGCCCGGGAGGAAGAGCAGGCTCCGGGGCCCGGAACCCCACGAGGCGAAGTCCATCCCGCAGGCGAACGTCCCGCTGCGCCAACCCTGCTCACCGGCCACCGGTCCACCGCCTCTCAGGCTCCAGAACCACGGTCCCGCAAGACGCGCGTTCCGGGAAGAGGCGGCGAACGGCCAGGCCGGCAGCCATGTCGTCCGAGTCCATGTCACAGCGGACGCCGTTCGTCCGGGACCCGACCTACGCTGCTCGACATGAGCGACGATACGTACGAGGACCGCACGGGCACGAAGTTCGAGAGGGTGCGACTCACCGGGGCGAACTTCGAGGACGTCCACCTCGACGGTGCCCGCTTCCACGACGTCGTGCTGACGGGCGCCACCCTGCGGCAGGTCGATCTGCGCGGGCTGCGGGCCCGCGACGTCTGGCTCGAGGACGTCGACATCACCGGCGACATCGGCAACCTCCGCATCAACGGCGTCGACGTGGCGCCCTTCGTCGAAGCCGAGCTCGACCGCCTCCAGCCCGACCGGCCGAAGATGCGGCCCACCGACGCCCAGGGCTTCCGCGACGCGTGGGACATCCTCGAACGCCTCTGGGGCGAGACCGTCGAGCACGCACGCACCTTTACCGCCGACCAGCTGCACGAGCGCGTCGACGGCGAGTGGTCGTTCATCGAGACGCTGCGCCACCTCGTCTTCGCCACGGACGCCTGGGTGTGCCGGGCCCTGCTCGGCGACCCCGAACCGTGGGACGCCCTCGACCTGCCGCACGACGAGATGCCCGACAGCCCACCGGTGCCGCGTGACCGCGACGCCCGACCGACGCTCGACGAGGTGCTCGCCGTGCGCGCCCGCCGGATGGCCACGGTGCGTCGCGTCGTCGACGACCTGACCGACGAGGCACTCGACGGCACGACGGAGCCGGTCACCGAGCCCGGCTACCCCGAACCGGAGCCGTATGCCGTCCGGCGCGTCCTGCGCACCGTCCTCAACGAGGAGTGGCTGCACCGTCAGTACGCCGAGCGTGACCTCGCCGTCATCGCGGCACGAGCGGAGGGGCGCCGGGACCCGCAGCCCGCGGTCGGCGTACCCCCTCGGTGAGACCCGACCCCGCGCAAACGCGAACCACGCGACCGGTCAACGCGCCCGGTCGACGATCCGCCGATGCACCTCGTGCAGCCTCGACGCCACGCCCTCCGTGACGCGCTCGCCGTCCGTGAGCCAGTCGAGCAGGGCGGTGTCGTCGCGGGTGACGCCCAGCCGGGCATCGGCGACGGCGGCGGCCATGAGGGCACCCGCGCGGGCAACGGGCAGGGCCGCACCGAGGGCCTCGACGGCCCACGTGTCGGCGTCGTCGATGAGCTCGTCGTCGACGTGCCTGCGCCGGGAAGCGGCGAGCGCCGCCGCTGCTGCCGGCAGGGCGCCGACGGCACCCGACCCGGCTGCCGACTGCACCGCACGCACCAGCTCGTCGAGGTGGATCTCGAGGAGCCACGACGGCATGCCTCGCCCGGCGAGGACGCGAGCCAGCCACTCCACCTGACGGACGGCGGCGGCCTCGTCGAGGGAGGCCAGGGACACGAGCCAGGCCGAGTCGGTCGTGGCGAAGCGCGACCCGCGGGCTCCGTAGCGCGCGCCGTAGTAGGGCATCGCGTCGATCGACCGCTGCGCGGCTCGCACCGCGGCCCGCAGCAGCGTGGCCTCGGTGGTGATCTCGTAGCCCCCCGCGTCGGCGTTGACGACCGCGGCATCGGCGGGCAGTCCCTCCTCTCGTCGGACCAGCCCGGCGACGACGTGGTTCACGGCCTCGGCCACCAGCTCGACGACCCGCTTCAGGTCGGCGCGGGGGGCATCACGCGCGCTCAGTCGCCCCTCGAGGGCCTGGCGCAGCACCGACGCCTCGGTGGACCGGGTGGCCACGACGAGTCGCTCGACCCCCACGACCGCAGCGACGACGGCCGGGTCGTCGAGCGGTCCCGTGGTGGCGCGGTCGACGTGGTCGAGCAGCAGCTGCCGCGCCTCGGCGATTCGTTCCGGTCCACTCATGGCACACATTCTGGTGGTCGGTGGGCCGCCCGTCTGCCGGACCCCGCTGGGCGCCGCCTGCCTCCGAGCGACCGTGCGGGTGCTCGCCTGCGCCTCAGGCGGGTTCGAGGCGCCGGATGTCGGTCCACCCGGTCCAGCCGCGCTCCTCGAGCAGCTCGAGCAGGCGCGCCGCGCAGGGGAACGACTCGAGGAACGCGGCGTCGAGCAGCTCGACGAGCTCCCTGCTGACGGGGTGCACGTCCTCGAAGTCGGAGGCCTCGGCTGCGGCCGCCTCGATGAACGCCGCGACGCGGTCGGCGAGCGCGGGCAGGCGCGGGTCGTCGGGCCCGCAGTCGACGAGGTCGGCGAAGTCGAGGTAGAGACGGCGCAGGCCCTCGTGCTCGAGCTGGACCTGCTTGATCTCCATGAGGTCTGCTACGGCGTCGGGCATCTGCGCGGCGATGAGGATCCAGCTGTCCCGCTCGATCTCGATGATCCGCTGCGGGAAGCCGAGCTCGCGCATCCGCTCGACGTAGGCGACGGCCGCGGGCGGCAGGCTGAGGCTGTCGCCGGCGGCAAGCTTCGCGATGCGGTCACGGTGCCGCTGACGCTCACGGATCTCGGCCCGCAGTCGGCGGTCGATCTGCTCGACCGCCGCCGCGAACTCCTCGTCGCCCGCGTCGAGCAGCTCGCTCACCCGCGCCAGCGGCACGCCGGCGTCGGCGAGCGTGCGGATGCGCACGAGCTGCACCACGGCCGCCGCGTCGTAGCGACGGTAGCCGGAGCGGTCGCGCTCGGGCTCCGGCAGCAGCCCCTTCGCGTGGTAGTGCCGCACCGCGCGGACCGTCACGCCCGCGTACGCGGCGAGCTGGCTGATCGTGAGCATGGCCCCATTCTCCTGACGCGGGGGCGAGATGGCGTGTGCCGTGTGGCCCGGCACGTCGTCAGGTGACCTTGGCGCGGTAGGTGCGCAGCGCGAGGACGTACGCCACGACGAGCAGCCCGACGCACCATGCGAGCGCGACCCAGACGTCGGTGCCGACCGGCTGCTCCGCGAGGAGCGCCCGGATCGTGTCGACGATCGAGGTGACCGGCTGGTGCTCCGCGAACCAGCGGACCGGCCCGGGCATGCCCTCCGTCGGCACGAAGGCCGAGCTGACGAACGGCAGGAAGATGAGCGGGTAGGAGAAGCCGCTCACCCCGTCGACCGACTTCGCCGTGAGGCCGGGGATGACCGCTAGCCACGTGAGGGCCAGGGTGAACAGGACCATGATGCCGACGACCGCAAGCCACGCGAGCAGCCCTGCGCCGGAACGGAATCCCATGAGCAGAGCGACGAGGACCACGAGGACGAGGGAGATGAGGTTCGCGACGACCGAAGTCAGGACGTGGCTCCAGAGCACCGAGGATCGGCTGATCGGCATGGACTGGAAGCGCTCGAAGATGCCGCCGGAGACGTCGGTGAAGAGCCGGAAGGCCGTGTAGGCGATGCCCGACGGGACGGTGATGAGCAGGATGCCGGGCAGCAGGTAGTCGACGTACGACTGGCTGCCGGCGTCGATGGCGCCTCCGAAGACGTAGACGAAGAGCAGGAGCATGGCGATCGGCGTGACGGCCGTGGTGATGATCGTGTCGGGGCTGCGCAGGATGCGGCGCAACGACCGCTTGGTCAGGACGGTGGTGTCGCCGAGGGCGTGGGTGGTCATGGGTGGTCCTCAGTTCGCGGGGGTCGAGTGGCCGACGATGGACAGGAAGATCTCCTCGAGCGTCGGTTGCTTCTCGACGTACTCGATCTCGGTGGGCGGCAGGAGCGCCTTGAGCTCGGCGAGCGTGCCGTCGGCGATGATCCGGCCCTCGTGCAGGATGGCGATGCGGTCGGCGAGGTGCTCGGCCTCGTCGAGGTACTGGGTCGTGAGCAGCACGGTGGTGCCCCGGCCGGCGAGGTCCTGGACGGTCCTCCACACCTCGAGCCGTGACTGTGGGTCGAGGCCCGTCGTCGGCTCGTCGAGGAAGAGCACGGCAGGGTCGCCGATGAGGCTCATCGCGATGTCGAGCCGCCTCTTCATGCCGCCCGAGTAGGTGCCGGCCCGTCGACCGCCCGCGTCGGTGAGACCGAACCGGGCGAGCAGGTCGTCGGCGACGCGTCCGGGCTCGGCGACCCGTCGCAGCTGCGCGACGAGGACGAGGTTCTCGCGGCCGGTCAGGATCTCGTCGACGGCCGCGAACTGTCCTGTGAGACTGATCGACTCGCGGACCCGGGCGGCCTCGGTCGCCACGTCATGGCCGTTGACGCGGGCGGACCCGCTGTCGGCGGCGAGCAGCGTGGCGAGGATCCTGACGGTGGTGGTCTTGCCGGCCCCGTTGCTGCCGAGCAGCGCGAAGACCGAGCCCGCCGGGACGCCGAGGTCGACGCCCTGCAGCACCGCGGTCTCGCCGTAGGACTTCGTCAGACCGACGATCTCGATGGCGTGTGTCGTTGTCATGGGACGAGCGTGCAACCCTGACGCAGCGTCAAGGTCAAGCCCCGTGCGCCGGCGCTCTGGCGGTGGCGTCCGGGACGCTCAGGGGCGGACGACGACCTTGCCGAGCAGCGTGCCCTGCTCCATGGCTGTCAGGGCGTCGGCGACGCCGTCCAGGCCGACCGTGCGATCGATGGCCGGACGCACCGCACGCGTCGCGACGAGGTCGCCGAGCCTGGCGTGCAGCTCTCGGGACTGGCGGGTGACGAACCAGGTCAGGTGCTGGCGCGAGAACGGGTCGAGGGCTGCTGCGGCGAGGTTGCGGTGCAGGCCGCCCAGCCATCGGCCACCGCCCTCACCGCCGACGATGACGAGCGTGCCGGTCGGGGTCAGGACCCGGCGCAGCTCGCTGATCGGTCGGTTGCCGGCGATGTCGATGACGGCGTCGAAGGGGCCGGCGAGCTCGCCGACGGTCGTGGTGCGGTAGTCGGCGACGTGCTGCGCCCCCAGGGCGCGGACGAAGTCCGCCTTGCCGGCGCTGCACACCGCGGTGACCTCGGCGCCCAGGTGGGCGGCGATCTGCACGGCGAAGCTGCCGACGCCGCCCGAGGCGCCGAGCACGAGGACCCGCTGGCCGGCCTTCACCTGAGCGTGGCGCTGCACGGCCTCGAGAGCGGTACCGCCCGAGATGCTCAGGGTCGCGGCCTGCTCGTCGCTGACCTCGGCCGGCGTGGTCGCCAGCTGGGCGGCTCGGGCGACGGCGAGCTCGGAGAGGGAGCCGGCGGCCGTGCCGAAGACGCGGTCGCCGACCGCGAGACCCGTCACCTCCGGACCGAGGGCGACCACCTCACCGGCGACCTCGAAGCCCAGCACCGGCTGACGCGGCCGGCGGAGCCCGAAGGCGGCGCGGGCGGCATACGGGGTGCCGGTGAGCAGGTGCAGGGCGCCGCGGTCGAGGCCTGCGGCTGCCACCTTCACGAGCACCTCGGCACGGCCGGGCTCGGGTCGTGGGATGCGTTCGACCTGCAGCTCGGTGACGCCGCCGTAGCGGCGCCGGGTGACGGCCCGCACGTGGTCCGGGAGGGGCGAGGTCCCCGTCGAGGACGCCTGTGAGGTGGCCAGGTCGTAGGGCTGGTGTCCGAGAGACTCCATGTCAGGCCTCACTCTCTTACGTTGTAAGGTATGAGCCGACGCTAGCATTACGCCGTAAGGTTGACAACCCCCTCTGGAGGTCCGGTGCCCCCGCGCAAGCTCACCCGCGAGAGCGTCCTCGACGCCGCGGTCGTCATGGCCGACGCGGAAGGCCTCAGCCGACTGACGATGCGCCGGCTGGCCGGCGAGCTCGGGGTCGAGGCGATGTCGCTCTACCACCACGTCGCCAACAAGGACGCGCTGCTCGACGGCATGGTCGACCGTGTCTACGCCGAGGTCGTCCTCCCCGACGCTTCAGGCGACTGGCGCGTCGAGCTGCGTCGCAGGTCGCTCTCGGTGCGCGAGGTCCTCGGCCGGCACCCGTGGGCGCTGCCCCTCATGGAGTCGCGCCGCACGCCCGGGCCGGCGACCCTGGCCTACCACGACGCCAACATCGCGTGCCTCCGCGCGGGCGGTTTCAGTCCCCGACACGTCGCGCACGCGTATGCCGTCGTCGACGCCTTCGTCTACGGCTTCGTCCTGCAGGAGACGACGCTGCCGTTCGACTCGGGCGCCGAGGCGGCCGACTTCGTCAGCACCGGTCCGCTCGCCGAGCTCCTCGCCGCGTACCCCAACATGGCCTGGTTCGCCCAGCACGTCGTGCTCGAAGCCGGATACACGTTCGCCCGCGAGTTCGAGCCTGGCCTCGAACTCGTCCTCGACGGGGTGGCCGCCCTGCTCGGCTGAGCGCCCTGCCTTCGATCCCGGTCAGCGGCAGGTGGTGAGGACCCGCGTGACCGCGGCCTTCTCGGCCGCGGTCACCCACAGGTGGTAGCGGGTCTTGACCGCCACCTGTCGTGCGACGTAGGTGCAGCGGAAGGCGCGGTTCGGAGGCAGCCAGGAGGCGGCGTCGGAGTCGCGCTTGGCACCGTTGGTCGGGCCGTAGACGGCGAGGAGGTTGAGCGGGTCGTTGGCCAGCGAGATGCGCTGCTCGCGCGTCAGCGCCTGCCCACCCTTGACCCACGCGTCACCGAGGGCGACGACGTGGTCGATCTGGACCCTCGACGAGAAGGGGCCGCGCTCGAAGGTGATGACGTGTCCCGTGTAGGGGTCGGCGAGCCGCCCCGACGTCACGACGCAGCCGTGGGTGCCGGGCTTGAGGCGCTCTGCGGTGAGGTCGCGGCGGAGCACGTCGTTGCGGGTGTCGCACCCGTTGTGGCCGCCGGCGACGTCGGCGTCGTCGGTCCACGCCGGACCGAACTGCTCGCGGGAGTAGCCGGTCTTCGGGGCTCGTCCCTTGACCGGCAGCCGGTCGAGCTGCGAGAGCGCTGCGCGCGCCTGGGCTGCGGAGATCGTCGGGGTGAAGGGGGCGGGCAGGCTCGTCGTGGTGCCCGGGCGCGACCCGTCGACCTCGGTCGGCGCGTGGTCCCGGCCACCCGGTGCCGCCCCCGTCAGGACCGGGAGCCCGCATCCGCCCACGAGCACCGTCAGAGCGGCAAACAGGGCGGCAGCGAGGGTGCGCGTGTGCTGCGCGGTGGCACGCTGAGGGAGTCTTGGCACGGTGAGAAACCTTGGCACACAAACCAACCCGTGACGGCACGCCCCGCCGCACCAGGCCGATGCGGGGTGGGCCCGGACGCTGGACTCACGGCTGGTTCCCAGCCCGGGCACGGTGCCCTCCCACCCGGCCGGCCTACGGTGCCCCATCGCCACGCGCCCGGCGACGGGTGGGCGCCGACCGTCAGGAGGTTGCCATGGCTGATCTCGGAGGACCGGAGATCATCGTCATCATCATCGCCGTCGCTCTGCTCTTCGGCTGGAAGCGCATGCCCGACATGGCCAGGAGCCTCGGCCGGTCGGTGCGCATCTTCAAGTCCGAGGTGGACCAGCTCCGCGCCGGCGAGGCACCCGAGACGCACGCGGCGGACACACCCGGCCCGACCGCCACGCGTACGCCGGAGGGCCGAGCGCCTCGAACGCCGCTCTGACGCTGCCGGACGCGCCTCAGGCGATCATCACGCGACGGTGTGGATCGGCTCCGTCGGCAGCTTGCGCACCTTGGCCCGGCGGCGGCGCCGCTGCGGGATCATCGACCGCATCTCCTCGAGCCGGCCGAAGCACAGGAGGCGGTCCTCCGCCTCGAGCACGACGCGGCGGCGCGGGTTGGGGATGACGCTCGCGCCGCGGTGCAGCGTGAGCACCTGCAGGTCGTGCTCCTCGAGGCCCGACTCGCCGATCGTCTTGCCGATGATGTCGGCGCCGGCGTGGACGACGAGCTCGGCGACGCCGTATCCCGTCGAGACGGTGAGGCGTTGGCGCACGTCGATCTCGGGGAAGGCGACCTGGCCGGCGATGTAGTCGACGATCGCGCCGGCGACGTCGAGGTTCGTCGCGGCCTCGATGCCCTCGAGTCCGGGGGAGGAGTTGACCTCCATGACGAGCGGCCCGTCGTTCCCCTCGAGCATGTCGACGCCGGCCACTCGCAGGCCCATGATCTGGGCCGAGCGCACTGCGGCCTGCTCGTACTCGGGCGTCAGCTCGACCGGCTCGACGGTGCCGCCGCGGTGCACGTTCGAGCGGAACTCGTCGCCGTTCGCCCGGCGCCGCATTGCGGCCACGACCCGGTCACCGACGACGAGGGCACGGATGTCGCGTCCCTTGCTCTCCGTGACGAAGCTCTGGATGAGCACGTTCTGCTTCGTGCTGTGCAGCGTCTCGATGATCGCCTCGGCGATCTTGATCTCCGGCGCGAGGATGACGCCGATGCCCTGCGTGCCCTCGAGCAGCTTGATGACGACCGGCGCGCCGCCGACGCGCTCGATGGCGGGGATGACGTCGGCGCGGTTGCGCACGAAGGTCGTCGCCGGCATACCGATGTTGTGGCGCGAGAGGATCTGCGTGGCGCGGAGCTTGTCACGTGCGTTGGCGATGCCGTTCGCGGTGTTCGGCGTGTAGATGTCCATCTGCTCGAACTGGCGCACGACGGCGGTGCCGAAGTAGGTGATCGAGTTGCCGATGCGCGGGAGGATCGCGTCGTAGTCGGAGAGCGGCCGCCCGCGGAACTGCAGGTCGGGCTCGGGCCCCGTCAGGTCGATGGCGAAGCGGAGCGTGTTGAGGACTCTCACCTCGTGCCCCCGGTCGAGCGCCGCGGTGCGCAGGCGCTGGGTCGAGTAGGCGCGCGGCGCGCGCGAGAGGATCGCGAGTTTCATGCAGAGGTCCTGCCAAGATGGGCGGGTGTCCGGGCCGGCCTATTCAAGCACCCATGTGGGGTGGAGGGAGTGGGTCGGTATGCCCGGGGTGGGGCTGCCGTGGGTCAAGGCGAAGATCGACACCGGCGCCCGCACGTCGTCGCTGCACGCCGAGGACGTCGAGGAGTTCGAGCACGACGGCCGCCCCTGGGTGCGCTTCACCGTGCACCCGTGGCAGGACTCGCAGGCCGACCCCACGGTCGTCGAGTGCCCCGTCCACGACCGCCGCAAGGTGCGCTCGTCCAGCGGCCACGTGCAGCGTCGGCTCGTCATCCGCGTGGACCTGCGTCTCGGTGGGCGGACGGTCCCGGCCGAGGTGACGCTGAGCAAGCGTGACCGGATGGGCTTCCGCATGCTCGTCGGCCGTGAGGCGCTGCGCCAGGGCTACGTCGTCGACCCCGACCGGTCGTATGCCGGGGGCAAGCCGCCCAAGGACGTGCGTCGCCGCAACCGGGGCCGCTGACGTCGCTGACCCGGCTCGGTCACGGCGCGCACGACGGCCGCCACCAGCAGCGCGGCCGCCGATGCCGCGAAGGGCGCCCCGGGGCCGTATGCCGTCCCGAGCGTCGTGAGGATGCCCGGCGCCGCCGTCGTGGCGAGTCCCCACGTCAGTCCCAGCACGGCGAGGTAGGTGCCCCGGCTGCCCTCCGGGGCGAGGGCGCCGGCGCCGGCCATCATCGTCGAGATGACGAGGAGGCCGCCCACGTCGAAGACGACGAGCCCGGCCGCGAGGGCGAGCGGCCCGTCGGCGAGGGCGAGGGCTGTCAGGCCCAGCGCTGCGGTGGCCTCGCCCGTGAGCAGGACGCCGCGGTCGCCCACGCGGCGCCGGAGCACCACGACGAGCCGCGCGCCGGGGACGCTGGCAGCGGCGCCGGCCGCGAGCACCCAACCCGTGACCGACGGGGCCATGCCGCGCTGCTCGACGAGGAGCGGCACCCCGAAGACGACGACCATCGTCACGGTCGCGGCGACCGTGCCCAGGGCGACGACCCGCACGAGCCGGCGGTCCGTCAGTGCCCCGACCCACCGCTGCCCCGGCGAGTCGGAGCCGCGTCGGGAACCGGGCACGCGATCATCCTTCTCGTCGAGTGTGCAGTTCCCGACGGGATCCGCCGCCTCCTCCTGGTCGAGAGGGCCCAGCGCCGGAGGTCGCCGCGACGCCGGGACGGCCCCCGCGACGAGGACTGCGCAGGCCAGGCAGGTCGCCGCGTCGACCACGAAGAGCCAGCGCAGGCCGAAGCCCGAGACGGCTGCCGCGACGAGGCCGGCGAGGACGCCGGCGACAGCCAGCGACGCGTTGAGGGCGGAGTAGGCGAACGAGCGGTCGTCCGCCGGCACGAGGTCGCTGACGAGCGCCTGGGTCGGGGGCTCGACGATCTCGTAGGCGAGGCCGAGGAGGACCGCGCCGGCGAGAGCCCACGCGTACGTCGGTGCAGCGGCGATGACGAGCTGGGCCACAGCGCAGCCCGAGAGGCCGAGCAGCATCGTCGGGCGGCGTCCCCACGCGTCGGCGAGGTGGCCACCGAGCAGACGCGACGGGATCGTGGCCAGCCCGAAGCACGTGAGCACCAGAGCCGTGCCTGCGGGACCGGCGTCGAGGTCGCGCAGCAGCAGGACGCCGAGGAAGGCCATCGAGAAGCCGCCGAGGCGGTTGACGCACCGCGCGAGGATGAGCACCCGCAGCTGCCCGGGTAGACCCATGGTCGTCCTGACTGTCGAAGTAGACTTTGGTAGTCACGACGCTAGATATGAGGAGGTGACTGGTCAAGTGCAGTTCGACAGTCACATCGAACGGCTGCTGGCCGTCGCGGTCGATCTCGTCAACCTCGTCACGCCCGGCGACGCCCGAGGGGTCGTCTACGAGCCGCCGACCGGGGAGGCGCTCGTCGTCGGCGTCGCCGATGCGACGTCAGGGCCCGACCGGCGCTCGCAGCCGACGCAGGCGCAGGCGCTGTCGCTCGTCGAGGTGGTGCCCGCGGTCCGTGCCGTCTTCGAGTCGGCCGAGCGCCACGACCTCGACGCGGCGGCGGCGACCGTCAACGAGCTGCTCGAGAGCACGGGGGCCCGGCCGCGGCTCGACGCCGACGGGACGGGCCGGCACCAGCTGCACTTCCACGGTCCCGACGACGGCTACGTGCGCGGATGGCAGGCAGGGCTCGCGTCGGGCCTCGCCGTCGCGCTCGGCAGCGACCTCGGAGGGCGTCTCGGGGTGTGCGCGGCCCCGGCGTGCGACCGCGTCTACGTCGACGCGTCGAGGAACGGCACGCGGCGCTTCTGCTCCCCGCAGTGCCAGAGCCGCGTCAAGGCCGCCGCCCACCGCGCCCGCACCCGCTGACCCACGACGCCGTCAGGTCGTCAGGTCGTCAGGTCGTCAGGCCGTCAGGTGGTTGCGTCGTGGGCGGCGAGGAGGCGGACCTCGGCCTCGGCGTCCATCGGGCCGTCGCCGCGGTTCGTGGGCCGCTCGGGCACCCCCTCGCGCTGCAGCCACGCCCACGTGTCGGCCACGGTCTCGGGCATCGGTCGCGGGCTCAGCCCGGCGGCATACGCGGCAGACACGTCGCAGTCGTGCAGGCCGACGTACACACCGGTGGGCGGTACCCAGATCGGCAGCTGGGTCCAGGGCGACACCTCGGCCGCCTCGACCGTCGAGGGGTCGACCCACACGAGCTCTGCGTCGCTGCCCGTCACCGACTTCACCTCGTCGAGGAGCAGGCCCATCGTCGTGTGCCCCGGCTTGCTGACGGTGTTGAAGACGCCGACCGGTCGGGAACCCAGGGCCCAGTCGGCGATGTCGCGGCAGTCGACGTACTGCAGCGGCCGGTCATGGGGACCGGGGGCCGGCACTCGCCCACCCGCCGCGATCCGGTTGAGCCAGAACGGCATCCGGCCGACGATCTCGTAAGGCCCGAGGATCAGCCCCGCGCGTGCGATCGCGATGTCGCCCTCGAACTCGGCCTGGACGGCGAGCTCACCACCTCGCTTCGCCGCGGCGTAGTCGGCGTCGTCGGTCGAGGAGGCGTCGCCCTCGACGACGGGTGCGTTCTCGTCGGCGCCCGGCTCGGGAGGCCAGGCGTAGACCGAGCGCGACGAGATGTAGGTGTAGTGCGGCACGCGGCCGCTCAGGAGCCGAGCTGAGGTCTGCACCGCGACGGGGGCGGCCGACCAGGTGTCGACGACCGCGTCCCACTCGTCGTCGCCGAGCGCGGCCCGCATCGCGTCAGGGTCGAGTCGGTCGGCGTGCCGGGCGTCGGCGCCCTCGACGGCGTGGCCGGTGAGGCCGCGCGTCAGGGTGGTCACCTCGTCGCCGCGGGCGAGCCCGGCCTCGACGAACGCGCGGCCGACGTGGTGGGTGCCTCCGAGCACGAGAAGTCTCATGCGCAGATCCTTGCCCGCCGGCCCCGGCCCGCCAAGCACCCTTCGCTCTCGACGTAACCCATCGAGAGAACGCTCGGGCACGTGACGGAGCGTTCTCTCGATCGGGACGTCGAGGGCGGGGGCTACTCCCAGTCGGTGGTGCGGGGACGGTCGGCGCGGCCGTCGGTGAGGTCGGCGACGTGCTGGGCGAAGCGGGGACAGGCGACGATGTCGTGGGCGCGGCACCGCAGGGCGTGCGCGGTCATCTCGCGCGACCGTTCGATGGACCGCGCCCGCTCGTCGAGGTCGCGCAGGTGCGCCTCGAGCACCTCGTGCCGGCCGGCCGCCTCGCCGTCGAGCAGCACCCCGATCTGCTCGAGGGTCATGCCGGCGGCCTTGTTGCGCACGATGACGGCGACCCGCACGAGGTCCCCGTGCCGGTAGCGCCGGTAGCCGGACGCGTCACGCTCCGGGGTCAGCAGCCCGAGCGTCTCCCAGTGCCGAAGCACGTTCGTCGGCAGGTCGAAACGAGCCGCCAGCTCACCGACGGTCCAGGTCTGCTCGCGCTCGCTTGCCTTCATCCCCACATGAAGGTACACGCTCGATCCTCAAGAGCCGCAACGACAGCAGGGAGACACCGTGCACACCGACATCGCCATCATCGGAGGCGGCCCCGCCGGCCTCCAGGCCGCCCTCTCGATCGGCCGCCTCCACCGCGACGCCGTCCTCTTCGACGACGGCACCTACCGCAACGCCGCCGTCAGCCACATGCACAACGTCGTCGGCAACGAGGGCACCCGCCCGAGGAGTTCCGCGCCCTCGCGCGCAAGCAGCTGACGGCATACGACACCGTCAGCGTGCGGGAGGAGCGGGTCGAGTCCGTCGAGGAGGCCGCCGGCACCTTCCACCTCCGCGTCGCCGACGGTTCGACCGTCACTGCGTATGCCGTCGTGCTCGCCACGGGCGTGCGCGACACCCTGCCGCCGGTGCCCGGTCTGGAGGACCTGTGGGGCGACCTCGTCGCGCACTGTCCCTTCTGCCACGGCCACGAGCTCTCGGGTGAGCGTGTCGGCATCCTCGGCGCCGCGATCGCGCCGCACCTGAGCGCCATGCTCGACCGGGTCGCCTCCGACCTCGTGGTGTTCACCGACGGGGAGGCGCTGCCCGACGGCTGGGACAACCGTCCCCCGGTGCTGACCGGACGGGTCCTCTCGGTCGAGCGCCGCGACGGCGGCGTCCGCGTGACTCTCGACGGCGTGGACGGTGCGCAGTCCTCCGAGCAGGTCGCGGGCCTCTTCGTGAAGCCGGCGATGACCCAGTCCGCGCCGTTCGCAGAGCAGCTCGGGCTCGAGCTCAACCCGTCGGGCTGCGTGCGCGTCGACGAGTTCGGCCGCACCAGCCGCCCCAGCGTCTTCGCCGGTGGCGACCTCGCTCACCTGCCCGCCTACCCGATGCCGATGGCGTCGGTGACCATGGCGGCGGCCGCCGGTCAGGTCGCGGCGTCCGGAGCGATCATGGCGGTCCTGTCGCGCTGATGCTCGGTGCTCGGTGCTCGGTGCTCAGCGCGGCTGCGGGCGAGCTCGCGGGCCCGTGCGGCGGCGAGCAGGCCGACGATGCCGGTGACGACGAGCAGGAGCACCTGGAAGGCGGACAGCCACGGGGTGAGGCGTGCGTTGCCGAGGCCGCCGTCGAAGAACCCCGACGCGATGCTGGCGAAGCAGGCGAGCGTGAGCAGCGTCGCCGGCACGGCCCCCCACCGGCGCCGGGTCGACACCGACAGCGCGGTCAGGACCACCTGCCCCGCCACCATCGGCAGGGGCGCAGCGAGCAGGGCCGCGGGTCCCCAGGCCTCCGCCCACGTGTTGACCCCGGCGGCGACGGCGAGGACGCCACCGAGGGCATCGACGCCGACGAGCGCGAGCTGGGCCACGACGAGGAGCGTCGCGACGCGCGCTGTCGTCGGTGCGGCGGGTGCGGCCGATGCAGGTGTGAGCGGCTGGGCGGCGGTGCTCATCGAGGGCTCCTGACTCTGGATGGTCGGTGCGGGTCGTCTCCATCGAGGGTTCCGCCTGCGTCTTGGGTTTCGCTTGCGAGCGGCTTGCGGCGGCGCGCGCCGGTTCGGGCCTCTCGGGCGAACGGCCACGGGACGCGGGCCTGCTGGCTACCTTGGCGACATGCACGTCTTCGTCCTCGGTGGGAGCCGCGCCGAACGTGCGACCCCGCACGGCTCGAGCGCCTCCGACGGCGTCGAGGCCGAGCCGATCGACCTGGGTGCGCGCAAGCCGCGGTCGATCGTCGCGGCGCTCGCGATGCGCCCGGGCCGACCGGTGCCCGTCGACCTGCTCGCCGACCTCGTCTGGGCGGGGGAGCCGCCGCCGGCCGCTCACGGTGCGCTGCACGCGTACATCTCGGGCCTGCGCAAGGCGATCGAGCCCGGTCGGCGCAGCCGCACGGAGCCGTCGGTGCTGGGTCGCACCGACCACGGCTACGTGCTGTCGGTGCCACCCGACGCCGTCGACGCCCACCGCTTCGCCGAGGTCACTCGCCAGTCGGAGCGCTCGCTCGCCCCGCTGGGCTCGCAGCTCGCGCCGACGGACGGCAGCAGCCGCACATCGAAGTGGCCCTCGCGCGACCTCGTCGCGGAGACCGTCGACCGGCTCGACGAGGCGCTCGGGCTCTGGGCGGGGGAGCCGTATGCCGACCTGCCCGACCACCCGGACGTGCTGGCCGAGCGTGCCTCCCTGGAGCGCCTGCGCGCGGCTGCCGAGGAGACCCGGCTGCTCGGTCTGCTCGCGCTGGGCGAGCACGTCAACGTGCTGGCGACGACCGAGCCGCTGACCGACCTGCACCCGACGCGCGAGCGCCTGCACGCGCTGCACGCCCTCGCCCTCGTGAGGGCGGGCCGGCAGGTGGAGGCGCTCGACCACCTGCGCCGGGCCCGTGAACGGCTGGCGGACGAGCTCGGGCTCGACCCCGGGCCCGAGCTGCGCGACCTCGAGCGGGCGGTGCTGCGCCAGGACGCAGGCCTGCTCGAGTGGCTGCGCGACAGCGAGCCGGGGGTGCTGCCGGAAAGACGCGCCTCCGTGGCTGTGGCACCGGAACCGACGGCGGGGAAGCGTGACCCGGTGCCGGGGCGCGGTCCTCGCGACGGGTTTCGCTCCGAGGCGACTCGGGAGACGCCGGCCACCGACGCAGTCGTCGGTCGAGGCGCCGAGCGCGCGGTCCTGTCCGCGCTGCTGGACCATGCGGTTGCGGGTAGCGCTGGGTCGGCGCTGGTCGTCGGCGAGCCGGGCATCGGCAAGTCGCGGCTGCTGCGCGACCTGGCCGCGAGAGCCCGAGGCGCAGGCTTCGTCGTCGCCGCCGGGGTCTGCTCGCAGGACGACGGGGCTCCGCCGCTGTGGCCCTGGCTCTCGGTGCTGAACGCCCTCGACGGGCAGATGCATCGGACGGGCCGGGACAACCCGCAGGACGTGTCGCCCGAGCCGTCGCCGGCGCGGCTCGCCGACGTCGCCGCCGACGCGGAGGCGCTGGGCCCCGGTCGGTCGGCCTTCCGCACGTGGGAGCGGATCGCGTCGGCCGTGCTCTCCGCGAGCGAGGCGCAGCCGGTCCTCGTCGTGCTCGACGACCTGCACTGGGCCGACGACGCGACGCTGCGCACCCTGCGCCACCTGCTCGACGTGTCGCCGGCGGAGGCGCGGCTCGTGGTCGTCGGGTCGAGGAGGTCGCACCCCGAGCCCGTCGGCGCACTGGCCGAGGTGGGCGAGGCGTTCGCCCGCCGGGGCGGGGCGCGACTGGACCTCACCGGTCTGGGCGGGGCCGACGCGGCGGCGCTCGTGCACTCCGTCGCGGGAGCGGTGCCCGACGACGTCGCCGCCGCCTGGCACGCGCGTACGGCCGGGAACCCCTTCTTCCTGCTCGAGCTGGCCCGGCTCGGGCCGACCGACTCCGGTGCGGCCGTCCCGGCTGCCTCGGCCGCGCCGGGCGAGAGGAGCGAGAGGAGCGACCGCGCGCCCACCGCCGGCGACGAGCCCGTCCCCGCCACCGTGCGCGAGGTCGTCATGCGCCGGGTCGCCGCCCTGCCGGCAGCCACCGTCAGCGCCCTCGGCACGGCGGCCGTCGTCGGGCGGTCCTTCCGCGTCGAGACCGTCGCGGCCGCCGACCGTGCCGACCCGGACCTCGTGGACGACCACCTCGCGCCGGCGCGTGCGGCAGGCCTGCTCGTCGACCACGGTCTCGACGGCTACGCCTTCGCCCACGCGCTGGCCCGCGACGCCGTCTACCACTCGGCGCCACCACGTCGGCGGGCCCGCGTCCACGCGCAGATCGCCCACGCGCTGGCCACCGATCCGGGCCTGCGCACCACCATGACCGACGACGAGCTGACGGCCGAGCTGGCCCGGCACTGGCTGGCGAGCGGACCGACCCATGCGGAGCAGGCGTGGCGTGCGGCCGACGCCGCAGCGACCCAGGCACGCCGCGCGGCCGCGTACCGCGACGCGATGGACCTGCGGGCTCGGGCCGTCGAGGCCCACCGCCGGGTGCCGGGCGCCAGCCAGGAGGAGCGGTGGGACCTGCTCCTCGAGCTCGCGCGCGACGCCGCCTTCGCGGCCCACTGGCCGGCCGTCGTCGAGGCGGCGACCGAGGCCGTCGCCCTGGGCCGCTCGCTCGGTTCGCCCCACCGGGTCGCCCGCGCGGCCGCTGCCCTCTCGCACTACTGCGTCTGGGAGCCTCTGTCGTGGCAGGAGGTGCGCGAGGACGCCGTCGACGACCTGCGCTGGGCGCTCCGGGTGCTGCCCGAGACCGACTCGCCCGACCGCGCCCGGCTGCTGCTCTCGCTCGCCGTCGAGCTCTACTACGACCAGCACGCGACGGCGGAGCGCGCCGCGCTCGTCGACGCCGGGCTCGGGGTGGCCCGGAGGGTCGGGGACGCCGAGCTGCTCGCCTGGGCACTTCGCGCCGCCTGGCTCGCCTCGTGGATCCCGTCGCGGACCGAGGCGAGACTGGCCTCCGGCCCGGAAGCGGTCGAGGCGGCCCGCGCCGCAGGCGACACCGTGGCCGAGGCGGTCTCGCTCATCAGCCTCGCGATCGACCACCTCGAGCTCGGAGACGTGGACGCGTGGACGCGCCACGCCGGCCAGGCCGACCGCATCGCCCGCCGGGAGCGCCTGCCTTACCTGCTCTACACGTTCAACTGGGTCGAGCTCTGCCTAGCGTCGCTGCGCGGCGACGATGTCGAGGCCGAACGGCTCGCGGCCGTGACCCTCGACTGGGCCTCCCAGGTGTCGCTGACGGCCGAGGACCTCGCGAAGCCGGTCATCGCCCTCGTCCGGGACATCTGGCGGCTCGGGCTCGGCGACGACGTCACGTTCTTCCGCCTGATGGCGCTCCACCCGTTGGGGCGGGCCACGGCCCACGCCCTGCTCGGCCGCGCCGGCCGCCCCGACCTCGTGGCCGAGGAGCTGCGCGACCACCCCGTCCTCCCGGTCCAGGAGAGCTGGCAGACCCTCGTCACCGAGACGCTGGAGGCCGAGGCGGCGAGCTACGTCGCCGACGTGGGGCTCGCCCGCCGCGCGGTGGCGCGGCTGACCCCGTACTCCGGTCGGATGACGCTCGCCGGCATCTCCATCGTCATCGGTCCGGTCGACGGCTACCTCGCTCTCGCGCAGGTGACCGCCGGCGACCGGGCGGGCGCAGTCGCCAGCGCGCGGCGCGCCCTGGCGCACGCGCACCGGTGGGGCTTCACGGCATACGCCCGCTGGTTGACGGGCAACCTCGAGCGTCTGGGCGTGGACGTCAGGGCCGCCCCGGGCTGAGGCGACCCCGACGGCGAGGTCGGGTCAGGCGAACCCGAACGCCTTGCGGGTGGCGCGCTCGTAGCGGCCACGCGTCAGCCACAGCAGCACGACGAAGGGCTTGCCCGCCTCGTCGAGGATCTTCCTGACGAGATGGTCCGGCACCTCGTCGGCGACCCACGGCACGAGGAAGCCCATGAGGCGGGGGCCGTACGCCTTCTGCGCAGCCGCGTCGAAGCGCGCGTTCTCCTCGGGCGTGACGACGCGCTGGAGGAACGGCAGGGCCTCGGTCTCCTCGTGGGCGAGGTGGTCGAGCAGGGCGGCCCGCGCCGCCGTGACGTGCACGTCGAGCGCGTTCCGGTGGTCGACGCACGGGTGCTCGCGCATCGCCGCGAAACCCGCCGAGACGGCCGCGAGCGTCGGGTCGATGACGCCGTGCTCGGCCTCCATGTCGTCGAGCATCGTCAGAGCGCTCTCGTCACCGAGCCGCTCGGCGTGCTCCGTGAGCACGGGCCACAGGTTGTCGTCCTCGACGCCGTGGTGGTGGTGGAGGATGTCGCCGAAGCGGGCCCAGCGCTGAGCCAGCGCCGTCCACGTGTCGGCAGCGCCGATCGGGGTGGCCCGCACCGCGGACTCGAAACGGGCGAGGTCGCGCCGCAGCGCGTGGTGCATGAGGTACATGCCGGTCTGGTCGTGCGGGCCGTGCGCGACGTGCGCCTGTCCGGGGAACGAGACCTGCTCGTGGGTCGGAGGGGTGGTGGTCGTCATCGTGCTCTCCCTGTCGTCGTCGTGCCGCGGTTGCGGCCTGCGACCAGAGTCGGCGAGGCATCTAGTGCCGCTCTTGGGAGCGACTTGCGCAGGGCGTGAGGGGCGCGGCATACGATGCCAAGATCCCGAGAACTCGAAGGAGTGGCACATGCCCCGCGACCTCGCCCCGGACCTCGTCGAGCGCCTCACGAAGGCGTTCGAGGCCGACCCGACCGCACGGATGCTCCAGAACGCCGTGACGACGACCTCCGTCGACGACATCGCCCTCGACCGCCGGGTCGTGACGAGCATCGACCACTCCGTGTCGCACCTGCTCGACGACTGGACGGCGACGTCGCAGGAGAAGAGCGGGCGCTGCTGGCTCTTCGCCGGCACCAACCTGCTGCGTGCCGGTGCGCGGAAGACGTTGAACGTCAAGGACTTCGAGTTCTCGCAGAATCACCTCCTCTTCTGGGACAAGTTCGAGAAGGCCAACCACTGGCTCGAGTCGGTCATCGCCACCGCCGACCGTGACGTCGACGACCGCACGGTCGCGCACCTGCTCGCGACCCCGGCCGAGGACGGCGGCCAGTGGAACATGTTCGTCGCGCTCGTGGTCAAGCACGGCCTCGTGCCGAAGGTCGCGATGCCCGAGACGAAGAGCTCGAGCAACACGCGCCTGATGAACCGCGACATCTCCACGATCCTGCGCCAGGCCGCGCGCGACCTGCGGGCGCAGGCTGTTGACGGCGCCTCCGAGGACGACCTGCGCGAGACCAAGGAGCAGGTGCTCGGCACGATCCACCGGCTGCTCTGCATCCACCTCGGCACGCCGCCGCAGTCGTTCGTGTGGCAGTGGAAGGACACCGACGGCGGCTTCCACCGCGACGGCGAGATGACGCCACTGGAGTTCGCCGAGAAGTACGTGACGGTGCCGCTCGAGGACTACGTGTGCCTCGTCAACGACCCGCGGGCGACCAGCCCCTACGGCCGCACCTTCACCGTCGAGCACCTCGGCAACGTCGTCGGGGCGCCGCCCGTCACCTACCTCAACGTCGAGCCCGACCTCATGAAGTCGCTTGCGGCACAGGCGATCGTCGGCGGCGAGCCGGTGTGGTTCGGCTGCGACACGGGCCAGATGTCGAACGCCGACCTCGGCCTCTGGGACGCCGGCCTCTTCGACCGCGCCGCCCTCTACGGCACTGAGCCGAGCCTGGCCAAGGCCGACCGCCTGCTCCACCACGAGTCGCTCATGACCCACGCGATGCTCTTCACGGGCGTCGACCTCGTCGACGACACCCCGCGACGCTGGCGCGTCGAGAACAGCTGGGGCACCGAGAAGGGCGACAAGGGCTTCATGACGATGAACGACGGCTGGTTCGCCGAATACGTCTTCGAGGTGGCCGTCCGCCGCGACGCCCTCCCGTCCGAGCTCCAGCAGGCCCTGACGCAGGACCCGATCGTGCTGCCCGCGTGGGACCCGATGGGCGCCCTCGCCGGCTGACCGCACTCGTGAGCCCCACGACACCGGGCCCGTCCGCGGACGCCGACGTGCCGGCATACGTCGGCGCGCTCGGCCTCCCTGGGCTGGCCGACGTGCACGTCCACTTCCTGCCCGACCCGATGCAGCGCAAGGTGTGGGCCTACTTCGACGAGGCCGAGACCCACTACGGCACGCCGTGGCCGATCACCTACCGGGCCGATGAGGAGCTGCGCCTCGCGACGTTGCGCGGCCTCGGGCTGAAGGCGATCCCGTCACTCGTCTACCCGCACAAGCCGGGCATGGCGGGGTGGCTCAACGAGTGGTGCGCCGACTTCGCCGACCGCGTGCCCGACGCCGTGCACAGTGCGACCTTCTACCCCGAGCCGGGGGTCGGCGACCTCGTGGCGACGGCGCTCGACCGCGGCGCACGGCTGTTCAAGATGCACGTGCAGGTCGGCGACTTCACACCGGACGACGAGCGCCTCGACGCCGCCTGGGCCCGGCTCGAGGCCGCCCGCGTGCCGGTCGTGATCCACGCGGGGTCGGCGCCGATCCGGGGCATGCACACCGGACCGGGGGCTGTCCGCGAGGTGCTGCGCCGCCACCCCGACCTCGTGCTGGTCGTCGCCCACCTCGGTATGCCGGAGTACCACGAGTTCGCAGATCTGGCAGACGAGTTCGGCGGTGTGCACCTCGACACCACGATGAGCGGCACCGACTTCACGAACCGCTTCGCGCCGTTCCCCGCCGGCTACGTCGAACGGCTCGCGACCCTGCGCGACCGGGTCGTCCTCGGGTCGGACTTCCCGAGCATCCCCTACCCGTACGCGCACCAGCTCGACGCGTTGGCGCGGCTCGGGCTGGGCGACGACTGGATGCGGGCGGTGCTGTGGCACAACGGCGCCCGCCTCCTGGGTCTGCCCGGCGCGTGACGTCGCCGGCGCGCTTGTCTAGGCCGTCGCGACCGGTTCGGTGGCGCGGTCGTAGGTGAGCAGGACGGCGTCACCCACCACGTGGTGGTCGCTGAGACGCCACGCCTGCGGGGACGATGTGCCGCAGGTGCGGGTACGCGTTGGTGATGCCGGCGTCGAGGCCGACCTGGTAGGAGCCACGCCCCTCGAGCACGGTGTCGAAGTGTCGCCAGGGCCCCGTGACACCCAGCGGTTCGTGCGCCGTCGCCGGCAGGGTCTCGGGGTACTCGGCGACGAGGTGTGCGACGTACTCCGGCGACACCGGCCAGAAGCCCCCGGGGCCGGTCGGGTCACTGCCGTCCGGTCCGGCGATGAAGCCGTCGATGGTCGTGGCGACGAGGTAGGTGAGGGTGCGCAACGGTGCTCCTGTCGTGGAGGTCGGAGTCCCAACCTGCCACAGTCACAAGCGCGCTCGGGCGCCGGATCAGGTCAGGTGCTGGCGCAGGAAGGCCTCGGTGCGGCGGATGGAGGTGTCCCACTGCGGCGAGGTCAGCGTGTGGCGCCCGCCCGGGTAGACGTAGAGCTGGACGTTCTTGCCCTTCGCCTTCAGTGCCGCCACCGACTCGCGCGACCACGCGATCGGGCAGTCCTCGTCAGCGGTCCCGTGGTGGATGAGCAGCGGCTCGGTGATGCGGCTGAAGTACGTGCGCGGGCTCGTCGCCGCCCACCTCGCCGGCTGGGCCTCGGGCGTGCCGAGCCGGGCGATCACCGAGCGTGCGGCACCAGCCCTCGACGCGTCGCGCCGCACCCACTTGTTGAAGTTGTCGACGGTGTCGGAGCTGACGGGCGCGTAGGCCACGGCCGCGCGGAAGAGGCCGGGGCGCGCGACGAGGGTGTTGTAGACGACCCCGCCCCCCATCGACCGACCGATGAGCGCGACCCGCGAAGGGTCGACGAGCGACGACTGCTTGAGCGCCAGCCCGGCGTTGACGGCGTCGATGGTGTAGCCGGCACGGAGCCGTGAGTCGTTGCTCGGGTCCTTGCTCGACTGGGCGTGGTTGCGGTAGTCGATGTGCAGCGTCACGTAGCCCTGCCGGGCGAGGTGGTCGCGCTCGCGGAGCATCGTCTCGCCGTTGGTGTAGACGGCCGGGTCGACGTAGCCGTGCGCGAGCACGACGGCGGGGAACGGGCCCTTGCCGCGGGGGACGTTGATGCGCCCCGAGATGGTCAGCCCGTTGCTCCGGTAGGTCGCGAAGTACTGCCGGTACGCGCTGGTGCTGCCGCGCTCGGCGCCCAGCTCCAGACCGCCGCCCTCGAACGTCGTGGCGATGAGCGCCGCGATCGAGGCCGGGTCCGGGGCGGCTGGGACGCTGGGGGCGCTGGGGACGCGGCTGGGCGTGGGGCCGCTCGCCTCGGGGACGGTCCGGGTCGGTTCGCTGCTCGGTGGCGAGACGGGGGCGGTGGAGGTGCCGAGTGCCGAAGAGCGGGACGCCGCAGGCGCCGGTGCCGGGCTGCCGGCGGCCCCGTCGGTCGGTGCGGCGCCGGTGCTGCAGGCCCCGAGCAGCACGCCGACGGTGAGGCCGGCAGTCAGCCCGGCCCGGAGCCTGGTGGTGGTGGATCGCACGGGGCGCACCCTCCGAGTCTCACCCCGCCTGCCGCGGATTCCCAGCCCACTCCCAGCCTTCGTGCCCGATCCGAGACCTTGGGGGATCAGCCCACGGTGGCCGCGGCCTCGAGGACGGTCCAGGCCTGCAGCTGCGGCGACAGCTCGAGCGGGGGAGCCGGAGCGCGGCCGCCTGGCTCCAGGGGGAACACCGTGGGGTCGCGCCGGCCTGCGACAGCCAGACTGCCCCGACCGCGCCAGAGCGCGTCAGCGGTGTCGAGGACGAGTCGCCGGGCCACCGCACGGGTCTCGTCGGGCAGGCCCGAGCGATGCGCAGCAGCCACGGCGAGGTAGCGCACGAGGATGCCGGTGAACAGGCCCCCGTCCCCGCCGCCGTGGGTCCGGAGCACCCGGCCCCCGGCCCCCGGGACCGTGAGGTTCGTGTCGACGGCGGTGACGAGCGCCGCCGCCCGTTCGAGGCTCTGCGCGTCACCGAGCGTCACGAGCGCACCGAGCACGGTGCCCTGGTTGTACGACCACACGTCCGGGACGAGCACCTCCTCTCCCGACCGGAGCCGTATGCCGTCCTGCACGAGTCCGCTGTCGGCGGACCACAGGCGCGCGTACAGCCAGTCAACGAGCCGCCGCGCCTCGGTCGTCTCGCCCAGACGCGCGAGGTGCAGGGCGGCAGGTCCGGTGGCCGGGCTGTTCTTGAAGTCCCGGTCGCGGCTCCAGAAGAGGCCGCCGCCGAGGTCCTCGGTGTGCGCCGACCGGAGCTGGTCGGTCAGCTGCCGCCCGGCGGAGCGCAGGCGTCGCTGTCGCGACCGTCGGCCGACCTCCGCGTGCAGCGCCTCGAGCCGCCCAGAGGCGAGCGCGAGCCAGGCCATGTCGTCGTAGAAGTCGTTGACCCACCGCGCCCGGTTGCGCAGCCGGATCGTCGCGAGCAGCCGGTCGCCCTGCCGCGCGTGGCGGTCCGCACCGGCCGTGTCCCCCGTGCGGAGACCGCGCAGGCCGGCGTCGACGATCGCATCGAGGTAGTGCGCCTGCCACCAGTAGTGCCAGGCGCCCCGCAGGTCGCCGAACCACCGGTTGCCGGCGGCAGGGTGCGAGACCCGAGCGAGGTGGGTCCAGGGCACCGGGCCGAGGCGGCCGCCGAAGAGCGCCTCGACCGACCGCTCCGCCTCGGCCGCCCGCTCGTCGAGCGGGCCTCCTGACCCGGGCGAGGCACTCGTGGCGGACACGCTCCGGACGCTACCGCGTGTGCTCGCCACCGATGTGACTGTGCAAGGGTCGGAGCGTGCCGACGACGGACGGGATGGTGACCGACGACCTGTGGCGCACCGTGACGCCCCAGGTCATCGGGGCGCTCGTGCGGCGCTACCGCGACTTCGACCGTGCCGAGGAGGCCGCGCAGGAGGCGCTGCTCGCGGCCGCCGCCCAGTGGCCGGAGGAGGGCGTGCCGGACGACCCGCGAGCCTGGCTCATCCGGGTCGGGTCACGCCGGCTCGTCGACCGGTTGCGCAGCGACGAGGCACGGGTGCGCCGTGAGGTCGCAGACGCGAGCCGGACCCCCGACGACGAGCACGTCAGCCCGCCACCGGACGCGAGCCGGGCGGTCCCGGCCGACGACGACACCCTGACGCTGCTGCTGCTCTGCTGCCACCCGGCGCTGACCCCGGCAGCGCGCATCGCCCTCACCCTCCGAGCCGTCGGCGGCCTCACCACCGCGCAGATCGCCCACGCCTTCCTCGTGCCCGAGGCGACGATGGCGCAGCGGATCAGCCGCGCCAAGGCGAGCATCCGTGACGCCGGCTCGCAGTTCCGGATGCCGCCCGCCGCCGAGCTGCCCGGCCGGGTCGGTGAGGTGCTGCACGTGCTCTACCTCGTGTTCACCGAGGGGCACACGGCCAGCAGCGGCGACGCGGTGGCCCGGGTCGACCTGACGGCCGAGGCGATCCGGCTCACGAGACAGGTGCATGCCCTGCTGCCCGACGAGGGCGAGGTGACGGGGCTGCTCGCCCTCATGCTCCTCACCGAGGCGCGACGTCCCGCGCGCACGACGGCGTCGGGAGAGCTGGTGCCGCTCGCCGAGCAGGACCGCTCCCGGTGGGACGCGGCGTACGTGCGGGAAGGCATCGACCTCGTCACCGACGCCCTCAGCCGGACGCGACTGGGGCCCTACCAGGTGCAGGCGGCCATCGCTGCCGTCCACGACGAGGCGACCACCGCGGCCGACACCGACTGGGAGCAGGTGCTGGCGCTCTACGACGTGCTCGAGCAGCTCGCACCCGGACCCGTCGTCTCCCTCAACCGCGCGGTGGCGCTCGCCATGGTGCAGGGCCCGGCCGCGGCCCTCGCCCAGCTCGCCGACCTCGAGGGCGACAAGCGCCTGGCGAAGCACCACCGGTTGCACGCCGTCCGCGCCCACCTGCTCGAGCAGCTCGGCGACACCGACGCCGCGCGGGAGAGCTACCTGCTCGCGGCCCGGCTGACGACGAGCACCCCCGAGCGACAGCACCTGCGCCGCAAGGCAGACGGCCTCTGATCTGCACGGTTCCGTGACCTTCGCGGGGGCGGTGTCGTTTCCCCACGACACCGTCCCGGACGAAGGAGTCCCACGTGCCACGCTCGACCCGCCTTGCCGCCGCCCTCGTCGCGGCGCTCGCCACGGCCGCTGCCCTGGCGTCAGCCGCTCCGGCCGGAGCGG
Organism: Terrabacter koreensis; assembly: GCF_054783315.1. Lineage (NCBI taxonomy): Bacteria > Bacillati > Actinomycetota > Actinomycetes > Micrococcales > Intrasporangiaceae > Terrabacter > Terrabacter koreensis. The sequence continues at coordinate 74,219 of NZ_BAAGQU010000012.1, read as the reverse complement.
CCTTCGCCGGCCCTTCCGGGGCCGGCGCCGCCACGCAGAAGCAGGTCGTCCAGCTCGGCGACTCGTACTCGGCGGGCAACGGCACCGGCTCCTACGAGGAGCGCAGCTGCTACCGCTCCCCCCGCAACTACGGCAGCCAGGTCGCGGCCTCGATCGGGGCCGCCTACGTCGACCGGGCCTGCAGCGGCGGCGTGGTCGCCGACATCCTGAACCCGCGCGACCTCGGTGACGCGTTCACGAAGTCCGCGACCTACTCCGTCGACCCGGCCACCTACCCCGACCAGCAGGCCGAGTGGTTCCGTCGCGCCCAGACCGAGCGGCTCTGCGGGGTTCCGGCGCAGCCCGACTTCTCCTACCGCTACACGTTCGTCGCGGGGGCCGGCGTCGGCAGCCTCTACACGGGCACCGTCTCGTGCCAGCTCGTCGTGCGGCCCCAGATCGACGCGGTCACGTCGTCGACCGACCTCGTCTTCCTCACCATGGGTGGCAACGACCTCGGGTTCTCCACGATCGTCACGAACTGCCTCATCGTGCGCGACCCCTCGAGCTGCCGCGACACCCTCGAGTCGGCGCGTGCCAAGGCGCCGTCGATGATGGACCGTGCCAAGGACGCCCTGCGCGCGGTCGAGGCCCGCTCCGGTGGACGCGCCGAGATCTACCTGCTCAGCTACCCGTACCTGGTGAACACCGAGAGCTACGGCATCCCCGAGGCTGCACCGACCTACGACGCGGGCGCGGCGCTCAACGAGCTGCAGCGCTACGGCGACGAGCTCCAGGCCCGCGGCATCGCCGAGCTCAACGCCGAGCCGGGCGCCGACCGCTACCACTTCGTCGGCACGGTCAAGCAGACGTGGGGTGGCCACGTGCACGGGCTCGAGCCGCACGCCGTCGCCGACAACTCGAACGCGTGGCTCGTCCCCGTCGGTACGCCGGGACGCGACGTCGCCGAGTTCGTCCACCCCACCCAGCCCGGCTGGGACGCCACCGCAGGCGGACTGCGGACGGCCGTCACCGGCTGAGCCCGCCGGTGTCCTGAGCGCGGCGACCGGTCGCGGGTGCCGCGCTCAGGCCCAGATCGCGGCCGGTATGCCGTCCGAGAAGGTCTCCGGTGGATCGGGCAGCGGGCGCGCGAGACCTGCCGCGTGACGCGCCGCGGTCCACGCGACCGCGCAGGCGTCGAGCACGTCGTCGGCGGCATACCCCTGGCCCTCGAGCACGGACGGGCGGGCGAGGCCCGCGTCGGCGAGGGCGCCGAGGCGCTGGGCACGACCCTCGTCGGTCTTCTTGCTCGCCTTGATCGGGGCGCCCGTCATCGTCGCGAACGACAGCTCGGGATGCACCTCGAGCACGGTGACGGTGGGGCGCGTGCGCACCCAGGCGTCGACCTCGACGATCTTGTCGCGCAGTGCGAAGGCCTGCGCGCCGACGCCCTGACCGACGAGGCCACGGTTGACGGCGTCGGCCTCGAGCCGTGTGCCCGCGAGGTAGGCCGCCCTCGTCAGCGTCGAGAAGATCGACGACGACTTGCCGGGCAGGGCGTTGCGCGCGAGCTGGTCGGCGCGGCGGATCGAGCTGTCGGGCAGGCCGATCGGGATGTCGATGCCGACGACGCGGATGCCCAGCGACTCGCGCACCATCGCGACGAGCTCGCTGATCGTCGGCGCGACGACGACCCGCGGCCGCGGGGCGCCGGGCTCGAGCACCGCGCCGACCCAGCCGGCCTTGCAGCCGTCCACCCCGAGGACCGGTGCGGCGACCTCGAGGGGCGGCGGGACCGTCGTCGTGGTGTGCGACTCGGCCAGCGCGGCGTCGAGGCGGGCCAGCGCCCGGCCGGCGTCGGCGTACGCCTCCCGCACCGCGGTGTCGCGCGCGGGTGCCGTCCGCGACTCGCGAGCCAGCTCCCCGGCGAAGTCGTGCAGTCGATGCCGCCACGCCTCGATGTCCATGCCCCCACCCAACCAAACCGGCGAGCCCGAGGGTGCACCGCCGCGGCGAGCTGGCCACGGCACTGTTGCACCCCGTGCCACGGTGACGCAGCCACCGCGCCAGAACGGGCCCCGACCCGCTCAGGCGGCCCCGACCGCCTCCTCGCGATCGCCCCGGCTCCTGCTGCTCGCGCGTGCGTCGGCGTGGGCCCGCACGGTGAGCCACACCGCCACCCCGCCGACCGCCGCCTCGAGGGCCCAGATCGCCACGTTGCCGGGCAGGCGAGGATAGCCACCCGCGAGCGGAATCCCGCGGGCCCCGAGGGTGATTCGTGCCAACGGCTCGATGAGAAGGGGTGACACCCCCAGAAGGCCGGCCCACCGGGCAGCCCGCCGGGACCACAGCCAGGCGAGGAGCCCCGCGACGCATCCCACCGTGATGCCGATCGTCAGCCACGGTATGCCGCCCGGCCGGCCCAGCACGAACGTGGAGAGCCATCTCGCGTAGGTGCCCGCCGCGGTCTCCGCGTGACCGGGATCGGCCGACGGATCCCTCCCGACGCGGTGCAGCCCGTAGAACCCGGCCACCATGCCGGCGCCGACGATGGCACCCGACGACACCGCGGTCGCGGGCCCCGCCCCCCAACGACGTTCGACCCACGACGCCACCGCGAAGGGCAGGACGACGAAGGGGGCGGCGAGGTTCGCGACCCAGAAGACCTCGGGGTCGCTCGGCGAGGGGATCGCCGACGTGGCCCAGCCGTAGGCGTACCCGATGAGCAGGGCCCCGAGGAGGCCGAGCGCGACGCGCCCGGTGGACGGCAGACCGGCAACCGGTCGGCGGCGCGGCGTCATGCCGGTCACCCTAGTGTCCCGTGAGCCGTTCACGCGGCCGGCCGGCCTCGGCAGGCGGCGCCTGCCATCCATGCGGGGTGGACGGTCCTTCGACACCGTCGCAACTCGGACGTAGCGTGAGGCAATGAGCCTCACCGCGCCGGGTCGCCCGGCCACCCTCGGCGAGCTGCGGGCCACCGGCCACGTCCACCGCAGCGTCAAGAGCGAGATCCGCGAGAACCTGCTCGCCCGGCTGCGCGCCGGCGAGGACGCCTTTCCCGGCATGGTCGGCTTCGAGGACTCCGTGCTGCCCGAGCTCGAGACGGCGCTCCTGGCCGGTCACGACCTCGTGCTGCTCGGTGAGCGCGGCCAGGGCAAGACCCGACTCATGCGCACCCTCGCCGGGCTGCTCGACGAGTGGAGTCCCGTCGTCGAGGGCTGCGAGATCGGTGACGACCCGCACCAGCCGTCGTGCGTGCGCTGCCGTCGGCTCGCCGCCGAGCTCGGTGACGACCTGCCGGTCACCTGGCGGCACCGCAGCGAGCGCTACACCGAGAAGCTCGCGACGCCGGACACGAGCGTCGGCGACCTCGTCGGCGACGTCGACCCCGTCAAGGTCGCGCAGGGCCGCACGCTCGGAGACCCCGAGACGGTGCACTACGGCCTCGTGCCGCGCAGCAACCGCGGCATCTTCGGCCTCAACGAGCTGCCCGACCTCGCCGAGCGCATCCAGGTCGCCCTCTTCAACGTGCTCGAGGAACGCGACATCCAGATCCGCGGCTACTCGCTGCGGCTGCCGCTCGACCTGCTCCTCGTGGCGACCGCCAACCCCGAGGACTACACGAACCGCGGCCGCATCATCACCCCGCTCAAGGACCGCTTCGGGGCCGAGATCCGCACCCACTACCCGACCGAGGTCAGTGACGAGGTCGCCCTCATCGCCCAGGAGTCGGCGCTCGTCGCCGACGTGCCCGAGCACCTGCTCGAGGTGGTGGCGCGCTTCACCCGCGGGCTCCGCGAGTCGTCGGCCGTCGACCAGCGGTCGGGCGTCTCGGCGCGCTTCGCCATCGCGGGCGCCGAGGGCGTGGCCGGTTCGGCGCTCCGCCGGGCCGCCCGGGTCGGGGAGCCGTATGCCGTCGCGCGCGTCTGCGACGTGCCCACCGTCGTGCCCACCCTCCTCGGCAAGGTCGAGTTCGAGATGGGTGAGGAGGGGCGCGAGCGCGACGTGCTGACCCACCTGCTGCGGCTCGCGATCGCCGAGACCTACCGATCGCGGCTCGCGGGTCTCGACCTCACCGGCTTCACCAACCTCTTCGTCGACGGTGCCGTCGTCGAGACCGGCGAGCTCGTGCCGGGTTCGGAGCTGCTGGCCCAGGTCGGTCCGGTCTCGGGCCTGTCCAAGGTGCTCGACCGGCTGGGTCACGGCGACGACGCGACGCCCGGGCAGGTCGCTGCCGCGGTCGAGTTCGTGCTCGAGGGCCTGCACCTGACCCGCCGCATCGACAAGGACAGCGTCGCGGGACGCACCGTCTACGGGGCGTGAGCGGCGCCCGGACCGGTTGGGCGCCCGGTTGCACGCCCGGTTGCAGGGGGGTGTTGTCGGGTAGGTGCCTCCCATGGGTGACTACACCGCAACCACGACCGTGTCGCACGACGTCACCGACGCCTTCGACTACATCTCCGACCCCGAGCACCTGCCCGAGTACTTCCCGCGCATGACCGAGGCCCACGAGGTCGAGTCCGGCACGGTGCGCACCACGGCGATCGTCGACGCCGACCAGGACGGCTCCGACGAGAAGGTCGTGTCGGACGCCTGGTTCAAGGCCGACGACGCCGACCACTCGATCAGCTGGGGATCGCCCGGCGAGAGCGACTACCACGGCACGCTGCGCCTCCACGACGACGGCGGCTCCGGCACCCGCATCGAGCTGAGCCTCACGACGCCGCACGACTTCGACGGCATGCAGCAGGGACTCGACGAGGCGCTTGCCGCCATCGCGAGCCGGCTCGACGAGATCGCGGCGAAGAAGGCGTAGCCGCAGCGATCTCGGCCGCAGGTCTGGACGGATCGGCAGGGGCCGGACGTAGCGTGGGGTGGTGAGTCCCGACCAGCCCCGCGACCCGTACTCCGGCGCCGACGGCCCGAACGCCCACGGCCGGTTCCGCTACGCGCCGTGGACGGGTGGACAGCCCGACCCGCTGGCGCCACCCTTCGACGTGCGGGCCGCCCTCGACGAGGTCGGCCAGGACGTCCTCGCCGGTGGAAGCCTGCGCGAGTCGCTGCGCGAGCTGCTGCGGCGCGGCACCGACGGCCGGCGCGGCCTCGACGACCTCGCCGATCGCGTACGTCGGCTCCGGGAGGCAGCGCGGCGGCGCGGGGACCTCGGCGGCACGCTCGACCAGGTCCGCGGCCTTCTCGACCAGGCCCTCGCGCAGGAGCGCGACCAGCTCGCGTCCGAGGACGGTGACGACGCCCGTCTCGCCGAGATGGACCTCGCGACCGTGCCCGACGACGTGGCCGGCGCCGTGCGGGCGCTCAGCGACTACCAGTGGCACTCCGACGAGGCACGCCAGACCTATGAGCAGATCGCCCAGATGCTGCAGCGCGAGGTGGTCGGCGCGCAGTTCGAGGGCCTCAAGCAGGCTCTCTCGGGCAACGACCCCGAGGCGATGCAGCGGGTCAAGGACATGCTCGCCGACCTCAACCAGCTGCTCGCCGCGCACGCTCGGGGAGAGGACACCGAGGACCTCTTCCGCGACTTCATGGACAAGCACGGCGACCTGTTCCCGGAGAACCCACAGAACGTCGACGAGCTCATCGACGCCCTCGCCAGGCGGCAGGCCGCGGCCGAGCGGCTGCTCTCGTCACTGAGCCGCGAGCAGCGCGAACAGCTCGCCCAGCTGATGGCGGACGCACTCGGCGATCCCGACCTGGCCTCGCAGATGGCGCAGCTCTCCGACAACCTCCGGGCGCTCCGGCCCGGGCTCGACCGGTCGTCCCCGGTGCGCGGTGGCCAGCCCGGCGGCGAGCCGATGCCGTGGGGTCAGGCCGTCGAGGCCGTCGCGGAGGTGGCCGACCTCGAGCAGCTCGACGAGCAGCTGGGTCAGGCCTACTTCGGCGCGACGCTCGACGACGTCGACGTGGAGCGGCTCGAGCAGTACCTCGGCGCCGACGCGACCCGCGACTTCCAGGCGCTGCGCCAGCTGGAGCGCGAGCTCGAGCGCCAGGGCTTCGTCTCGCGCGGCGACGACGGTCTGCGCCTGACACCTCGTGCCGTCCGACGGCTCGGTGAGACCGCCCTGCGCCGCGTCTTCGAGCACATCGACGCCGCCGGTCGCGGAGACCACGACGACCACTCCGCCGGTCAGGCCGACGAGCCGACCGGGCTCAGCCGCGAGTGGCGCTTCGGCGACGAGCTGCCGCTCGACACGGTGCGCACGGTCTCGAACGCATTGCGGCGCAACCCGACCCGGCGGCATACGTCATCGGGTGACGGCGGCGGAGTCGACCTTCTCGTCGAGGACTTCGAGGTGATCGAGACCGAGCGGCGGGCGCAGGCGGCGGTCGCGCTGTGCGTCGACATGTCGTTCTCGATGCTGCACGAGGGACGGTGGGGGCCGATGAAGCAGACGGCGCTCGCGCTGTCGCACCTCGTGGCCACGCGTTTCCGCCACGACGCCCTGCAGATCATCGGCTTCAACCTCGCCGCTCGACGGCTCACGCCCGTCGAGCTCACCGAGGCCGAGCCCGAGTGGGTGCAGGGCACGAACCTCCAGCACGCGCTGATGCTCGCCTCTCGACACCTGCGGCGACACCCGGAGGCCGAGCCGATCGTTCTCGTGGTCACCGACGGCGAGCCCACCGCGCACATCGCCGACGACGGGATGCCCGAGTTCCACTGGCCCGCAACGCAGGAGACGATCCGCGCCACGATCCGTCAGGTCGACGAGCTGCGGCGCTCCGGCGCCACCCTCAACGTCTTCATGCTCGGGGACGACCCCGGCCTCGCCCGCTTCGTCGACGCGGTCGCACGCCGCGCCGGCGGCCGCGTCTTCACGCCCGACGTGTCGCGGCTGGGGGAGTACGTCGTCGCCGACTACCTGCGAGCGCGCCGCGGAGGCCGCTGACCGGCACCACCACACGACAGGAGGACGGCTGCATGGGCAGGGTGATCTCGTCGGCGTCGACGTCTCTCGACGGTTTCGTCGCCGGGCCCGACGACGAGGTGGGCCCCCTCTTCGACTGGTACGAGGCCGGCGATCGACCGTGGACCGCGGCAGGTGGCGACATGACGTTCCACCTGAGCGCGGTCGACCACGACTACTGGACCCGCTGGGTGGCGCGGCTGGGGGCGCTCGTCGTCGGCCGCCGGCTCTTCGACATCACCGACGGCTGGAAGGGCACCCACCCGCTGGGGGTGCCCGTCGTCGTGCTGACGCACAGCCCGCCGGACGGCTGGGGATACCCCGGTGGCACCGTCGAGTTCGTCACCACGGGCATCCACGACGCCGTGGCCCGGGCCAGGCAGATCGCCGGCGAAGCCGACGTGGGAGTCGCCGCCGGGGAGATCGCGAGCCAGTGCATCGCCGAGGGACTGCTCGACGAGGTCGCGGTCGACCTCGTGCCGTGCTTCCTGGGCGTCGGCCGCCCCTACTTCACCGAGGTCGCCGGGCAGGTCGTGCTCGCCGACCCGACAACCGTCGTCGAGGGCGAGCGCGTCACCCACCTCGTCTACCCCGTGCGGACGGGCTGACCGGAAATCCGCTCGCTCGGGGTCGTGCGTGCCTGTCATGGTGACCGCATGACGCGCGGGTGCGACGAGCGGCTCGCCCGCATCGAGAGCTACTACGACTGCGTGCCGCGCGCCGTCGCGTCGGCCGAGGAGGTCGGCCCGTTCACGCTCTTCGTCGCCGGTCCGGGAACGGGCTGGCAGTTCTACGCGAGACCCCGCCTCGGCGGTCGAGGAGTCTTCACGACCACCGACGTATGCCGTGTGCTCGACCGCCAGGGTCAGCTCGACGTGCCGCGCGCCATCGAGTGGGTCGACGAGGTGACCCCGACCCTCCTGCCCTCGGTGCGCGGTGCCGGGCACGAGCCGCACCGCTACCCGCTGCTCGTCATGCCGAGTGACGTGCTCGTGGAGGCGGACCCGCGAGCCCGGCCGCTCAGACCGGCCGAGCCGCACCTGTCGGTCGCGCTGGGATCGGTGTCGGCCGGGTTCGCCGGGCGCGACGACGTGGAGCCGAAGGACCCCGGGCGGCGGCCCGAGCTGATGGAGCGCGGCGACCTCGTCGTCGTGGCCTCCTTCGAGGGCCACCGACTCTGCGGCGCCGGGTCGGCGGCACCACGCGGCGACGTCGCGGAGCTGATGGGCATCGCCGTGCCTCCGGGACATCGGCACCGCGGCCACGGCACCGCGATCACCCGCTCACTCGTCGCAGCCTGCCGCGAGCAGGGGGTCGACCTCGTGTTCCTCTCGGCCGGGTCGGACGCCGCCGCGGACATCTACCGGCGGATCGGTTTCGTCGACGTCGGCACCGCCTGCGTCCTCGAGCTCGACGACTGACGCGGGAGGCGAGCCTGGGCTGTCAGGCCCAGGCGGGGCGGAAGCCGGCTGCCTCGGCCGCGCTCATGGTGGTGAAGCACTGCTCGGGGTTCGTCACACCGTAGTACCGGTCGCCCGGCTCGTGGGCGATCATCGAGTCCTCGTTGCCCTTGACCGGGCGCGACTGCGGGCACGGGTGCTTGTCACCCGGCAGCGGCCACGATCCGGCGGAGCTGATGCCCGTGCCGGTCGAGGGCATGGCGCACGGGGCCTCCGGGCTCGACCGGTCGGCCCGCACGTAGGCGGCCTCGCGCGAGTGCCGGCCGTAGCCGTCGCGCGAGTCGTAGCGGGCGACAGCGAAGCCCTGCTTGATCTGGCGCAGCCCGGCGTCGACGCCGTTGACGTCGACGTAGCGCAGCAGCCGGCCGTAGCGGTCGACGTCGTCACGGGCGCCGGCCGTCAACGTGACCTGCTGGCCGCCGATGATGCCGCGGAGGTTGCGGCTCGCCTCGGAGTAGCCGCACTGGCCGATCTCGGGGGTGTCGATGCCGATGACGCGGACCTTATGGGTGACGCCTGCCCGCGATGCCCAGATGGTGTCGCCGTCGACGACCTTCGTCACGACCCACGTCGCGGAGGCGGCCGGCGCCGGGTTCGTGGCCCTGGGTGAGGTCTTGGGCGCCGCCGGCTCGGGTGGGGAGGGCATGGGGACAGACGCGCGGGCGGCAGGTCGCGACGCCGCCGTGGTGCCCAGCGTCGTGGGCGTGGTCGTGCCCGGGGTCGTGGGCGTGGCGGCATACGGGGTGGTCGTCACCGTGACCGCGGGCTCGAGGCCCGCGAGGCTGGGGTCGTCGGAGCCCTGGGCCGCGTTGCCGCCGATCGCGACGATGGCGGCGATGCCCGCGACGACGGTCAGTGCCTTGGTCCTGCGGCTGCGCATGTGCTCCTGCTCCCCTGTGACAACCCGTTCACCGTAGGCGTCCGAATCGTCCCCGTCCTGCGAATCGGTCATTCCTGCAAGGGCATTCGCAGGAAAAAATGACTCGACCGGGCAGCACCGGGGAGGGTCGGCGGTCACCCCCGCCGGGCGAGGAGGAAGGCCTGCGGCGTCGTCTCGTAGTCCTGTGGGGCGCGCTCGGTGCGAACCGTCACGCGCAGCCCGGCGTCGGCGAGCTGGGCGGTGACGCGGTCGGGGTCGTGCCGGTGCGCCTCGAAGGTGACCGCGTGCCCGTAGGCCTGATCGCGGCGGACGCTGAAGCCGCCGGTCTGGAACGCGAGCAGCAGGATCCCGTTCGGCCGTATGACGCGGTGCAGCTCGGCGAAGACCGCGGGCAGGTCGTCGGGCGGGGTGTGGATGACCGAGTACCACGCCACGACGCCCGCGAGCGACTCGTCGGCGACCTCGAGCGCCGCGAGCGCGCCGGTCCGGAACTCGAGGTCGGGGTGGCGCCGCCGCGCCTCGGCGACCATGCCGGGCGAGAGGTCCACCCCGCCGACCTCGAGACCCAGCGTCGCGAGGTGGCCGGTGATGCGCCCGGGTCCACAGCCGACGTCGACCACGGGACCGCCGCCCTCGCCGAGCACGAGCTCTGCGAAGTGCGCGAGCAGCGCCCGGTCGAGCGGGCTGCCGGCGAGCTCGTCCTCGAGGAGGCTCGCGTAGTCGACCGCCACCGTGTCGTAGGCCGTCCGCGTCTCGGTGACGTATGCCGGCTCGTCTGAGCGGGGCGTCACACCTCGGCCCTGATCAGCCCGAGGGTGTGGGCGACGACGGCGTTGGCGTGGCCGTGCCCGAGACCGTGCTCGCCCTTGAGCCACGAGACCAGCTCGCCGTGCCTGGTCGTGCCCGCGGCGTGCTGCCGGCGGACCTGCTCGATCCAGTGGTCGATCGGCTGACCGTAGGTCTTCTCGATCGACGGAAAGTAGGAGGCCGGGCCCTTGGCGGCGGCGGTCGGTGTGGTCATCGGTGCTCCTGCAGTCGTGGTCATGCCCAGACGTCGAACGAGCCGGTCGGTTCTCGACACGCTCGTCGACGCGGCCTCCCGGGCGGAGTTCGCAGCCCGGACACGAGTCCGCCGCGTACGCGTCCGCTGCGTCTCGGGGGTCCACGGTAGTGCGCGTGCGCAGGAAGCGAGGGAGGCGCGCACCGCCCGATGGGTAGGGCGTCGCGCCGCTTGGCAGAGTGTGGGTATGCGCTACGTCGTGTGGGTCGATGCCTGGCAGCAGCAGTGCTGCGGCGAGCCGTTCGCGGTGGGGTCACGGGTCGGGTGGACCCTGCGGGACATCCCGCGCGGGCGCTTCTTCGACGACGTGGCAGGCGCCGAGATCGCACAGCGCATCACCCACGCCGAGGAGCACCACGGCGCGGTCCCCGAGGACGCGCCGGTCGTCCATGGGCTCGTCCGCGAGATCCGGGCGATCCACGGAAGGTTCGTCCGTGAGCGGGACTGGGCACCCGGCGAGTCGAGGATCGTGACCTCCGCCGACGGGTCGGACGAGGTCGAAGGGCTGTCGTTCAACGGCTACGTCGTCGATCTCGACGTCGAGGAGAGCCCCGCTGAGCGCAGCGGCCGTCAGGCGGGGCGCGACTCCGCGGCGTCGGGAACGGGGAGGGACGCCGACCCGACCGCAGCACCCGGCATCCGACCCCGGCGGGCGACCCGGGCGAGGTCACCGACGACCTGGACCGCCTTGCGCCGCGACGGCATGAACCGCAGGAAGAAGGTCAGTCGCAGCACCCACGCGACCCAGCCCGTGAACGGGATGCCGTAGAGCTCGGAGATCGAGCGCCCGAGGCCGAACGATGCGGCCTGGCCCAGCCCCCGGTACGCGAACGGCCGGGTCTCTCGACCGCGCACCGTCCGAGCAAGGTTGCGTCCGACGTGCTCGCCGCCCTTGATCGCCCAGAGGGCGTTCGCGGGGACGGGTTCGCCGCCCCTCGGGTGCACGACGCAGGCGGCGTCGCCGGCCGCCCACACGTGGTCGACGACCGACAGGTCGGGCCGGGTGACGAGGCGACCGCGAGGGTCGCGGTGCCCGTCCAGGCCCGGGACCTGCACGGGTCGCTGGCCGATCGTGGCGATCACCGTGGTCGCCGTCAGGCTGGTGCCGTCGGAGAGGTACGCGTGGCCGGAGGTCACCGAGGTGAGGCGCACGCCGAGCCGCACGCGGACGCCGAGCCGCTTCAGCTCGCGGGCCGCCCGGGCCGCCAGCCCCGGCTGCGCCTCGCGCAGCTCGGGCAGCAGGTGCGCCCCGGAGTGCACGAGCTCCACGCGGAGTCGGGCACCCCCGAGGTCGGCGACGGCGGCGGCCATCTCGACCCCGGCCAGCCCGCCGCCGGCCACGACGACGGTGTGGCGGCGTGGTCCGCGAAAGGCGGCGGCCTCCCGGACCCGGTCGGCGAGCGCCTCGATGTCGCCGGGCGCCCTGAGCGTGAAGCCGTGCTCAGCCAGGCCCGGCACGGCCGTCGCCGGTTCGCGTCCGCCGGTGCCGACCACGAGGTCGTCGTAGTCGAGGACGCGGATACCGGTCTCGCCCTCCTGCTCGTATCGCACGACCCGACGCTCCGCGTCGATGTCGACCGCGCGGCCGATGACGACGTGGGCGTGCGGCATCGCCTCGGCGAGCGGCGTGCGGGTGCGGTCGTAGGGGAGCAGGCCGGCGAGCACCTCGCCGGTGAACCCGTGGAAGCTGTGGGCGGCGTCGGCGCTGATGACGACCACCTGCACCGCGCCGTCACGGACGGCGCGCCCCGCATGACGCATGAGCCCGGCGTACGCGTGGAGCGTGACGTAGCCGCCGCCGAGCAGCACGACGCGGTGCCGGGCGCGGTGGCCGGAGCGCAGGTGCGTGGTCACGACGCCATCCCCATCGAGGCCCGGCCGACGGCGACGGGCCGGCCGAAGCTCGTCGGCTCCGCCGCCCGGAAGCCCAGGTGCGACAGGCCCGTCGCGAGCTCGCGGGTGCGGTCGACGAGCTCGAGCGTCGGGACCCCGATCGAGAAGTGGCCCCGGTGTCCGGAGAGGGCGAGCAAGGCGGTCTCGGCGAAGCACGCGTACGCGCGCCCGTCGGGCAGCCCGATGTTGCCGCCGACGAGTCGCAGGCTGGGGATGTCCACGACGCCACCGTCGACGACGAGCACGTCGGGGCGCTCGGCGACGAGCGTCGGGGAGGTGTTGCGTGGCTGGGTGGCGTCGAGCACGACGGCACCGAGCCCCAGGTGCTCCGGCCCGAGCAGCGCGTCGGCGCTGGCGGTGAGCAGGATGACGAGGTCGGCGTCGGCGACGGCCTCCATCGAGGTCGCCGTGGACGTCGGCACCTGGCGGCCGACCTCGGCGGCGAGCGCGTCGAGCCGGCCGGCGGAGCGGGCGACGAGGGTGAAGCGTGCCGCGGCCCGGTCGCGGGCCAGCAACCGCGTCACGGCGGCTCCGACGCTGCCGGTCGCGCCGACGACCGCGACGTGCGGGTCGGACGCGTGGTCGACGGCGTCGCGCAGCAGCCGGCGGGCCTGGTCGTCGACGATGGCGGCGGTGAACGCGTTGCCGTTCGTCACGCCGATGTCGGTGCGGCTGCGCAGCGACACCCCGCCCGCGGTCACCGTGGCGGTCAGCGCGCCGAGCCCCACGACGTCGCAGCCGAGGGCGCGGGCCTTGTCGACCGCACGGTGAACGCGGGCCCGGCCCTCGCCGGGTGAGGTGAGCAGGTGGCGCGCGCCGTAGGGCACGAGCACGACGTGGCCGACGCGCTGCCCGCCGATGTGGACGCCGGCCATGGTGACCGGGCGCAGCGGGAGACGCCGGAGCGCGGTGTCGTAGACGGGGTCGGGCACGCGGCCGAGAGGAGCCCACACCCGGGCGAGGTCCTCGCCGAGGCGGGCGCGCGGGTGGACCGTGAAGGCGAACGTGCTGGGACTGTGGGTGCGACTGTCGGTTTGGCTGGTCATGGGTGCTCCCCGTGCGTCGTGCGGCGTGTGGTTCGACGGACCTGCGTCGAGGGCTGCGCACCCGGGGTGGGCGGGCGCCGTTGCACGAGAGGAGGAGCGAGCGGGTGGGGTGATACGTCGGGGAACGCTTCGGGCCGCATACGTGGTGGGATTGGGTACGCGTGCCTAGGCCGGGGTCATGGCTGAGCTGCCGAAGCGTCTCGAGGCCACGTGGTCGCTCGGGTCGAAGGACGCGTGCCCGTCGGCGCAGTGGCGCAGGGCCGCGCGCGGCTACCGGGTCAACGGGACGCCGGGCGGTAGACGAGCCACAGGGCGCCGCTGACGGTCGGCGTCGCGCTGACGAGGGCGAGCCGCTGCAGGTCGGTGCCCGTCTCGAAGAGCCGCCGGCCCTCGGGGTCGAGGACCGGCGCGACGGCGAGGTGGAGCTCGTCGACGAGCCCCTCGGCGAGCAGCGACTGGGCGAGCTCCATGCTGCCGTGCACCCCGATGTCGCCGCCTTCGGTGCCCTTGAGGTCGCGGACGATGTCGGCGAGCGGTCCGGTCACGGCCTCGGCGTCGCCCCACTGGACGCCGAGGGGCGAGGAGGTGACGACGTACTTCTTCACGCCGTTGATGAAGTCGGCGAACGGCTGCTCGTCGGACGTCGGCCAGTAGCGGGCCCACTCGTCGTACATGTGGCGCCCGAGCAGGACGGCATCCTGCGTGGCCAGCAGTTCGGCCTCGCGGGCGATGAGGCCGTCGTCGAAGGTGGGCGGCTGCGGCTTGTCGGGGTCGACGTCGGGCGGGAAGGCGCGGGTGGGGTCGTCGACGGCGCCGTCGAGCGAGGTGATCGTGTAGAGGACGACCTTGCGCATGGGGCTCCTTGCTCAGCGGGCTGGGTCAGGGGGTGACGAGCTCGAGGCCGAGCCACTCTGCAAGAGAGGCGATCTCACGATCGACGTCACGGCGTACGCGTTGGGTGAACCGGACGTCCTCGTGGACCGCGTTGACGACGAGTCGCCCCGCCTTGCGGTCGGCCTGGGCGTCGAGCTTCCCGACGAGCCGGTCGTGGTGGAGGATCGGCAGCGCGAAGTAGCCCCACCGGCGCTTCTCCTTGGGCTTGTACATCTCGAGGATGTACTCGTAGCCCCAGAGCTGCTCGGCGCGGACCCGGTTGTGGATGAGCTGGTCGAACGGTGACAGGAGCGCGGCGCGGCCCTCGAAGGTGCTCGGGACATCGAGGTATGCCGGGTGGACGCGCCACGTGCCCGGCACCCCCTCCACCTCGGCGGGCTCGCCGGCCTCGCCGACGTAGGCCTGCTCGCCGGGCAGCTCCGGACCACTCGCCCTGGCGATGCCGAGGGACTCGAGCCGGCGCTCGTTGCGCAGCCGCGTGGCCTCCTTGTGGTAGGGCAGCTCGAACCCGTCGCCGTAGACCCGCTCTGGGAGGTCCCAGTAGCGCTGGCGCCCCTTGCGGCCGGAGACGGCGATCTGCCCGCGCCGCGCCATCGACTCGAGCATCTTGGTGACGTTGCGGTTGTTGGTCCATCCGCTCGAGGGCCACGGGACGGCACTGGTGTCGGGGATGTCGCGGGACAGCAGCGGCCCCTCGGCCGCGAGCCGGGCGAGGATGTCGCGCCGGAACTGCTCGTTCGCCTCGAGCCAGTCGACGATCGCCGGGTGGAACTCCCGACCGACCCACTCCGCGATGACCGTCGGCACGTCGCGGGCGGGCCGGATGTAGGCGACGGTCTCGTGGAGGGTGCGGTCGTGCTCGACGGCCGCGGTGAGCTGCTCGGGCCGGTAGCCGGCGCCGAGCCGGCTCCACAGCACGAGGTCGGCACTGGGTGCGATGGCCGCCGTCGGGTCGATCTGCAGCATGGTCAGTCGTTCGACCGTCTCGACGAGGTCGGTGGGTCGCGGCTCGTCGAGCAGCTGAGCGTGCACGGCGATGCGCCGCGCGTCGTCGAGGCTCAGCCGGTGCACCGCCATGGCCAGACCCTAACCAGCGCTGCCGACAACGTCCTGTCGGTCGACGTCGACGTCCGGCCGCTCGTCGTCCCAGGCGGCCGCGGTGATCCGCCAGCCGGCTGCCGTGCGCACGAGCTGGATCGACTTCATCCCGCGGCCCTCGATCGCGGCCCCCACCTGCACCCCCGCCTTGGCGTAGCTGCCGAACCAGTGGGCGATGTCGCCGAAGACGTCGATGCGACCGCCGGTGGGCCATTCGCTGAACTCGGTGAGGCGGCCCTGCCCGAGCAGCGTGTGGCGGGGCACGATGAACGCGTCCACGTCCATCACCGTCGGCTCGCGTCCGCACGTGCTCGTCACGACGGCGCGTGGCACGAACAGGCTGCGGAGTGCTGCCATCCGTTCGGCCAGTCCAGGCCCGGTGGCGAAGGCCGAGAAGAACGAGTCGACCACAGACTGGATCGCGCTCAGGTCCGACTGGCGGTCATGCTCGAGCGCGGCATCGGTCACCCGCCGACCCTAACCACCAGAGCCTTCGAAAGAGCGGTCAGCAGGAGACGGAGTGTTCTTTCGATCGGGCACGACGGTTCGGGCGGGAGGGGCCGTGCCGGGGGCAGAATCGGTGGATGGATCTCTCTGCCTTCGGCGTCCGCGCCTCTGCCGGAAGCCTTCGCGACGCGGAGGGCGTTGCCCTGCAGCACAGCTGGACCGACGAGGGTGTCGTCGCAGCCCCGGTCACGAATGGTGCCCACGTGCTGCACCTGTCGGTCGCGCTGTGCGTGCTCAACGACACCTACCGCGAGGCCCGACGTCTCGGCATACAGGTTGACGGCGCCGCGGTGGAGGCCGACGGTGCCTTCGACGACGAGTGGCGCTCGACCGGCATCACGTATGCCGTCACGGTCGACTCGCCTGCCGCCACCGAGGAGGTCGCGCACCTCCAGTCCGTCGTCGACGAGGTTGCCGAGATCCCGCGGGCGCTGCGAGAGGGTGCGCCGGTGACGAGGAGCTACTGATCCCTACGGCTGGGATCAGTCGGTCACGGTGGATGCGTGCCCGAGTGCTCTTTGAGGAGGGCATGACGTGCGCTCAGGGTGCTGGCGGCTACGCGTCTGTCACCAGCAGGAGTTGCCCACCTCCTCGACCGTGAACTTGCTCTCGTAGGCCCGGATAGAGGCGCAGTAGCCGAATCGCGTGCCGTAGGTGGCTGATTCAAGAACCGAGGCTCCAGGTGCAAGAGCCGTCCAAACGCCGGGTGCGATGGCGATCGCCTGCGCGGCACCGTTCGCTTCACCGCGCATGTGCGACGGGATCTTGCTGACCGCGACGGTCTTGGGAAACCCCTTGGGGAAGGCCGATGGATTCGCCGTCGGGGTGGCGGTGACCGTGAGGGTCACCGTCGGCTGGACCGTCTCAGTTACGACGGCGGTTCGAGTCACGGTTGAAGTGGTGGCCGGCTGGCTCGGGCCGCTGCTACCGGAGCACCCGGCGAGGAGCGCACCAGCCATGAAAGGAAAGACGACAACGGAAATGCGGAAACTCACTGTGTGAGATTAGGGCATCGGTGCGGAAGCCCGGCCATCGGCGTGTTCGTATGCGGAGAACCGTAACGCTCTTCGACTTTCTTCCGCGTTGCAGAGAAACACCCTCGCCGCTGGCCTCTTGTCGCTGACTCCCTCGCATATGCTGAGCGCGCCCGCCGCGGTACCCGCCTTTCGTAGTTCCAGGCGACGCCCGTTCACGAGGCCCAGGCCGCGCACGCTGCCTCGCGTCACAGACCTTTCTGATGAATGGAGAACGAGAAGTCGTGGTAGGGCAGCTGACCCAGGACGATCTTTACGACAAGACAATCCAGACGATCGGTGCGGTGGCGAAGCTGCCCGTAGTCAGGGTCGACCGTGAGTCCTTCCTGCGGAAGGAGTTCGCCGGTTCGTCGCATCTCGAGGCGATCGTCGAACACGGTCCGCACGTGGTCTTCACCGTGGAGGCACTCGAGAAGAAGGCCACGGCCATCGTCCGCCGGAGCACGGTCAAGACGTCCGCGGTGTCGTTCGTCACCGGGATGCCCGCCAACCCCGCTCTGATGCTTCCCGCGGGCGCGGCAGACGTCGCGTCCTACTTCGGCTTTGCGATCAACATGGCTCAGCAGATCGCATTTCTCTTCGGAGAGGACGAGATCTTTGATGGCGGCAACGACCAGCTCTCCGAGGACGCGAAGATCCGGATCGTCGCCTATCTGGGGGTGATGTTCGGTGCCGGCGGTGCCGCGGCCCTGGTGAACCAGGTCTCGAAGAAGGCCGGGGCCAATCTCGGCAAGAAGGTTGCGAGCCAAGCGCTTACCAAGACCGTCTGGTACCCCGTGGTGAAGAAGGTCGGAGCAATCATCGGCCAGAAGATAACGAAGAAGACCGTGGAGAAGACCATCACGAAGGCCGTGCCGGTTCTCGGTGGGGTCGTGTCGGGCGGGATCACCTTCGTCACCTTCCGGCCAATGGGACACCGGCTCTCAGACACCTTCGCTCGTGGTCTGCGCGGCGAGCTCGGTGCCTTCGATGAAGCCGACCTCAACCCGGATTTCCTCGCCTCCCTGGCGCCGACCAACACCGCGTCGCCGGTCTGACCGGCGGAACCGAAAGGCTCACGACCTCATGTCGCCGCGACTACGCAGGCTTGCCGTGCGCGGCCTGACCATGGTCCTCACATTTCTCGTTGCCCTCGGGATCTTCTCCATCGTGCAGGCCAAGGGCTGGCTGACACCGCTTGGCATCGGATCGAGTTCGAACGACTCCCAGGTCGTCCAAGCGATAGAGCGAACGCAGGAGGTCTCTCTTCTCCGCCTCGGCATCCAAGGCATAAAGGAGGAGAGGCGAAACAGGGAGATCTTCGGCCAGACCGTCCCGGGCACAGGCGAGAAGCTCTTTCTGCAATACGCCTTCAAGGCAAAACTCGGTGTCGACGGCGCGAAGATAAAGGTCACGACAGTGGCTCCGGGAAAGTACGTCATCTCGGTTCCGGAGTTCATCTTCATCGGCTACGACCAGCCGACGTTCATGGTGGCCGTCGAGGACAACGATGTGTTGAGCTGGGTGACACCCGACATCGACCAGATGCAGATGGTGAACAAGGTCCTCAACGACGGGGCGCGACGACAGTACCTTGTCGATAACGATGACCTCCTGCGCGAGCAGACCAAGGTCTTCTACGACGGCCTCATCAAGAGCGTCGACCCCGACGCTGTGACCGAGTTCCAGTTCCGGTCCTGACGGTCCCGAGGGCTGCGTCAGTTGCGGTTCAGGCCGAACTCGCGCGTCAGCAGGGCACGTTTGAAGTGTGCCTCCGCAGCGTCGACCTCCGCGTTCGGGGCGTCCGGACCGAAGACTCGCAGCAGCGAGAAGACGAAGTGGCGAGCGTGGTCGGGGTCGCACTGCGCCAGAGCGCGCAGCTCGATGTTGCCGCCGTGCCCGTCCCGGGCGTAGGTCGACCAGCGGCCGAGGATGCGATCCCCGCCGTCGGCCTTGCCCACGTAGTGCTTCCCGGAGCTCACGTCGGAGATGAGGTAGACGCCCTGAACCGACCCGAGGGCGGTGCGCCATGCGGCGTAGCGCGAGTCCTCCAGGGCAGTGCGTAGCTCGGCCCTCGTCAGGACGAGGCGGTCGAAGCCCGGGAACTCGACGTTCTGCGGGTCGGCGATCTCGACGACAGGAAAGGTAGCCGCGGCAGCGCCCTTCTTCGCCCAGTTAATCGCGTCCTTTGACCACTCCGTGACGAGCCGGTTCGCGAGGGAGGCCCAGACGTCGATGGGGCGAAGGTCGAAGAACCGCAGGAAGGCGGTCCGCTCGGCGATCACCTCTCCGTGATTCTCGAACGCACCCCAGTACCGGCAGCGTCGACCGCCGGCGGCCAAGAAGTTCAGCCAGATGCGGGGCTGTTCCGCCTTGAAACGCAGGGACTGTTCTCGTGTGTAGGAGAGAACACGATCCGGGGTCGTGAGGCCACGGAGGAGGCCCTCGTCGTTGTAGGTGTGGCGCACCACGAGAACCTCGGATGGGTCGAGGCCGCTCGCGGTCATGAGGTGGCCGAGGTTGAGGTCCCCGCCCCAGGACTCGGTGGTCATTGGTTTGCGCTGCGCGTTTCGCGGTCCTGGCTGCCGGTGTCCGGCTCGGGTGCGGCGTCGTCCAGAGGGGGAAACTCGCCGCAGAGGTTGAACGAGACCCGGTGCGCCTTCCTGAACTCCCCGCCGAGGCGGAGTCCCACTTGGCGGGCGTTCGAAGCCAGGTCCGCGTCGACGCCGGTGTCGTGCTCGTACGTGAATGTGAGCGCGAACTCGCGCAGACCACCGTGAAGTCGGCCGTCGATGATCCCGCGCCATCCCGGCTGGTCGATCCACAGCAACTGCGGGAGCGCTCTGGGCCGAGCTCCGTCACCGCTGGCCTGATAGATGCCGCGGACGTGCTCCGAGTCGTTCTTGTTGCCGCCGAAGCTCAGCATGCCGAACAGGATCTCGACGTCTGCCTTCGCCTGGTCGGAGATCCTGCCCGAGTAGGACAGCTCGATCTTGCTGGCTCCAAGGGCCGTGAGCATCGCGATCGCGTCGTTTGTCTTCTCGACGAGGATCTGCGAGTGGTAACTCGCCAGCGGGATGAGCCGCGTCCTGCTCACGGGGTGCCGCACGTAGACGACGTCAGGCTCTGGGTAGCCCACCTCGTACTCGTCAGCATCGCTCAGGGGCTGCTGCTCGATATACAGCCGTTCAGGACCGTCTGGCAGGTCGACGGGCTTCTCGCCATAGAACGACACCAGCGCTGCCATGTCCCGCAAACCTCCACCGTTCAACCATCTTGAGGGCCAAACCTATATGGCGCTGAACCAGACCGCGCGGGGCCACACCGAAGATCCGAATGACGTCGATGATGAGGTACCCGTGGCCCAAGCACCGCTGCGCCTACGTCAGGCCTCGGTGGTGGGTGCGGCGGCGTACTCCTCGTCGGTGACCGGCGTCAGCCAGTGCGCGACGTCGTGGTCGGCGTCGCCCTCGTTGATGGCGAGGTGCACCATGAGCCGGTGGGGCGCGGCGCCGTGCCAGTGCTCCTCGTCGGCCTCGAAGAGGACGCGGTCTCCGGGGCGGATGACCTCGACCGGCCCGCCCCGCCGCTGGCAGAGGCCGACGCCTTCGGTGACGAAGACGGTCTGGCTGAGCGGGTGCCGGTGCCAGTGGGTGCGGGCGCCGGGCATGAAGTGGACGAGGTTGGCCGTGACGCGCGAGGGCGACGGTGCCGCGGCGACCGCGTCGATGTAGACGTCGCCGGTGAACCAGTCGCTGGGACCCTTGACGGTGTCGACGGAGCTGCGGGTGATCTGCATGGGTTTCCTTCTAGCCGTTGGTGATCGGGGTGTCCGTGGTGGCCGTCGGTGCTGGTGTCGAGGCAGCCCAGGAGGCGAGCAGCTGGAGCCGCTCGGCCGAGGGTGAGCCGGGCTCGGCCGTGTAGACCATGAGCACGAGGCCGGGCTCGGCGGTGATGGCGAGCTCCTCGTAGGCGAGGGTCAGCTCGCCGACGACGGGGTGGTTGAACCGCTTGGTGCCGGTGCCGTGGGTGCGCACGTCGTGCGCGCTCCACAGGCGCCGGAACACCTCGCTGCGGGTGGACAGCTCGCCGACAAGGTCCTGCAGGCCGCGGTCGTGCGGGTCGCGGCCGGCCTCCGCGCGCATGATGCCGACGCACATCTCGGCGAAGAGCTCCCAGTCCGGGTAGAAGTCGCGCGACGCAGGGTCGAGGAACTGGAACCGGGCGAGGTTGGGCATCCGCCCGCCCTCGCCGATGACGGGCGAGTAGAAGGCGCGGCCGAGGGTGTTGGTGGCGAGCAGGTTCTGGTGCGGGTCGCGCACGAACGCGACGCCGTCGCGGATCGACTCGAGCGCCCACTGCAGGCTGGGCCGCGATGCCGGCTTGCCGGCTGCCCGTCGCCGTGGCCGCCCCGACGTGGGGATGCCGTCGGCGGCGCGGGCGAGGTCGAGCAGGTGGGCGCGCTCGGTGTCGTCGAGCTGCAGCGCCCGGGAGAGTGCGTCGAGGACGCCCGCGGACGCCCCGGCGATCTGCCCTCGCTCGAGGCGGGCGTAGTACTCGACGCTGAGGCCGGCGAGCGTCGCGACCTCGCTGCGACGGAGGCCGGGAACGCGACGACCTCGGCCGGCCGGCATACCGACCTGCTCTGGGGTGATCCGGGCGCGGCGGGTCATCAGGAACTCGCGCACCTCCTGGCGGTTGTCCACGCCTTCGAGCGTATGCCGCGTGGAACGGTGCGCCGAGCCGCGAGAGGTGCCCTGTCAGTACGTCCCTCGACAGGGACTCCCGCGACATCGCGCCGGCGGCTTCACTCGTGGGTGGGGCTGTTCGGCCCCGGCGGGCAGCGGCCCGCGAGAAGCGAGTCGAAGGAGTTCACGCGATGCGTGGAGTTGTCATGTACGGACCCGGCGACGTGCGGATGGAGGACCGCGAGGACCCTCAGATCATCGAGCCGACCGACGCGGTCATCCGGCTCAGGGCGACGTGCATCTGCGGCAGCGACCTGTGGCCCTACCGCGGCGCCGAGCCGGTCGACCACCAGGTCATGGGGCACGAGTACGTCGGCGTCGTCGAGGAGATCGGCTCCGAGGTGCGCACCGTGAAGGTCGGCGACTTCGTCGTCGGGTCGTTCTGGGCCTCGGACAACACGTGCGAGATCTGCAAGGCCGGCTACCAGGCGTACTGCACGCACCGCGTCCTCATGGGCACCATCGGCACCCAGTCCGAGCTGGCGCGCATCCCCCTCGCCGACGGCACCCTCGTCGCGACGCCGGGGCAGCCCGACGCCGACCTCATCCCGTCGCTCATGGCGGCCTCCGACGTGCTCGGCACCGGGTGGTTCGCCGCGGTGGCAGCCGAGGCGGGGCCGGGCAAGACCGTGGCCGTCGTCGGTGACGGCGCCGTGGGTCTGCTCGGCATCCTCGCCGCCCGTGAGCTCGGCGCGGAGCGGATCATCGCCTTCAGCCGGCACGCCGACCGGCAGGCGCTCGCCCGTGAGTTCGGCGCGACCGACATCGTGGAGGAACGCGGCGAGGCGGGTGTCGCGCGCGTCAAGGAGCTGACCGGCGGCCTCGGCGCGCACTCGGTCATCGAGGCCGTCGGCACGCAGGAGGCGATGATGCAGGCCATCCACTCGGCCCGGCCCGGTGGCCACGTCGGCTTCGTCGGCGTCTCGCACGACGTCGCGATCCCCGGCGACGAGCTGTTCATGGCCGGCGTGCACCTCCACGGCGGTCCGGCACCGGTGCGGGAGTACCTGCCACACCTCATCCAGCTCATCTGGGACCGGAAGATCGCACCGGGCAAGGTCTTCGACCTCACCCTCCCGCTCGAAGAGGCAGCCCAGGGCTACAAGGCCATGGACGAGCGCACCGCGACCAAGGTGCTGCTGACGGTCTGACCCGGGCCCCCCACTGGGTCACCTCACGCAACAAGACAGAGGAGCAGCAATGCAGCTTCAGGACTTCCTCGACCACGTCGACGCCGGACGCGTCATCGAAGGCGTTTCGGCGGCGCACGAGTTCATGCACGACGCCGCGCAGGACGCGCTGCGCGTCGTGGCACGGCTGAACGGCGCCTACCGCACGCCCGACGAGGTGCGGGCGCTGCTGGCGGAGCTCACCGGGAGGGCCGTGGCCGCGTCGGTCACGGTGTTCCCGCCGTTCTACAGCGAGTTCGGCAAGAACCTCGAGCTGGGTGAGGGCGTCTTCGTCAACATGGGCTGCCGCTTCCAGGACACCGGCGGCATTCGCATCGGCGAGGGCACGCTCATCGGGCACGGGAGCACCCTGACGACCCTCAACCATGCCGTCGACCCGGACCGGCGCGCCGACATGGTGCCCGCCCCGGTGGTGATCGGCAGGAAGGTCTGGCTCGGCGCGGGCGTCACCGTCGTGCCGGGGGTGACCATCGGCGACGGGGCGATCGTCGGCGCCGGCGCGGTCGTCACGAAGGACGTACCGGCCGACGCCGTCGTCGCGGGCGTGCCGGCCAGGCTCATCCGCCCGACCGGCTACCGCGCCTGACCGCTCACCCGAGGGTCACGGGAGCGGGATGTCCTGGGTGCGGACGAACTTCGACACGGTCCACGCAGGGTCGGCCGTCTCGACGTCGTCGGAGAAGACGGTCGCGCCGCCGGCCGTGACCGACAGGTCGTCCACGACGACGCCCGCGCCGAGCACACCGCCGTCCGTGACGTACGCGACGCGCACCTTCACCGACGACCCGGCGTATGCCGTCAGGTCGCGCGTGACCTTCTGCCACCCTCCGCTGCTGCCGTCGAGCCGGTCGCCCAGCGTGGTCCACGTCGTGCCGCCGTCGGTCGAGACCTGCAGGTGGACGTAGTCGAAGCCGCTCTCGGTGTCGCGGTTCAGCCACGTCGACCACGTGACCGGTCCGCTCGCCGACGTGAGGTCGACATCGCGGCTCAGGGTCGCCGTCATGTTGTTCTCCTGCGGCGCCGAGAAGGCCCACGACCCGGAGTGGGGACGGTTGGGCGTCCGGATCCGCGCCACCTGGGTGGCGACCGCCTTCCCGGTGTCGCGGTCAGTGACGGTGACCAGCACGTCGTGCCACCCGGAGGCGGCATCGACCGGCGGGGTCACCCTGAACGACGTCGTCGCGCGGCCGTTCGCAGGAACATCGAGGTCTGCCGTCGCGGGCGTCGCCACGAACCCCTCAGGTGCCTGGACGGCATACGCAAGGTGCTGTGCGGAGTCCCTCAGAGAGGACACGCTCACCGTGACCGTCGCCGGGTCGTCGTGGGTCGCGATGCCCTCGCTGGGCGACGCACTGACGAAGACGTCCTTGCTCAGGCCGGGCCCGAACGTCGGCGGCCGGTCCTGCTCGCGGGTGCCCCACGTCGTGCTGTGCGGGTCCTCGGTGAGGGTCAGGTCGATCGTGTGCGCCGAGAGCAGGTCGCGGTTGCTCATCCAGCTCTTCGTCCACGGCGCGCGGTGGGCGGGATTGCCCCTCGCGGCGGAGGCGATGTACTGCAGCCGGCTCGCGCTGGCGCCGGGGGCGTTGACGCGGATGCGCTCGCCGCCCTCGGGCGTGATCTCGGTGCGCTCGAACATCGGCGCGCTGAGGACGAAGCTGCCGCTGCCCGGCTGGGCCTCGAAGATGCCGACCATCGAGAAGACGAGCCACGACGAGATGGTGCCGAGGTCGTCGTTGCCGGGCATCCCGTATGCCGTGTCGGTGAACAGCGGGCGGGCAGCGCGGGTGATGGCGGACGTCTTCCACGGGGCCCCGGTCCACGCGTACATCCACGGCACGTGCAGGTCGGGCTCGTTGTTCGGGTTGAACGCGAAGTTGTTGTGGTAGTCGTACGCGCCGACGACCCACGAGTCACGGGCGACGGTCTGCGGGCTGCTCAGCACCTTCGGCATGTCGAAGAACGTGTCGAGGCGCTGCTCGGCCTTTGTCGAGCCGCCCATGAGGCGGAAGAGCGAGGTCGGGTCCTGCTGGGCGAGCCACTGGTACTGCCACGCCGTGCCCTCGTGGAACGCGTTGCTCGTCGTGGGGTCGGACGAGCCGACCCACGCGCCGTCGGCGGCTCGCGGCCGGGGGAAGCCGGTGAAGCCCTTCGACTCGCCGCCGGCGTCCCAGAGCTCCTCGATGTTGGTGCACCGGCCGGCGAGCTCCTTCGCCTTGGCGTCCTCGCCGAGCGCGGTGGCCATCGTCGAGAGCATGCAGTCGCCGTACGCGTACTCGAGCGTCGCCGAGCCGGCCTGGCGTGAGTCGCCCCACTGGTAGCCCCCGCGGTCCTGGTAGCCGACCCAGCCGTGTTTCGTGTACGTCGGGTTGCCGTCGCGACCCCGGAAGGTCGACTGGTCGGCCGGGACCTCGGTCGCATTGCGCCACAGGGCCGCGAAGAGCTTGCGCGACGTCGTGTCGTCGAGGATCCCGCGCTGCCACAGGGTGACGATGAACGGCGTCACGGGGTCACCGCTCATGACGTTCGTCTCGCTGCCGGCCAGGGCCCAGCGGGGCAGCCACCCGGCGTCCTCGTAGACGTGGAGGATCGACTTCGCCATGTCGGCCGCTCGCCGCGGGTGCAGCAGCGCGACGAGCTGGTTCTGCGAACGGTACGTGTCCCACAGCGAGAACATCTGGTAGTACGGCGTGCTCGACGTGTGCACCGTGTTGTCCAGGCCGCGGTACTTCCCGTCCACGTCGGATCCGACCGACGGGTGCAGCAGTGACCGGTACAGCGCGCTGTAGTACGTGCGCTGGTCGGTCGTGGTCCCACCGGCGACGCGCATCCGCTCGAGCTCGCCCTTCCAGGCGTCGTGCGCCCGGGTGCGCAGCGCGTCGAAGGAGGTCGTGGCGCCGGCGGCCTCGGTCTCGGTCTCGGCGACGCGGTTGGCGCGCGCCCCGTCGACGGAGGTGTAGGAGATGCCGACGCTGGCCCGCACCTGGTGGCCGGCGGCGCTGTCGAAGGTCGCGTAGGCGCCGGTGCGGCCGTTGTTCGCCGTGGTGCTGCGCTCGCGTGCTCCCTCGACCGGGGCGCCGGTCGAGCCCCAGGCCCCGTACGCCGTGAACGGTCGGTCGAACTTCAGGGAGAAGAAGACGTCGTAGCGCTCCTTCGCCGTCTCCCAGCAGAAGTTGCCGCCCCTGACGTGGCCCTCGATGGTGTCGTTGCCGACCACCCTGACGTCGGCGCCGAAGGTGTAGCCGTTGCCTTCGCCGACCTCGACGACGACGTTCTGGGACTGGCCCGCGGGATAGGTGTAGCGGTGCTGCCCGGTGCGGTCGGTCGCGCTCAGCTCGGCGTCGATCCCGTAGCGGTCGAGCTTCACCCGGTAGTCACCGGGCGCCGCGCTCTCGCGCTCGTGCGAGAAGGCCGAGCGGTATGCCGTCGGGTCCGAGCTCGTCACCGCCCCGGTCGTCGGCATCAGGCGTACGAGACCGGTCGTCTGGCAGCCCACGCCGGACAGGTGGATCTGGCTGAAGCCGACGGTGGTCGTGTCGGCGTAGTCGTAGGACGCGTACTGCTTGAGCCGGGTGTCAGGGCTGTTCTGCACCATGCCGAACGGCATCGCGGCGCCCGGGAAGGTCGTGCCGTCGCCGTTGTTGCCGATCGAGGTGTTGACGAGGGTCGTCGGGTCGGCGGCGAACCGCGCGGTGGGCGTGGCAGACGGCGCCGCGCCGGCACCGGACGCCGGCGCTGTGACCGCCGCCATCGCACCGGCCGCGATGAGCGCGGTGGCCCGAACGGCGGTGCGGCGGAAGAGGGACGGGGTTGGCATGCGGACGCCTCCGTGGTCTCGTCGGTGAGAAGCGCGCTCGGCAGCCGGAACGGGCTGGTGAGCGACGCCATGGAGGCTGGCACAGGGCAGGGAGTGACCGGCCGGTAGGCCGTGCGGGAGGACAAAGCTGTCCGAATCGGACACGCGACCGGACTTCGGGTGTCGGTCGTGCGGTCGGTCGTGCGGTCAGGCTCTCCGGGGGCGGCCGATCGACAGGGCCAGGCCCGCGAGGAGGACGGTCGCAGCGACGACGGCGAACGCCGCGCTCAGGTCGACGTCCTGCTCGGTCACCGTGACGTGCTTGGGCAGTTCGGCGAGGACCTTGGTCAGGGCATCGGCGTCGGTCGCCGCGAAGTACTCACCGCCGGTCGTCTGGGCGACTCCCTTGAGCGCGGCCTCGTCGACGACGAGGAAGTTGCGGCCCGCGCCGCCGACACCGCCGGGCCCACCCCCGAAGTCACGGGTGCGGGGCTGCGAGAACCCGCCGTACTGCTCTCGCGTGCACGCCATCTGGGTGGGGTTCGTCGTGCCGAACCCGATCGGGTAGACCCGCACACCACGGGCCGCGGCCTGCTCCGCCGCCTGGGCCGGCGTGACGCCGCGGGTGTTGGCCCCGTCGGTGAGCAGCACGATGATCTCCGGTGCGACGGCCGGCTTGTCGCCCGTGCCCGGGCCACCGGTCCCGGCGCCGGGCGTCGGTGTCGGCGAGGGCGTCGGGTCGGCCGAGCCCGGCCCGTCGGTCGTCGGCTCGGCGACGGCGTCCGACGGTGCGACGTTCGGGTCGAGCTCGGCGATCGCGTCGATGGAGCGCAGGATGGCCGCGCCGATCGTCGTGCCGCGCCCGGTCGTCACCGCGTCGAGCGCCGCGAGCAGCTCGTCGCGGTTGAGGGTCGGGGCCACCGCCAGCTGCGCGAAGCCGGAGAAGACGACGAAGCCGATCTTCGTCTCGCCGTCCTGGTTCTCGATGAACGACCGCACCGCAGCCTGGGCCGCGGCCAGCCGGTTCGGGTCGACGTCGGTCGAGCACATCGACCCGGAGACGTCGAGCGCCAGGATGATCGTCGAGCTCGACACGGGCACCTGCGCCCTGACGGTCGGACGCGCCGAGGCCAGGCCGAGCAGTCCGAGCGCGGCGAGCACCAGGGCGATCGGCACGTGCCGGCGCCACGAGCGCGACCCGGCGCCCACCGACCTCAGCAGTGCCACGTTGGAGAAGCGCACGGCCTGGCGCCGGCGGCGCCGCAGCTGCCACACGTAGGCGCCGGTCAGGAGCGGCAGGGAGAGGAGCGACAGCAGCAGCACGGGCAGCCCGAAGGACACTCAGATCACCCGCCCCTGGCGCAGCACCGAGATCGTCGCGCCGCCGAGCAGCAGCAGGGCTGCCGCGGCAGCGAGCCACGACGTCACCTCGTGCGGCACGGTGCGTGTCGTCCACTGGAGCTCGATCGAGTCGTAGACCGCCGCGAGGGACGCAGCGTCCGTGGCCCGGCGGTAGGTGCCGCCCGTCGTCTCGGCGATCTGTTGCAGCGACGCCTCGTCGAGCGCCGTCGCGATGCTGAACCCGTCGACCTCGATGACGGTGCCCCCCGGGGTTCCGAGCCCGATCGGCTCGACGCGCACCCCGGCCGCCGACGCCAGCTCGGCCGCCCTGACCGGGTCGGCCGAGGCCGTGTTCTCACCGTCGCTCAGCAGCACGATCGCGGTGCCGCCGTGGAAGCCGATCGGCGTCTCGTCCTGCGTTCCCGCCTCCGCGTCGCCGGGCGCCTTGACGGGCTTGCCGACGATCGCGCTCAGCCCGGTGAGGACACCGTCCGCGAGGGACGTGTCGCCCGACGGCTTGAGGCGGGCGACGGCTGCCAGCACGGCGGCCCGGTCCTCCGTCGGTCGCTGCGTCACGAGCGCCGTGCCGCCGAAGGCCACGACCGCGATGCGCACCGACGGCGGCTGCTTCTCGACGAACCCGCGGGCCGCGGCCTTGGCCGCCTCGAGCCGCGAGGGCTTGACGTCCTTGGCCGCCATGCTGTTCGACACGTCGAAGGCCAGCACGACCGTCCCCTCGCGGTGCGGCTCGGCGAACGTCGCCACCGGGCGGGTCAGCGACAGCACGAGCACGGTGAGCGCCCCGATGAGCAGGGCAGGTCCGGCGTGGCGCCGCCAGCCGCGGCGCGGTGCCGGCATGACGAGGCCCTGCTCGGCGAGGGCGGCGCGCCGCTGCTCCTGCACCCGCAGCACGCGCCGGTAGCCGACGACGAGCACCGGGACGACGAGCAGTCCCGCGAGCGCCCACGGCCACGTCAGCGTCATCGCCGTCTCCTCATCGCCGTCTCCGTCGCCGCAGCTCGGAGATGCGCATGAGCGACCGCACGAGGTCGTCGTCGGTGCGCACGGTGTAGAGGTCCACCCCCGCCTTGCGGGCGCGCGCCTCGAGGTCGGCCTGCCGCGCGTCGGCCGCCGTCGCCAGCCGTTGCCGGAACACCGTGTCGCTCGTGTCGACGAAGATCTGCTCGCCGGTCTCGGCGTCCTCGACGTAGACGCCGCCTGCGTCGGGCAGCTCGCTCTCGCGCGGGTCGACGACCTGGATCGCGACCACCTCGTGCCGCCGGGCGAGCCGGGCCAGCGGCCGCTCCCACCCCTCGGCGCTGATGAAGTCCGACACGACCAGCACGAGCCCACGTCTGCGGGCGATGCCCGCTGCCGCCGTCAGCAGGAGCGCCAGGTCGGTGACCGTCCGCTCCTCGGTGGCTCGGTCGGGCGCCCCGGCGCCGTATGCCGGCCGCCTGGCTCCGCCCGCCCGCCCCGTCCTCGGCCGCAGCCGGTCGCGCCACCCGGACGGGGCAGCGGAGGGCTCCTCGGCGGCGCGGGACTCGCGCCGGTCCAGCAGCAGCTTGGCGATACGCAGCACCTGGATGCGCCCGGACGCCGGCGGGACGATCGCGTCGACCCCGGTGTCCATGACGATCGCCCCGACCCGGCTGCCGCCGCGGGTCAGCACGTGCGCCAACGTCGTCGCGACCTCCGCCAGCACGAGGTGCTTCTGCCGGTCGACGGGTCCGAAACCCATCGACGCCGAGTGGTCGAGCAGCAGCCACGCCGTCAGCTCCCGGTCCTCGACGAACTCGCGGACGTAGGGCGTGTCGAGCCGCGCCGTGACGTTCCACTCGATGTGGCGCAGGTCGTCGCCGGGCTCGTACTCGCGCAGGTCGGTGAAGTCGAGCCCCGACCCGCGGAAGAGGCTGCGGTAGTCGCCCTGGAGCCGCCCGTCGAGCCGCCGCACCACCCTCCACTCGAGGTGCCGGAGCAGCCGCTCGGCGGTCAGCGTGTCGGTCGCGCCCATGTCGAGTCACCGACCGTGCCCGCAGTGCCGGCGGTGCCACCTGCGGGGATCCCACCGGACTCCGCCCCGAACGCCCCGGCCACCGAGCCACGCGCCTGCTGCTCGCGGACCTGCTGCTCGCGCAGCGGGGCGGTCGGCACCGGGACGGCGTGGATGATCGGCGTCAGCAGGTCGTCCGGCGTGAGGTCCTCGGCCAGCGCCTCGTAGGAGGGCACGATGCGGTGCCGCAGCACGTCTCGCGCGAGGTCGCCCACGTCGCCCGGCAGCACGTAGTCGCGCCCGCGGAGGAACGCCAGCGCCCGGGCGGCCAGCACGAGGTTGATGGAGGCGCGCGGGCTCGCTCCGTAGGTCAGCAGACGAGAGAGGTCGTCCCGGCCCACGAGCGCCGGCTCGCGAGTCGCCGCGGCCAGCCGGACGGCATACTCGATGACCGCAGGGTCGACGTAGACGGCGTCGGTCTCGCGCTGGAAGACGCGCAGCATCTCCGGGTCCAGCACCTTGATCGTGGTGACGGCGGCCGAGATCTGCCGCTCGACGACGACGAACTCCTCGGCGGCGGAGGGGTAGCCGATGAGGACCTTGAGCATGAAGCGGTCGACCTGGGCCTCGGGCAGGGCATACGTGCCCTCCGACTCGATGGGGTTCTGCGTGGCCATGACGAGGAACGGGTCGGGCGCCGGGAAGGTCTCGCGCCCGATCGTCACCTGGCGCTCCTGCATGACCTCGAGCAGGGCGCTCTGCACCTTCGCCGGAGCCCGGTTGATCTCGTCGGCGAGCACGAGGTTGGCGAAGACGGGCCCGAGCGAGACCTGGAACTCGCCGTCGCGCTGGTTGTAGATGCGGGTTCCGATGAGGTCGGCCGGCACGAGGTCGGGCGTGAACTGGATGCGCTGGAACTCGCCGCCGATCGCGTGCGCGAGGGTCTTGATCGCCATCGTCTTGGCCAGCCCCGGCACGCCCTCGACGAGCAGGTGCCCGCGCGCGAGCAGGGCGACCATCATGCGTTCGAGCAGCAGGTCCTGGCCGACGATGGTCCGCTTAACCTCGTAGAGCGCCTGCTCCAGCTCGTGCCGACCCTGCCCGCCACCCTGCCAGCCCGTCTGCCCCTTGCCTGCCTCGCCCTCCATGCCGTCCTCCTGTCGCTGCTGCCTGGTCGTGCTGCCCTGCTGCTGGTGGGTCGTGCTGATGACGTGTGCGGCCCGTGACGTGTGCGGCCTGGTGCCTAGCGCGCGATGCCGCCGCCCCCGCCGCCCGCGGTCGCGATGGGCACCGCGAAGCCGATCCCGACGAAGAGCGACTGGTCGGTGGGGTTGGCGAGGCCGGTGACGATGCCGACGACCTGCCCGGCCCGGTTGAGCAGCGGCCCGCCGGAGTTGCCGGGGTTGACGGCTGCGTCGAACTGGATGAGGTGCTCGAGCCTGCGGTTGCTCTCGACCCGCACGGTCCGGTCGAGCGCGGAGACGACGCCGGCCGACAGCGAGTCGGTGAGCCCGAGCGGGTGGCCGACGGCGAAGACGGGTGCGCCGACCGCCACCCCGCCGCCGAGCACCGCCGGCACGACCGTCTCGGGCAGCTTCGCCGGGGTGAGGGTCGCGATGTCGCTCTCGGGCTTGCGCGACGCGATCGTCGCCGGCGTGCTGGTGCCGTCGGAGAAGGCGACGGTGATCGCGGTGGCGCCCTCGACGACGTGCAACGCCGTGAGCACCGTGCCGTCGGCGTTGACGACGACACCGGCGCCGCTGCCCTGCGACTGCCGCCCGGCCGACGTGCCTCGGGTGCTGATGACGACGAGCGAGGGAGCGATCGCGGCGTGCGCGACGCTCGCGTCGGCGGGTGCCGCGGCGTCGGCCTCCGCCTGGCGCTCCAGCCCCTTCTGCACGGTCAGGTCGACGTCGCGCTGCGTGATGGGCGCAGGGCTCGGCGGGCGCGTGACGGCATACGTGGTCACTGCCGCCGCGACGAGGACGAGGACGGCCACGCACCCCCACACCCAGCGCGGGGCCGCCGCCAGCCGGCGGCGGGTGCGCTGCCACGACCCGTCTGGTGGTGGCGGCTCGGCAGCCTCGACCGCTGCCCCGGGTGGCGCGAGAAGGCGGGCGCGCAGGGGTGGCCCGGCGCCAGGGGCGGCGGTGTCGACTGCAGGGGGAGCGGTGACCCGTGCCACCTTTTCGACTGTACGTTTCGATCGCCGTGAGCGGCAGGGGTCCGTTGAGGGTTCACAGGTTCCGCCGAAGGGGTGGCTCGCGGTCCCTGCCACGGGTAGGAATGGCGTATGCCGTCCGCCGCGTCCCTGGTGCGTCAACGCCTCGCGGAGCAGCGGGAGGCGCTCGCCGTGGCCGAGCAGGCCCTGGGCGCCGGCGAGCCCGAGGGGCTTCACGACGTCCGCGTGGCCATCCGCCGCATCCGTTCGGCGCTCGCGACCTTCCGGCCGGTGCTCGAGCGCTCGGCCACCGACCCGCTGCGCGACGAGCTGCGGTGGGTGTCGGTGCTGCTGGGGCGCGCCCGCGACGTCGAGGTCGTCATCGAGCACACGGAGGCGCTGCTCGCTGACGCCGAGCCGGTGGGCCTCGACGACGCCGTCAGCGGGTTGCGCGCGCGCCTGCGCCTCGACCTCACGGCCGCCGGCGACGTCGTCGACGAGACGCTGGCCTCGACGAGGTATGCCGCGGTGCTCGGTCTGCTCGACGCAGTCGTAGGCGACCCTCCGGTCACGGCTGCCTCGGATCGCGGCGGCAAGGGTTTCGCCCGCAAGCGGGTCGAGCACGACCTCGACCGTGTCGTCGAGCGGATCGCCCTCGTGCGGGCCGCCGGCGACGCGGACGAGCAGGCGACCCGGCTGCACGACGTGCGCAAGGCCGCCAAGCGGTTGCGCTACGCGGCCGAGGCAGCCGCTCCCGTCGCAGGGTCGCGCATCCGCGAGATCGAGGAGGTGGCCGAGGCCACCCAGGACGTCATCGGCCTGCACCACGACGCGACCGTGACGCGCGCGACGCTGCGGCACCTTGCGCTCGACGTCGACAGCGGCGAGGCCGCGGCCTTCCTCCTCGGTCACCTCGACGCTGACGAGCAGCGGGTCCTGCGCGACCTCAGGTCACAGTCGCTGGATGCGCTCGACGCGCTCGAGAAGCTGGCGAAGCACCGTGGCTGACGCCGCCCACGGGCCGTCGGGGCCGCCGGATCGAGTCTGCCGGAACGCCGTGGTCGCCGCGTGAGTCCCACTGGCATGGACGTGGACCTCACCTGCCCGATCTGCTCCGCACCGGCGATGACGCCCGGCGAGATCGTCGGTCGTTCGCCGGGTGTGAAGTTCAAGGAGCAGGGGGGCGGCCTGCTCGGCGACCTCACCGGGGTGCCCGTCACCCGAGGGGTCTTCAACCACAGTGCCCGAGCCCTTCGCTACGGCTCCTGCGGGACCATCGTGGTCCCTCCGGCCGGGCGAGCGCCCTAGCCGCTGACCACTCCCTCGGCGACAAGTCGCGGGACCGGCTGCTCCGGGTGTGGCTCGTCACCGACCGCCTTCTGCGCGAACCACATCCGTGCCTCGAGCTGCTCGCGGACCGTGGCGTGCGCCGGGTCGTCGGCGACGTTGTGCAGCTGCTCCGGGTCTCGCACGTTGTCGTAGAGCTCCCACTCGGCGGGGAAGCGCCGGTCGGAGCAGCCGGGCAGGCCGAGTCCGTCGTTGTAGAAGTGGATGAGCGTGTGCTCGCGGGTGCGGTAGCCGTAGTGGGCGCCGACCTGGTGGCTGCTGTCGTCGTGCATCCAGTAGCGGTAGTAGAAGCCCTCGGCGTCCGGATCCTGCTGGGGCTCAGATGATCCCGTCAGCTTGCCCCAGAACGACCGGCCCTGCATGCGCGCCGGGACGGTCACGCCCGCGGCCTCGAGCAGCGTGGGCGCGATGTCGGCGTTCGTGACGATGCGGTCGAACGAACGGCCGGTCGGGATGGCCGCCGGGTAGGAGAGGACGAACGGCATGCGGATCGACTCCTCGTACATGAACCGCTTGTCGAACCAGCCGTGGTCGCCGAGGAAGAAGCCCTGGTCGGAGGAGTAGATGACGATCGTGTCGTCGAGGTCGCCGCGCTCACGCAGCCAGTCGGTGACCCGACCGACGTTGTCGTCGACGGAGGCGACGCACGCGAGGTAGTCCTCCATGTATCGCTGGTACTTCCACAACGCTTCCTCGTCGTGGGAGAGGCCTTCCGGCACAGGCTGTTTGAGGTCCTCGGCCGTCAGGTGCTCGGCGATCCGCATCGCGGCACGGCGGGCCGTGTCCGAGCGGCCCGACAGGTCGTCGGTGAACGTCGCCGGCACGGGGATCAGCCCGTCCACGCCGGGCGCGCCCACGGCATACATGCCCTCGTGCTCGGCGTCCGGCTCCCACGACCGGTGCGGCGCCTTGTGCCACACGAGCACGCACCACGGCTCGTCGCCCTCCAGACTCTCGACCCAGCGCAGGGCGAGGTCGGTGATGAGGTCGGTGACGTAGCCCTGCTCGACGCGCAGCCCGTCGGCCGTGAGGAAGCGTGGGTCGTGGTACTCGCCCTGGTCGATGAGGGCCTCCCAGTGGTCGAAGCCCTGCGGGTCGTGGCTCACACCACCGGTCGAGCCGTCGCCCATGTGCCACTTGCCGACGAAGGCCGTGCGGTAGCCGGCCTCGCGCAGTGCCGTGACGAACGTCGGCTGCGATGCGTCGATCGGGGTGTCGAGGGTCGTCACGCCGTTCACGTGGCTGTAGGTGCCGGTGAGGATCGTCGCCCGGCTGGGCGCACAGAGCGAGTTCGTCGCGAAGAGGTTGTCGAGCCGCGCGCCCGACGTGGCGACCGCGTCGATGTGCGGTGTGCGGTTGACGACCGAGCCGTAGGCGCCGATCGCGTGGGCGGCGTGGTCGTCGCTCAGCACGAAGACGATGTTGGGGCGCCGGCTCGGCGGGGTCGGGGCAGTGCTCATCGGCTCCACGCTAGACGCGGCCTAGCATCGGCGCATGCAGCACCCCATCGTGCGAGACGCGACGGCCGATGACGCCGCGGCGGTCGCCGCCGTCTACGCGCCGTACGTCACGGGCACGTCGATCACGTTCGAGACGGACCCACCGAGCCCCGACGAGATGGGCCGGCGCATCGCCGCGGCCCAGCGCTCGCACGCGTTCCTCGTGCTGGAGGACGCCGGCGAGGTCGTCGGGTACGCCTACGGCGGGCCGTTCAAGGAGCGCGCGGCCTACCGCTGGTCGTGCGAGGTGTCGGTCTACCTCGGGATGGACCGCCGGGGCCGCGGCGGCGGCCGCCGGCTCTACGAGGAGCTGCTGCGGCGCCTGGCCGATCGCGGCTACCGCATGGCCGCGGCCGGCATGACCCAGCCGAACGTGCCGAGCGGGCGGCTGCACGCAGCCATGGGCTTCGAGACGGTCGGGACCTACCGCGACATCGGCCACAAGTTCGGCGCCTGGCACGACGTCACGTGGGTGCAGCGCCGGCTCGGTGACCCCACACCTCCTGGCCAGGACCCGCCCGAGCCCACCTGAGCGTCAGGAAGTGAGCACTCGACGAAAGCAGCGTCGAGTGCTCACTTCCCGACGTGAGGAAACGGGCGCTCGACGAAAGCAGCGTCGAGTGCCCACTTCCCGACGGCGTGTCAGGGGAGGCTGGGGTAGTCCGTGTAGCCCTCGGCGCCGCCGCCGTAGAAGGTGGCCGGGTTCGGCTCGTTGAGCGGGGCACCCTCGCGCCAGCGGCGGGCGAGGTCCGGGTTGGCGAGGAACTCGCGCCCGACCGCGACGGCGTCGCCGAGGTCGCGCTCGAGGATGTCCTCCACCTCCGCGAGGCCGGTCACCGAGGCGAACCCGGTGTTGAGGATGACGGGCCCGCCGAACCGCTTGCGCAGGTTGCGCACCAGGTCGGACTCGGGGTCGCCGAGGATGCTGAGGTAGGCGAGGCCGAGCGGCGCGATGCCCTCGACGAGCGTCTCGTAGGTCGCGGCCGTCTCCAGCTCGTCCTCCTCGAGCACGCCCTGGATGTTGTGCGCGGGCGAGACCCGGATGCCGACGCGGTCGGCGCCGATGGCCTCGGCGACGGCCTTCGTGATCTCGATCGTGAGGCGGGCCCGGTTCTCGGGCGACCCGCCGTACGCGTCGGAGCGCTGGTTGCTCGACGGGGCGAGGAACTGGTGCGGGAGGTAGCCGTTGGCGGCGTGCACCTCGACGCCGTCGAGGCCGGCTGCGATCGCCTGACGGGCCGCGTGGACGTACTCCGCCACGAGCGCGGGGATCTCGTCGGTCTCGAGGGCCCGCGGGACGGCATACGGCTGCTCGCCCGACGGCGTGACGATGGAGCCCGGCGCGGCGATGGCGCTCGGGGCGACGCTCTCGAGCCCGCCCTTGTTGTCGGGGTGCGCGACCCGGCCGGCGTGCATGAGCTGCACGACGACGTGGCCGCCGCCCTGGTGCACGGCGTCGGCGACGAGGCGCCAGCCGGCGACCTGCTCGTCGGAGTGCATGCCGGGGGTGTCGAGGTAGCCCTGGCCGACGGCGCTCGGCTGGGTGCCCTCGGTGATGATGAGGCCGGCGCTCGCGCGCTGGCCGTAGTACTCGGCGTTGAGCTCGGTCGGTGCCTGGCCGGCGCCGGCGCGGTTGCGCGTCAGCGGGGCCATGACGAAGCGCTGGGGGAGGTCCCAGCGGCCGATGCGGATGGTCTCGAAGGCCGTGGACACAGGCCTGCTCCTCACGTTGTCGGGGATGGTCGGCGGCTCGCTCCCGCGCCTCGATGCAGTGCGGTGGAGCCTTCAACTACGTGGGCGACAAGTCGGACAGGAGAGCTGTCATTCCCGTCGTCGCCGGATGTGACGAGCGGAACGCTCCCTGGACGGTCCGGGCACGACGAAGGGGAGGATGCCGTCGGCATCCTCCCCTTCGCGACGAGCGCTCAGACCGCGGGGGTCTGCGCGTGGGTCACGGCGCGTAGATGTACTTCATGCCCGGACCGTCGGTGAGGGTGCGGGTGTTGTAGTTGTACGGGCCGGCGAGGGCGTTCATCTCGATGATGGTGACCTCGTTGCCGTTGACGGCGGTGACCCAGGCGACGTGGCCGACGCTGGAGGAGCCGTGCACGCCGGGCTGCATGACGAGGATCGAGCGGGTGCGCGGCGTGCCGGTCACGGTGTAGCCCGCGCTGGCGGCGCCGGAGGCCCACTCCATGGCGTTGCCGGTCCAGCCACCGGGGTAGTAGCCCTCGGACGCGTGCCACTTGGCGAGCGCGCCCCAGGTGCACTGGCCCTTGGTGGCCCAGTTGTAGGAGGAGCGCATGCCGGAGGAGGCGCTCGGGACCGAGCCGTTGCTGACCGACTTGGTCGTCGACGTCGTCGACGTCAGCGTGCGGCGGGTGAGGTCACGCGAGGCGCGCTCGGCGGCGGCCTTGCGCTCGGTGGCGGCCTTGGCGGCGGCGGCCTTGGCAGCAGCGCGCTCGGTCTTGACCTGGATGTCCTCGATGACGCGCGGCTTGGTGGCCGTCGCGCGCTGGGTGACAGCCTTCTGCGCAGCCGGCGCGTAGCCGATCTTCGCCAG
This sequence comes from Terrabacter koreensis, assembly GCF_054783315.1. Classification (NCBI taxonomy): domain Bacteria; kingdom Bacillati; phylum Actinomycetota; class Actinomycetes; order Micrococcales; family Intrasporangiaceae; genus Terrabacter; species Terrabacter koreensis. Next base: position 36,828 of record NZ_BAAGQU010000012.1, on the reverse strand, counting down.
GGCGGTCGAGGCGGCGGGGACGGCGCCGGTGGTCGGGCCGACGGCAGCAGCACCGGCGGTCGTGCCGGACAGCGGCTCGGCGCTCGCGGGGTTCGCGAACGAGGCGACGAGGCCACCGGTGGCCGCGACGAACACGGCGCCCTTCATGGCCGGCTGAGCCGTCTCGCGGGCGAGGATCTTGAGCTCGTTGAGGGGGTTGTGGCGGCCAGGCGCACGATGGCGGCCGCGGATGATCTCGTTGTTCACACGTGTACCTCTCCGCGCCTACGAAGTTAGCTGTCGGGTTCGGGCGGAAAGGTGCCCGGCTCTCCCCCGGTCCGCGACGAGTCGCGATCCGGGCGAGTACTTCACCCCAAGGACGTCCGGAGTCGTGGCGCCGGACGCCCGGAGAAACGTGTGGTTCCTCCGCTCCTGTCACAAGGTTTGCTCTCGCTCGTCAGGCGGTGACAGGACTAGGCGGTCCACCTCGCGAGCGCCCGACCAGGTGGCCGGACCCTCGGAAGAGTAGACGACGTTGCGGGCAAAAGTCACGTTGAGGTAACGGGGACTCGCCGGAAAGTTCGTTGAAGGTCCGTTTTGGGCGTCTTTACCCGCGGCATACCTTCGCGCCTTGTGACGCGAGTCACATGACTCACGCGTGACCGGCTCGAGAGGGCCGACCCCTTGGCTGCGAGTGGTCACGGGTGGTCGAGCGCGCTCAGGAAGCGCTCGTGAGGTGGCCGAAGACGATGACGTTGTCGCGGTACTCGTTGCGGCTGTCGGTCGGCCCACCGCACGTCACGAGGCGGATCTCGGCACGTCGGAAATCGCTCCGGTAGACGAGGTCGGTCGGGAAGCGCGACTTCTCGTAGGCCGCGACCTTGTCGACGGTGAAGACGAGGTGCGAGCGGTCGCGGCGCGTGACCTCGATGACGTCGCCCGCCTTGACCGCGCCGAGGCGGTAGAAGACTCCGGGAACGCCGGACGGTGTGTCGACGTGGGCGGCGATCACGGAGGAGCCGAGCTGTCCGGGGGTCGGGCCCCCGTCGTAGAGCCCGACCTCCTGGGCGGTGCCGGGCACTGAGATCGTGCCGTCAGGCTGGACCCCGAGCGGCACGAAGGTGCGCGAGCGGACGCCGATGGAGGGGATCTCGAGCAGGGTGGGCTCCGAGGCCGCCAAGGGGCCGCCCTGCAGAGTGCCCGCAGGCGCGGCCCCCGAGGTGCCTGGTCTCCCCGCCGCCCGCGTCCCACCCTGACCGGGGGACACCGACGGTGCGGGGGAGTCGGAGGCTGTCGCGCCGACGGTCGCCGGCGCGCTGCCTGACGGCGGTGCAGCGGGCGGGGTGCCCTCCGCTCCGGGCGCTGACGGGCTGCCACGCAGGCCGAGGACGAGCGCGACGACGGCCACGACGAGCAGGAGCGCCGACGCCGTGGCAGCCGCCGCGACACCGGCGGTGACGCGGCGGCCCGACGTGGCCTCGTTCGGCTCTGTCACGTGATGCTCGTCCCCGGTAGGTCAGCCGGTCAGGAGCGCGACCGGGCTGAGCGGCGGGCGGCGAAGGCGCCGGAACCGGCAGCGGCGACGAGCGCGACGCCTCCGACGGCGAGGAGCATGCCGTTCGTGTTGGTCGTGCCGCTCAGACCGCCGCCCGTGTGCATGCCGCCGGTCGGCGCAACGTGCAGCGCCCCGCACAGGGCCGGGTCGGTCGCCTCGGTCGGCAGCTTCGGGTCGAGGTCGCTCTTGGTGTCGCCCGAGTATTTGCCGTCCTTGTTGTGATCCACGCCGTGCACGACGACGACGGACTGGCCCTTGGCGATGGCCGCGGCCACACCGTCGGACACGGTGATGCTGCCGCGCTCGTAGCTGAGGTTGCCCCCAGGGGCGGTGCTGAAGCGGTCGACCGCGAGGCCGCTCTTGGGGCTCGTGTCACCGGTCTTCGTGAGCGAGACGACGATGTCGCCGTAGGCGGGCCCGCCCTCGGTCGTGTTGATGGTGCCGTCACCGCTCGTGTCGTCCTTGATGGTCGGACACTCGTGACGCGCGGCCGCCGCGAAGTGGATGTGCGCGGCGTGCGGCTGGTCGGGCAGCAGGCCACGTGCGGCCATCTCGACCTTGATCGTGTTGCCGGTGACCGTCACCTGGGCGGTGCCGGAACCGGACACCTCGCTGCCGGGCACGGGCTCGAGGTTCGCGCTGACCCAGCCGTCGGCCGCGAAGGCGGGGCCGACGGACAGTGCCATCGCGGCAGCAGCGGCAAGGCCGGCGCCCGCGATCCGCGTGGTGGTGCGAGTGGTGCGAGTGGTGGTGCGAGTGGTGCTGGTGCGCATCTGTTCTTCCTCCTTGACGAGGAGACACAGCCGTCCAACCTGCTCTGCTTCAGACGGGGGGTCGTCATCGACCGTCTCCGGGTGGGGTTCGACGCCGCGAGCCTTCCGGATTGGATCGGTGACGGGGCTTTTCGCCGGTCCGGCCACGCATGCGCCTCTCTGGGTCTTGACTGGGAGGGACGGGGCGCGACCGGTGCCCTGCGGAGGAAGGGACAAAGGCCGTGCTCGAGAGCTCCAAGGCGTTCGGCGGGTTCTCCGTCGACGACATCCCTGCGGCGAAGGCGTTCTACGCCGACACGCTCGGCCTCTCGGTGACCGAGGAGAACGGCATGCTCACGCTGCGTCTCGCCGGGGACCGGCCGGTCGTCGTCTACCCGAAGCCGAACCACCAGCCCGCGACCTTCACGGTGCTCAACTTCCCGGTCGACGACGTCGAGGCGGCCGTCGACGAGCTGACCTCGCGGGGTGTCACCTTCGAGCGGTACGAGGGGACGCCCACCGAGACCGACGAGAAGGGCGTCTTCCGCAAGGGCGGCCCGCTCATCGCCTGGTTCACCGACCCGGCCGGCAACGTCCTCTCCGTCATCGAGTCGTCGCCGGGCTGATCCGCCGGCGCTGAGCCGCCCGGCGCGTCTGCCGCGTGGCTAGGGTCGGGGGGTGTTCGACGACAGCGCCCACGTCCTGCGCCGTGCCCGCCGCCTGCTCGCCGAGCACGTGACCCCTGCGGTCCACCGCGACCGCATGCCGCTCACCACGTCCGCGTGGCACGTGCCGGGTGAGCCGGTGCCTGTCGCGGAGGCGCTGGCCTCAGCCGCCGACGGCCGGTTCGAGCCGGTCGGGCCGGGCACGCCCTGGGGTGAGCCGTGGTCGACGTGGTGGTTCGAGATCACCGGCGCCGTGCCCGAGGCGTTCGACGGGGAGTGCGTCGAGGTGGTCGTCGACCTCGGCTTCCGCGGCGAGGGGCCGGGGTTCCAGGCCGAGGGCCTGCTCCACGACGCCGAGGGCACCCCGCTCAAGGGCATCCACCCGATGAACCGGTGGCACCGCGTCGCAGCCGAGGCGCGTGGCGGCGAACCGATCCACCTCTTCCTCGAGGCCGCCGGCAACCCGGCCGTCATGGAGCACGGCTTCCGCCCGACCGGGCTCGGCGAGGTGGCGACGGCCGGTGCCGAGCCGCGCTACGTCCTCGGCGACGTCGAGGTCGCCGTGTTCGAGCCGGAGGTCTTCGGGCTCGCGATGGACCTCGACGTGCTCGTCGACCTGGCGACCGAGCTGCCCGACCGCGACGCCCGCCGCCTCGAGGTGACGGCCGCGCTGGACGACGCCCTGGCTGCCCTCGACGTCCACGACGTGCGGAGGACTGCCGCCGCGGCGCGCGCGGCCCTCGCCGACGTGCTCGCGGCGCCCGCGGTCACGAGCGCGCAGCGGCTCACCGCCGTCGGTCACGCGCACATCGACTCCGCGTGGCTCTGGCCCGTGCGCGAGACGGTGCGCAAGTGCGCGCGCACCTTCGCCAACGTCACGGCGCTCGCCGCCGACTACCCCGAGCTCGTCTTCGCCTGCTCGTCCGCCCAGCAGTACGCGTGGATGAAGGAGCGGCAGCCCGCGATCTGGCAGCGCATCACCGACGCCGTGGCGGCCGGCACGTGGGAGCCCGTCGGCGGCCAGTGGGTCGAGGCCGACGGCGTCATGCCGAGCGGCGAGTCCCTCGTGCGCCAGCTGCTCCACGGGCAGCGCTTCTTCGAGCGCGAGCTCGGCTTGCGCTGCCGCGGCGTCTGGCTGCCCGACTCGTTCGGCTACTCCGCGGCCTACCCGCAGATCGCGCGGCTCGCCGGCGCCGAGTGGTTCCTGACGCAGAAGCTCAGCTGGAACGACACCAACACCTTCCCGCACCACACGTTCTGGTGGGAGGGCATCGACGGCACCCGCATCCTCACGCACTTCCCTCCCGCCGACACCTACGAGAGCAAGCTCGGTGGCGCCGACGTGCACCGGTCCGCCCGGCAGCACCTCGACAAGGGACGCTCGCGGCGGGCTCTCATCCCGTTCGGCTTCGGCGACGGTGGCGGCGGTCCCGAGCGCGAGATGCTCGAGCGGGCCCGGCGGCTCCGCTCGCTCGAGGGCTCGCCCGCGGTCGAGGTCGGCACGGCCCAGTCGTTCTTCGACGGCGTGCGCGAGGAGTACGCCGACCGAGCCCCCACGTGGACGGGCGAGCTCTACCTCGAGCTGCACCGGGGCACCCTGACGAGCCAGCGCGCGATGAAGGTCGGCAACCGCGGCTGCGAGGCGCTGCTGCGTCAGGCCGAGCTGGCGTGGACGCTCGTCGCCCTGCGCGGGCTGGGGGAATGGCCGGCCGAGCGGCTGCGTCTCGTGTGGGAGCGCCTGCTGCTCCTGCAGTTCCACGACATCCTCCCCGGCAGTGCCATCGCGTGGGTGCACCGCGAGGCCCGCGACGACTTCGAGCGGCTCACCGCCGAGCTGCGGGCTCTCGTCGACGAGGCGCTGACGCTCCTCTCGCCGGGCAGCGGCCTGCTCAACGCCGGTCCGTACGCGCGGCGTGAGGTCGTCGACGCCGGTCCCGGTCCCGTGCTCGTCGACGTGCCCGCGCTGTCGGTCGGTGGCGTCGTGGTCGAGCAGCCCGCGCACCCGGTCGCGGTGGACGGGCGCACCCTGACGAACGGCCTTGTCTCCGTGACGATCTCGGCGGACGGGTCGATCGAGTCGCTCGTCGACCACCGCCACGGCGACCGCACCGTCCTGCCGGAGGGCGCCCGGGCCGCGGAGCTGCGGCTGCACCCCGACGTGCCGGCGATGTGGGACGCCTGGGACATCGACAAGCCGCACAGCCGCACGTGGACGTCGCCGGTCGGCGTCGAGGTCTCGGTCGTCGAGAGCGGCCCGCTGCGCGCCGTCGTCGAGGCCCGCGGCACGGTGGGGCGCTCCACCTTCGTGCAGCGCACGACCGTCACCGCCGACTCGCCGCGCGTCGACGTCGAGGTGCGGGTCGACTGGCGCGAGCGTGAGCGCGCCCTGGCGGCATACGTCCCCGTGTCGGTGCTCGCGCCGCACAGCAGCGCCGACATCCAGTTCGGGCACCTGCGGCGGCCCACCCACGAGAACACGTCGTGGGAGTCCGCGCGCCACGAGATGGTCGCCCACCGGTGGCTGCACGTCGGCGAGGAGGGCTGGGGCGTGGCCCTCGTCAACGAGGCGACCTACGGCCACGCGGTCCGCCGATCGGTCACCGACGCCGGCGAGCCGGTCACGACGATGCGGCTGACACTGCTGCGCTCGCCGTCCTTCCCCGACCCGACGACCGACAGCTCGGAGGAGGTCGGCGAGCAGGTCATCCGCTTCGGCATCGTGCCCGGGGCCGACGTCGCGGAGGCCGTCGAGCACGGGTATGCCGTCCACCTACCGCTGGTCGGTGCGCTGGGTTCGCCCGGGGGGCAAAGTGGTTCCGTCGGCCCGGTCGTCGAGGTGGACGACCCGGCCGTCGTCGTCGAGGCGGTCAAGCTCGCCGAGGACGGCAGCGGCGACGTCGTCGTGCGGCTCTACGAGTCACGCGGCGGCCGGGCGCGCTCCGGCGGGCGCACCGGCTTCGAGTGGTCTGCCGTCACCGAGGTCGACCTGCTCGAGGAGGAGTCGGCGGTGCTCGACGGGCGTCGGGCGCTGGGCAGGGGGGACGCCGGTCGGGCCGACGGGCGGCAGGTGACGGTCGAGCTGCGACCGTTCCAGCTCGTGACGCTGCGCTTCAACCCGGTCGGCCCCGGCTGACGTGACAGAGGGCGGTCAGCTCTCGGAGGCCTCGGCGATCGCGGCCCGGCGCTTGAGGCAGAGCTCGGTGATCTCGGAGACGAGCTCGAGGGGGACCGGCCGGCTGATCGGGAAGCGGACGGTGTCCTTGGCCCGCCGGTAGGGACCGATGGCGTCCTCGAACTCGGGGTCGCCCGTCGGCACCGGGTAGAGGCCGACGTGGTTCTTCCAGCCGGCGTAGTAGATCAGCGGCTTGCCGTCGACGGTGAAGGTCGCCATGCCGTAGCTGATCTTCTCCGCGGCGTGGGGAGCCGCCTGCTGGATGGTCCGTCGCACACCGGCGAGCTGACTGCGCGTCTCCTCTGGATAGGACGCGATGTAGTCATCGACGGACGCAAATCTCGGGGCCAATCCAGGTCCTCACCTAGTTCCGGACCGGTCGCGGAGGGATGCCTCGACTGTATTGCGCGAAAGGGGTGACTGCAAAGTAAGCACCGTGTTACGGGATGAACTCGTCAACAACCTACGAATGGTGACGAATCGGGCTCAGACGTCGAGCCACTGCTCGCCCGCGAGCGCCTTGGCCACGGCGTCGGCGCCGGGCCCCTCGGGCCGGCGGCCGAGGAGGGTCGCGGTCGTGAAGCCGGCTGCGAGGCCGTCGAAGACGTGGTGCCGGCGCAGCATCGCGTGCCGTCCGCCTTCGACAGTGACGTATCCGACCCGCGCGGTGCGGGCCAGGTCACGGGCCACCGCCGCCGAGTTCGTCGGGCGGGCCACGCGGTCGTCGTCGCCGTGGACGAGCAGCACCTGCCGACCGGTGAGGTCGAGGTGCCCCTCGTGCGGGTACACCCACGGGTTGAGGGCGACCGCGCTGACGACGGGCTGCTCGGCCGCGGCCAGCAGGGCCGCGCGGCCGCCGAGGGAGTGGCCGACGAGACCGACCGGCAGGTCACGGCCGAAGCGCTCGGCCACCTCGCGCAGCGCCCAGCGCACGTCGTCGACCGGCGTGTGGTGCGCGTCCCAGCCGCGGGTCGAGTTGAGCAGGCGCAGCACGGCCAGCTCGCCCTTGGCCGCGAGGGCGATGCGCGCCGCGATCGGCACCATCCGCAGCACCGACAGCTGGGTGGGGCTGACCCGCATCGGCCTGCGGCGCGCGGCGCCACCGTGCAGCACGAGCACCACACCACGGGGAGCGCTGGGCGCGGCGGTGTCGATGAGGCGGGCGTGGGTCACTCGGACGGCATACCCGATCGGGAGAGCGCAGCGAACTGCTCTCCCGGTCGGCGGGTGGGGTCAGGGGCGCAGGAGGACCTTGACAGCCCGGCGCTCGTCCATGGCGCGATAGCCCTCGGCGACCGCGTCGAGCGGCAGCTCGAGGTCGAAGACGAGGCCCGGGTCGATGCGGCCGTCGAGGACCCGCTCCATGAGGTCGGGCAGGTAGCGGCGCACCGGCGCGATGCCGCCCGCGAGACCGATGTTGCGGACGAACATCCGGCGCAGGGGCAGCTCGACGCCGTGCGGCACGCCGACGAAGCCGACGGTCGAGCCGGCGCGGGCGACGTGGAAGGCGGTGTCCATCGACTGGTGCGTGCCGACGCACTCGAGCACCGCGTCGGCGCCGATGCCGCCGGTCAGCTCCATCACGGCGGCGACGGCCTCGTCGCCGCGTTCGGCGATGACGTGGGTCGCACCGAAGCGGCGAGCGAGAGCCTGGCGCGGCTCGTGGCGCGACATCGCGACGATGCGCTCGGCGCCGAGCTGCTGGGCGGCGATGACGCCGCACAGACCCACTGCCCCGTCGCCGACGACGACCGCGGTCGAGCCCTCGCGGACGCCCGCCGCGACGGCCGCGTGCCAGCCGGTGGCCATGACGTCGGTGAGCGCGAGCAGCGACGGCACGAGCGCGTCGTCAGGCATGCCGTCGGTCTTGACGAGGCTGCCGTCGGCCTGGGTGACGCGAGTCAGCTCGGCCTGCCCGCTCGACGTGCCGTCGGCGTTGGGGCACGCGGACTGCACGCCCGCCAGGCAGTCGGGGCACGTGTTGTCGCAGTGGCAGAACGGGATGACGACGAAGTCGCCCGGGCGGAAGTCCTTGACCTCGGAGCCGACCGCCTCGACGACGCCGACGGCCTCGTGGCCGATCGTCGAGCCCTCACGGATCGGGTTCTCGCCGCGATACGGCCACAGGTCGGAGCCGCAGATGCAGCCCGCCGTGACGCGCACGATGGCGTCGGTCGGGGCCTCGATGGTCGGGTCGGGCACCTCGGAGAGGCGGATGTCGCCGGCAGCGTGGATCGTCGTAGCGCGCATGGTCGCCATCCTTCCCCTGCGTGGCGCCGGCCTCCAAACGGAAGACGGGCACTCGACGGCGCCCTCGAGTCGAGTGCTCAGTCTGCTTCGTGTGTCAGCCTCGCGAGCGCAGGCGCAGGTTCGGCAGGCCGGGGGCGGGAAGGGTGTGCTCCCACTCCTTCGGGAAGACGCCGTATGCCGTCTCGCCGCCGTTCTCGTCGCCGCTCACCTCGCGGGCGCGCTGCCACTCCTCGCGGAAGCCGACGACCTCGTCGTGGCTGCGGCCGATGAAGTTCCACCACATGACGATCTGCTCGCCGAACGGTGCGCCGCCGAGCACGAGGAAGCGGGCCGGCTCGTCGGGGCCGGCCTCGACGGTGACCCGCTCGGCTCCGGTCGCCTGGAAGACGATCTCGCCGGGCTTGGCAGTGGCGTCGCCGACGGTGAGCAGCCCTGTGTCGCAGAGCAGCCCGTGCTCGTGGCCGGGATCGACCGTGATCGTGAGCGACCGCCCCGGCTCGAGCGTCACCTCTGCGCCGACGAGGTCGGAGAACATCGTCACCGGCGACGTCTGGCCGAAGAGTGTGCCGAGAAAGACGAGGACGCGCGCCCCGTCCACCTCGGTGACCGGCGGGGCGTAGTGCTCGAAACCGGGGGTGGCGAAACGGTCGGCCTCCGGCAGCGCCACCCACAGCTGCGCGCCGTGGAGGACGGTCGTGCCGGGCGTGGAGTACTCGGAGTGCGCAATGCCCTTGCCGGCGGTCATGATGTTGAGCTCGCCCGGACGCACGAACGCGTGGGCTCCGGTGGTGTCGCGGTGCTCGACCTCGCCGGTGAAGAGCCACGAGACGGTCTGCAGCCCGGTGTGCGGGTGGCCGGGCACGGCCATCCCCCCGGTCTGCGACACGTCGTCGGGGCCGTAGTGGTCGACGAAGCACCACGCCCCGATGAGCGAGCGCTCGCGCTGAGGGAGGCTGCGGCGTACGGGCATCGCGCGGGGACCGCCCAGCGGCACCTCGCGGTAGGGGAGCACGACCGCGCTGGACGGGCCACCCTCGCGGGCGGCGCAGACGACCTCGTCGGGGTGGCGGTCCGGGTTGCTCACCGGATCAGGCTAAGCCTGACGTTGCTACCTTTCCCAGCATGACGGAGGCCACGGACGCCACGGACGCCACGGACGCACGGGTCGGCCGGCGCTGGTCGGCCTGGCGGGTCGTGTGGTGGTTCGGCTTCGTCAGCCTTGCCGCCGACATGGTCTACGAGGGCGCCCGCTCGATGTACGGGCCGTTGCTCGCCTCGCTCGGGGCGAGCGCCGTCGTCGTCGGCCTCGTGACCGGTGCCGGCGAGGCGATGGCCCTCGTGCTGCGGCTCGTCTTCGGCCCGCTCGCCGATCGCACCGGTCGCTACTGGGGTCTGACGATCCTCGGCTACGGCCTGACCGCCGTCTGCGTGCCGCTGCTCGCCGTGACGCCGTTCGTCGGGGGAGCGGGGCTGGCGCTCGCGGCCGTGCTCATCCTGCTCGAGCGCTCCGGCAAGGCCGTGCGCAGCCCCTCGAAGTCGGCGCTGCTCGCGCACGTGGCGTCGGCCGTGGGCCGCGGTCGGGGCTTCGGCGTGCACAAGGCTCTCGACCAGGTCGGGGCGTTCGCGGGGCCGCTGCTCGTCGCGGCCGTCATCGGGGCGGCCGGGGCGATCTGGCCCGGCATGGCGGTGCTCGCCGTCCCGGGAGTGGCGGTCATGCTGCTGCTCGCCGTCATCCGCTCACGGGTGCCCGACCCGTCGGTCTACGACGAGGTCCACACCGCAGCGCCGGTCACGTCTGCTGATCCGGATGACCCTGTGGCGCAGCCGGTCTCATCGGACCCGCGTGGAGTTCGGGGCTGGTTCGCCGACGCCGTCGGGACGGGGCTGCCGCGCGAGTTCTTCGGCTACGCGCTCGCCGCCGGGCTCACGACGGGCGGGCTCGTCACCTTCGGGATCATCGGCTACCACCTCACCGTCGCGGGCCTCGTCGCCGTCGCCGCCGTCCCCCTCGTGTATGCCGGCGCGATGGCCGTCGAGGCGCTCGCCGCCTTGGGCGTCGGGCTCGTCTACGACCGCCGAGGAGGGGCGGTGCTCTACCTCGTGCCGGTGCTCGTCGCGCTCGTGCCGCCGCTGGCGCTCACGGGGCGACTGTGGGTGGCGCTGCTCGGCGTGGCGGTGTGGGCGCTCGCCTACGGGGTGCAGGACTCGACGGTGAAGGCGCTCGTCGCGGAGGTCGTGGCGGCGCCGCGGAGGGCGACGGCATACGGCGTCTTCGCGGGGGTGCAGGGCGCGTTCGCCATCGTCGGCGGGCTCGTGGCCGGCTGGCTCTACGACCGGTCGCTGACGGCTCTCGTCGTCGTGGTGGCGACGAGCCAGCTCGTCGCCCTGGTGCTCCTCGTCCGCACCGTCCGCTCCCTCCGCACCCCCGCCTGAACGCGCGAACGCGGCGTTCGGTCTCGAAAACCGTGTTCCAACACTGAGTTCGAGACCGAACACCGCGTTCGGTGAGGTGAGACGGGTGGGACTGGTCAGCTCACGGCGTCGAGCGCGTCGACCATGCCCTCACCGTAGAAGCTGTTGTCCGCGAGCGGGCCGGTGCAGTCGGGGCCACCGGTGCGGCCGGGCGGCGGCACCTCCTGCGCCGAGCAGGCACGGTCGTCGGCCTGGCTGCGCAGCTTCTCGACCATCTGGGCCGGGGTCCAGCTCGGGTGCGCCGACTTCATGAGGGCGAGCACTCCGGCGACGTGCGGGGACGCCATCGACGTGCCGCTCTTCAGGCCGTAACCGTTGCCGGCGACGACCGTCGAGAGGATGCTGCGACCGGGCGCCGCGACGTCGATGACGCCGAGGCCGCGGTTCGAGAAGTACGCCAGCGAGCCGGTGCGCGTGGCGGCGGAGACCGTGACGACACCCGGGAGCTCCGTCGGGATGTCGTTGCAGCCGCTGTTGAGCGTGCGGCTCACCTGGCCCGCGGCAGGCTGGTCGTCGGGGCTCGTCGTGTCCTTGAACGACGACTTGTCGGCAAGGTCGTGGGCCGAGTTGCCGGCAGCGGCCGCGTGGACGACACCCTGCTCGGTCGACCAGGCGACGGCGCGACGCACGGCTTCCTTCGCGGCGTACTGGTCGGGCTGGTCCTCGCAGTAGAACTCGAACGGGTCGACGTAGTAGCTGTTGTTCGTCACGTCCATGTGCTTGAGGCCGGCCTCGACGAACCCGCAGACGGCGTACTCCGGGTAGATGAAGCCGTCGTCGTTGACGACCTTGACGGAGGCCAGCCGCACGTTCGGGGCGACGCCGACGATGCCGACGCCGTTGCGGGCGGCGGCGATGGTGCCGGCCACGTGGGTGCCGTGGTCGCTCGTGGTCGGCTCCCAGCCGGTGGTGGACGGGCGTCCGGCGTCGACGCAGCTGATCGAGTTGGCGACGTCGAGGTTCTTCACGAGGTCGGGGTGGTCGGCGTCGATGCCGCTGTCGAGCACGCCGACGAGGACGTTGCGCGAGCCGTCGGTGATCCTGTGGGCCTGGTCGGCCTTGATCATCGTGAGGTCCCACTGCTCGCCCTCGCGCGGGTCGGTCGCGCCGGCCGGGGTGGTCTCGGCCTCGACGTCGCCGTTCCACGCCTTCTTCGCGCCCTGCTTGTAGCCCGAGGCGCCGCGGCCCCAGGCCGCGGCGGCACCTTCGGGGGTGCCCTCGGACACCGCGACCGTACGCGTGGCGCCGACCGACTCGACGGCGTTGCCGCCCTCGGCGACGACGTCGGCCCGGAACGTCGAGACCTTCGAGTGCGCGATGACGACGCCGATCTGCGGCCACGACTGGACCACCACGCCGCCGGCCGCGACGACGGCCCGCTCGACGAGGCGGGTCTGGCCGGGGTTGGCGGCCTTCGCGTTGACGACGTAGCTCATGAGCCGGCCGTCGGGAGTGTTGATGGTGACCGGGGTCGAGGCGGGCTCGGCGGTGGTCGACGCCGAGGCCATGCTGCCGAAGGCGGCCGTCGACGCGAGCGCGAGCGACGCGACGGCGACCGCGCCACGTCTGGTCAGGCTGGGGTGTCGCATGTGATGGGCTCCCGTGGGGTGAGGGAATGGTGCAGATGCGCCCATGTCGGGCACATGGGACCCATCCTGCGACCGAATCCGCGACTCCGCTCGTCGAGAAGATCGGGCGGCGTCAGGCCGCCCGCGGGCTGTTCCCCACTGGTCGGGTGAGGGGCGCGAAGGCGATGAGCAGCACGAGCGCACCCAACGGCTCGAGGCCCCAGGGAAGCACGAGCAGGGCGGCAGCGACCCCTGCGAGCCCGAGCGAGCCGGCCGGCATACGGCCCTCGAGCCACGTCGTGGCGAGCACGAGTGCCAGCGCGAGCGCCGTGAGCACCTGACCTCCGGCGGCGAGCGCGGTGGGCACGGTGGCGGGCAGGAAGCCGGTGAGGCTGCCCACCCAGACGGCCCCGGTCGCGCCCGCGCCGAACGCGGCGAGCAGTGCCGTGGGCACCGCGACCGGCAGGTGCTCGGCCCGCGCACCCAGGCTCGTCGTGAGCCACGCGAGTCCCGCGCTGGCGAGCACGAGCAGTGCCCCGGTGGCGACGGCGAGCGGGCCACGGGTCCCGGCCGGGCCGAGACCGTCGAGACCGCCGGGCCCGCCGAGAACGTCGGGACCGCCGAGCCCGTCGACCCAGTCGGCGATGCCGTGGGCGAAGAGCAGCAGCGGCGCGACGAGCGCCAGGAGGGCGACCCGGTCGGGTCGGCTCGCGGCCTCGACCGTCGGGCCCGTCGGGCCCGTCGCGGCCGGACGGACCGGAGCCGTCGGGCTGGTGACCGGTGCCGGCAGCGTGCTCGTCGTCATGCGTCCAGCGTGACCGCCACGGGCGGCGTCGCCCATCGGGGTCGACCCCGAGCGACCCCGGAGCGGTCCCTGAGTGCAGCCGGGCCGGGTCCGGGGGGTATGGACGATCCGCGCGGGATGGCGTTTTTGTCCATTTCAATGACTTTGCCCTGCTACAGGTCGTACCGTGCCGAATGTGGGGGTCGTCAGGGTCGGCCCGTCAACGCATCAGAGGGTTGTTGTTCTAAGGGGGTAGACATGGCAGTGCGCTTCAACGCTCCTCCGGGATGGCCTGCTCCGTCGGCGTCGTGGGCGCCGACCGATGACTGGATGCCCGACCCGTCCTGGCCCGCGCCGCCCGCGGACTGGGAGTTCTGGACGCTCGCCGACCAGCGCGCCGAGGCCCGTGCGGGCCTGGCGGCACGCGAGGCCGCCGGCTCCCGGGCTGCTGACGCTTCCGTGGCCGCGGGTCCGCCCCGCTTCGGTATGCCGCCGCGCAGCACCGCTGCGACGTACGGCACCGACCGCGGCAGCTGGCTCGCGAGCCTGCGGGCGCGGGCAGCCGCCGAGTCGACCGCGTCGGCTGCTGCCGCAGCGGCCGAGGCCGCCGCGAAGCCGGCTCCGCGCGCGGGCGCGAAGACGGTCGTCGACACCTCCTGGGAGATCGACGGCCTGCTGACCTCTGCGGGCAGGTAGGTCGACCGACGTGGACCTGCTGCTCAGGGTCGCGCCGGAGGTGCGGCTCAGCTCCTCCGCGTCCGGACTGCGCGCGTCGCTCGACGCCGGTCCGGTCGTGCGGACGGGCGTGCCCGCGGAGGCGACCCCGGCCGGGGAGCACGTGTCGCTGGCGCAGCTCGAGCAGCGCGTCCACGACGCCCACGCGGTCGAGGACGTCGTCGCCCTCGGCGCGGCCGAGGAGACCTTGGGCTCGCTGCACCTCGACAACCACCCGCTGCGCCGCCGCCCCGACCCGCCCGACACGGCGCCGTTGTCGGCCAAGGACCGGGCTGCCCTGCAGCGCAAGGCGTTCCGAGCCGCCCTGCCCCAGGTGCCGCTGTTCAAGTGGTCCGAGAGGACCAAGGCCAAGGCGGCGGCCGAGGCCGAGGCCAAGGGCTTCGGCGCGGCCCTGGACGTCGCCCACGCCGTAGTGGCCCAGCACCGCGCCGTCGCCGTCGAGCACCAGTGGAGGGAGCTCTCGGAGCACGACCCCGCCACGGTCATCGCCGAGCTCGACGCTCACTTCGCGGCCGCGGAGTGCGGGTGCACGTGCGTCGACGCCGGCTGGGACGTCGCCACCTCCCGCGGCTACGTGACCGTGGTCGGCCGCTACCCCGGGCTCGACATCGTCGGCGAGCGCGGCCCCGGTGTCTCGTCGAGCGGCCGGCGGATGATGCGTCGCCGCACCCGTTCCGAGCGGAACGCCCTCTACCTCAGCGGTCTCGCGTCCTTCGCGCTCGCGACCGTGCGGCGAGCCATCAGCGTCGCGGTGGCTGCCGACGACGTCCACGTCATCGTCGTGCGCCCCACCGCCGAGGGCGACGGTCTCGAGCCGATCTACGTCGGGAGCCTCAGCCGCGAGGCGGTCACGCTGCGTCCGTCGCTCGCCGACCCGGTGCCGCTGCTGCTCGGCTCGGCGGTCTGCCAGATGCAGTTCGAGGGGTCGGCGCACGACCTCGTCGCGCTCGACCCCGACTCGCACGTGGTCGAGGTGGTCCGGGCGTGCGCCGAGGCCCTGGCCGACGAGAAGCTCGACACCCTGCTGCGCGACCCCGCCGGCTGACCCGGATCCCGTCAGGAACTGCGCACTCGAAGCCGGGGTCCTCGTCGAGTGCGCAGTTCCCGACGCCCAGCTCCCACTCGAGTGCTCAGTTCCCGACGCCCACCTCCCACTCGAGTGCTCACCTTCCTACGCCTCGACGAGGCGGCGGAGGGCGAGGGCGGCGATGGGACGGTAGGCGAGGACGGCATACGCCGGGGCGTCGATGACGAGATCGCTCGTGCAGCCGCCGCCAGGAGCCGGGCGCACCGAGTGGTCCAGCGTCGCGTGCACCAGACCGAACCGCACGTGCCAGCTCCACGCCATCGCCGCCGCGTCGACGGCGGTTACCTCGAACGGCAGGCGCACCCCGAGCGGCCCGACGACGAGCCCGGTGAGCCCAGGCGTGAGGCGCCGGGTGGCGGCGATGACCTCCTGCACCTGGGGTGACCACGTCGCCCACAGGTCGAGGTTCTCGTAGCGTGTCCAGGCGTCGGCCGGGGTGGCCTTGCCGGTCTCGCTCACGGTGGCGCGCACGGCCGGGATCTCCTCCCGCTCAGACCGCGTCGCCGCGGGCCGGGCCGTCGACGTTGACGGTGGGCGTGCCCGAGCCGCAGCGCACGACGACGGCCCGCGAGGTCGCGTCACCCGGGTTGCTCTCGCGGTGGACGGCTCCCGCGGGCACGCGCAGAAAGTCACCCGGACCCGCCTCGACGACGTGCTCGCCGTTCGGTCCGGACTCGAGCCGCATGGTGCCCGACACGATGTAGAGCGTCGTGTCGTGGTCACCGTGGTGGTGCCATCCGGAGACGGCACCCGCCTCGGTGTCGACGGTGCCCGACCACATCGTCTCTGTGTGCAGCGCGACGTGCCGGGTCATGCCCGGGGTCGGGTCGGCGGGTGAGAGCGCGTCGCCGCCGACGCGGCTGCACGGCTGGGCGGGGTCGTGGGAGTCGCTCATGACCCCATCAAACTCCCGGCCGGGGCGCCTGACCACGTCTAGCCTTGATCTGTGGCCGGTCAGGCGCGACGGGCAGTGCGGGGGCAGCGACAGGGACGGGTGGTCGTCGTCGGGGCGAGCATCGCCGGGCTGCTGGCTGCGCGGGCGCTGTCGGACCACGCCGAGTCGGTCGTGGTCCTCGAGCGCGAGCGGTTGCCCGAGTCGGTCGAGCCGCGCGGGAGAGTGCCGCAGGGCCGCCACATCCACCTGCTGCTCTCGGCGGGACTCGACCGGCTCCGCGACTGGTTCCCCGGCATCGAGGACGAGTGCCTGGGCCGCGGCGCCGTGCACATCGACGGCACCGGCGGTTTCGTGTTCCAGGGCGGCGCCTACCGGGCGCGCGGCGACTGGGGCAGGCCGGCGATCTCGCAGTCGCGCCCACTGCTCGAGTCGGTCGTGCGTGGCCGCGTTGCGACGCTGCCCAACGTGACCATCGAGGACGGCGTCACCGTCGAGGGTGTCGCCCTGTCCGGCCGTCGGGTCACCGGGGTCCTCGTCGACGGACAGGAACGACCGGCCGACCTCGTCGTCGACTGCTCCGGACGCAGCTCCCGCATCGCGCACGACCTCGCGAGCCGGGGCCTGCTCGACCCGCCCGTCACTCGGGTCGACATCGACATCGCCTACACCTCCTTCACGCTGCGCCGCTCCGCCGGTGACCTCGACGGGCAGTTCGTCTTCTGCAGCGACAACCCCGGCACCTTCCGGTTCGGAGCGGCGGTCCCCATCGAGGGCGAGCGCTGGCAGGTCACGGTGGGAGGCGTCCACGGCGACGTGCCGCCCCTGTCCTACGACGGCATCGCCGAGTTCGCGGCCACCCTCCCGACCCCGGCGGTTGGCCAGCTCATCGACCGGTGCGAGCGTGTCTCGGAGGTGACCACCTACCGGTTCCCCTCGAGCCAGCGCAGGCACTACGAGAAGGTGCGCGATCTGCTCCCGGGCCTCGTCGTGCTCGGTGACGCGTCGAGCAGCTTCGACCCGATCTACGGGCAGGGGATGTCGTCGTCGGCCCTGCAGGCCGAAACGCTCGGACAGCTGGTCGCGCGCACGGGCGTGTGGGACGCCGACCTGCCGAGACGATTCCACCGCAGGGCTGCCCGCATCATCGAGGCGCCGTGGCGGATCGCCGTCGGTGGCGACTTCGGCCATCCGGCCACTCGAGGTCCCAAGCCCGTCGGCACCGACCAGCTGAACGGCTACATCCGGCGCGTGGTCCTCGCCGCGCACGCCTCGCTCCCGGTGGCGGTCGCGTTCAACGACGTGCTCCAGCTGGCCCGCCCGCCCGCGTCCTTGTTCCACCCGTTCGTGGTCGCGAGGGTCCTCCGTGCGGCGGGTCGGTCACCGGTGGTGACGGGTGCCCCGGTGCTCCACCCCCGGGTCGGGCCCGTGGTCACCGACTGAGCAGGACGGCATACGTCGTCTGGGCCGCCAGGGGGACGGGGCTCGTCGTGGCGGCGCGTCTTTGGTTGGGTGGACGCATGAGGACCGACCACTTCATCCGATTCGAGCGCGTCGACTCCGTCGAGCGGACCGAGCGAGGCCTGCTCGCCCGCCTCCACGGCGAGCAGCTGCGCGTCGAGGCCGTGCGCCCCGACGTCGTGCGCCTCCAGCTGAGCCGCGGTGGCGTCTTCGACGAGAAGCCGACGTATGCCGTGTGCGTCGACCCCTTCGGCGCCGACGGTGGCGCGGCGGTCGACTGGACCGCTGAGGAGTCGGACGGGTCGTGGCGGCTGACGACCGACGAGCTCGTGGTGACGCTGTGGCTCGACCCGTTCCGGGTCGACGTGCACCGCACGGACGGCTCCGCCGTCATCGAGTCGGCGCCCGACGCCGAGGGCCGCTACTGGACCTATGCGACGCTCAACGACGCGTGGACGACGCGGCGCCGGATCGGGCGCGACGACGCGATCTACGGCCTCGGCGAGAAGGGTGGCCGGCACAACCGCCGCGGCCGCGACTTCACGATGTGGAACACCGACGTGCTCAACGAGCACGCGACGGCCGAGTTCCGGGCCGGGCTCGACGCGGACGACCCGCGGGCCGACATGACGAGCACCGAGTTCGACCCGTACTACGTGACCGTGCCGTTCTTCCACCAGCGCTCGGCCGAGTCGGGCACGGCCGTCGGCTCGTTCGTCGACAACGGCTACCGCGGCGAGTACGAGTTCAGCCGCGACGACGAGTACCGCATCACCTTCCACGGTGGCCAGTGGACCGAGTACGTCTTCGCCGGACCGTCGATGGCCTCGATCCTCGAGCGCTACACCTGGCTGACCGGCCGCGCGTCGCTGCCGCCGATCTGGTCGCTCGGCTACCACCACTGCCGCTGGCACGCCTACAAGCAGCAGGACATCGAGGTCATCGCGAAGCGCTACCGCGACGACGAGTTCCCCTGCGACGCAATCTGGCTCGACATCGACTACATGGACGGCTACCGCGTCTTCACCTGGGACTCGGAGCGCTACCCCGACCCGGCGGGCATGCTCAAGGGCCTGGCCAACCAGGGCTATCGGGCCATCACGATCGTCGACCCGGGTGTCAAGCACGATCCCGGCTACGAGGTGTACGACGACGGCCTCGAGAAGGACGTCTTCTGCCGCACCGAGGGAGGCGACACGTACGTCGGGCAGGTGTGGCCGGGCAACACCGTCTTCCCCGACTTCGTGACGCCCGAGGCGCGCGCGTGGTGGGGCGACCTCAACGCTCGTCACGTCGAGTCGGGCCTCGCCGGCATCTGGAACGACATGAACGAGCCGGCGACGGGTGAGATCCCAGCGGAGGCGATGCTCTTCGACAAGGGCCGGGCCAAGCACGAGCGCTACCACAACCAGTACGCGCTGCTCATGGCCATGGGCACCATCGAGGGCCTTCGCGCTGCGCAGCCCGACGCGCGCACGTTCATCCTGTCGCGGGCCGGCTTCGCGGGCATCCAGCGGTACGCCGCGAACTGGATGGGCGACAACCAGGCCCGCTGGGACCACCTCTGGGTGAGCATGCCGATGGCGTGCGGATTCGGCCTGTCGGGCCAGCCGTTCGTCGGCGCCGACATCGGCGGCTTCCAGGGCGACACCAACCCCGAGCTGTTCCTGCGCTGGATGCAGATGGGGGCCCTGACTCCCTTCTGCCGCAACCACTCCGAGACCAACAACGTCGACCAGTACCCGTGGTCGTTCGGCGAGGAGATCCACGGGCTGGCCCGCGACGCCGTGCGGCTGCGCTACCGGCTGATCCCCTACATCTACTCGGCGTTCGTCCGGTCGACGGAGACGGGCGAGCCGGTGCAGCGACCGCTCGTGCTCGACCACCAGCACGATCCCGAGGTCGTCGACCTCGACGACCAGTACCTCTTCGGCCGCGACCTGCTCGTCGCCCCGGTCACGGAGCAGGGGATGACCTCGCGCACGGTCTACCTGCCCGAGGGCGGCTGGTACGACTGGCACACCGGCGAGCTGCACGAGGGCGGCCGGCGGATCACCGTCGACACCCCGCGCGAGCGCATCCCGCTCTTCGCCCGGGCGGGCGCGGCGATCCCGATGTGGGCGGAGGCGCCCGCGTCGACGCACGACCACCACCCCGAGGTCGTCGAGCTGCACGTCTTCGACCCGGTGGCAGACGGCCGCTGGGAGTCGGTGCTCGTCGAGGACGACGGGCTCACCGTCGTCGACGGCGAGCCGCAGCGGCTGACGACGACGGTCGTCGTCAGCCGGGCCGGCGGCGACGTGCGGGTCGAGCACGACACCGAGGGGCCAGGGTATGCCGGCCACGCCCGCACCCGCTTCGACGTCGTGCGCCACTCGGCCTGACGGCATACGGCCTGAGGCGAACGGCCTGAGGCGAACGGCCTGAGGCGAACGGCCCCGGGGGTCTCCCGCTCAGCTCGAGCGGGAGACCATCGTGGTGCCGCCGATGAAGCACGTCGTGAGGTCCAGGCACTCGGCCTTGCTGTGCCACTCGGGTGGATACGTGCCGTCGTCGGTCCACGACCCGTTGCTGTTCCAGGCGATCGGCCAGTCGTCGTTGCTGTAGCCGTGGCTCGCCAGGCAGTGGGTCGCGGTGACGCAGCTGAGCGAGCCGAGACGGAACGCGTCGGGGTGGGCCGGCTGGAACGTCCAGGCCGAGCCGTTCCAGCGGCCGACGACTCCCGAGTCGAGCACGGCCAGGCACGAGGTGGGTGCGCCGCAGGAGAGCAGCAGCGCCTCGTCGTCGGGGATCGTCGTGGGCAGCCGCCGCACCGGGGTCAGGGCGGTGCCGGAGTACTGCCGGTACGTGCTGTTGGACGACAGCAGCATGCACGGGCCGCCGGGTGCGCAGGACAGCTGGGGTCCGCGACCCCACTGGTCGGTGATGGTCGCGATGGGGGCCCACCACCCCACGCCGTTGAACCGGGACAGTCGTCCCTGCTGGTCGATCGCCAGGCACAGGTACGGGCTCGCGCACGCGAGGTCCACCGCTTCGAGAGGCATGGCCTTCGCCGCGCCCCACGCACCGCCGGACCACACGCGGTAGGACCGGCTGGCCCCCGCGACGGCGATGCAAAAGGTGGTGCCCGAGCACTCCACGCTTGCCGGCTGGGTGAAGAGCTTGCCGGACCGGGCCCACGACGAGCCGTTCCAGCTCACCAGCCAGCCGTTGTGGTCGAAGAACGAGCATGCCGTGGTCGTGCGGCAACCGACCCGGCCGACGCCTCCGGTCGTCTCCACCGAGGTGCCGAGGAGCGCCCAGCGGGTGCTCGGGGTCCAGCGGTAGAAGCGGCCACGGTCGTCCGTCGCGAAGCAGATGCCGGTCGCGCGTGGGCACGAGACCGCCCGCAGCTCGCCGATGCCGGCGCTCAGCCTGGTGCGCTCCAGCAGGGTGGTGCTGTTCCAGCGGGTGACGTTGCCCTGGTTCTTCGACATGCACAGGGTCGGGGAGCCGCACGAGAGCTGCTGCGCGTAGTCGTCGACGCCGGTGCTGGTGGGCAGGCTCTGGAACGACCACGTCGTGCCGGTCACGGTGACGCGGATGCGGTCGCCCAAGGCCAGGCAGCTGCTGGCGGAGCACGAGATCGTGCTGGGGTTGCCCGCCTGGTAGTCGGCGAAGTAGGCGGTGCTCCAGCCGGCCGAGGTCAGCGTGCCGCGCCAGTTGCTGTAGGTGGCGTTGCCGGTGGCGACTGCGAAGCACCGAGCCGCCGCCTGGCAGGCGACGTCGTTCCAGGTGACGCCCCGCAGCGGGCCGATGCGGGCTGCGGCCCTCCACGTCGTGCCGGTGCGCGTCGTGAAGAGGCCGTCGGGGCGGATCGCGATGCAGTAGGTCGTCGTCGGGCAGTCGAGGGAGCTCCACCCGGTGAGAGGGGAGCCGGTCGGACGCCACGTGCCGCCGCTCAGCTCGATGACGTTGCCGTTGCGCA
Source organism: Terrabacter koreensis (assembly GCF_054783315.1). Taxonomy (NCBI): domain Bacteria; kingdom Bacillati; phylum Actinomycetota; class Actinomycetes; order Micrococcales; family Intrasporangiaceae; genus Terrabacter; species Terrabacter koreensis. The sequence continues at coordinate 15,489 of NZ_BAAGQU010000012.1, read as the reverse complement.
GTGCCAGGCAGCGTCCGGCCGCGGGGCAGGTCAGCGACCCGATGACCCCTTCGTAGATCGAGGACGGGTCCTGGGCGGGGCTGAAGGCCTGCACGGGCTTGGACCACGTCGCCCCGGACATCACCTGGAAGGCGCCGGTGTTGTGCACCGACACGCACCACGTGCTCGTGGCGCACGCCATCGCCCCGGGCCAGCCGACGAACGGGCTCGCGGTGGTCGCCGTCCACGTGCGGTGGGTCGTGGCCTGGGCGCTGCGCGTCTGGCTCTTGTGCCCCGACGTGTCCTCGGCGTGCGCGGTGTAGGTGTAGACGAGGCCCGGGACGAGGCCCGTGTCGGTGGCCGTCGTGCCGGCGCCCCGGTAGACCTCTCGGGACACGTTGTCCGGACCCGTGCGGGTGACGACGACTGAGGCGACGATGGGGTCGGTGGGGGCGTTCCACGTGATCGTGGCGCTCGTGGCACCGGCCATGTTCGCGGCGAGGCGCGCGACCGGCGGGACCGTGGTGGCGGTGATGATCGACTCCGGGGCCAGGAACCCGCCGGCGCCGTCACCGGCCCAGATCGTGTAGCGGTACCGGGTGAAGGGCGCGAGGCCGCTGTCGGTCGTCTTGAACAGGGGCCCGTCGTAGACGAGGGCGCCGGTGGTCGGGGTCGGCGTGCCGGTGCCGTCGTCGCGGCGGATCGTGAAGTTCTTCATCGGGTTGCCGCCGCAGCACCATGTCAGCGCGACGGACGTCCCGCCGGGCTCGGCCGTGAAGGTGATGACGGACGGGTCGACGGCGGCGGCGTCGGGCGCGCCCACCGCTGCTGGGGGCGCCGCTGCCGGCTGCGCCACCGCTACTGGTCGCGCGGCCGCCGCGGCGCTGTCGGACGGACCCAGCGCGACGAGCGGCGCGGCCGCGAGGGCGGCGGCGACGGCCGCCGTGACGAAGGACGTGAAGCGGCGATGGGGGTGCTGCGTGGCCACGACTTCCCCTGTCGTATGCGGCCCGGCGCTGTGCCGGACGCCGAGATCGTAGCGCTCGGCACCCCCACGAAGGGGACCTACGAGGTCATATCGGGCGTCGGGAACCGAGCACTCGATTGGAACTTCCCGTCGAGTGCTCAGTTCCTGACGGCATACGCCATCCGGGCCCGCCGACGCCAGCTCAGGTGGAGCGGGACACCGTCGTGCCGCCGGCGACGAAACAGGTTGCGACCGTGGGGCACTCGGGTGCGTAGGGGACGTAGTCGGGCGAGTAGGTGCCGTCCGGTGCCCCCGACCAGACGCCGGCGTTCCACGTGACGGGTGCCGAGTCGTTGCTGTAGCCGTGGGTGCCGATGCAGTGGTCAGCCGTCAGGCACGAGAGGGACCCGAGCCGGTAGGCGTTCCAGTCGGCAGGGTGCGCCGTCCACGTGCTCCCGTTCCACTGTGCCCAGTCGCCCGAGTCGGCGAGCGCCAGGCAGGACGATGGCGCGCCGCACGAGAGGAGTGCGCCAGTTGCAGGGAAGGTCTGCGGGAGTCGCTGGGTCGCTGTCAGGCTCGTGCCGACGTACCGCCGGTAGAGACCGGCGGACGAGGTGATCATGCACGTCCCGGCCGGCGCGCACGAGACGCGCGGCCCGATGCCCCAGCTGTCGGAGATGGCAGCCACCGGCGCGTACCAGCCGGGGCCGGCGAAGCGGGAGACGCGCCCCTGCGTGTCGGCGGCCAGGCACAGGGTCGGGCTGGCACACGAGACGTCGGTCGCCGAGAGCGGCATCGCCTTGAGCGCGCCCCAGGAGCCGTTGGTCCAGACGCGGTAGGCGCGGCTCGTGCCGTCGACCGCGATGCAGAACGACGGACCGGCGCACTCGACGACGGCCGACTGGGTGAAGAGCTTGCCGCTGCGCGTCCAGGTGGTGCCGTTCCACGAGACCAGCCAGCCGTTCTCGTCGACGAAGAAGCAGGCGGTGGTGGAGAGGCAGCCGACGCGGTTGACGCCACCGGTCGTCTGCACTGAGGTTCCCAGCAGCGCCCAGTGCGTCGTCGGACTCCACCGGTAGAAGCGGCCGCGGTCGTCGATGGTGAAGCAGACACCGGCGTTGCGCGGGCACGACACCGCGGCGATCCGGCCGATGCCGGCACTGAGCCGGCTGCGCTCGAGCAGGGTAGTCGTCGACCAGCGGGTCACGTTGCCGCCGCCCCGTGAGACGCACAGGCCGGCCGAGCCGCACGAGATCTCGCTCGACGAGTCCGTGAGGTCCGGTCTCGCGGGCAGCCGCTGCCCCGACCAGCTCGAGCCGGAGACCGTGAACCGCGTCTCGTCACCGAGCACGAGGCAGGCCGTCGCCGCACACGAGATGGCGTTGACGATGCCGTAGTCGGCGGCGCTGCCGAGGTAGCCGGTGACCCAGCCCGACGTCGTCAGCGTGGCCCGCCAGTTGCTGTAGGTCGTGTTGCCGGACGCGATCGCGAAGCAGCGCCCGGCCGACTGGCACGAGACGCCCTTCCAGACGACTCCCGTCAGCGTGCCGATGCGCTTCAGGGCGCTCCAGGTCGTGCCGTTGCGTGCCGCCCACCAGCCATCGCTGCGGATCGCGACGCAGTAGGTCGTCGTCGGGCAGGCGAGCGAGCTCCAGGCGGACGGGGGAGCCCCGGTGGACCGCCAGGCACCGCCGACGTACTCGAGGACGAGGCTGCCGCGGATGGCGAAGCAGCGGCCGGGGGAGGGGCAGGTCAGCGACGCGACGAGTGGTGAGTAGATCGGCTGGGGGTTCGCCTTGAAGGCGGCCTTGGGCGCCGACCACGTCGTGCCGGACATCACCTGGAACGTGCCGGTGTTGTTCACCGACAGGCACCACGTGGACGTCGCGCAGGCCAGCGCACCCGGCCAGCCGGCATACGGGCTGACGGTCGACGTCGTCCACGTGCGCTTCGTCGTGAGACGCGCAGGCGTGCTCGCCGGTCCCTGACGGCCGGCGGCGTCCGACGCGACCGCGGTGTACGTGTACTCGACACCGGGCATGACACCCGTGTCGGTGACCGTCGTCCCCAGGCCGGAGTAGACGACGCGGGCCATCCCCTGCGGGTCCGCACGCGTGACGGTGACCGCCGCGACGCCGGGGTCGCGTGGAGAGGCCCAGCTGACCGTCGCCGCAGTGGCGCCCGCCGCCCCGGCGCTGAGGCTCGCGACGCGCTGGATGCTGGTGGTGACGGTGCCGGACACCGGGTCGAGGTAGCCGCCGGCACCGTCGTCGGCCCAGATCGTGTAGCGGTACGTCGTCCACGGCTCGACGGTCGTGTCGACCATCCGGAACGCGGTGCCCTCGTAGACGAGGGTGCCCGCGGTCGGGCTCGGGTCGCCCGTCCCGTCGTCCCGGCGGACCGTGTACGTCCTCGGTGGCGTGACGCTGCAGCACCACGCCAAGGTCACAGACGTCGAAGTGACGGACCCGTTGAGCTCCTTGACCGACGGGCCGGTGGCGGCAGCCGCGCTCAGGCTCGTGGTGCTGGAGGTGGCGTTGGTCTGTGCCGCGTGGGCGGGTGCCGCGGACGGGCCCAGCCCGATCACGGGCGCGGCGGTCAGGGCGACGGCGAGCGCGCCCGTGACGAGTGACATCAAGCGGCGATGACGGTGCGGCGTGGCCACGACTCCCCTGTCGTATGCGGGCCGGCGCCGTGCCGGCCGCGGCGATCGTAGCGCTCGCCCCACCAGCGTCGGGGGTATATGACGGGCGGCGCTCTCTTGCGGGCGGCGGTCGGTCCGGAGAAGGGTGGCACTCGTGGCGAGTCACGATGCAGATCACGATGCAGATCACGATGAAGATCACGGCGACGATCACGAGGCCGGGCAGGCAGACGAGCAGGGCGGCGGTGGCGGCGAGAGCCTGCTGACCGTCATCATCGCGCTCGTCGCGAACGCGCTCATCGCGCTCGCGAAGTCGGTGGTCGCGGTCATCACGGGGTCGGCGTCGATGGTCGCCGAGGCGGCGCACTCGTGGGCCGACGCCGGCAACGAGGTCTTCCTCATCCTCGCCGAGCGCAAGGCGGCCCAGCCGCGCGACGCGCGGCACCCGTTCGGCTACGGGCGCGAGGCGTACGTCTGGTCGATGTTCGCGGCCTTCGGTCTCTTCGGCGCCGGCGCGGTCGTGTCGGTGTGGCACGGCATCTCGGTGCTCGGCCACGAGGAGGAGGAGACGTCGTACACGTGGGCGTATGCCGTGCTGGCCATCGCCTTCGTGCTCGAGAGCGTCTCGTTCGTCCAGGCCACGCGACAGACCCGGGCCGAGGCGAAGCGGCGCGGGCTACGGCCGCTGAAGTTCATCGCCAACACGTCGAACCCGACCCTGCGGGCCGTCTTCGCCGAGGACGCCGCGGCGCTCGTCGGCCTGCTCATCGCGGGGCTCGGCATCTTCCTGCACCAGGTGACCGGCCAGGCCGTGTGGGACGCCGTCGGCTCGATCCTCGTCGGCCTGCTGCTCGGTGTCGTCGCCATCTTCCTCATCCGTCGCAACCGCGACTTCCTCGTCGGCGAGGCGGTGAGCGCCGAGGTGTGGCGCCGCGCGCTGGACGAGCTGAACGAGAGCCCCGAGGTCGAGCGGGTGACGTTCCTGCACCTCGAGTTCGTCGGCCCCGGCAAGGTGTTCCTCGTCGCGGCGGTCGACCTCGTCGGTGACGAGACGGAGGCCAAGGTCGCCGACCGGCTGACCGCGCTCGGGCACGCCATCGAGGAGCACCAGGTCGTCGCGCGTGCGGTGATCACCCTGTCGAGCCCGGACGCGTTGACCATCGATCCGGACTCCATCGGGACGTCGGCCACCGGGACGCCCGCCGGCGCCATGAGCAGCGACGGCCGCGCCTCCTGAGGCCTGCACGCCCCAGGCTGTGAGGTCTTCCGTCCGTCGTCGACCCTAGATAGAGTACGACTATGCCTCCTCGGATGACGATGGCAACGCGGTTGATCCTCGAGGTCCTGATGAGCGACCTGGGTGCCGAGTGGTACGGCTCCCAGATCGGGACCGCGGCGGGCCTGCCGGGCGGCACGGTCTACCCGATCCTCGCCCGCCTCGAGCGCGTCGGCTGGTTGGAGTCACGGTGGGAGGACATCGATCCCAGCAGGGAGGGGCGACCGGCGCGTCGGTACTACCGACTCACCGAGTCCGGCGCGGCCGAAGCCGGCCGGGCCCGTGCGGCTGCGCACCGGCCGCGCACCCCGTTCGCACCGGTCCCGAAGGAGGGCCTGTCGTGAGGAAGAAGCAGACGAGAGCATCGGTCCGGTTCGCGGTCTCGGCGATGGAGCGCGCGACCGAGGGGGTCCCATCGGAGATGCGCAACCGCTACCACGACGAGCTGGTGGCGGAGATGCACGAGCTCGGCCGGGTGGCCGCGTGGCGCCACGCCCTCGGTGTCGCCATGTCGTCGTCATCCATGCACGCCGCGCTGACGGACGGCGGCCCGGCGCCGGAGCCGCAGCCCCGCCATCCGGTGACGTGTCGGATGAACCTGCACCACGTGTGGGTCACGCGGCACACGAGCGACGGCAAGCTCTACCGGGCGTGCAGCCGATGCGGCAAGGAGTACGTCAACACCGGCACGGCATGGCTGATCGGCGGCTGACGACCCGTCAGATCGCGCACCCTCCTGAGCGAATGCTCAGAGCCGTTGAATCCATCGCTCACCAACGCGCATTTTCGCTCATTTCTGTGCAACAGTTCGATCGTGCGCTACCAGCGGCAACGCGCCATCGCCGACGAGGTGCGAGACGGTGCGGTCTCCGTCCAGGACCTCGTTCTGCGACTGGGCGTCTCGTCGGCCACGATCCGCCGCGACCTCGCCGAGCTCGCCGACGCGGGCGTCGTGCGCCGCGTCCACGGCGGTGCGGCGCCGGCACTGCCGGTCGAGATCGACCAGCCCTACGAGAAGGCCGCCGACGACGCAGCCTCGGAGAAGCAGCGCATCGCCCGCCGTGCGGCCGAGCTCGTGCGCGACGGCGACACCGTGCTGCTCGACATCGGCACGACCACCGGCGCCCTCGCCCGTGAGCTGAGGGGCCGCAACATCACGGTCATCACGCCGAGCCTCGCCGTCCTCGACGAGCTGCGCCACGACCCCGTCGTCGACCTCGTCATCCTCGGCGGCGCCCTCCGACGGGCCTACCACTCGCTCGTCGGCCCGCTCACCGAGGACGCCCTGCGCCACGTGAGCGCCTCGCTCGTCTTCCTCGGCACGAGCGGCGTCGACTCCGATGGCTGGATCCTCGACACGACGTCGGTCGAGGTGCCGACCAAGCGGCGCCTCGTCGAGAGCGGTGGGCGCGTCGTGCTGCTCGCCGACCACACGAAGTTTCCCGGCAAGGGCTCGATCCGCGTCTTCGGCTTCGAGTCCGTGTCGGTGCTCATCACGACCTCGCTCGCAGACCCGCGCACCCTCGGCCGCGCCCGAGACACCGGGACGGAGGTCCTGCTCGCCCCTTGACCGCCGGTGCCGGCAGGCCGGCTCACCGGCCTCGCGACCGCGACGACCACCGCTCGCCACAGACATCCCCAGCACGTCCATCGGAGAAGGAGCCACACCATGGAAGTCCGTTCCGCCACCCACGGCACGCCGAGGCAGGCACACACCCGCCCGCTCCGACGCACCGTCATCGCCGGCCTCGCCGCGTCCGTCGCCCTCGTCGGGGCCGCGTGCGACCGCGGCTCGTCGACCGGCGCCAACCCGACGCAGAACGCCGGGGCCAAGGACGTCACGCTGACGATCACCTCCAACGCCATCGCGGGCGGCAAGAACGCCGAGGAGGCCGACTGGTACGCCAAGTACGTCATCCCGAAGTTCACCGAGCAGCAGAAGGCCAAGGGCGTCACGGTCAAGGTCACCTTCCAGCCGTCGGGTGTCGACGACGAGCAGTACAAGACGAAGGTCGCGCTCGACCTCAAGAGCCGGGCCGGCGCCGACGTCATGGCGCTCGACGGCATCTGGGTCGGCGAGTTCGCGCAGGCCGGCTACCTCAAGCCGCTCACCGACGTCGCCGGGTCGGGCGTGACGTCGTGGGAGGGCTGGTCGCAGATCCCCAAGGCCGTGCAGGCGAACGCGTCGTTCGAGGACAAGGCGTACGGCATACCTGCGGGGACCGACGGGCGCGTCCTCTACTTCAACAAGAAGCTCTTCGCGCAGGCCGGGCTGCCGGCGAACTGGCAGCCGAAGTCGTGGCAGGAGATCCTCGACGCCGGCACGAAGCTCAAGTCGATCTCGGGCGTCGAGCCGATCCAGATCAACGCCGGCACCGCCATGGGTGAGGCGACGACGATGCAGGGCGTGCTGCCGCTGCTCGTCGGCACCGGCTCCGAGATCTACGCCGACAACAAGTGGCAGGGAGACACCAAGGCCGTACGCGACGTGCTGACCTTCTACAAGCAGCTCGTCGACCAGGGGCTGACCAGCAAGAACTTCCAGCAGGCCGCCAAGGGCCGTGACCAGTCGTTCGCCGCGTTCGCCGCGGGCAAGGTCGGCGTCCTCCTCGAGGGCGACTACTTCTGGCGGTCGGTCGTCAACCCCGACCAGGGAGCCAACCCGATGACCTCGCGCGACACCGACGTGGGCTGGGCCTTCATCCCCGCACGTGAGCCCGGCGCGGGCGTCGGCGGCACGGACTTCGTGTCGATGTCGGGCGGTGGCGGCTACTTCCTCAACCCGAACACGAAGTACCCGCAGCAGGCCTGGGAGCTGCTCCAGTTCCTCGGGTCGGCCGACGCCATCAACGCGCTGCTCGCCGGCTCGGCACGCATCACGGCGCGCCAGGACGTCAACGAGAAGGTGCTCGCCAAGGACCCGATGCTGACGTTCGTCTCGCAGAAGGTGCTGCCGCTGACGCACTACCGGCCCGGTCTCGCCGTCTACCCGCAGGTCTCGCAGGCGCTGCAGCAGGCGACGGCCGACATCGTGTCGGGCAAGAGCGTCGAGGAGGCCGCGAAGGCGTACTCGGCAGCGGTCGTCAAGGCCGTCGGGGGTGCCGACAAGGTGGCGACGTCCTGATGGTCCCTGTGGCAGTCATCGGGCACCCGCCCCTTCAGGGGGAGGCGGGTGCCCGATGACCGCCACCGCGGACCGGAAGGTCCGCAGCAACCGCGAGGCGGGAGCCCGCGCCGGCGGCCCGGTCGACTCGATCGACGCGGCCGGCCTCGGCCGGGCGCGCGCCGCGGGCCTCGTCGCGCCGGCGCTCGTCCTCGTGCTCGCGTTCCTCGTGGTGCCGGCCGCGTGGACGGTCTACCTCGGCGTCACCGACTACCGCCTCACCGGCATCCAGGCGGCGAACCCCGAGTTCGTCGGCCTCGACAACTTCACGGCCGCGCTCGCCGACCCCGACTTCCGCAACTCGCTGTGGCTGACCCTGCTCTTCGTGCTCGGATCGGCGATCGTCGGGCAGACCGTCGCCGGGTTCGCGCTCGCGTGGACGCTGCGCACGGTGCCCAAGCTCGTGCGGTCGGTGGTCGAGACGCTGGTGCTGCTGGCGTGGATCCTGCCGAGCTCGATCGTCGCGTTCCTCTGGGTCGCCTACCTCTCCGGTGACGGCGGCACGCTCAACGCGCTGCTCCAGACCAGTGGCACCGAGTGGCTGCTCGAGCACCCGATGGCCTCGATCATCGTCTTCAACACGTGGCGCGGCACCGCGTTCTCGATGCTGCTCTTCTCGGCGGCGCTCGGGGCGGTGCCGCCGTCGCAGCTCGAGTCGGCGCGGCTCGCGGGTGCCGGCGCGTTCGCCCAGCTGCGCGACGTCGTGCTGCCGCACATCCGCGGGCACGTGCTCACCAACACGCTGCTCATCAGCCTCTGGACATTCAACGACTTCTCGCCCTACCTGCTGACGGCCGGCGGCCCGAACCACGCGAGCGAGACGCTGCCGGTCTTCATCTACAACAAGGCCCTCTACGGCGGCCAGCTCGGCTACGGCTCGGCCATCTCGTTCATCATGCTCCTCATCAACCTCGTCATCGCGCTCTTCTACGTGCGCCTGCTCCGGGAGCGGCGGTGAGGTCCCGATGAGAACCCGGTCGGTCGTCGGTCGCCTCGCGCTCGTCGCGTTCCTCGCGGCGGTGCTCGCGTTCTGGGCGCTGCCGATGCTGTGGCTCGTCACGGCGCCCTTCGACTCGCAGCCGGGTCTCGACGTCAGCTGGCCCGACTGGACGCTCGCGAACTTCCAGAAGCTCTCGGAGAACCCGTACGCGTTCTCCTCCCTCCAGAACTCCGTCTACCTGGCGGCGGGCACGATGCTCGGCGTGACCGTGCTGGCGGCGCTGGCGGCCTACTCCCTCTCGCGGGTGCGCATCCCGGGACGCAACGGCATCCTCTACGGGCTGCTGCTGCTCAGCTCGATCGTCACGGGCACGGCCGCGATGGTGCCGATCTTCCAGCTGATGTTCCAGCTCAACCTCATCGACGACCGCTCCGGCGTGATCCTCGTGCTGACGGGCGGCCTCCTGCCGGCAGCGATCTTCATCCTCAAGGACTTCATGGACGCGACCCCGAAGTCCTACGAGGAGAGCGCGCGCGTCTTCGGTGCGAGCCCGACCCAGGTACTGCGCCACGTCGTGCTCCCGATCGTGCGACCGGGGCTCGCGACGATCGCCGTCTGGGCGCTGGTCAACGTGTGGAGCGACTTCCTCACGGCCTACATCCTCCTGCGCGACCCGGCCAAGATCCCGGCGGGCGTCGTCATGTACACGTTCTACTCCGAGGGTGGGCAGGCGAATCTGCCTCTCATCTCGGCGTTCTCGCTCGTCTACGCGCTGCCGGTGGTGGCGCTCTACCTGTTCGTCAACCGACGCTACGGGTTCCGGTTCCACGGAGGCATCAAGAGCTGATGGCCAGCATTCGCATCGACGGCCTCACCAAGGTCTACCCGGGTGACGTCACCGCCATCGACGGTCTGGACGTGACGGTCGAGGACGGCTCGTTCTTCGCGCTGCTCGGCCCCTCGGGCTGCGGCAAGACGACGCTGCTGCGCACCATCGCGGGGCTCGAGGAGGCCTCGGGCGGCTCCATCTCGATCGGCGACCGCGACGTCACGCGGCTGGCGCCCGGTGACCGCAACGTCGCGATGGTCTTCCAGGACTACGCGCTCTTCCCGCACATGACGGTGACCGACAACATCGCCTACCCCTTGCGCATCAGGAAGGTCGGCCGCAGCGAGCGGGCGGCGAAGGCGGCCGAGACGGGCGAGGGTCTCGGGCTGTCGGCGCTCATGGCGCGCCGGCCGGGTGAGCTGTCGGGTGGGCAGCAGCAGCGCGTGGCGCTCGCGCGGGCGATGGCCTGCCAGCCGGACGTGTTCCTGCTCGACGAGCCGCTGTCGAACCTCGACGCGCGCCTGCGGCTCGAGGCGCGCACCTTCCTCAAGCGGCTGCAGAAGGACCTCGGGGTCACCACCGTCTTCGTCACGCACGACCAGAGCGAGGCGCTCGCGATGGCCGACCAGATCGCCGTCATGGAGGCGGGACGCATCCGCCAGCTCGGCACCCCGTCGGAGATCTTCCGTCGGCCGGCCAACACGTTCGTCGCGAACTTCATCGGCTCGACGCCGATGAACATGCTGCCGGGCAAGCTCGTCGGCGGCGTGCTGCAGGTCGGCGCCCTGGAGGGGGTCGACGCCGTCGCGGCGGGGTGGGCCGGCCGCGAGGCGCCCGACGGCGAGGTGACGGTGGCGTTCCGGCCGGAGTACGCGCGTGTCGACGGGAAGGGGCCGCTCGTCTTCGAGGGGACCGTCGAGACGACCGAGAGCCTGGGGGCGAGCGTGCTGGTGACGGCACGCACCGACGACGGCCAGCGGGTGCAGGTCGTCGTGCCGGAAGGGGAGGAGCCCGAGGTCGGGGCGGTCGTGGGGGTCGCCCCGGCCTCCGGGCGGGTCCTCGTCTACGACGCGGAGGGGGAGCTGCTGTCGCCGAGCAGTCCGGTGCCATGACGTCCGCGACGCTGCTGCGGGTCAGTCGCACGTGGCTGCCCGAGGACCGGGCGGACTCGCAGATCCGCTCCATCGCCTTCGACGTGCCCGGGTCAGGGGCGGGCGCGATCGAGGTCGAGATGACGTATGCCGCCGAGCCGGGTGCCGTGCTCGACCTCGGTCTCGAGGGGCCGGGGGGATACGTCGGGTGGTCGGGTGGGGCACGCAGCCGTGTCGTCGTCTCACAGGGGTGGGCGACGCCGGGCTACGTGCCCCAGCCGGTCGAGCCGGGGATGTGGTGCGTGCTCATCGGGCTGCACCGGGTGCCGGCGGCGGGCGCGAAGATGGAGCTGACGGTGCGCGAGGTGGGGGCGGCTGTCGTCGAGCAGCACCGGCTGGCGGAGCCGGAGGACGCGCGGGCCAGTGGTGATCGCCCGGCTCGGCGGCGGGACCTGCCGTCGGCCGACGGGATGCAGTGGCTCGCAGGCGACTTCCACTCCCACACGGTGCACTCCGACGGGTCGCTGTCGGTGGGCGGGCTTGCGGCTTTGGCGGTCTCGCGCGGTCTGGACTTCCTCGCGGTCACCGACCACAACACGACCAGCCACCACGCCGAGCTGCCTGCCGTCGGCCGCCGGCACGGGATCACGCTCGTGCCGGGGCAGGAGGTCACGCGCGACGTCGGGCACGCCAACGTCTTCGGCGACGTCGGTCTCGTCGACTTCCGGTCACCGCCCGAGACGTGGGCGGGGCAGGCCGAGAGCCGCGGCGGGCTGCTGTCGATCAACCACCCCCTCGCCGCGGACTGCGCCTGGCTGCTGCCCGTGGACCGTCCGAAGGTGGCGGAGGTGTGGCACTCGTCGTGGGCCCTCGTCCCGACGTGGGGAGCGCCGCTCGCCTGGTGGCTCCAGACGCCCGGCACGACTCCGGTCGGGGGCAGCGACTTCCACCTGCACGGCAGCGACGGCCTGCCCGGATCACCCACGACCTGGGTGCTGGCCGAGGGTGACGACGTGCTCGGGGCTGTCAGCGCCGGCCGGACGGCGGTCAGTGCCGGCGTCGACGGGCCGCTGCTGCTGCGGGAGGGTGACGGCGTGGTGGCGATCGGTGCCGAGGGGCTGATCCTCACCGGCTTCGGCCAGCGCCGTCAGGTCCTCCTCGACGACCGCGTACGCGTGGCGGGCTGGGAGGGCCCCTGCTGGCTCGAGGACGCCGACAGAAAAGTCCACGCCCTCACCGCCTGACCCTCGCCCCCCCAAGCCAATCGAAAGAACACTCCGTCCCCACCCCCAGTCGAGTGCCCACTTCCCGACATGGATCGTCGTCGGAAACTGCGCACTCGACCTTCCGGAGTGCCCCACCCCCGTCGAGTGCTCACTTCCTGACGTGGATCGTCGTCGGAAACTGCGCACTCGACCTTCTGGAGTGCCCCGCCCGCCCCCAGTCGAGTGCTTAGTTCCTGACGTGGACGACCGTCGGGAACTGAGCACTCGACGTTCTGGAGTGCCCCACCCCAGTCGAGTGCTCAGTTCCTGACGTGGACGACCGTCGGGAACTGAGCACTCGAGTTTGGGGCGGTTCAGTGACGTTGGGTCAGCTTGGGAGGGGGACGCCGAGGTCTACCTTGACCGTGGCGATCTGCCACGGGCGCATCGGAATACGGAGGATTCCGTCCTCGACGTCGAGCTCGTCGCTGGGTCGGCCCAGGCCGTCGACTTGCGACGCCGACCGGACCGGTACGGCCGGTGAACCGAGCTCGGCCGCTGTGGGGTCGTCGCTCGAGTTGAGCAGGCGCACCTCGACGGCGGTGTCGTCGTCCTCGCGTCGCCGCAGCGAGACGAGCTGCACGCCGGGGCCACCGACGGTGAGCCCCTCGATCTGCCTCAGTGCCGTCTCGGCCGGGGCGGTGCCGGCGCTGACGATGACGGGGTGCAGGTAGGCCTCGGCTGCCTGGGCGAGACCGACGTCGGACCAGGAGCCGCGGTGCGGCATCACTGCGAGCGACATCGTGCACGAGCCGAGCACCTGCGCCTCGGGGGTCGGCAGCTGCGGGCCCGCCGGCTCGCTGCGGTACGGGTGCACGTTGCGGCTGAGGTAGCCGATGGAGCGCAGCAGGGTCACCGCGATCTCGGTGGAGGCTGAGTCCTGGCCCTCGACGACCTCGTACTCGACGGTGCGGCCGAGCAGGATGCCGGCGCCACTGGCGTCGACGAAGGTCTCGGCAGGGAAGGTGGGGAGCGGGTACTCGCCCACGGGCCCGGCCTCCGCGGTGCGGCCGCGGCGGACGACGGCGAGCTGGCCCTGGGCGTGCGAGTGGTCGGCCGCGACGGCGGTCGGCACGTGCAGCCGGAGGCGGTGGTCACGGGTGCGGTTCTGCCAGTCGAGTCGCAGCCGCACGAACGGCTCACCGGTGCGGAGCTCGACGTGCATCGACACCGGCGTCGACTCCGTGTCGGCAGACCGCCCCGCGAGGTCGCTGCTCAGCGGCAGGTCGTACCAGCGGTCGACGCGCAGCGCACCGGCGACCGGTCCCGCGCTGCCGATCGCGGCTACCCGGACGCAACTCGGGGCGTCGACGAGCACGTCATCCGCGAGCGGGGCGTAGTTGTAGGAGTCGCCGGCGTCGCCACCGTCGACGAGCCGTCCGACACCGCCTAGTGTGACGCCGTCCGAGCTGACCGTGAGCGATCCGTGCTCGTCGACCTCGACGCGCACGAGCCCGTTGTCCAGCACGCGGTCGTCGACCCGGACGGCCGCCTGGTCGCGGCCTTCGCCACCGTCGAGCCCGACGACGCGCGCGCTGGTCCAGCCCAGGGCTGGGACGGGCACCGAGGCCGCGAGGCGGCGCCGGGGCTCGTCCTGCGTGACGACCCGCCATTCGACGCCGGGCCTCGTCGTCTCCGCCGCCGCGCGCAGACGAGCCTCGGCCGCGATGGCGTCGAAGTCGGGGTCGCCGTGGTCGGCAAGATGGAACGTCAGCGCCCGCGCCGCCTCGTCGATCTCGATGTCACGCACCTGTAGCCCGAAGAGCTCCCGGTCGTGCACGCGGTGCATCAGCTTCGGCAGGTCCTCCGACCGCACCGTCTCGGTTGCGAGCTCGGCCACGGGCCGTGAGATCTCTTGCGCCGGAACGACACTCCCGTCCGGCAGCTCGAGGCCCACCCGCTCCAGTGACGCGGCCACCGGGATCGTGAGCTCGACGACGTCGTGACGGGCCGATGCGAGCGGGTTGGCGATGACGAGCGAGCCGATCGGAGCCGTCGAAGCGGCCACGGCCAGGGCGCGGTCGCGCACCGCCTGCGCCGCGTGCTCACCCTCCTGCAGTCGGGCGAGCACCTGCACCGCGGTCTCGTCGACGCCGCACCCGGTCACGGAGTCGTGACACGAGGAGTCGATGACGCGGCGCCAGGCCATCGACAGGTAGTGGCTGGGCAGGGTGGGCAGGTAGAGCGCGGCGAACGGCTCGGCGTACCTCGTGAGCAGTCGTTCGGTGCGGGCCATCGCCTCCTTGAGGTGCCAGCGGACCGACAGCACGCCGGGGAGGATGTTGGACCGCGCGTGGCTGCGCAGCTCGCCGTCGATGGTGCGCAGCTCACCTTCCGCCGTACGCGGGTCGGCGAGGTACTCGGTGAGGGTCGCGACCCTGATGCGCGGACCGTCCGGGTCGGCGGCGAGATCGGCGACCTCGGCCATGAGCGAGGGCAGGGGGGCGGCGTGGTCGGTGCCGTACATCGCGAGGAAGTCGCCGGCATACCAGTGGGTCTGGGTTCCGAGGCGGGCGGCGAGGCGCTCGCGGGCGGCGCCACCGCCGAAGACGTCGGCGACGTTGCCGTAGCTGTTGGCGAGGAACTCGGTGCGGATGCCGGTGCCGTCGGGGGAGCGCCACCAGAACTCGTGGCGGTCGACCTCGGCGGGGACGCCGCGGTAGACGACGGCCTGCTCGATGCCGGCGTGGCGCAGGATCTGGGGCATCTGGGCGCAGTGGCCGAACATGTCGGGCAGGTAGCCGATCGGCATGACCTCCCCGAGCCGGTCGGCGTCGGCCCAGCCCAGCTCGAGGTTGCGGATCATCGTCTCGCCGGAGCAGAGGAACTCGTCCATGAGGACGCGCCACGGCCCGATGGCGAGCTGGCCGTTGGCGACGAGCCCCCGCACGGCGTCGGTCTGCTCGGGTCGCACCTCGAGGTAGTCGTCGATGGCGGCCATCTGGCCGTCCATGGTGAAGCGGAAGTCAGGCTCCCGTGCGGCGCGTTCGACGACGTCGTCCATGAGGTCGACGAGCCGGAGGCGGAAGCGCTGGAAGGGCTCGTACCACTCGCGGTCCCAGTGCGTATGCGGGACGAGCCACACCGTCGAGGTCATGGCTCACGATCCTGCCAGCAGGTCAGTGGCCCTGCGCGGTGTGAAGAGCCGCTCGGTCGACTGCGGCGTGGCGCGTGCACGCAGGCCACTGACCCCGCCGGTTGTGGGCGGGGTGCGGGGCGGGGTCATCTCGTGTGCCAGGTGACCCCGGTCGCGGTGACGGTCGCGGTGAGGTCGTGCTGGTGGACGTGGGTGTGGTGGTGGGGGCAGAGCAGGGCCCCGTTGGTCAGGTCGGTCC
>NZ_BAAGQU010000011.1:0-259907 GCF_054783315.1 Terrabacter koreensis | reverse complement strand
GCTGTCCATCCTCGAGGGTGAACACGACACGCACGCCGCCGTGCTCATCGAAGGCCCGGCCGAAGTGGTGACAACCGTGCCAGAGGACCTCCGACACATCACCGAGCTACGCAACCGCGGCGGCACCATCGCCTGGGCGGCCTACTGGCTGCGGATCACCCCGCAGCGGCTGTTCAGCTTCGCCGAACACGCGTGGCAGAATGAGGGCTTTCGCCCGTGAGCGGTCCCGGCGCCCCACTGAGAACGGGCCGTCGTCTCGAAACGGCGGACCTGCGTCGATCCGCCGCGCCCGAGCCATCGGCCAGGGAACGGTCCCGCGTCCTGGCTCGCGACGAGCTGGTCCTCGTCCGTGAGCGGTCGCTTGGCTCGGAGCGGGCGCCTGGTCAGCGCGCGAGGATGGTCTCGCGGATGGTCCGCGCCACGAACTCCTCGTAGCGCGCCGGTGGTATGCCGTCGTGATCGACGAACCGCACGTAGGTCTCCAGGGACGTGATGATGCAGAACGCCTCGACGAGATCGGCCAAGGGCACGTCGCGCCGGAGCCAGCCGCGGGACTCGATGTAGCGCAGGACGTGCTCGACCTGAGCGCGGATCAGCGACAGCATGCGCGCGTGGTAGCGACTGAGCTCGTGGTCGGCATGCGCCGCGCTCACGAACGTGGTCCAGAGGCCCGCGGAGGGAGCGTTGATCGCGAGCATCGCTCTGCCGATCATGTTCGCGAGCGCCTCCGCGCTCTCGACCTGCAGCATCGCCCGACCGAGATCAGTGGCGAAGAAGTCGCTCTCCCCCTCGACCCCGAAGGAGGCCAGCTCGACCGCGGCTTGCAGCAGAGCGGACTTGGGCCCGTGCTCCTGCACGGTCTTGACCGACACGCCGGCCTCGGCCGCCAGCTGCGCGAACGTCGTGGCTCGGTAACCCTGTCTCTCGAAGAGGGTCAGACTCGCCTGGACCACCCGGAGCCGTGTGTCGGCCGCTTGGCGCCGGCGCAGGTCGGACTTGTACGGGCGGGCAGCCTTGTCATGCTTTGGCATATTGACCACTATCTCATGGAGGTGAACACTATGAGATGGCGCTGAATCGTGGCGTCGCCGATTCGGCGAGGTGAGTCATGGCATCCATCATCATCGCGACCGTCCCGGTCCACGGGCACGTCACTCCCCTGCTGAGCGTCGCTCGCAGGCTCCGAGAGCGCGGCGACCGGGTCCGATTCCTGACCGGCACGCGTTTCGTGCAGCCCGTGAGCGACACCGGCGCCGAGCACGTGCCCCTGCCGGGCGAGGCAGACTTCGACGATCGGCAGGACCTGGCACAGACCTTCCCCGAGCGCGTCGCCCTCAAGGGGGCCAAGGCCCTCGCCTTCGACATCGAAAACGTTTTCGTGCGACCCGCCAGAGCGCAGCACAAGGCGGTCATGGCCCTGCACGCGAAGGAGCGCGCCGACGTCCTGCTGGCCGACCCCGCTTTCGTCGGCGCGGCGTTCGTCGGCGGCCACGCGCTCGGAGACCGGCCTCCGGTCCTCGTCTGCGGCGTCGTGCCGTTGACGATCGCGAGCCGCGACACTGCTCCCTACGGGATGGGGCTGACCCCTCTCCGCGGTCCGGTCGGCCGACTGCGCAACGCGCTGCTGGCCCAGCTCGCTGCCCGTACCGTCTTCGCGCCGGCGCAGCGCGCAGCTGACGAGATCCACCGCGCGCTGTTCGGACGGCCCCTGCCCTTCCCGATACTCGACTGGCCCAGGCACGCCGAGGCGATCGCCCAGTTCACCGTCCCCGACTTCGAGTACCCGAGGTCGGACGCTCCCTCGACCCTGCACTTCGTCGGCCCGATCTCCGCCAGCGGATCGCAGGCACCGCTTCCGCCGTGGTGGGACCAGCTCGACGGAACCCGGCCGGTGGTCCACGTCACCCAGGGCACCATCGCGAACCGCGACTACCGCCAGATCATCGCCCCCACCCTCAAGGCGCTCGCCGACGACGATGTGCTCGTCGTCGTGTCCACCGGCGGACGCCCCCTCGACACGCTGCCGGCCCTGCCCGAGAACGCCCGAGCCGCGCCCTACCTGCCGTACGACTCACTGCTGCCCAAGACCGACGTCTTCGTCACGAACGGCGGCTACGGCGGCGTTCAGTACGCCCTTCGCCACGGGGTCCCGATCGTCACCAGCGGCGGCAAGGAGGACAAGCCGGAAGTAGCCGCTCGGGTCGCGTGGTCTGGCGCCGGACGCCGGCTCAACACCGAGACCCCAACGCCCGCCGCGGTCCGGGACGCCGTTCGCTCCGTGCTCGACCAACCGGTCTACCGGGCGAGGGCACAGGCCATCGCCAAGAGCATGGAACGGGCCGGTGGCCTCGCACGCCTCGTCGAGATCGTCGACGAGATCCGCCAGCGGGCACCACGGACCTCTGAGCCCGCATCGTAGGCCGGGACCAGCAGCGTATGCCGTCGGTCAGCGGTTCACGTGATCGCGACGGCGGTGCCGGTCACCTGGATCTCGGGTCGGTCGGCGCGGATGTCGACGAGGAGGCGTCCGGGTCGCCCGAGATCCTCGCCCTGGTGGATGCTGACCGTGGCGGGCAAGGGCACGAGGTGCAGGTCGCGTAGATAGGCCCCGAGCGCGGCTGCGGCGGCGCCGGTCGCGGGATCCTCGACGACACCGCCCGGCGGGAAGGGGTTGCGCGAGTGGAAGATCGTCTCGGCCTCGCGCCAGATGAGCTGGATCGTCGTCCACTCGCGCTCGGCCATGAGGGTCGCCAGCCGGTCGAAGTCGTAGTCGAGCGCGGACAAGCGCTGGCGCGAGGCGGCGGCGATCACGGGATGCCAGGCGCCGGCGTACCCGACTCGCGGCGGCAGCGCCGGGTCGAGGTCGGTCGCGCTCCAGCCGAGTGACGCGAGCAGCTCCCGCAGATCCGTCGGTGCGATGTCGGAGATGCGCGCGGGCACACTGGTGAGCGTGGCAAGGATGCGGCCGTCGCCATCGCGCCGGGTCGTGACCGGCACCGGGCCGTTCACGGTCGTGAGGACGACGTCGCCCGGGCCGTCGCGCTCCGCCAGGGCCACGGCCGTTGCGATGGTGGCGTGCCCGCAGAACGGGACCTCGGCCAGCGGTGAGAAGTAGCGGATCCTGGTGCCGAAAAGGAAGGCAGTCTCGCTGTAGCCCAGCTCGGCAGCGATCGCGAGCATCCGGTCGTCACTCAGCCCGTCTGCTTGCAGTACGACCCCGGCGGGGTTGCCGCCCTCGGGATCGTCCGAGAACGCCACGTACCGCTGCACGGCCTCGCTCATGTCGGCATCATCGCAGCCTCGACGCGCGACCTCCTGTCGGCACGCGCTGGCAGACTCCGGGGCATGCCCAGGCCGCCTCGCATCGAGCCCTCCGGCGACGTCGTCGCGCGGATCGGTGCCACGGCGTTGGCACTGCCCGACGCGTACGAGGAGGACGCCTGGACCGGCGTACGGTGGCGGGTCCGCAACAAGACCTTCGCCCACGTGTTGGTCGCCCAGGAGGGCTACGCCTCGGCCTACCGTGACCTGACCGGGGTGACGGAACCAACCACGGTGCTGACCTTTCGGTCATCCGGGGACGAGCTCTTTGCGCTGGGCAACGCCGGGCCGCCCTTCTTCAAGCCACCCTGGTCGCCCACCGTCATCGGCATGGTGCTCGACGACGACACCGTGTGGGACGAGGTCGCCGAGCTGGTGACCGAGAGCTACCGGTTCTGCGCACCCCAGAAGCTGAGGCACCGCCTTGGTCAATGACCGTGAAGTCGCCGCGGTGCCGCTACCGGCCGTGCCCTGGAAGCCGCGGCCAAGCCGCGCTGCCGGTCGCGCCGTCAAGGGCACAGGGCGTCGTCGGCGATGTTGTCGGCGAAGGACTGAGCCTGGCCGTCGTCGACGAGGACGACTGCGCGCCGGTCGCTGCCCTTGAGGGTCCAGACCTTGGTGGTGTAGCCCGTGAGAGCGCCGCTGTGGCCCAGGCCCTCGCCGCACGACAAGGACCAGATCCACAGCCCGAGCCCGTACTCGCCCTGACCGAAGGGCACGGTCCCGGTCGGACTCCCCATGGTGGCCACGAGGCCCGACGGCAGGAACCCGCCGGAGAAGAGGCGCTCGTAGAAGCGGTCCACGTCGCCCGCTGTCGACACGACGCCGCCGGCCGCCATTCCGACGCCGTCCAGACCCTCGTCCTGGATGAAGACCCCTCCCGAGCGAGGAACCACCGTGGGAGTGCCACCGAGCGTGGTGGACCGCATCCCGGCCGGCTCGAAGACGGCCTGCTGCAGCGCCGCCTGCAACGGCTGCCCGGACAGCTTCTCGACCAGGAGGCCCAGCACGACGTATCCCGTGTTGGAGTAGGCGCCGTCGCTGCCCGGGGTGAAGTCCAGGGGGTGCTTGACCGTTGCGGCGATCAGGTCGCGGTCCGAGCGGATCTTGGCGGACGCGTACTCCTGCTCGGTCAGCTCGTGCAGACCCGATCGGTGGCTGAGCAGGTGCCGGATGGTGATCTGGCGGTTCGGGAGCAGCCCCGGCAGCCACCTGACGACGGGGTCGTCGAGCCCGAGCCGACCGGACGCGGCGAACTGCAGCACGGCTGTGGCGACCATCGACTTGGTGATGCTCGCGATGCGGAAACGGTCCTGCGCGGTGACGGGGTCCCGCTTGGCGGCGTCAGCGAAGCCAGCGGTGACGACGCGCGTCTGCGCGCCGTCCCGGATCAGGGCGACCATGGCCGCGTCGCCTCGTCCCGCGTAGCTGGCCACTCCGGTGCGTACGCTGGCCTCCGCCCGATCGAGGAAGGCTGCCGACGGGGTGGAGGACCCGGGCACCTCGGCTGTGCCGGAAGAGGCGGTCGACGCCGCACGTTGTGCCGGGGCGGTCGTGCACGCGCCGGCGCACAGCGCCAGGACGGACACCGCACACCACGCCAGCCCGCTCGGGGAACGCCGCGCCATCCTTCATGGTCCCGCCGCCCGAATCGGCGGTCAATCGACGGCCTTGGGGGCGACTTCCGGCGGGTGACCCGAGAGTGTGAATAGGACAAAAGCGATATTTCGGGCACCGATGGGGGTATGGGAGCGCCGACGGCGTCGCCTCCTAGTCCCAACCCCAATCCCGGGGAAACCGAGGAGGTGACGCCGCCCTTGTATCCGGTGCCACCAGAACCGAGTGGCATCCGCTCGTGATCGCCGTCAGCCCATCTGCATCGTCTGGCCGGAGGGGATCGTCAGGCCCGGCAGCGCGTGAGGCGCCACAGCCAGGATGAGACCCACGGCCAGCAGGACGGCCGCGGTCGCGTACGTGAGGCCACGACGCCAGGGAAGCGTCTTCTCCACGGCGATGAGTGCGGCGACGAACGCCATCCAGGTCACGCTCATCACCCCGAGCGCGAACAGCGAGGCCATGAGGGCCCAGCAGCAGCCAACGCACCACGCCCCGTTCCGCATCCCCATCCGCAGAGCACCGCTGCGCCCTCCGCGCCACGAACCGAGGAGAGTCCCGAGCGGGCTCCGGCACTTGGACAGGCACACGCTCTTGAGCGGAGTGAGCTCGTAGACGGCAGCGACCATGAGCGTCGCCGCGGCAACAGGGCGACCCGCGCGATCCCAGCCGAGCGCGTCACCGAACAGGGCGCCGGCGAGGGCGCCGACGGCATACGCGACCAGCCCGGCCCCGGCCCACGTGAGCAGGTAGCCGCCGGTGAACAGCCACGGTGACATCGGCGACTGCTCGCGGGTGACCTTGCTGTACAAGGCGATTGTCGGCGCCACGGAGGGCAGCATCATGGCGGCCATCATCACGACCCAGACGGTCAGGAACCATCCGAGCGTCCCCAGGCTCGTCCAGGGCCCGCCATCCATCCCGCGCATCTGGCGCGCGGTCCACACCCACCCGAGCGACGCCACCACCAGGAGGACGGCAACCAGACCGAGACGGGCCCGCGCGGCGGCATACGCAGGCGCGATCTCCGAACCCTGCACGGGCGCGGCCGTCGACCGCATCGGGATCAGGCTGCCCAGGAGAACTCGGATGTCGACAGCCCGGTCCTGCCCTCGTAGGAGATGCCGAAGGCATCGATGCGCGTGCGCTTCGCCTCCGCCATCGTCAGGTCCGAGCCGACCGGGTGGAACATGCCGTTGAAGCGCACCGGCTCGCCGGTCTCCACCCCGAACGGGACGACGTCCTCGATCTCGAAGTCGATCGTGTCCCCCACCCGGACGCTGTGGACCAGCCCGTCGTCCCTCACCTCGATCGCCGCACGCTCCGCGCCCCCGACCTCACCGACGAGCGGCGCGAGCGCCCCCATCGGGCCACCGAGCTGGCCTCCGAACACCTTGACGAGCTGGTCGAACTGCTCGTCGCTCGCCTCGTCGTCGACGTAGACGCCCAGGCGCCAGTTGCCCTCGGTCATCACCTTCGGGGTGTCGGCGATCAGCACGACCCTTCTTCCCGCGATGTCGGTCCCCTCGACCTGCCCCTCGCGGATGTTGAAGACGAGGGTGACCCTGCAGTAGTCGTACGTGGCCCCGTGGTCCAGGGAGAGGTTGCACGGGCACATCAGTTCGCACGAGCAGGTCTCGACGTAGCTGCCGGTCAGATTCCACGCCATCGCGGGGCTCCTTCCCCAGACTTTCAGTCTCGCCATGTCCACGAGGGCCGTCAATGCCCGACGAGTCCCTGCGTATGCCGTGCAGCGGCCGTATCGTGGCGGGCGAGAGGAGGCGAGGCGACGATGTCCGATCCGGTGCGCGACATCATCGGGGACTATGCCGGGTTTGCCGCGCAACAGGCAGAACGCCTCCTGGCCCGAGGCATCGACATCAGCCCCTACGACCTGAGCCACGTCGCCTTCCGCGTGCCGGAGTGGGAGCAGTACGTCCACGCCCGGAACCTGCTCGAGCGGCACGCGGTCACCAACCGGGAGAACCTCTGGAACGGCCGGCCGATCTCGTTGATCGTGCCTGCCCAGCCGCTGGAAGTGCTTGGCGGCAAAGGCGTTCCGCTGATCGAGCTCATCCCACCGGTGCACCAGCGCGTCTACAAGATGGGGCTCGAGCATCTCGGCGTCGTCGTCGGCGACACGTTCGACGCCTTCGTCGACGCCCACAAGCCCGTCCTGACGGGACAACAGTTCCAAGGGCCGCACAGCACGCCGGACCCGGTCTACATCCTGTTCGAGGACTTCACCCACGTGAAGTTCTACCGGCTCTCACTCAGGGAGTCCGTCGAGCTCTACAGCGGCCCGTTCGAGGACGGGTTCCGGCACGTCGACGGCTGGGTCCCCCAACGGCTCGTGACCGCGACCGGCCCGAATCCCCTACCGCGGTGAGCCGGTGACCGACGGGAACCTGTGCGGCATTGCGGACCAGCGCCCGTCGAGGCGGAAGCCGTCTACACGACGTGCGCGACCACCGCGTACCGACAGATGAGCCGTCGCCTCTCAGAGACCTTCGAACACGTCGGTCAGTGGCTGCTCTTTCCACGTCGTCGGCGGCCAGACCACCGTGGCCCACTCCCGACTCACGATGCGCGCGAGGCGGTGCTCGTCGACCGGCTGGTCTGCCATGACGTGCAGCTGGCTCCGGTGCTCGAGGATTCCCGCGACGATCTGACGTGCGACCGACCTGCAGTCGACGACGAGATGGATCTCGTCGTCGGGCACGCCGCGACCGTGGAAGACCGGGTCGGGTCGAAGACCGGCAGGTCGAGCTCTCGCCGCTGCTGTTGCCAGCGGTCGAAGACGGACTGGGGCAGCACGTGGTGCAGCAACCGCCTGAAGCCGGGGCCGCCGGAGCGCACCAGGCCCGCGAAGGCGGCGTCGGTGCAAGCGCCCACGGTGACGTGGTCCGGGTGCCCGGTGATCCCGTCACGCCCGAAGCCGGCGACCACGTCCGGCCTCTCCTCGGCGAGGATCTCGCCGATCCGCTCGCTCAGCTCCTCGGCGGGGACACCGGCGAGCCCGCTGTCCGGATACCCGAGCCACTCGTGCCGGTCGGGAGTGCGTCCCACCGCGCGCCAGGCCGCCTCGCTCTCCGCCTGTCGGATGCTGCCCAAGGTGTCTCGGGTGGCGGGGAAGCCCGGCCGGATGTCCCCCGCCTCGCCTCGCGTGGCGTGGATGAGGACGAACCTGAAGTCGGGGTCGTGCGCGTGCAGCGCGACGGTCCCCGCCCAGCTGAAGACTTCGTCATCCGGGTGGGCGACGACGACAGCGAACACGCGTCTCATGCAGGCTCCCGGGTGGCGATCGGACGACGTATGACGGGATGGTGCTCGCACCCGGAGCGCTCTGTCGATGGTCGGGGAGCCCAGTCCCGCTGCGGCAGTCGGCACCAACGTCGAGTCGACGGCCCTCGGAGCCACGCGCCGCGCGTGCACCGGCTCAGGCGAGCGGGACGTCCACCCTCGTTCCGGCCCCCAGAAGGTACGCCGACTCGGGCCGAGCGATGTAGAGCCGCGGCAGTGCTGGCGCCTCCACCTGGGCGCGCGTCCAGGCGCCACCGCCGGCTGCGAGTGAGGCCTCCGAGAACGCCTCGACGGCGTCGTCGAGCAGAGCTGGCGGGGCCAACTCGGCACGGGCAGCGAACTGGAGCCCGTCACCGGTGCCGGCGGGTTGGGCGCTGTCGAAGATGCTGATGCCCACCTGCGGTCGCTGCAGGAGGTTCCGCGAGTGCTGCGCCTCGGGGCGCGACAGCCAGATGAGGTCCACCGAGAGGCGTTCGTCCGACCGGGACGGCCGCCACGCGGCGTACCAGACCGTCGACGACCACGGCCGTCCGCTCGTGTCGGCGGTCGCGAGCGTGAGGTACTGGTTCTCGTGCAGCAGCTGCAGCGTGCGTGCGGCGTTCTCGGTCACCTGAGCATCGTCACACGGGACTACCGGCCACCGGTGCGGCGAGCACCGCGGCCGTGAGCGCGTCGGGGTGGCTCAACGCCACCAGGTGGCCGCCGGGAACGACCACTGGCTCGACCCCCAGCCGCTGCCGGGCGAGTCGCTGCTGGAACTCGAGTGGGAAGAAGCGGTCATCCCGCGCAGACACCACCGTGACGTGGGCCGGCAGGGAGGAGAACGTGCACGGGTCGCGGAACGGCCGCTGCGACTGCTCCCCCTTCGGGCTGGCGGTCGCGAGCACCTGTGGTGGCACGTCGTGGAACAGGTGGGTGCGAGGGTCGAGCTCGAGGGGGTGTCCCAGCCGGGACGCGCGCTGCTCGCGCGCCTCGACGGCGCCGGTGTTGCCCCACCAATCACCCGGTGTCTCCCCCGGCAGCGGGATCATGGGGTTGACCAGCACGAGCGCGCTCGCCTCGAGCCGACCTGCGACCAAGGGCGCGGTGAAGGCCCCGAGTGAGGCCGCCACGACGACGACGCCACGCGCCGTGCCCGCCGCATCGAGAACGGAATCCGCGTAGTCCGACAGGCCTTTGGTGTCGTCGTCGGCGGGCAGCTCGACGGCGATCGCTCGATGTCCGGCCGCGGTCAGACGCTCGGCGACGAGGTGCCAGTACCACGCGCGGCCGCCGGCGCCCGGGATCAGGACATGGTCCATGTCGGCTCGACGGCCCTCCCGCGGACGAGCACCGCGACAGGTCGGCTCAGCGCCGTCACGTCCTCGGACAGGTCACCGTCGACGACGAGCACGTCGGCGGCGTGGCCCGGGGCGAGACGGCCGGTGCGGCCGCCCAGCCCACAGGCTTCGGCGGTGAGAGACGTCCCGGCGGCGAGGGCCTCGGCCGGGGAGTACCCGGCCTCGGCCATCTCGCCGACGACGCGCCACACGTTGCCGTGCTGCTTGGCGGGCGCCATCCCGGAGTCGACTCCCGTGACCACGCGTATGCCGTGTGCCCTCAGCCGGCTCAGGGTGCCGATCCGCGAGGCGTAGAACTCGTCGAAGTCCTTGACGCCGAACCGTTTCATGAGCTCGGCCAGCGGTGGCGGCGGTGCGGGCATCAGCGCGTGGAAGCTGCGGTCGTTGCCCATCGTCAGGTCCACGTAGATGCCCAGCCGCGCCACCTCGTCGAGGAAGTCGTCACCGATGTGCGACCCGGACGTCACGGACAGCCCGCTGAAGTGCTCGATCCCGTCCACCCCGGCCGCTGCCGCGCTCTCCATCGCCTCGAGCGAGTGGGCGTGCGCCAGGAGCGAGAGGCCGTTGCGGTGCGCTTCGTCGACGAGCACCGCGAGCTGGGCCGCGGTGAACTGCGCGCCGAGCTGGTCGGTGCCGGGTGTCGCGAAGCCGCCCGACGCCATGACCTTGACGACGTCGACTCCGCGGCCGACGCGCTCGGCGACGGCGCCGCGGAGGTCCTCTCGGGACGTGCCCCGGACCGCGCCACCCAGGAAGTGGCAGTGACCGCCGGCCGTCGTGATCGGCGGCCCGGACGCGACGACGCGCGGCATACCGGGCACGTCGCGGAACAGCAACGTGCGGTACGCCACGTCACCCAGGTCACGAACGGTCGTCACGCCGTGGGCGGCGTGGGAACGCAGCGAGGAGAGGATGACCTCGTCCAGCGCGTCGTCGCTCATCGAACCTGCCCTTTCCAGCCCTCCGATCGTCGCGTCAGCGACGAGGTGGGTATGGGCGTCGACGAGGCCGGGCAGGACGGTGCCCGAATACTCGGTGACCTCCACCTCGGCGGGCAGTTCCGCCGCGTACGCCTCGACCCCCACGATCTGGTCGCCGTCGACGACCACCGTGGCGCCCGGCAGGAACTGCTCACCGTCGAAGGCGCTCACCGCGCGGATCGCACGCATGCATTCATGATCCCTGCCGCGCGAGGGGCAGCTCAACCCTTGGCGACATCCAGTCCGAATGCCGCGGCCATCGAGGGTGCGGCAGCTGCCTCACCGAGCGGCTGGGCACCGAGCACCTCGCTGTAGAGACGTGCGAGCGAGTAGTGGGTCAGCGGCGTCGTGACGACGGCAGCACGCAGGGACGGGTGCGCGACAGCGGTCAGGACGAGGTTGTCCTGACTGCGGTCGTCCTCGTCGGCTGTCACCACGAGCGCGAGATGCCCTGCGCGCCAGTCCGGCCCGGACATCACTGCCTCGATCTCGGTCCGGAGCCACCCGTCCGCCACCGACAGGTCGCAGTCGTGGGCGTCGTTGCAGAGGTCGGGGACGACCATGCCGGCGTTGGGCAGCTCGCCGGCGGCGGCGTCCTTGCCCAGCGCGCCGGCCGGCACGTCGTAGCGGGCGCAGGCCGACCGCTCGCTGAGGTAGTAGGCCCACGGGTTGTGCTTGACGGCATACCTCCCCGAGTTGTCCGTGGCGCAGGTGCCGGGCATCCCCTCGGCGTACAGCCTGGCCGTCTTGCCCAGCGCCAGCGCCTGGCCGAACACCGACGGCTGGTCGGTCGAGTGGCGCGAGGGCGGCCCGTCGTCGGTGACGCCGAACGTGCTGCCGCCCGTCATCGCCAGGTAGTTCGGCAGCGAGGGGTGCGTCACCGCGCGGTAGCTCGTCGCGACGGCGAACTGCTTCCCCAGCTCCGTCGTGAAGGGCATCGCCGCGCGCATCTGGTCCAGCGAGTGGTTCTCGACGACGAACACCAGCAGCTTCGTCACCGTCGCCGGCTGCACCGTCGGGAAGGTGACGGGCGCGGACGGCTCCCCCGCCGTGCAGGCGCTCAGCACCGTCATCGCGGTGACTACCAGCAGCCTGAGCACCTTGTTCGACACGCGTCCCTCCACGGTCCGAATCGGCTTGCCGGGCAGCGTACCTCCGGGAGGTCGCGACCAGCTTCGAGGCTGACGAACCTGCCCGCGTCGATTGCGCGTCGTGCCGGCGGCGGAGTTCGATGGTCGGTATGCGCGTTCGGCTCGTCCGCGACCCCTGGTGGGCAGCTGCTGCGGCGTGCTTCGCGGCCTTCGCCGTCGGCAGTGCCGCGGGATGCGAAGCCGGACGGGCGGCGAGCGACCCGGCCGCGGTGAGCGCGCCCCCGAGCGCCCGGGCCGACGGCACGGTGCGCGTGCTCCAGATGAACCTCTGCAACAGCGGGCGCGCCGACTGCTACTCCGGCGGACGCGCCATCAGCCGGGCCGCGGCGCTGATCCACGAGCACCGGCCGGACCTGGTCAGCCTCAACGAGATCTGCCACGACGACCTCGCCGTCCTCGAGAAGGCGATGTCGACCACCCTCACAACGGGATCGGTCGCGTCGGCGTTCGGGCGCGTGAACGACCGCGACACCGGGGCGCCGGTTCGTTGCCGCAACGGTGAGGACTTCGGCGACGGAGTCCTCGTCGTCGTTCCCCCGACAGTCGTCCCCCGGACGTTCAGCGGAGCCAACCCGGTGCAGAACCCTCGCGACCCCGAGCAGCGCGTCTGGGTGTGCGTCGACGTGCCCACGCGCTTCGCCGGGTGCACGACGCACTCCACGAGCCGCGACACGACGACCGCGTTGGAGCAGTGCCGCCAGATGCTGGGCACGGTAATCCCGGGGCTCGGTCGCCCTGACGGCCTCGGACCGCTCATCCTCGGCGCAGACCTCAACCTGCCGGCCCGCGGCCCGGACGGGCCGGACGCGTGCCTGCCCGGCGGCTACCAGCGCGCCGACGACGGGGGCCTCCAGGACGTGGTCGTCGGTCCCGGCCCCGAGGTGCGATCTCGCTCGGTCATCGACATGCACGGCACCACCGACCACCCGGGCCTGCTGGTCGACGTCGCGCTCCCGCGCGGCTGAGCACCCGCCGAGTCAGCAGACTCCGTAACGGGGTGCGCCCAACCGCCAGCCGCCACAATGGCTCCATGGGGCACTCCAGGTATCGCGTGACCGCTCGGCCCGTGTGGTCGGTCACGGCTGCGGCGGCCGCCGCGGCGCTCGCGCTGGCAGCATGCGGCACGCCCCCCGCCGCCACCCCTTCAGCAGGCGGGACGGCCCCTTCCACGGGCGACTCGTACGGCTGGTTCGCGTATGCCGGCACCCGCACGGGCGACACGGTCGGCGTCGCCGGGGAGCACGGGATCCCGGGGCCGGTCGACGCGCTCGAGCGAACAGACCTGCGTCTGCCCGACCACGCCGACGTTCGGCGGGTCGCGACGCAGACGTTCACCGGCTCCGCCGAGAGCTATCTCTTCGTCTTCCGGGTTTCGGCTGCTGACGCGGTCGACTTCTGCAGACAGGGCGGTCTCGGTGGCGCTGGTCCTGTGCCGGCCATCCCGCAGGCGGTCGCCGAGGCACTGGATCATCCAGCCGTGACCGCCGGCTCACGCTGGTGCGCCGGGCCCGCCCCGACCGATCCACGCTGGTCCCGGTATGCCGTCATCGTCCCGGGCGCGCAGGACGGCCCCACGACCGTGCACCTTCTGCTGCAGCGGGCTCCCTGAGCTCTGGTGGGCCCGCCGCGGCGGGGCGCGCCTCCATCTGCCAGGCCGCAGCCATGCGGTCAGCGAGCAGGAGCGCCACCCGCAGCTGCTCCGCCGTCGGGCGCACGACGTGCGTGGACGACACGACCCGGAAGTGGCCCACCAGCCGTCCGTGGGCGTGCACCGGCAGCGCGGTGAACGCGTCGGTGGGCAGCGAGGTGCTCCCGGCCGGCAGCATCCGCCCGCCGAGCCGGATCCGCCCGTCGAGGGTGACGACCGCGTCGTTCCACGCCGGGTGGCCGGCGACCCACTCGGCGCGGTCGGCTCCGAGGGCCTGCGTGATGGCCGCCCCGATGGTCCGCGCCGTCTGGTCGGCGGTCGACGAATCAGGCAGGTCGAGAAGCGCGGCCAACCCCCGGAGGTACCCCTCGCGTACCTGCGCAGTGGCCTTCTGCCGCCGCCCCCACGACGCGATCTCGGTCACGGCCACCCCGACCGTCAGGAGTGCGAGCGCGAGCTCGACGTCGTCGCTGCTGCTGATCGACAGCGAGTGGTAGGGCTCGACGAGGAAGAAGTCGAAGCCCAGTGCTGCGGACGCGGCCGAGACGATGCCGGCCAGCCGGTCGCCGAAGGCAGAGGCCGCAACGACGACCACGACGAGCAGCAACGCGGCAGTGCTGCCCCGGACGGCGTCGCGCACGGTCGAGAGCAGCGCCGCGACCCCGAAGGGCAGCAGCAGCGCCCCCCATCTGACCAGGGCTCCCCGCGGGGCGATGACCTTGCTGTTCATGCTCCCAGCGCACACCCGGACCGCCGCGTCGCGGCACCTGACGTCGCCATCCTGACGCGATCTTGACGGCATCCTGACGGCTCGCCGCGGACGGCTCCCGGCACGGCGGATCTTGACGCGATCTTGACGCCTGACCTCACCTCTCGAGCCGGTGCCAACCGGCAACCGCTGGGAGGATGTCGGTTCGTGGCACACGAATCGGACCGCTCACGCAACGGCGTCGTCGGGCTCGCGCTCGGGGCTCTGGGCGTCGTCTTCGGCGACATCGGCACCTCACCGCTCTACGCCCTGCAGACCGTCTTCTCCATCGACCACAACACCGTCGCCGCCACCCCCGGCGACGTCTACGGCGTGATCTCGCTCGTGTTCTGGTCGATCACCGTGGTCGTCTCGGTCAAGTACGTCGCCTTCATCCTCCGTGCGGACAACGACGGCGAGGGCGGCGTCATGGCGCTCGCCGCGCTCGCACGAACCGCAGTGCGCCCCGGCGGCAAGCGCTTCGGACTGGTGATGCTGCTCGGTGTGCTGGGCGCATCTCTCTTCTACGGGGACAGCGTCATCACGCCGGCCATCTCCGTCATGTCCGCGATCGAGGGGCTGTCGGTCTCAACGCCCTCGCTCGCCCACCTCGTCGTCCCGATCGGCGCGGTCATCATCACCGCCCTCTTCGCGGGACAGCGCCTCGGCACCCAGCTCGTCGGCCGGTTCTTCGGCCCCGTCATGGCCCTCTGGTTCCTCGTCCTGGCGGTCCTGGGTCTCGGCCAGGTCGTCCGCGACCCCGCGATCATCACCGGGCTCTCGCCCCACTACGGGCTGCTCTTCGTCGTCGACCGCCCGGTCATCGCCTTCGTCGCCATGGGTGCGGTCGTGCTGTCCATCACCGGGGCCGAGGCGCTCTACGCCGACATGGGCCACTTCGGCCGCCAGCCGATCCGCCGCGCGTGGTTCGTCGTCGTCTTCCCCGCCCTGACGCTGAACTACCTCGGGCAGGGCGCCCTCATCCTGCGGGACCCGGCCGCCGCCGCCAACCCCTTCTTCCGCCTCGCGCCCGACGCCCTCAGGCTCCCGCTCGTCGTGCTCGCGACCCTCGCCACCGTCATCGCGTCGCAGGCCGTCATCTCCGGCGCCTACTCGGTGTCACGCCAGGCCGAGCGGCTCGGCTACCTCC
This sequence comes from Terrabacter koreensis, assembly GCF_054783315.1. Taxonomy (NCBI): domain Bacteria; kingdom Bacillati; phylum Actinomycetota; class Actinomycetes; order Micrococcales; family Intrasporangiaceae; genus Terrabacter; species Terrabacter koreensis. The sequence goes on along the minus strand of NZ_BAAGQU010000011.1, from coordinate 244,652 downwards.
CGCGCCTCACCGTGCGCCACACCTCCAGCCGCGAGCGCGGACAGATCTACGTGCCCGCCATCAACTGGACCCTCTTCGTCGGCGTCATCCTGCTGCTCGTCACGTTCCAGTCCTCGGAGCGGCTCGCGACGGCATACGGCCTCGCGGTGACGGGGACGTTCCTCATCACGACGACGCTCTTCCTCATGTACGCCGAAGCCCACTGGCGCTGGAACCGCTGGCAGCTGCTCCTGCTGGGCATCCCCCTCGTGGGGCTCGAGCTGACCTACTTCGGCGCCAACGTCACCAAGCTCTTCCACGGCGGCTGGCTGCCCGTCCTCATCGCGACGATCGTCGCCACCGTCATGCTCACGTGGCAGCGCGGACGGACCCTCGTCACCGAGCGCCGCACCTCGATGGAAGGCCCCCTCGAGCCGTTCATCGACTGGCTCCACCACGACCCGGTGGCGAAGGTCCCGGGCACCGCCGTCTTCCTCCACCCCGGCAAGGACTCGACCCCGCTCGCGCTGCGCGAGAACGCGACGTTCAACCACGTCATCCACGAGAACGTCCTCATCGTCAGCACCGCCTCCCTCAACGTCCCCTTCGTCGACGACGAGGACCGGGTCGTCCTCGACCACCTCGGCGACCCCTACGACGCCATCACCCACCTGACGCTGAACTTCGGCTTCCAGGAGGACCAGGACGTGCCACGCGCCCTCGCCCTCGCTCGCGACCTCGAGATCATCGACGTCGACCCCGACAGCGCCTACTACTTCCTGTCCCGCATCACCGTGCAGCGCGGACCCGGCGAGGAGATGGGCACGTGGCGCAAGCGGCTCTTCGTCGGCCTCGCGCACAACGCCGCCTCCCCCACCGAGTACTTCCGGCTCCCCGAGGACCGCACCGTCGCCATGGGCGCGGCCGTCGTCCTCTAGCCGGCGTCCGACACCGGAGGTCAGCGCCTGGTCGCGTACCTCGTGAGGAGCACGCCGTCGGGGAACGACCTGGTCTCGACGAGGTCGAGGTTCACCCAGCTGTCCAGACTCGTGAAGAACGGTGTGCCGCCGCCGACCAGCACGGGGTGGGTGACGAGCACGTACTCGTCGACCAGCCCGGCCCGGATGGCGGCTGCGGCGAGGGTGGCGCCGGTCACGTCCATGCGGCCGCCGTCCTCGCCCTTCAGCCGGGCGATCTCGGTGACGGCGTCACCGGTGACGAGGCGCGCGTTCCACGCGACAGCCGGGTTGCCCGAGGAGAAGACGACCTTCGGCATGTCACGCCAGCGACGCGCGTACTCGACGTGCGCCGGCGGGGCGCCGGGCTGCTCACCCGCCATCGGCCAGTGCGCGCTCATCGTCTCCCACAGCCTGCGCCCGTAGAGCGCGAGTCCGGTGGAGCCCACCCGGTCCGACCACCACTGGAACAGCTCGTCGCTCGGCACGCTCCAGCCGAGGTCGTCGCCCGGGGCGGCGACGTAGCCGTCCAGGCTCACGTTCATGGCGAAGGCCAGCTTCCGCATGCTGTCAGCCACCCGCCGGAGAGGGCTCGTCGCCGCCCGCGGGGCGCCACGGCTCGTGCTCGTGCGAGAGCCAGACCTCGTCTGGTGCGAGGGCGCGGACGAGTCGCTGTCCCTCGGTGCGGGGGTTGTCGAGCTCGTCGTGGAAGACGGCGGTGTCGCCCGCGATGACGACCGTGCGCGCGCCGGTCTCGACGACGACCACCTGCGAGCCCCGCGTGTGGCCGGGCGTGGGCACGAGCCTGACCCCCGGCATCAGCTCGTGAGCGCCGTCGACGGGCACGTAGCCGACGCCGGGCGCCTCGACCCACTCGCGGATCGTGTAGTCGTCGAGCGTTCGGGCGTCGTCCAGCTCGGCCCGTTGGACGTAGACGGGCTTGCCTGCGAACAGGTGGTTGCCGCCGCAGTGGTCGAAGTGCAGGTGGGTGTTGACGACGACGTCGACCTCGTCCGGGTCGAGGCCGTCCTGCTCGCTCCGGGGGATCAGGAGGGGGTCCATGTCGTCCACCGCGGGATGCAGCTGCGTCATGCCGGTGTCGACGAGCACGCGCCCGTCGGGATGGTCGACGACGTGCACGTAGACCGGCATGCGTTCGCCGTCAGCGAGCAGCTCCGCGACGAGCACGGGGGTCACCGTCGCCGACGGGCGCCCGGCCCGGGGCTCGTCGTCCTTCTCGATCCGTGGTTCGGCCATGTGGAGAGTCTGGGCCAGTCCGCGCGCCGGCGGCGGCTTTGGGCGTGAAGTCGCTCGATCGTCGGGCGACAGGGGAACACTCAGGTGGAGGACTGCCAGGTGGGCGCGACGTCCCGGTGGTACGACCTGCCGGCCAGCCTGCTGAGCAGGAAGGTCACCGGGACCGGGATGGTCGACCGGAGGTAGGTGCGCTCTCGCTCACCCATGCCGTCCTGGACCCAGGCCATGAACCGCCCCGACTCCGTGATCGACGTCGGGCGGAGCTTCTTCTCCACGACCTTCCACTCGGGAGTCTCCATGTGCGGCAGCATGAGCGGCTCGAGCTCGTCCTCCTCGTGGTGCAGGTGCCGCTCCACGACGTCGTTCGCCGCGACGATGGCGTCCTTGGCCGCGTGGGCGTCACCGCTCGTCGCGGTCGCGGCATACGTGTCGATCGCGGTGCGGGCGCCGGCCAGCGCGTCGGCCATCTCATGGTGCTCGGCCTCCATCACCTCCACCAGCTCCGTGGCGCCCTCCACCTTGGCGAGGAACGGGAAGACGTGCGTGTCCTCCCCCTCGTGGTGGTGCTTGAGCTGGTCGTGGAGGTTGGCGTATGCCGCCCGCAGCTGCCGCGCCCGCGCCCGGTCGCCGTCGCGCACGGAGGCGAGAGCGGACGCGAGACGGTCGAGGTCGCGCCGGACGGCGGCGTGGATGACACGGTTCATCGTCATGGGGTCTGTCATGGCCGAGACGATAGCCACGCGCACGCGCGGCGCGGCCGGAATCGGCGTACTCCCCAACGCCTTGCGCGCGGCCCTGCGCGCGGGACCCCCGAGGCCGACCCGGGGGCCCCTCCGTCAGCGGATCGGATCGGGGTCGGGCACCGGTGTGTCGGTCGGCAGGAGTGAGGGGGCCGCGACCGCCTCGTCGGGTTCGGGCGCCGACGCCCTCGCCTCGTCGAGCACGTCCGCCGGCACGTGGCGCTCGAGGAAGCGCTTGGCCAGCCGTGTCGACGGGTGAATGCCGATGGTGGCGACCACGATGATGCCGGCGATGAGGAGCCAGCCGCCGGCGCCCCAGTTCATCGCGAGGAACGTGTAGAGCGCCGGAGCCCAGACCCGGCCCAGCGTGCCGCTCAGCTCGGCGGCGCCCTGGTACGCGCCCCGCTGGCGGGGGTCCATGAGCTCGGCCTCGAACGACCAGCTCGCTGCCGACAGGTACAGCTCGGCCCCGGTGACCGTCACGTGTCCGAGCCACACCAGGGCGATGGTCACCCAGCCGACGGTGTCGTGCGTGGCCAGCGTGATGATGCACGACACGACGAAGAACACGGAGGACAGCCGGACCGCCCTGAGCGCCGTCGGCACGTCCTTGACGCCGCGCGAGGTGACCATCGGCAGGAAGATGCACATGACGGTGTTCGTGCCGAAGAGGAACGCCAGCAGCACCCGCGGCGCGTCGGTCTTCTCGACGAGCCACAGCGGGATGACGACGTTGAGCAGCACCTGGTTGGTCCAGAACACGCCGCCGAAGAAGGTCGTGAGCAGCCAGCCCGGGTTGCGCAGCGGGCCGGGCCCCGGGATCTTCGTCCTCCGGTCCTCGGGAGTGCGCTCGTCGTGAGCGGCCTTGGGCAGGCGGGTGATCGCGGCGGCGTTGACGAGGAACGCGATCGAAGTGAACCACGGGAGCGCGTGCAGCACGTCGTTCGAGTGGAACGCGAGGGCGATGCCGCCGAGCATCGAGCCGAGGGTGAAGCCGACGTTGAGCGCGGAGTACATGTACGCGCGTGACTTGACGCGCTCGTCCGCCGGCAGCACGTCGATCGTGTACGCGCCGTATGCCGCCCCGCCGAGAGCGCCGATGACCTCCATCCCGACGGCCATCGCCACGTAGCCCTGGAAGCCCTCGATGAGCGGCCACAGCGCGAACATCGCCGCCTGGCCGGCCGCGCTGACGGCCCACATCCGCTTCGGGCCGAAGCGGTCGACGAGCTTGCCCATCGGCAGTGCCGCGAGGAACGCGGCGATCCCCGCGAACGTGAGACCGAGGCCGACCTGGGCCGCGGACAGCCCGACGATCTGGGTGAAGAAGACGGCGGAGCCCGTCATGAAGGTGCCCTCACCGAGGGCGAAGAGCAGCGACTGCACCGACAGGCGCCCGGCGAGGGGCGACGGGGGGCGCGCGTGGCGGAGGACGGCGTCGAGAATCACCCGGAGATTCTCCACATCCTGACCGCCCTTGTCATGACAATTTCCCGTTTTGTCCCGGGGTCACGCGTGGTCGCTCCGGGCAGGCTAGGACCGTGTCCACGTGAAGAGGGCGTCCGCCAGCCGGTGCGCCAGGTCGGCAGTGACGATGAGCGCGGCAGTGATCAGAGCCAGCGCGATGATGAGAGGCACGTAGTAGGCGAACCGCCTCGACCGGTGACGGGCCACAACCCATTGAACCTCCCGTGGCCCGGACCTGTCCCGCTTCTGTGCGGGGACGTGCGACTCGCCTAGAGTTGCCGGGTCGGTTCCGTCGAGAGGATCAGGCCATGGACCCCGACAGCCCGCTGAGCGAGTCCACCCGAGCGGCGTTGCTCCACAGCCAGATCATCGACCTGACGACCAGGGGTCGGCGCACCGGCCGGAAGCGTCGCATCGAGATCTTCCTGCACCACGACGACGGCCAGCTGTTCATCACCGGTATGCCGCGTGCCGACCGCACGCGGGACTGGATCCACAACATCGCGGCCGACCCGCACGTCGTGATCCACCTCAAGCAGACCGTTGCCGCCGACGTGCCCGCGGTCGCGCGGGTGCTCACCGATCCCGAGGAGCGACGCCCGTTCATCGAGGCGGCCGCCCGGCGCTGGCGTCGCACCGACGTGCCGGAGATGCTCCAGCACAGCCCGCTCATCGTCCTCACCGTCGACAGCGCCTCCGACGGCGACACCCTCGGCTGAGCGGTCGCCGCCAGGGAGGACGACGCCGACCCTTCAGGAGCCCGGCTCGTCGAGCACCCGGCCCGTGTCGGGGTCGTAGCCGGCCGAGATGTCGGAGAGCACCTGCTGGAAGGCCATCTCGGTCGCCGCTCGCACCCGGTCAAGCCGATGCGCGACCAGTACCCGACGGTGGGGAGCCGTGTCACCGAGGGACACGATGCGTACGTTGGGGTGCTTGTTCACCACCGCGGTGCGCGGTGCGAGCGCCACCCCCAGCCCCACGCTCACCATGGCCTGGGCCTCCTGGTAGTCGTTGGCCTGGAAGGCGATCTGCGGCTCGAACCCGGCGGCCAGGGCGCTGCGACCGAGCACCTCGACGACGGGGTGGTCGTTCGACCGGATGATCCAGGGCTCGTCGGCGAGCGCCTCCATCGACACCTGGCGCCGCCGGGCGAGCGGGTGGTCCGCGGCCACCACGAGCACCGTGGGGTCGGTGAAGAGCGTCGTGAGCGAGAGCTGGTCGGACTGGATGCGCCCCCACTCGTAGTCCCACAGCATCGAGAGACCGACGCTCCCCTCCTCGAGCATCTCGATGAGCTCGGCCTCGCGAGCGCTGCGGATGTGGAGCTGGATCGACGGGTAGAGCTGACGGAAGCGCTTGACGGCCAGCGGCAGGAAGCTGCTGCCCACGGTGGGGAAGGTGCCGAGCTCGAGGCTGCCGCGGCGGAGCCCGGCGATGTCACGCAGGTCACTCTCCGCCGCGGCCATCTGCCGGAAGACCTTGCGCGCGTGCACGGCGAGCACGTGGCCCGCCTCGGTGGGCACCATCCCGCGGGCGTGGCGTTGGAGCAGCGGCATGCCGACCTCGAGCTCGAGCCGGCGCAGCTGCTGCGACACGGCGGAGGGGGTGTACGTCATGGCCTCCGCCGCAGCGGTGACGGACCCTTGCTCCACGACCTTGAGCAGCACCTCGAGCCGTCGGATGTCCACCACGACGATCATCTCCTTCAAGAGCTGCTACACGAGCCTTAAGTATGTCGAACACGCCCTACACATGCCTACCGTCATTGGGCCGCACCGTCATCGGCGCAACGCGACGACGAGCAGCCAGCAGACCAACCGGTTTTGGCGGACCATTCTGCCAGATGGGTTAACCCCTGCTACATCCCCTTTCAGAAATACGTGCTGGTGCTACATCTCCGACGTCTCCACTCTGGGAACGGTCAGACACCGACCTCACCTGGAGAGTGACCATGAGCGCCGTACCGGCCACCTGGATGCGCGGGGGCACCAGCAAGTGCTGGGTCTTCCGGCGCGCCGACCTCGACGTTCCCGGCCGCACCCTCGACGCCACGCTCCTCGGCCTCTTCGGCAGCCCGGACCCCCGACAGCTCGACGGCGTGGGTGGTGCGACGTCGACCACGAGCAAGGCCGTCATCCTCAGCCCGTCGCACCGTCCCGGCATCGACGTGGAGTACACCTTCGCCCAGGTCGGCATCGACGAGGCGAAGGTCGACTGGGGCAGCAACTGCGGCAACTGCTCGGCCGTCGTCGCTCCCTTCGCGCTGCGGCAGGGCTGGGTCACCCCGACCGGCACGACCACCCGCGTCAGGGTGCTCAACACGAACACCGGCCAGGTGATGGTGCAGGACGTCCGCACCCGTGACGGCGTGCTCGACGAGACACCGACCACGACGATCCCCGGTGTCGCCGGCCCCGGCCCACGGGTCGACCTCGGGTTCGTCTCCCCGGCCGGCCGCAGCACCGGCGCGCTCTTCCCGACGGGGTCCCCCGCCGACACGCTCGTGGCCGCTGACGTACGCGTCACGGCCAGCCTCGTCGACGCCGGCGCCCCCGTCGTCGTCGTGCGAGCGACGGACCTCGGGATCACCGCCCGCGAGACACCGGCCCAGCTCGATGCCCGCTCCGACCTGCTCGCCACGCTGGACGCGGTCCGTCGAGCAGGCGCGGTCGCCATGGGACTCGCCGAGTCTCCCGAAGCGGCCGAACGTGCCGTCCCGAAGCTGGCCCTCGTGGCGGCTCCGGATGCCGGCGAGCTGGAGGCCGGCGCCGACCTCGTGGTCCGGATGCTGTCGATGGGGCGGGTCCACCCCGCCCTCCCGATCACCGGCAGCGTCGCCCTGACGCTCGCTGCCCGCGAGGACGGGACCGTGGTGTCCGGGCTGCTGCCCGACGCATCCGACCCGGTCGACGGCTTCTCGATGCTGACGCCGGCCGGACTCGTCACCACCACGTACTCCCACGAGCAGGGCGAGCCGGTCGTCTCCGCCGTCCGCACCTACCGACGCCTCGTCGAGGGGTCCATCGAGCTGCCCGCGGTGGCCTCGGCCACACCCGAGCGACCGCGCGCCATCGCCTGACGAGAAGCCCGCGCGAGCGCAGTCAGCACACCGACAGAAACGCACCGACGGCCCGAAAGCAGGCCGCAGACCATTCCGGCACAGCGCCGTCCGAGAGAAGGTCGTAGCAATGAACCGTTCCACCCGCGCCAGACTCCCCTGGCTCGACAAGGCAGCCACGAGTGCCCCGCCACCCTCGTCGCCCCCAGCGCCCGACGAGGAGTCCCTGCCGTCCCCGAGCGACGAGGCCGCCGACGACGAGGCCGCCGACGACCAGTCCGGAGACGACCAGTCCGGAGGCGACGAGTCCGGCGACGACCTTCCCCTGCCGAGCCGCAGGACGGCCCTCGCCGTCATGGGAGGGTTCGCCCTCCTCGCCGCTGCCGGCACCCTGCTCGGCAGCGACCTCCTCCACCCGCCGGCCTCCACCGCCGACGGCGACTACGCCGGCGAGACCGTCGAGCTGCTCATCCCGCTCGCCGAGGGCGGCGGCACCGACACGTGGGCCCGGTTCATCGGCACCCAGCTCGCCCACGCCATCCCCGGCTCCCCCGGGTTCGCCCCGACGAACGAGGCCGGCGGCGAGGGCATCACCGGCACCAACCACTTCGTCAGCTCGGCCCGCGCCGACGGCACCGAGCTGCTCGTCAGCACGGCCACCACGGTGGTCCCGTGGCTGCTCAGGAAGCAGGCCGTCCGTTACGACTTCACCGAGCTCGTGCCCGTGCTGGCCAACGGCACCGGTGCCGTCGTCTACGCCCGCACCGCCGCCGGCGTGACGGGCCTGAAGGACGTCGTCGACCGCCAGGCTCCACTGAAGTTCGGGGGCATCGCCGCGACCGGTCTCGACCTCACGACCCTGCTCGCCTTCGACCTGCTCGAGATGGACGTCAGCGCCATCTTCGGCTTCGAGGGTCGCGGCCCGGTCAACCTCGCCCTGCAGCGCGGCGAGATCGACATCGACTACCAGACGACCTCCGCCTACCCGTCCGCCGTGAAGACGCTGCTCGAGGAGAAGAGCGCCGTCGCCCTCTTCTCGCTCGGCCAGCTCGACGAGAACCGCAACGTCGTGCGCGACGCGAACTTCAAGGACCTGCCGACGGTCGTCGAGGCCTACGAGACCCTCCACGGCACGAAGCCGACAGGTCCCAAGCTCGAGGCGTACAAGACCGTCCTCGGCGTCACCTACACGTACCAGAAGGGGCTCTGGGTCCAGCCCGAGACGCCGCCCGAAGCCGTCGAGCTCCTCCGCACGTCGGCGGAGAAGCTCGGCGCCTCGCCCGCCTTCCAGAAGGCCGCGAAGAAGGTCCTCGGCGGCTACCCCCTCGACGCGGGAGCCGACCTGCGACAGCGCATCGAGGCGGCATACACCGTCAGCCCCGAGGTCCGCGAGCACGTCGTGCAGCTGCTGACCTCCACCTACAACGTCACGATCGATTGAGGCTGCCATGTTCGACTCAGCGCTGAGTGCTCTCGCGTCCCTCGCACAACCCTCCCTGCTCGTCATGCTCCTCGTCGGCGTCGCCGCCGGGCTCGTCATGGGCCTCATCCCCGGCCTCGGCGGCACGGGCGCGGTCGCCATCCTGCTCCCGGTCACCTTCGGCATGGAGCCCGCCCAGGCGTTCGCCCTGCTCATCGGCGCGCTGGCCGTCGTCCACACGTCCGACACGGTGTCCGCCGTCCTGCTCGGCGCACCGGGGTCGGCCTCCGCCAGCGTCACGATGCTCGACGGCTACGCCATGGCCAGGAGGGGGCAGGCCAAACGCGCCCTGTCCCTGGCCTTCCTCTCCTCGATGGCCGGCGGCATCATCGGCGCCCTCGGTCTCACCCTCGCCATCCCGCTCGCCCGGCCGCTCGTGCTCTCCTTCGCCAGCCCCGAGCTGTTCATGCTCACGGTCCTCGGCGTCTCACTGGCCGCCGTCCTCTCCCGCGGCAACGTCGTCAAGGGTGTGCTGTGCGGCCTGCTCGGCCTCCTGCTCGGCATGGTGGGCACCTCCCCCACGACCGCCGAGGAGCGCTTCACCGGCGGCAGCCTCTTCCTCGGCGACGGCCTCTCCCTCGTCGCCGTGGCGCTCGGCATCTTCGGCCTCGCCGAGATCGCCACCCGGGTGGGCCAGCGCCGCACCAGCCGCAACCTCGTCGCCCTCGGTGGCGGGTGGGGCGCGGGCATCCGCGAGTGGCTGACGCACTGGACCCAGGTGGTCCGCGGGTCGCTCATCGGCATCTGGGCCGGCGTGCTCCCCGGCGTCGGGGCCACCGCCGGCACGTGGCTCGCCTACGGCCAGGCCGTCGCCACGTCCAAGGACAAGCGCAAGTTCGGCAAGGGCGACCCGCGCGGCATCGTCGGACCCGAGAGCGCCAACAACTCCGTCGAGGCCGGCGACCTCATCCCGACGCTGCTCTTCGGCATCCCCGGCGGCGTCCCCTCGGCGATGCTCCTCGGGATGCTGCTGACCTACGGCATCCAGCCCGGCCCGTCCATCGTCACCGAGCACCTCGACCTGATATACCTCATCATCTGGTGCTTCGCCATCGCCAGCGTCGTCGGCGCCTTCCTCTGCTTCCTCGGCACGCCGACGCTCGCCAGGCTGACCAAGGTGCCCTTCGCCGTGCTCGGCCCGGGCCTGCTCGTCGTCATGCTGCTCGGCGCCTTCCAGGGCGAGGCGCAGATCGGCGACCTCTGGGTCATGATCCTGCTCGGCGTCGTCGGGTGGGTCCTCAAGGCCACCGACTCGCCCCGCGCCCCGTTCCTCATCGGCTTCGTCCTCGCCATCCCGATGGAGCGCTACTACTACCTGACCGCCTCGCTCAACGACGGGCTGGGGTGGATGGCGCGGCCGTGGGTCATCGTCTTCCTCGCGGTGCTCGTCGGGCCCGCCCTGTGGGCGCTCGTCAAGCTGGTGCGGCGCCGGCGCGACCTGGCGTCCGACGACGGACACGCAGCGGCGGCACAGCTCATGCACTCCGACGACGAGGCCGAGACCGACGGGCTGCTGAAGAACTCCCCCTGGTCGCTGTCGGTGGCCGTCGGAGCCCTCCTCGTCTTCGCCGGCGCGCTCTGGGCGAGCAGCGGCTTCTCCCCCGAGGCCGCACTGCTTCCCCGCCTGGTGTCCGTCGCCGGGCTCCTCGTCGGGCTGGTGCTGCTCGTGCAGGAGCTGCGTCACCGCAAGCGGTGGATGCGGTCCGGGCTGCAGGAGTCGCGCACCGTCGCCACGGCGCTGCGCACCTTCGCGGTCATGATCGCCTTCCTGTCGCTCGTCATGGTGGTCGGCTACCTCGCGGCCGTGCTCGTGTTCGTCCCCGCGTACCTGCTCTTCATCGCCCGGGCGCGCACCCGGACGACGATCGTCTACACACTCGTCCTGGGGCTCGCGCTGATCGCCCTGCCCTCGCTGATCCCGGTCGACCTGCCGACGGGGCTGCTCGGATGAGCCGTCCCCGACGGCTGGTGCCCGTTCCCCTGTTCCCGCGCCGACCCACCGACCCCACCAGGAGCGCCTCATGACCATCGTCGCCGTGCACTCCGCCTCCCCGGCCGGCCGAGCCGCACTGGCGCACGCCGGCCGGGAGGCCCTCCTGACCGCCGACGACCTCGTCGTCGTGGCGGCCGACCCGCGGCACCGGGCGCCCACGACCGACGAGGTCCTGGGCGAGCTGGGCGACACGGCGGACCGGCTCCGCGAGGCCGGGCTCACGGTCACGGTCGGCCACTCGCCGCTCACCGACCCGAGCGAGGCCGTCGTGCAGATCGCCCAGCAGCACGACGCCAGGCTCATCGTCCTCGGGCTGCGGCACCGCACCCCCGTCGGCAAGCTCCTCCTCGGCAGCACCGCCCAGCGCATCCTGCTCGAGGCCACCTGCCCGGTGCTCGCCGTCAAGTCGGCGGCCTCGTAGCAGCGCCTCGCTCTGCGCGGGACACTGGAAGGGTGTCCCGTGCAGCCGACCCGGTGATCCGGCCGCTGGCGCCACCCGATCGTCGGTGGGTGCGCGAACGCCTGGTCCGGGACTGGACCTCGACGAGCGTCGCCCGCCGTGGCGAGCTCATCGACGCGACCGGGCTGTCGGGCTACGTGGCGCTGCTCGGCGGACGGCGCACGGGACTGGTCTACCAGCACGTCGGGATGGACCTCTGCGCTTTCGACAGGTATGCCGTCCGGGCGGCCCGGGAGCTGAAGCCCACCCTGCCGCTTCGCGACCGTGCCGGGCTGCCGATCGACCACGAGCTCGAGCTCGAGATCCTGCTCGGCAGCTGACTTCTGCGGACCGGCGGGCCCGGCAGTCGCGGCGGGCATAGAGTCCAGTCAGGGCCCTCGTGGACGAGGAGGCGGATCCGGTGGCAGGCCACTCACCCGACGAACAGAGCCAGTGGGCCGCGGACAAGCGCGACTTCGTCGCCGACTGGCGCGACGAGCTGGCTGCCGAACGGGACGCAGCAGCGGACGTGCGCGACCTGACCGCCGACGCGCGCGAGTCGGCCCTCGATGCGCGGGAACGCCTTCTGGACCGCCGGGCGGCCGAGCTCGCGATGACCACCGACGCGACCGAGCGAGCGGAGCGGGCCGAGGCGAGCGCAGCCCGCGACGAGGCGAGGCAGACGCGCGAGGAGGCGCACGAGGCCCGGGAGCTCGCCGCCGGAGCCCGCGACGAGGCCGCCGGCCGACGGCTCGAGGCGAACCCGACGACCCGCCTTGCCGCGACGTTCGCCGCCATCGCCGAGAACCTCTACCGCGCAGACTCCTACGACGCCGTGCTCCGTCGCATCGCGGATGCGGCCGTCGACACGGTCGCCGGGTGCGCGATCGCCAGCGTCACCCTCGTCGAGAACGGCACCTGCCGCACAGCCGCGACGACTGCCCCGGAGGCCTCCGCCGTCGACCGGGCCCAGTACGGCGCCGGCGAGGGTCCCTGCCTGGACGCGGTCGATGCCCCGGTCGTCTACGCCCCGTCGTTCCCCGACGCCCGGTGGCCGGTCCTCGGCGCACGTCCGGTCGAGCTGGGTGCCTGCTCGGCGGCCTCCTTCCGTCTCGCGGCCGCAGGCGCGGCCGCCGGTGCGGACCCGGCCCGGACGGGCACGACCGGTTCGCTCAACACCTACGGCCACAGGGCTGCCGCGTTCAGTGCGGAGGCCCAGCAGGTCGGGCTCGTCCTCGCGGCCCACGCATCCATGGCGGCAGCCGTGGTCCGCGAGCGGGACCACCTGCAGGACCAGACGCAGCAGCTGAGCCGGGCGCTGCTGACCCGAGATGTCATCGGTCAGGCCAAGGGCATCCTCATGGAACGTCTCAAGCTCACGCCCGAGCAGGCCTTCGACGCCCTGCGGCACGCCTCGAACCAGCTCAACGCGAAGCTCCAGACGGTGGCCAGCACGCTGGCCGAAACCGGCGAGTTCGACACCGGCGAGTGCGACACCGGCCAGATCAGCAGGACCTGACGGCGCGACCGGTCGTCCGGCCCGCTCCCCACGCCGGGTACCGTCGATGCGTGCTTCGACTCTGGCTGACGCGGCGATGGCTGCTGGGGACCCTCGTGGCGGTCCTCTTCGGTGTCGCGTGCTTCTACCTCGGCCTCTGGCAGTGGCACCGCCACGTCGAGCAGCGCACCAAGGTCGACGCCATCGCCCGCAACTACGGGGCCGCCCCGGCCGCCTTCTCGCCCGCGCTCGTCGGCTCGGGCCTCCCGCAGGAGCGGCAGTGGACCCGGGTCACGCTCACCGGCACGTATGCCGCCGGATCCGACCTGCTCGTGCGCAACCGGACCCTCGACCAGACCGTGGGGTTCGAGGTGCTGACCCCGTTCCAGACCGAAGGCGTGACCGTCCTCGTCGACCGCGGCTGGGTGCCGAACGCCGAGAACGCCGAGACGAGCCCGACGGTCGACCCGCCGCCGACGGGCAGCGTCGAGGTGACGGGCTGGCTGCGCACCGGCGAGGTCAGCCTCGGGCGCGACCTCCCCCGCCCGCAGCTGGCGAGCATCAACGTCGGCGACGCGCGAGCCCAGGTGCCGTCGCTGAGCAGTCTCGACGCGTACGTCGTGCTCGGTGCGCAGTCGCCCGCTGCACGAGCAGGCGACCACCCCGTACGCGTGCTGCCCCGTCCCGAGGAGGATCTCGGCCCGCACCAGGCGTACGCCTACCAGTGGTGGCTCTTCATGCCGGGCGGTCTCGTCTTCGTCGTCTTCGCGATCCGGCGGGAGGCCCAGGGCGCGACCGAGGGCACCGAACGCGCGGACGCGCCGGCCAAGCCCAAGAAGGTCCGCATCTGGGACGAGGAGGACGCCTGACGATGGCCCTGCCCGCGCCGTCCCTCGCCGACCGGCTGCTCGTCCGTCCGACACCGGCAGAGCGCCGAGCCACCCTGCCCGGTGACGAGGTCGTGGCAGCCGACGTCGTGATGGACCGCGCCTTCACCCTGTCGGCCCCTCCCGTACGCGTGTGGCCGTGGCTCGTGCAGCTCGGCAAGCAGCGCGCGGGCTGGTACCTCCCGCGCGCCGTGGAGCGCCTCGTGCCGAAAACCCGCCGCGCCCTGCGGCGCATCGAGCCGGCCTACCAGGCACTGGCGGAAGGCGACGTCATCCCCGACTGGGGCGGGGCCGACGCGACGTTCACCGTGGCCGAGCTCGTGCCGGAGTCGCACGTGCTCTTCAGCTCGACACGAGGGCGGACGCACCTCACGTGGTGCCTTCGCCTGACCGCGACCGGCGCGGAAGGCACCCGCGTGCACCTGCGGTTGCGGCTCGGCCCGGTGCGACGCCGACGGCTGGCGCACACCCTGGGCGGCCTCGTCGACCTCGCCACCATCGCCGGGCTCGCCGCCGGGCTCGAGGAGCGCGTCTCGCCCTGAGGCGGTCGGCTGGTCGACGCCTCAGCCGTCAGACGTGGTCGAGCGCGTCGGTGGGACGGCTGGGGGCCGGCACCCGCCCGTTGCGATCGGCGTGCTTGACCGCCCGGTCGTCGAACTGGGTGGCGTGCAGGTCGGCGTAGAGCCCACCGGCCGCGAGCAGCTCGGCGTGCTTGCCGGTCTCGACGACCCGCCCGTGGTCGAGCACGACGATGAGGTCGGCCTGGCGGATGGTCGAGAGTCGGTGGGCGATGACGATGGACGTGCGGCCCTCGAGGGCGGCGTCGAGCGCGCGCTGCACAGCCACCTCGGACTCGGAGTCGAGGTGGGCGGTGGCCTCGTCGAGCACGACGACGTCAGGCGCCTTGAGCAGGAGGCGGGCGATGGCGAGGCGCTGCTTCTCGCCGCCGCTGAGCCGGTGCCCGCGGTCGCCGACCACGGTGTCGAGCCCCTCGGGCAGCGCGGCGACGAGGTCGCTGATCTGGGCCGCGCGAAGAGCGGCGTGGATCTCGTCGTCGCTCGCGTCGGGACGGGCGTAGAGCAGGTTGGCCCGGATCGTGTCGTGGAAGAGGTGCGCCTCCTGCGTGACGACGCCGATGCGGTCGCGCAGCGACGACATCGTGACGTCGCGCAGGTCACGACCACCGACGAGGACGGAGCCCTCGCTGGGGTCGTAGAGGCGGGAGACGAGGGAGGTCAGGGTGGTCTTGCCGGCGCCGGACGGGCCGACGAGCGCGACGAGGTGCCCGGCCGGTGCGCTGAGCGAGACGTCGTGGAGCACGACGCCGCTGCCCCGCCGGTCGCCCGAGGCCACGGACTCGAGAGAGGCGAGCGACACCTCGTCGGCGGACGGGTAGCGGAACGAGACGTCGTCGAGCTCGACCGCGAGCGGGCCGTCGGGCAGGTCGACGGCGCCGGGACGCTCCTTGACGAGCGGCTCGAGGTCGAGGACCTCGAAGACCCGTTCGAAGGAGATGAGCGCGGTCATGATGTCGACGCGCACGTTGGACAGCGACGTGAGCGGGCCGTAGAGGCGGGCCAGCAGCGCGGCGAGGGCGAGCAGGGTGCCGACGGAGAGAGTGCCGCTGACGGCCATGACGCCGCCGAAGCCGTAGACCATGGCGGTGGCAAGGGCAGCCACCGCCGTGAGTGCCGCCATGAAGACCGTGCGGTTGAGCGCGATCTGGACGCCGATGTCGCGCACCCGACCGGCACGCTCGGCGTACTCGGCCTCCTCACGGACGGGGTTGCCGAAGAGCTTGACGAGCAGCGCCCCGGCGACGTTGAACCGCTCGGTCATGCGGGTGCCCATGTCGGCGTTGAGCGTCATCTGCCGGTGGGCCAGGCCCGCGAGACGCTTGCCCATGAGCTTGGCCGGGATGAGGAAGAGCGGCACGAGCAGCAGCGAGCTGAGCGTCAGCTGCCACGAGAGGGCCAGCATGGCGCCCACGACGAGCGCGACCGAGACGATGTTGGACACGACGTTCGACAGCACCGACGTGAAGGCCTGCTGCGCGCCGACGACGTCGTTGTTGAGACGTGACACGAGCGAGCCGGTCTGGGCCCGCGTGAAGAAGGCGATCGGCTGGCGCAGCACGTGGGCGAAGACCTGCGTCCTCAGGTCGTTGATGAGCCCTTCGCCGATGCGCGAGGAGAACCACCGCGACACGACCGTCAACAGGGCGTCCAGCAGGGCGATGCCCGCCACGAGGATCGACAGCCGCACGACGACGGAGGAGTCCTTCGGGATGACGCCGTCGTCGACGAGGCTCTTCAGCAGGAGCGGAACGGTGACGACCAGCACCGAGTCGAGCACCACGACCGCGAGGAAGGCGGCGATCGCCCTCTTGTACGGGGCGGCATACGTCAGGACGCGTCGACGCGTGCCCGGTCGCAGCGACTGCTCGGCCACCGACGAGTCGCGCGACATCGACCTCATCGCCATCCACGGCTGCATGCCCACGCAACCACCTCCTGTCCTCCTCCGATCCAACCGCGAGGTGGTGACAGCGATTCCCCGACCCCACCCGGGGCCGCTGAGCAGGCCCGGAAGCTGGCGCCGGAAGCAGGCTCCGGAGCAGGCCGGAAGAAGGCCCGCGCGTCAGGCGCCGAACCCGCCGAGCATCGCCTGCAGCAGCCCGGTCTGGGCCTCTCGCTCACGCCCCAGCTGGGTGGCACGGTCGGCGTCGACGGCCCCGCGCAGCAGCGGCTTGAGGGCACGCAGGGCGGGAGCCGGTGCAGCGAGGAGCGCCTCGACGAGCGACCCGGTGGTCTCGGCCAGGTCGGCAGCCGGGGCGAGCGAGCCGACGAGCCCGATGCTGAGGGCCTCGGGCGCGGACACCTTGCGGCCCGTCGCGCAGATCTCGAGGGCGCGGGCGTAGCCGACGAGGTGCACGAGCGGGCCCGTGCCGCCGAGGTCGGGCACCAGCCCGAGGCTCGTCTCGCGCATGGCGAACCACGCGTCGAGTGCCGCGACGCGCAGGTCGGCCGCGAGGGCCAGCTGGAAGCCGGCACCGATCGCGTAGCCGTGCACCTCGGCGACGACGACCGCGGGGCACTCGCCCCAGGCGGTGAAGCCCTCCTGGTAGGCCGCGATGCCCCTCTGGATCGCCTCCGGCCCACCCGCCGCGAGCTGGGCCACGCTCTCCTCGCCGGGCACGCCCTCCGGCGTGAACATCGCCGTGTCGATGCCGGCGGAGAAGGCGTCACCCGCCCCGCGGAGGACGACGACGCGTACGCCCTCGGGAAGGGAGCGGGCCTCGTCGGCGAGCGCCGCCCACAGGGACGGCGTCTGGGCGTTGCGCTTCTCGGGGTGGTCGAGGGTGATGGTGCGGACGGGCCCGTCGGTCTCGACCCGGAGGTGGGGGTGCGTCATGGACGCAGGCTACCGACCGGTCACCTCAGGCAGCCGCGGGTGCCGACGTGACCGTGCCGACAGCCGTGCCGACAGACGTGCCGACAGACGTGCCGACAGACGTGGCCACGGGCGGGACGACCCGCATGACCCCCCACCCGTTCACCGACGCCGGCTGCACGACCTCCACCCGGAAGACGCGCGCACAGTCCAGGCACGACCACGCGGCGGTGGGGTCGGGGAAGGGCGTCACGTCGTCGCCCGCACAGAACGGGCAGCTGAGGTGGTGGTCGCTGGGCATGACAGACAGTGTCGCCAGGCCGGCCCGGCGATACAATAACCATCCATCATGTGATCCAAAACGTCTGATTATCCAGCCGCTCCGAATCACGCGACCTGCTCACGCCAGCGAGATGAGGTCCTTGTAGTCGGGTCCCCAGAGGTCCTCGACACCGTCGGGCAGCAGGAGGATGCGCTCGGGCTCGAGGGCATCGACCGCACCCTCGTCGTGGGTGACGAGGACGACCGCGCCCTCGTACGTCTTGAGCGCCCCGAGGATCTCGGCCCGCGACGCCGGGTCGAGGTTGTTGGTCGGCTCGTCGAGCAGCAGCACGTTCGCCGCCGAGACGACGAGCATGGCGAGCGACAGGCGGGTCTTCTCGCCACCGGACAGCACGCCGGCGGGCTTGAGCACGTCGTCACCGGAGAAGAGGAACGAGCCGAGCACCTTGCGCACCTCGGTCTCGCCCAGCTCGGGCGCCGACGACTTCATGTTCTCGAGCACCGAGCGGTCGACGTCGAGGTTCTCGTGCTCCTGCGCGTAGTAGCCGAGCCGCAGGCCGTGGCCGGGCTCGACCTCGCCGGTGTCGGGCGCGTCGACCCCCGCCAGCATGCGCAGGAGGGTCGTCTTGCCGGCGCCGTTGAGGCCGAGCACGACGACCTTGCTCCCCCGGTCGATGGCGAGGTCGACGTCGGTGAAGACCTCGAGCGAGCCGTAGGAGCGCGAGAGACCCGAGGCGCGCAGCGGCGTCTTGCCGCAGGCGGCCGGCTTCGGAAAGCGCAGCTTGGCCACCTTGTCCTGCACGCGCTCGCCCTCGACGCCCGCGAGCAGGCGCTCGGCCCGCTTGGCCATGTTCTGCGCCGCGACGGCCTTGGTCGCCTTGGCGCGCATCTTGTCGGCCTGGGCGAGCAGGGCCCCCGCCTTCTTCTGGGCGTTCTGCAGCTCACGGCGGCGCCGCTTCTCGTCGGTCTCGCGCTGCTGCAGGTAGGTCTTCCAGCTGACGTTGTAGACGTCCAGAGCGGAGCGGTTCGCGTCGAGGTGGTAGACCTTGTTGACCACCGCGTCGAGCATCTCGGCGTCGTGGCTGATGATGATGAGGCCACCCTTGTAGGCGCGCAGGTACTCGCGCAGCCAGACGATCGAGTCGGCGTCGAGGTGGTTCGTCGGCTCGTCGAGCAGCAGGGTCTCGTTGCCGGAGAAGAGGATCCGCGAGAGCTCGACGCGACGGCGCTGACCACCGGACAGCGTGCGCAGCGGCTGGCTGAGGATGCGCTCCTCGAGGCCCAGCGCGCTCGCGATCGACGCGGCCTCGGACTCCGCGGCATACCCACCCTGGGCCTCGAACTCGACCTCGAGACGCGCGTACTTGCGCATCGCCTTGTCGCGCACCTTCTCGTCGTCGCTGCCCATGCGGGCCTCGGCCTCGGCGCGCTGGTGCACGATCGTGTCGAGCCCCCGCGCCGACAGGATGCGGTCGCGGGCGAGGATCTCGAGGTCGCCGGTGCGGGGGTCCTGCGGCAGGTAGCCGACGGCGCCCGTACGCGTGACGGTGCCGGCCGCGGGCATCCCCTCCCCCGCGAGCACCTTCGTCAGGGTGGTCTTGCCCGCACCGTTGCGCCCGACGAGACCGATGCGGTCGCCGGAGTCGATGCGGAAGCTGGCGTCCTCGAGCAGCAGGCGGGCACCTGCACGCAGCTCGATCCCGGTGGCGACGATCACGGCATTCCTCCTATCGGTGCCGCACTACGTCAGCGGCCGGACAACCCCACCAGTCTAGGAGCCGCCGAGGGGTGCTCTCGACGCGTCATCCGGCCGCGCGGTTCGGCTCGCTCCGCGGGTCGCGGGCCGGAACGCCCGGCGCACCCCGCGTGGCGGCCCCCAGCTCGCGAAACGTCGCCTCGCAGGCGGCGCACGCGCAGGTGCGTGCGGCGTGCATCGTGCCCGCGTTGCGCAGGGCGCCGGGCGGCCACAGACCCTCGCGTATGCCGTCGGGCGAGCCGGCCGTCGGGAGCAGCGTCGGCGCGGGGTCGGGATCGGCGGTGCCCGCGCGGCAGCAGCGGCACGGGGTGTAGCCGCCGTTGCCGCCCTCGTGCCAGGCCTGCTGGTGGTCACAGCCGCGGCAGAGGTGGACGAGCACGCTCACGGCACGGCCACCGGCATGAGAACCGAGAAGCCGACCCCGCTGCCACGGATCGCGAGGGGTCGGTGCGGCCCGTCGAGCACGAGGGTCGCCCAGGGGCCCGCGACGGCGAGCGCCTCGTGGAGGAACTCGGGGTCGACGTGGACGTCGGCCACGGAGACCTCCGCCCCGGTGGCGCCCGGGACGCCGGCGAGGTGGACCGTGCCCTCCCGGACCACCAGCCCGACCGTCTGTGCCTCGACCGGCAGGAGCGGCTGGAGCGCCGCGACGTCGACCGTGCCGGCGTGGCCGGACACCTCGCCGTCGGCGAAGGACAGGAGGCCCGGGTCGATGAAGCTCCGGTAGTCGGGGAAGGCCCCGGGGACGAGCGGGGTCGCAACGGTCTCGCCCCCTACGGTCGCCACGGCCCGCCCCGGAGCGATCTCGACGACGACCTGTGCGCCCTCGTCCGCCCGGCAGGCGGCGACGACCTCGTCGACCCACTGGACCGGCACGACGGCCGAGTCGGCCTGTCCCACAGAGATTCCCGAACCCGGCTGCGCCGTCGAAGCACTCGGGCCGAGACCGACCGCGAGAGAGACTGCGAGGCGGTAGCGGTCCGTGGCGACGAGGCGCACCCCGTCGGAGCCGAGCTCGAGGAGGACCCCGGTGAGCACGCTGAGGTCGAGCCCGTCGCGCGTGCCGGCCACCGGTGTGGCCGGGGCCACCGCGAACCGGACGGCGGTGACCGCAGCAGCGAGGTCGGCCGCCGCCACGACCACCCGATCCGAGGGCTGCGCCTCGACGGCGTCCCCGCGGGGCTCGTCGAGGAGTGCGAGCGTCCGCGCGATCTCACGTCGGGCATCACGAAGTCCGTCGACGAGCCGCTGCTCGTGGGCCCGCACGACGTCCGCCGCGGCGCCTGCCGCGCCCCGGGCGTCCTCGTCCAGCACGAGGGCCGCCTCCGCGAGGGGCATCCCGACCCGGCGCAGCGACGCGAGGAGCCGTGCCGCACGCACCTGCGGCACGGCATACCTGCGGTAGCCGTTGAGCCCGTCGACGGCGGCGGGCACGAGCACACCCTCTCGGTCGTAGAAGCGCAAGGCGCTCGCGGTCAGCCCGCTCTCGCGGGCCACCTCACCGATCGTGAGGAGGGTGTCGGGGTCGGGCGTCTGCGGCATGGGCGCCACCCTGACCCCTCGACCCGGTCGAAGGTCAAGCCTTGGACTCATCTGCGCGCGTGGCGTCGGGTCGTAACGCTCCTGACACCTCGATGCGTCACCATGTGCGGATGATCAGCCCGCTCCACCCGGACGAGCCCCCGAGCCCCGAGCACGTGCGGCTCGCCGACTCCCCCGGCCACGACGCGCCGTGGCGCCTCTGGGGTCCCTACCTCTCCGGCCGCCAGTGGGGCACGGTGCGCGAGGACTACTCCGCCGGCGGCAACGCCTGGTCGGAGTTCCCCTTCGACCAGGCGGTCTCGCGGGCCTACCGCTGGGGCGAGGACGGCCTCGGCGGCATCAGCGACCGGTTCGGCTTCCTCAACTTCTCCGTCGCCCTGTGGAACGGCAAAGACCCGATCCTCAAGGAGCGCCTCTTCGGGCTGACCAACGAGGAGGGCAACCACGGCGAGGACGCCAAGGAGTACTGGTGGGCCCTCGACGGCACGCCGACCCACTCGTGGATGCAGTGGCTCTACCGCTACCCGCATGCCGAGTTCCCCTACGAGCAGCTGCGGCGCGAGAACCGCGAGCGCAGCCGACACGAGCGGGAGTACGAGCTCGGCGACACCGGCATCCTCGACGACAACGAGTTCTTCGACGTCCTCATGACGTACGCGAAGGCCGGCCCCGACGACATCTGCATCCGGATCACCGCGACCAACCACGGCCCCGAGACGGCACCGCTGCACGTGCTGCCGACGATCTGGCTGCGCAACACGTGGTCGTGGGGCGTCGACGACCGCGTCACCGAGCTGCACGAGATCCGCCGCAACGGCCGTCCGCCGCGCGGCTACCGTGCCGCGGAGGTGACGCACGGCTTCCTCGGCCGCTACGTGCTCGCCGCGTCGGGCTCGCCGACGACGCTCTTCTGCGACAACGAGACCAACGCCAAGCACCTCTTCGGCGACGCGGCCCCGGCGAACCACTCGCTCTACCCGAAGGACGCGATCAACCAGCGGGTCGTGCACGGCCGCACCAAGGCCACGAACCCGGGCGGCTACGGCAGCAAGTGCTCGTTCTGGTACCGCTTCGACGCCGTCGAGCCCGGCGAGACCGTCACCGTCGACCTGCGCCTCGCGACCGGCGACCCGGCGCTGTCGTGGTTCGGCGACGACTTCGAGCAGCAGCTCGCGACGCGGGCCTATGAGGCCGACGAGTTCTACGAGCACGTCATCGACCCGTCCCTCGGGGCCGAGGACCGCCACGTCGCCCGGCGTGCGTACGCCGGCCTGCTCTGGGGCAAGCAGCTCTACCGCTACGACGTACGCCAGTGGCTCGACGGCGACCCCGTCGGCCACCGCGCCCCCGAGTCGCGCAAGAAGGGACGCAACGAGCACTGGCGCCACCTCGCCCTCGCCGACGTCATCTCGATGCCCGACGAGTGGGAGTACCCGTGGTTCGCGGCCTGGGACCTCGCCTTCCACTGCCTGCCGCTCGCCCACGTCGACCCCGAGTTCGCCAAGGAGCAGCTGCTGCTCATGTGCCGCGAGTGGGCGATGGCGCCCAACGGCCAGCTGCCGGCGTACGAGTGGGAGTTCGGCGACGTCAACCCGCCGGTGCACGCGTGGGCGGCCTGGCACGTCTACCGCATCGACGGCTACCGCGACCGCGAGTTCCTCGTGCGCGTCTTCACCAAGCTGCTGCTCAACTTCGCCTGGTGGGTCAACCGCAAGGACGCGAACGGCAGCAACCTCTTCGAGGGCGGCTTCCTCGGCATGGACAACATCGGCCTGTTCAACCGGTCCGCTCCGCTGCCGCCCGGCTTCCGGCTCGAGCAGTCCGACGCGACGAGCTGGATGGCCTTCTACTGCCAGCAGATGCTGAAGATCGCCCTCGAGCTCGCGCGCACCGACAAGGCGTGGGACGACGTCGCGACGAAGTTCCTCGAGCACTTCCTCGCGATCGCCCAGGCGATGCGCCACTTCGGCTCGAGCGACAAGAGCCTGTGGCACGAGGAGGACGGCTTCTACTACGACGTGCTCGTGCAGCCCGACGGCAGCGCGCCGCACATGCGCGTGCGCTCGATGGTCGGCCTGCTGCCCATCCTCGGTGCGACCGAGATCCCGTCGTGGGTCGTCGAGGAGTGCCCCGACGTGACGAGCCGCTTCACGTGGCTGCAGGAGCGCCGTCCCGAGCTCGTCAGGCCGCTGCTCGCCCGCGCGGACGGCAAGATGCTGCTCACCCTCGTGCCGCCGAAGCGGCTGCGGCGCATCCTCCAGCGCATGTTCGACAGCGAGGAGTTCCTGTCCCCGTTCGGGATCCGCTCGCTGTCGGCCGCGCAACGGCAGGCGGTGACGGCGCGCGTCGGCAACGAGACCGTCTCGATCGAGTACGAGCCGGGCGAGTCGCGCACCGGCATGTTCGGCGGCAACTCGAACTGGCGCGGGCCGGTGTGGTTCCCCGTCAACGTGCTGCTCGCCGACAAGCTGCGCACCTACGGCCGCTACTTCGGCGAGAGCTTCACCATCGAGGTGCCGACCGGGTCGGGCAACTGGTGCACGCTCGACCAGGCGGCCGACGTCATCGACGGTGGCCTCACCGCCCTCTTCCGCCCCGTCGACGGGCGCCGGCCCTCCGACGGCAAGCGCATCGAGTCGAGCCCCGACCCGCTGTGGTCCGACCACCCGACGTTCTCCGAGTACTTCGACGGCGACACCGGCGAGGGCCTCGGCGCCACCCACCAGACGGGCTGGACCGCGCTCGTCGCGCACCTGCTCAACCCGCGCCTGCCTCCCGACCCGCGCACCATGGGCTGGGGCTGAGCCACCCGGCACACGCAATCCCGTTGCGTATGCCGTGTGGCCCCGTCCGGAGCAGGCGAGGCGTGTCGGTGGCGGGCTCGCCCTCGGGTAGCGTGAGCGACCGTGAGCGCGCCCATCACCGTCCGTGACATCACCGCAGCCGAGCACCTCGCGTGGCTGCGCACCCAGCCGTCGGCGAGCTTCCTGCAGACGCCGGCCTGGGCCGACGTGAAGAAGGAGTGGCGCTCCGAGTCGGTCGGCTGGTTCGAGGGCGAGCAGATGGTCGGTGCGGCGCTCGTGCTGCACCGCTCGCTGCCGAAGATCGGTCGTTCGCTCGCCTACGTGCCCGAGGGTCCCTGCATCGACTGGTCGTCGCCCCGGCTCGTCGAGCTGCTGCGCGCCCTGCGCGACCACCTCAAGGCCAAGGGCGCGTTCGCGCTGCGGCTCGGGCCGCCGGTGCCGACGCACCGCTGGCGCGCCGCGACGATCAAGGCCGCGATCGGCGACCCGGCGGTGCGGCGCTACGACGAGGCGAAGCCCGACGTCGTCGAGCCGGTCGGCACGGCCGTCGTCGCCGAGCTGCGGCGCCTCGGCTTCCGCCACCTCTCCCCCGAGGACGGCTTCGCCGCCGGGCAACCGGAGTACGTCTTCCAGGTGCCGCTCGCGGGCCGGTCCGAGGCTGAGGTGCTCGCCGGCATGAACCAGCTGTGGCGGCGCAACATCAAGAAGACCGTCAAGAACGGCGTCACCGTGCGCGTCGGCGACGCGTCCGACCTGCCGGCCTTCCACCGCACCTACGTCGAGACGGCCGAGCGCGACCGGTTCACGCCGCGGGGGCTGCCGTACTTCGAGCAGATGTATGCCGCCCTGTCCGCCGAGGACCCCGACCGCATCCGCGTCTACCTCGCCGAGCACGACGGTGACGTGCTCGCCGCGACGGTCTTCATCCGGGTCGGCGAGCACGCCTGGTACTCCTACGGCGCCTCGACCGCGGCCAAGCGGGAGCTGCAGGGCTCGACGGCCATCCAGTGGCGCATGATGCAGGACTCGATCGCCGCCGGCGCCACGGTCTACGACCTGCGCGGCATCACCAACACGGTCGACGAGACCAACCCGCACATCGGGCTCATCCGCTTCAAGGTGGGCACGGGCGGAGAGGCGGTGCGGCTCGCAGGCGAGTGGGACCTGCCGCTGAACCGCTTGCTGTACAAGGCATTCGACCTCTACATGAAGCGGCGGTGATTCCTCGTGTCCTTCGTGCTGCACGTCGACGGTGAGCGCTGGCGAGCCGGCCACGACCAGTTCGTCGCCGACCGTCCCGGCCTCGTGCCCGTGATCAAGGGCAACGGCTACGGCTTCGGACGGGACCTGCTGTGCGCCGAGGCGTCCCGGCTCGGCGTCGCGATGGTGGCGGTCGGCACCTACGCCGAGCTGCCCGAGGCGCTCGCGGCCTACGGCGGCGACGTGCTCGTCATGGAGCCCTACCGCGCCGCCATCCACGGCGACGTGCCCGACCTCGACAACCGGCGCGCCGTGCACACGGTGACGTCCCACGCCGACCTCGAGCACCTGCGCGGGGCGACGCCCGACGCGCGCGTCGTCGTCGAGGGCCTGACGTCCATGAACCGCTTCGGCACGCCTGCGGCCGAGGTCGCCGAGCTCGCCGGCGCCGCCGACGCCATCGGCGTCACGCTGCATCTCCCGCTCGGCACGGGCCACGTCGACGAGATCACGCGCTTCATCGCGGCCGTGCCCGGCGTGCGGTCGTGGTTCGTCTCCCACGTCTCCACCACCGAGCTCGCGACCCTGGCCGCCCGCTACCCCGAGCACGAGTTCCGGCCTCGCATCGGCACCGACCTCTGGTACTCCGACAAGGGGTCCTACGAGGTGCGGGCGCACGTGCTCGACGTCCGCCCCGTCGAGAAGGGCACCCGCGTCGGCTACCGCCAGCGTTCGCTGCCGGCCGGGCACGTCGTCGTCGTCAGCGGCGGCACGTCGCACGGCGTGGCGATGGAGAGCCCCTCGTCGGCCGCGACTCCGCGCTCGCGGGCCATCGCCGTCGCCGAGGGCGTGCTCGAGGCGGCCCACCGGGTGCGCTCGCCGTTCACCGTCTCGGGCCTCATGCCCCGCTTCGCCGAGCCGCCACACATGCAGTGCAGCCTGCTCTCGCTGCCCGAGGGCGTCGCACCGCCCCATGTCGGTGACGAGGTGACGGTGCGGATGCGGCTCACGACCACGACGCCCGACGCGGTCGTCGTCTCCTGAGGAGCCGCCGGCCGTGACCGCCGAGCAGCCGCCCAGCGCCGACGACAGGAATCAGCGGGCCCTGGTCCTCGCAGGTGCCGGAGCCGCCGGCAACGCCTGGGAGCTCGGGCTCGTCGCGGGACTGGCCGACGGGGGCGTCGACGTCACCCGAGCCGAGATCGTCATCGGCACGTCGGCGGGCTCGACCGTGGCCGCCCAGATCACGAGCGGCACCCCACTCACCGAGCTGTACACCGCTGCCGCGGCAGATCTCCCGCCGTCGCACCACGCAGAGCGGCGCGCTGGTGCACCGGGGCCGCGTCGCGGTGCGGCCGTCTCGGGACCGGACTACCTCGAGTGGTCCGACGCGATCATCGCGTCGGCCTCCGACCCGGCCGACCTGCGCCGCCGCCTCGGTGCCGCGGCCCTCGAGCTGGCCGCCGCTGCCGGCCCCTCCCCGTCGCGCTGGCGCGACATCGTCGCCTCGCGCCTGCCGAGCCACGAGTGGCCCTCCCAGGACATCCGCATCGTCGCCGTCGACGCCCGGACGGGCGAGCCCGTCGTGTTCGACCGGCACAGCGGCGTCGAGCTCGTCGACGCGGTCGCGGCCAGCACGTCGGCGATGACGCCCTACGCCATCGGCCAGCACCGCTATCTCAACGGCGGCTACCGCCGCAGCGAGAACGCCGACCTGGCAATGGGATTCAGCCGTGTGCTCGTGCTGTCACCGTTCAGCGGACGCTCCCGTATGCCGTCCGGCTGGGGCATGGACCTCGCGACCCAGGTCGCCGAGCTACGCGACGGCGGCAGCGTCGTGGAGACCGTGTTCCCCGACGACCGGTCCGGTGACGTCTTCGGCGCGAACGCCCTCGACCCGTCGACGCGACCGCAGGCTGCGCGGGGTGGCCACGCCCAGGGGCTCGAGCTCGCCCAGCGACTCGCGGACTTCTGGGCCTGACGCAGCCAGCGCGACGGCATACGGCCGCGGTGTCCACCGGTGGTGTCGACCGGCGCTGTCGATCAGGCCGCGCCGGGGACGTCAGGTCAGCGGCAGCAGGGCCCGACAGGGCTCGACCCCGTGCAGCTCGATGTCGTCCCGACGGTGCTGCTCCCAGACGTCTCGCGTGAGGCGCCAGCGGTTGAGCAGGGCGGGCCGCCCCTGTCTCGTCGCCCACTCCGAGCCGTTCGGCGCGTAGCCGAGACCGCGCGAGACGGCGTTGGAGCCCTCGTTGTCGACGAAGGCGTCGCTGGACGCCTCCTTCGCCCCCAGCCCGTCGAACGCGAGGTGGAGCACCGCCTCGCGCATCTCCCGGCCCAAGCCCCGGCCGCGCAGGTCGGACGACAGCCACGAGAAGGTCGTGACGGTGCCGAACGTCGCGAAGTCGACCCCGCTGAGGGTCTGCTCCCCCACCGGCCGGCCGTCGACCATGACGACCAGGTAGAGCCGCCAGGCCTCCGGCTCGACCCGTCCGCGTCCCCGCCAGATGGCTCGGAGCCATTTCGCCACACGCACGTCGGGGTCCTTCTCGTAGAACGACATCGGGTCGTCGTACGGCGGCGGCTCGGCGTGGGTCCGGCCCGAGCGCACGACCTCTGCGAGCTCGTCGAGCAGCTCGTCGGTGGCGCCACGCAGCTCGAGGGTCGGGGTGCTGACGCGCACGCCGAGGGGCGGGTAGCTCTTCATCGTCGGTCACGCTGCTCTCGTGGTCGCGGGACGAGGGACCGGCGACCTCCTCGGGGGTCGCCGACACGATCCAACCCCACGAGGCACCGACGGTGCAGGTGGTTTTGTGGCGAGCGAGGTCGCGCCCTGACCTCCCGCGTCAGGGGGTCATGGCGGCATACCCGGCGGCACTGTGGATCGCGAGCCCGGCGTAGGAGGAGTAGCCCGCCGCGCCGGCGTTCACCTGGGCCAGCTGGGTCTCCATGTCGGTGCGGGTCCAGCCGTAGAAGGTCTGCTTCCTGTCGACCGCGGTGTCGCCGAGGTAGGTCGTCTCCTGGCCGAGGCGCACGGGCTTGCCGAGCGCGACCCCCGCGGTGAGCGCGGCGGTCGCGATGTCGAGCGTGCCGTCGGGGCCGGTGGCGGTGTTGCGGTACGACATGACCGTCACCCCGGCCGTGCGCTTCATGATCTCGCGGTCGAGGCTCGACGAGGCGCCGCCGCTCGCGGTGGCAGGAACGGTGTTGAACCAGAAGGGGATGTCGGCCTCGATGGGGCTGGTGCCGGCGTTGGCCTTGAGCTTGTCGAGCAGCGTGAGGTACTTCGACACCACGGCCGGCTGGTCCGTTGTCCAGGCCGGGGTCGAGTACGGCTCGACGTCGACGTGGATGCCCGTGAAGAGCCCCGAGTTCCTGGCCGGCTTGAGCCAGTAGGTGACCACCCAGCTGGGGTTGTCGACCCAGCCGGGGTCTCCGCCCAAGGCGTCGACCCGGATACCCGCCGCCTTCGCGCGGTCGGCGAGGGTCTTGATGGCGGACAGCTGGCTCGACGTCGTGAGGTTCGGCGGGACCGCCACGAAGAGCTGGTCGATGCCGGCGCTCACGGCCAGGTCGACCGTCGCCGCGGGCGAGCTCGTGTCCCACACCCACATGGCGCGCGTGTCGGCCGGCGTGGCGGTCACCGTGGCGCTCCCACTCGGGGTCGTCCGTGTCTTCGACGCCGCGGCGGCATCCGGCGCGATCGCCAGGGCCGCTGCCGCCACGCCGACGGCGACGAGCAGCGAGCCGGCGACGCGACCGATGGCGCGGCGAGGACGGCGGGTGCGGGGCGAGGGGACCATGTGATGACTCCGGACACTAGGACGACGACCCTCCGAATTGTCCGGTTCTTGCTAGTTGTCCGCAGGCTTTTCGCAAGAGTTGCGCAAGCGCTGCAGGCAGCCGTGGCCCGTGAGGGCGCACGGCCCGGGAGCCGCACCACGCCGGGGTAGCGTCGTCCCGGACGGGAATCGTCCGGAACGAGGACACGACATGCGGCACGACACGAGCCCGACCGCCCGGGCCCTGCTCGCCCTGGAGGCGATCCAGGACTCCCCCGGCATCACGGCGCAGCGCCTCGGGGAGCTGCTCGGCGTGACCGAGCGGGCAGCCCGTCGGTACGTCGCCATCCTCCGCGAGGCCGAGCTCCCGATCGAGTCGGCCACGGGACCGAGCGGCGGCTACCGGGTCGGCCGGGGGCTGCGCCTGCCGCCGCTCATGTTCTCGGCCGCCGAGGCCCTGGGGCTGGTCCAGGCTGTGCTCGAAGGCCATCGGGACGCCGCCGACCCGACCGAGCTCGTCGGAGCCGCCCTGTCGAAGATCCTGCGCGTGCTCCCCCGCCCCGTCGCCGAACCGCTGCGGGCCGTGCGGCGTGACCCCGGTCCGCCCCCGGAGGAGACCCGCCGGGTCGACGCGGCGGTCACGGGCCAGCTCGTCGAGGCCTGCACGAAGGCCCGACGCGTCCACCTCACCTACCGCCTCGGCCCCGAGACCGAACGGCCCATGGAGGTCGACCCGTGGGCCGTGGTGCTGCGCCACAGCCGGTGGTACCTCCTCGGCTACTCGCACACGCGCCAGGCTGTCCGGGCCCTGCGCGTCGACCGCATCACGTCGGTCTTCACGACCTCGCAGGCCTTCACCCCACCGCCCGACCTCGACGCCCTCCGCGCGCTCGAGGAGCACCTCTCGCAGGGGTGGCGCCACCCCGTCGAGGTGCTCTTCCGCGAGACGTTCGACGACACCGCCCGCTGGGTGCCGCGCAGTCTGGGCCACCTCGAGGCCGCCGAGGGCGGGGTGCTGCTGCGAGCCACGACCGACAGCCCCGACTGGTACGCCCGCCAGCTCGCCGTCACGCCGCTCGACTTCGAGGTGCAGGGTTCACCAGCCCTCGTCGACGCCACGGTGGCCCTGGCCGAACGGCTCTCGCGGTCGGCACGACCTCCGCGGCCGGCACGGCGCACCGCGAGCGGGCGCAGCGGGTACGACCCCCGTGCAGCACAGCGTGAATCAGAGACACCGCGCACTAGGGTGATCTCGACCGGACCGGGGAGCACCCGGTCCCGATCCCGAGGAGCGGTGACATGAGCTTCAACGACAACGCCCAGCTCGACACCTCGCAGGTCGAGAGCGGCGGGAGCGGCGGCTTCGGGGGCGGCGGTGGCGGGGGCGGCGGCTTCCCCGGCGGCATCCAGGTCGGAGGCGGCATCGGCGGACTCATCCTGCTCGTCCTCATGCTGATCTTCGGCGGCGGCAAGATCCTCGGCGGCGGTGACTCCGGCGGCTCGGCCGGCGGCCTCCCCTCCCAGCAGCTCGACAGCAGCCAGGTAGCGGCGGCCGGCCAGGTGAACCAGGGCGAGTTCTCCCAGTGCAAGACCGGCGCCGACGCCAACAAGAACGACGTGTGCCTCATCGTCGCCACGGTCAACAGCGTCCAGGACTACTGGCAGAAGACGCTGCCCAAGTACCAGATGAACTACGAGCCGGTGAAGACGGTGATCTACCAGGGCCAGACGCGGTCGGGCTGCGGTGTCGCGAACTCCCAGGTCGGTCCCTTCTACTGCCCGCTCGACTCCAAGGTCTATGTCGACGCGAGCTTCTTCCAGGAGCTGGAGAGCAAGTTCGGCGCCGACGGCGGCCAGCTCGCCAAGGAGTACGTCATCGCGCACGAGTACGGCCACCACATCCAGAACCTGCTCGGCCTGCTCAACCGGGCCCAGCAGGACCCCCAGGGCCCCAACTCCGGCGCCGTGCGGGTCGAGCTGATGGCCGACTGCCTAGCCGGCACCTGGGTCAAGCACGCCACCGAGACGACCGACGCGAGCGGCACGCCGCTGCTCAAGGCCATCACCGAGCAGGACATCCAGTCGGCGCTCTCCGCGGCGTCGGCCGTCGGCGACGACCGCATCCAGGAGAAGATGCAGGGCCGCGTCACTCCCGAGAACTGGACGCACGGCTCGGCCGAGGCGCGCATGAACTGGTTCACGCAGGGCTGGCAGACCGGCGACATCAACCAGTGCAACACCTTCGGCGTCGACACCGTCAGCTGACCCTCTCAGGGGGTCTCGGTGAGCTCGATCCGCACGGCACGGCCGCGTCGGAGGGCGCTCTCGAGGACGTCGCGCCTCGGGTCTGGCAGGTCGTAGAGCTCGCGCACCGGCAGACCCGCGAGGGCCCGGAGGGCGTGCGCACCGACGACCTCGCGCACGAGCGCCCGGTCTCCCCCGACGACGAGCCCACGAGGTATGCCGTCCGCGCCCGCGGGCGGCGACTCGTCGTCCCCGAGCAGCACCCTCCGCGCGTGCGCGACGACGGCGTCGACGAGCTCGTCGGCCTGCTTGCCGCGACGCCGGGCGAAACGCTGCTGCGACCAGCCGCCGGCGGCCGTGCGCGACTGGACGTGCCGGCTGCCGACCTTCGAGGTGACGAGGACGCCGTCGTGGGCCAGGGCGACGGCATACCCGCCGCGTCTCACCAGCACGACGCCCAGCGGGTCGTGGACGAACGGCGTGGCCACGACGGTCGACCCGTCAGCGGCGCGTGCAGACACGACGACGCCGCCGGGAGTGGTCTCCTCGGCGGCGTCGTAGGGCCCGTGGCGCTCGGCGAAGCCGGCCATCCACCGGTCGAACCGGTCGGGGTCGACCTCGATGACGCGCGTCACGAGCCGGAGGTGTCGGCGATCAGAGGTTGAAGCCGAGTGCGCGCAGCTGCTCGCGGCCGTCCTCGGTGATCTTGTCGGGGCCCCACGGCGGCATCCACACCCAGTTGATGCGGTGCGTGGCGACGAGCCCCTCGAGTGCCTGGGCCGTCTGGTCCTCGATGACGTCGGTGAGCGGGCAGGCCGCAGACGTGAGCGTCATGTCGATGACGGCGTGGGACTGCGCGTCGACGGTGATGCCGTAGACGAGGCCGAGGTCGACGACGTTGATGCCGAGCTCGGGGTCGACGACGTCGCGCATGGCCTCCTCGACATCGGCCACGTTGGGCGGGGTGGACGCGGGGACTGTCTGGGTCATGACGAAACTCCTTGGGGGGAGGTAGAACTCGTGTTGGTGGACGTCGAGATGTCGACGCCGGCGCGGGCCAAGGCGTCGGTGAACGCGGTCCAGCCGAGCAGCGCGCACTTGACGCGAGCCGGGTACTTCGAGACGCCCGCGAAGGCGACGCCGTCGCCGATGAGGTCCTCGTCGCCGGCGACCGTGCCCTTGGACGTGAGCATGGCCTTCATCGCCTCGAACGTCTCGAGCGCCTCGGAGACACGGTGACCGATGACCTGCTCGGCGAGCACGGACGAGCTCGCGACCGAGATCGAGCAGCCCTGCGCCTGGTAGGAGACGTCGGTCACGACCGCGTCGGGACCGGTGCCCGTGACGTCGACGCGGAGGGTGACCTCGTCGCCGCAGGTCGGGTTGATGTGGTGCACCTCGGCGTCGAACGGCTCACGCAGGCCGGTGTGGTGGGGACGCTTCGAGTGCTCGAGGATCAGCTCCTGGTAGAGATCCATCAGCTGGCCTCCTTCCTGCTCTCGTGCTCGCCGCGCAGGGCGCGCGCGCCCTGCCTGACATCGAGGTCAGCGTCGGGCTCGGTGTCGGACACGTCGATGCCGAAGATCGCAGGAACCCGGTCGAGGGCCGCGAGCAGCACCTCGACGTCGGCGACCGTGTTGTGGACCGCGAACGAGGCGCGGGTCGTGGCGGTGGCCCCGAGCGCGCGGTGCAGGGGCCACGCGCAGTGGTGGCCCACGCGTACGGCCACGCCGGCGTCGTCGAGCACCTGGCCGACGTCGTGGGCGTGCACGCCGTCGACGACGAACGCGACGGCGCCACCGCGGGGCTCGCCGACCGGGGGGCCGACGACACGGACCCAGGGGCGCTCGGCCAGACCGCGCTGGAGCAGGTCGACGAGGGTCGCCTCGTGGGCGTGGATGCGGTCGATGCCGAGACCCTCGACCCACCGGACGGCGGCCGCGAGGCCCACCGCCTGAGCGGCGTTGGGGACGCCTGCCTCGAACTTCTGGGGCGCCGGGGCGTAGGTCGAGCGCTCCATGGTGACGAGCTCGATCATCGAGCCGCCCGTGAGGAACGGGGGCATGACGTCGAGCAGCTCGGCCCGACCCCAGAGCACGCCGACGCCCATCGGGCCGTACATCTTGTGGCCGCTGAAGGCGATGAAGTCGGCGCCGAGCGTCGCCACGTCGACCGCGAGGTGCGGCACCGACTGGCACGCGTCGACAACGACGAGCGCCCCGACGGCGTGCGCACGCTGCGCGAGCTCGGTGACGGGGTTGACGGTGCCGAGCACGTTGGACACGTGCGTGAACGCGAAGACCTTGGTGCGCTCGGTGAGCAGGTCGTCGAGGCCCGACAGGTCGAGCGCCCCGTCGCCACCCACCGGCACCCAGCGCAGGCTCGCACCCGTGCGCCGGCAGAGCTCCTGCCACGGCACGAGGTTGGCGTGGTGCTCCATCTCCGTGACGAGCACCTCGTCACCCGGCCCCAGGACGAAGCGGTCGTCCTTGGGCTCGTCGGTGGGCGCGGCGTTCGAGAAGGCGTACGCGACGAGGTTGAGCGCCTCGGTCGCGTTCTTCGTGAAGACGACCTCGTCGGCCGGCGCTCCGATGAACGACGCGATGGTCGCCCGGGCCGCCTCGAAGTCGTCGGTGGCCTCCTCGGCGAGCTGGTGCGCGCCACGGTGGACCGCCGCGTTGTGCTGCTCGTAGAAGGCGCGCTCGGCGTCGAGGACCGGCGCCGGCTTGTGCGACGTCGCCCCCGAGTCGAGGTAGACGAGCGGCCTGCCGTCGCGCACGGTCCGCGCGAGGATGGGGAGGTCGCCGCGGATCGCGGCGAGCTCCCCGTCCGTGAACGGCAGGACCTGCGTCATGCGGCTCAGGCCTCCACGGCCGCCGCGGGCGCGGCAGCGAGGTAGCGGTCGTAGCCCTCGTCCTCGAGGCGGTCGGCCAGCTCGGGGCCACCCTCCTCGACGATCTTGCCGTCGACGAAGACGTGCACGAAGTCGGGCTTGATGTAGCGCAGGATGCGCGTGTAGTGCGTGATGAGCAGGACGCCGAGGTCGCTGGCGTCCTTGGCACGGTTGACGCCCTCGGACACGATCTTGAGCGCGTCGACGTCGAGACCCGAGTCGGTCTCGTCGAGGACGGCCACCTTGGGCTTGAGCAGCTCCATCTGGAGGATCTCGTGGCGCTTCTTCTCGCCACCGGAGAAGCCCTCGTTGACGTTGCGCTCGGCGAACGCGGGGTCCATGCGCAGGTTGCCCATGGCCTCCTTGACGTCCTTGACCCAGGTGCGCAGCTTCGGGGCCTCGCCGTCGACGGCCGTCTTGGCGGTGCGCAGGAAGTTGCTCACCGTCACACCGGGGACCTCGACGGGGTACTGCATCGCGAGGAAGAGCCCGGCGCGGGCGCGCTCGTCGACGCTCATCGCGAGGACGTCCTCGCTGTCGAGCGTCACGGTGCCGCCGGTGACGGTGTACTTGGGGTGGCCGGCGATGCTGTAGGCCAGCGTCGACTTGCCGGAGCCGTTGGGGCCCATGATCGCGTGGGTCTCTCCCGACTTCACGGTGAGGTCGACCCCGCGCAGGATCTCCTTGGGGCCGTCCTCGGTCTCGACCGAGACCGTCAGTCCCTTGATCTCGAGCGTGCTCATCTGGGTCAGTTCTCCTTGTTCGTGAGGCTGGGGGTCTGCTGGGTGGGAGCCGCGTAGGCCGTCGTGGCCAGCTCCTCCTCGATGGCGGCGGTGACCTCGTCGCGCAGGTCGGCGAGCGGGATCTCCCGGATGATGTCGGCGAAGAAGCCGCGCACGACGAGGCGCTTCGCCTCGTCCTCGCTGATGCCGCGCGACTGCAGGTAGAAGAGCTGCAGGTCGTCGAAACGCCCTGTGGCGGAGGCGTGCCCGGCCCCCTGGATCTCACCGGTCTCGATCTCGAGGTTGGGCACCGAGTCGGCCCGGGCCCCGTCGGTGAGGATCAGGTTGCGGTTGAGCTCGTAGGTGTCAGTGCCCTCGGCCTCGGCGCGGATCAGCACGTCGCCGACCCAGACCGTTCGGGCCGTCTCACCCTGGAGGGCGCCCTTGTAGGTGACGCGGCTCTTGCAGTGGGCGGCGTTGTGGTCGATGTACGAGCGGTGCTCGAGGTGCTGGCCCGCGTCGGCGAAGTAGACGCCGAGAAGCGTCGCGTCGCCGCCGGGGCCGGCGTAGCGCACGTTCGCGTTGACGCGCACGATCTCGCCGCCGAGCGTCACCGACAGGTGCTTGTAGCGGGCGTCGCGACCCACGAGCGCGTCGTGCTGCGCGAGGTGGTGGGCGTCGTCGGCCCAGCGCTGCACGGACACGACGGTGAGGTCGGAGCCGTCGCCGGTCACGACCGACAGCAGCTGCGAGTAGTGCCCGGTGCCGGTGTGCTCGACGACGACGGTCGCCTTGGAGAAGCGGCCGGCGCGCACGACGAGGTGGCCGTGGGCGGGCTCGCCGCCTTGGCCGACGAGCGAGATGCGGACCGGCTCGTCGAGCTCGGCCTCGGCCGGGATGTCGAGCAGCAGCGCGCCGTCGGCAGCCGCACCGGCGACCACGGCAGCACGGTCCTGCGGGGGCAGGATGCCGAGCCCCTGGGCGTCGGCCGCGCTGATGGCCGAGGTCGTGACGCCCTCGGGGAGGCGGGTCGTGACGTCGACCGAACCGGTGACGCCCTCGGCGAGCAGCCCGCCGAGCTTCTTCACCGGCGTGAAGCGCCAGTCCTCCTCGCGGCCCGTGGGCAGCGGGAAGTCGGCGACGTCGAACGACGCGGTGCGCTCGGCGCGCGACTGGTCGGGCACGAAGGCGGCGGCCGAGTCGGTGTGCGCGGAGGCACCGGGGATGGTGGCGGTCGGGGCGGCGTCGGGCACCGTGGTCTCGCTCTGCTGGGTGTCGGGGGTTGCGGTGGTCTCGGTGCTGTCAGTGGTCGTGTCAGCCAGAAGGCTCATCAGCCGACGGCTCCTTCCATCTGCAGCTCGATGAGGCGGTTCAGCTCGAGGGCGTACTCCATCGGCAGCTCGCGCGCGATCGGCTCGATGAAGCCGCGCACGATCATCGCCATGGCCTCGTCCTCGGCCATGCCGCGCGACATCAGGTAGAAGAGCTGGTCCTCGGACACCTTCGAGACCGTGGCCTCGTGGCCCATGGAGACGTCGTCCTCGCGGATGTCGACGTAGGGGTAGGTGTCGGAGCGGCTGATCGTGTCGACGAGCAGCGCGTCGCAGCGCACCGTCGAGGCCGAGTGCGAGGCGCCCTCGAGCACCTGCACGAGGCCGCGGTAGCTCGCACGACCGCCACCACGGGCGACCGACTTGCTGATGATCGAGCTCTTCGTGTTGGGAGCGGCGTGGACCATCTTCGAGCCGGTGTCCTGGTGCTGGCCCTCGCCGGCGAAGGCGATCGACAGCGTCTCGCCCTTGGCGTGCTCGCCCATGAGGAAGACGGCGGGGTACTTCATCGTCACCTTGGAGCCGATGTTGCCGTCGATCCACTCCATCGTCGCGCCCTCCTCGCAGGTGGCGCGCTTGGTGACGAGGTTGTAGACGTTGTTGGACCAGTTCTGGATGGTCGTGTAGCGCACCCGGGCGTTCTTCTTGACGATGATCTCGACGACCGCGGAGTGCAGCGAGTCCGACTTGTAGATCGGCGCCGTGCAGCCCTCGACGTAGTGCACGTAGGAGTCCTCGTCGGCGATGATCAGCGTCCGCTCGAACTGGCCCATGTTCTCGGTGTTGATGCGGAAGTACGCCTGGAGCGGGATGTCGACGTGGACACCCTTGGGCACGTAGATGAACGAGCCACCGGACCACACGGCCGTGTTGAGCGCGGCGAACTTGTTGTCGCCGGCCGGGATCACCGTCGCGAAGTGCTCGCGGAAGATGTCCTCGTGCTCCTTGAGGGCGGTGTCGGTGTCGAGGAAGATGACGCCCTTCTCCTCGAGGTCCTCACGGATCTGGTGGTAGACGACCTCGGACTCGTACTGGGCGGCGACGCCGGCGACGAGGCGCTGCTTCTCGGCCTCGGGGATGCCGAGACGGTCGTAGGTGTTCTTGATGTCCTCGGGCAGGTCGTCCCACGACGCCGCCTGCTTCTCGGTGGACTTCACGAAGTACTTGATGTTCTGGAAGTCGATGCCGGTGAGGTCGGAGCCCCACGACGGCATGGGCTTCTTGCCGAAGAGCGACAGGCCCTTGAGGCGCAGCTTCGTCATCCACTCGGGCTCGCTCTTGCGCGCGGAGATGTCCTTGACGACGTCCTCATTGAGGCCGCGACGAGCCGAGGAGCCCGCCACGTCGCTGTCGGCCCAGCCGTACTCATAGGTGCCGATGCCCTTGAGGCCGGGGTTCAGCTCTTCGATGTGGGTGGTCATGAGGAACCTTCCTTGACGTGCGTGAGCGTGTCGGTTCGTGGGGGCGTGCTGGGGGCAACACCGGAGGGGTCGGCGCTCTTCCGCGCGATCCCACCGGTCGGGACGAAGGTGGTGCAGACGTGGTGGCCGCCCGCGAGGGTGGCGAGGCGCTGGACGTGAACGCCGAGCAGGCGCGAGAAGGCGTCGGTCTCGGCCTCGCAGAAGGCAGGGAACTCGGTGGCGACGTGCTGCACCGGGCAGTGTCCCTGGCAGAGCTGCACGCCGGCCAGGCCCCCGGCCCCGACGGGGCGTGCCGTGGCCGCGAAGCCGTCCTCGCTCAGCGCCTCGACGAGCACGGCCGTGCGCTCGCTCGGGTCGTCGCCGGCGTCGGCCAGCCGGGCGGCATACCGCTCCTCGAGCGCGGCCACGCGCGTGCGGGCGAAGTCGGTGACGGCCGAGGCCCCCGCGTTGGCCTCGAGGTAGCGCAGCACCTCGACGGCGAGGGAGTCGTAGTCGGCCTCGAGGGCGCCGTGGCCGATCTCGGAGACGACGTACGCGCGCGCCGGGCGTCCGCGCCCGCGCCGCCCACTCGTGGGCTCGTGGGGCACGACGGCACCCTGCTCGACGAGCGCGTCGAGGTGACGGCGTACGGCGGCGGGTGTCAGGTCGAGGTGACGGCCGAGCTCGGCGGCCGTGATCGGCCCGTCGGCCGAGACCATGTGCAGGACGCGGGAGCGCGTGCGGGACTCGAGCGGCGTGACGTGCTGGCCGTCGTCGCCGTCCTTCGTCTCACGTGGTGCGTGCTCACCGATAAACACCACACCATTGTGACGTAATTGGTCGCCGCACTCCAGTTAGGTGCGCCTAACCGGCCGGGCGCTCGTCGTCGTCCTCGTCGTCGTCGTCGTGGTCGACGTCGATCTCGTCGTCGCAGGCGTCGTCATCGTCGTCGTCGTCGGCCTCGTCGGCCTCGTCGGCTTCCGGCGGCATGATCACCGACGGCAGGCGGGTGCGCGGCGGGGCCACGGCCCCGGGGCCGAACCACCGCCGGCGCAGCGGCGCCGTGAGCCAGCCGAGCGGGCAGGTGAGCACGTAGCCGTAGGCGATCACCATCCCCGTGATGCCGGGCACGAAGACGAGGCCGATGACGATGACCACCGCGAGCGGCACGGAGATGCGCAGGTGCCGCGGGGACAGCAGGTCGCGGAACGAGCGGAAGCGGAAGGACGAGGCCATCAGCGCGGCAGGGACGACGCCGGCCGCGATGGGCAGCAGCGGCGCCCAGTCGTAGAGCGGCTCGCCGATGGCCATCACCGTGGCGATGACGACACCGGCCGCGCCGGGACTTGCGAGACCGACGAAGTAGCGCTTGTCGGCGAGCGGGTCGATGGTGACGTTGAACCGCGCCAGGCGGTAGGCCGCGCACGCCAGCCAGAACATGGCACCCGCCCACGCCCACACCGGGTGGGCCGGCAGCGCCCACGTGTAGACGAGCACCGCCGGCGCGATGCCGAACGAGATGAGGTCGGCCAGCGAGTCGAACTGGAGCCCGAACGGCGTGATGGCGCCGACGGCGCGGGCCACGGCGCCGTCGCAGATGTCGAGCACGATGGAGACGCCGACGAGCACCGCCGCCGCCCGGAAGTGCCCCTGGAACGACAAGAGCACGGCAGAGAACCCGCAGAGCATGTTGCCGAGCGTGAAGAGGCTGGGCAGCGTCGCCCGCGCACGCACGCGCGGGTTGAGCCGCTCGAGCGGGATGACCCGGGCGCCGGTGGCGGAGACGAGGCGGATGCGTCGGGTCACCCGGTCACGGCGACGGGGGCGCTCCGCGCTGTCGGAGAGGGCCGCGCCGTCGGAGAGGGCCGCGTCGCCCGCGGGATCGCCGTTCACGACGGGTCCGCGGCCGGGAAGCGCCCGAGCACCGTCTCCCCGCCGATGGCGCGCTTGCCCTTGGAGACCTCGAGCTGCACCTCCGGCGGCACGAACACGTCCATGCGCGAGCCGAACTTCATCAGTCCCATGCGCTCCCCCGTCGCGATCTCGTCGCCCGGCTCGATGCGGGTGACGATGCGGCGGGCGAGCTGTCCGACGAGCTGTCGGTAGATGATGCGGCGCGGTCGGCCGGCGACGACGCGCTCGACGATGATCTCACTGCGTTCGTTCTTCGTCGCGCTCTCGGCGCGGTAGGCGGCGAGGAACCGGCCGGGCGTGTGGGTGACGTCGATCACGCGGCCGCCGTAGGGCGATCGGTTCATGTGCACGTCGAGCAGCGACAGGAAGATGCTCACCTGCTGCCACTGGCCGGGCGGGGCGATGCCGGGCTGCGGCTCGCCGACGTGCATGACGATGCCGTCGGCCGGGGCGAGGATGACGTCGGGGTCGGCGACCGGTGCGCGGTCGGGCGTGCGGTCGGGGTCGCGGAAGAACAGGGTCACCCCCGCGGTCAGCAGGCCGAGGGCGGCCGTCGTGCGCGGGCGTCTGGCCAGCGCGGCGATCACGGTCGGCACGGCCGCCATCAGGGTGAAGGGCTTGGCGGCTGGGTCGATCTTCACGGGTGGGGTCTCCGTCAGGGTCGAGGCGGGTACGGGGGGCGTCGGCACCGAGCCTAGACTCATGGGCCATGACCGACGCGGTGACACTGTCCGGCCTGCACCGCGCGTTCGGTCGGGTCACGGCGCTCGACGGCCTGACCTGGACGGCGCCCACCGGCCGCATCACGGCCGTGCTCGGTCCGAACGGAGCGGGCAAGACGACCGCCATCGAGTGCGCGGTCGGACTGGGCCGCCCCGACCGCGGCACGGTCCGCGTGCTCGGCACCGACCCGTGGCTCGCCGACGCCGACCACCGCGCCCGCGTCGGCGTGATGCTGCAGTCCGGGGGCCTGCCCAACGGCACCAAACCACTGCGCCTGCTCCACCACCTGTCGCGCCTCTACGCCGACCCCGTCGACGTCGAGGCCGTGGCCCAGCGCCTCGGGGTCACCGACTTCGCGTCCACCACCGTGCGCCGGCTCTCCGGCGGCCAGAAGCAGCGGCTGGCGCTCGCCGCGTCGCTCCTCGGCCGCCCGGAGGTGCTCTTCCTGGACGAGCCCGCGGCCGGCCTCGACCCCCACGGTCGACTCGACGTGTGGGACCTCGTCGCCGAGCAGCGCGACGCCGGCACGACCGTCGTCGTCACGACGCACTCGTTCGAGGAGGCCGCGCGCCTCGCCGACCACCTCGTCATCATGAACGCCGGCCGCACCGTCGCCGAGGGCACGCCCGACTCCGTGACGGGCGGGCGGCCGCTCGAGGACGTCTACTTCAGCCTCACCCGCAAGGGAGCCGCGTGACAACCGACGCCACCACGACCCCCTCTCGCGCGGCAGCGCCCCGTCGACGGGTGCTCGCCCAGGCCGGCTTCGAGCTCGGCAGCCTGCTGCGCAACGGGGAGCAGCTGCTCGTCTCGCTCGTGCTCCCCTCGCTCGCCCTCGTCGGGTTGAGCGTCACCGCCTCGCCATCGCTCGGCGCGGGTCGACGGGTCGACGTCGCCACCGCCGGCGTCATCGCCCTGTGCGTCATCTCGGCCGCCTTCACGGCGCAGGCGATCTCGACGGGCTTCGACCGTCGCTACGCGGTGCTGCGCTACCTCGGCGTCACCCCGCTCGGTCGCGGCGGACTCGTCGCCGGCAAGGTGCTCGCCACTCTCGCGGTCGAGGTCGTCCAGCTCGCCGTGATCGCCGTCCTCGGCCTCGTGCTGGGATGGCGACCGGCAGCCGCCGGCATCGCGTATGCCGTCCTCTTCGTCGTCGCCGGCACGTGGGCCTTCGTCGCGCTCGCCCTCCTGCTCGCGGGCACCCTGCGCGCCGAGGCC
The DNA here is from genome assembly GCF_054783315.1 of Terrabacter koreensis. Taxonomy (NCBI): domain Bacteria; kingdom Bacillati; phylum Actinomycetota; class Actinomycetes; order Micrococcales; family Intrasporangiaceae; genus Terrabacter; species Terrabacter koreensis. Next base: position 203,694 of record NZ_BAAGQU010000011.1, on the reverse strand, counting down.
GTGCTCGCGATCGCCAACCTCGTCTGGGTGCTGCTGCTCGGCGTGGGCGGGGTCATCGTGCCCCGCACCGAGCTGCCGGCCACCCTCGGCGACGTCGTGGCGTTCCTGCCCTCAGCGGGACTCGGTGACGGTCTGCGCTCGGCGCTCGTCGACGGCGACCTGAACCTTCTCGCCCTCATCGTCGTCCTCGGGTGGGGAGTGGTGTCGACAGCGCTCGCGGCGCGTCTGTTCCGCTTCGACGACTGAACCAGACAGACTGACCGCAGCGTGGGCGGGTCGACCGTCCGACGACCCGACGAGCCTGGAGGCGGCGTGTTCGACATCATCCTCGGTCTCCCCGTGCACGCCCTCGTGATCCATGCCGTCGTGGTGCTCGTGCCGCTCGCCGCTCTGAGCGCCGTCGCCTACGTCGTGCGGCCCGCCTGGCGGCGGATGCTGCGCTGGCCCACCGCGGCGGGTGCCGTGATCGCGGGGGTCTCCGCCTTCGTGGCCGCCGAGAGCGGCGAGGCACTGCAGCGCCGGGTCTCCCAGGCCCGCGCCAGCACGACGAACTTCGACCTGCTGAACACCCACACCGAGTGGGGCAGCCGAGCCCGTCTCTTCTGCCTCCTCTTCATGGCGTTGACGCTCGTGGCGCTCTGGTTCGCCCGGCCGCCGCAGGAGGAGGCTCCTCGGGGCCACGCCTTCGACATGCTCATCGGCACGCTCGTGGTCCTGTCGGCGATCGCCGCGGTCGTCACGGTCGTCATCGCGGGCCACGCGGGCTCCACGGTCGTCTGGAACGGGCTCGCCTGACCGCACCCGGGGGCCCGCCCGGCACCCCGACCGCGGATTCGGCGCTCCCGACCCGGCGGCATACCCTTGCGGGGTGTCCTCCACCCCCACCCTGACGGGCGCCGAACCCACCCCCGGAGAGAGCCGCCTCGCGCGCGCCGCGGGCCGCCTGCCGGCCGCACCCGCCCGCTGGGTCCGGCCCCTCCTGCTGGCCAACCTCGTCGGCGAGGTCGGCATCGTCGTCACCGGCGGCATCGTGCGCCTCACCGGCAGCGGCCTGGGCTGCAGCACCTGGCCCGAGTGCCAGCCGGGCTCCTTCACGCCGGTGCGCACCCCCGAGAGCGCCTACCACGACCTCGTGGAGTTCGGGAACCGCACGCTCACGGGTGTGGTCGGCATCCTCGCGCTCGTGTCGCTCTACGTCGTGCTCACGACGTGGCCGCAGCGCCGACGCCTGCACGCCGTGGCGATCGGCGTGCTCGCCGGCATCCCGGCGCAGGCCGTTCTCGGCGGCATCACCGTCCTCACCGGGCTCAACCCGTGGACGGTCATGGGGCACTTCCTGCTCTCGATGGTGCTCGTGGCCCTGTCGACCGCGCTCGTGCGCGGCGCCCGCGACGACGTGTCCGGTCCCGGCGAGCTCGTCGTCCACCCGCTCGCCCGCAGGCTCGCCCTGGGCACCAGCGCCGTCGGGGCCGTCGTGCTCCTCCTGGGCACGATCGTGACCGGTTCGGGACCGCACTCCGGAGACGCCGACCGGCCCGCACGCACCGGCTTCGACCCGCGCTTCGTGTCGTGGATGCACGCCGACGCGGTGATGCTCTTCTGCGGGCTCGTCATCGCCACCCTCGTCGCGGTGCGCATCACGGCGACGACCGACGAGGCGAAGCGCGCGTGGGACATGGTGCTCGTCGTCACCGTCGCCCAGGGCGTCATCGGCTACGTCCAGTACTTCACCAAGCTGCCCGAGCTCCTCGTGCTGGTGCACATGCTGGGCGCGAGCCTGCTCGTCGTCACGTTGACGTTCGGGGTCCTCGCCACTCGGCGCCACCCGGTCTGACGGGCTGTCGCCCACGCACCCGTCCGGCGGTCGTGCTGCCTAGGCTGGGTCCGTGACCGACCAGCCCACCCTGCGCGACGGCGACCTCGTGCTGAGGCCGTGGGCACCCGACGACAGCGACACCACCCGCGCCCTGCACGACGCCGAGATCGCACGCTGGTTCGACAACCCCGATGTCGTGCCGCCCGAGCAGCAGCACCTCGACTGGATAGCGCAGACCGGCGTCGAGTGGACCGAACGCCGCAAGGCGACCTTCCTCGTCGAGTGGCGTGAACGCGCCGCCGGCACGGTCGACGTGCGGGTCGCCGACCCGGGCGTCGGAGTCCTCTCGTGGGCCGTGTACGCGCCCTACCGTGGCCAGGGCCTCGCTTGGCGCGCCGTGCGCGTCCTCGTCGAGTGGGCCTTCGACGCCCTCGACCTCGAGCGGGTCGAGGCCCACGTGAACTCGGAGAACCGCGCCTCCTTGCGCACCGCGCTGCGGGCCGGGCTGCGTCGCGAGGGCCTGCTGCGCGGCAACGCGACCCTGGGCGGCATACGCCAGGACACCGTCGTGCTCGGACGGCGCCGAGACGACGCGCACCCCGACACGCGCGACGGCTTCACGGCGATGCTCGACTCGACCCTGCCGACGAAGCGGGCGATCGCCCAGGGGGTGCTGCGCTCGCCCGGCGGCGAGCTGCTGCTCTGCGAGCTCGTCTACAAGCGCGAGTGGGACCTGCCGGGCGGCGTCGTCGACCGGCACGAGTCGCCCGCGGCCTGCGTCGTGCGCGAGGTCCGCGAGGAGCTCGACCTCGAGGTGCGCGCCGGGGCGCTGCTGGCGGTCAACTGGCTCCCCGCCCTCCACGGCTGGACCGACGCCACGGTGTTCGTGTTCGACCTCGGCACCGTCGACTCCTCGGTCGTCGAGCGGGCGCACCTGCAGGCCCGCGAGATCCGGGCCCTGCACTGGACCTCGCCGGGCGACTGGTCCGGGCGGGTGGCGCCCTACAACGAGCGCCTGCTCACGGTGCTCCACGGCCACACCGGCGGCACCCTCTACCTCGAGGGCGGCACCCCCGTCACGACCTGACCCGCCCCGCCCGCCCCCACCGAAACACCGCGTTCGGCGCGGGAATCGGTCTGGCTAAGGCTCTGAGCTCAGGAGAAGAACGGGAGCGGGAGGTGCCAGATGGGGTCGAGGGCGACGCCGACGAAGAGGATCGTCAGGTACGTGATGGAGAAGTGGAACAGCCGCATCGGCTTGAGCACGTCCTCCGCCGCCCCCGCGCGGGCCCGCGACAGCAGGCGGTGCGCCTCACCCAGGAACAGCGCGCCCGAGACGACGGCCGCGACGGCGTACACCCAGCCGACCTGCTGGACGGGGATGAGCGCCAGCGACGTCAGCACCATCGCCCAGGAGTACGCCACGACCTGCTTGGCCACGACGACGAAGCGCTCGACGACCGGCAGCATCGGCACGTGCGCCGCCGTGTAGTCGTCCTTGTAGCGCATGGACAGCGGCCAGTAGTGCGGCGGCGTCCAGAAGAAGATGACCATGAAGAGGATGAAGGCCGACCAGCTCAGCGAGTCGGTCACCGCCGACCAGCCGATGAGCACCGGCATGCAGCCGGCCGCGCCGCCCCAGACGATGTTCTGGGCCGTGCGCCGCTTGAGCAGCAGCGTGTAGCCGAAGACGTAGAAGAGAAGCGCACCGAGCGCGAGCCACGCACTGAGCCAGTTGACGAGCAGGCCGAGCCACAGCGTCGAGACGACCGTGAGGGCGACGCCGAACACGAGCGCGCCGCGCGGGGTGACCGTGCCCGTCACCAGGGGGCGCCGGCTCGTGCGGTGCATCACCGCGTCGATGTCGCGGTCGATGTAGCAGTTGAGCGTGTTGGCCGCGCCGGCCGACAGCGTGCCGCCCACGACCGTGGCGACGACGAGCCACAGATCGGGCACGCCCTGCTCGGCGAGGAACATCACCGGGATGGTGGTGATGAGGAGCAGCTCGATGATCCGCGGCTTCATCAGCGAGACGTACTGTCCGACGAGGAACTTCAGCCCACTGCCGTCCGGACCGTGCAGCGCCGACAGGTCGGCGCGGGGGTCCACCGTTGTCACTGAGATCCTCACCGCTGGTACGTCGCTCCGACCCGTCGGGTACGTGAGCATTGCGTCGCAAGTCTAGACCGTCGCCGGAGCCGGTCGACACGCCCCGGTCCCCCACCGCGCCCAAGGGCGGTACCGCCCCTCGGGCGAGGTGTCGTCGCTCACAACGCACGGACTAGGCTCGGGACCGTACGCGATCCACGTTTTCCCGAAGGAGACCCGTTCCGTGCCCACCGCTGCATCCAGCACCGCCACCAAGGCGAAGAAGCCCACCCGATCCAGCAGCACGCGGACGACGAAGGCGAAGGGCGTGCTGGCACAGCGTGACCCGGGGCTCCCGCTGCCCACCGCGAAGAAGGCCGGGTGGAGCGACCTCGACGTCCGCGCCGTCGACACAACCCGCCTGCTGGCCGCGGACGCGGTGCAGAAGGTCGGCAACGGCCACCCCGGCACGGCCATGTCGCTGGCCCCGCTCGCGTACCTGCTCTACCAGAACGTCATGACGCACGACCCCTCCGACCCGACGTGGCTCGGCCGCGACCGCTTCGTGCTCTCGTGCGGCCACTCGAGCCTCACGCAGTACATCCAGCTCTACCTCTCGGGCTACGGCCTCTCGCTCGACGACCTCAAGTCGCTGCGCACGTGGGGCTCGCTCACCCCGGGTCACCCCGAGGTCCACCACACCCCCGGTGTCGAGATCACGACCGGTCCGCTGGGCTCGGGTCTCGCGTCGGCCGTGGGCATGGCCATGGCGCAGCGCCGCCAGCGCGGGCTCTTCGACCCCGACGCCAAGGCCGGCACCAGCCCGTTCGACCACAACGTCTACGTCATCGCCTCCGACGGCGACATGCAGGAGGGCGTCTCGCACGAGGCGTGCGCCCTCGCCGGCCACCAGGAGCTCGACAACCTCACGGTCGTCTACGACGCCAACCAGATCTCCATCGAGGACGACACCGACATCGCGTTCAGCGAGGACGTCGCCGCCCGCTTCGAGGCGTACGGCTGGCACGTCGTCGAGGTGGACTGGCGCAAGGACGCCGACGGCGCCACCTACGTCGAGGACGTCGACGCCCTGCTCGCCGCGATCAAGAGCGGCGAGAAGGTGACCGACAAGCCGACCCTCGTCGTGCTCCACACGATCATCGCGTGGCCGGCACCCACGAAGCAGAACACCGGCAAGTCGCACGGCTCGGCCCTCGGTGACGCCGAGATCGGCGCGACCAAGGAGCTGCTCGGCTTCGACCCCAAGAAGAGCTTCGTCGTCGAGCCGGCCGTGCTCAAGCACGCCCGCGACGTCGTCAAGCGTGGCAAGGCCGCCCACCGCGAGTGGGACAAGGCGTACAAGGCGTGGCGCAAGGCCAACCCCGACCGCGCCGAGCTGCTCGACCGCGTCGTCTCCGGCAAGGCGCCCGCCGGCCTCGCCAAGGCCCTGCCGACCTTCCCCGCCGACGCCAAGGGCATCGCGACCCGCGCCGCGTCGGGCAAGGTGCTGAGCGCCCTCGCCGACGTCATGCCCGAGCTGTGGGGCGGCTCGGCCGACCTCGCCGAGTCGAACAACACGACGATGGAGGGTCAGCCGTCGTTCATCCCCAGCGGCAAGCAGACCCGCGAGTGGAAGGGCGGCCCCTACGGCCGCACCCTGCACTTCGGCATCCGTGAGAACGGAATGGGCATGATCCTCAACGGGATCGCGCTCGAGGGCCTGACCCGCCCCTACGGCGGCACCTTCCTCGTCTTCTCCGACTACATGCGTCCGGCGGTGCGCCTCGCCTCGATCCAGCAGGCGCCCGTCACCTACGTGTGGACCCATGACTCCATCGGCCTCGGCGAGGACGGCCCGACCCACCAGCCGATCGAGCACCTCGCCGCCCTGCGCGCCATCCCGGGGCTCGACGTCGTCCGGCCCGCCGACGCCAACGAGACAGCAGCCGCCTGGGCGCAGATCCTCTCCCGCACCGACGGTCCGGCCGCCCTCTGCCTGACGCGCCAGCCGGTGCCCACCTGGGACCGCTCGGCCTACGGCAAGGTGAGCGGCGTCGCCAAGGGCGCCTACGTGCTCGTCGAGGAGTCCCGCGCCGGCGACCCCGACGTCGTCATCGTCGCCACCGGCTCCGAGGTGCAGCTCGCCGTGCAGGCCGCCGAGAAGCTCGAGAAGTCGAAGATCTCGGCGCGCGTCGTCTCGATGCCGTGCCGCGAGTGGTTCGAGAAGCAGTCGCGCTCCTACCAGGACAAGGTGCTGCCGCCGTCGGTGCGCGCCCGCGTCAGCGTCGAGGCCGGTGTCTCCATGGGCTGGCACGACATCGTCGGCGACGCCGGCCGCGTCGTGAGCATCGAGCACTTCGGCGCCTCCGCCGACTTCCAGACGCTCTACCGCGAGTTCGGCCTCACGGCCGAGGCCGTCGTCAAGGCGGCCAAGGACTCCGTCAAGGCCGCGAAGGCCGCCGCCACCAGGGCTCCCGGCGTCACCGAGACCAACCCGGCCCGCGCCGCCCAGAGCGCCGCCACCGATGTCATGGGTGCCGAGCTCGGCACCCCGGCAGCGAAGAAGGCTGCCGCATCCGCCACCAGCAAGGGGAAGTGAACATGACCAACCCGAACACCAAGGCCCTCTCCGACGCCGGAGTCTCGATCTGGCTCGACGACCTCTCGCGCGACCTCCTCGAGACCGGCAAGATCTCCGACCTCATCGAGGAGCGCAACGTCGTCGGACTCACCTCGAACCCGTCGATCTTCCAGGCTGCCATGTCGAAGGGCGACCGCTACAACGACGACCTCGCCCGGCTCACCAAGGACGGCAACGACGTCGAGCACGTCGTCTTCGAGCTGACCACCGCCGACGTGCGCGAGGCCTGCGACCTGTTCCTGCCGATCTACGAGTCGAGCAAGGGTGTCGACGGCCGTGCCTCCATCGAGGTCGACCCGCGCCTGGCCCACGACACCGACAAGACCGTCGAGCAGGCCAAGCAGATGTATGCCGCCGTCGACCGCCCGAACGTCCTCATCAAGATCCCCGCCACGAAGGCGGGCCTGCCGGCCATCACGGCCACGATCGCCGAGGGCATCAGCGTCAACGTGACGTTGATCTTCTCGCTCGAGCGCTACCGCGCCGTCATGAACGCCTATCTCGAGGGGCTCGAGAAGGCGCAGGCGAACGGCCACGACCTGTCCAAGATCCACTCGGTCGCCTCGTTCTTCGTCTCCCGCGTCGACACCGAGATCGACAAGCGTCTCGACGCCATCGGCACCGACGAGGCCAAGGCCCTCAAGGGCAAGGCCGGCGTCGCCAACGCGCGTCTGGCCTACCAGGCCTACGAGGAGGTCTTCTCGACCCCGCGCTGGAAGTCGCTGGCCGACGACGGCGCCAACCCGCAGCGCCCGCTGTGGGCGTCGACGGGCGTCAAGGACCCCGCCTACCCCGACACCCTCTACGTCACCGAGCTCGTCGCGCCGGGCGTCGTCAACACGATGCCGGAGAAGACGCTCGAGGCCACCGCCGACCACGGCGAGGTCACGGGCGACACGGTCACCGGCGGCTACGCCGAGGCGAGCAAGCTGCTCGACGACCTCGAGAACGTCGGCGTCTCCTACAACGAGGTCGTCGAGCTGCTCGAGGTCGAGGGCGTCGACAAGTTCGAGAAGGCTTGGGGCGAGCTCCTCGACGGCGTCACGGCAGAGATGGAGAAGGTGACCGCATGAGCTCGCTGTCCGTCAGCGCGTCAGGGGCAGCGGCGGACGCGATCGGGCGGCACGTGCCGACCCTCGTGGAGGACTCCGTCGCGCGCAAGCTCTTCGCGCAGGACGCCACGCTGTGGGGCCCCGAGGCCGAGCCGGAGTCGCGGATCCGCCTGTCGTGGGTGGGTCTTCCGCGCTCGTCCCGTCCGCTCGTCGGCGAGGTCGCGGCGATGCGCGACTCGTTCGCCGAGCACGGTCTCGACCACGTCGTGCTCTGTGGCATGGGCGGGTCGTCGCTGGCCCCGGAGGTCATCTGCGCGACCGCGGGCAAGCCGATCGTCATCCTCGACTCCTCCGACCCCGACTACGTACGCCGGGCGCTGGGTGACGCCCTCGAGCGCACCGTCGTCGTGGTGTCGAGCAAGTCGGGGTCGACGGTCGAGACCGACTCGCAGCGACGCGCGTACGAGCAGGCGTTCACCGACGCGGGCATCGACCCCGCCTCGCGCATCGTCGTCGTCACCGACCCGGGCAGCCCGCTCGACAAGGAGTCCCGTGACAAGGGCTACCGCGTCGTCAACGCCGACCCGAACGTCGGCGGGCGCTACTCCGCGCTCACGGCCTTCGGTCTGGTGCCGAGCGGTCTCGCCGGCGTTGACATCGAGGCCCTGCTCGACGAGGCCGAGTCGGTGGCCGACCTCCTCGCCGCCGACGACGACGCCAACCCGGGGCTGCGCCTCGGTGCCGCGATGGGTGGCACCGACCCGCTCCGCGACAAGCTGGTCCTCGTCGACGACGGCTCCGGCATCGTCGGGTTCGCCGACTGGGCCGAGCAGCTCATCGCCGAGTCCACGGGCAAGAACGGCACCGGCGTGCTGCCTGTGGTCGTCGGCGGCGACGAGGACCCGGAGGTGACGTGGCCCGCGGACGACATCACCGTCGCGCGTCTCGTCGGCTCCGACACCGACGACGACGCCCCGTCAGGCGACGCCGCCTCAGAGGTACGCGTGGGCGGCGCCCTCGGTGCCCAGCTGCTCCTCTGGGAGGTCGCGACGGCCGTGGCCGGACGCCTGCTCGGCATCAACCCGTTCGACCAGCCCGACGTCGAGAGCGCCAAGAAGGCCGCGCGAGAGCTGCTCGACCAGGGCACGGGTTCCGCGGCCGCGCCGGCTGCCACCGACGGCGCGATCGAGATCCGCGCGCTCGGCGGCGACGGCTCGTGGCTCGGCGACGCCCGGACGGTCCCGGCGGCCCTCGACGCGCTCTTCGCGCAGCTCGACGGCTCCCGGGGCTACGTGGCGGTCATGGCCTACCTCGACCGCCTCGCCGACGCCGACCTGGCCGAGTGCCGCGTGCCGCTGGCGCGTCGCACCGAGCGTCCGGTCACGTTCGGCTGGGGGCCTCGCTTCCTCCACTCGACCGGCCAGTTCCACAAGGGTGGTCCGGGTGTCGGGGTCTACCTGCAGGTGACGACCGCGCCCAAGGAGGACCTCGCGATCCCCGGACGCGACTTCACCTTCGGCGACTTCATCGCCTCGCAGGCCGGCGGCGACGCAGCGGTTCTCGCCGACCACGGTCGCCCGGTCCTGCAACTCCACCTCACCGACCACGACACCGGGCTGGCACAGCTGCGCGAGGTGCTCCTCGCAGGAGGGCGTGCATGAGTCCGGCGCGCATCTCGCACGGCAACAACCCGCTGCGCACGGCCGAGGACAAGCGCATCCCCCGCATCGCGGGACCGTGCGGTCTCGTGCTGTTCGGGGTCACCGGCGACCTCGCCCGCAAGAAGCTCATGCCGGCGATCTACGACCTCGCCAACCGCGGGCTGCTCCCGCCGGGCTTCTCGCTGGTCGGCTTCGCCCGCCGCGACTGGGCCACCCAGGACTTCGGCCAGGTCGTCCACGACGCCGTGAAGCAGCACGCGCGAACGCCCTTTAGCGAGGACGTCTGGCGCAACCTCTCGGAGGGCTTCCGCTTCGTGCCCGGCACGTTCGACGACCCGGCGGCGTTCGACCTGCTCGCCAAGACCGTCGCCGAGCTCGACGCCGACCGCGGCACCGGCGGCAACCACGCCTTCTACCTCTCGATCCCGCCCGGCTTCTTCGCGACGGTCTGCGAGCAGCTCGAACGGTGCGGGCTGACGAAGGCCGAGGGCGACAGCTGGCGACGCGTCATCATCGAGAAGCCGTTCGGCCACGACCTCAAGAGCGCGCAGGAGCTCAACGAGATCGTCGAGGGCGTCTTCCCGCCGGACTCGGTCTTCCGCATCGACCACTACCTCGGCAAGGAGACGGTGCAGAACCTGCTGGCGCTGCGCTTCGCGAACCAGCTCTTCGAGCCGGTGTGGAACGCGAACTACGTCGACCACGTGCAGATCACGATGGCCGAGGACATCGGCATCGCCGGCCGGGCCGGCTACTACGACGGCATCGGTGCCGCTCGCGACGTCATCCAGAACCACCTGCTCCAGCTGCTGGCCCTGACGGCCATGGAGGAGCCGGTGTCGTTCGACGCCAAGGACCTTCGCGCCGAGAAGGAGAAGGTGCTCTCGGCGGTGCGCCTCCCTGCGGACCTCGAGAACGGCGCCGCCCGCGGACAGTACGCGCGTGGCTGGCAGGGTGCGGAGGAGGTCGTCGGCTACCTCGAGGAGGACGGCGTCGACCCGAAGTCGGTGACGGAGACCTTCGCCGCCGTCACCCTCGAGGTCGACACCCGCCGGTGGGCGGGTGTCCCCTTCTACCTGCGCACCGGCAAACGCCTCGGCAAGCGAGTCACCGAGATCGCCGTGATCTTCAAGAAGGCCCCTCACCTGCCGTTCGAGCACACCGCGACGGAGGAGCTCGGCCAGAACGCGATCGTCATCCGCGTCCAGCCGGACGAGGGCATCACCCTGCGTTTCGGCTCCAAGGTGCCGGGCGCCCAGATGGAGGTCCGTGACGTGACGATGGACTTCGGCTACGGCTCGTCGTTCACCGAGGCGTCGCCCGAGGCCTACGAACGCCTCATCCTCGACGTGCTGCTGGGCGACCCACCGCTCTTCCCCCGGCACGAGGAGGTCGAGTCGTCCTGGCGCATCCTCGACCCCCTCATGAGGCACTGGGCCAAGTCCGGCAAGCCGGAGGCCTACCCGGCCGGCACGTGGGGTCCCCCCGCGGCCGACCGCATGCTCGAACGCGACGGACGTACGTGGAGGATGCCGTGATCCGCGACCTGACCGACACCACCACCACCGGCATCAGCAAGACCCTGGTGCGTCTGCGCAACGAGGTGGGCGCGCTGGCCCTGGGCCGCGTCCTGACGCTCGTCGTCGTCGTCGAGGACACCGACGCGCAGAACGCCATCGAGGTCGCCAACCAGGCGAGCCGCCAGCACCCCTGCCGCATCATCGTCGTCATCGCCGGCGACCGCCGCGGCAAGAACCGCCTCGATGCCCAGATCCGGCTCGGCGGCGACGCCGGCGCGAGCGAGATCGTCGTGCTGCGGCTCTACGGCGCCCTCGCCAACCACGGCCCCAGCGTCGTGGTCCCTCTGCTGCTGCCCGACTCCCCCATCGTCGCCTGGTGGCCGGGCGAGGCCCCGGCCGACGTCGCCAAGGATCCCATCGGTGCGATGGCCCAGCGGCGCATCACCGACGTCGCCGAGCACCGCAACCCCCGGCTCATGCTCAAGAAGCGTGCGGCGACGTATGCACCCGGCGACACCGACCTCGCGTGGACCCGCATCACGCGTTGGCGTGGCCTGCTGGCCGCGGCCCTCGACCAGCCACCGTACGAGCCGATCACCGGTGCGGTCGTCAGCGGAGCCCCCGACTCCCCGTCGTCCGACCTGCTCGCCGCCTGGCTCTCGCGGCGCCTCAGGGTGCCGGTTCACCGCGTCTCCACGCCGCGTGGCTCGGGGATCGCGGCCGTGCGCCTCGAGCGCAAGAGCGGGCCCATCGACCTGGTCCGCCCCGGCGACTCCGTGGCGACCCTGTCGCAGACCGGCCAGCCCGACCGGCGGATCAGCCTGCCACGACGCGAGCTCCCGGAGTGCCTGGCGGACGAGCTGCGCCGCCTCGACCCGGACGACGCGTACGAGGACGCGCTGCTGCACGGCCTCGGCGCTCTGCAGCCGGTGCGCCTCACCGCTGCCGCAGCAGCCAAGGCCGGCAAGGCCCCCGACCCTGCCGAGTCCCGGCGCCTCGCAGCGCGCCTGAGCCGCGACGAGTCGGCGCAGGAGGCCAGCGCGATGATCACGGCTTCGGCGCCGCCCGAGCACGCCGAGACCGCCGAGGTCCGCGCAGCCACCGTGCGCAAGCTGGCCGGCAAGCGGACGCCGCGTGAGAAGCAGGCCGCGAAGGACCGCAAGAAGGCGGCCCAGGCGAGCTCTGCCGCGGGTGGCACCGCCACGACCGCCGGCACTCGAAAGGCGGCTCCGAAGAAGGCCGCCGCGAAGAAGTCCGTTGCGAAGAAGTCCGTTGCGAAGAAGTCCGCTGCGAAGAAGGCAGGTGCCGGGAGGACGACGAGGGCGTCGTCGACGCGCGCGTCCGCGGCGAGCAGGACGGCCGCCGGGTCGTCGACCACGCGCAAGGCGGCTGCCACGAAACGTGCAAGCGCGCGCGAGGCCGGATCGTGACGGCCGAGCCGCGCGTCGTCGTGCACCCCGACAAGGCGTCGCTCGCCGACGCTGCGGCGGCGCGCCTCGTGACCGCGATCATCGACGCCCAGACCCGCCGGCCCGAGGCGCAGCTCGCGCTCACCGGCGGGTCGATGGGCTCGGCCATCATCGCGTCTCTGACCACGGTGCCCGGCCGCTCCGCCGTCGACTGGTCCCGTGTACGCGTGTGGTGGGGCGACGAGCGCTACCTGCCCGCGGGCGATGCCGACCGCAACGACACCCAGAACGATGAGGCCGGTCTCTCGGCGCTGGGGCTCGACCCGGCGAAGGTGCACCGGGTGGCCGGTCCCGAGGCGTCCGCAGACGCCGAGGCCAGTGCGACGGCATACGCCCAGACCATCCGCGAGCACGGCCAGAAGGCCTGGGACGTGGCGCTCTTCGGCGTCGGGCCCGACGGGCACATCGCCTCGCTCTTCCCGCACCACCCGGCGCAGAGGATCACCGACGCGATCGCCGTCGCGGTGCACGACTCCCCCAAGCCGCCACCCGACCGCGTGAGCCTGACGTTCGAGTGCTTCGAGCGCAGCCACGAGGTCTGGTTCCTCGTGTCGGGCGCCGACAAGGCCGAGGCGGTGGCTGCCGCCCTCGCGCCCGGCGCCGACCGTTGGGACCTGCCGGCCGCGGGCGTGCGCGGCACCGACGCCACGCTCTGGCTCGTCGACGCCGACGCCGCGTCCGGCCTCGGCTGAGTCGGCCTCACCCGAAACCAAAGTGCCCACTCGACGGTGTTTCTCGTCGAGTGGGCACTGTGCTGCGTGGCGCCCGGGAGGGCGCGACGCTCAGGTCACTGGATGAGGCCTCGCTCGCGCAGCGTGCTCAGGGCCTCGTCGAGGATGGCGGCGCCGTCGGCGTCGCTGCGGCGCTCCTTCACGTAGGCGAGGTGCGTCTTGTAGGGCTCGACCTTCGGCGGGGCCGGAGGGTTCTCCTTGTCCTGGCCGGCCGGGAAGCCGCACCGCGGGCAGTCCCACGTCTCGGGCAGCACCATGCCGGGCTCCTCGGCGAAGCTCGGACGCGTCTCGTGCCCGTTGGAGCACCAGTAGGAGATGTGGACGCGAGGAGCGGCGTCGCCGCGCTCGGCCTCGCCCATCGGGCCGGCGCCGACCCGGCTTCCACGAATGGCGTTTCCGCTGGCCATCTCTGTCGTCCTCTCAGCTCGCGAAGCGGGCCAGCAGGCCCAGCCCGATGATGGATGCCGCCCAGACGGCAGCCACGGCCACGGTGAAGCGGTCGAGGTTGCGCTCTGCGACGGACGAGCCGCCGAGGGACGTGGACATGCCCCCGCCGAACATGTCGGACAGGCCGCCACCCTTGCCCTTGTGCAGCAGGATGAACAGGGTCAGGACCAGGCTGGACAGCACCAGCAGGACCTGAAGCACGATGCGAACCGCATCCACGTGGTCACTCCAAATCGTCGGGATCTCGGGGGTTTGTCAGCCGGTGGGCCGCTCCCCCGGTCTTTCGGGGCTCGGGCAAGGATACCTGCCCGAGCCCCCATCGGCCGAACGGGCCCGGTCGTCGACGCGGCGTCGTCAGGCGGTGGTCAGGCGGTGGTCAGGCGGTCGTGAGGTGGTCGCGGTAGCGACAGATCGACGCGAACTCGGCCGGGTCGATGGACGCGCCGCCGACGAGCGCGCCGTCGACGTCCTCCTGGGCCATGATCGCCGCGACGTTGCCGGCCTTGACGCTGCCGCCGTAGAGCACGCGTACGCCGTCGGCGACGTCGCCGCTGTAGAGCTCGGCGAGCAGCGTGCGGATGGCCGCGCACACCTCCTGGGCGTCGTCGGGGGTCGCGACCTCGCCGGTGCCGATGGCCCAGATGGGCTCGTAGGCGATGACGATGCTGGCGGCCTGCTCCTTGGTGACGCCGTCGAGGTCGGCGCGCAGCTGGGCGACGACGTGCTCGACCTGGCGGCCCTCCTTGCGCACGTCGAGGGCCTCGCCGCAGCACAGGATCGGGGTGAGCCCATGGAGGTACGCGGCCTTGACCTTGGCGTTGACGACCTCGTCGGTCTCGCCGTGGCCCTCGCGCCGCTCGCTGTGCCCGATGGCGACGTACGTGCAGCCGAGCTTGGCGAGGAAGGCGCCGGAGATGTCGCCCGTGTAGGCGCCGGAGGTGTGCGGCGAGAGGTCCTGCGCGCCGTAGCGCAGGTCGAGCTTGTCGCCCTCGACGAGGGTCTGCACCGAGCGGAGGTCGGTGAACGGCGGGAGCACGGCGACCTCCACGGCCGAGTGGTCGTGCTTCGCGTCGCGCAGCGTCCAGTCGAGCTTCTGCACGAGGTGCGTCGCCTGGAGGTGGTCGAGGTTCATCTTCCAGTTGCCCGCCATGAGCGGGACGCGGCCCACGGGGGCGGTCTTGTCGTTCTTCGCCATCAGGCGTCGTCCTCCTCGAGAACGGTGAGTCCGGGCAGCTCCTTGCCCTCGAGGTACTCGAGGCTGGCGCCGCCACCGGTGGAGATGTGGCCGAAGTCGGAGTCCTCGAAGCCGAGCTGACGCACGGCGGCGGCGGAGTCACCGCCACCGACGACGGTCAGCGCGCCCTTGCCGGTGATGTCGACGAGGGCCTCCGCGAGGGCCTTGGTGCCGTCGGCGAAGGGTGCCATCTCGAAGGCGCCCATCGGACCGTTCCAGAACACGGTGCGGCAGTCGGCGAGCTTCTCGGCGAAGAGGCGGCTCGACTCGGGGCCGATGTCGAGGCCCATCCGGTCGGCCGGGATCGCGTCGGCCGCGACGACGCCGTGGGCGGCGTCGGCGCTGAACGCGTCGGCGGCGACGACGTCGACGGGCAGGACGATCTCGACGCCCTCCTTCTCGGCGCGGTCGAGGTAGCCCTTGACCGTGTCGACCTGGTCGGCCTCGAGCAGGCTCTTGCCGACCTCGAGGCCCTGCGCCGCGAGGAAGGTGAAGACCATGCCGCCACCGATGAGGAGGCGGTCGGCGGTGCCGAGCAGGTTGCCGATGACACCGAGCTTGTCGGACACCTTCGCGCCACCGAGCACGACGGCATACGGGCGCTCGGGGTCCTTCGTGAGGCGGCGCAGCACGTCGACCTCGGTGGAGACGAGGTCGCCCGTGGCGTGCGGCAGCAGGCGTGCGACGTCGTAGACGGAGGCCTGCTTGCGATGCACGACGCCGAAGCCGTCGGAGACGAAGACGTCTGCAAGGGAAGCGAGCTCGGCCGCGAACCCAGCGCGCTCATCGTCCGTCTTGGCGGTCTCGCCGGCGTTGAAGCGGAGGTTCTCGAGGAGCAGCACCTGGCCGTCCTCGAGGGCTGCGGCCTTGGCCTTGGCGTCGTCACCGACGGTGTCGTCGGCGAAGACGACGTCGCTGCCGAGCACCTCGCCGAGGCGCTTCGCGACGGGCGCGAGGGAGTACTTGGCCTCGGGGGCGCCCTTGGGGCGGCCGAGGTGGGCGCACACGATGACCCGGGCGCCGGCGTCGGCCAGGCCCTTGATCGTGGGCGCGGAGGCGCGGATGCGGCCGTCGTCGGTGATGGTCGAGCCGTCGAGCGGGACGTTGAGGTCGGACCGGACGAGGACGCGCTTGCCGCGCAGGTCGCCGAGGTCGCTGGTGGTCTTCACGCGGGATGCCTCTTCTGGTGGTGGGGATCAGCCGGGCAAGGGTGCGGCCACCGCCCCACGGGACCACGCAGGGTCCGGGGGCGGTGGCCGAGTGGGCTCAGAGCGACTGGCCGACGAGCGCGACGAGGTCGACGAGGCGGTTGGAGTAGCCCCACTCGTTGTCGTACCAGCCGACGACCTTGACCTGGTTGCCGATGACCTTGGTCAGGCCGGCGTCGAAGATGCACGAGGCGGGGTCGGTCTCGATGTCCTTCGAGACGATCTGGTCCTCGGTGTAGACGAGCACGCCCTTGAGCGGGCCCTCGGCAGCGGCCTTGACCGCGGCGTTGACCTCCGCGACGGTGGTCTCGCGGCCGGCCTCGAACGTGAGGTCGGTGGCCGAACCGGTGGGCACCGGGACGCGGAGGGCGTAGCCGTCGAGCTTGCCCTTGAGCTCGGGCAGCACGAGGCCGATTGCCTTGGCCGCACCGGTCGAGGTCGGGACGATGTTGAGCGCGGCGGCTCGGGCGCGACGGAGGTCCTTGTGCGGCGCGTCCTGCAGGTTCTGGTCCTGCGTGTACGCGTGGATCGTCGTCATGAGGCCCTTGACGATGCCGAACTCGTCGTTGAGCACCTTGGCCATCGGGCCGAGGCAGTTCGTCGTGCACGAGGCGTTGGAGATGATCGTGTGCTTCGAGGCGTCGTACGCGTCGTCGTTGACCCCCATGACGATCGTGATGTCCTCGTTCTTGGCCGGGGCCGAGATGATGACCTTCTTGGCACCGCCGTCGACGTGCGCCTTGGCGGCCGTCGCGTCGGTGAAGAACCCGGTGGACTCGACGACGATGTCGGCGCCGACCCCGGCCCAGTCGATCTTGGACGGGTCGCGCTCCTCGAACACGCGGATCGACTTGCCGTCGACCGTGAGCGAGGTGTCGTCGTAGGTGACCTCGCCCGGGAAGCGACCCAGGATCGAGTCGTACTTGAGCAGGTGGGCGAGGGTCTTGTTGTCCATGAGGTCGTTGGTTGCCACGACCTCGATGTCGGCTCCGGACGCCACGATGGCGCGGAAGAAGTTGCGGCCGATGCGGCCAAAGCCGTTGATACCAACGCGAACGGTCACTGCTGTGCACCTCTTCGGTAAGACTGTGTCGGACGATGTGCCAGACCTTGGGCCGCCACGCTGCGACCTCGATCACACCCACCCTAGTGCGTCGGCTCAGGGGCCGAACCGGCAGTCTCAGGGCTTGGTGAGCACCCGCTCAGCGCGTCCCGCACCACCCGACGTACGCGTACGGCCGGGCAAGGGGGTCGACGGAGGGTCAGCTGTCGAGCATGTCGGGGGTGAGGTTGGCGTCGGTGCCGGGCACCCCGAGCTCCTCGGCCCGCTTGTCGGCCATCGCGAGCAGGCGGCGGATGCGCCCGGCGACGGCGTCCTTCGTCATCGGCGGCTTGGCCAGCTGGCCCAGCTCCTCGAGGCTCGCCTGCTTGTGCTCGAGACGGAGCACGCCGGCCTCACGGAGGTGGTCGGGGATGTCCTCACCGAGCAGTTCCATGGCGCGCTCGACGCGGGCTCCGGCCGCGACGGCGGCGCGGGCCGAGCGGCGCAGGTTGGCGTCGTCGAAGTTCGCGAGACGGTTGGCGGTGGCCCGCACCTCGCGGCGCATCCGACGCTCCTCCCACGCCAGCACGGCGTCGTGGGCACCGAGCCGGGTGAGCATCGCGCCGATGGCGTCGCCGTCACGGATGACGACGCGGTCGACACCGCGCACCTCGCGCGCCTTCGCCTGGATGCCGAGGCGCCGGGCCGCGCCGACGAGGGCGAGGGCGGCCTCGGGTCCGGGGCAGGTGACCTCGAGCGCCGATGAGCGGCCCGGCTCGGTGAGGGAGCCGTGGGCGAGGAAGGCGCCGCGCCACGCGGCCTCGGAGTCGCACGTGGCGGCGCTGACGACCTTGGGCGGCAGACCGCGGACGGGGCGCCCGCGGGTGTCGATGAGCCCGGTCTGGCGGGCGAGCGTCGCCCCCTCCTCGACGACGCGCACGACGTAGCGCGAGCCGCGGCGCAGGCCGCCGGCGGCGAGCACGAGGACGTCGCTCTTGTGGCCGTAGACCTCGGTGATGTTGCGGCGCAGGCGCCGGGCGGCGTTGGCGGTGTCGAGCTCGGCCTCGACGACGATCTGCCCACCGATGATGTGCAGTCCCCCGGCGAACCTGAGCATCGTGGACACCTCGGCCTTGCGACAGCAGGGCTTGGTCACCTCGAGGCGTGAGAGCTCGTCCTTCACCTTCGCTGTCATGGCCATGGGCGACATCCTGCCATCCTGATCAAGAACCCTCGCGGCGGGACCGCTCCGCGACACACCGAGCACGTGAGGCCCTGCGCGTCGGCGTGTCGCGTGGGGGGCAGGCAGGGCTCAGGCGATGACGTCGCGCAGGGCAGCCGCGAGCCTCAGGGGGTCGTGCACGCCCGGCTCGCCACGCGCCGCGACCGGGGCGACGACGAGCTCGGCTCCGAGATCGGCCGCGGCAGCGCGCAGGGAGGCGCCGTCGGGGACCACGCTCGGGTCGGCGAGCACGACGTCGAGCCGCAGGTCGGGCGCGTTGGCCGCGAACGACGCCAGGTGGTCCTCGGCACGAAAGTCGCGGGTCTCGCCCTTGTGCACCTCGAGGTTGAGGTTGAGCAGGCGCTTCGCAGGGGTTGTCACGAGGGCGTCGACGAGGTCGGGCACGAGCAGGTGCGGCATGACCGACGTGAACCACGAGCCGGGCCCGAGCATGACCCAGTCGGCGGCGGCGACGGCCCCCAGGGCCTCGTGGCACGGCTCGGGGCAGGTCGGCACGATGCCGATGGACGAGACGATGCCGGGTGACGACGCGACCCGGTGCTGGCCGCGCACCTCGACGGTTTCGCCGGGACGCTCGGGGTCGTGGCCGCGGATCTCCGCCACGATCTCGAGGGGCTCGGCCGCCATCGGCAGCACGCGCCCGCGGGCACCGAGGAGGCGGCCCACGAGGTCGAGGCCCTTGACCGTGTCGCCGAGCAGCTCCCAGATGGAGACGATCATGAGGTTGCCGAGGGCGTGCCCCTGGAGCTCACCCGAGCCGGCAAAACGGTGCTGGAGGACGTCGCGCCACGTGTGCCCCCAGTCGCTCTCGTCGCAGAGGGCCGAGAGGGCCATGCGGAGGTCGCCCGGAGGCAGCACGTCGAACTCCTCGCGCAGCCGGCCGCTCGAACCGCCGTCGTCGGCGACCGTGACGACGGCCGTGACGTGGTCGGTGAGCAGGCGCAGCGCCGAGAGCGTTGCTGCGAGGCCGTGCCCGCCACCGAGCGCGACGATGTCGCGGTGGTGCGGGAACGCCAGGGGTCCGCGGGGTGGGGTCATCGGCCGGGCCCCGTCACTCCCGCCCCAGGTCGCGGTGCACGACGAACGTGTCGACGCGGTCGCGCCCGCCGAGGCGCGCGCTCAGGGCCTCGGCGATGGCGACGGAACGGTGCTTGCCACCGGTGCAGCCGACGGCGACGGTGACGTAGCGACGCCCCTCTCGGACGTAGCCCGCGATCATCGTGTCGAGGAGCTCGCCGGCCCGGTCGAGGAACTCGTCGGCACCGGCCTGCTTCATGACGAACTCGCTGACGGGGCCGTCGCGCCCGGTGAGGGCCCGCAGCTCGGGCACCCAGTAGGGGTTGGGCAGGAAGCGCATGTCGAAGACGACGTCGGCGTCGAGTGGCAGGCCGTACTTGAACCCGAAGGACATCACGGCGATGCGCAGCTGCACGCGGCCCTCGCCGGCGAAGAGCGAGCTGAGCTTGGCGCTCAGCTGGTGCACGTTGAGGCCCGAGCTGTCGATGACGACGTCGGCGGACGACCGCAGGTCGAGCAGCCGCTCGCGCTCACGCTGGATGCCGTCGAGCAGCCGGCCGTCGCCCTGCAGCGGGTGCGGACGGCGCACGCTCTCGAACCGGCGCACGAGGGCCTCGTCGGTCGCGTCGAGGAACACGAGGCTGGGCCGCTCGCCGCGCTCGCGGGCCTCGGCGATGGCGCCCTCGAGCAGCTCGAACCAGCCGCGCGAGCGGACGTCGACGACGACGGCCACCTGCTGGAGCCGGGACCCGGGGTCCTTCGCGCGCGCCTCCTCGCGCAGCTCGGTCAGGTGCGAGAGGAGCTGGGGCGGGAGGTTGTCGACGACGAGCCAGCCGAGGTCCTCGAGGACGTTGGCGGTGGTGCTGCGTCCGGCGCCGCTCATGCCGGTGACGATGACGATGGGCGCATCGGCCAGCGACGTCTGCGGGGTGGGGCCGGTGTCGGCGGTCATTCGAGCACTTCTCCCGTCGTGAGGTTCACGGCTGGCTCCTGGGGCGCTCCCCCAGCCAAGTGGTTGACGACGGCCGAAGCAAGCGACCTGCCGAAGCCCGGAACAGCCATGATGTCCGAAACGTCCGCCGAGCGAAGTCGTTTGACCGAACCGAAGTGGCGCAGCAGCGCCTTCTGCCGGCTGTTGCCCAGACCCGGTATGCCGTCGAGCTGGGAGGTCGTCATCGCCTTGGAGCGTCGCTGGCGGTGGAAGGTGATGGCGAAGCGGTGCGCCTCGTCACGCAGGCGCTGGAGCAGGTAGAGGCCCTCGCTGGTGCGCGGCAGGATGACCGGGTGGTCGTCGCGCGGGAGCCACACCTCCTCGAGCCGCTTCGCGAGGCCGACGAGCGCGACCTCCTCGATGCCGAGCTCGTCGAGGACGGCCTGCGCGGCGTTGACCTGCGGCAGCCCGCCGTCGACGACGACGAGGCTCGGCGGGTAGGCGAAGCGCCGGGGCCGGCCGGTCTCGGGGTCGATGGGCCCTGAGGTGGACGGCCCGTCGTCGTCGCCGTCGCGGTCGGTGCCCTCGGTTGCGTCGCTGTCAGCGACGGCGCCGTCGGCGACGGCGCCGTTGCGGCCAGCAGCCCGGCCGGAGCCGTCCGAGGGATCGCTGACGACGCCGGTGGACAGGTCGAGGTCACCGGCGCCCTCGGCGTCCTCGAGGTAGCGGCGGAACCGTCGGGTCAGGACCTCGCGCATCGCGGCGGTGTCGTCGACCGTCGCGGGCGCGTCGGGTGCGGCTCCGTCGCCCTCGGCCGTCGAGGTGGCGCCCCGGACGATGAAGCGGCGGTACTCGCTCTTGCGGGCGAGGCCGTCCTCGAAGACCACCATCGAGGCCACGACGTTGGTGCCCTGGACGTGGCTGACGTCGTAGCACTCGATGCGCAGCGGCGCGTCGTCGAGGCCGAGGTAGTCCTGCAGCTCTTGGAGCGCCTTGCTGCGCAGGGTGAGGTCGCCGGCGCGGGCGACCTTGTGACGGGCCAGCGACTGCTCGGCGTTGCGGCGCACCGTCTCCATGAGCGTGCGCTTGTCGCCGCGCTGCGGCACCCGCACGCCGACGCTGGAGCCGCGCACCGTCGACAGCCACTCGGTGACGGCCTCGAGGTCGGCCGGCAGCGTGGGGACGAGCACCTCGCGGGGCACGGCGTCGCGGTCGGCGTCGCCGTAGACCTGCTGGAGCAGGTGCTCGACGAGGGTCGGGAGGTCCTCGCTCTCCTTTTCGACGACCCAGCCACGCTGGCCCCGGATGCGGCCGCCGCGCACGTGGAAGACCTGGACGGCCGCCTCGAGGTCGTCGTCGGCGAGGGCGAAGACATCGGCGTCGGTGGCGTCACCGAGGACGACGGCCTGCTTCTCGAGGGCCTTGGTCAGGGCGCCGATGTCGTCGCGCAGCCGGGCCGCCTGCTCGAAGTCGAGCTCGGCCGCGGCCTCCTTCATGCGGGTCTCGAGGCGCTTGGCGAAGCGCGAGCTGTTGCCCGCCATGAAGTCGCAGAAGTCCTCGGCGATGGCGCGGTGCTCGTCGGGGGTGACGCGCCCGACGCAGGGCGCCGAGCACTTGTCGATGTAGCCCAGCAGGCAGGGCCTGCCGCTGGCGGCCGCACGCTTGAAGACGCCCGAGGAGCAGGTGCGCACCGGGAAGACCCGCAGCAGCAGGTCGAGCGTCTCGCGGATCGCCCAGGCGTGGCCGTAGGGGCCGAAGTAGCGGGTGCCCTTGCGCTTGGCGCCGCGCATCACCTGGGCCCGCGGGAACTCCTCGCCCATCGTGACGGCGAGGAACGGATAGGACTTGTCGTCGCGGTACTTGACGTTGAAGCGCGGGTCGAACTCCTTGATCCAGGAGTACTCGAGCTGGAGCGCCTCGACCTCGGTGCGCACGACGGTCCACTCGACCGAGGCCGCGGTGGTGACCATCGTGGCCGTGCGCGGGTGCAGCGCGGTGATGTCCTGGAAGTAGGACGAGAGGCGGGGGCGCAGCGACTTGGCCTTGCCGACATAGATGACCCGGCCGTGGGCGTCGCGGAAGCGGTAGACGCCCGGGTCGGTCGGGATCTCCCCCGGCTTCGGTCGGTAGGTCGTCGGGTCCGCCACGCGTCCACCCTATGTCGGCCCACCGACGACGCCGTATGCCGCCCTCCGACCCCGACGAGGGCGGCAGGACGGCATACGGGAAGGTCGGTCAGGGCTCGGGTGGAGCGCGGTCGGGGCTCGCTCAGGCGACGGTGAAGGTGTCTCCGCTGACGGTGACCTGCTTGGCGGTGAGGGCGCGCTTCGCCTGGCTGTCGGGCGTCGGCTCGCCCGTGGTCAGGTCGAAGTGGCTCTGGTGGCAGGGGCAGACGAGCTGCTTGTCGGCGACGGAGCTCACGGCGCAGCCCTGGTGCGGGCAGGTCGTGTCGAAGGCCTTGAACGTGCCGGCCACCGGCTGGGTGACGACGGTCTTGGTGTCGGGGAAGAACTTCGCGCCACCGACGGGCACCTCGGACGACGGGGTGCCCCCGCCGGACGGCGCCGAAGCCGCGGCCGAGCTCGACCCGCCCGCGGAGGCCGCGCTGCTCGACGAGGCGCCGGTCGCGCTGGGGACGGGCGGGCTGCTGCAGGCGGCGAGGGCACCGGCGCCGACGACGACTCCGGCGGCCTTGAGGACGCCGCGGCGGTCGGCGAGTGCGGCGACGTGCTGGTGACCCTCTTCGGCAGCGACAGGGGTGTCGACAGGGGTGTCGACGGA
Source organism: Terrabacter koreensis (assembly GCF_054783315.1). Classification (NCBI taxonomy): domain Bacteria; kingdom Bacillati; phylum Actinomycetota; class Actinomycetes; order Micrococcales; family Intrasporangiaceae; genus Terrabacter; species Terrabacter koreensis. The sequence continues at coordinate 180,813 of NZ_BAAGQU010000011.1, read as the reverse complement.
GGGGGCGTGCTCGGGGGCGAAGGTGCTGGACTGCTCGGCGGTGCGTGAGTGGCTGCGCTGTGTCATGCGTTCCTCTTCCTGGTGGTGGAGGTCCGTGTCTTGCTCACGGTGGTGCTGGGCGTGCTCTTCTTCGCGGCCGCGGTGGTGGCACCTCCTCTGGCGCGACCCGTGGTGCGGGGGGCCTTCAGTCTGGGAGAGCTCGCTGTGCCCGAGCCGTCAGCTCGCTGTGAGCCCTCCCCGGCCTTCTTCCTGGTGCCGGACCCGGCGCGGCCCTTGGCGGTGGTGCGCGTCGTCGTGCGCGCGGTGCGGTCGAGGATCGGTCGGAGGAAGCGGCCGGTGTGGCTGGCCGCCACGTCGGCAACGTCCTCGGGAGTGCCCTCGGCGATGACCGTGCCGCCCCCCGACCCGCCCTCGGGGCCCATGTCGATGATCCAGTCGGCGTTCTTGATCACGTCGAGGTTGTGCTCGATGACGATGACGGTGTTGCCCTTGTCGACGAGCCCCTGCAGCACGTCGAGGAGCTTCTTGATGTCCTCGAAGTGCAGGCCGGTCGTCGGCTCGTCGAGGACGTAGATCGTGCGTCCGGTGGAACGCTTCTGCAGCTCGCTCGCGAGCTTGACGCGCTGCGCCTCGCCGCCCGAGAGGGTCGGTGCCGGCTGGCCGAGGCGCACGTAGCCCAGGCCGACGTCGTTGAGCGTCTTGAGGTGGCGCGAGATCGCGGGGACCGCCTCGAAGAACGTGGCGGCCTCCTCGATGGGCATGTCGAGCACGTCGGCGATGGTCTTGCCCTTGAAGTGCACCTCGAGCGTCTCGCGGTTGTAGCGGGCCCCGTGGCACACCTCGCACGGCACGTAGACGTCGGGCAGGAAGTTCATCTCGATCTTGATGGTGCCGTCGCCGGAGCACGCGTCGCAGCGCCCGCCCTTGACGTTGAAGGAGAAACGCCCGGGCTGGTAGCCACGGATCTTCGCCTCGGTCGTCTCGGCGAACAGCTTGCGCATGTTGTCGAAGACGCCGGTGTAGGTGGCCGGGTTCGATCGGGGCGTTCGCCCGATCGGGCTCTGGTCGACGTGCACGACCTTGTCGAGGTGGTCGAGGCCGGTGACCGTCTTGTGCCGGCCGGGCACGTGCCGGGCGCCGTTGAGCTTGTTGGCGAGGACGTTGTAGAGGATGTCGTTGACGAGGGTCGACTTGCCCGAGCCGGAGACGCCGGTGACGGCGACGAGGTTGCCGAGCGGGAAGTTCACCGAGACGTTCTGCAGGTTGTTCTCGCGAGCGCCGGTGACCGTGAGCTGGCGACCGTCGTGGCCGCGGCGCACGTCGGGGGTCGGGATCTCGCGGCGCCCGGAGAGGTACATGCCGGTGAGCGAGTCGGGGTGCTCGAGCAGCCCCTTGACCGGCCCGGAGTGCACGACGTGGCCACCGTGCTCGCCGGCGCCGGGGCCGATGTCGACGACCCAGTCGGCGGTGGCGATGGTGTCCTCGTCGTGCTCGACCACGATGAGCGTGTTGCCGAGGTCGCGCAGGCGGGTCAGGGTCTCGATGAGCCGGTGGTTGTCGCGCTGGTGCAGGCCGATCGACGGCTCGTCGAGCACGTAGAGCACGCCCACGAGGCCGGAGCCGATCTGGGTCGCCAGGCGGATGCGCTGTGCCTCGCCGCCGGAGAGGGTGCCGGCGGGGCGGTCGAGCGAGAGGTAGTCGAGGCCGACGTCGAGGAGGAAGCCGAGCCGGGCGTCGATCTCCTTGATGACGCGCTCGGCGATCTGCTTCTCGCGGGGCGTGAAGTCGACGGTGTCGAGGAACCCGGCGGCCTCGTTGATCGCGAGGCCACAGACCTCGGAGATGTTCTTGCCGCCGACGAGGACGGCGAGGGACTCGGGCTTGAGGCGGGCGCCCTTGCAGACCGGGCACGGGACCTCGCGCATGAAGCCCTCGTAGCGGTCGCGGCTCCAGTCGGAGTCGGTCTCGGCGTGGCGGCGCTTGATGAACGGGACGACGCCCTCGAAGCCGGTGGTGTAGGAGCGGTCGCGGCCGTAGCGGTTCTTGTAGCGGACGTGGACCTTGTAGTTCTGCCCGTGGAGCAGGGCCTCCTTCGCCCGGGCCGGCAGCGCCCGCCACGGGACGTCCATCGAGAACTTCATGTCCTCGGCCAGCGCGCCCATGACGCGCTGGAAGTACTCGGCGGAGCCGGACCCCTGGGCCCACGGGGCGATGGCCCCGTCGGCGAGGGTCAGGTCGTCGTCGGGGACGACGAGCTCGGGGTCGACCTCGAGCTCGGTGCCGATGCCGGTGCACTCGGGGCAGGCGCCGAAGGGCGAGTTGAACGAGAACGACCGGGGCTGCACCTCGTCCATGCCCAGCGGGTGGTTGTTGGGGCAGGCCATCTTCTCGGAGTAGCGCCGCTCGCGCTGCTTGTCCTTGGCGTCGCGGTCGACGAAGTCGATGATGACGATGCCCCCGGCGAGCCCGAGAGCGGTCTCGACCGAGTCGGTGAGGCGACGCTTGGAGCCGGCGTCGTCACCCTTGGCGACGAGTCGGTCGACGACGACCTCGATCGTGTGCTTCTTCTGCTTCTCGAGCTTGGGCGCCTCGGTGAGCGAGACGACCTCGCCGTCGACCCGGGCACGCGAGAAGCCCTTGGTCTGCAGCTCGGCGAAGAGGTCGACGAACTCGCCCTTGCGGCCCTGGACCACCGGGGCGAGCACCTGGAAGCGGGTGCGGTCGTCGAGCGTGAGCAGCTGGTCGACGATCTGCTGCGGCGACTGGCGGGTGACCGGCTCGCCGCAGACGGGGCAGTGCGGTCGCCCGGCGCGCGCGAAGAGCAGGCGCAGGTAGTCGTAGACCTCGGTGATGGTGCCGACGGTCGACCGGGGGTTGCGGTTGGTCGACTTCTGGTCGATCGACACGGCCGGTGACAGCCCCTCGATGAAGTCGACGTCGGGCTTGTCCATCTGCCCGAGGAACTGCCGGGCGTACGCCGACAGCGACTCGACGTAGCGCCGCTGGCCCTCCGCGAAGATCGTGTCGAACGCGAGGCTCGACTTGCCCGACCCGGAGAGCCCGGTGAAGACGATGAGGCTGTCGCGGGGGAGGTCGACGGACACGTCGCGGAGGTTGTGCTCTCGCGCGCCGCGGACGACGAGGGAATGGGCGTTGCCGGTGGGCGTAGCAGTCACGCGCAACATGCTAAGTCGGGCCACCGACAGTCCTCGTATCGGCGGCGTCGCGGCGGCTCGCCCGCGACCCGCACCAACGCGGCGGGTGCCCCGCACGCGCGACCCGGCCGGGCGGCATACTCGCACCCATGAGTGAGCACGCGCCGACGCCCATCGAGGACTACGCGGTGCTCGGCGACCTCGGCACCGCGGCGCTCGTGAGCCGGCGCGGCTCCATCGACTGGCTGTGCCTGCCGCGCTTCGACTCCCGGGCCTGCTTCTCGGCGCTGCTCGGCACGCCGGAGCACGGCAGGTGGCTCATCGCGCCGGTCGACGAGGACGCCGTGACGACCCGCCGCTACGCCGGCAACTCCTTCGTGCTCGAGACGTTCCACGAGACCTCCACCGGACGGGTCAAGGTGACCGACGTCATGCCGCTCGGCGACGGGCGCTCCGACGTGCTGCGCCGCATCGAGGGCCTCGAGGGCACGGTGCGGATGGTCCACGAGTGGACCGTGCGCTTCAACTACGGGCGCACCCGCCCCTGGGTCGCGCGGCACACCGACGACCGCGAGGGCCGCACCGACGAGATCATCACCGCCATCGCAGGGCCGGACATGCTCGTGCTGCGCGGGGCCCGCCTCCCCCACGCGCAGGACGGCCACCACGTCGACGAGTTCGACGTCTCGGCGGGCGAGTCGATGACCTTCTCGACGACGTGGTTCCGCAGCCACGAGCAGATCCCGCCGCCGCTCAGCGTGCGCGCCCGCATCGCCGAGACGATCTCGCTGAGCGAGCGCTACGCCGCCCAGAGCCACTACTCCGGGCCGTATGCCGCTGCCGTGACCCGTTCGCTGCTGGTGCTGCGCGGCCTGACGCACCAGACGACGGGGGGCATCGTGGCCGCCGCGACGACCTCGCTGCCGGAGGAGCTCGGCGGCGAGCGCAACTGGGACTACCGGTTCTGCTGGCTGCGCGACGCCGCCTTGACGCTCGAGGCGCTGCTCGGCTGCGGCTACGTCGAGGAGACCGAGCTGTGGCGGGCCTGGCTGCTGCGGGCCGTCGCGGGCGACCCGGAGGACATGCAGATCATGTACCGCGTCGACGGGGGCCGCGACCTGCCCGAGCGGGTGCTGCACCACCTCCCCGGGTATGCCGGGTCGACTCCCGTACGCGTGGGCAACGCCGCCGTGGACCAGCGCCAGACCGACGTGCTCGGCGAGGTGATGATCTCCCTCGACCACGCACGGATGCGTGGTCTCGAGGACAACGACGACTCCTGGCACCTGCAGCGTGCCCTCGTCAACCACCTCGCCCGGCACTGGCAGGAGGCCGACAACGGGCTCTGGGAGATCCGCGGGCCGCTGCGCCACTTCACCCACTCCCGGGCCATGGTGTGGGCGGCCTTCGACCGGGCCGTGCGAGCCGTCGAGCAGTACGGCGCCGAGGGCCCGGTCGACGAGTGGAGGACGCTGCGCGACCAGGTGCGCGACGAGGTCATGACGAAGGGCTTCGACACCGAGCGTGGCACCTTCGTGCAGCACTACGACACCACCGAGGTCGACGCTTCGCTGCTCACCCTGTCGGCGATCGGTTTCGTCGACGGCGACGACCCGCGCATGCTCGGGACCATCGCGGCGGTCGAGCAGGACCTGATGCGAGACGGCCTCGTCATGCGCTACCGCACCGAGACCGACATCGACGGGCTCCCGGGTGGCGAGCACCCCTTCCTCGCGTGCTCGTTCTGGCTCGTGACGGCATACGCGAAGGCGGGTATGACCGCGAAGGCGAACGAGCTGATGGAGCGGCTCGTCGGCCTGACCAACGACGTCGGCCTGCTGTCCGAGGAGTACGACCCGGTGAACGAGCGCATGGTGGGCAACTTCCCCCAGGCGTTCTCGCACCTCGCCCTCGTCGGGGCGGCCCTGGCGCTCGCGAAGGCCACCGGCGAGGCGTCCGACAGCGCGACCGAGAAGCAACCCGGGAGGGCAACGGCATGAAGCACGCCGACGTGACCGCAGACCTCGTGGCGGCCGAGACCGAACGGGTCGTGGCGACGGCCGCCTCGTTCCGCAACGACGCGGTGCTCGCCCCGTCGCTGTGCGAGGGGTGGTCCCGCGGCCACGTGCTCGCCCACATCGCCCGCAACGCCGACGCGCTGGCCCGCGTCTGCGACGTCGCGCTGACCGGAGCCCCCGGCACCATGTACGACACGGTCGAGTCGCGCGACGCCGACATCGCCGCCGGCGCTCGTCGCTCGGCGCACGAGCACGCCACCGACATCCGCGACTCGGCCGCGCGGCTCGCCGAACGCCTCGCCGCGCTGCGTCCCGAGCACGCCGAGGTCCGTGTCGAGCGCACCCCGGGCGGCTTCCCGATCCCCGTCGGGATGGTCCCCTTCATGCGGTTGCGTGAGCTCGTCTTCCACCACGTCGACCTCGACGCCGGCTTCACGTTCGCCGCGGCACCCGACGAGGTCGTCGCCCTCTTCCTGCGCGACGCGGCGAACCGGCTGGCCAAGGAGGACGCGCCCCCGTCGCTGCGCATCGCGACGGCCGAGGGCGACGCGTACACCGTCGGTGACGGCGCGACGACGGTCACCGGGGCACGCGCCGCGGTGCTCACCTGGCTCGCCCGCGGCCACACCGACGGGGTCCGGTTCGACGGCCCCGTCCCGACCCTTCCCTTCGGAGGCTGACATGCCCGACCACGCACCCGACCACGCACCCGACACGTACTCCGGCCACGTCGAGCAGGGCGGCCCGGCCGCCGTGCGCGAGCTGCCCCACCTGACCATCCGCAAGCAGTCCGTCGGCACGATGGACAACAACGCGTACCTGCTGACCTGCCGCTCGACCGGAGCCCAGCTACTCATCGACGCCGCGGCCGAGGCCCCGCGACTCCTCGAGCTGGTGGGCGCCGGCGGTGACGGGCTCGAGACGGTCGTCACCACCCACCAGCACCACGACCACGTCGGCGCGCTCGCCGAGGTCGTCGAGGCCACCGGCGCGCGCACCGTCGCCGGCGCCGACGACGCCGAGGGGCTGCCCGTCCCCGTCGACGTACGCGTCGGGCAGGGTGACACGGTGACCGTCGGTGACGTGACGCTCGACGTCGTGCACCTGCGCGGGCACACCCCGGGCTCGATCGCGCTCGCCTACGTCGACCCCGACGGCCACACGCACCTCTTCACCGGCGACAGCCTCTTCCCGGGCGGCATCGGCAACACGAAGAACCCGGGCCAGAGCTTCGAGTCGCTCATCGAGGACGTCACGACGCGCGTCTTCGACGTCTACGACGACGACACGTGGATCTACCCCGGCCACGGCGACGACTCCACGCTCGGCGCCGAGCGGCCGCACCTCGACGAGTGGCGCGCCCGCGGCTGGTGAGTGCGCGGCTGGTGAGTGCGCGGCCGTCCCACGGCGTGTGCCGCGTGCCGGTGCCGCGGCACCGCTCAGGGAGCGCCGGGCACCGCGCTGACGGGTAGGCGCACGCGGAACCGGGTGTCGCCCGGACGCGACTCGACCTCGATGCTCCCGCGGTGGCGGTCGACGACGATCCGGTGGGCCACGTCGAGGCCGAGCCCGGTGCCGCGGCCGACCTCCTTGGTCGTGAAGAAGGGCTCGAAGGCACGCTGCCGGGCCTCGGCGCTCATGCCCGAGCCGGTGTCACGGACCTCGACGAGCACTCCGTCGCCGTCACGCCGCGTGCGCACCGTGAGGGTGCCGTTGCCGTCCATGGCGTCGACGGCGTTGTCCACGAGGTTGGTCCACACCTGGTTGAGCTCGCCGGGCATGCCGTCGACGAGCGGCACGTCACTCCCCCAGTCGCGCACCACGGTGACGTTGGGACGCAGCCGGGGACCCATGACGAGCAGGGTGCTCTCGATGCCCTCGCGCACGTCGACGCGCTGGTGGGACGCCCGGTCCATCTGCGAGTAGGTCTTGATGCCGGCTACGAGCTCGGAGACACGACGCGTCGACTCCCTCACCTCGGCCAGGAGCGACGTGACGTCGATGGTGCGCGCCACCCACTCGAGCGACGGGCCCAGCGCATCGCCGGGCACCGTCTCGGCCGCTCGTCGGAGCCACGCGACGTCGGCGCCGGCGGAGACCAAGGGCGCGGCGAGGTCCCACGGCTGCTCCACCCCTGCACGCTCGAGCCACTGCCCCAGCTCCTCCTCCCGGTCAGCGGTCTCGAGCGGGTCGGCGAGCGCGGCCGGTGGTCCCAGTCCCCGCCGGAGCGAGTCCAGGGACTCGAACCCTTCAGCGGTCAGACCGCGGACCGCCATGTGCCGCAGGGCCTCCAGCAGACCGTCGCAGGCACGTTCGAGCTCCGCCGCGGACCGGGCGGACGCGGCCGCCGGGTTGTTGATCTCGTGGGCGAGCCCTGCCGCGAGCGTGCCGAGCGTGACGAGACCGCTGCGCTGCCGGGCCGTCGCCTCGATCGACCGGGCCGTGCCGTAGAGCCCTGCCACCAGGTGCGCCGCGAACGGGAACCACGTGTCGGCGAGGTCGCGGAGGTCCTCGGCCGGAACCCGCAACATCCGACCCGCGGTGACGCCTCGCGCGGTGGCGAGGTAGACCCCGTTGTCGTCCCAGGCACGGAAGCCACCGGCCCACCGGCCCGGCACGTCCATGCGCCCCACGGTGACGTCCTCGCGGCCGATGTGGCGCGACAGGTCCAGCGCGCCGTCGACGAGCACCCACCAGTGGTCGGCACGGTCACCCTCGAGGAACACGACCTCGCCGGGGCGGACCCGGAGCTCGGTCCCGACCTCGAGCAGCTGCGTGAGCTGGTCGTCGCGCAGCCCGTCGAAGAGGGGGATGGTCCGGAGGTCGGCGAGCGCGAGCATCGTTGGCAGGTCCCGTCAGATCGTGGCGAGATAGCGGTGCACGAAGTAGACGGACATCGAACCCTCGCCCACCGCCGATGCCACCCGCTTCATCGAGTCGGCGCGCACGTCGCCCGCAGCGAAGACGCCGGGAAGGCTCGTCTCGAGGGCGAACGGCGGCCGGCTCAGGGTCCAGCCCCCGGCGTACGGTCCCGACACGAGGTCGTGGCCGGTCACGACGAAGCCGTGCCCGTCCCGCGCGACCTCCGCACCCAACCAGTCCGTGCGGGGGGCCGCGCCGATGAAGACGAAGAGCCACGAGGCCTCGACGTCGGTCGTCGTGCCCGCGGCCCGGTCGGCGAGCGTCAGCCGTTCCAGGTGGCCGTCGCCGGACGCTGCGACGACCTCGGTGCCGCACAGCACGCGGATCCGGTCGTCGGCGCGGATCCGCTCGACGAGGTACTGCGACATGCTCGCCTCGAGCGAGGAGCCCCGGACGACGAGCGTCACCCGCTTCGCGAACCGCGCGAGGTTGAGCACGGCCTGGCCGGCCGAGTTGGCGGCGCCGACGACGTAGACCTCCTCGCCGCTGCAGGCCGCGGCCTGCCCGGCGCTCGCCCCGTAGTGGACGCCGCGTCCCACGAGGGCGTCGAGGCCGTCCGCGGCGAGACGACGGTAGGAGACGCCGGTCGCCAGGACGACGCTGCGCGCCTCGATGTCGGTGAAGCCGTTCTCGCTGCCGCCGACCCGAGGCTCCGGAGCGCCACCCCCGATGTGGGCCTCGATGCCCTGCAGCCGCACCGCCCGCACCGGGCCTCGGGGCTCGAGGGCGACGACGTCGCGGGCGAGCACCATCTCGGCGCCGAACCGGCGGGCCTGGGCGATGGCGCGCTGGGCCAGGTCCGCACCGGAGAGCCCGCGGGGGAAGCCGAGGTAGTTCTCGATCGCGGCGCTCTGACCCGCCTGGCCGCCGGGCGCCTCGTGCTCGACGACGACGGTGCTGAGGCCCTCGGAGGCGGCGTAGACGGCCGCCGCGAGACCGGCGGGTCCGCCGCCGACGATGCAGAGGTCGTAGAGGTCGCGCTCCGCGCGGGTCCGCAGTCCCAGGGCGCTCGCGATCGCGACGGTCGACGGGGCTCTGAGCGTCTCGCCGTCCGGCACGAGCACCAGCGGCAGGTCCTCCGGCCGGGCCCCGGCGAGGTCACGCAGCCGCGCGCCCTCGGCGTCGCGCTCGACGTCGAGCCACCGGTAGGGCACGTGGTTGTTGGCGAGGAAGGTCTTGACCGCGTGGGTGCCCTCCGACCAGCGGTCGCCCACCACGCGTACGTCGTCGGTGTGGTCCGGGTGGGCGTGGTGCCAGTCGGCGAGGAGGTCGTCGACGACGGGGTAGAGGTTCTCGTCGGGCGGGTCCCACGGCTTGAGCAGGTAGTGGTCGAGGCCGATGTCGTTGATCGCGGCGATGGCGACGTCCGTGTCGGCGTACGCCGTGAGCAGGACCAGCTTCGCCTCGGGCACGTCGACCCGCACCCGGCCGAGCACCTCGATGCCGGTCAGCCCGGGCATCCGCTGGTCGGCCAGGACGAGAGCGAGCGGCTGCCCCTTGAGAAGCAGGCGGGCCACGAGGTCGAGCGCCTCGGCGCCCGAGCTCGCGCGCAGGATGCGGTGGTCGACGCCGTAGCGCGCCCGCAGGTCCCGGGCGATCGCAGCGGAGACGGGAGCGTCGTCATCCACCGTGAGGATCGCCGGTCTCGCCACGCGCCCAGCGTACGAGCGGCGCGACCCGAGCGGGCGGGAGTGCGCAGACTCGTGCGGGAGGGCCTACTGGGCGCCCTCGAGGTCCGAGGTGGCGTCCGGATCGAGCTCGGCGATCAGCGACTCCAGCTCGGTGCGGAGGAAGTCGAGGTCCGGTGGCACGTTCGTCAGGATGATGTGACGGCGCGGGTTGTTGGCGACGCACAGGCCGACGCCGAGCCGCGACCGACCGTGCCGCTCGCGCCAGGCGCGCTCGAGCTGCGGCCCGCCGGCCCAGTCGACGGGCGCGTGGAGCCAGCCCTGCACGTCCACGAGGTCGCCGTCGGGACCGTGGCGTCGGTTCTTCGGGGGATCGAATCCTTCGATGGTGATTCGCTCTTCCATGTTCTGACGGTACGGCGCTCGGGGCGCGGCGACCAGTACCTCCGGCTCGTGCGCACCGAATCGTCGCCGGTCCGGACCGGGGGCGTCCCGGTGGCACGCGGGTGCGAGGATGGCGGGCGTGAACGTCGCCGCGAGCCGTACCGTCCCCGTCAGCGCCACCCACCTGGTCCACGTCCCCGTCACGACGGTGTGGTCGACGCCCGAGAGCCCGCGACCCGTCGACGCAGCGATGGTCGCCGACGAGCCCGACGCGGCTGCGTGGCTGGCGGCGCTCGACGCCGACGCGGCGGCGGACGGAGCAGTCGACGACGGCACCCGCGCCGGCCGTCTCGGCCTGCACGGGCTCGTCGAGACGCAGCTCGTCGAGGGCGAGCCCGTCACCGTCACGGAGCTCGACGCCGGTGGCCGGTGGGCCCACGTCGTCGCCCCGTGGCAGCTCTCCCCCAAGGACGAGCGCGGCTACCCCGGGTGGGTGCCGCTGGCGCACCTCGCCCCGCTCACGCCGGGCTCACAGGTGGTCGGCCCCGAGGCGGTCGAGACGGCTGCCGTGGCCGACGGCGGTTCCGGCGACGCGGCGCACCCCGCCCTGACGGAGGCGCGTGCGCACATCGGTCTGCCCTACCTGTGGTCGGGTCTGACCCCCCTCGGCTTCGACTGCTCCGGCCTCGTGCTGCACACGTGGCGCCGGCTCGGCGTCGTCGTCGCCCGCGACGCGTACGCCCAGGCCGACTTCGCGACCCCCGTCGCCCTCGACGACGTGCAGCCGGGCGACCTCTACTTCTTCGCCCGGCCCGGGGCGCGCATCCACCACGTCGGCATCGTGGTGCGGCCAGGACGGATGGTCCACGCGTCCGAGACGGGCGGCGTGCTCGTCGAGGAGGACCTGCCCGCCGCGCGGCTCGACACCCTCGTGGCGGCCGGGCGGCTGCCGATGCCGTGAGCCTCGACCGGCGCACCGCACCGCTGCTCGTCCTCGGTGGCGTCCTGTCCGTGCAGTTCGGCGGCGCCTTCGCCGCGACGCTGGTGCCGCGCATCGGGGCCACCGGTTCCGTGCTGCTGCGCCTGCTCTTCGCCATGGTGATCCTGTATGCCGTCGCGCGCCCGTCATGGCGACGGCGCACCCGTGCCGACTGGGGCACCGTCGTGCTCTTCGGGCTCGCGCTCGCCGCGATGAACACCTCGTTCTACGCCTCTCTCGCGCACCTGCCGATCGGGGTCGCCGTCACCATCGAGTTCCTCGGGCCGCTGGGGCTCGCGGCGGCGCTGAGCCGCCGGCTGCGCGACGTCGTGGCGGTGACCGCGGCCGCCCTGGGCGTCGTCCTCGTCTCGGGCGTGCTGCACACCTCGCTCGACCGTCTCGACCTCGTCGGTGTCGGCTTCGCGGCCCTGGCCGGCGTCATGTGGGCCGCCTACATCGTGCTGAGCCAGCGCACCGGTCGGGCCTTCGGCGGCCTCGACGGTCTGGCCCTGGCTCTCATCGTCTCGACGGTCGCGGTCGCCCCCCTCGGCCTCACCTCGGTGGACCGCTGGACCCTTCGGGACATCGCGCTCGGGCTCGGCATCGCCGTCCTGTCCTCGGTACTGCCCTACTCGCTCGAGCTCGTCGCCCTGCGGCACCTGGCGCAGCACGTCTTCGGCATCCTGCTCAGCCTCGAGCCCGTGGTCGCGGCGCTCGCCGGTTTCGTCGTGCTGCACCAGACGCTCGAGATGGGACAGGTCGCCGGCATGGCCCTCGTCGTGCTGGCGAGCGCCATCGTGCTGGGCGCGCGGTCCCGACCCGAGACGCCCGACGCCGCTCTCGGGCCCGGCTGATGACCGACGACCACGGGGGCCTGCTCTCACCGACCCTGCGCGCAACGACGATCGGCGTGCTCGCCCTCGTCTCGCTGCACGCGTTCGAGGCACTCGCCCTCACCACCGTGATGCCGACCATCGCCCGCGAGCTGAACGGGGCCTCCCTCTACGCGATGGCGTTCACGGCGACGCTCGCGGCCGGCATCGTCAGCATCGTCTGGTCGGGCAACCTGGCCGACCGGCGGGGGCCGAGACCGCCGCTGCTCATCGGGCTCGCGCTCTTCGCGGCCGGTCTGGTGGGGGCCGGGCTCGCACCCACCATGGGCGTCCTCGTCGCCGCCCGGGTCGTGCAGGGCCTCGGCGCCGGCATGACCAGCACCGCGCTCTACGTCCTCGTCACCCGTGTCTACCCGCAGCGGCTGCACACCGCGATCCTCGCCGGGTTCTCGGCGGCGTGGGTCGTGCCGTCGATCGCCGGGCCCTTCGTCGCGGGACTCATCGCCCAGACCATCGGGTGGCGGTGGGTCTTCGGCCTGGCCCTCGTCGTCCTGGTCGTCGCGGCGGTCCTGCTCGGACGGATCGTCAGCGGCCTGCGCCAGGAGGCGGTCGACGTGCCGTGGCGCCGCCGCGCGATCGCGGCCTCGGTGGTGCTGGCCCTGGCGGTGCTCGCCCTCAATGCCGTCGCCGAGCGCCTCGACGCCGTGGGCCTCGCCGTCGCCACCGTCGCGGTGGTGGCCGTCGCCGTCACCCTGCTGCCGCTCACCCCCCGCGGCACCCTGAGGGCGGGGCGCGGCCTGCCGACCGACGTGACCCTCCGCGCCCTCGCCTTCGCCGCCTTCTCCGGTGCCGAGGTCTACCTGCCGCGCCTGCTGACCGAGCGCGACGGCCTCAGCCCGAGCCTCGCCGGCATCGCGCTGACCGTCACCGGCGTCACGTGGTTTCTCGGGTCGTGGGTGCAGGGACGCTGGGACCGGCACTTCGAGATCGGCCGCACCTCGGCCTTCTCGCTGGCCGCCATGACCGTCACCCTCGCCGCCATCGCCCTCGCCGTCGCTCTCGGGGCACCGACCTGGGTGCTCATCGCCCTCTTCCCAGCGGTCGGTCTCGGCATCGGTACCGTCTACCCGCGCGTCACCGCGCAGGCGCTCTCGCGCGCCTCGCCGACGGAGCAGGGCTTCGTCAGCTCCGCCCTGCAGATCGGCGACTCGGCCGGAGCCGCCACGGCGATCGCCCTGTCGGCTGTCGTCTTCTCCGCGGCCGGCTCGGGCGTGCCGTCGGCCTACGTCGCGGTCTTCGCCGCCATGGCCGTGCCTGCCCTGGTCGGCTGGCTCGTCTCGCACCGCGTCCGCTGACCCGGCGCGCCTGTCGAGAAGGGCAGGCCCACTCCCTCCCACCCGCTCGGAGCGCCGCGACGGAGTGCCGGCTGGCTACGCTCGGAGGCATGAGCCGCATCTTCTCGGTCAGCGTCGCCTCGGTGTACCCCCACTACGTGAACAAGGTGGAGCGCAAGGGTCGCACCAAGGCCGAGCTCGACCAGGTGATCGAGTGGCTCACCGGCTTCGACGAGGCCGCTCTGGACCAGCACCTGCAGTCCGGGACGACGTTCGAGGACTTCTTCGCCGAGGCGCACCTCAACGCCAAGGTCGACCAGATCAAGGGCGTCGTGTGCGGCGTGCGCGTCGAGGAGATCGAGGACACGCTGATGCAGAAGATCCGCTACCTCGACAAGCTCGTCGACGAGCTCGCCAAGGGCAAGGCCATGGACAAGGTCCTCAGGACCTGACGCCTCACCTCGACGCGGACCCGACCGAGCTGTCGTCCGCGGCCTCGAGGCGGGCGTCGCGACGCGACTTCCAGAGGCTGGCCACGGTGGTGACGCCGAGGATGAGCACGATCGCACCGAGCGACACGAGGATCGGGATGTCGGGCACGCCGTCGATGGGCCGGCCGCCGTTGATGAACGGCAGGTTGTTCTCGTGCAGGGCGTGCATGATCAGCTTCACGCCGATGAAGGCGAGGAGGACGGCGAGCCCGATGCTGAGGTAGACCAGCTTCTTGAGCAGACCGCCGATGAGGAAGTAGAGCTGGCGCAGACCCATCAGGGCGAAGATGTTCGCCGTGAGCACGAGGAACGGCTCCTTGGTGAGGCCGTAGATCGCGGGGATCGAGTCGAGCGCGAAGAGCAGGTCGGTCGTGCCGAGCGCGAGGATGACGATGAGCATCGGCGTGATGAGGCGCTTGCCGTTCTCGACGACGGTCAGGTGCGTGCTGTGCCACTCCTTGGTGGCCGGGAAGCGCTTCTCGATCCAGAGCAGGAAGCGGTTCTCGTGGTACTCGTCGTCGTCGCTCTCGCCCTCGGTCGCGAGCTTGACCGCGGTGTACACGAGGAACGCGCCGAAGATGTAGAACACCCAGGCGTACGCGTTGATGACGACCGCGCCCAGCGCGATGAAGACGCCGCGCAGGATGATCGCGATGATGATGCCGATCATGAGGGCCGACTGCTGCAGCTTCTGCGGCACCTTGAAGCTGGCCATGATCAGCAGGAACACGAAGAGGTTGTCGACCGAGAGCGAGTACTCGGTGAGCCAGCCGGCGTAGAACTCTCCCGCGAACTGTCCTCCCCACTCGAACCAGACGAAGAGCCCGAAGAGCACGGCGGCACCGACGTAGAACGCCAGGTGGCGGCCGGCCTCGGCCATCGAGGGGACGTGCGGTCGCCGGGCGATGACGAGCACGTCGATCAGCAGGAAGACGGTCATCAGACCGATCGTGAGGAACCAGCCCCAAGCAGGAACGTTCATGGGCACAACCTTCCGGTCACCAGGTCAGTAACCGGAGGTCTCTCCCGCCCGGCCCGGACAGCGAGCTGTCGGTGCCGGACCGACGGGACCGGGAGCGGGTGGTGGGACCTGCTCCGTGATGACGAGCCCGTCGTGTCGGGGATACTCCCCTCCGTGTGAACGCCTGATCCTCTCACCGCAGCGGTCGGGCCTCAAATCGGGTTCCGCCCCCTGGGCACCACGCGGGGGCGCGCCGGTCACGCGCTCGTCAGCGGGGCCTTCTGCTCCGCGGCAGCCCTGCCACGACGATGTCGTAGGAGGTCTCGATCGCCTCGAGCAGCTCGTCCTCGCCGATGGCTCCGCCCAGGCGCAGGGAGTTCCACCCGTGGCGGCCGATGTAGGCGAGCACCGAGGCGTCGTCGGGGTAGCGGTGGAGCCACTCGTCGGCCTCTTGCCGGCTGCTTGCGGACTTGACCCCCACCGACTGCTCGCCGAGGAAGACGAAGATCTTGTCGCCCACCTTGGCGACCGTGTCGCCGTCCCACGGGGAGTCCTCCCACGCCCCGGGCAGCGCCAGGGCGGCCGCGCGCAGCCGGGCGGCCAGCGTCTCGCCCGGCGGCCCGGCCGCGTCGTTGCCCTGGCCCGTGGCCTCGGACACCATCAGCGGGTGGCCGCGCTCATCTGCCGCAGCTCCTTCTTGAGCTCGCCGATCTCGTCACGCAGCCGGGCCGCGAGCTCGAAGTGCAGGTCGGCGGCCGCCTGGTGCATCTGCGTGGTGAGCTCCTGGATGAGGCCCGCGAGGTCGGCCGCCGCCATGTCGGCCGGACGGTTCGAGCTGCCGCCGGCGGAGACCCCGACGTCTGCGGCCATGGCACCACGGCCGGCGCCGCTCTTGCCGCGCGACTGCATGCGTCCCGAGCCGAGCAGCTCCTGCGTGTCGGCGTCCTCGCGCTCGAGCAGGTCGGTGATGTCGGCGATCTTCTTGCGCAGCGGGGTCGGGTCGATGCCGTGCTCGGTGTTGTAGGCGATCTGCTTCTCGCGCCGCCGGTTGGTCTCGTCGAGCGCCTGCTCCATGGACGGCGTCATCTTGTCGGCGTACATGTGCACCTGGCCGGACACGTTGCGCGCCGCGCGTCCGATCGTCTGGATGAGCGACCTCGCCGAGCGCAGGAAGCCCTCCTTGTCGGCGTCGAGGATCGACACGAGGGACACCTCGGGCAGGTCGAGGCCCTCGCGCAGCAGGTTGATGCCGACGAGGACGTCGAAGACGCCGGTGCGCAGCTCGCGGAGCAGCTCGACGCGGCGCAGCGTGTCGATGTCGCTGTGGAGGTAGCGGACGCGGATGCCCTTGTCGAGGAGGTAGTCGGTGAGGTCCTCGGCCATCTTCTTGGTCAAGGTGGTCACGAGGACGCGCTCGTCGCGCGCGGTGCGCTCCTGGATCTCGTGCATGAGGTCGTCGATCTGGCCCTTGGTCGGCTTGAGCACGACCTCGGGGTCGACGAGCCCGGTTGGGCGGATGATCTGCTCGACGGGCGTGCCGGACTTGGCCAGCTCGTACTCCCCCGGCGTCGCCGAGAGGTAGATCGTCTGGCCGATGCGCTCGAGGAACTCCTCCCACTTGAGGGGCCGGTTGTCCATGGCGCTCGGCAGCCGGAAGCCGTGCTCGACGAGCATGCGCTTGCGCGACATGTCGCCTTCGTACATCGCGCCGATCTGCGGCACGGTCTGGTGCGACTCGTCGAGGACGAGCAAGAAGTCCTCGGGGAAGTAGTCGAGCAGGCAGTTCGGCGCGGAGCCGGCGGTGCGGCCGTCGATGTGGCGGCTGTAGTTCTCGATGCCGTTGCAGAAACCGACCTGGCGCATCATCTCGACGTCGTAGGTGGTGCGCATGCGCAGTCGCTGGGCCTCGAGCAGCTTGCCCTGCTTCTCGAAGAGCGCGAGCTGGTCCTCGAGCTCGAGCTCGATGCCGCGGATCGCGCGCTCCATGCGCTCGGGGCCGGCGACGTAGTGGGAGGCCGGGAAGACGTACATCTCCTGCTCCTCGTTGACGACCTCGCCGGTGACCGGGTGCAGCGTGTAGATGCGCTCGATCTCGTCGCCGAAGAACTCGATGCGGATCGCGAGCTCCTCGTAGACCGGGATGATCTCGACGGTGTCGCCGCGCACCCGGAACGTGCCGCGCGTGAAGGCGAGGTCGTTGCGGGTGTACTGCATCTCGACGAACCGCCGCAGCAGGTCGTCGCGCACGATCTCCTGCCCGACCTTGAGGCGGGCCATGCGGTCGACGTACTCCTGCGGCGTGCCGAGGCCGTAGATGCACGACACCGACGCCACGACGATGACGTCGCGGCGGGTCAGCAGCGAGTTGGTGGCCGAGTGGCGCAACCGCTCGACCTCGTCGTTGACCGAGCTGTCCTTCTCGATGTAGGTGTCGGTCTGCGGGATGTACGCCTCGGGCTGGTAGTAGTCGTAGTAGCTGACGAAGTACTCGACGGCGTTGTTGGGCAGCAGCTCGCGGAACTCGTTGGCCAGCTGCGCGGCGAGCGTCTTGTTGGGCGCCATGACGAGCGTGGGCCGCTGCACCTGCTCGATGAGCCAGGCGGTCGTCGCGGACTTGCCGGTGCCGGTGGCCCCGAGCAGCACGGTGTCGGTCTCGCCCGCCTTGACCCGGCGCGCCAGCTCGGCGATGGCGGTCGGCTGGTCGCCGCTCGGGGTGTACTCGGAGATCACCTCGAACGGGGCAACCGTGCGCTGGAGGTCGGTCGTGGGACGCATGGCTCAACCGTACGTCCGACGACCGACAGCGCCCACTCGCCTACTGCTCCCAGACGTACGCCGGCCGCAGCTCGACGGTGTCACCCGGCCCGGCGAAGTTCACGGCGAGCTCCTCGGCACGCTCCTGCGACGCCACGTCGAGCAGGAAGAAGCCGGCCAGGTGCTCCTTGGCCTCGGCGTACGGCCCGTCCGTCACGAGGGTCCCGCTCTCGCTCCACCGCAGGATCCGTGAGGACGCGGGGTCGCCGAGGGCCTCACCGCCCTTGAGCTCGCCACTCTTCGACAGCTCCTCGAGCATCGCGTCGAAGGCGGCGCCGCCGCGCTCACGCTCCTCCTGCGGCCGGGCGAGCGCCTCCGTCACGAAGTTGCCGGTCGGGTGGCCCCAAGGCTGGGGGTTGGAGTGGATGAGGATGACGTACTTCATGGTTCGGTGCCTTTCGGGTCGCGAGCGGCCAGTCTGCCGCCTCACCCGTGACGTCGGAGCCGCCCACGCCGTCTCGACACGAACGGCACAAGAGTTTCCGGATCCGCCGTCAGGGCACGCGGTGGGTCCACTCCGGGGTCGCGAACTTCTCCTCGACGAGCCGGCTCGCGGCCTCGAGCTCGGCCTCGGTGTAGTCGGACAGGTTCGAGCGGTGCCGCTGCGCGAACGACGCGGCGAACGACTCGAGGATCGCGTCGCGCGTCATCCCGGTCTGCGAGCGCATCGGGTCGACGCGCTTGTTCGCCGACTTCGTGCCCTTGTCGCTCATCTTCTCGCGGCCGATGCGCAGCACCTCGAGCATCTTGTCGGCATCGATGTCGTAGGCCATCGTCACGTGGTGCAGCACGGCCCCCGCGACGAACCGCTTCTGGGCCGCGCCGCCGATCTTGCCCTTGTCGCTCGCGATGTCGTTGAGCGGGACGAAGTGCGCGTCGACCCCGACGTCGGCGAGCGCGCCGATCACCCACTCGTCCAGGAAGGAGTAGGAGCGCTCGAAGCTGAGGCCCTCGACGAGGGAGGTCGGCACGACGAGTGAGTACGTGATGGTGTTCCCGGGCTCCATGAACATGGCGCCACCGCCGGAGATGCGCCGCACCACGTCGATGCCGTGACGGTCGGCGCCCTCGGGGTCGACCTCGTTGCGGAACGACTGGAACGAGCCGATGACGACGAGCGGGCTGTCCCAGTCCCAGAAGCGCAGCGTCGGCAGTCGCTCGCCCGAGGCGACCTCGCGGGCGATGACCTCGTCGAGGGCGACGTGCATCGCCGGGTCGAGCACCCGCGGCGGGATGACGTCGAAGACGTGGTCGTCCCACCCGGTCGCCTTTCCGAGGGCCCGACGGACCGCGATGCCGATGGCCTCAGCGGTGAAGCCGATCAGCGTGACGTCGTCGGCGAGCGCGCCCGAGACCGCCCCGGCCAGCTGGTCCACGCCGGCGTCGACCGGCATCCCGCTGAGCGCCGCGTTGATGTCGTCGAGCGCCTCGTCGGGCTCGAGGAAGAAGTCGCCCGAGACGCTCACGTCGGCGAGTCGCCCGTCGACCTCCTCGACGTCGACCGCCACGAGCTTGCCACCGGGGACCTTGTACTCACCACGCATGTCACCCACAACACCACACCCCGCCCGGGTATGCCGGATCGCCCGGCGGCCGTCGGAAAGTGCCTCCTCGACGGGGTGAGGTCACCGGAACCGTCGGGTGGGCACCCTGCCGGGTCAGCGGGGCTGCCAGCCGGTGCGCTCGGCCCACGCGTTCGCGCGGTGCCAGGCCTGCTCGAACCACGGCTCCTTGGCGACGACGTAGTCGGACGTCGTCGCGTGCTGCTGGAGCAGCCGGCGCTTCTCGGCGGCGTACGCGTCGCGCTCGGCGGGCTCGTGGCGCAGCCAGTCGCGGAAGAGCAGGGCGAACCGCCAACCGGCAGAGCCGTGCTCGCGCACGTGCACGTGCACGTGGTTGCCGGGGTCGCACCCGCCGAGGAAGCGTTTGCCCCACGCCTCGGGCACACTGCCGGACGGGTGCGGGGTGTCCGTGTGGTTGCCGTGTCTGAAGACGTAGCCGGCACCGGTGAACGCGAGACGGACGTCCTCACGGTCGACGTCGGCGAGGTGGTGGACCCCGACCTGCACGTCGATGACGTCCTTGGCGAGCAGGCCCGGCACCGAGGTCGATCCGACGTGCGACACCTCGGTGGCGACCCCGGTGACGGCGAGCGCGGCAGCGAGCCGGGCGACGACGCGCTCGGCGCGGGCCTCCCAGTCGGCGCGCGGCTCGACGACGGTGTCCGCAGACCGTTCCGGACGCCGTGAACGCGTGCCGCTGGAGAGGTTGGCGGCGTACGGGACGAGCCGCTGCTCCCAGAGTGCGTCGACGGCACACCTCAGCTGCTCGGGGGTGCCGTCGTTGGTCAGCACGACGTCGGCGACCGCGCGGCGCTGGGCGTCGGTCGCCTGCGCGGTGAGGCGGCGTCGGGCATCGCCCTCGTCGAGGCCGCGCTGCTCGACGAGCCGCCTCACCCGGGTCTCCTCGTCGGTCTCGACGACGACGGAGAGGTGCTCGTGCACCCAGAGGCCGCGCTCGACGAGCAACGGCATGTCGTAGACGGAGACCGCGTCCGCAGGCGCGGCCGCGCGCAGCTCTGCCACCCGCGCGGCGATGGCCGGGCCGGTGATCGCGTCGAGCGCCGCCAGCTCGTCGGGGTCGGCGAAGACGATCGCGGCCAGCCCGGCGCGGTCGAGGGTGCCGTCGGGCCGGATCACGGCGGCGCCGAAGCGCTCCCGGATCGCCGCGAGCGTCGGCTGCCCCGGCTCCACGACCTCGCGCGCGACGGCGTCGGCGTCGACGAGGTGGGCGCCGAGCTCCGCGAGCCTCCGCGACACCGTCGACTTGCCCGACCCGATCCCTCCGGTGACCCCGACGCGCAGCACGCCCCCACCCTACGGGTCCGCCCATCGTGGTGACCGAACGCCGCGTTCGGTCGCGAAAGCCGTGTTCTGACAGAGCGTTCGGCAACGAACGCGGCGTTCGGTGGGGGGAGGCCGGGGACGCGGGTCAGGCGAGGCGCGCCGGGAAGCCGCCGCGGGCGACGGGTCCCCAGCGGGTCGGCGTGACGCGGAGCAGCGACTTGCCCTGGTCGTGCATGGCCTGGCGGTACTCGTCCCAGTCCGGGTGCTCGCCGGAGATCGCGCGGTAGTAGTCGACGAGGGGCTCGACCGAGTCGGGCAGGTCGATGACCTCGCAGTCGCCGTCGACCTGCACCCACTCGCCGCCGAAGTCGTCGGAGAGCACGAGCACGCTCACCTGGGGCCGCCGGCGGGCGTTGGCGGTCTTCGCCCGCTCCGGGTAGGTCGAGATGACGATGCGGCCCTCGTCGTCGACCCCGCCGGTGACCGGCGACATCTGCGGGCGGCCGTCGGAACGCTGCGTGACGAGCACCATGCTGTGCCGGGGCCGCACGAAGTCGAGCAGCGCGTCGCGGTCGACGTCGGTGTTGGTGGCGATCTGTCGCGGCATGTCAGTCCTCCTGTAGCTCGGGTAGTCCGGTGCTGGCGCGGTCGAAGGTCGCGACGAGCGCCTCGGCGAGCCAGGCGGCATACATCCGGTGGCTCCACCCGCTGCGTCGCACGAAGCGGTCGTAGATCTCGGGGCCCGTGATCGCCCAGACGATGTCGATGAAGCGTTCGCGGTCGAGCGCGGGCGGCAGCCCGTGGGCGCGCTCGAGGGCCCCCAGGGCGTTCGTGTTGCCGGCCCGGCGCTCGTCGTCGATCGTCGCCACGAAGGCCTGCAGACCGCTGTCGCCACCGGCTCCCTGCGCCAGGATCACGCCGAGGAGCGGGCCGACGCGCTCGTAGATGGTGGCGCAGAGCGCGGCGTACGCCCGCACGAACGACTCGCGGTCGGGGGCCTCGGACATGGCGCGGAACTCGGCTCGGTCCTGCATCGCGACGGGTGCGTCGTCGCCGGCGAGCATGACGTCGTAGACGGCCTTGACGACGGCGGCCTTGCCGCCCACGGCGTTGTAGACCGTCTGTGCGCTGACGCCGGCCGACGAGGCGAGCTGGCTGACCGACATCGCGTGGTAGCCCTCGCGGAGCAGGATCTCGCCCGCGGTGTCGATGATGCGGCGTCGCGTGGCGCGGGCCGCCTGCGCCCGCGCGCTGTTGTCGTACACCCGATCTGTTGACATCGGTGCCCTTCGAAAGCATCATGGGTTTCGCTGGAACGGCGTTCCAGCGAATGGGTGGGGTTCCAGGGGTCCCCACCCATACCGCTGCACTCGCGGCCGTGCCCACAGCGGCGCCTGTCGACCGCACGAGTGTGCCACGCCGATCCGGACCGTCGCCCCGCAGGGGCTCCGGAGGGGGAGCGAGGGGCCGGACGACGTCCGTCCCCTCGCTGGCGTTCTCCTCCAACCTTTTCCCCGTCGGGGGAAGCGGGGCTCACGCCGGCGCGTCGGCCCGCTGCGTCGAGGCCACCATCGCGAGCGCGCGGTCCGGGTAGTCGGTCACCAGCCCGTCGACGCCCGCCTCGACGACCTCGACGATGCGCGCCGGCTCGTTGACGGTCCACGGCAGCACCGCGAGACCGGCGTCGTGCGCTCGCTCCACGAAGGCGGCGTCGACCATCGCGTGGTCGGGCGAGATGACGTGCGCTCCCACGGCGACCGCGCCGTCGCACACGTCGTGGTGCGTCTCCCCCGGCACGACGCTGCCCGTGAGCGGGCTCCCGGGGTGCCAGGTGACCGACGACTCCACGAGGGCCGAGCGCAGCACGTCGGGAGCGAGACCGGCCGACAGCTCGAGCACCGCCCAGTCGAAGGAGTGGACGAAGCACTGCCCCTCGACCCCGTGCTCGTGCAGGTCGGCGAGCACCCCCTCGAGCAGCTGCCGACGGGCGGCCACCTCGCGCGCGTCACGCGGGTCGACCTTGATCTCGATGGTCCACCAGACGCCCGGTGCGTGCTCCACGCCGTGGGCGAGCACCTCGGAGAGTTTGGAGATGCGGGCGCCCGGGTCGGGCTTCTGGCCGGGACACTCGGGCAGGGTGCGGCTGCCGACGTCGACCGTGCGCAGCTGGTCCAGGGTGAGGTCGTCGACGCGGGCCCCGACGAGGTCGGGCCCGGTCGACACGCACTTGTGCGGCAGCAGCTCGGTGTCGTGCCAGACGACGACGTGACCGTCGGCCGTGAGCCGCACGTCGAGCTCGACGCCCGTGGCGCCGACGGCGTATGCCGCCGCGAAGCTCGCGAGCGTGTTCTCGACGACGAGCCCCTTCGCGCCGCGGTGGCCCTCGACGTCGAAGCGGCCCGACGCCCACGGCCCGGGACGAGCAGTCACCCTCAGGCCTCGATGCGCTCGCCCGAGGAGGCGTCGAAGACGTGCACCTCGCCGTGGTTCGGCTCGACGTGCACGACGTCGCCGACCGTGAGGTGCGTGCGCTTGTCGAGGCGCACAGTCACCCGTCCGGCGTCGTCGCCGGCACCCGCCGGGCGCCCGTAGACGAACGACTCGGAGCCGAGCGACTCGACCAGCTCGACGTTGAGCGCCAGGGCCGATGAGCCCCCCTTGCCCTCGGGAGACCCGACGACGTGCCACGACTCGGGGCGCAGGCCGACGACGACCTTCTCCCCCGCGCGCCCGGCCACGGCGCGGTCGAGCGGCACGGGGACGCCGTGCACCTCGGCCCGCCCGTCACGGACGGACGACTCGACCAGCGTGATGGCGGGCGACCCGATGAACGACGCGACGAACGTGTTGACCGGGCGGTCGTAGAGGGCCTCGGGGGTGTCGACCTGCTGGAGCTTCCCGTCGCGCAGCACGGCGACGCGGTGACCCATCGTCATCGCCTCGACCTGGTCGTGGGTGACGTAGACGGTCGTGATGCCGAGCCGGCGCTGCAGCCCGGCGATCTGCGACCGGGTCGAGACCCGCAGCTTCGCGTCGAGGTTCGACAGCGGCTCGTCCATGCAGAAGACCTTGGGGTTGCGCACGATCGCGCGCCCCATCGCCACGCGCTGGCGCTGGCCGCCCGACATCTGGCCCGGCTTGCGGTCGAGCAGCTGCTCGAGCTCGAGGATCTTGGCGGCCTCGGCGACGCGCTGCCTCGTCTCGGACTTGCTCACCTTCGCGTTGTCGAGGGCGAAGGCCATGTTCTGGGCTGCCGTCATGTTGGGGTAGAGCGCGTAGCTCTGGAACACCATGGCGATGTCGCGGTCGCGCGGCCGGACGCCCTTCTGGTCGTGACCGTCGACGAGGATGCGCCCGCCGTCGACCGGCTCGAGGCCGGCGAGCATGCGCAGCGTCGTCGACTTGCCGCAGCCCGAGGGGCCGACGAGGACGAGGAACTCACCGTCGGCGATGTCGAGCGTGATGCCGTCGACCGCGGGTGCGTCGTCCTTGGAGAACTTACGAGTCGCCTCGTCGAAGTACACGGTTGCCATGGAAGGCCTCTCGGGTCGTTCTGGTCGGGTGCGGCACCCGCCGGGCCCCTTCGGGGAAGGGACCCGGCGGCATACCCAGGCGGGGTGTCAGGCGCCGAGCTTGCTCTTGATCTGCGAGTCGAAGACCTGCTGGCTCTCCGCGTCGAGCGCCTTGAAGACGGTCGCGACGTCCTGGCCCTGGACGACCTGGTCGAGGGCCTTGCCGATGCGGGCGCCGCCACCGGGCAGCAGCACGCGGACGTTGTCCTGCGATCGGGTCTTGGGCAGCTGCTCGATCGCGGTCTTCGCGTTGGGGTTCTTCTCGAGGAACGCCTTCTCCTCGGGCAGGTCCACGGCCGACTTGCGGACGGGCATGTAGCCGGTGGCCTGCGTGAAGGTGACGGTGTTCTGGGCGTTGGTGAGGAACTCGATGAACTTCAGCGCGTTCTTCTTGCGCTCGTCGGTGATGTTCGCCGGGATGCCGACACCCGCGCCACCGGTCGGGCAGTTGCCGTCACCGGGCAGGAACGCCGTGCCCACGTCGAACTTGGCGTCCTTCGCGACGCCGCCGAGCGAGCCGGTCGACATCATGCTGCACCCGACGATGCCGGCCGTGAAGTCGGGGGCCGGGTCCTTCGACAGCTTGAGGAAGCCGTTCTTCGCGAGATCCTGGAGGTACTTCCCGGCCTTGACGGTGTTGGGGTCGGAGAAGGTCGGCGTCCACTCCTTCGAGTAGGCGCCGCCGTAGCCCCACACCATGTTCTGGAAGACCCAGTCGAGGTAGTTGGAGCCGTCGGGCAGCTCCATGACGACCTTGTCGGAGCCTGCCGCGGCCTTGAGCTTCGGTGCCCACGTGAGGAACTCGTCCCAGTCCTTGGGGCCGCGGTCCTCGAGGCCGGCCGCCTTCCAGAGGTCCTTGTTGTAGTAGAAGAGCGGCGTGGAGCGCGAGAACGGCAGCGCGAAGTGCTTGTCGTCGAGGTTGTAGTCGTTGTAGAGCGCGTCGACGTAGTCGCTCGGGTCGATCTTCGCGGCCGACAGCAGGTCGTCGAGCGGGGCGAGCTGCTTGTTGAGGGCGAAGTTGAACCACGTGACGTCCGAGACGACGACGACGTCGGGCAGCTGGCCACCGGCGAGCGAGGCGTTGAACTTCTGCGCGACCTCCTCGTAGTTCTTGCCGGCGTCGACGAGCTTGACCTTGAGGTTCGGGTTGGCCACCTCGAAGGCCTTGATGATCTGCTGCTCGACCGGCTTGCTGTTGCCGGGGTGGTTGCTCCAGAACTCGATGGTGTTGCTCGAGGCGCCGCCGCCGTTGCCACCGGACGACGGTGCGGTGCCGGTGCCGGCGCAGGCCGCGAGCCCGGCGACGCCGGCCGCCCCGGCGAGACCGAGGAAGCCTCGGCGAGAGAACTCGTTCATGGGTGGTGCCTTTCCCTGTGGATGGTGCATCGGGTGGGTGGGAGGACGGCGCACCGGTGACCGGCCGCCGGGGACTGTCGGGGTCAGCTCTTGACGGCTCCGGCGGTGAGACCCTTGATCATCTGGCGCTGGAGGAAGAGGAAGAGCACGAGGATCGGCAGCATCGCGAGGATCGTGCCGGCCATCACCGGGCCCCAGTTCGTGACGCCGTCGTTGTTCTGCAGGAAGGTGAGGCCGACGGGCAGGGTCGCGGTGGTCTCGTCGTCGGACATCAGGTAGGGCCAGAGGTACTCGTTCCACTCGTTGACCACGGTGATGAGCGAGAACGCCACGAGCGTCGGCCACGACATCGGCATGACGACGCGCCAGAGCAGCTTCATCGGCCCGGCGCCGTCGAGACGCGCAGCCTCGATGATCTCGCCGGGCAGGCTGAGGAACTGGTTGCGCATGAGGAACGTGCCGAAGGCGACGCCGGCCAACGGGATGATGATGCCCTGGAAGGTGTTGCGCCAGCCGAGCTGCGCGACGAGGGCGTAGTTGCTGATCACCGTGATCTGGTTGGGCACCATGAGCGCCGCGATGACGACGAGGAAGACGACCGACCGGCCCGGAAAGCGCAGCAGCGACAAGGCGTACGCGCTGAGCACCCCGAGCACGATCTTCGCCACGGCCGTCGCCGACGTGATGATGACGGAGTTGCGCACGTAGTCGAAGAACGGGATGCGCGTCGTCAGCTCGTGGTAGTTGTCGCTCGTCGCGGGGTTCGGCCACCACTGGGCCGGGCGCACGTAGATGTCGCCGCGGTCCTTGAACGACGTGATGAGGATCCAGAAGAGCGGCACCGCGACGAGCAGGACGACGAGCACCATGCCGACGTAGCCGAGCGCGGTCCAGACCGGCCCGCGGTGGTGCGAGGAGGGCTCGACGTTGTGTGCGGCACGGCGCCGCTGGCGGCGGGTGCGCTCCGGCGGGAGCGACTCGTCGTCGAGCGTGCCGATGACGGTGGACGTGCTCATGACTTCTGCCCCCGGTCCATGAAGCGCACCTGGACGACCGTCACGGCGAGCAGGATGACGAACATGATGGTCGCGACGGTGGCGCCGTAGCCGGCGCGCTGGTTGACGAAGGTCTCCTGGTACACCTGGTAGACGAGCGTGGCGGTGCCGTTGCCCTGCGGCCCGCCGCGGGTCATGACGTTGATGATGTCGAAGACCTGGACCGAGCTGAGCAGCACGGTGATCGACAGGAAGAACGTCGTGGGCCGCAGCTGTGGCATGAGGACACGGCGGAAGCGCGTCCACGCGCTCGCCCCGTCGATCTCCGCGGCCTCGTCGAGGTCGGCGCGGCGTCCCTGCAGCGCGGCGAGGTAGATGACGAAGGTGTAGCCGAGGTTCTTCCAGATGTAGGTGACCGTCACCATGAAAAGCGCCCAGCCCGGCTGCTGGTAGAAGTCGGGCGAGGAGGCGCCGACCCGGGCGAGCAGGTCTCTCACGAGCCCGAACTGGGGGTCGAAGACGAACTGGAACGCGATGCCGACGGCCGCCCCGGAGATCACGAAGGGCGCGAAGACGACCGAGCGGACGAGGTTGCGCCCCTTGAGCTTCTGGTCGAGCAGCAGGGCGAGCCCGAGGCCGAGCGCCATCGAGATGCCGACGGTCGCGACGGTGAAGACCAGCGTGTTGCGCACCACCACGCGCGTGTCGTCCCGCCCGAACCACTCGACGTAGTTGGCGAGGCCGACCGGGTTGGCGACGGGCGAGCTGATGTTCCAGTCGGTGAAGGACAGCCGGATGTTGTCGAGCAGCGGCCGGTAGGTGAAGACGACGAGGAGCACGAGGTTGGGCAGGAGGAGCAGCGCCGCGAGGGTCCACTCCCAGGCCTTCCCGCTCGATCGTCGGGGTGCCGGACCCACCTGCTCCGGGGGTCCGGCGGACACCGGGGTGTCACGTCGCGAATCGGTCACCGATGACTGCACCCGCACAACCTAACCGGGCTGGCATACCGATTGCGGCTTTGATGCGTCAGGCTTTCGACGCGGAGCTGAACTCCCGTCTCGACGGGTGCATGGCACGCACCGCCGGTGCCACGTCGCCGAAGAAGCGTTCGACGCTCCGGCGTGTCACCGACTCGGCCAGGCCCGGCACGTCGAGCGAGATGCCGGAGAGCTCGTGGCCGAACGCCTCGTGGTAGCGGCCGATCTTGTCGACGACCTGCTCGGGCGAGCCGATCAGGGCCGAGCTGTCACGCGCGTACTCCTCCACCGTGGTGAACGGCAGGTTGTTGTGCCTCGCACCCGGCGAGTCCCGGAAGGCCTCGAACGCCGGGCGGTAGAGCCGCAGCGCCTCCTGGGTCGTGTCGGCGACGAGCAGCCCGAGGAAGCCGGCGCCGACGACGGCGTCCTCGGGTCGGTGCCCGTATGCCGCCCACCGCTCGCGGTAGTGGCGCACCAGGGCGGCGTACTTCTCCATCGGGTGGAAGCCGTTGGCGGAGAAGAGCGGGTCGCCCCAGCGCGCGGCCAGCTCGGTCGACTCCGTCGAGCTGGCCGAGCCGTGCCACACGGGGATCGGCCGCTGCAGGGGTCGCGGTTGGGTGGTCGCGTCGACGAGCGGCGGGCGGAACCGACCGGACCACGTGACCTTCTCCTCGCGCCAGAGCCGTCGGAGCAGCTCGTACTTCTCGGCGTTCCGCTCCCACTGGCCGTCGAGGTCGTAGCCGTACAGGGCGTTCTGGTCGGGGTCGTTGCCCTTCCCGATGATGACGTCGAGACGCCCGCCGCTCAGGTGGTCGAGGGTCGCGTAGTCCTCGGCCACGCGCACCGGGTCGAGCAGTGAGAGCACGGTGACGGTCGTCAGCAGCCGGATGCGGCGCGTGAGGGCGGCGACGTGCGCCAGGACGACCGGCGGCGAGGAGGACACGAAGCGCTGCGCGTGCCGCTCCCCGACGCCGAAGCCGTCGAACCCCAGCTCCTCGGCCCAGACCGCCTGTCGCGCAACGTGCTCGAAGGCCTCGGTCTGAGAGCGCGCGACGCCCGTCACCGGGTCGCGACTCGTGTCGAGGAGCGTGTACGTGCAGAACCTCATGCCGGCTGCTTCGCCGGGGTCTCGGGCTGTCTCTCAGGGCGCTTCTCCCCGGCTGTGACGGCCACGGCGATGCGGTTGCCGCTGACCGGTGCGGGACACGTCCCGTGGTCGCTGAAGGCGAACGGCAGGTTGACGGCCCGGTTGAAGTCGACGACGAGGTTGCCCTCCGGGTCCGGCGCCTCGGTCACGACCGTGCGCCACGGCGCGGACGTGACGTCGTTGGTCGCGTCGTGGAAGAGCAGGGCGAGCCCGTCGCCGGCGGGGACGGCGCTGAGCCGGTGGCGTACGCCGGCGACGTCGACGTCGACGGTGCCGACGACCCGGGCGTGCTGCACGAGGTCGTCGCGGGCAGTGCCCACCTGGACCGCCGCCGGCCCGTCCGTCGGGGTGAACGTGGCCGGCCGCACCCAGTCGGCGTCGTGCTCCCAGGTGGGAACCCCGGTGAAGGCGAGCCGTGCAGGGGCCTGCGGGTCGCGCGTGCGCACGGCCAGCCGCCCTCCCCTGCGCAGCAGCTCGACCACGCGCTCGCCGTGCCTCACCCAGTGCAACGAGCCACTCTCGGCGACGTCCGCCCCCGCTGTGCCGACCACGGGACCGACGTTGGTCGCGAGTTCGTCGCCCTCGTCGGCCCTGACGTGCGCCCCCTCGTCGTCGGCCCACCACAGCCCGGGCAGGCCCGGCACGCCTGCGGGCTCGACCGACAGCCAGGCGAACCCGGTGAGCGAGAGCCAGCCGTGCTCCTCCGCGAGCTCCGCCTCACGCGTCGCCCGCCACCGGGTCCAGGCCCGACGGGCGCTCATGCCACGGCCTCCTCGCGGCTCGCGCCACCCTCGGCGGCCTCTCGCCGGGCCTCTCTCCGGGCCACCTCGGCGCGCACGAGCGGGATGACGTGCCGGCCGAAGTCGACGGCGTCGTCGTAGAGGTCGTAGCCGCGTGCCGAGAAGATGCGCACGCCGAGGTCGTAGTAGTCGAGGAGGGCGGCCGCGATGGTCTCGGGCGTGCCGACGAGCGCGGTCGAGTTGCCACCTCCCCCGGTGGCCGCCGAGGTGGCGGTCCACAGCGCACGGTCGTGCCGCTCGCCGCTCTCCGCCGCGGCGAGAAGCCGCTGCGACCCGGAGTTCTCGGGCTGGGTTCCGTTGCGGCGCAGCCGCCCTCGTGTCGTGTGGCCAGCCTCCTGCTGCTCACGGATCGCTCCCAGAGTGCGCTCGGCGCGCTCCCACGCGAGTGCGTCGGTCGCGCCGATGATGGGCCGGAAGGCCACCTGGATCGTCGGGAGCGGCTTGCCCGCCGCGGTGGCGGCGGCACGGATCGTGGCGATCTGCTCGGCGGTGCCGGCCAGGGGCTCGCCCCACAGCGCGAAGACGTCCGCCTCGCGCGCCCCGACGTCGTATGCCGCCGGGCTCGACCCGCCGAACGAGATCCTTGGGCGCGGGGTCTGGAGCGGCCTGACGTCGGCGAGGAAGTTCTCGAAGCGGTAGTGGTCGCCGTCGAAGTCGAACGGCGCGTCGCTCGTCCACGCCTGCTTGAGGATCTGGATGAACTCCCGGGTGCGGGCGTAGCGGGCGTCCTTGTCGAGGTGGTCGCCCTCGGCCGCCTGGTCGGCGGTGCTGCCACCGGTGATGACGTGCACCTCGAACCTGCCGCCGCTGATGTGGTCGAGGGTGGCGAAGGTCTTGGCCGTGAGGGTCGGGTAGGCGGTGTTGGGCCGGTGGGCGACGACGAGGTTCAACCGCTCGGTGTTCGCGGCGACGTGAGCGGCCACCTGCGCCGGGTCGGGTGAGCCCGAGTGGTAGGCGAAGAGCACGCGGTCCCAGCCGTTGTCCTCGTGCGCACGGGCGAGCTTGGTGGCGTAGGCGAGGTCGAGTGCGCCGCCGCTTCGGGGGGTGGTCTCGGTGCCGTCGTGGTTGGCGGCGATGCCCAGGAACTCAACTGGCATGGCGGTGGTCCTTTTCTGTCGTCGGTCTGTTGGTGGATGAAGTGATGGTTCGGGTGTCTCGTGCGGCGGTGTGGTGGCCGGCTCCGTGCGAGATCGGGATGGGGGCGGATCGAGAGGTGGTGGCCCGATCGGGACGCAGGGCGGTGGTCACGACCTGCACGGTCAGCAGGTCGCGGGCCACGGCGTCGTTCTGCCGGAACCCGGCTCCGTTGAACCCCGGCCTGGAGAAACCTCCGGCACCGGCCGACCCCGACACCGCCGGGCCGAGGAGGAACCGCAGGGGATGCACCGACCCGTCGGCGCGCACCGCCCTCGCGCGCGGGTCGGCGACGAGCTGCCCTGCGCCGAGGGTGCTGCCATCGGCGGCCGTGACGGGGCGGGACCTCAGCTGGCCGGTCGAGAGCAGACCAGCCACGAGGGGGTCGGTGACGAGTGAGCTGTCGGGCCGGGGCAGCCGGGCGTCGACGGCTGCCCGGGCCCGCACCTCGCGGCGGCCCGAGCGGCCCACGAAGGCACCGTCATCGACGGCGAGCTCGAGGTCCGGGCCGAGGAAGCGGACGATGCCCGCGCGGTGGAGCGCGAGCAGCTCGGCGAGCCGGCGCGGTGGCGGTCCGCTCGCCAGGAACGAGAAGAGGCCGTGGAACCGGCCCTCGACGTGGCGTACGCGGTCCTCGTCGAGGAGGCGTCCGGCCACCACGAGCTCGGCCAGGGCGGCATACACCCCGAGGAGCGTGTCGAAGACGGCGCGATCGCCCGAGCGCTCCGGGTCGGCGCGTCGGCACAGGTCTGCGGTGACGTGGTCGACCACGAGCCGCTGGAGGTCGGCGTCCGAGGTGTCGTCGTCGACGCCGGCCGACAGCGGACGGTCGATCGCATCGATGTCGAAGAGGTCCTCGGGGTCGGCGAGGTGCGCGCGGGCCGCCCCCGTCAGGCCGTCCGCGCTGAGGTCTGCGCCGACGAGGGCGCGCTCGAGCGACTCGAAGGTGCCGCGGGTCCGCTCCGGGTGTGCCTCGAACAACCTGCGGTAGTGGGCGACGGCGAGCTCGAGGACGACGAGCGGCCACACCTGCGTGCGGTAGTCGAGAGTGACCGAGCCGGCGCCGACCGCAGCGAGCCGCTCACGCGTCAGGTGTCGCAGCGGCGCCGGTCCGTCGGTCGTGGAGCGGATCTCGTAGCCGAGCTTCGCGTGGTACGGCACACCGCGCCGGGACCCCACGTGGAGGACCGGCTCCCGTCCGCTCGGGTGATAGGTGAGGTGGCCGCCCTCGTCGGTGAACCGGCCCCCGCGACCTTCGGCGAGGAGCACGAAGAGGTCGACGAAGGCGAGTCCCATGCCGCGCACGACGACGGGCTCGCCCGGGCGCAGGTCACCGAGATCGAGGTCTGCCGTGTGTCCGGGAGGCACGTAGGTCAGCCCGTGCGCGGTCGCCTCGTCGAGCAGGCGCTGCTCGTCGGGGCCGGGTGCCTGCTCGAGGTACCCCTGGGCGAGGACCACGACGTCGGCCAGGAGCGCCGGGCCGGACGCCAGCGTCACCCGCTGGGACTCGCCCACGTCCTCGACGGACACCGCGCGGTCGGCGTGCACGTGGACCGTGACGTGTCGCGGGAGTGCGTCCACGGCACGTCGCCAGGCCCACTCGAGGTACTCGGCCTGGACGACACGGGGCGCGAACGACCTGGGGCCGAGGGCCGCAGCCGCTGAGCCGCCCTCCTCCCCCGCTGCCCACTGGGCGAGCGACGGGCCGGGGCGAACCGGCCCTTCGCAGGTCACCGACGCGTCGGTGAACACGGTGACGTCCTGGGCCTCCGAGTTCATCCACAGCAGGCTCGACTGCGCCGTCCGCCAGATGCGGCCGCCACCCGGAGGGTGCGGGTCGATGACGTGCAGCTCGACCCTCTCCCCCGGTGGGACGAGCGTGGCCGCGTTGGCGCCGAGCCGTTCGACGAGGCCGAGCGACCGCGGGCCGCCGCCGACGACGACGATCGTCCGCAGGCTCACGCCGCGCCCCAGTCGCGGTAGGCCGCAGCTCGCTCCGTGGGCACCGTCGTCTCCGCCGTGCGGGCCTCCGCCGTGAGGGCCTCCGCCGCGAACGCCACGTGGCGCGTCCCGGCCGGCAGCTCCTTGTCGAAGGCGTGTGGGCCGATCGACTCGGGGTCGGCATGCAGGTCGAACGCAGGCAGGTAGCCGGCAGCGAGGTAGAGCGCCCGCGCCTCCGGCTGTCGCGGCCCCGTGGTGAGATGGATCCGCTTGTACCCCAGTCCTGCCGCTGCGCGCTCGAGCTCGAGCAGCACTCTTCGGGCCAGGCCCTGCCGCCGGAACTGCGCGTGCGTCCAGACCCGCTTCACCTCGGCCGTCTCGTCGTCGTGCCGCCGGATCGCCCCACCGGCGATGGTCTGGCCGGCCCGGAGGATGACGAGGAAGGCCCCGTCCGGCGCCTCGAAGTCGGTGACGGGAACCTCCGTCAGCTGCGTGTTCGGTGTCGACAGCCCGTACCGGGTGCCGTACTCGACGACGAGGTCCTCGAGGAGCGGCGCGGCCGCGTCGTCACCGGGCGAGACGCGCAGCACGACGTCGTCCTCGGTCTCGGTGACCAGCTCGCTGCGGTGCCGCGCGAGGTGGGTGAGGAAGGACTCGGTGACGAGATGGAGGTTGCGCGCCGCGGACTCGGCCAGGAGCACGCCCGCGTCCTCGGCGAAGACGGTGACTTCGGAGGCGAGCACGAACCAGCCCTGGGTCACGTGCTCGGCGCCCAACGACACGAGGACCGGTCGCAGCGCGTAGTCGACGGCGAGGACGTGCGCGGGGCTGCCCCCGGTCGCGACGGGCAGCACGGTCTTGCCGCGCAGGGCGTACTGCGGGAGCAGGTCGAGCAGGGCCTTGAGCAGGCCCGTGTAGGCGGCCTTGTAGACCGGCGTGGTGACGACCACACCGTCCGCGGCGGTGATCGAGGCGACGACGGCCGCGATCCGTGGGTCGGCCGCGTCGGCGCGGAGCAGGGCCTCGGCCGGGAGGTCACGCACGGTGACCCGTTCGACGTCGTGGCCCCGTGCCCGCAGCCGGCGTTCGACGTGGCCCAGGACCGCGTCGGTGCGCGACGACGCCGACGGGCTTGACGACAGGGTGACGATGGTGGCCATGTCAGCGCCTCACTTGGTCTCGGTGGGCTTGGGCAGTCCGGAGGGGTTGACCTCGGACGCCGGGACCGCCTCTGCGGTGAGCCCCCAGCGTTCGAGCACCTCCGCGTAGCTGCCGTCGGCGATGGCGGCGTTGATCGCGTCGGAGACGGGCTTCGCCAGGCCGCTGCCCTTCTTCGTGAGCACCCCGACCTTCCCCGGGATGGGGTAGCTCGACGACACCGTGCCGACGATCTGCGTCCTGCCCGCCGTGACGACGTGGTACGTCGCCGTCGGGTTGGGGCCGAGGTAGAGGTCGATGCGGCCGGAGTCGAGGGCCAGGTAGTACTCGGTCGTGCCCTGGTAGTAGACGAGCTCGGCCGGGGCGCGGCCCGCCTTGGCGTTCGCCTCGTTCCAGCGCAGCAGGATGGCCTCCTGGAGGGTGCCCGAGCCGACGGCGACCCTCTTGCCGGAGATGTCGGCCGGCCCCGTGACTCGAAGGCCCGAGCCCTTCTTGGCCTCGAAGGCGTGCAGGCCCAGCCGGTAGGTGGCGAAGTCGTACTTCTCCTTGCGCTCCTCCGAGACTCCGACGTTCGAGATCGCCACCTGGTACTTGCCGGAGTCGACGCCGATGAAGAGGTTCTCCCAGCTCGTCGTTCGCACCTCGGGCTTCAGGCCGAGGACGTCGGCGACGAGGTGGGCGACGTCGACCTCGACGCCGATCGGCGTGCGGTTGTCGTCCGCCGTGAACGCGAGAGGAGGTATGCCGCCCCCTGCGCCGCCGCTGCCGATGACGAGGGTGCCGCCGGCCCTGACGGACGCCGGGAGCTCGGCTGCGATCTCGGGGTGGAGCGTGCCGGTGGGGCGCTTCTGGACGGCCGACGTGTCGAACGAGACGGGCAGGACCTTCGAGCCGCCCAGGTCCTTCGGGTCGACCTCGGCGGTGCCCGTCGGGCCCGGGTCGGCGCAGGCGCCGAGCGTCGTCGCAGTGGTGAGGAACGCGGTCGCTGCCAGCAGGGCGCGGCGCCGTGAGGTCATGTGGATCTGGCTGGTGCTCATGGGGTTTCGTCTCCTGAGGTGTGGTTTCGAGTGCGCGGGCCGGCAGGTCAGCTGGTCTTGGGCAGGCCGGGCGGGTTGACCTCGGACTTCTCGAGCCCCTCGGTGCCGAGGTTCCAGCGCTGGAGCACCTTGGCGTAGCTGCCGTCGGCGATGGCCGAGTTGATGGCAGCGGCGTAGGGCGCTGCGAGGCCCGAGCCCTTCTTCGTGAGGACGGCGATGAGGCCCTGCAGCTTGTCGCCGGCGCCGGAGAAGTGCCCGATGGCCTCCGTCTGCCCGCTGGTCGCCATGTGGTAGGCGACGCTCGGGTTGGGGCCGAAGTACGCGTCGATGCGGTGCGAGGAGAGTGCGAGGTAGTAGTCGGTCTGGGACTGGAAGTACTTGACGGTCGCGGGCTGGAGGCCTGCCTTCACGTTGGCCTCGTTCCAGTCGAGAAGGATCTTCTCCTGGTTCGTGCCGGAGCCGACGGCGATGGTCTTGCCGGCGATGTCCTTGCCGCTGTTGACCTTCCACGTGCCGCCCTTGGGCGCCTCGAAGGCCAGGTCGTCCTTGCGGTAGGTGGCGAAGTCGTACTTCTCCTTGCGCTCCTCGGTGACGGTGACGTTGGTCAGGGCGACGTCGTACCGGCCGGAGTCGATGCCGAGGAAGACGTTCTCCCAGCTCGTCGCCGGCGTCTCGACCCTGAGCCCGAGCTTGTCGGCGAAGAGGTGGGCGAGGTCGACCTCGACACCGATGACGGTCTTGTCGTCGTCGGCCGTGAAGACGAGCGGAGGCGTGCCGCCGCCGGCACCGGCGTTCGCGGCCGTGATCGTGCCACGGTCACGGATCGCCTTGGGCAGCAGTGCCGCTGCCTTCTCGTCCTTGGTGGCCGTGACGCGGTTCTGTTCTGGCGAGGTGTTGATGCCGGCGGCGGCTGCGGACGCCGTCCCGGCCGCAGGCACGGACGACGAGCTCGCCTCGGCGGAACCGGAGCAGGCGGCGAGTGCGACGGCGCCGGCGAGCGCGAGGACGGTGACGGCATACGTGGTCGGACGGCGGAGGGTGTGCGGACGTGCGGGCATGAGGTCTCCTCTCGGCACCCTGGGACGGGCGCGAGTCAGCGGGTGGCCGTGGCGGCCGGAGGTGTGGTTGGTCCTGCGGGCGTCAGAGGACGCGGTCGATGAAGGCGCGGGTTCGCTCGTGGCGCGGGTGGTCGATGACCTGACCCGGTGGTCCCTGCTCGACGACACGTCCCTCGTCGAGGAAGACGACGGTGTCGGCGACCTCGCGGGCGAAACCGATCTCGTGCGTCACCACGACGAGGGTGGCCCCCTCGCGAGCGAGCTCCTTGATGACGGCGAGCACCTCGCCGACGAGCTCGGGGTCCAGGGCCGACGTCGGCTCGTCGAAGAGGATGACGTCGGGCTGCAATGCCAGTGCACGCGCGATGGCCACGCGCTGCTGCTGGCCTCCTGAGAGCTGCCTCGGGTAGGCAGCGGCCTTGTCTCCCAGTCCGACCCGTTCGAGTAGGGCCCGGGCTTCAGGCTCCACCTCGTGGCGGCGTCGACGCTGCGACGAGACCGGCGCTTCCACGACGTTGTCGAGCACGGTGAGGTGGGGGAACAGGTTGAAGCTCTGGAAGACGAAGCCGATGCGGCTGCGCTGCCGCAGCACCTCGCGCTCGGGCAGCTCGTGCAGCCGCTCCCCCACCTGCCGGTAGCCGATGAGGGTGCCGTTGACACGCACCTGCCCCCGGTCCACCTTCTCGAGATGGTTGATGGTGCGAAGGAGGGTCGACTTGCCGGAGCCGGACGGCCCGAGGATGACGGTCACGGTGCCCTCGGCGAGCTCGAGGTCGACGCCGTCGAGCACCCGGTGCGGGCCGAACGACTTCGAGACGCCGCGCAGGTCGACGACGGCAGTCATCGCGCCACCCCCGCGGTGGTCGTGCCGGCAGCGCGAGAGGTCGATGTCCCGAAGGCCGCCCAGCGGGTTCGCAGACGCTGCAACGGCGTCGGCGGTAGCGTGCGTGAGCTTCCTCTGGCGAAGTGACGCTCCACGTAGTACTGGCCGACCGACAGCAGCGTCGTGAGGATGATGTACCAGACCGTCGCGACGAGCAGGAGCGGCACGACCCTCGAGTTGCGGCCGTAGATCACCTGCACCTGGTAGAAGAGCTCGGGGATCGCGAGCACCGAGACGATCGAGGTCCCCTTGAAGAGGCTGATGACCTCGTTGGCGGCATTGGGCAGGATCGACCGCATCGCCTGGGGCAGCACGATCCGGAGGAACTGCCGCCGTCGCGGGATGCCGAGGGCCGACGCCGCTTCCCGCTGCCCCTCGTCGACCGAGAGGATGCCGCCACGGATGATCTCCGCCGCGTACGCCGCCTGGTGCAGCGCGAGCCCGAGCACGGCCGCGCCGAGCGCCCCGAAGAGGTCGTTCGTCGCGACACTGCCGAACGACGGTCCGAACGGCAGCCCGAACGAGATGCTCTGGTACAGGTAGGCGATGTTGAACCAGAAGAGCAGCTGGACGATCAGCGGGATCGACCGGAAGGCCCAGATGTAGGCCCACGCCACGGAGCGCAGAAAAGCGTTGGGCGACAGGCGCATCGCTGCGAGCACGACGCCGAGCACGAAGCCCGCGACGGTGCCGAGCACGGTGAGCTGGATCGTCGTGCCGAGCGCCTTGATGACCGTCTCGGTCGCGAAGTAGCGGGCAAAGGTGGGCCAGTCCCAGCCGGGGTTGGTGGCGAGGCCGTTGACGAACATCGCGACGAGCACGGCGACGGCGGCCACCCCCACCCAGGTCCAGGGGTTGCGCCGGGGCACGACGGTCAGGGCCGGCGCGTGGTCGGGACGGGTGGTTGGCGGCGGCGCCGCAGCGGGCTGCTGGTCCGTGGCGACGGGGCGCACGGCCGAGGTGGTGGTCACGAGGGCTCCTGAAGGGTGCGTCGAAGGAACCGCCGACCACTCGGGTGGGCCGGCGATGCACGGGCGAGACGAGTTGCGGCGCAGCGGCCGTGCGGGGTTGCCGCGCGGGCCTGCGCCGGGAAAGGCCGGCCGAGGTGGTCGGCGGCCGCGTCGGTCGGTCGTCAGCGACGACAGAGCGCGCTGGACACGCGGAGCAGGTCGACGTGGCGACGCAGCACCAGCCAGGTGCTCGTGGTGCGCGCCATGACGGCTCCTCGGGTCCGGGACCCGATCACCTCGAGTCCGCGCTTGCCGTCACCTGCTTGGCGACGGCCTGGTCCTCACCCGGAGCACCCCGCCGCGGAGGAGGGTTGCTGTCCAGCGAGCCGGGGCTTTGCACTGGAGCTCTTGACCTGTCGATGACACTACGAACCAGCCCCAAGACCGTCAATCGGCGCAAATGACCGCTCGGGGCAGCCCTCACCGATGAGGCCATTCGCGCAGTTTCTCCGAATCATGTTGCGGCGCAGTCACATTCGCGAAGTCGAGGGAGACCCGCCGGGCATCAATTCCTATTGAATGAGTCGGAAATACGGGCGCCAACTTCTTGCATGCTGAGACGCCGGTCTCTCCGCACGGCTACGCGGAACGCTGGCAGACCATGAGCGCGTTGCCGTCCGGGTCCTCGAACTGGACGAAGAACACGCTGCCGATGTCCTCCACGTCCGAGGTGATCCTGACCTCGAGCCGCCGCAGGTGCGCGACGGTGGCGACCATGTCGTCGGTCCAGAAGAAGAAGCGCGGTGGCCCGTCCGCGGTGAAGTCGGGTCGGTTGGCATCGAGGCACAGCCTCGGACCGTCGTCGACGGGGATGTCGAGGATCGTGCCCTCGTGCGAGGCCGCAGGGGCTTCGAAGCCCAGGACGTCGGCATACCAGCGGGCCGAGCGCCCCATGTCGCTGACCGGGACGAACACCTGACCGACGTGCCTGCGGATGGGCGACTGCATGCCGCGGAGACTACCAATCGGCCGGGCTGCCCCCTTCTGCGGTGCCTCTCGGGTGACGGGCCGTGCCGGACGCACGAGGGCCCCGGACCGTGGTGGTCCGGGGCCCTCGGGTCAGGCGACGAGTGGCGTCAGTTGCCCGTCAGCTTCTCGCGAAGCGCGGCGAGCGCCTCGTCGGAAGCCAGGGTGCCCTCGGCCGGAGCCGGAGCGTTGCGCTGGCCACGGTCGGCGCGGTCGGCGTCACCCGAGTCGGCGACGTCGCCGGTCGCGGACGAGTAGGACGTCGCGGAGCCGGCGTTGGCCGCAGCCTCGGCGTCGGCCTTCGTCGCGGCGTCGACCTGGGCCTTGTGGGCCTCCCAGCGAGCGTGGGCCTCGGCGTACTGACGCTCCCACTTCTCGCGCTGGGCCTCGAAGCCCTCGAGCCACTCGTTCGTCTCCGGGTCGAAGCCCTCGGGGTACTTGTAGTTGCCCTGCTCGTCGTACTCCGCAGCCATGCCGTAGAGGGTCGGGTCGAACTCCGACACCGGCACGGACTGGTCGTTGGCCTGCTTGAGCGAGAGCGAGATGCGACGACGCTCGAGGTCGATGTCGATGACCTTGACGAAGATCTCGTCGCCGACGTTGACGACCTGCTCGGGCAGCTCCACGTGGCGCTCGGCCAGCTCGGAGATGTGCACGAGGCCCTCGATGCCGTCCTCGACGCGCACGAACGCACCGAAGGGGACGAGCTTGGTGACCTTGCCCGGGACGACCTGGCCGATGGCGTGGGTCCGCGCGAAGTGCTGCCACGGGTCCTCCTGCGTCGCCTTCAGCGACAGGGAGACACGCTCGCGGTCCATGTCGACGTCGAGCACCTCGACGGTGACCTCGGTGCCGACCTCGACGACCTCGGACGGGTGGTCGATGTGCTTCCACGACAGCTCGGACACGTGGACGAGACCGTCGACACCGCCGAGGTCCACGAACGCACCGAAGTTGACGATGGAGGACACGACGCCCGAACGGACCTGGCCCTTCTGGAGCTCCTTGAGGAACGTCGTGCGCACCTCGGACTGCGTCTGCTCGAGCCACGCACGGCGCGACAGGACCACGTTGTTGCGGTTCTTGTCGAGCTCGATGATCTTGGCCTCGATCTCCTTGCCGACGTACGGCTGGAGGTCGCGGACACGACGCATCTCGACGAGCGAGGCGGGAAGGAAGCCGCGCAGGCCGATGTCGAGGATGAGGCCACCCTTGACGACCTCGATGACGGTGCCGGTGACGACGCCGTCCTCCTCCTTGACCTTCTCGATCGTGCCCCAGGCGCGCTCGTACTGCGCACGCTTCTTGGACAGGATCAGACGGCCTTCCTTGTCCTCCTTCTGGAGGACGAGGGCCTCGACCTCGTCACCGACCTGGACGATCTCGCCCGGGTCGACGTCGTGCTTGATGGACAGCTCGCGCGAGGGGATGACGCCCTCGGTCTTGTAGCCGATGTCGAGCAGGACCTCGTCCCGGTCGACCTTGACGATGCGACCCTCGACGATGTCGCCGTCGTTGAAGTCCTTGATGGTGGCGTCGATCGCCGCAAGGATGTCTTCCTGAGAGCCGATGTCGTTGATGGCAATCTCAGGCGCGGTCTTCTCGACCGTGTTGGCAGTCATGTAGTAGGAACTCCGATTGTGGACAGTTAGATTGGGGACCTCGCGGCGACGAGCCTGACGGCCCGGCGTCCCGATGTCTTGTGGACGGGTGCAACATTGAGCATGCGCACACGGATGTGCCCGGCAATCCTATCCGCGCTGTCAGCACCCGGTCAAAAGAGACGATGTATCCCGTGAGCACGCCCACCGAGGCCACCCGCCGCCCCGTCGCGGCTGCCGAGACTGCGACGGCGAACCGCACGTGGTGGGACGGTGAGGCGACGTCGTACTACGTCGAGCACGGCGCCTTCCTCGGCGACACCGACTTCGTCTGGGGTCCCGAGCGACTGCGCGAGGAGGACGCCGCACTGCTCGGCGACCCGGCGGGCCAGGACGTCCTCGAGATCGGCGCCGGCTCCGGACAGTGCTCACGCTGGCTCGCCGCGCACGGCGCCAGGGTCGTGGCGACCGACCTCTCCGCCGGCATGGTGGCGACCGGCGTGGCGGTCAACGACGCGGTCGACGAGCCGGCCCGGGTGCCGTTCGCGCAGTGCGACGGGCGCGCCCTCCCTTTCGCCGACGCGTCCTTCGACACGGTCTTCACGGCATACGGCGTCGTGCCGTTCGTCGCGGACTCCGACGTCGTGATGGCGGAGGCGGCACGCGTGCTGCGCCCCGGCGGGCGGTTCGTCTTCTCGACGACGCACCCCGTGCGGTGGGCCTTCCCCGACGACCCGGGCCCGGGCGGCCTCACGGCCCGACACTCCTACTTCGACCGGGAGCCGTACGTCGAGCAGGACGCAGAGGGTCACGCCACGTACGTCGAGCACCACCGGACCCTCGGCGACCGCGTGCGCGAGATCACCGCAGCCGGGCTGGTGCTCGTCGACCTCGTCGAGCCGGAGTGGCCCGAGGGGCACGACGAGCCGTGGGGTGGCTGGTCGCCGCTGCGCGGTCGCATCATCCCCGGCACGGCCGTCTTCGTCTGCCGCAAGCCGGCCTGACCACGCCGGGAGCCCAGCGCCTGACAGCGAGGGAACGTCGAGTGCCCAGCTCCCCGAGGTGGGGAGCTGGGCACTCGTGGACGCGGGGTCGGTCAGAGGAAGCGGCGCCGCAGCAGCACCGACCCACCGGCGAGGCCGAAGACGCCCGCAGCAGCGGCTGCGCGCCCGAGGTTCGCGGAACCGGCACCGTCGACGCCGGCGATCTCGAACGAGTACGCCGTCGCACCGACCGCGCCCTGGGGAGCGCCGTAGGCCATGCCCTCCACCTTGGCGCGGCGGGCACCCATCTCGATGAGGGCGTACTTCTCGCCGTAGTCGGCCGCCGTCGCCTTTCCGGCGGCGACGAGCTTCTTCGTGCCCTCGTCGGAGAGACGCTGCGCGCCGTCCTTGAGCGCGGGCGCGCCGGCCGCCGCGTCGGTCAGACCGGCAGCGAGCTTGCTGGTGCCGTCCGCCGCGTCGGCGAGGCCGTCGGAGAGTCGGCCGGCACCGTCGGACACCTGGCCCGCCCCGTCGTCGACCTTGCCCGCTCCGTCGGCAAGCTCGCCGAGACCGTCGTCCAGCTTGCCCGCTCCCGTCGCAACCTTCCCTGCACCCGTCGCGAGCTGCACCGACTTGGAGGAGAGCTCACCGTTGCCCTTCGCCAGCTGCGACGTGCCGTCGTGCACCTTGTCGGCACCGACGGTCAGCTGGTCGATCACGTCGAGCAGC
This sequence comes from Terrabacter koreensis, assembly GCF_054783315.1. NCBI lineage: Bacteria > Bacillati > Actinomycetota > Actinomycetes > Micrococcales > Intrasporangiaceae > Terrabacter > Terrabacter koreensis. The sequence goes on along the minus strand of NZ_BAAGQU010000011.1, from coordinate 139,101 downwards.
TCTAGCCCGCCCAGGCCAAGCAGGTCGACGCCGTCCTGGAGGGCGTTGACGCCACCGCGCAGGGTCAGGTCGTCCGCGGTGTCCTTGGCGCCACCGATGCCGCCCTGGACCTTCGTGACGACGCCGTCGACGAGGGTGCTGACGCCGGTGTCGACGAGGCCGACCCCCTCGAGCAGGCCCGGGACCTTCGGGTCGCACGCGTTCAGCGTCGTGTTGCTGAGGCCGCACTCGATCTTCGCGAGGCCGAAGGCCGCATCGCCGAGCTTGCTCTTCAGCAGGTCCAGGCCACCGGACACCTGGGACAACCCCGAGTCCGCGTCGCCGAGCCCGCCCAGCACGAGGCCGAGACCGTATGCAGCACCCTTGGTCTGCGTGCGCAGGTCACCGAGTCCTGCCCCCACCTGGGACAGGACGAGCTGGCACGTCGGTCCGCAGTCAACGGACTTCGCGAGCGCCACTCCCTCTTCGAGCTTCGTCACACCACCATCGGGGGACGCCAAGGCCGCCTCCAGCCCCGAGCGGACCGCCGTGACGCCGCCCACCAGGGTCTGCGGATTGCTCGCGGTACCGATCCCCGCACGGACCTGCGCAACTCCGCCCCTGAGCTGGTCGAGACTCCCGCCCGCCTTGGTGGCCTCCGCAAGGCCGGCACGGACCTGGTCGACGCCGTCGATGAGGGTGCCCGCCTGCCCCTTGCCACCGAGCCCGGCACGCAGCTTCGCGATGCCCGCGTGGAGCGGCTTGGCCTGGTCGGGCAGACCGCCGACACCGTCGTACATCGCGGTCAGACCTGCGTCGACCTTGTCGAGCCCGTCGGCGACGAGCGCGAGGTTGTCCACGAGGGCGGGTGCGCCCTCGCCGAGCAGGTGCAGACCACCGGCGACCTGCCCAGCTCCGTCGTCGACCTTGACCGCACCGGCGCTGAGCTTCTCGGCGCCGGCGCTGAGGCGGCTGTTGCCGTCGGCGACCTGGGCGGCACCGTCGGCCAGCTGGGACGAGCCGTCCTTGGCAGCCCCCGCCCCGGCACGCAGCTTCGAGGTGCCGTCCTTCAGCTTCCCGGCGCCGGTGGCGAGGTCGCGCGAACCGGGGAGCGCCTGCGCGCCCAGCCCCGCGTCGAGCTGCTTGGCGCCGTCGCGCAGCTGGATGAGGCCCGCGAGGAGGGTGCCGGCGCCGTCGCGGAGCTTGAGCAGGTTCGCGTCGATCTCCGTGGCGCCCGCCGTCAGGGTGGCACCCGTCGTGGCACCGCCCTTGTAGCTCTCGGCGCCGCCCTTGAAGGAGGGGCTGTCGAGCGGGCTCACCGGGAGGGCGGAGACGGACGCCTTCGGCAGCGTGCCGTCGACGATGTCGGCGGCATACCCGAAGGTGGCGGTCGGGGTGCCGATGGGGCCGAAGAGCGTCATCGTGAACGTCAGCTTCGTGCCGCCGCGCCCGTCGCCGGCGACGTTGGCCTCCTTCGACGAGACGTTGGTGAACGTCCCGGGAAGCGTGGTCGAGAGGGAGCCGACCATCGGGATGACGACGCTCTGCGTGGCCGTCGCGCTCTTGCCGGTGCCGTCGTCGAAGCTGACGAGCTGCGACGTGCCGGTGACGTTCTTGACCGTGTAGCGGACCTCGAGCCGCCCGCTGCGACCGAGCAGGTCGCCCGGCTCGACCGTCTGCCCGTCGAGGGTGTAGACGGCCTGGACCTCCAGGGGCAGCTTCTTCGTGTAGTCGCTGACGGTACGCAGACGCTGCTCGCCGTCGACGTCGAACCGGCCGACCATGACGCCGTCCTTGACCTCGAACCCACCGAAGCCGTCGAGGTTGCGCAGGCCCTGCGCCTCGACGGGGTTCTGGAGGTCGACGCTGCCGCGGCCCTGCATAGCGACCTGCTCGTACACCCGGGCGACGTCGACCTTGCCGGTCGCGTCGAGGTAGGCCTGGACGGTCTCGGTGTTCGACACCTGCACCTGGCCGCTGTCGGCGGCGGCCGCCGGCGCGGCGGCCAGCATGAGGATGGTGGGCATGGCCGCGAGGCCGGCCACCACGGAGGCGATGCTGCGCTTGCTCACTTGGCTGCTCCAGTCACGAGGTCGTCGATGTCGGTGGTGCTGTCCGCCTTGTCGGCGCGCGCGGTCGTCGCCCTGCGAGGCCTTGTCGTGACGGGTTCCGCAGACGGGCTCGTCTGCGCGGCAAGGAGGTTCGTGGCAAGGAAGCCGAGTCCCACGGCGAGCAGCACCGTGGTGGCGGCGGCCGGCGACTCGGTCAGGAACTGCGAGGGCGCATTGGTGTACACCGACTCGTAGGCGCCGACGATCGACGCCGCGCCGACGAGGCCGCTCCAGAGCGGCAGCCGTCCACGGCTCACGGCGGCGACGACCGCGATGAGGGCGACGACCACGAAGGCGGCAACGGCGCGACCACCCGAGGAGTCGGGCAGCAGGGCCGCGCGGAGGGCGAAGCCGAGCCAGGCCAGGACGAAGCCGGCGAGGAAGCCGACGACCTTGCCCCAGGCGGGACGGTGCGGGACGAGTCCGAGGACGCCGCCGAGGGCCGCACCGAGAAGAGCAACGTGCTCGAGGTCCAGGCTGAGCAGGTTGCTCAGCCCGATGATGACTGCCGCGAAGACGGCGAGACACAGACCTGTGACCAGGCTTCTGACCATGTCCACCTCACAGTAAAAGCACCCACCTCCGTTGGTGGGTGCAAGTTACCGAGCAGTATGCAGACACTCGGCCCCCAGCGCGAGCCAGCGGAGGCCTGCGAGGGTCGCCGTTGCCGAAACGTGACCTATCGGACGAAGGGATCGGGTATGCAGAGGTGTTGGCCGCCGTCGGTCAGTGGGCGGCGTCGTGCCAGGAGTGGCCCACTCCGACGTTGATGTCGAGCGGGACGTCCATCGGCGCAGCGTTGCCCATCTCGTGACGCACGAGCTTCTCGAGGTCGTCGCGCTCGCCCTCGGCCACCTCGAGCACGAGCTCGTCGTGGACCTGGAGCAGGACCCGCGACCTCGCACCCGACGTCGTCAGGGCCCGGTCGACACCGATCATGGCAACCTTCATGATGTCGGCGGCAGAGCCCTGGATCGGCGCGTTGAGGGCCATCCGCTCGGCCATCTCGCGGCGCTGCCGGTTGTCGGACGTGAGGTCGGGCAGGTAGCGACGGCGGCCGAACATCGTGGCGGTGTAGCCGGTGCCGCGTGCCTCGGCCACGACGTCGCGGAGGTAGTCGCTGACGCCGCCGAAGCGCTCGAAGTAGCCGTCCATGAGGCCTCGGGCCTCCTCGGTGCTGATGGTCAGCTGCTTCGACAGCCCGAACGCCGACAGGCCGTAGGCGAGGCCGTAGGACATCGCCTTGACCTTCGAGCGCATGGCCGCGGTGACGTCGTCGGGCTCGACGCCGAAGACCTTGGACCCGACGTACTTGTGGAGGTCCTCGCCGGTGCGGAAGGCCTCGATGAGTCCCTCGTCGCCGGACAGGTGGGCCATGACCCGCATCTCGATCTGGGAGTAGTCGGCCGACATGAGCGCCTCGTAGCCGTCGCCGACGACGAAGAGCTCGCGGATGCGGCGCCCCTCCTCGGTGCGGATCGGGACGTTCTGGAGGTTCGGCTCAGTGGAGCTGAGGCGACCCGTGGCCGCGATCGTCTGGAGGTAGGTGGTGTGGATGCGGCCGTCGTCGGCCACCGACTTCTGCAGACCCTCGACGGTGACGCGCAGCCGCGCCGAGTCGCGGTGGCGCAGCAGGGACTCGAGGAACGGGTGCTCGGTCTTGGCGAAGAGGTCGTTGAGAGCGTCGGCGTCGGTCGTGTAGCCGGTCTTCGTCTTCTTCGTCTTGGGCATGCCGAGGGTGCCGAAGAGCACCTCCTGCAGCTGCTTGGGCGAGCCGAGGTTGATCTTGTCGCCGCCGATGGCGTCCCAGGCGTCCTGCTGGGCTGCCGCGACCTTGGCCGCGAAGTCCTTCTCGAGCTCGTCGAGCCCCGTGACGTCCACGGCGATGCCGGTGCGTTCCATGCGGGCGAGCACGTCGACGAGCGGCAGCTCGACCTCGGCGAGCAGCTCGGCGCCACCCGTGGCCGCCACCTGCTCGTCGAGCACCACCGCGAGGTCGCGCACGGCCGTGGCCCGCACCATCTCCTGCTGGGCGGCCTTCTCGTCGGCGTCGCCGCCGAAGTCGAGCATCCCCTGGCCGTCGGCGGTGCTCGTGCCGCTCAGCTCGCGCTTGAGGTGGCGCAGCACGAGGTCGTCGAGGTGGTAGGTGCGCTGGTCGGGCTTGACGAGGTATGCCGCCAGCTGTGTGTCGCTGGTAAGCCCGGCGAGCGTGAGACCACGTGCGGTCAGGGCCTCGATCGGCCCCTTCGCGTCGTGCATCGCCTTGGGGCGCGCAGGGTCCTCGAGCCAGGAGGCGATCGAGGTCTCACCCTCGGGCGTCAGTGTCGTCAGGTCGACCCAGGCCGCCGCACCGTCGGGCGAGGCGATGGCCAGGCCGGTCGCGTCGCCGGTGCCCCGCGCCCACGTGCCGGTGACCGAGAGCGCCGCGCGCTCCCCCGCCGGCAGGTGCTCGGCCACCCAGTCGGGCACCTGCGCCGGCTCGAGCACCGACCCGTCGACCTCGAAGCCGGTCTCGGCCTCGGGCTCGCTCGCCTCGACCTCCGCGAAGAGCCGGTCACGCAGCACCCGGAACTCGAGGCGGTCGAAGACCTCGTGCACCTCCTCGCGGGCCCACTGGTGGCGCTCGAGGTCGGCGAGGCCGACCCCGACCGGGGCGTCCTTGACGAGCTGGTTGAGGCGCCGGTTGCGCAGCACCTGGTCGAGGTGCTCGCGGAGCGAGTCGCCCGCCTTGCCCTTGATCTGGTCGACACCCGCGACGATCCCCTCGAGGCTGCCGAACTGGGTGATCCACTTCGCGGCCGTCTTGGGGCCGACGCCGGGCACGCCGGGGAGGTTGTCGGAGGTCTCGCCGACCATCGCCGCGAGGTCGCTGTAGCGGGTCGGCGGCACGCCGTACTTCTCCTCGACCTGGGCCGGCCCCATGCGCCACACCTCGGACACACCGCGCACCGGGTAGAGGATCGTCACGTTGTCGGAGACGAGCTGGAACGTGTCGCGGTCGCCGGAGCAGATGAGCACCTCGGCCCCCTGGGCGTCGGCGTCGGTGGCGATCGTCGCGATGATGTCGTCGGCCTCGAAGCCCTCCAGCTCGACGTGCGTGATGCGCAGCGCGTCGAGGACCTCCTTGACCAGGGGCAGCTGGCCGGAGAACTCGTCGGGCGTGCGCGCCCGACCCGCCTTGTACTCGGCGTACTGCTCGGTGCGGAACGTCTGGCGCGACTTGTCGAAGGCGACCACGACGTGCGTCGGCTGCTCGTCGCGCAGCATGTTGATGAGCATCGAGGTGAAGCCGTAGACGGCGTTGGTGTGCTGGCCGGTGACCGTCGAGAAGTTCTCGGCGGGGAGCGCGAAGAACGCGCGATAGGCCAGGGAGTGTCCGTCGAGGAGGAGAAGTCGGCTCACACCGCAACCCTAGTGGCGGCCACCGACGGCGTGAGCCGGGGCACGGCTGCGACGCGACGGGCGGCAGGGCGGCATACGATCCCGTCCATGACCGAACCGACGACCGACCAGACGACCGGCACGCACGTCGACGCCATGCGCTCCATGGCCGAGGGCACGCTCCTCGAGCGCATGCAGATCGAGATCGTCGAGGCGACGCCGGAGCGGCTCGTCGCGACGATGCCGGTCCTGGGAAACACCCAGCCCTACGGCCTGCTCCACGGGGGTGCCAGCGTCGTGCTCGCCGAGTCGCTGGGGTCGATCGGCGCGCAGCTGCACGCCGGTCCGGGCCGGGTCGCCGTCGGTCTCGACATCAACGCCACCCACCACCGCGCCGCTCGCACCGGCCTCGTCACCGGCACGGCCACGCTGCTCAGCGCCGGCCGCACCCTCGTCAGCTACGAGGTCGTCGTCACCGACGAGGACGACCGCCGCATCTGCACCTCGCGGATCACCTGCCTGCTGCGCGACGCAGCCCCCGGCGCCTGAGCCGGGCGGCCGGGCTCAGCGCGACGGGCTCAGCGCGACGGGCTCAGCGCGACGGGGTCAGCCGGCGATCTTCGGGTCGTGCCGCGTGGCACGGGTGCGGGAGCGCAGGTCACGCCGCCGCTGCAGCAGGTCGAGCGTGACCCGCTGCGGGCCGGGCCTCGTCTCCCCCGCCAGCTTGCGCTGCAGCGTGGCCGCCGAAGCCACCCGCCGCACCGTCTCGGGCGCGAAGCCCAGCCGGGCGAAGAAACGGTTCGCGTCGCGGTCGCCCGCGGGCACGGCACTCGCGAGGTGCTCGCAGCCCTGCCGGTCGGCATACCTGCTGGCGGCGGTGAGCAGCGCCCGCCCGACGCCCTGGCGCCGGAACTCGGGGTGCACGTAGAGCATGTCGATCGACACGCAGGGCGAGTCGACGAGAAGACTGCGCGTCGAGTCGGCCAGCACGACGTAGCCGCGAGGGCGGCCGTCGACCGATGCGATGAAGGCGCAGATGTCGTTGCGCTGCAAGGCAGTTCGCAAGGTGCCGTCGAGTGCCAGCCGCTGCGCGGCCTCGGGGGTGGTGCCACCCTCGATGCGGTGCGTGATCCACAGCTCGATGAACTGCGAGTGCAGGCTCTCGTCCACCCGCTGCAGAGACACGGTCGATCGACCCATCATCCCTCCTGTTCCTGCCCCGAGGTCACCCGGCAGACACTACGTCCAACGACGTCGCTGCGGAAGGGTTATGCACGGTCGCGACACGAAAGGGCGGGGCGTCACGACCGGTTCGTGACGCCCCGCCTTCGGATTCCGCAGGTGTCCGGCCGACCTAGACGTCGCCGCCGAGGTATGCCGCCTTGACCGCGGGATCGGCCGCCAGCTCCTTGCCCGTGCCCTCGCGGACGATCTCGCCCGTCTCGAGGATGTAGGCGCGGTGCGAGCGCTTGAGCGCCTGCGCGGCGTTCTGCTCGACGAGCAGCACCGTCGTGCCCTGGCTGTTGATCTCGGTGACGATGTCGAAGATCTGCTGGATCAGCTTCGGTGCGAGACCCATCGACGGCTCGTCGAGGAGCAGCAGCTTCGGCTTGGCCATGAGGGCCCGCCCCATCGCCAGCATCTGCTGCTCTCCTCCGGACATCGAGCCGGCGGCCTGGTTGCTGCGCTCCTTGAGCCGCGGGAAGAGCTCGAAGACCCGGGCGAGGTCGTCCTTGACGGCCTTCGTCTTGCGGTCGGGTCGGGCGTAGGTGCCCATCTCGAGGTTCTCCATCACGGTCATGCCGACGAAGCAGCCGCGACCCTCGGGTGACTGCGAGATGCCGAGCACGGGACGCTCGTGAGACGGCGTGTGCGTGATGTCCTTGCCGTTGAACATGATCGAGCCGGCCCGCACCGGGCGCAGGCCCGACACGGTCTTCATCGTCGTCGTCTTGCCCGCACCGTTGGCGCCGATGAGGGTGACGATCTCACCCTCGTCGACGGTGAAGCTGATGTCGCGGATGGCCTCGATGCGCCCGTAGTTGACGCACAGGCCGTTGACCTCAAGAAGCATCTTCTTCATCAACTCCAAGGTAGGCGGCGATGACCGCCGGGTTGTCGCGGATCTCCGCGGGCGAGCCCTCGGCGATCTTGCGGCCGAACTCCAGCACGACGATCCGGTCGGTGACGCCCATGACGAGCTTCATGTCGTGCTCGATGAGCAGGACCGTGTAGCCCTGGTCGCGGATGGTCCGGATCAGCTCCATGAGCTTGGCCTTCTCCGCCGGGTTGAAGCCGGCCGCCGGCTCGTCGAGGCAGAGCAGCTGCGGGCTGGTGGCCAGCGCGCGCGCGATCTCGAGACGACGCTGGTCGCCGTACGGGAGGTTGCGCGCGAGCTCGTCGGCCTTGCCGTCGAGTCCCATGAACGTGAGCAGCTCCATGGCGCGGGCGTAGCCCTGCGCCTCCTCGCGCCGGTGCTTCGGCAGGCGGAACATGGCCGCGCCGATCCCGGTGCTGTGGTGCGCATCGACGCCGACGAGGACGTTCTCGAGGGCCGTCATGTTGGCGAAGAGACGGATGTTCTGGAACGTGCGCGCGATGCCCAGCTTGGTGATCTGGAACTTCTTGCGCTTGCCCAGCGGCTTGCCGAGGTAGCGGATGCCACCCGAGGTCGGCTGGTAGACGCCGGTCATGACGTTGAAGCACGTCGTCTTGCCGGCACCGTTGGGCCCGATGAGGCCGAGGATCTCGCCCTTGTTGATGTGGAAGCTGACCTCGTTCAGGGCCACGACGCCGCCGAAGCGCAGGGTCACGTCGTCGACCTCGAGGAGGCGCTCACCCTCGGCGACCTCGGGCACGCCGATGTCGTCGGGGGTGATGTCGACATCGGGGTTGATCTCGGTGACCTCGTCGGCGGGGTCGGCCAGCGGCGCCGTGGCGTCGGTGGTCGGCGTGACCGCCGGTCGGGTCGTGGCGTCGTCGGCAGCGGCTGCCGCCGTCGGCTCCGCTGTCGCCTCCGGCGTGGTCTGGGCCGTGGACTCCCCACTGGTGTCGGGCCGGTTGGGCTCGGTCGACTCAGGCACTGGCTTCTCCTTCCTCGAGGACGGCCTGTCGGGCGTCGGCGCGCTTGGCGCGGACGGTGCGCCGTGGTGGCAGCAGGCCCTGTGGACGGAAGATCGCGAGCAGCATCAGCGCCAAGCCGAACACCAGCACGCGGAAGTCCGCGAACTCGCGGAAGCGCTCGGGGAAGTACGCCACGACGATCGCTCCGACGATGACGCCCCAGCGGTTGCCGGCACCACCCACGACGACGGCCGCGATGAAGAGGATCGACAGCAGCAGCTCGAAGCTCTGCGGGTTGATGAAGCCGGCCTTCGTCGCGAAGAGCGCACCCGAGAGGCCACCGATGGCGGCGCCGAGCGCGAAGGCGAGCAGCTTGAACCGGAAGGTGGGCACGCCCATCAGCTCTGCGGCGTCCTCGTCCTCGCGGGTGGCCTCCCAGGCACGACCGACCCGGCTGCTCTTGACGAGGATGTCGAAGAGGAGCACGAGCGCGATGACGCCGAGCGCCAGCCAGTAGTAGGGGACGAAGTCGGTGATGCCGAACTTGAGGAAGGTCGACGTCGTGTCGAGGTCGACGACCGGAGCACCGCTGCTCCAGTCGATGCTCGGCACCTCGAACAGCTCGACGCCGGGCGGCTTCGGGATGTCGGAGATGCCTCGGGAGGCCCCGAGCCACTCGCTGTTGACGAGCGTCAGGCGCACGATCTCGCCGAAGCCGAGCGTCACGATGGCGAGGTAGTCTCCGCGGACGCGCAGCGTCGGTGCGCCGAGCACGACGCCCGAGACCATCGCCACGACGATGGCGATCGGGACGACGACGACCCACGACAGCTTGGCGTGCTCGGCGCTCAGGACACCGACGGTGTAGGCACCGATGGCGTAGAACCCGACATAGCCGAGGTCGAGCAGGCCCGCGTAGCCCACGACGATGTTGAGGCCGAGAGCCACCAGGACGTACGTGGCGACGGTGAAGAGGACGCCGCCGAAGTCCGAGCCCTCGGTCGTGATGAACGGGATGTTGAGCAGCGGCAGCATGAAGAGGAACACGGCGAAGACGACCCAGAGGAGGATCTTCACCGCACGGGGCAGGTTGTTGACCCGCTCCTTGAAACCCAGCCTGCGCTGCTTGGTGGAGGCTGCGGTGCCTGTGGAGGTGCTCATGCGCGCGCCTTTCCGAGGGACTCACCGAGCAGGCCGGTGGGTCGCACGAGCAGGATCAGGACGAGGAGGACGAACGCCACGACGTCCTTCCACTGCGAGCCGACGACGGCGGAGCCGTAGTTCTCGGCCAGTCCGAGGATGAAGCCGCCGAGCAGGGCGCCACGGAGGTTGCCGATACCGCCGAGCACGGCGGCGGTGAACGCCTTGACGCCGAGGATGAAGCCCGCGTCGTAGCGCGTGATGCCGATCTTCAGCATGTAGAAGACCGCGGCTGCGCCGGCCATGACACCACCGACGAGAAACGTCACCTGGATGACGCGGTCCCGGTTGACGCCCATGAGGGCCGCGGCCTCGGGGTCCATGGCCACGGCCCGGATGCCGCGGCCGAGGCGCGACCGCTTCACGAACTGGTCGAGGACGACCATGATCGCGATGGCGCCGATGATGACGATGAGGTCGACGTTCGTCACGTTGTAGCCGCCGACCGTGAAGATCGGCTGGGGCGAGATGATCGACGGGAGGCCGGCGTTGTTGCGTGAGTTGCGGACGTACTCACGCAGCGTGTCGTCGAGGCCCACCCAGCCGGCGACCCGGCTGCGCAGGCCCATGAGCTCGGCAAGCACGAACGAGGCACCGATGGCGGAGATCAGGGCGATGAGCGGTGGTGCATTGCGTTTGCGCAACGGTCGATAGGCCACGCGCTCGAGGATCACCGCGATGAGGCCGGACATGGCCATGGCGGCGACGAACATCATGACCACCCAGAAGATCACCTGTCCGACACTGCCGCCGGGCTTGCCGCCGAGGAGCATGACGACCCAGAGGGCCCCGAACGTGCCGTACATGAACACTTCGGAGTGGGCGAAGTTGATGAGGCGAAGCACGCCGTAGACGAGGGTGTAGCCGAGGGCCACGAGGGCGTAGACCGCCCCGATCGTGAGGCCCGTGATGGTGTACGAGAAGAAGTTGTCGATCAGGTTCTGCATCCAAGACCTCCTGGGCCGGGCGCGGTGGGCAGGATCAGGGATCGCGTGTCAACCGACCGAGGGCGGTCGGAGCCTACTGCTCCGACCGCCCCCTTTCGATGACGAACGCGTTACTTGATCTCGCCACTACCGACGATCTTGCCGCCCTCGACCTTGTAGGCAAAGACCTTGATGTCGGCCGACTCGCCCTTGTCGTCGAACTTGAGCTGCTTCGTGACGCCCTTCTTGTCGTAGGACTTCACGAAGTCGACCATGGCCTTGCGGTCCTTGCCGGCCGCGATGCCGTCGAGCAGGATCGTGGCGGCGTCGTAGCCCTCACCCGAGTAGGTGTTCGGGTCCTCGTTGTACTTCGCCTTGTACGCCTTCTGGAAGTCGGGAGCGACGTCGGCGGGGACGCAGGGGCAGGTGATGATCGTGCCCTCGGCGGCGTCCTTGGCGTTGTCGATGAAGGACTGGTCCTTGACACCGTCGGCCACGACGAACGTGCCCTTCCAGCCACCGTCGCGCAGCTGCTTGATGAGCGGCGCAGCCTCGGGCGAGTAGCCACCGAAGAAGAGCGCGTCGGCACCCGAGCTCGTCACCTTGGTGACGGAAGCGCTGAAGTCGGTCTGCTTCTGCTGGATGGTGTCGTTGCCGACGACCTGAGAGCCGAGGTCCTTGCGGACGGTGTCGGCCAGGCCCTTGCCGTACTCGGACGCGTCGTCGATGACGAAGGTCTTCGTCGACTTGACGGTGTCCTTGATGTACTTGGCGGCCGCGGGGCCCTGCGTGTCGTCGTTGCCGAGGGCGCGGAAGAACGTCTTCCAGCCGTTGGAGGAGAGCTTCGTCGCCGTCGCGGACGGCGTGATGGTCACCAGGCCGGCCTCGTTGAAGGCGGGGTCGGCGGCCTTGGACTCACCCGAGAACGCCGGGCCGACGATGCCGACGACCTTCTTGTCGTCGATGGCCTTCTTGGCGAGGGCCGGGGCCTGCGTCGGGTCACCCTGCGAGTCGTAGTTCTCGAGCGTGACCTTGCAGTCGGCGTGCTTCTTGTTGTAGTCGTCGAGGGCGAGGTTCACGCCGTTCTGGATGTAGATGCCAAGGTTGGCGTTCGGACCGGTGAGAGCACCGAACATGCCGATCTTGAAGTTCTGGCAGGCCGCCGCGCCGCCGCTGCCGCCGGCGGCGGGGGTGTCGCCGCCCTTGGTGCCACAGGCACCGAGGGCAAGAGCTGCGACCGCGAGCGGCACAGCGAACTTGAGGGTAGAACGCACGGGTGTCCTCCTGATGTCACACATCCCTCGGTCGAGGGCTGAGACGGAGACTAGTTCCAAGGTCGCGCCCCGGTCACCAACAACTCGCGATCGGTGACCGTGTCGTGACCTAGGCTCCGGCGAGGGCAGGACGATTTTCGGAGATGGCCCCGTCAGGAGGCCGGGAAGCCGTTGATGACGGCCTCGGCGACCTCTTTCATCCCGAGCCGGCGGTCCATCGCGGTCTTCTGGATCCAGCGGAAGGCGTCGGCCTCGGTGAGCTTGAGCTGGCTCATCAGGACGCCCTTGGCGCGGTCGACGAGCTTGCGGGTCTCGAGGCGCTCCCCGAGGTCGGCGATCTCGGCCTCGAGGGCCTTCAGCTCGTGCCAGCGCGAGGTTGCGATGTCGATGGCCGGACGGAGGTCGTCAGCCGTGAACGGCTTGACGATGTAGGCCATGACGCCGGCGTCGCGGGCCCGCTCGACGAGCTCGGTCTGCGAGAAGGCGGTGAGCATGATGACCGGGCAGAGCTTTGCCTCGTGCAGCTGCTCGGCAGCGGAGAGGCCGTCGAGCACCGGCATCTTGACGTCCATGATGACGAGGTCGGGCTTGACCTCCTTGGCCAGCTCGACGGCCTGCTCGCCGTTGCTCGCCTGGCCGACGACCTCGTAGCCCTGCTCGCCCAGCATCTCGACGAGGTCCAGACGGATGAGCGCCTCGTCCTCGGCGACGAGGATGCGGGTGGCGCCGCTCGTCGCGGATGCCGGTGCGGCCGACGCGGCCGCGGTGGTGTCGGAAGCCGCCTCGGGCGCGGCGGGGGTGGGGGCGGGCTTCGGCGTCGTGCTCTCGTCTGTGCTCACGGGCAAAGCCTAGCCGGGGCCAGGTTTCCAGCGCGTTTCGGGACCGTCAACCACCGCAGCGTGACGCCGCCCCCGTGCGTGGGGTCGGCGGGGTGGTGCCGAGGGCGGGACTCGAACCCGCACGACCTTTCGGCCAGAGCATTTTGAGTGCCCCGTGTCTGCCATTCCACCACCCCGGCGGGAGTGCCGCGCCAGCATACCCAGTCGTGTGCCCACTTCCTCCACGTCAGGAACTGAGCACTCGACTGAAGCGGGGTCCCGGGAACGGTCAGCTGATGACCTCTTCCGGCCGGTAGGCCGGGGCGGCACGGTTGACGGCGTCACCCACGCGGTGGACGCGAAGCGCGTTGGTCGACCCCGGGATGCCGGGAGGCGAGCCGGCGACGATGAGGACGCGGTCGCCCTCGGCGACGCGGCCCTCGGGGATGAGCTTGAGGTCGACCTGCATCGCGAACTGGTCGGTGTGGTGCATGCGCGGCACGAGGTAGGTCTCGACGCCCCACGTCAGCGACAGCTGCGAGCGCACGCGCGGCTCGGACGTGAAGGCGAGCATCGGGAGCCGGGGGCGCAGCCGCGCCATCCGGGTGGCCGAGCCGCCGGTCTCCGTGAAGGTGATGAGGAACTTCGCCCCCACGACGTCGCCGATCTCGACGGCAGCCTTGCTCACCGCTCCCCCGACGGTCTTCGGGTTGGTCGTCATCCGCACGATCTTGTCGAAGCCGTGCTCCTCGGTGGACTCGATGATGCGCGCCATGGTGCGCACCGCGTCGATCGGCCACGCTCCGACCGACGTCTCGCCCGAGAGCATCAGCGCGTCGGCGCCGTCGAGGACCGCGTTCGCGGCGTCGGAGGCCTCGGCGCGGGTGGGGCGCGGGTTCTCGATCATCGACTCGAGCACCTGGGTGGCCACGATGACCGGCTTGGCCTCGCGCCGGGCGAGCTCGATGGCGCGCTTCTGGACCAGCGGGACGTCCTCGAGCGGCATCTCGACGCCGAGGTCGCCGCGGGCGACCATGATGCCGTCGAACGCCGCGACGATGCCCTCGAGGTTCTCGACGGCCTGCGGCTTCTCGATCTTGGCGATGACGGGGATGCGGGTGCCGAACTCGTCCATGATCGCGTGGACGTCGGCGATGTCGTCGGCCGAGCGGACGAACGACAGCGCGATCATGTCGACACCGAGGCGCATGGCGAAGCGGAGGTCCTCGCGGTCCTTGTCGGACAGCGCGGGCACGCTGACGGCGACGCCGGGCAGGTTGATGCCCTTGTTGTTGCTCACCTCTCCGCCGACGACGGTCTCGGTGAGCACGTCGGAGTCGTCGACCGCCACGGCGCGGAGCATGACCTTGCCGTCGTCGATGAGCAGGACGTCGCCGGGGCTCACGTCGCCCGGGAGGCCGGCATACGTGGTGCCGACGATGGTGTCGTCACCCTCGACCTCGCGGGTCGTGATGGTGAAGCGCTGGCCCTGGCTCAGCGTGACCGGGCCGTCGGCGAACCGGCCGGTGCGGATCTTGGGTCCCTGAAGGTCGACGAGGATGCCGACGGCGCGACCGGAGGCGTCGCTGGCCGCCCGCACGTCGCGGTAGACCTGCTCGTGGACCGAGTGGTCACCGTGCGAGAGGTTGAGCCGGGCGACGTCCATGCCCGCGTCGACGAGGGCGCGCAGCTGGGTGGGAGAAGAGGTCTTGGGTCCGATCGTGCAGACGATCTTGGCGCGACGCATGGTTCAACCTTATGGGTGCTGTGACGTGGGTCACCACGGGGGTTCGACCTGTGGGACGAGCCCTCGTGGATTCCCTTGTCGTCGTTGGGGATCGTGGGACAACAGTGCCCGTATGCCGTGTCGTCGAGGTGACGGCACGGCATACGGGCGGGTGCTGCTGACCGCTCAGACGGTGAGCGGGCGGTCGGTCGGCGCGACCGGCCTGGGCAGGGCGCTGGACCCGGTGAGCCAGGCGTCGACGCCGGCAGCGGCGGCACGGCCCTCGGCGATGGCCCAGACGATGAGCGACTGGCCGCGACCCGCGTCGCCGGCGACGAAGACGCCGGGGACCGAGCTCATGAAGTTCTTGTCGCGGCGGACGTTGCTGCGCTCGTCGAGGTCGACGCCGAGCTGCTCGACGACGCCCGGCCCCTCCGGGCCGAGGAAGCCCATGGCGAAGAGCACGAGCTGCGCGGGGATCTCGCGCTCGGTCCCCGGCTTCGGCGTCAGCCTGCCGTCGACGAGCTCGACCTCGGTGAGGCGCAGCGAGGCGACGTTGCCGTCGGCGTCGCCGACGAACTCGGTCGTGCTGACGGCGTAGACGCGCTCGCCGCCCTCCTCGTGCGCGCTCGCGACGCGGTAGAGCATCGGGTAGGTCGGCCACGGCTGGCCGCTCGGGCGGTCCTCGCCCGGCTGCGGCATGATCTCGAGGCTCGTCACGGACGCGGCGCCCTGGCGGTGCGCGGTGCCGATGCAGTCGGCCCCGGTGTCACCGCCGCCGATGACGACGACGTGCTTGCCGGTGGCGAGGATCTGGTTCTCGACCTCCTCGCCGAGGGCGGCCCGGTTGCCCTGCGGGAGGTAGTCCATCGCCTGGTGGATGCCCCCGAGGCCGCGACCCGGGACGTCGAGGTCGCGGGGCACTGTGGCGCCGAGCGCCAGCACGACGGCGTCGTAGCGGTCGCGCAGCTGCCGGCCGGTGATGTCGACGCCGATGTCCATGCCGTTGCGGAAGCGCGTGCCCTCGGCCTCCATCTGGGCCAGACGACGGTCGAGGACGGACTTCTCCATCTTGAACTCGGGGATGCCGTAGCGGAGCAGGCCGCCAGGCTTGTCGGCACGCTCGAAGACGGCGACCGTGTGGCCGGCCCGGGTCAGCTGCTGGGCCGCGGCGAGACCGGCGGGGCCGGAGCCGACGACCGCGACCGTCTTGCCCGAGAGGCGCTCGGGCGGGAGCGGCTGCACGAGACCCTCGTCGAAGGCCCGCTCGATCGTCGTGACCTCGACCTGCTTGATCGTCACGGCCGGCTGGTTGATGCCGAGCACGCACGCCGTCTCGCACGGTGCCGGGCAGAGCCGACCCGTGAACTCGGGGAAGTTGTTCGTCGCGTGGAGGCGCTCGATCGCGTCGGACCAGTCGCCGCGCCACGCGAAGTTGTTCCACTCCGGGATGAGGTTGCCGAGGGGGCAGCCCGAGTGGCAGAAGGGGATGCCGCAGTCCATGCAGCGGCCCGCCTGGCGCTGGAGCTGCCCGAGCTCCTGCTCCTCGTAGACCTCCTTCCAGTCCCGGATGCGGACCGGGACGGGGCGGCGGGTCGGGAGCTCGCGCTCGCGGGTGGTGAGAAAGCCTTGGGGGTCAGCCACGGGAAGCCTCCATGATCCGGTTCCACACCTCGGGTCCGTCGAGGTCGAGGCCCTGGGCCTCGGCCTCGGCGCGGACGTCGAGGACTCGTTGGTAGTCGCGCGGCAGCACGAGCGTCAGGCGCTCGCGGGCGGCCGCCCAGTCGTCGAGGAGGCCCTGTGCGACGGGCGACTCGGTCCACCGCACGTGGGCCTCGAGCAGCTCGCGGAGCGGGGCGTCGTCCTCGTCGCGCAGGGGCAGCAGGTCGACCATCTCGGGGTTGACGAGGGCGGGGTCGAGGTCGAGGACGTACGCCACACCGCCCGACATGCCCGCCGCGAAGTTGCGCCCCGTGGGGCCCAGGACGACGGCTGCGCCGCCCGTCATGTACTCGCAGCCGTGGTCGCCGACCCCCTCGACGACCGCGTGGGCCCCCGAGTTGCGCACGCAGAAGCGCTCGCCGACGATGCCGCGCAGGAACAGCTGGCCGGTCGTCGCGCCGTAGGCGATGACGTTGCCGCCGATGACGTTCTGCTCGGCCACGAGCGCGGCGTCGCGGTGCGGCCGGACGACGACGCGGCCGCCGGACAGGCCCTTGCCGACGTAGTCGTTGGCGTCGCCGAAGAGCTGCATCGTGACGCCCGCCGGCAGGAAGGCACCGAAGGACTGGCCACCGGACCCCGTCATCGTCAGCTCGATCGTGTTGTCGGCGAGTCCGTGCGGGTGCGCCTTGGTCACGTGGTGGCCCAGCATCGTGCCGACGGTGCGGTTGACGTTGCGGACCGCGATCTCGGTGCGCACCTGCTCGCCGCTCTCGATGGCGGGCAGGGCCCGGCTCAGCAGCTCGTTGTCGAGCGCCTTGTCGAGGGCGTGGTCCTGGGTGGCGGACTGGTGGAGCGTGCCACCGCTGGGGTTGTCGGCCACGGCGAGGATCGGGCTGAGGTCGAGGCCCGACGCCTTCCAGTGCGCGATGGCCTTGTCGAGGTCGAGGCTGCCGACCTGGCCGACGGCCTCCTCGATGGAGCGGAACCCGAGGGCGGCGAGGTTCTCGCGCACCTCCTCGGCGATGTACTCGAAGAACGTCTCGACGAACTCGGGCTTGCCGGAGAAGCGCTCGCGCAGCTCGGGGTTCTGCGTCGCGATGCCGACCGGACAGGTGTCGAGGTGGCAGACGCGCATCATGATGCAGCCGGAGACGACGAGCGGCGCCGTGGCGAAGCCGAACTCCTCGGCACCGAGCAGCGCGGCGACGACGACGTCGCGACCGGTCTTCAGCTGGCCGTCGACCTGCACGACGATGCGGTCGCGCAGCCCGTTGAGCACGAGCGTCTGCTGGGCCTCGGCGAGGCCGAGCTCCCACGGCGCGCCGGCGTGCTTGAGCGACGTGAGCGGGCTCGCGCCGGTGCCGCCGTCGTGGCCCGAGATGAGCACGACGTCGGCGTGCGCCTTGGACACGCCCGCCGCCACCGTGCCGACGCCGATCTCGGAGACGAGCTTGACGTGGATGCGCGCCGCCGGGTTGGCGTTCTTGAGGTCGTGGATCAGCTGCGCCAGGTCCTCGATCGAGTAGATGTCGTGGTGCGGCGGCGGCGAGATGAGCCCGACGCCGGGCGTCGAGTGCCGGGTCTTGGCGACCCACGGGTAGACCTTGTGGCCGGGCAGCTGGCCACCCTCGCCGGGCTTGGCGCCCTGTGCCATCTTGATCTGGATGTCGTCGGAGTGGGTGAGGTAGAGGCTCGTCACGCCGAACCGGCCGGAGGCGACCTGCTTGACCGCAGAGCGGCGCTCGGGGTCGAGCAGGCGGCCGATGTCCTCGCCGCCCTCACCGGTGTTGGAGCGGCCGCCGAGGTGGTTCATGGCGATCGCGAGGGTCTCGTGCGCCTCCTTGGAGATGGAGCCGTAGCTCATCGCCCCGGTGTTGAAGCGCTTGACGATCTCGCTGACCGGCTCGACCTCCTCGATCGGCACGGGCAGCCGGCCGGTGACGCCGGTGGGCTTGAAGCCCATCAGGCCGCGCAACGTCATCAGGCGTGAGGTCTGGTCGTCGATGCGCTCGGTGTACTGCTTGAAGATGTCGTAGCGACGCTGGCGCGTCGAGTGCTGGAGGCGGAAGACCGTCTCGGGGTCGAAGAGGTGCGGCTCGCCCTCGCGGCGCCACTGGTACTCGCCGCCGACCTCGAGGACCCGGTGCGGCTGCTGGACGCCGTCGGTCGGGTAGGCGCGCGCGTGGCGCTCGGCGGTCTCGCGGGCGATGACGTCGAGGCCGACGCCGCCGAGCTGGCTGACCGTGCCGGTGAAGTAGCGGTCGACGAGCGCCTGCGAGAGGCCGATGGCCTCGAAGACCTGGGCGCCCCGGTAGGAGGCGACCGTCGAGATGCCCATCTTCGACATGACCTTGAGCACGCCCTTGCCGAGCGCCTTGATGAGGTTCTTCACCGCCTTCTCGGAGGTCACGCCCTCGATCTCGCCGGCACGGACGAGGTCCTCGACCGTCTCCATCGCGAGGTAGGGGTTGACCGCGGCCGCGCCGTAGCCGATGAGCAGCGCGACGTGGTGCACCTCGCGCACGTCACCGGCCTCGACGAGCAGGCCCACCTGCGTACGCGTCTTCTCCCGGATGAGGTGGTGGTGCACCGCGGCGGTGAGCAGCAGCGACGGGATCGGCGCGAGGTCGCGACCGGAGTCACGGTCGGAGAGCACGACGAAGCGCGCGCCGCGTCGGATCGCCTGCGACACCTCGGCGAAGATCTCGTCGAGACGCTCGCGCATGGCGGCCGCGCCGCCGGTGACGTCGTAGAGGCCCCGCACCACGTGCGTCGCGTAGCCGGGCAGGTCCCCGTCGGCGTTGATGTGCACGATCTTGGCGAGCTCGTCGTTGTCGATGACCGGGAAGTCGAGGACGAGCTGGCGCGCGTGCGACGGTGAGGCCGACAGCGCGTTGCCCTCGGGGCCCATGTAGGTGCCGAGCGAGGTGACGAGCTCCTCGCGGATCGCGTCGAGCGGCGGGTTGGTCACCTGCGCGAAGAGCTGGGTGAAGTAGTCGAAGAGCAGCCGCGGACGCGAGGACAGCACGGCGATGGGCGTGTCGGTGCCCATCGAGCCGAGCGCCTCTCCCCCGGACTTCGCCATCGGCGTGAGCAGGATGCGCAGCTCCTCGGCGGTGTAGCCGAAGGTCTGCTGGCGGCGGGCGACCGAGGCGGCCGTGTGCACGATGTGCTCGCGCTCCGGGAGGTCCTCGAGGTGGATGAGGCCGGCGTGCAGCCACTCGGCATACGGCTTGGCCGCGGCGAGCTGGCTCTTGATCTCCTCGTCGCTGACGATGCGGCCGTGCTCGGTGTCGACGAGGAACATCTTGCCGGGCTGCAGGCGCCCACGCTGGACGATGGTCTCGGGCGCGAGCTCGAGCACGCCCGACTCGGAGGCCAGGACCACGAGGCCGTCCTTGGTCACGGTGTAGCGGCCCGGACGCAGGCCGTTGCGGTCGAGCACCGCGCCGACGAGCGTGCCGTCGCTGAAGCAGACGTTCGCCGGGCCGTCCCACGGCTCCATGAACGTCGAGTGGAACTCGTAGAACGCCTTGCGGGCCGGGTCCATCGTCGCGTGGTTCTCCCACGCCTCGGGGATCATCATCAGCACGGCGTGCGGCAGCGAGCGACCACCGAGGTGGAGCAGCTCGAGCGCCTCGTCGAAGCTCGCGGAGTCGGACGCGTCGGGCGTGCAGATCGGGAAGAGGCGCTCGAGGTCGCCGGGGATGATGTCGGAGGTCAGCAGGCTCTCGCGCGCGTGCATCCAGTTGCGGTTGCCCTTGACGGTGTTGATCTCGCCGTTGTGGGCGATGAGACGGTAGGGGTGCGCGAGCGGCCACGACGGGAAGGTGTTGGTCGAGAACCGCGAGTGCACGAGGGCCAGCTCGGTGGCGAAGGCCGGGTCGGACAGGTCGGGGAAGAACGGCTCGAGCTGGCCGGTGGTGAGCATGCCCTTGTAGACGATGGTGCGCGAGCTCAGCGAGGCGAAGTAGACGTCGACCTCGTGCTCGGCCCGCTTGCGCAGGCAGAACGCGAGGCGGTCGAGCCCGAGCGCGACCTGACGGCCGATGGCGCTGCTGACGAAGAGCTGCTCGAAGGCGGGCATGCACTCACGGGCGACCGCGCCGACGAGGTCGGCCTCGACCGGCACCTCCCGCCAGCCGAGCACCTTGAGGTTCTCGGCGACGGCGAGCTCCTCGATGCGGGCCTTGGCGGCCGCGCGCTCGGCGGCGTCGCGGGGCAGGAAGGCGAGGCCGGCGGCATACGCCCCGTTGTTCGGCAGCGTGAACGGCACGTTGGCCCGGAAGAAGGCGTCGGGGATCTGCGTCAGGATGCCCGCACCGTCACCGACGGACGGGTCGGCGCCGGTGGCGCCGCGGTGGTCGAGGTTGCGCAGCGCCGTCAGCGCGTGGTCGACGATGTCGTGACCCGCCGTCCCCCGCATCGTCGCGATCATGGCGACGCCGCAGGCGTCGTGCTCGAACTCGCGTCGGTAGAGGCCGGAGCTCTCCGGGTGCGCGCTGAAGAGGGCGCGGGTGCGGGTGTGCGGCGACATTTCACCGTCCTTCTGCTGGGACCTGGCCGCGACCGCGACCGGCCACACGACATGACTCAGGGCATGTGGACGGCGCTGGCCACAGGCTTGCTGGACGACGATATCGGAGAGGCCGCTCGTCCTACCTGTTGATACGGCGGATTCCGAATCGTGAGACGCCGTGCTCACGTCCGAGCGCTGGGGCGGTGTGCCGGTCGGGTCAGGACTGGGCCGGACGGTCCACCTCGGGCGCCGTGGGAGCGGTGCCGTTTGACGCGTCGGGGCGCTCGCCGACCGAAGGATCTTCGGCGGCTTCGGCGGTGGAACTCCGCTGCTGGCCGTCGGCCTCCGCGGCACCTGCCGGCAGAGGGTGGTCCTCGTCACTCTCGGGTGCGAGCGCCGGCGGTTGCTCCATGCGGCCGAACCGGCGCCACAGGGAGGCACCGAGCAGGAAGACGAGGATCGAGACCCACGTGTTGACGCGCTGGCCGAGGATGAGGTTGGCGGAGTCGGTGCGCATGTTCTCGATGACGATGCGGCCCACCGGGTAGCCCATGACGTAGGCCGCGAAGACCTGGCCCGACCGGGGTGAGTGCCCGCGGCCGAGCCAGACGAGGAAGGCCGCGAGCAGCAGGCACCAGAGGGCCTCGTAGAGGAACGTCGGGTGGAAGTAGCCCTTGACGACGGGGTTGCCCTGCGCGTCGACGATCGCCCGTCCGGCAGAGGTGTCCCAGTCGTAGATGCGCAGCTTCCACGGCAGGTCGGTGGGCGCTCCGTAGATCTCGTTGTTGAACCAGTTGCCGAAACGGCCCATGGCCTGCGCGATCGCGAGTCCCGGGGCGGCGGCGTCGACGAAGTCGCGGAACGCGACACCGTGCTTGCGGCAGCCGATCGCCGCGCCGACGGCGCCGAGGGCCACGGCACCCCAGATGCCGAGGCCACCCTCGTAGATGGCGAACGCCTTCCACGGGTCGCCGCCCTCGCCGAAGTACGGCTGCGGCGTGGTGATGAGGTGGTAGAGCCTGCCGCCGAGGATGCCGAACGGCACCGCCCAGGCGGAGATGTCGATCGCGATGCCCTGACGGTGGCCGCGCGCCTCGAGGCGACGCTGGGTCAGCCAGACGGCGACGACGATCCCCGCGAGGATGCACAGGGCGTAGCCGCGGATCGGCAGCGGGCCGAGGTGCCAGACCCCGACGCTGGGCGACGGGATCTCGACGGGCATGACCGTCGGAAGGCCGGCGAGCAGACTCATGTGCGAGCCCGCCGCACGCCGTCGGCGAGCTCGCGGGCCAGGGCGCCGAGGGCTTCGAGCCCCTGCTCGTCGGAGTCGGCCTCCGTGAGGCAGCGCACGAGCGCCGAGCCGACGATGACGCCGTCGGCGAAGCGCCCGACCTCGGCCGCCTGGTCGCCGGTCGAGACACCGAGCCCGACGCAGACGGGCAGGTCGGTGTGCTCGCGGGTGCGCGACACGAGCGCGTCGGCGGCCTCTCCCACGCTCGCCCGCGCTCCGGTGACCCCCATGACGGCCGTCGCGTAGACGAACCCACGGCACTGGGCGGTCACCGCGGCGAGCCGCTCGGGCGTCGAGCTGGGTGCCACGAGGAAGACCTTGTCGAGGTCGTGGGCGTCCGCAGCGGCGATCCACGCGCCGGCCTCGTCGGGGATGAGGTCGGGCGTGATGAGCCCGGCTCCCCCGGCGGCGGCGAGGTCAGCAGCGAAGCGCTCGACCCCGTAGCGCAGGACCGGGTTCCAGTACGTCATGACGAGCGCACCGGCGCCGGCGGCCGAGACCTCGCGGGCCGCGGTGAAGATGTCGGTGAGGTGCACGCCGGCGGCCAGGGCCCGCACGGCGGCGTCCTGGATGACGGGACCGTCCATGACCGGGTCGCTGTAGGGCACGCCGATCTCGACGATGTCGACGCCGGACTCGACGAGGACCCGCATGGCGGCGATGGACCCCTCGACCGAGGGAAAGCCGACCGGGAGGTAGCCGACCAGGGCCGGGCGGTCGTCGGCGCGGCACTTCTCGATGATGGTGGCGACGCTCACTGCTGCTCCCCCATGCCCTTGGCGCCGGCATCGTCGGGCAGGCGCGGTGTGCCGTCGTCGGCGATGAGGCCGAACCACTCGGCGGCCGTGTGGACGTCCTTGTCGCCACGCCCCGAGAGGTTGACGAGCAGCACGGCGTCGGGACCGAGCTCGCGCCCGACCTTCATGGCGCCCGCGAGGGCGTGCGCGCTCTCGATCGCGGGGAGGATGCCCTCGGTGCGCGACAACAGCGAGAAGGCCTCCATCGCCTCGTCGTCGGACACGGGCCGGTACTCGGCCCGGCCCGAGTCGAGCAGGTGGGCATGCTCGGGACCGACGCTCGGGTAGTCGAGACCCGCCGACACGCTGTGCGACTCGACCGTCTGGCCGTCCTCGTCCTGCATGACGTAGGTGAAGGCGCCGTGGAGCACGCCGGGGACGCCGGCGGAGAAGCGCGCGGCGTGCTTGCCGGTGGCGACGCCCTCGCCGCCGGCCTCGAAGCCGATGAGCCGCACCGAGGGGTCGTCGATGAAGCGGTGGAAGATGCCGATGGCGTTGGAGCCGCCGCCGACGCAGGCCAGCACGGCATCGGGCAGCCGGCCGACGAGGTCGAGCACCTGCTGACGCGCCTCGACCCCGATGACGCGGTGGAAGTCGCGGACCATCTCGGGGAACGGGTGCGGCCCGGTCACGGTCCCGAGGACGTAGTGGGTGGTCGCGACGTTGGCCACCCAGTCGCGGAACGCCTCGTTGACGGCGTCCTTGAGCGTCTTGCTGCCGTTGTCGACCGGCACGACGGTGGCTCCGAGCAGGCGCATCCGCGCGACGTTGAGCGCCTGGCGCTCGGTGTCCTTGCGGCCCATGTAGACGACGCACTCGAGCCCGAGCAGCGCCGCCGCGGTGGCGGTGGCCACCCCGTGCTGGCCCGCGCCGGTCTCGGCGATGACGCGGGTCTTGCCCATGCGCTTGGTCAGCAGGGCCTGGCCGAGGACGTTGTTGATCTTGTGCGAGCCCGTGTGGTTGAGGTCCTCGCGCTTGAGGATGACGCGGGCGCCACCACAGTGCTCGGCGAACCGGGGCACCTCGGTGATGATGCTGGGCCGGCCGGTGTAGGTGCGCTGCAGGCGCTCGAGCTCGCCGACGAACTCCGGGTCGACGACGGCCTTGCGCCACACCTCCTCGAGCTGCTCGAGGGCGGGGATGAGGGCCTCGGGGACGTAGCGCCCGCCGAAGTCGCCGAACCGGCCGTGTGCCGGAGCCTGGGACGTGGTCATGCTCACTCCTGGTCGGCAGCGGCGCGCGCGGCGGCCGCTGCCTCGATGAACGCACGCACGGCGTGCTCGGGTGCGCCGTCGCGCACGAGGGCCTCGCCCACGAGCACGGCGCCGGCGCCGGCGCGCACGTAGGTCACGACGTCGTCGGGACCGGTGACACCGCTCTCGGCGACGCCGACGACACCGTCGGGCACGCGCGGCAGCAGGTCGGTGACGGTGCGGGGGTCGACCTCGAGGGTCTTGAGGTTGCGGGCGTTGACGCCGACGAGCACGGGGTCCAGCGCGAGCGCGCGGTCCAGCTCTGCGGCGTCGTGCACCTCGACGAGCGCGGTCATGCCCAGCTCGCCCGCCTGCTGGTGCAGGTCGCGCATCAGCACGTCGTCGAGACCGGCGACGATCAGCAGCACCAGGTCTGCGCCGTGCACGCGGGCCTCGGTGACCTGGTAGGGGTCGACCATGAAGTCCTTGCGCAGCAGGGGCGTTCGCACTGCCGCCCGCACCTCGTCGAGGTCGGCGAGGCTGCCCGAGAACCGGCGCTCCTCGGTGAGCACGCTGATGGCGCTCGCTCCGCCGGCGGCATACGCCGCGGCGAGGCGGCCCGGCTCGGGGATGTCGGCCAGGGCCCCCTTGCTGGGGCTCGACCGCTTGACCTCGGCGATGACCGCGACCCCCTCGGCCGACCGGATGCCCGGCATCGGGTCGACGGCAGGGCCCACCGAGGCAAGGCGAGCCTCGAGCTCGCCGAGCGGCAGGGCGGCGCGGCGGCGCCCGAGATCCTCGCGGACGCCGCTGATGATCTCGTCGAGAACGGTCGGCACTGCGCTCAGCTCTTGCCGAGGGTCCCGGCGCCGGCCTCGTCAGGGGCGTCGACGATCGACCCGGCCTGAGCGTGGTGCTTGCCTGCGCCGTAGCCGGCCATCGACAGGACCTTTCCGGCGATGATGCCGGCCACGATGACGACCGCACCGATGATGCCGAGGACGAGGCTGGGGATGACGACCGCGACCGACGCGATCGCCGTGCCGAGCAGGATGACCCCGACCCCCGTCCAGGCGGCGGTGCTGTGACCGTGGTCCTCGTGCTGCTCTTCCATGGCGTCCTCTCTCGTCCGGTCGGCTCCACGCCCGTGCGGGCCGACGGTGCTCATTCTGTCAGGTCTCGTCAGGGGCGTCGCGCAGGGTCGGGTCGTGACCCTCGCTCAGCTCGTCCCAGGTCGTGCGCACCTCGCCGCGAGGGCCGCTCGCCGGCTTGGCACCGCGCTCGTAGCGGCCGGACAGACCGGCCCAGCTGCGGCTCGAGGCAGTCGCGAGGGCGGCGCCCACCGCCAGGAGGGCGGCGACGACGACCGCGAGCCAGGCCCACACGGTGCTCGTGCCCGTTGCCGCGGGGGCCGTCGTGCGGGCCAGCTCGCGCGCCACGGCGTCGGTCACCGTCGTGACGGGCCGCAGCGCGACGAACAGCGTCATCAGGGCGGCGCCCACGGCCGAGAGCACCAGCACGCCTGCGGAGAGCGCCCGGATCACGCGTCCGCCCGTCATGAGACCGAGCAGCGCGACGACGCAGACGGCGCACAGGCCGACGACGCCCGGGGCGGCTGCCCCTCCGGTCACCTCGGTGACCGCGCGGCTGAGCACGTCGCGGGACTCGCCGGTTGCCCACGTGCGCGTCGTGAGGCCGAGCAGGAGCGCCGCGGGGAGGAGCACGACGAGCGCGGCTCGCTTCTTGTCCAGGGTGAGGAAGGTCATGCGCGGTGGTTCCCCAGCGGTCGCAGCCCCCCGGCCGCGGCAACGGCCCGCAGCGCGGCGGCCGCCTTGTTGACGGTCTCCTCGTACTCGAGGTGCGGCACGGAGTCGGCGACGATCCCCGCCCCCGCCTGGACGTGCGCCCGGCCGTCCTTGATGAGGGCGGTGCGGATGGCGATGGCCATGTCGAGGTCACCGGAGAAGTCGAGGTAGCCGACGACGCCGCCGTAGAGCCCGCGACGCAGTCCCTCGTACGCGTCGATGAGCGCCATCGCCCGCGGCTTCGGCGCGCCGCTCAACGTGCCCGCCGGGAAGGTGGCGACGAGCGCGTCGTAGGCGCTCTGGTCGTCGCGCAGGTCGCCGACCACCGTCGACTCGATGTGCATGATGTGGCTGTAGCGGCGGATCGACATGAAGTCGACCGTGTCGACCGTGCCGGCCCGGCAGATGCGCTGCAGGTCGTTGCGGGCCAGGTCGACGAGCATCAGGTGCTCGGCGCGCTCCTTGGCGTCGCCCAGCAGCTCCTCGGCGAGGTGCGCGTCGTGGTCGGGGCTCTTGCCACGGGGCCGCGAGCCGGCGATGGGGTGGGTGATCGCCTGCCGGCCGGTGACCTTGATGAGGGCCTCGGGGCTCGAGCCCACGATGTCGTAGGACGAGCCGTCCGGGTGGGGCAGACGCAGGAGGTACATGTAGGGGCTCGGGTTGCTGACGCGCAGGGCCCGGTAGACGTCGAGCGAGTCGGCCCGGCACGGCACGCTGAAGCGTTGCGAGACGACGATCTGGAAGGCCTCGCCCGCACGGATCGCCTCCTTCGCCTCCTCGACCATCTCCTCGAACTCGGTCTGGGTGTGACTGCTCGTGGGCTCGCTGCTCAGCGGCTCGATGGTCGCGACCGTGCTGGGGGCCGGTGCCGCGAGCTCGTCCGTCATGCGGTCGAGCCGGGCCACGGCGTCGGCCCACGCCTCCTCGATGCGTTCGTCGGTCGCGTCGTGGTTGACGGCGTTCGCGACGAGCAGCAACGACCCGTCGCTGTGGTCGAAGACGGCGAGGTCGGTGGCGAGCATCATGGCGACCTCGGGCAGCCCGAGGTCGTCGCGGCCGTCGTCGGGCACCTTCTCCCAGTGGCGCACGGCGTCGTAGGTGATGGCGCCGACGAGCCCGCCCGTCAGCGGAGGCAGCCCTGCCGTACGCGGCGTGGCCAGGGCCGCGACCGTGTCGCGGACCGCGGCGGTCGGGTCACCGTCGACGGGCAGGCCGACCGGCGGTTCGCCGATCCAGTGCGCCTGGCCGTCGAGCTCGGTGAGGGTGGCGGCGCTGCGCGCGCCCACGATGGAGTAGCGCGACCAGACGCCGCCGTGCTCGGCAGACTCGAGCAGGAAGGTGCCCGGCGCGTCCTTCGCGAGCTTGCGGTAGACGCCCACGGGCGTCTCGGCGTCGGCGAGCACCCGGCGTACGACCGGGATGACGCGACGGTGCTCGAGGGCGAGCTCGGTGAAGACCTCGAGGCTCGGCCACGTGCGACCCCAGGCGAGGTCGGCGTGCGGCGTCGGAGCGGGCGGGGTCGTCGTGTCGGGCACGCAACCATTCTGGCCCACCGGGCAGACCGGGCCGCGCGGGCTCCGCCAGGCGAGAGGGGTGGCGACCCGGGCGCGCGTCTTCGAATCCGTCGCGATAGCCTCACGCCGACATCTGCGCAGGGAGAGTCGGCACCGGCAAGTCGTTGCGGCACAGGCGATTCCACGGTTGCGCCCAGGGTTCGAGCCGCAACGGCACCGACCGGACACGAAGGAGACAGCAGTGTCCCCGCTGAGCCGGCGCCCCAGGCGCCCATCGCTCCCCCGGTGCGCCCGGTGATCGGCCGCACGCACGCGACCTCGGGGGCCGTGGCGGTGCTCGCCGTCGTGCCGCTGCTGCGACAGCACGGGGTGGCCGTGGACGGCTGGGCGGTTCCCGTTGCCGCCGTCGTGGGGGCCGGCTCGGCCATGCTTCCCGACCTCGACCACCCGTCCGGCACCATCGCCCGCTCGCTGGGGCCGGTGACGACGGTGCTCGCGACAGTCGTCGGGTTCTGCCTGGGCGGGCACCGCAACGGGACCCACTCGCTGCTCGGGCTCGCGATGTTCACCGGGCTCGGCGTCCTCGCCACGAACGCGGGCGGTCTCGCCCTCGGCCTCTACCTCGCGTTCCTCTTCGCGATCGCCTCGGCCGCCGTGCACGTGTCGCTCGTCAAGGTGCCCGTGCTCCACACCGCGGCCTGCCTGCTCGTCGGCGCTGCGCTGACGCGCGGCGCCCTCTTCGACTCGTTCTCGCCGGACGTCATCCCGTGGGCGGTCGGCATCGGCACCGCGGTGCACCTGCTCGGCGACATGGCCACCGTGCAGGGCTGCCCGCTGTTCTGGCCGTTCTGGAGGCACCGGTTCAACTACGCGGCCCTGAGCACGAACCACTTCACCGAGCGGTTCGTCGTCGGGCCGGCGCTGACCTTCATCGCCATCTACCTCGCCGTCGCGGAGGTGGGCGGGGTCGAGATGCTCGGCCCGGCCTGGAAGGCGGTCGTCGAGGTGGTGCGATCGGTGGTGCCGGCCTGAGGCTGCCGAAGGCGCTTGTGATCAGGCCTCGCCGACGACGGCGGGCAGCACGCGCGCGTCGAAGCAGGTGCGGTCGCCCGTGTGGCAGGCTGCCCCGACCTGGTCGACGCTGACGAGCAGGGCGTCACCGTCGCAGTCGAGGCGCACCCCTTTGACCCACTGGACGTGACCACTCGTGTCGCCCTTGCGCCAGTACTCCTCGCGGCTGCGTGACCAGAAGGTCACCCTGCCCTCGGTGAGGGTGCGACGCAGGGCCTCGTCGTCCATCCAGCCGACCATGAGCACCTCGCCGCTGTCGTGCTGCTGCACCACGGCCGCCACCAACCCGTGCTGGTCGCGCTTCAGCAGCGCGGCGACGTTCGGGTCGAGGGACGTGGGGTCGAGTGCCGGGTCGAGCGCCGGGCCGGTCGGGTTGCGGGAGTCGGTCACGCCGCCATTGTGCCGTCGCGCGCACCGAACGCCGCGTTCGGTCTCGAAAGCGGTGTTGGAACACGGTTTTCGACATCGAACGCTGCGTTCGGTGCCCAGGGCGCGGGTCGGTGGGGTCAGACGGCCTGCTGCTGGGCGACCCACGAGGCGTGGAGGCGGGAGTAGACGCCGCCGAGGCGGACGAGCTCGGTGTGGTGGCCGCGTTCGACGATGCGCCCCGCGTCGACGACGATGACCTCGTCGGCGGCCTGGGCCGTCGAGAGACGGTGGGCGATCGCGATCGAGGTGCGCCCACGCGTCAGCGAGTCGAGGGCGCGCTGGAGCCGCACCTCGGTGCTCGGGTCGACGGCCGACGTCGCCTCGTCGAGGACGAGAAGGTCGGGGTCGGCGAGGTAGGCCCTGGCGAGCGCGACGAGCTGCCGCTCCCCTGCCGACAGCGACTCGCCGCGCTGGCCGACGTCGGTGGCGAGGCCCAGCGGCAAGGTCGCGGCCCAGGCGTCGAGCCCCAGCTCGGTGAGGGTGAGCCGCACGTCGTCCTCGCTCGCCTCAGGCCGGCCGAACCGGATGTTGTCGAGGAGGGTGCCGTCGAAGAGGAAGCCCTCCTGCGGCACGAGGACGACGCGCGAGCGCAGCGACGAGAAGCGCACGGTGCGCAGGTCGACGCCGTCGAGGAGCACCCGCCCGCTCGTGGGGTCCATGAGGCGCGTCAGGAGCTTCGCGAGGGTCGACTTGCCCGAGCCGGTCTCGCCGACGATGGCCACGCGGCTGCGGGGGGCGATGGTGAGGTCGACGTCGTGGAGCACCTGCTCGCCGCCCGGGTAGGCGAAGCCGACTCCGTCGAACCGCACGGTGATCGGCCCTCGCGGCAGCTCGACGCCGGACTCGCCGGGGTCGGAGACGTCGGCCGGGGTGTCGATGATGCCGATGACCCGGCGCCAGCCGGCGACGGCGTTCTGCATCTCGTTGAGGATCTCGGTCGCCTGCTGCACCGGCATCGTGAAGAGGTTGACGAGGAAGAGGAAGGCGAGCAGCTCACCGAGGGTCAGGCTGCCACGCACGGCGAGCACGGTGCCGACGACGAGGACGACTGCCGTGGTGAGCCCCGAGACGAGCTGCCCGGAGGTGAAGGCGACGACCGACCGGGCCTGGGCGCCGATGGCGGCCTTGCGGTGCTCCTCGACCGCGGCGTCGATGCGCTCGGCCGTGCGGTCCTCGACGCCGTAGGCGCGGATCGCCTGCGCTCCGACCACGGCCTCGGAGATGGCGCCGAGCATGTCGCCGACGCGCTCGCGCACCCGCGTGTAGGCGCGACCGACGATGCCCTGGAACTTGCGGATGATGAGGAACAGCGGCACGAAGCACAGCCACACGACGAGGCCGAGGAGCGGGCTGTAGACGAGCATGAGCACCGTCGCGAGGGTGATCTGCGCGAGGTTGATCATGAGCATGAGCCCGCCGAACTGCACGAACATCGAGATCGTGTCGACGTCGGAGGTGACGCGCGAGACGAGCGATCCGCGGCGCTCGGTGTTCTGGGTGAGCATCGCGAGGTCGTGGATGTGCCGGAACGCCTTGAGCCGCAGCGTCGCCAGCCCGCTCTCGGACGAGCGGAAGAGGCGCACGTTGACGAAGTACGCCGACAGCGCGGTCACGGCGACGCCGACCATCGCGATGCCGACGTAGAGCGCGACGACACCCGTGTCGGGACCACCCGCGGCGAGCAGCCCCTCGTCGGTGATGCGCTGCACGACGAACGGGACGAGCACGCGTCCGAGCGTGGAGAGGACGGCGAGGGCGACGGTGACCCAGATGCCCTTGCGCAGCTCGGGCGAGAGCTCGACGCCGCGCTTGAGGGTCTGCCACGTCGACATGTCCTTGCCGGTGGCGACACCGTGGTGCTCGACGAGGACCTGGGAACGCATGCTCATCGGGAGACCTCCTCGGCCGGGCCGCGCCCGGCCTCGTCGTCGACGGGCAGGGCGTCGCCGAACTCCTCGTCGGCGGCGATGGCCTCGCGTTCGGCGGCTTCGCGGGCGTATGCCGTCACGAGCCGTTCGTAGCCCGCGCACCGGCCGAGCAGCTCGGCGTGCGAGCCGTGGTCGAGGACGCGGCCCTGCTCGACGTAGACGACCTCGTCGGCGAGCAGGATCGTCGCCATGCGGTAGGCGACGACGAGCACCGTGGTGCCCGAGCTGGCCTCGCGCAGGCCACCGAGGATCGCCTGCTCGACACTGGGGTCGACGGCGGACGTGGCGTCGTCGAGGATGAGCAGCTGCGGACGGCGGATCACCGCGCGGGCCAGGGCGATTCGCTGGCGCTGGCCGCCGGAGAGGCTGGCGCCCCGCTCGCCGACGTGGGTGTCGAGGCCGTCGGGCAGCCGCTCGACGAACGTCGCTCCCTGCGCGACGTGGAGCGCCCGCCAGACGCTGTCGTCGTCGTGTGCGGTGCCGAGCGTGATGTTGCCGCGCACGCTGTCGTCGAACATGAACGTCTGCTGCGCGACGAGCGCGGCGACGTCGCTGACGCCCGCGCGTCTGACCTCACGGAGGTCGACGCCGTCGAGCAGCACGGCCCCGCTGTCGGGGTCGACGAGGCGCATCACGAGGTTGGTGAGGGTGGACTTGCCGCTGCCCGTGAGGCCGACGACCGCCACCGTCGAGCCGGGCGCGACGTCGAGCGTGACGTCGACGATGGCGGGGTTCAGGTCGGCGGAACCGTCCTCGGCCACGATCTCGTAGGCGTAGGCGAGGCCCTCGGCCTGCAGGTGGCTGGCGGCGCCGACTGGCAGCGCCCGCTCGCCGTAGGTCATGCTGCCCGTCGCGTCGAGCACGGCGGAGACGCGGTTCCAGCCGACGACCGCTCGGGGCAGCTCGGCCAGCACCCAGCCGAGCGCCCGCACCGGGAAGGCGAGGATCGAGAAGAGGTAGGCGATCTGCACGACCTCGGCCGCGGACAGCAGGCCGCTGCGCACGCGCAGGGTGCCGACGAAGAGGACGGCGAGGGTGCCGATGGTCGGGATGGCCTCGATGGCGGGGTCGAACCGTCCACGGGTGCGGCCCACGTCGATGTTGGCGTCGCGCAGCTCGTCGGTGACCGCACGGAACCGGTCGGCCTCGTGGTCCTCACGCCCGAGCGACTTGACGATGAGTGCGGCCTCGAAGCTCTCGTGCGCCACCTCGGAGACGTCGGCCCGCAGCTGCTGGGCCCGCGTGACCCGCGGTGACATCGCGCGCTGGAAGGCGACGTTGGCGAGGAAGAGCATCGGGAAGACGGTGAGGCCCACGACGGCGAGCCAGGGGTCGACGACGACCATCTGGACGATGCCGAAGAGCAGCATGACGACGACGCCGAGCGCCATCGGCAGCGGCGCGAAGATGTTCCACGTGGCCTCGACGTCGGCGTTGGCGTTGGACAGCAGCTGCCCGGAGGGGTGCTTGTGGTGCCAGCTGAGCGGGAGGCGAAGGTACTGCCGCGTGACCCGGCGGCGGTACATCGCGCCGAGGTTGAACATGGCGACACCTCCGGCGAGGCGTCGGCCGATGACCCCGACGGTGGTCGTGAGCACGACGGCGGCCATGACGCCACCGATGAACCAGAGCTGCCCGGGCGTGACGTGCCGTGCGGCGATCGCGGGCGTCACCGCCTCGCGCACGACGTAGCCGATGGCCGCCGCGGTGAGGCTGGTCATGACGCCGTAGACGATGCTGCCGACGACGGCGAGGGAGAACCACCGGGGCTGTCCCTTGATGCCTCGGCCGATGACGGCGAGACCCTCCCGCAGGGTCGAGGTGGTCGGGACGTTCACGCTCTTCGGCTCCCCTGGTGTTCTGCTCTGTGGTCGACCCCTCAGCCTCTCACGCGCCGACGACAGCACCGGCACCGCTTCGCCTCACCCACAGCCACTCGTCGGTCGCCCCACCGGGCGCCTCGTCCTCGCGCACGAACCCGAGCCGGCCGAGCACCCGGTGGCTCGGCACGTTGTCGGGGAGCGTGTGCGCCACGACGCGGAGGCCGGCTGCCTCGAGCGACCGCACCATTCCCGAGAGCACGTCGGTCATCAGCCCGCCGCCCCGCGCCGACTCGACGAGGCCGTAGCCCACCTCGACGACCCCGTCGACGGGCGGCCCGAAGCAGCCGATGCTGCCGACCGCCAACCCGTCGGAGCGCCGCACGACGTGCCGGGGCGTCCACGCGTCGGGTCCGTCCGCGGTCATCCCGCGCACCGCGTCGAGGTCGTCCTCGCGCGGGTAGCCCGGCGCCCAGTCGCTTCGCCGGGAGCCGGCGAGCATCGCCTGGGCCTCGTCCCAGGTGACCGGCACGAGCCGCGCGAGCCGCGTCTCGACCGGACCCGGGCCGATGGGGTCGGCCGCCGCGCCGGTCCGCACCCAGTGGCGCAGCACGTCGTCGCGCGTGTCCTCGAGCACTCCGCCACAGGCGGCGATGGTGCGCGCCGACGCGACGTTCGTGCGGTCGCACGTGATGAGGGCCGGGTCGATGCCACGGCGGGCGGCGATGGCGAGAGCCTGCGCGAGCGCCGCCGTCGCGACGCCCCGGCGACGCGCGGCCGGCCGGACGGCATACCCGATGTGGCCGCCCTCGGCGACGAGCGAGGGGGTGAGCCCGTGGCGGATCGCGATCGTGCCGACCACACGGCCGTCGTCGAGGACCCAGCGGTACGACGACGCGACACGTTCGGGCGGCAGCGGCTCGTCCGGGTGCTCCTGCCGCCCCAGCCAGTCGACCCACTCGGCGAAGGCGGCCGGCTCGGCGAGCACCTCGCGGTCCCCCGAACGGTAGCCGGACCCGTGGATCGTGGTGCCTCCGAAGTCGTCGACCATCTCCCACCAGCCGTCGCTGAGGTCTGCGGTGGGGCGCACGAGCTCGATCACCGTCCGACCCTACGGAGGTGACGGGCCGGTGATCCAACGAGTTGTTCGTGACCTGCCGGGCGCCCCTGACAGGATGAGGCCATGACGCGCCACGCCAGGTCCGAACGCCTCCTGCTCTGCGACGAGCTCGACCGGCTCGGACCCGACCGCCCGACCCTGTGCGAGGGCTGGCAGACGCGCGACCTCGCCGCGCACCTGCTCGTGCGCGAGAACCGTCCCGACCTCTCGGTGGGCCGGTTCGTGCCCTTCCTCGAGGGCCACCTCGACCGCGAGCAGAGCCGGATCGCGAACGGCGACTACGCCGCGGTCGTCGCCCGGGTGCGCCGGGGCGCGCCGGCCTGGAACCCGATGTCGAACGCGAAGGTCGACGAGATCACGAACCTCATCGAGTACTTCGTGCACCACGAGGACGTCCGCCGGGCGCAGCCGGGGTGGCAACCGCGCGAGCTCGTGCCGCAACTCGAGGGCAAGCTGTGGTCGGCCCTGCGCCGGTCGGCACGCCTGATGTTCCGCAAGGCGCCCACCGGCATCGTGCTCA
The DNA here is from genome assembly GCF_054783315.1 of Terrabacter koreensis. Lineage (NCBI taxonomy): Bacteria > Bacillati > Actinomycetota > Actinomycetes > Micrococcales > Intrasporangiaceae > Terrabacter > Terrabacter koreensis. The sequence goes on along the minus strand of NZ_BAAGQU010000011.1, from coordinate 104,951 downwards.
TCGCCGAGGGCCGAGGCCGGTATGCCGCGAAGCTGCCCGACGCCCACGGGACCGTCGTCCTGCGCGGCCCGGTCGGCGAGCTCGTCCTCTACGCGTACGGCCGAAAGAGCGTGGCCCGGATCGCCTTCGAGGGCGACGCCGACGACATTGCGGCCCTGCAGGGCGCGGAGCTCGGCATCAGCTGAGGCTCAGCGCACCGTGACGCCGGCGGCGCGCAGGGCGTCCTTGACCTCTCCGACCGTGAGCTCGCGGAAGTGGAAGACGCTCGCGGCGAGGACGGCGTCGGCGCCGGCCTCGACGGCCGGAGCGAAGTGCTCGACCCGACCTGCGCCACCGCTCGCGATGACCGGCACCGAGACGGCGGCCCGGACGCGCCGGATCAGCTCGAGGTCGAAGCCGTCCTTGGTGCCGTCGGCGTCCATCGAGTTGAGCAGGATCTCGCCCGCACCGAGCTCCGCCGCGCGGGCGCACCACTCGACGGCGTCGAGGTCGACGGGGGTGCGGCCGCCGTGAGTCGTCATGACGAAGTCGTCGGTGGGGCGGCCGTCGTCGCCGATGCGGCGGCGCACGTCGGCCGACAGGACCAGCACCTGGGCCCCGAACCGGCTCGCGATCTCGGAGATGAGCTCGGGCCGCGCGATCGCCGCCGTGTTGACGCCGACCTTGTCGGCCCCGGCGCGCAGCAGGCGGTCGACGTCGTCGACGGTGCGCACGCCGCCGCCGACGGTCAGCGGGATGAACACCTGCTCGGCCGTGCGCCGCACGACGTCGTAGGTCGTCTCGCGGTTGCCGCTGCTCGCGGTCACGTCGAGGAAGGTCAGCTCGTCGACGCCCTGGTCGTCGTAGACCTTGGCGAGCTCGACGGGGTCGCCGGCGTCGCGGAGGTTCTCGAAGTTGACGCCCTTGACGACGCGACCCGCGTCGACGTCGAGGCAGGCGATGACTCTGGTGGCGACGGGCATGCACCAAGGCTAGGCCAGCGACCTGACCGGCTAGGGTCGCGCCCATGTGGGACGAGGTGACGAGGCCGCCACGCGCCGAGCACGTCGCTGCCGTGGTCTCCCTCGCGCTCACCGCCGAGCCCCGCTGCGGCGACGTCGTGGTCATCGCCCTCGACGGCCCGAGTGGCGCCGGCAAGACCACCCTCGCGCGCGGCGTCGAGCTGGCGCTGGCAGCCACGGGACCGGTCGCCGTCGTCCACATGGACCACCTCTACCCCGGCTGGGACGGCCTCGCCGCGGCCCCTGCCCTGCTCACCCGGCAGGTGCTCGAGCCGCTGTCTCGCGGGGAGCACGCGGCATACCGGCTGTGGAGCTGGGTGCGCGAGCGGTGGGCGGGGACGAAGGACGTGCCGCCGTGCCGCTTCCTCGTCGTCGAGGGTTGCGGTGCCAGCGTCGGTCCTGCCCGGCCGTATGCCGCCGTCACCGTCTTCGTCGACGCGGACACCGCGCTGCGCCGCGACCGCGGCATCGCCCGGGACGGCGAGGCCTACCGGCCGCAGTGGCAGCGGTGGGCCGACCAGGAGTCCGCGCTCTTCTCGGGCGACTCGACGAGGGACCGCGCGGACCTCGTGCTCGACACATCTAGTCTCTGAGGGTGCTCCGACGAGACCCAGCCATCCGGCCCCTCCCACCCGTGTGGGTCATGGCCGTCGCGCTCGTGGCCGTCGCGGCGAACCTGCGCATCGCCATCACGAGCATCCCGCCCCTGCTGGACGCGATCTCGGCCGACCTCGGCCTCAGCCACGCCGCCGCCGGGGCGCTGACCACCCTGCCGGTGCTCTGCATGGGTCTCTTCGCGCCGCTGGCGAGCCGGATCGCCCACCGCATGGGCGCGGCGGGCGCGGTCCTGGCCGCTGCCGTCAGCATCGTCGTCGGCACGGCGAGCCGCTTCAGCGGGGGCAACGTCGTCGTCCTCTACGTCGGCACGTTCCTGTGCGGGGTGGGGATCGCCGTCGCCGGCACGCTGCTGCCGCGCCTGGTCAAGACGTACTTCCCGCCCAGGCGCACCGGCCTGGTCACAGGTCTCTACATGCTGGCGATGATGGGCGGGGCGGCGGTGAGCTCCGCGCTCGCGGTGCCCCTCGCCGACCGCCTCGGCAGCTGGCAGGGCTCGCTCGGCTCGTGGACCGTCGTCGCGGTCGTGGGGGTGCTCGCGTGGGTGCCCTTCACCGTGCGCGCCAACCCGCACCACACGCCCGACGAGGAGGGGCCGGGTCGGCTGCCGTGGCGCCACCGCACGGCCTGGCTCGTCGCGGGCTACCTGGCCCTGCAGTCGTGGTGCTTCTACTCGGCCGTCACGTGGCTGGCGCCGACCTACGTCGAGCACGGCTGGTCCCGAGGCTCGGCCGGCTACCTCGCCGCCGCCTTCAGCGGTGCCCAGATCGTGTCGGGTCTGCTCGGACCGGTGCTGAGCGACAAGGCCACCGACATGCGGCGCCTGCTCATGCCGGCCGCGGGCCTCGGCGTCGTCGGCTGCCTGGCCATCCTCGTCGCGCCGCTCGCGGCGCCGTGGCTGTGGGCCGTCATCGCGGGTCTCGGGCAGGGTGCCGCGTTCTCGCTCGCCCTCGTGCTGCTCGTGCGCTACGCCCGCACGCCGGAGGCGAGCGGACGCCTCACGGGCATGGCCTTCCTCTTCTCCTACGGCATCGCCTCGGTGGGACCGCTCGCCATGGGCCTCGTCCGCGACGTCAGCGGCAGCCTGTCACTGGTCTGGCTGGTCCTGGCGGTCATCGGCGGCGTGCAGGCCCTCGTGGTGCTGCGGCTGCGCCCGGACCTGCCGCGGGTCGACTGAGACCGGCTCTCCGAGGTCTCCGACGGCCTCGTCGGGCGGCGCATCGCCACCACATCTGGGGCTGGTGTTGCGGTTGGGGCACCCCAATTAGGGCGAAACCGCGTACAAGGCGACATTTGCCCATGCAGACTGCTCGGCGGACGTGCTGACTGCAAGGAGAAGCGACGAATGATGCCACCGACGACACGGAACGCCGAACACCGAGCCCCCCACCAGCGTGTCGGAGGGCGCGCCCTCGCCACTCTGGTCTCGCTGGCCCTCCTTGCCGGGATCCCGGGCCTGGCCGCCGCCCCACCAGCTCACGCGGCCACGTCGCCCACCCCGTCCGTCCCGGTTCCCGGCGTCACGACGACACCGGCCTCGTCGGCGGCTCAGGTGACGACGTCCCCGGCGCCCGTGGTCCGTGCGCAGGCCGCGGTCGTCGCCGCCGCCCCGGTCGCCCCCGCCCTCTCCGTCACGGCCGGACCCGTGCAAGGTGGCACCTCCGTCGAGCTGTCGGGGACCGGTGTGGGCACCACCATGAAGGTGTGGTTCGGAACCGCGGGCGTCACGGCCGTCACCAAGGTCTCGGCCACCCGCGTGCGCGTCGTAACGCCCGCGCACGCGGCCGGCGTGGTCAACGTCCGAGTAACGACGCCGGCCGGCACCTCGCCCGTCTCCATCCGCTCGACCTTCGCCTTCGACCCGGTGCCGACCGTGACGTCGCTGTCCGTCGGGAGGGTCCCCACTGTTGGTGGCACGCTGCTCACCGTCACCGGCACCGACCTCACGCGGAGCAGGGCGGTCTACCTCGGCCCCACCGCGGCGACCGCGTTCAGCCGGCTCAACGCCACCCAGGTGCGGGTCACCGTTCCCGGGCGCCCCGCGGGCGCCGTCGCGGTGCGGGTCCTGACCCCGGGCGGCATGTCACCGGTGACGTCTGCCGGACGACTGGTCTACGTCGCACCGCCGGTCGTGCCCACACCCACGGTCTCGGGGCTCTCCACCGTGGCCGGACCGACACGGGGCGGCACCGTTCTGACCGTCACCGGGACCCGCCTCACCGGGGCCACGAAGGTGACGTTCGGCGGCGTGGCAGGCACTCAGCTCACCGTGCTGTCGAGCACCCAGCTGCGCGTGACGGCGCCCGCTCACGCCGCCGGAGCCGCGCGAGTGGTCGTCACGACCCCGGGCGGCAGCTCAGCCGCAACGACCGCGGGCACCTACACGTACATCGCCCCGCCGACCCTGACGAGGGTGTGGCCGGCCTCGGGCGGCACCGGTGGGGGCACCGTCGTCATCATCACGGGAACGGGCCTCTCGGCCGTCACCTCGGTCTGGTTCGGCACGACCGCCGCCCCCTCCGTCACGCCGGTCTCTTCCACGAGCATGCGCGTCGTGAGCCCGCCCCACGCCCCCGGCACCGTGGACGTCCGCGTCACGTCACTCGGGGGCACCACGTCCCCGGTGTCGTCGGGCCGCTTCGGCTACTACCCCCCGCCTGCCGTGACGTCGCTCTCGGCCGCGGCGGGTCCCCTGCGTGGGGGGACGCCGGTGCTCATCACGGGCACCCGCCTCGCCAGCGCCGCGAAGGTGACGTTTGGCGGCACGCCCACCTCCTTCACGGTCGTCTCGGCGACGACCATCCGGGCCGTCGCACCGGCGCGGCCGGCAGGCGTCGTCCACGTGCACGTGTCGTCCGCCAACGGGACCTCCCGCGCATCGGCGGGCTCCGCGTACGCGTACGAGCCCGTCCCGACGATCACCGGGCTGACCCCGCAGATCGGCCCGCCGGCCGGAGGCACGTCCGTGACCCTGACCGGGGCGGACCTCGGGCGCGCCACGTCCGTCACGTTCGGCACCACGACGACCACCGGTGTCGTGCGCGTGTCGCCGACCACGCTGCGCGTCATCACGCCACCGCGCCCGTCGGGACCGGTCGAGGTACGCGTCACGGCCCCCGGCGGGACATCCCTCGCCTCAGCCATGGCCCGGTTCACCTACGGGTGGCCACCGGTCGTCAGCGGTCTGTCGGTGTCGGCCGGCCCGCTGAAGGGAGGCACAGTCGTGACCCTGTCCGGTGTCAACCTCGCCGAGGTCCGTGAGGTGCGCTTCGGCACGGCGCTGGCGACCGGCCTCGTGAGGATCTCCGACAGCAGCCTGCAGGTGACGGCACCCCCGCACGCTGAAGGCGCCGTGCGGGTGCGCGCCACCAACGTCAACGGCACGAGTACCGACAACGCCCGCGCGACCTTCGAATACGTGGGCGTCCCTGCGGTCACGGCGCTCTCGGTGCCGGCCGGCCCGCTCACGGGCGGCACCGTCATCACGGTCACCGGCACCCGTCTGGCCCTCACGTCCGGTGTCACCTTCGGCGGACGCCCCGGCACCGGGCTCGTCCGCGTCTCGGCTACGACGCTACGCGTCACGGCGCCTGCAAACGCCTTTGGCGCGGTCGACGTGACCGTCACCACCCCCGGCGGGGTCTCCCCCGTCGTGGCCGCGGGCCGCTTCGAGTACCTCGCGGTCCCCACGGTCAGCGGCGTCACCCCGACGCTTGCAGGGACGAAGGGGGGCACCGTCGTCACACTGACCGGCAGCGGCTACCGCCGTGTCTCGGCCGTCACCTTCGGTGGCGTACCGGCCAATGGTCTGACCTGGGTCTCGGCGTCCCAGCTGCGCGTCAGCATCCCGGCCCACGCGGAGGCGGACGTCGACGTGCGCGTCACCACGCCCGGTGGCACCTCGCCGGTTGTACCCGCCGGGCGTTTCTCCTACCAGGACGCCCCTGTCATCTCGTCGGTGGCGCCAGCGTCGGGGCCGCTCCGTGGTGGAAACGTCGTGATGCTGCGCGGCACCTCCCTCACGGTGGTCACCGGCGTGTGGATCGGTGGTGTTCCGGCGACGGGCGTCACAAGGGTGTCCGCCACCCAGGTCACGGCCGTCGTGCCGTCCACCATGGCGACGGGCGCCGTGCCGGTCCGGATCACGACCCGAGCCGGCACCACCACCCGGGCGGCCGCGTACACGTACGTCGCGGGCACGACGCTCTTGTCGGGCCAGATCCTGTCCAGCGGCACGGCGCTCCGGTCCCCGAGTGGGGCCTACGTCGCCACTGTGCAGGGCGACGGCAACCTCGTCATCCGCAACGCGGCGGGGACCGCCCTTTGGTCGACCGGCAGCGCCGGCGCCGGCAGTCGCATCGAGATCCGCGCCGATGGCAACCTCACCCTCGTGCGCCCCACCGGCGCCGTGGCCTGGACCAGCGGAACCAACGGCTGGATCGGCGGTCTGGTCACACTGACGGACGACGGCATCCTGCAGGTGCGGCAGGCGGGCACGACCGTGTGGGACCACCGGGGCGTCCGCTACGACCGGATTTTGGCCGGTCAGGTGCTCCGCTCCGGTGAGTCGGTCAGGTCCACGAACCTGGCCTGGTCGATGACCATGAGGTCCGACGGCAACCTCGTGCTGGTCTCGTCGGCGGGCATCCGCAGGTGGGCGTCGTTCACGTCGGCGGCGGGCAGCACGGCTAGCATGCAGTCCAACGGGAACCTCGTCATCCGCAACGCCTCCGGTGGCGCCGTCTGGTCGACGGGTACTGCCGGCGCCAACTCCGCCCTGCGCGTCCTGGGGACCGGCAACGCCGCCGTCTACGTGGCCTCGACCGTGACATGGGCTGTCACCGGTGGATCGGCGCCACAGAACTGGACGTGCTACTCACGCGCCACGCAGAACTGCATCAACCGGTTTGGCTACTACGGCCAGCGCGCGTGGAACTATCCGGTCGATGCATGGGGAAACAACTGTACGAACTACTCGGCGTACCGCCTCTCGCTCAACGGCATCAGGAACCCGGGCAACCTCGGCAACGCCGAGAGCTGGGACAACAACGCGCGCGCCAAGGGATTCGCGGTCGACCAGTCGCCGCGGGTCGGCGACATCGCCCAGTGGAACTCCAACCACGTCGCCTACGTGGACTGGGTCAGCGCCGACGGCAACCAGATCGCCATCTCCGAGAGCGGCTACGGCGGCACGGTGCTCGGCCGCACCTACACGTCGATGAGCGGGCGGCGCATCATCGCGCGCACGAGCTCGTCCTGGCCGTCGAACTTCATCCACTTCCGCTGACGACAAGAGCCCGGGACCGCGCACGCGCCGGTCCCGGGCTCTTGTCGTGCGCCCACTCGGGTGGGAGTCTGCCTCGGTGGCCACCTCCATCTACGACGCCGTCGGCGGGATGCCGGCCCTCACCCGGCTCGCTCACTCCTGGCACGAGCGGTGCCTGGCGGATCCCCTTGTCTCGCATGCGTTCTCGCACGGCTTCCACCCCGATCACACGGGCCGCCTCGCGGCCTACTGGGCCGAGGCGCTCGGTGGCCCGCCGCGCTACACCAGCGAGCTCGCGAGCGAGACCGACGTGGTGCGGATGCACTCGGGCAACGGCCCCCATCCCGAGATGGACGCGAGGGCGGTGGCCTGCTTCGCCGCCGCCGTGGGCGACGCGGGTCTGGGCGACGACCCCGCCGTACGCGACGCGCTCGTCGAGTACTTCACGTGGGCGACGGCATACATGAGCACCTACCACGACTCGGCGGGCGACGTGCCGGACGGCCTCACCGTGCCGAAGTGGACGTGGGACGGGCTCGTCGACGGCACCGACGCGCGACCCGGGCAGGCTGCGGGGTAGGCGGGTCAGCCCGGGGTCGCACGCGCGTACGACGACGGGGGCAGCGCAGTGTCGGCCGGATCAGCCTGCGGGGCGACGTCTCCGGCTTCTCGGCTGCCTAACGTGGCTGGCCGGCGGCACTCGCCCGCCTGCCCCGACGGAAGGAACCGCCATGCACCCGGCCCCACCCACCGACACGTCACCCGCCCGAGGGTCGCGCAGACTGGCCACCCTCGCGGTCGCTGCCGGCGTCGCCCTGCTGGCCGTGATGGTGCTGCCGTTCCCGGCGGCCGGGCTGTGGCCGGGCGGTGGCTACTCTGACGTGTCGACCCTCAGCGCCGTGGTGGGCCGAGGGCTGGTGCGCTTCTGGGAGGCGGGCACCGCGGACCTGAGCCCCGAGCTCGCGGCGTCGGTGGCGTTCTGGACCCGGTTCCACATGGTCAAGGCGGTGCTGGCGGTTCCGCTGCTCGTCACGTCGGTCCTGCTGGGCCTCGCACTCTGGCGTGAGTGCGTGCGCTCCGTCGGTCGCGGACGCCGCGCGTGGTTCGCGGCCGCCGGAGTGCTCGAGGCGCCGCTGGTCCTGCTCGCCGTGCTCCTCGTGGTCGCCAACGTGCAGGGCGCCCTCGTCCCCCTGTCGTCGGCCTTGGGCCTGGTCGACGTCCGTGGACCCGAGCCGGCGCTCGCCACGGCGGTGCGCGGCATCAAGGACAGCCTCGGGACGTCAGCCGTGGTGCCAGCATCGCCCGCCATGACGCGGCTCATCGAGGACTTCGCCGCCTACCACCGCGTGATGGTGGGGCTCGGAGCGATGGTGACGGTCGGGCTCGTCCTGGTGGCCGCGCGACTGTGGCGACGCTCCCGACGCACCGGCTCGGCGCAGTCGGGGCAGTCGGCGCGGTGGGTGCGACGGGGCGGTGCGACGGCGGCCTTGGTGGTCGCGGCGTCCTTCGCTCTCATCACCGCGGCCAACCTCAGTACGGCGGCGCACCCGGCACCCGCGCTGCTCGGCTTCTTCCAGGGCAGCTCCTGAACCGGATGTCTGCCGGCGCTCCACCGTGGTCCGACGGGTGCTCCGCTCCCCCACCCGGCACCCGCTCAAGTGTTGGGCGGAGGACCGTTCTGCCCACTGGTCACGGGCGGGCAGCGGGTCTACCGTTCGATCGTGGCCGCGATGATGATCGCCACGTTCGTCGGCGACGTCGACGAGCTGACTGCCGCCTACGACCGCGCACACGAGCTCATCGGGCAGCGGGGCGGCGCCGCACGGTTCGGCGAGCTGCGCCATCACTGCGCGACCAGCGACGATGCCCTCTACATCATCGGAGTGTGGGAGTCGGCCGACCACATCCGCCAGAGATGGTCCAGCGACGAGATGCGGAGCCTGCTGGCCGGCGTGGGCTTTCCAGAGCCGACCAAGCTGACGATCCTGGATCTCCACGTCATCGAGCCGCCCTTGTGAAGGCGCTCACGGCACGCGCTGCCCTCGCGACCGGGCACCTGACGTCGCGCTTGTGCGCCGGGCTGCGCCTGCTCGTGCCTTGTCCGCCGGAGTCGCGCCGTGCGAGCCTCGACCCATGCTGCGTATCGGAGCGGTCGTGCTGAAAGTGAAGGACACCGACAGCTCGGGCACCTTCTGGGCTCGCGCTTTGGAGTACGACCCGCAACCGCACGACGCCGCGTTCCTCGCGCCTCGGACGGGCGACGGGCCACGGCTGCATCTCGACGAGAACGACCGCACGCATCTCGACCTGTGGGTCGACACCGCAGAGCAACAGGCGGCTGAGGTCGAGCGCCTCATCGCCCTGGGCGCTGAACGCGTCGATTGGGAGTATCCCGCGGACGCGGACTTCGTCGTGCTCGCGGACCCGGGTGGCACGCTCTTCTGCGTGGTCGACCTGAGCAAGTAGGCGGAGGTGCCCCCGCTGGGCGGGTCAGCGGCAGGGCCTCCTCGCCTCACGATGCTTGAAGGCCCGCGTGTGCTCGGCCACGCGTCCGGTCGAGCGCGCATGTCGGTGCAACCGCTCCGGCTGTCGGGAGTCATACTGCCGACCTCACCCGCTCGATACACAGGGTTCTGCGATGATCACAGACGATTTCGGCCCCCTCACCCGGATGTGTCCGGACCGCCGACGGTCTTCCTCCTCTTCTCGGGCTGATCTTCACGCTCGTCATCGCGGGCTTCGTCACGGTCGCCGTCAAGGGGCTCTCGCCGTGGCGCGCCGACGAGGCCTCACCGCTGCGCACCATCGACGCAATCGTCGTATCGCGTCGCACCGACGTGCGCCGCCGGCCCGGTTCGGTCGGCGCTCCGACGGACGGTTCGGGCACGATGCCCATGGCTTCCACCATGCCGAGCTCGAGCACCGCCTACTTCGTCACCTTCGAGGAGCCCTCGGGCGAACGGCGCCAACTGCAGATGAGCGGCGTCGAGTTCGGCCAGATGGCCGAGGGCGACCGGGGGCACCTGATCCACCAGGGCACGCGCTACAAAGGCTTCACCCGCGAGCGCGCCGCTGACGGCCGCCACTCTGATCCGCCCGGCCGGTACGTCCCGCCGACGGGTCGATGAGGCACCGTCCCGCGGCGGTGTCGGACGTTCCTTCCTCAGAGCGGGTTATGAGGCGTTGTGGTGGGCCCAACCACCCGCTCTGGTTCCCGTGAGGGTGGGTCACCTCAGAGGGCCCCCACCCGGGACGGGGTGAGGGCCCTCGCCGCGTCCCGAGCGGGCGCGGGTGTGGTTCAGCCGACCGATAGGTACGTCAGGTCGTCGGCACCGCTGTAGGAGATGACTCCGAACCAGCGCATGGCCGGATTGAGGCCGGTCCACGAGGCCGTCAGTGCCTGTGGCACCCCGGTGGTCGCCGCGAACGGGTTCGGCGTGACGGAGGCGTTGCCGGCGCTGGCCGCGGGGACGACGAAGTTGCTGATCTCGTAGCTCGTCGCGCCGCCCGGCGTGGTGAACCCGTTGACGTAGACGTCGTAGGTCCCGGCGGCCGGGTTGTTCAGGGTGACCTGCTCGTCGGCAGCGCCCGAGGCGGAGAGTGCGACGAGCGTGCCGCCGCGGTAGACGTACATGTCCAGGTCAGCCGTGTCGACGGTCGTCTCCTCGGAGAAGCGGGCTGCCTTCGTGCCGACCGGCACCTGCACGCGGTAGACCTTCGTCGCCGCGCCCGCGACGGGGTTCGCGGTGTCGAACGGTCCGGTCGTGACGGAGTCGGCCTGCGGCGTGACCCCCACGAGGCCGCTCACCGAGGTCGACACCGAACCGGTGGTCCCGGGCGTCACCGAGAACCCCTTGGAGCCGGAGGCGCTGGCGTCGGCGTGGACCTCGACGGGAGCGCTGAGGGCGACGGGCTCGAGAGCGACCGGGGTGCGCGCGGTGTGGCGGCCGGACGCCCACGTGAGCGAGCCCTTGGCCCACGAACCGAGCGGAGCCGTGGTACGGGTGAAGGTCACCGTGAACGTCGCCTCCGCGCCTGGGGCCAGGGTCAGGCTCGACGGGGTCACCACGGTGTCGAAGCCGGAGACGGCCGCCGAGGCGGTGTACGTCTCAGTGCCCGTGCCGACGTTCTTGACGTGACGAGTGACCGTCTCCACGCCGGCCAGACGACCGATGCCGATCGACGCCTGGTTGAGGTTGGAGGCCGAGACGGCGGTCAGGGTGTCGTTCGGCGGCGCGAACCGCACACCCAGGCTGACGAGGTACTGCCGGTACTCGGTGGCCGTGGTCGGGTAGACCAAGCCTGGGTCGATCGCCGAGTTCGGGTTGACGAAGCCGGCGCCTTGGGCGAAGGGGTCGTTGGCCGAGGAGACGGTTGGACGAGCCGTCGTCATGAGTGCGGACTTGATCTCGGACGGCAGCCAGGTGGGGTGGGCGTCCTTCATGAGCAGGGCGATCCCGGCGATGTGCGGCGACGACATCGACGTGCCGGACATGAAGTCCCAGCTGCGACCGTGGTTGGTCGGCGGGGCGACGGCCGCGACGACGTCGTTGCCCGGGGCGGCGATGTCCGGCTTGAGGATGTCCCCTCCGGTCGTCGTCGACGGGCCGCGGGAGGAGAAGTCGGTGATCTCCGGTGTCTGCGGAGCCGCTGCCAGCTCGGCCGGCGTCAGCGGGACGATCTTGGCGACGGCGGTGGCGCTGCTCGCGTACGCAGTGACCGCTTCACCGTCGACGTCGTTCAGGTGCACCGATGGGACCGGGTGGAAGTCGCCGTTGAGCGAGTTCGGCGACGTGTTGACCAGGATCATCCCCACGCCACCTGCCCGCTTGACCTCGAACGACTTGTCGATGCGGGCGTTCACGCCACGGTTGCAGACGACGATCTTGCCGCTCACCTTGGCCGGGTCCAGCGTGCCGGAGAAGCAGAGCGCCACCTCGGACGCAGTTGCTCCCGCGAGTCCGACCGCGGAGGCCTTCACCAGCGGAGTGAGCGACGGGAGCGGCCCGGTCGTCGAGGCGCCGACGTAGCGACGCCCATCGCCGAGCTCGACGGCCTGGAAGGCACGGCGGTGAGTCGCTGCGGCGACGGTCGTCACCCACGGGGCCGGGTGGTCGAGCGTGCTCGCACCGGGACCGTTGTTGCCGGCTGAGTTGGCGACGAAGACGCCGGCGTTGGACGCGCCCCGGAAGGCCTGCGCCACTGGGTCGAGGACCGAGGACTCGGAGGTGCCGCCGATCGAGTAGTTCATGACGTCGACGCCGTCGAGGACGGCGTCGTTGATCGCCGCGACGCTGTCCGAGTTGAAGCAGCCGGCGGCGACGCCGGGAGCACCCTCCCAGCAGACCTTGTACGCGGAGATGCTGGCACCCGGGGCCATCCCGGAGGCCGCGCCGATGGGCTTGCCGTCGATCGTCACGGTGACGCCGGCGTTGCCGGCGGCTGTGGACGCCGTGTGGGAGCCGTGGCCGGAGCCGTCGCGCGGAGAGAGGAACTCCTCCTTGGCGATGTTCTGCTTGCCGAAACCGTCGACGTAGTAGCGGGCGCCGACGAGCTTGTTGTTGCACAGCGAGACCGGGAAGTTCTCGCCGGCGACGCATGCTCCGTGCCAGCCAGCCGGCCGGGGCGTGATCTTGGCGCCCGAGAACGAGGCGTTCTCCGGCCAGATGCCGGAGTCGATGACGCCGATGACGAGGCCGTCGCCTGCCTTGGCCGGACCCCCGAGCTGGCTCCAGAAGCCACCCGCCGCGCTCAGGCCGAGGAACTCGGGCGAGAAGGTCGTGGTGGGCTGGGACAGTGCGTCCTTGGTCAGGGACAGCACGCCGGCCTGCTTCGCGAGACTGGACGCCTGCTGCGCGGTGAGGTCGGCGGCGACACCGTTGTTGGTGACCGTGTAGTCGTAGATCTTCGTGGCGCCGACCTTGGCGAGCGCCGCGTCGTGCTTCGACGTGAGGTGCGCCTTCCAGGATTTCACGGCTGCATTGCCAGGGTCGAGCTTGCGGCCCCGTACGGGCCGCGTGGCTGCATATCCCTTCTCGTAGCCGTCGTAGGACGCGACCGGGTCGTCGGCGAAAGTCACGATGTAACGTCCCGCACCGCTGACGACGGTCTCGACCGGGGCAGCGGTTGCGACCGCACCGATGGTCGCGAGCGGGGCTGCGGCGAGGGCTGCGGTAGCCACTGCGGATACGGCAGCCAGCCGTCTCGCCGTGACGTGGCGTGTAGATCTGGTTCTCATCAACCCACCTCAAGTGTCCGGGGGACCGGGTTTGGCACCCAGCCAAGAGTCTGACCCCGACACTTCCGACCTGTCAGGGCATTGCGATGAAACGTCTGCACCTCTGGCGCAGCCGCTTGCCAAGGGTCGGAGGCCCGCATCACGCCGGAAGAGGCTGTCCAGTCTCGGAGGATGGCCGCCAACCCGCGCGCGGGTGTGACTGCAGGAGTTGGGGGACCGCCGCAGAGGCTCGGGCGAAATCCATGGTCGTGCCCGCGCCGTTTGCGGCCCCAAGCGCTGTCCACGCAGCGCGAACGCACCCTCGTGGACCACCTGCGCGCGCCAGTTGAGGAAGTTGCTGCGGCGCTGAGTCAACGTCCCGCTGGGTTCCTTGCGGTCCTGTAGACAAGGTCCCATGCCAACCGAGGATGCTCTGCCTCGCAACCCGCGACTCGACCCCTTCCGTGATGCCGTCTGGGAACTGAGTCATGAGGGCACCGTGGAAGCGCATCTCGTCACGAATGTGAGTCACTTCCGGTACTGGCCGCTCGGCCGCAAGCACCACGACAGCGTGTGGTTCAAGGTTTGTTGGCTAGATGGCCGCCAAGACATGCCCGAGGACGACTACGGGCCCGAGTGGTATTTCGTCTCCGACTTGGAACAGGGCACGTTCGAAGTCTCTGGTCGGAGGTTCGACGCCAAGCCGGTGGAAGGCCCCCGTCGTCACGAGCTTTGGGATCAGTGTGGCCCTCCGTGAACTCGAAGCGGCGAGTGGCGATCTTGGCAGCGCACAGTGCACTCACCATTCGCGGCTACTAAGAGACTTCACGCAGGATCGATGTCTGGCCAGACTCGATCTAGGTGCTCGGCGGGACGCTCTCAATCGCGGCTGCCCACCCGGCCCGCTCGGGTGTGGCTCTCAACTGGACTGCGCCTCGTCGGGCACCGTGACGAGGCGTGGCTCAAGAGGGGACTGCCCAGCTCGTAGTAGCACTGCCCACCTCGCCGTTTTCCCTACCGGTTCGAGGAGTGCAGGAGGCGCCATGACGGGCGTGATCATCGGGGTCGATCCCCACAAGCTGTCGGCCACCATCGAGGTCGTCGACCATCATGGCCACCTGCTGGGCTCGGGCCGGTTCACGACCGACAAGGCCGGCTACGCCGCGATGCGCAGCTACGTGAGGACGTGGCCGCAGCGAACATGGGCCGTCGAGGGAGCCAACGGGACTGGCCGGCCACTGGCCCAGCGGCTCCTCGCCGACGGTGAGCGGGTCGTGGACGTCCCGGCGAAGCTCGCCGCCAGGGTTCGGCTCTTCGACACCGGCCACAACCGCAAGACCGACGCGCTGGACGCGCACTCCATCGCGATGGTCGCGGTGCGCACCGCGGGGCTGCGTGAGCTGGCCCCTGACGGTGAGCTCGAGGCGTTGCGGATGCTGGCCGACCGTCGCGACGAGCTGGCCCAGCGTCGGGTGCAGACGGTGAACCGGTTGCAGCGGTTGCTGTCGGAACTCGTTCCAGGACAACGGAAGCGGGACCTGTCCGCATTGCAGGCCAAGGCGATCTTGGCGTCGGTGCGGCCACGCGATATTGCCGGGAAGACCCGTCGCAGGATGGCCGCGGAGGAGCTGGCCGACCTGGTCGCGGTCGATGCGAGGCTGAAGACGATCAAGGCCGAGGTACGGGCCGCGGTCTTGGGGCGCGGGTCGAGCCTGATGGAGATCACCGGTGTCGGACCGGCAGGGGCCGCGCGGATCTTGGCCGACGTCGGGGACATCGCCCGGTTCGCGGACCGGAACCGGTTCGCCTCCTGGAGCGGCACCGCCCCGCTGGACGTGTCTTCCGGGGAGCAGGTCCGGCATCGCCTGTCCCGGGCAGGGAACCGGCGGATGAACCATGTGCTGCACATCGCGGCCATCGTCCAGCTGCGTCACGACACCCCGGGCCGGGCGTACTTCCTGCGGAAGGTCGCCGCCGGCAAGACCAGGATGGAAGCACTGCGCTGCCTCAAACGGCGTCTGTCCGACGTCGTGTACCGGCGCCTCGTCGCCGACGCGCGAACAGTCGACACGGGCCCGGGAGGGCACTGCGGGGCGACTCTTCAATCCAGCGCGGTCGACCTGCACCCGCACATCGACACTTCGGATCAGCCACTTCCCGGACCCGCAAGACCGACGCTACGCCCGACCCCGCCACGCCGAAAGGCCACACCTTCAAAGGCGCACGCATTGAGCACTTGACACAGAGGGGAGCCAGATGAGTGCGTTGGTGCCCTTCATGCTCTACGACGGCGATGACCTTGCGGCCGAGGCGGTGCTGTCCGCGGACGTTCGAGGCGGGGCTTACTCCCGACACAGCGGACTGTCGTTGGTGTGCGACTCGATCTGGGATCCGACGCGCCGGGCTGGGGTTGGCCGCCTCCGCGGGGAACCTGCGCAGCGCGGAGGATGGGTCCCAGACGCAGCCGGCTCAGCCGTGTTCAACCGCGGTCCAGCGGCATCCGCGCTGATCACGGCAGACGTGGCACCAGCGCGCCGGACACCACGTCTTGGTAGAAGTGCAGACTAGGTCCCTGTGCGACGTTGGCGAGTGTGTCCACGTGGGTGGCGAAGACCACCACCAAGGCCTTGTCCGGGACCGCTTCGACGAGCTGCCCGCCGAAGCCAAGGGCTGCGTACGCGGGGTGGCCGCCGGCGGTGGTGACCCACCACTGATACCCGTAGCGGTCCGCTCCTAGGGTTCCTGGCACGTCCACCTGCCCGGTGGTGGCCTCCCGCACCCAGCTCTGGGGCACGATCTGCTTGCCCTGCCACGTGCCCTGGTCGAGGTAGAGCTGCCCCAGCTTGGCCATGTCCCGGGCCCGCAGCTTCAAAAAGGATGCCCCGTAGTTGATGCCTTGGTGGTCGACCGGCCAAGCGAACTCGGCCTTGTCGTAGGCCGCGGCCGAGGCCGCGACCAGGAGCGGCTGCGCGGCGCCGCTCATCTCGATGCCCAGTGGCCCGAACAGCTTCTCGGTCGCGTAGTTCAACACGGAGCGGTGGGTGGCTCTGACCAGGATCGCCGCCAGTAGGTGCGAGCTGGCCGAGGAGTAGGCGAACGTGCCGGGCTTCCCGACGATGCCCTGCCGCAGGATGCCCTCGACAAAGTGGTCGCTCTGGACCCACGCCCCGACGGAGCCGTCAGGTAGGTCGGCGTCCAGACCCGCCGTCATGGTCAGGAGCTGGCGCAGCTTGATGCGCGCCACCGCCGGACTCATCACGCCTCGGTCCTCGGGAAGCAGCTCACCCAAGGTCTGGTCGAGGCTCTTCAGGGAACCGTCGGCCAAGGCGATCCCTATCAGGGTCCCCACGACGCTCTTGGTGACCGAGTGCACGTTGTGGGTGTCGTCCGGCGTCGAGGCCCGGTACTCCTCATGGACCGGCACACCGCAGACGTAGACCAGCACGGCCCGAAGTTCGCGGAGCTGATAGTCGCTCAGCAGGGCCAGCTGCTCCGTGAGGGCGGCGGAGATCTTCGCCTCCATCGCTTGGCGCTGCACGTCTCCTACGGGGCACTGCGCCAAGGAGGACGTAGGGTGCGGCGCCGGGGAGCCGCCCGCACAGCCAGTCAGCAGCAGCAGCAGCAGCCCGCATACCGGGCCGGCAACCCCAGCGACACGCCGCCACCGAGCGCTCGCCGGGGTTCGCGTCCCCATGGAGTCCGACTGGGCGCCGGTACCGGATGCGGCTGCTCCTGAGTGCCGCATTTGCTGGCAGAGGAGCATGTCCTTGTCGCCAGGCCCCGCGAGGAACAGAGGGCCCACGACCCAGCACAGGAAATTCCTGAGTCGCATCGTTCGAGTGTCCTCCCCCTCCGCCGCTCACGTGCCTTGTTCTGTCAACCCGCTGTGTGACGATGAAGGCGCCCGTCGCGCGTCCCAGCGGCGGTTCGGTCCCAGTCCCCTCAGGGCGAGTCAGGTCAGCGCAGCAGCGCAGTTCGCGGCATGAGCGTGCACCCGGGAGATCCAGCGACTGAACTCAGTCCTCTACCGCGACCAGGTCAATCCAGGCTGTCTCCAGCCCGGTGGGGTCGACGTCGTCCGTGGACACGATGAGGCGGGTCCGCAGGCCTGGCGCAGGAATCACCAGCATCCCGTCTGCGTCGCCTAGTGACACCGCTTCGCCGGGCGTGGCGATCACGATGTCACACAAGACGTGTCTCTCTGTCTTCTCGCCTTGAACCAATGAACGCATGTGGATCGTTGCGGTGGCCCAGTCCCATTCGCCTTCGAACTTGTCCCCGTCAATGTCCTGAGCGTGTCGAACGCTAAGTGTGACCACGTTGCGCCCTATTGCCACTCCGCTGCCGTTGAACTCGGTGGGCACCTCGGCCCTTGGGTCGCCCAGAATGGCGATTCCCCAGTGCCATGGTCGGGTCAGCGTCAGCTCCGCCAGCGGTTGCATGAGCGCGATCGTAGTCAGCAGCGGCGGCAGCCAGGACGCGCTTTGTTTGGCACGATGACACACCACCTGCGGCAAGAGCGTGCGTTTCGTTCCTGGTGCTGCAACGATGCGAGCGTGGGTGAGGCTCCTGAACAGATGACGCGCACTCGGCTCAAGCGCGAACTCGACGAACTGGGCGTAGACCCTACGGCCTACGGTCTCTCTGGCGGACACCCGTCCGAGGCATATGTCCTGGGCGACCGGAAGACTGAGTGGGTCGTCTACTACTCCGAACGTGGGCTTGAGACTGGACTCAGGTCATTCCCAAACGAGGACCTGGCCTGCCGGTACGTGCTCGAGTTGATCTCGCGAGACGCAAGCAGTCGGACTACGCCCTAAACGCCTGTCCCTCGCCAGACGCTCGACCCTGCGGTATGCGGCAGATCCGCACGTTCGATTCGCGTCGGGTCCGCCGTTTCAAGCTCGAGGCCGCTTCGCCAGCCAAACGGCGAAATCGCGAACCAGGGTCGCCAAGAGGCCCTCCGACTCTGGCCGATGGGGATTGCGCCGGTGAGGTAGGTCCGCCAAGAGAGCGCGCCCTGCGTCGTCTGCAATGACGGCCAGATCGTCGACGCGTAGAAGCCATCGAAGGCGTGACTCCTTGATCCGTGTCGACCACCCGAAGGCGCAGTGCCTCTCGAACGCAGCCCGTTCCTGCTCAGAAGCAGCCGGGCCATCGAGATACCCCCACCTGCCGGCCTCTGGCCACTGGCGGTCGCGTCTGTATGCCTCGGCCAGGAGCGCACGTACTTCCCTGTTGTGTGGATACGTCGCGACGAGTCCCTTGAGCCGGTCACGTGCTTTTCGCGCGTCTCCTTGCTCTAGGTCCAGCTTTGCCCTCGTCAGCCCGTCCATGACGCACAGAATGCCTCCTTGATGTCATCAAGTACGGTCGATTTACGGCATGATCGGACGTCTCGTGACGGTCAGGGCGGCGCGGTCATCTGTTCGTTCGCAGAAAATCGGCGAATGGCTCGCCGGCGTAGTCGACTGCGTCTCGATGGGTCGTGAATCCCCACACCTGGTGGGGGCCGAGCTGGCGGCGAGCATGGTCGACCCACACGTCCGTAGCGTCTCGGAGATCGGCTGGCGCATGGACAGCGACACGGTCCAGGAACTCCGGCCAGTCCCGGATGAGCCACTGCTCGTCGTCATCAGGCAGCCGAAGGTCGACCTGCGGCACTCCGAGGTCGACGGCGAGCAGCCGCAGATCTCGAAGGCGCGTTCGGGTGAAGTCGACGTCGCTGAGGGCCCAGCCCTCGGACGGACGGTCGCCGCGCAGGTCGCCGATGGTGAGGCCCCGGACGGTGCCTCGGAAACGGACGCGAACCAGATCTGACCGCCCCAGATCGGTCTGCCCGAACCGGGCACGGCTGAGGTCGACGTCCTCGAGGACGACATCAGCGATGAGGCGCCGCACGTCGGCCCCCTGCAGATCGACGCGACGCCAGACGGAACGTTTGTATCCCTCGGCGCGGGCCCCGATCTGGCTGTGGTGAAGGGACGCCCGGCGGGCCGAGCAGTCGGTGACCTCGACGCCCCAACAGCGCAGATCGTCGAGCTGGGCGTCGTCCAAAGGGCAGTTGTTGACCGTGAGGCTGTTCCAGTTCATGCCCGAGAGGCCGGCCCCTGACGGGTCCAGCGCCTGCCACCGACCCGCGGAGACGGTCACGCGTTCGTGCAGCGGGTCGCGGGTCGCGGACAGGAGATCGACCTGTAGCCCCCGAAGATCCACGCGGTCGTCGATGAGCCCGAAGGGTGAGGCGGTGGTGAGGTCGCCGGCAACCAACTCCGATGACAGCCGCCGGGCCACCGGCTTGACGTCGGGCACCTCCCACCGGGCCCGCCACGCACGGAGCACCTCGTGTCGACGCACACCATCCTCCTTCTGCAGGTACGCGTCATCGTGGCAGGAATCTGCTGCGATGGAGGCCGTCAGCCCTCGGGCTCCATCAGCCTGTCCGGGGCGAGGAGCCGCCCTCCAGCTGACCCCCGCGTCGCGGCATGTCCAGACGTACGTCCATGAGGGCCGAACGGTATGCGCAAGGATCTACTTGTGCCGCGCCCAACCAGGATCAGGTCGATCGACACGAATCCCAGGATGTCGCCGAGCCGGATGATGTCCGCTCCGGGCGACGATCTCTCCATCGCCGACCGGTTCGCCAAGTACGCAACCGTCGTCACGGAGGCGTACCAACTGCATCTGGCTTATCAGAACCCCATCGAAGCGCGAAGCTCTTGGGTGCGCCTTATCCCGGACAACGAGTCCGGTCGCCTTCCCTTGTCCGGGTACGACTGGGAGTTCGGCGAGGTCCATCAGGTGCCGTTCGACCCCTCAGTGCTGGACCTTGCGGACACCGCACGCCGGCACGCGATCCTCGACTGGGTACTGTCCAGCCTTCTCAGCCTCGCCGCCAGCCTGCAGTGGCCGACAGCGCCGCTGGTAGCCGCCTACGAGGCGTGTCTGGCCGATGGGATCCAGGTACTCGCAGCAGGCCCGGCCAAGTCCAGCCCGAACCGGCGCCACCGCGCGCACGTCGCCTTCGAGATCGATGGCAACGGTGACGGCTGGACATGGCTGGTAGTTGACGGTCCCGACGACCAGTGGCAGCGAAGCGAACGGGTCGATGCACCGCCAGCGTTACGAGCCGCACACCGCTCCCTCAAGTCCGTCCGCTGGGACGGCTCTTCCGTGGTCAGCTTCCAGCCTTGGATCACCGACTACACGCCGTTCGGCCACGAGGATTGGGCGACCCGGCGCGAGCTATTCACCATCAGCCCTTGATCCCTAGGGCCGTCCTGAGCGCGGCATGACGGGGCGGTCGCTCTGACAGGCTGCCGTTCGTGACGGCCCGTCCGGCGGACGCAGCCCTCGTGTCAGTCGGCGTGATCGTAGGGTTCAACGCTGCAGCCCCGGCATGCCAACGGAGGCCAATCGTGGCAGCGTGGGCGGCCGCACCAAGACCGAGAGGGAGCCATGCCTAGCACCTTGATCGAAGTCCGTCGGACGTATCCGCCTGACCAGCAAGTCGCCCTGATGAACGCGGTCCACGAGGCGCTCGTTGCTGCGTTCAAGATCCCGAACGACGACCGCTTCGTGCGGCTCACGGAGTTCGAGCCGCACGCCATGGTCAACGGTCTGGGTGACGGCGTCTCGGACACGTACATGCGAGTCACGATCGACTGCTTCTCGGGCCGGTCCGTCGAGGCCAAACGCGCTCTGTACCGGCAGATTGTTGAGCGGCTCGCCGTCTACGGCATCCCGCCCCAGGACATTTCGATCTTGCTGCGCGAAAGCCCTCCCGAGAACTGGGGCTCGGGCGGCGTGCCCGCGAGCGACTACGACCTGGGGTTCAAGATCGACGTGTAGGCGCCCCCGAAGAAGGCAAGTGCGGGCGACCCCGGGCTGCCAAGGTCGTCAACCTCTTTCGATAGGTTCCGTCCGTGCACGCGGATGTTCTCTCCTGGGCAGGGGTCGCCCTCGGTGCCTCGTTCACCGACGTGGTCGAGCTCACCGGCGGGCTCACGTCGACGATGCTGATGTTGACCGACACCTCGGGACAGCAGTCCGTGCTCCGGTTGATGACGAAGGACCCATGGCGTGCCCATGGCCCCGACCTGACCCGCCGCGAGCGAGCCGCCCTGCAGACCTTGACTGCCACGGCAGTGCCGGCCCCGAGAAGCCTGGCGCTGGACGCCGAAGGGGCCGTGGCAGGCGTCGCTGCCCATCTGATGTCCCGGCTGCCCGGCAGCCCCTTGACCGAGGTCACGGACGACACGGTGAGCCTGATGGCCGCGACCTTGGCCACGATCCACGACGTCCGTCCCACCGAGCCATTCCGCATGTTCCAGTCATGGGCATGGGAAGCGAAGTGGGTGGTGCCGCCCTGGACTCGGCATCCGGAGTCCTGGCAGCAAGCTTTTCAGCTCTTGGCCGGGGCCGAACCCCCGTACGTGCCGACCCTCCTGCACCGCGACTTCAGCCACCGCAACCTGCTCTGGGCGGCCAGCGAAGTATCCGGTGTCGTCGACTGGGTGGAGACGTCCACCGGGCCGGTTTGGCTCGACGCCGGACACGCCGCAACCAACCTCTCCCTCGACTTCGGACCCGAGCCAGCCAGGGCGTTCCTCGAGCGCTACGCCGCCCTCGCGACCGAGGCGCCACACCGCCACTGGCTCGTCATGGACGCGGTCGGGTTTCTCCCGCCACCTGGGAAGAAGCCTCTATTCGGGTCACAGGCCCAGCTGCAACGACTCGATCAGTGGCTCCATGAGGTGGTGAACCGGAGCGATTCCTGACCGGAGCCGTCGCCGCCGCCAGACGTCCGCACATCGGCATGACAGGAACAAGGTTTCCGCATTCGGGGCGGTAACGAAGGACCGTCCTGGCCGGGGAAGTCGCCGAAACTCACTGCGCCCAGATCGCCAGCTGTCGGGCCACACGCCCTCGGGCGTGTCGCCGACCGATGCCGCCGCGAGGAGCCGTTCGGCGGCCTGTGTGACAGTCAGCCGTGGACAGGCTGCACCTTGGGCGGGCCTCAGCCCCAGTAGTCGTCCATCGGCTCGGGAGTCACGTCGGAGCCCTCGTCGACCCCCGTGGACGTACGCCGCTCGGTGACGGTGAAGCGGCCGCGGTAGAAGAGCATGGGCCGCCCGGACTCCCCGTCCTCCAGCTCCACGACGCGACCCACGACGACGTCGTGGTCCCCGGCGACGTGCACCTGCTCGACGGCGCAGTGGACCCGCATCAGCACACCGGGCAGGCTCGGGCCACCGTGTGCCGACCGCTCCCAGTCGAGCCCCTCGAACCGCGCGCCGGCCGTCGACCCGAAACGGCCGATCAGCTCGCGCTGCTCGTGGCGCAGGACGTTGACGGTGAAGCGTCCCTGGTCGCGCATGCGCGGCCACGACCGTCCGCGATGGTCGGCGCAGAAGAGGACGAGTGGTGGGTGGAGCGACACGGACGCGAACGACTGGCAGGCGAAGCCGACAGGATCGCCGTCCGCCGCGAAGCCCGTCACGACCGTCACGCCCGTCGCGAAGTGGCCGAGCGCGTGGCGCATGCGCTCGGGCGTCGGCTCCCCCGTCACGAGTCCTCCGGGAGGTCAGGGCCACCGGGGTCGCCAGAGCCGTCCGAACCGTCCGCCCGGCCCGATTCCCCGGGCTCCGTCGTCTCCCCGAAGGCCTGGACGAGCGCGGCGAGCCGCGAGGCCTCCTTGCCGGACACGTCACCGTCGGCCTTCTGGATCGCCATGACCGCGACCGTGTCGCCGTCCTCCAGGTCGAGGCTGACCCACGGCTCCCCTCCGCCGAACTGCACGCGTACGACCTCGGCCCACTCGAGGGTGCGGGTCAGCACGAGGTTGCGCACGACAAGGCCCTCACGACTGGGGACCGCGACGATCGAGGCGTAGCGCCAGGCGACGAACGACACGGCGACGCCGAGGCCGAAGAACATGAGCCGGTCACCGATACCCCAACGGCCGTCGGCCTGCGCGGGCATGACGACCGCGATGGCGCCGAACACGACGAGCGAGGCCCAGCCGACGCCGAGGGCGACCGCGCGACCACGCCGCGGACGGAACGGCGCGAGCGGGTCGGGCGCGTCCCCCTGCTCGCGCGGCGCCGCCGGCTGCCCGGTCATCTCGTCATCACCGCCACCGCGGGTCACAGCCGGCAGGCGGCTATGTCGGTGACGAGGATCGCCCGGGCCCCGAGGTCGTAGAGCTCGTCCATGAGGCGGTTGCGCCCGACCCGCGGCACCATGGCGCGCACCGCGACCCAGGCGTCGTCCTGCAGCGACGAGACGGTGGGCGACTCGAGACCCGGGGTCAGCTCGCACGCCCGGTCGACGAGGTCCTTCGGGCAGTCGTAGTCGAGCATCACGTACGTGCGGGCGGTGATGACGCCGGCGATGCGTCGCTGGAGCACCTCGATGGCCGCGGCCTCGCCCGGTCGGTCGCCGCGGATGAGCACCGCCTCGGAACGCAGGATCGGCTCGCCGAACACCTCGAGCCCCTGCTGCCGCAGCGTCGTGCCGGTCTCGACGACGTCGGCGATGCAGTCGGCGACGCCGAGGGTGATGGCCGTCTCGACGGCGCCGTCGAGGCGTACGACGTCGGCCGCGAGCCCGCGCGCGGCGAGGTCGGAACGCACCAGACCGGCGTACGACGTCGCGACGCGCTTGCCGGCGATGTCGGCGATGTCGCTCACGTGGCCGGGCTTGCCGGCATACCGGAACGTCGACGCACCGAACCCGAGCGCCATGACCTCGACGGCGGACGAGCCGGAGTCGAGCAGCAGGTCACGGCCGGTGACGCCCGCGTCGACGGTGCCGGAGCCGACGTAGACGGCGATGTCGCGGGGACGGAGGTAGAAGAACTCGACGTCGTTCTCGACGTCGGTCACCACGAGCTCCTTGCTGTCGCGACGGGTGCGGTAGCCCGCCTCGCGCAGCAGCTCGACGGCGGCATCGGACAGGGAGCCCTTGTTGGGCACGGCGATTCGCAGCATGGGGTGAAAAGTCCTCAGAGGTGGGAGTAGACGTCGTCGAGCGAGATGCCCTTGGCGAGCATGAGGACCTGCAGATGGTAGAGGAGCTGGCTGATCTCCTCGGCGGCCTCGTCGTTCGACTGGTACTCGGCGGCCATCCACACCTCGGCCGCCTCCTCGACGATCTTCTTGCCGATCGCGTGGACGCCGGCATCGAGCTGCGCGACGGTGCCCGACCCCTCGGGTCGTGTCTGCGCCTTCTCGGCCAGCTCGGCATACAGCTGCTCAAAGCTCTTCACGGTCGCCCAGCCTACGGGCCGTGGCGCGCCGAGCCGACCAGTGCTCACGTCGTGGTGGTGCCGGTCGCCGAGACGGCACGGAGCGCGACCACCGTGGCGACCGCCGCCGTCGCCGCCTCGTGGCCCTTGTCCTCGGCCGACCCCGGCAGCCCCGCCCGGTCGATCGCCTGCTGCTCGTCGTCGCACGTGAGCACGCCGAAGCCGATCGGCGTCGCCGTGCGGACCGACACCTCGGTGATGCCCGACGTCGCCGCGTGGCACACGTAGTCGAAGTGCGGGGTGCCGCCGCGGATCACGACGCCGAGCGCCACGAGGGCGTCGAAGCGCTCGGCGAGGGCCGCACACGCGACCGACAGCTCGAAGGTGCCCGGCACCCGGACCACCTCGACCTCGGTGACGCCGGCGTCGGCGAGCCCACGCCGGGCGCCGTCGAGCAGTCCGTCCATCACCTGCTCGTGCCAGCTCGCGGCGACGACCGCGACACGCAGCCCGCGGCCGTCCGTCGTGAGGGTGGGGGCGCCGTCCTTCATGCTGTCTCCTTGCCGCCGTGCCGCTCGCCCGCGGCCGGGATGTCGTGACCCATCCGGTCCCTCTTGGTGACCAGGTACCGCTCGTTGTCCTCGCTCATCGGGCCGTGAAGACGCTCGACCGCGACGACGTCGAGGCCGAGGTGGCGCAGGGCGGACGTCTTCTTCGGGTTGTTGGTCAGCAGCACGATCCCCGTGGCGCCGAGGTCGTGCAGGATCGCCGCGCCGGCGGCGTACTCGCGGGCGTCGACGGGCAGCCCGAGGGCCGTCTGCGCGTCGACGGTGTCGGCGCCACGGTCCTGCTGGGCGTACGCGCGCAGCTTGTCGACGAGGCCGACGCCGCGGCCCTCGTGGCCGCCGAGGTAGACGACGACGCCGCCCTCGCGGCCGATCCGAGCCAGGGCCGCCTGCAGCTGCGGCCCGCAGTCGCAGCGGAGCGAGCCGAACGCGTCGCCGGTGAGGCACTCCGAGTGGAGACGGGTGAGGACCGGCCCCGAGCCGCTCAGTCCCTGCAGACCGCGCGGGCTCACGAGCGCGACGTGCTCGTCACCCGTCAGCGTGTCGCGGTAGCCGTATGCCGTGAACGTGCCGTGGACGGTCGGGATGCGCGTGGTGGCGAGGCGTTCGACGCGGTCGAGCCTCTGCCGGTGGTCGACGAGCTGCTCGATCGTGATGACCGGCAGTCCGAACTCACGGCCGAGGGCGACGACGGCGTCGAAGCGCATCATCCCCCCGTCGTCGTGCACGAGCTCACCGATGACGCCGACCGGGGACAGGCCGGCGAGGCGGACCAGGTCGACCGCGGCCTCGGTGTGGCCGGGTCGGGTGAGCACCCCGCCGTGACGCGCCCGCAGCGGGAGGATGTGGCCGGGCCGGATGAGGTCGGCAGGGGTCGCTCCGGGGTCGGCCAGCACCTTCACGGTGCGCAGCCGGTCGGCGGCGCTGATGCCGGTCGTCACGCCGGTCGCCGCGTCGACGGAGACGGTGTATGCCGTCCGCAGCGGGTCACGGTTCTCCGAGACCATGAGGGGCAGCTCGAGGCGGTCGGCGATCTCGTCGGGAACCGGCGCGCACAGGTAGCCGGACGAGTGCCGGATCGTCCACGCCATCCAGTCCTCGGTGGCCGTCTCGGCGGCGAGCACGAGGTCGCCCTCGTTCTCGCGGTCCTCGCTGTCGAGCACGAGCACCGGGCGACCCGCACGGAGCGCCTCCAGCGCGGCCTCCACGGTCGAGAGAGCGGTCATGATGCGACCTCCTGTCGGTGCGTGAGCAGCCGCTCGACGTACTTGGCGATGACGTCGACCTCGAGGTTGACGACATCCCCGACTCCCTTGTGTCCCAACGTCGTCAGGTCGAGAGTGGTCGGGATCAGCGAGACGCCGAACGCGTCGTCGCTGACGTGCGCCACGGTGAGCGACACCCCGTCGACGGTGATCGAGCCCTTCTCGACGACGTATGCCGCGAGGCCGGGCGGGAGCGTGAAGTCGACCGTCTCCCAACGGTCCCCGGGTGTGCGCGCGGTGATCGTCGCGGTGCCGTCGACATGGCCCTGGACGACGTGGCCGCCGAAGCGGCCGTCGGCAGGCATCGCCCGCTCGAGGTTCACGCGGTCGCCTTCGCGCAGCGCTCCGAGGCTGCTGCGGTCCAGCGTCTCGGCCATGACGTCGACCGTGAAGCCGCTGCTGTCGTGCTCCGTGACGGTGAGGCAGACGCCGTTGACGGCGATGGAGGCCCCGTGCGTGGCGTCGCTGACGACGAGCGGCCCCTCGATGCGCAGGACGGCTGACTCTGCTCCGAGCTCGATGCCGGCCACGGTGCCGAGCTCCTCGACGATTCCGGTGAACATGCTTCTCTCCTGGGGGTCTTGCACTACGAGCGTCAGCGGCGTTGAGCGGCCGGCGCGAGCAGGTCGGTGGTGTTCGCGGTGTCGGTGGTGCTGCCGCCCTCGGCGGAGTCCGTCGTGGCGGCGCCGGCGGGGTCCTGGCCGGCCGCCCGCGGCACGGCGTGGATGCGCACGTCACCGCCGACGACGACGACCTCGTCGAGGTCGAGCCGTCGCACGTCGCCGATCGAGTCGATGCCCAGGCCGGCGACGGCGGGACGCCCCTCGCCGAGGAGGGCCGGGGCGACGTACGCGTAGACGTCGTCCACGAGGCCGGCTCGGAGGAACGCTGCCGCCAAGGTCGGGCCACCCTCGAGCCAGACGTCGCGGACTCCCCTCCGCCACAAGGAGTCCAGCGCCCCACGCGGGTCGCGGGTCTCCAGGTGGAGGACCTCACCGGGTTCCACCCGCAACCTGGCGTCCGGGGGCACCGGGCGCAGACCCATGACGACACGAAGCGGCTGGCGCGGTGCGAGCCCGCCGTCCGGCATACGCACCGTGAGACGCGGGTCGTCGGCGAGAAGGGTGCCGGTGCCCACCAGCACGGCGTCGCGCGTGGCGCGGAGGGTGTGCACGTCGGCACGGGCCGCCTCGCCGGTGATCCACTGGCTGGTTCCGTCGGCGGCAGCGCTGCGCCCGTCGAGCGTCGTCGCCAGCTTCCACGTCACGAGAGGGCGGCCCAGCTGCACGGTGCGGGCCCACCTGGCGTTGAGCGCCTCGGCCTCCTCGGCGAGCACCCCTCCCGTCACGCGGACGCCGGCCTCGTGCAGACGCTCGGCACCGCCCGCGGCGTCGGGGTTCGGGTCCGACTGGGCGAAGACGACCCGCGAGACGCCCGCCTCGATGAGCGCCTCGGTGCACGGGCCGGTGCGGCCGGTGTGCGAGCAGGGCTCCAGGGTCACGTAGGCCGTCGCGCCCTGCGCCGCCGCCCCCGCCGCGTCGAGCGCCTCGATCTCGGCGTGCGGCGAGCCGGCGCCGTGGTGGTGCCCCTCCCCCACGACGTCGCCGTCGGGTCCGACGAGCACGCAGCCGACGCGGGGGTTGGGGTCGGGCCACGGCCCGGACGCGGCGAGCTGCAGCGCCCGTCGCATCCAGGCCGGTGCCGTGGAGTCACCCATCCTCAGGCCGTCGTCGACCCGGCCAGCTGGGGCTCGACGTCCTTGCGGTCGACCCGCGAGGCCTTGACCCACTGGGTGAAGCCGTAGACGACGAAGAGGCCGTAGAAGGTGTAGAGCACCGCGGTCGGCACGTAGTTGGTCGCGAAGCCGAACGGCACACCGACGAGGTCGACGCCGATCCAGGCCAGCCAGAACTCGTTCCAGCCGCGCGCCATCGCGTAGGTCGCGACGATCGAGCCGACGAAGATCCACGCGTCGCACCAGTAGAACCACCACTCGGGCGTGAAGAACGGGTTCGGCGACAGGTTCCACAGCCACACGAAGGCCTGGTGCACGACGACGGTGCCGACCAGCCAGAAGGCGACGACGGCGACCCGCTCGCGCTGCGTGGCCCAGCGCGGGGTGATGGCGACGCCGCTCGCGTCGTCGGCGTGGTTGAGGCGGCGCACCTGCGACCAGCGCCACCACCCGTAGATGCTCGTGATGATGAAGAAGACCTGTCGGCCGGCCTGACCGAAGAGCGGGATCCGCTCGTCGGCGCCGAAGACGGCTCCGAGGTACACGAAGAAGAGCATGACGTTGGCGAGGATGCCGACCGGCCACGCCCAGACCCAGCGGCGCATGCCGAGGTAGGCGGAGGCGAGTCCGATGAGCACGCCGATGAGCTCCAGCCAGTGCAGCTGGTAGGGCCCGATCGGGATCGCGGCGTCGATGGCCTGCTGGAAGACGTTCTTCGTCTGGTCGGCCAGAGCAAGAGCCTGCATGTGGTGTTCGTCCTTGGTCGTTCGTCGGTGCACGGACGAACTCCGGGGTACTCCACACGCCACGCGGACCGGGGCCGACGGAAGATGCCGAAAACCCCAGACCTCGACGGCCTGTCTCGTGCTGCCTCCCATCCGGACTTTCACCGTCGGTCCCGGAATTTCACCAGGTCAACCGGCCGCTGGATGCGGTCGGGTCGCGGACTTTAACCGCCGGCTCGGAATTACACCGACCCCGGAGCACGTACGGCCAGTATGCACCTGTGCGCGTCACGTGCACACATCGTGCCCACGTGACGGCCACCACCCGCGTGGACGCCCCGTGGCGGCAGCTGCGTCAGTGCCGGTGGCGCGTGGCGAGGGCGCGCAGGTCGTCCACGGCGCCGGCCGCGTCCTCCGCGCCGTAGACCGCCGACCCGGCGACGAAGACGTCGGCTCCGGCCTCGGCGCACTGCTCGATCGTGTCGGCGCTCACCCCGCCGTCGACCTGGACCCAGATCTCACCGCCGTGGCGGCGGACGGCCTCACGCACCTGGGCGACCTTCGGCATCTGGTCGGCCATGAACGACTGCCCGCCGAAGCCGGGCTCGACGGTCATGACGAGCACCATGTCCAGCTCGGGCAGCAGGTCTGCGTAGGGGGCGAAGTCCGTGCCGGGCTTGATCGCCATGGCGGCACGGGCGCCCGCCGCTCGCAGCGCCCGCGCCAGGGCGCGAGGGTCTCGGGCCGCCTCGATGTGGAAGGTCACCGACTGGCACCCCGCCTCGGCGTACTGCGGCGCCCACCGGTCGGGGTCCTCGATCATGAGGTGCGCGTCGAGCGGAATGGGGCTCACCTTGAGCAGCGCCTCGACGACCGGCAGACCGAGCGTCAGGTTGGGCACGAAGTGGGCGTCCATGACGTCGACGTGCGCCCAGTCGGCGTTGGCGATGCGGCCCAGCTCGGCCTCGAGGTTCGCGAAGTCGGCGGAGAGGATGCTCGGTGAGATCTGCACGCGCACAGCCTAGGGGCGCGGCGCTCCGGTCACTCGATGCCCTTGGCCCACACCGACACGTGCGAGTCCGACTCGGCGGTGAACGGCGCGTGCGTCCAGTCGGCCCACCGGTCGCGGAGCGTCAGCCCGGCGAGACGGGCCATGAGGTCGAGCTCGGACGGCCACACGTAGCGGTGCGCCGATGCGCCGTAGGTCGCGAGGCGGCGTCCGCCCGAGTCGACACCGGCCTGGGTGAAGTGGTGCGAGACCGAGCGCTGCGTCACGACGTCGACGGTGTCGAGACCGACGTGCCGCTCCCCCACGTGGAAGGGGACGGCATACTGCCCCGGCGGCATTCGTCGCAGCTGCGGGACGAAGACCTCGATGACGAAGACGCCCCCGGGGGCGAGCTGTTCGGCTGCGGTGCGGAAGCACTCGACCTGCTCGTCCTGGGTCAGCAGGTTGGTGATGGTGTTGTAGACGAGGTAGACGAGCCGGTAGTCGCTGCCGACGCGTGTCGTCGCCATGTCGCCAATCGTGACGGGCAGGCGGTCACCGCCCGGCTTGCGTCGCAGCTCGGCGACCATGGCCTCGGAGAAGTCGATGCCGTGCACCTCGACGCCACGCTCCTGCAGCGGCAGCGCCACGCGTCCGGTCCCCACGGCGAGCTCGAGGGCCGGCCCGTCGCCGGCGAGCTCGTGGAGCACGTCGACCGTGGGGCCGAGGACGTCCGCGTCGAACATGTACGCGGAGCCCTCGTCGTACGTGGGCGCCACGCGCTCGTCGAAAGGGCTGGGGGTGAGGTCGTCCATCGCGTATGCCGTCACTCCCCCACCCTGCCCAGCCGGCGACTCCAGGGTCGAGCGAGTTTCTCGGCTCAGGCGCCCGCGTCGACTCCGCTCGAGTGGGCACCTACCCCGTCAGTGGCGACGGAGCAGGGCGAAGAACATCGCGTCGGTGCCGTGCAGGTGCGGCCACAGCTGCACGAACGGACCGTCGCCGAGGTCGTCCAGCGGGCGACCGGACGCGTCGACGAAAAGGCTTCGCGCGTCGACGATCTCGACGTCGTCTCGCCTCTTGGCGATGTCGGTGACGACGAAGCGTGTCTCGTTGAGGTGCGGGCTGCACGTCGCGTAGCCGACGAGGCCACCCGGTGCCGTGGCGTCGATGCCGGACGTGAGCAGCTCGCGCTGCAGCCCGGCGAGGGTGGCGACGTCGTCGGGCGTGCGTCGCCAGCGCGCCTCGGGCCGTCTGCGAAGGGCGCCGAGCCCGGTGCACGGTGCATCGACGAGGACCCGGCTGAATCCGCCCGGCTCGACCTCGCCCATGTCGCGGCCGTCGCCCTCGCGCACCTTGAGACTGACGTCGGCCTCACGCGCGGCTGCCCGGGCCGCGGCCAGCGTCTGCCACACGAGGTCGGCCCGGTGCTCGCTGATCTCGTTGGCCACGAACGGAACTCGTCGCTCGATGGCGAGTGCGGCGAGCAGTCCGGCCTTGCCGCCGGGACCGGCGCAGAGGTCGAGCCAGCGTTCGTGCCTCGCCGCCTCACCGCTCACCTCGGCGCCGGCAAGGGCCAGGACGAGCAGCTGCGAACCCTCGTCCTGCACCGCCGCGCGGCCGTCACGGACGGCGGCGATGGCGCCCGGGTCGCCCTCGGGCAGGGTCGCGCCGACGGGGCTGAGGCCCGAGCGGCGTGCGCCGTCGTGCTCGAGCTCGTCGAGGGAGGCGAGGCCGGGACGGGCCACGAGCGAGACCTTGGCCGGCGCGTTGTCGCTCTCGAGCAGGGCCGTCAGCGACGCGTCCACGGTGGAGGCGGTGGCCGCGCCGTGGCCGATGAGCGCGGCGCGCAGCGCCTTGGCCACCCACACCGGGTGCGAGGCGCGCAGGGCGAGGCTCTCCACGGGGTCGGCAATCCCCTCGGTCACCAGAGAGACCCACTCGTCGGCGGTGCGCTCGCTGACGCGTCGCATGACCGCGTTGACGAAGCCCGCCGCGCCGGCGCCGTTCACCTGTCGGGCGAGGGCGACGGTCTCGTCGACAGCTGCGTGCGTGGCGACGCGCATGCCGAGCAGCTGGTGCGCGCCGAGCCTCAGGGTGTCGAGGACGTTGCCGTCGATCTTGGACACCGGGCGCCCCGCGGCTGAGGCAATGATCGCGTCATAGAGGCCGGACAGGCGCGTCGCCCCGTAGACGAGCTCGGTGGCGAAGCCTGCGTCGCGCCCACGGATCTGCTTGTCCCGCAGGATCTTCGGCAGGACGAGGTTGGCATAGCCGCCGTCGGCGACGTCACGCATCGCCGTGTAGGCGGCCAGGCGCGCCGAGTCGGTGCGCCGGGCTCGTTCGGACGGCCGCAGCTCGGACCGGTGGCCGGCCGAGCGTTCCCGGGCCTGTGGTCGCTGCCGGTCACCACGACGCTCACTCATCGCCGACCCGCTCTCCCGCCTCGATGCGCGTGCCACGCGCCCAGTCGGCGGCGGCCATCACCTTCTTGCCGTGGGCCTGCACCTGGCCGAGCCGCACCGGCGCGCTGCCCGTGCCGACGAAGACGGCCTTCTTCGTCACGAGCAGCTCGCCTGGGGCGAGGGGGTCGGGCGACGACACGTCGTGGGCGGACGCCAGGCTCACCGGCGCGACCTTGAGCCGGTCGCCCCGGAACGTCGTCCACGCGCCGGGTGCAGGGGTGCAGCCGCGCACCAGCCTGTCGATCGACAGTGCCGGGCGCTGCCAGTGGATGCGGGCGTCGTCGACCTCGATCTTCGGCGCCAGGGACACGCCCTCGGACGGCTGGGGCTGCGCGACGAGCCGACCGGCCTCGAGGCCGTCGAGAGTGGCGACGAGGAGGCCGGCGCCGGCGACGGACAGCCGCTCGAGCAGGTCGCCGGCCGTGTCGGTGGCTCGGATCGTCTCGGTCAGCACCCCGAGCACGGGCCCCGTGTCGAGACCGCGCTCGATGACGAACGTCGAGGCCCCGGTCACCTCGTCGCCGGCCATCACGGCGTGTTGCACGGGCGCCGCGCCACGCCACGCGGGCAGCAAGGAGAAGTGCAGGTTCACCCAGCCGAGCCGAGGGATCGTGAGCGCCTCGACGGGGATGAGGTTGCCGTACGCGACGACCGGGCAGACGTCCGGGGCCAGCTCGCGGAGCGTGTCGAGGAAGTCGGGGTCCTTGACGCGCGTGGGCGTGAGCACCGGCAGTCCGAGCTCCTCGGCCCGGACGCGTACGGGAGACGGCTCGAGGCGACGGCCGCGGCCGGACGGCGCGTCGGGGCGGGTGACGACGGCGACGAGCTCGTGCGTCGAGGCGGCGACGGCCTCGAGGCTGGGCACGGCCGCGTCGGGTGTGCCTGCGAAGACGACTCTCATCTCACATCGCCCGACCGAAGGTGGAGTGCGGGCTGATGCGCACCTCCGGCGGGTTGTCGGCGAACCACTCCGCCTCGCGGATCGCCCGCATCGCCTCTCGTCGGGCCTCGGGGTCGAGCCGGTCGACGAAGAGGATGCCGTCGAGGTGGTCGGTCTCGTGCTGCACGCAGCGGGCGAGCAGCTCGGTGCCCTCGAGGACGACCTGCTCGCCGTGCATGTTCTGGCCCTTGGCCACGACCTTCAGGGCGCGCTTCGTGTCGAACGCGAGCCCGGGGATGGACAGGCAGCCCTCCGGACCGTCCTGCTCCTCGTCGGAGAGGTCGAGGACCGGGTTGACGAGATGGCCGAGCACGCCGTCGACCCAGTAGGTGAAGACCCGGAGCCCCACCCCGATCTGGGGCGCCGCCAGGCCGGCGCCGGGGGCGTCGAGCATCGTGTCCTCGAGGTCCTTGACCAGCACCCGCAGCTGCTTGTCGAAGTCGACGACCTCGGCGGCCGCGGTGCGCAGCACCGGGTCGCCGAAGAGGCGGATGTCCTTGATCGACACGGGTCTCCTGGGGGCGATCGGGGTCGGGGTGCGCCCGCCAGTCTAGGACCGCGTGGCGGCGCCGTCCGTCGTGGCTGCTGCGCCGGCCGGGGCAACGTCCGCCTCGGTCGCACCCGGGTCGACCGACGACCGGCCCAGGTCGCGCACCGACCGTGAGAGCAACGCGCCGAGCGAGATGGCCACGTAGACGGCGGCGCTGACCACCAGGAGCGTCTCGACGTCGACCGTCGTCGCCAGCCAGCCGTAGAGGAACGTGCCGATCGGGATCGCGACGAAGGAGCCGAGGGCGTCGTAGCTCGAGACCCGGGAGAGCACCGACACCGGCACGTGCTCGTGGAGCGCCGTGTTCCAGCCGACCCCGAAGACCTCGACGGCGGCGCCGGCGAGGAAGAAGCCCACCGCGACGGGCACGAGGGCCGGCGCCACGCCGAGGAGCACCATCGGCACGGCGAGCACGCAGATGGCGACCATGCCGGCACGCAACGGGTGCCGCAGCCGCAGCCGCAGCATGACGACGGTCATGAGCACGGTCCCCACGGCCTCGGCACTGAGCACGAGCCCCCAGCCGGCCTCGCCGATCGCGTCGGTGGACTTGGCGATGAGGGGGCCGAGCACGCCGATGACGCCGGTGTGGATCGCGTTCGTGAGGCCGAAGGCGAGCACGATGACCCAGAGCCACTCGCGGCTGGAGAACTCACCCCAGCCCTCCCGCAGCTCGCGCACCATCGAGTGACGGCCGGCGCGGGCCTCCTCCGAGCGGTGCGGCAGCCCGACGCGGGCGAGACACACGATGGCGACGGCATACGTGAAGGCGTCGACGGCGAGGGCCCACCCGGGCCCGACCCCGACGACGAGCAGGCCGGCTACGGCCGGGCCGATGATCGACAGCCCGCTGCGGCTGAACGAGAGCAGGGCGTTGGCCTGCTGCAGCCGGGACCGGTCGACGACGAGCGGGACGACCCCCATCATGGCGGGCATCGTGAACGCCGACACGGCCCCGTTGACGCCCTCGATGACCGTCAGCTGGGTCAGGGTCGCGTGGCCGCTGATGATGAGGCCGGCCGCGACCGCCTGGGTGAGGCAGGTGAGCACGTGCGAGACCTGGAGCACGACGATGCGCGAGAACCGGTCTGCGACGACGCCGCCGACGAGCAGGAAGACGACGAGGGCGAGGGTGCGCACCCCGAGCACCTGGGCGAGCGCCCCCGCGGACTGGTCGATGTGCAGCACCGCGAAGGCGAGGGCCACGGGCACCATCACCGACCCGGCGGTCGAGACGGTGCGCGCCGTGAAGTACCACGCGAAGCGGCGGTCGCCCAGCGCGCCGAGGGACTCCTGGACCTTCACGACGACTCCTCCCGGCTCGCCGTCGCCGCCTTCAGCTGGAAGGCCGCGACGGACAGGGCCGTCCTGATGGTGCCCTCGCTGCGCGGCGGGCGGGCTGACGCGTGCAGCAGCGAGCCGGCCTCGTCGAGCAGGGCGGTGACGCGGTCCCACACGTCGGGCTCGACCCAGAGGTCGGCGTCCGTGAAGCGACTGCGGGTGCCGCGCTCACGCTCGACGAAGCGCCGCGGGATCATGTCGGCGAGCACCCGCACGGACGCGAGGCGGTCGTCGTCGTTCCCGGACTGCGGCCGCACGGCGGGCGCGTCCCACGGGTGGCGGTACTTCTTGGCCCGACCCCCGCGCACGGTCTCCTCGCCGGCGATCTCGAGCAGCCCGGCGGCCTCGAGCTGACGCAGGTGGTAGCTGGCGTTGGCCTGGGTGATGTCGAGCTCGCGGGCGACCTCGGCGGCGCTCAGCTCGGCGCCGGTGAGCAGCGAGAGCATCTGCAGCCGCAGCGGGTGGGCCGTGGCGCGGAGCTCGCTGATGCGTCCTTCCTCCAAAGACATGTTTGGGAGTATGACGCGGAGGGGCGGCGACCGTCAAGCATCCCTTTGGGGGTCGGGCCTTCCCTCAGCGCTGGGAGTACGCGAGGTGGACGACGCCGCTGTCATACGCCTCGGTCTGGGTCAGCGACAGCCGCACCAGCTCGTCACCGGTGAAGAGCCGCTCCCCCGACCCCAGCACCACCGGGTAGACGAAGAGGTGGAGGCCGTCGACGAGGCCGTCGCGGAGCATGGCCCGGACGAGCGTGCCGCTGCCGCTGACGTAGAGCGAGCCCTCCACCTCGTCGCGCAGCTCGGCGATGCGCGCGGGGTCGTAGGGCCCGATGACGCGTGAGTTGTTCCAGTCGGGGTCACGCAGGGTGGACGAGACGACGTTCTTGCGTGCGCCGTTGAAGAACGAGGCGCCCGGGTCGTCCTCGTCGGTGCGCGTCGACCACGCGGGCGCGAACATCTCGTAGGTGCGACGGCCGAGCAGCAGCTCGGAGCCCGGCCCCGTCAGCGTGCCGATGGTCTCGCCCATCTTCGGGTCGAAGGCGTACTCCGCCGTCCAGCTCGGGCTCTCGTACACCCCGTCGAGCGAGATGAACTCGTGCACCTCGATGCGTCCCACAGTCATGCCTCCCTGTCGTGCCCCGGCCGCTCGGGCTCGGACCGGGGCGGGTCCTCTACGCGGCCCATCATGCCTCCGGCCCGCGGCAGTCGCTCGACCTCGAACGTGAAGCCCTGCGCACGAAGCCGGTCCGTGAGCACGTCGCCCACCGCCGTCGCGGGCGTGCAGACCCCCGTTCGGCGTGGGATGCCGCCGTCGGTGGCGAGCGCGAGGGCGGTCTCGCCGAACATGATCGCGGTGCCGCCGTAGCCGGGGTCGTAGTCGGCGCCCACCCTGGTGCGGTAACGCGCGCCCGTGGTCGTCGTGGCGTGGATGTCCATCCGGAAGCGCCCAGCGGCACGCGCCTCGGGGCCCGGACCCTCGCCGGGCTTCGGCAGGAACCGGTCGAGGACGGCACGGGTCGGCGTGAACGACAGGCCCGCGACGACACCGCCGAGCCCGATGGCCATCCCACTCGCCATCAGCGGGGACATCGGCCCGGAGCCGAAGTCGGTCACCTCCCGGTAGCGCAGCTCGCGGCCGTAGGACCAGTCGCTCAGCGTGTTGGACAGGCGCACGATGCGGGTGTTGAACGAAGCCATCACGAACGGTCCGGTCCATCGCCCGGTGCCGGGGTCGCGGTCCACCGGCACGAGGCGGCGCAGCCGGTCGAGCAGCCCGGACGGTGTCCGGCGCCCTGACGACGGCTCCTCGGAGCGGCGGGGGCTCAGGGCGTAGGAGTCGCCGAGGACCCGTCTGGCGGAGGCGTCGGAGCGCACCGTGATGGCCTGCTGCCGCGCGGAGTCGACGGTGCCGCCCGAGAAGCCGCCCTTCATCGAGCGGACGAGCAGAGTGGTCTCGGCCAGGGTGCCCTCGCCGTCGGCTGCGACCTGCTCAGCCGTCGTCAGGACCCCGAGATCGGAGGGGACCGAGTCGAACCCGCACGCGTGGACGATGGCCGCACCGGTCTCGCGGGCCCGGGCGTCGAGCTCGTCGAGCGACCAGCGGACGAAGAGCACCTCGCCCGTCAGGTCGGCGTAGTGGGTTCCCTCCTCGGCGCAGGCTCGCACGACCTCCTTGCCGTAGGTGAGGTACGGGCCGACCGTGGTGGCGAGCACGCGCGTGCGTGCCGCAAGGGCGCGCAGACCCGGGGCGTCCGTGGCATCGACCGCGACCACCTCCCACGACGCCGCGCGCTCGCCGAGCTCACCTCGCAGGGCCTCGAGCTTCGAGCGAGAGCGACCCGCGAGGGCCACCCGCACCTCGGGGCCGGCCCGACGGGCGAGATGTTCCGCGGTGAGGGCGCCGACGAAACCGGTGGCGCCGTAGAGGACGATGTCGAGCTCGCGTTCGGGCATGCGGTCACTCTCCCACGGCTCATTCCCCGTCGCGGGTCAGAAGGTGTCGAGCGGGTCGACCCGCACCGAGACGACGTCGGCCTCCTTGCGGGCCGAGCGGAAGGCCTTGAGTGCCAGCATCGCCCGGGTGAGAGCCGCCGTGTCGGCGGCAGGCACGCGGACGAGGACGTGGTGGTCGGCCGGCGCCCGCTCGGGCTCACCGTCACCGCTGCCGCGGCGCACCGCCCCGCCGACGAGCGGCACCGGCCCGAGCACCTGCGCGCTGGGTGGCAGGTCGACCTGCTCGAGCGCCTCCTCGAGCGCGCGGCGCCCGCCCGTCAGCTGCGCGACGCGCGCAGCCGGTGGCAGGCCGAGCTCGCGGCGGTCGGCCAGCTCCCGGGCCGCGAGCCAGGCCGGGTCCCACCGCACGAGGGCCTCGACGGCAGGCAGCGCGACGGCCTCGGGCGCCCCGCACAGCACGACGGCCCGGCCCTCGCGGGCGAGCGCCGACGCGGCCATCCACCGCCGGAGCGCCTCGAGGGGTGCGTCGAGCACCGGGAGGTCGAGGCTGGCCCACGCGTCGAGGAGCAGGACGGCCGTGTAGCCGCCCTCGGCGACGGGTTCGGCGCCCGGGGTAGCGATGACGAGGGCGGACTCGCGGCCGACCGCCGAGAGCACCTCGCCCGAGCCCGAGGTGTGCACCGGGAAGCCCGGGAAGGCACGGCCGATCTCCTCGGCCGTGCGCCGGGCGCCGGTGATCGAGGACCGCAGGCGCCGCGACCCGCAGTGCGCGCAGGAGAAGCCGTGGCCCGCGATGGTCAGACCGCACCAGCGGCACGCGGGAGCCGCCTTCGACGCGCCCACGGCGACCGGCCCCTGGCACCGGGTGCACCGCACGGGCGTGCGGCACTCGGCGCAGCTGAGCGACGGCTGGTAGCCACGGCGCGGCACCTGGACGAGGACGGGACCGTCGACGAGCGCGTCCTTGGCCACCCGCCACGCGCGGGACGGGATGTGGGCCCGGGCGGACGGGCCGTCGCGCTCCTCGTCGACCCCCTCGCCCGCGATCGTCACCCGGGGCGCCGTGGAGCGCAGCGTCGGCGCATCGGCGTCGACCGGCACGAGGGCACCGGCCTCGACGTCGACCTGCACGCGCAGGCTGCGGCCGAAGCCACCGGTGAGCAGCGCGGCGCCCGTCGCCGCAGCCCGTAGCGTGAGGACGACTCCGACGTGGTGGTAGGGCGCGCGGGGCTCGGCGAGCAGGTCGTCGCCGTCGTCCCAGCAGGCCACGAGACCGAGGTCGTGCACCGGCGCGAACGCCGCGGCCCGGGTGCCGATGACCACCTTCACGTGCCCGCGGAGCACCTTGAGCCAGGCGGTGTAGCGCGCCTGCGGCCCCTGGTCGGCGGTGAGCCGGACGTGGCGCCCCTTGCCGAGCAGCGCGGTGAGCGCGGCGTCGAGGCGGTCGACGTCGCGGTGGTCCGGCACGACGACCAGCGCGCCGCGCCCTGCCGAGAGCGCGGTCGCCGCAGCCACGGCGAGCGCGGCGGGCCAGTCGGCATCGCCGGAGCGGCCGGGCAGGGCACCCCAGGCCGCGGCGGGGCCCTCGCCGTCCGCGAGCCGTCGCAGCCACGCCGGCCCGGCCGGGTAGGCGGTCCACGCACCTGGCTCGGGCGCCGGCACCGGCTCCTGCGTCGGGCACTCGAGCGCGAGCGCCTTCTCGGCCGTGGCGTGGCGCTTCGGGACGGCCAGGCGCAGCACGTCGCTCAGCGTGCCGGCATACCGGTCGGCCACGGCCCGCGAGAGGGCCAGCACCTCTGGGGTCAGCACCGGCTCGGGGCTGACGACACGGCGCAGCGGCGTGAGCCGCCCGTCGTGCTGGGGCGCAGCACGGCGCTCGACGACGAAGCCGTCGAGCTCGCGCCCCGAGAAGCGCACACGAACACGGGCACCCGGGACGGCGCCCGCGTCGAGCTCGGGCGGCACGGAGTACTCGAAGACGCGGTCGAGGTGGGCGAGCGGGGTCTCCACCACGACAGCAGCGACCGGCCCCAGGGCCGGTCGCTGCGTCGTCTCGTCGTCGTCCCCCACGGGGGCGACCCTAGCCTCAGCCGGAGACGGCGGCCCGCAGGGCCTCCACCCGGTCGGTGCGCTCCCACGTGAAGGGGTTCTCGACACCGTCGGCCTTGGTGCGGCCGAAGTGGCCGTAGGCCGCCGTCGGCCGGTAGATCGGGCGCAGCAGGTCGAGCGCGTCGACGATGGCGGCCGGGCGCAGGTCGAAGACGTCGGCGATGGCCTGCTGGATCTTGTCGACCGGCACGGTCTCGGTGCCGAAGGTCTCGACGTAGAGGCCGACGGGCTGCGCCTTGCCGATGGCGTACGCGACCTGGACCTCGCAGCGACGGGCGAGGCCCGCGGCGACGACGTTCTTCGCGACCCAGCGCATGGCGTACGCGCCGGAGCGGTCGACCTTGCTGGGGTCCTTGCCCGAGAAGGCGCCCCCGCCGTGGCGGGCCATGCCGCCGTAGGTGTCGACGATGATCTTGCGGCCCGTGAGGCCGGCGTCGCCCATGGGGCCGCCGATCTCGAAGCGTCCGGTGGGGTTGATGAGCGCACGGTACGAGCTCACGTCGAGGTCCGTCCCGCTGTCGCGCAGCTCGGCCAGGACGGGGTCGATGACGTGCGCCTTGATGTCGGGCTCGAGCATGCCGTCGAGGGACACGTCCGGTGCGTGCTGGGTGGAGAGCACCACGGTGTCGAGCGAGACCGCCTTGTCGCCCTCGTAGGCGATGGTGACCTGCGTCTTGCCGTCGGGGCGCAGGTAGGCGAGCTCGTCGCTCTTGCGCACCTGCGTCAGGCGCTCGGACAGCCGGTGGGCGAGGTGGATCGGCAGCGGCATGAGCTCCGCGGTGTCGTCGCAGGCGTAGCCGAACATCAGACCCTGGTCGCCGGCGCCCTGCTTGTCGAGCAGGTCGTCGACGTCACCCGTGCGGTGCTCGTGCGCGGTGTCGACGCCCTGGGCGATGTCGGGCGACTGGGCACCGATGGAGATCGAGACCCCGCAGGTGCGCCCGTCGAAGCCCTTCTGCGAGCCGTCGTAGCCGACCTCGAGGATGGTCTCGCGCACGATCTTGGGGATCTCGACGTAGGCCGTCGTCGACACCTCGCCGGCGACGTGCACGAGTCCGGTCGTGACCATCGTCTCGACCGCGACTCGGGCCTGCGGGTCGTCGGTGAGCAGTGCGTCGAGGATCGAGTCGCTGATCTGGTCACAGATCTTGTCGGGGTGACCCTCGGTGACGGACTCGGACGTGAACAGACGTGCTGACACTTGAACTCCCTGGCTCGGGTGCGTGGTGGTTGGAGTCGTGCGCTCGTGGCGCAGCCGCATTGGGGAGAGAGTCTATTGCTCAGCCCAACGACGACGAGACGGCGTCCCAGAGTGCGTCGGCGACGACGTCCTTGGTCGTGGGACCGACGGTCGTCACCTCGTCGCGGCCGCGGCGCAGCAGGTGGACGGTCGTGTCGTCCCTGCCGAACGTCAGGTCGCGGCCGACCTCGTTCACGACCTGCAGGTCGCTGCCCTTGCGGGCGAACTTGGCGCGGGCATGGTCCATGACGGAACCGTCGGCGTCACCCGTCTCGGCCGCGAACGAGACGATGAACGGCCTCTGCCGGCCGCTCTCCGCGCGAGCGGCCACGAGGCCCTTGACGATGTCGGGGTTCTCGACGAGCTCGACGCGCAGGCCGGCACCGGGGTCGGAGGACTTCTTGATCTTGCTGCCGCTGACGGTGGCGGGCCGGAAGTCGGCCGGGGCCGCCGCCATGACCACGACGTCGGCACTGTCGGCAGCCGCCTCGACCGCGCGCTGCAGCTCGAGCGTGGTCTCGACCGGCACCACGTCGATGCCGTCGGGCACCGCGAGCGAGACGTTGGCGGCCACGAGCGTCACCTTGGCGCCACGGTCGGCGGCGGCGCGCGCGATGGCGATGCCCTGCTTGCCGGACGAGCGGTTGCCGAGGTAGCGGACGGGGTCCAGCGGCTCGCGGGTGCCCCCCGCGGAGACGACGACCCGAAGGCCCTCGAGGTCACGGACGGGCTCGTCCGCAGTCCCGGCCGGAGCGGTCGCACGGCCCTCGACGAGGGCGAGGCAGGCGGCATACAGATGCTCGGGCTCGGGCAGGCGCCCGGCGCCGGTGTCCTTGCCGGTCAGCCGACCCACGGCGGGGTCGATGACGTGGGCGCCGCGGGCGCGGAGGGTGGCGACGTTGGCCTGTGTCGCCGGGTGCTCCCACATCTCGGTGTGCATGGCCGGTGCGAAGGCGACGGGACACCGGGCGGTGAGCAGGGTGTTCGTGAGGAGGTCGTCCGCCAGCCCGTGCGCGGCCTTGGCCAGCAGGTCGGCCGTCGCCGGAGCGACGACGACCAGGTCGGCGGACTGGCCGATGCGCACGTGCGGCACCTCGTGCACCGAGGTCCACACCTCGGTGCTGACGGGCTTGCCCGAGAGGGCGGACCACGTCGGCGCCCCCACGAACTGGAGCGCCGCCGCGGTGGGTACCACGGTGACGTCGTGGCCGTTCTCGGTGAACAGCCGCAGCAGGGATGCCGCCTTGTAGGCGGCGATCCCGCCGCTCACACCGAGGACGACACGCATCTGCGGCACCGGCCGGCCCGGGGGGCGCTCAGGCCTCGGTGGGCGTCGAGGTGAGGAGGCCTTCGTTGATCTCGCGCAGGGCGATCGACATCGGCTTCTCGTGGACCTCGGTCTCGACGAGCGGGCCGACGTAGTCGAGCAGGCCCTCCTGCAGCTGCGAGTAGTACGCGTTGATCTGGCGGGCACGCTTCGCGGAGTAGATCACGAGGGCGTACTTCGAGTCGGCGGCGGTCAGGAGGTCGTCGATCGGCGGGTTGGTGATGCCGATGGGAGCTGCCTGGGTACCGGACACAGTGATCTCGTTTCGTTGGTTTCAGCGGTCTCTGGTGCGTGCTGGGACGCGGAGAGGGGCACGGTGGCACCCCGTCACGCGGCACACATCACACGGGACTCACCTCTCGGCGCGTCCCGATCTCATCAATGATACGAGTTCTTCGCTCGCACGACGAACGTCGTCGTTGACGACGACCTCGTCGAACTCGCTCTGGGCGGCCATCTCGGCGGTCGCGGTGGTGAGCCGGCGCTCCCGCTCGGCCTCGTCCTCGGTGCCGCGGCCCACGAGCCGCCGCACCAGCTCGTCCCAGCTCGGGGGCGCGAGGAACACGAAGAGCGCGTCGGGCCACGTCTCGCGCACCTGCCGCGCGCCCTGCAGGTCGATCTCGAGGAGGGCGTCGCGCCCCTCCCGGATGACGCGCTCGACGGGGCCGCGCGGCGTGCCGTACTTCGCCGCGCCGTGCACGACGGCGTGCTCGAGGAACTGTCCGGCCTCGACGAGGCGGTCGAACTCCTGGTCGTCCACGAAGTGGTAGTGCACGCCGTCGACCTCACCCGGCCGCGGACGGCGCGTCGTCATCGACACCGAGAACCACACGCCGGGGAAGTGCGTGCGCACGTAGGCCGCGATGGTGCCCTTACCGACCGCCGTCGGGCCGGCCAGCACCGTGAGCCGGCCTCGCGGGCTCTCCGCTGCCGCGGCGCCGTCGGGTGCGTCGTGCTGGGTGGGTGAGGCCGGCGTCGGGTCAGCCGACATCACGGCTTCTCGAAGCGGCGCAGCAGCGCAGCGACCTGGTTGGCGCCGAGGCCGCGCACGCGGCGCGACTCGGCGATGCCCACCTCGGCCATGATGGCCCGGGCGCGCACGCGTCCGACACCGGGCATGGACTCGAGCAGCTCGGTGACCTTCATCTTGCCGATGACCGCGTCGGTCCTGCCGTCCTCGAGGACCTCGGCGAGCGAGCCGCTGGAGTACTTGAGCCGGTTCTTCACCGCGGCCCGCTCCCGTCGTGCGGCTGCAGCCTTCTCGAGTGCTGCGGCCCGTTGCTCGGGGGTGAGCGGTGGTAGCGCCACGGTCTTCGGTCTCCTCGCTGCCTGCGGGGATGCCCTCGCGCCCCCGCCGTTCGTCACGTCTCACGTGTTGTCTCCGCCGAACCTAGCGATCCGCCGGTGCGCGCCGCAACGCGGGTGCGGGACCACCCGCCTGGCTAGCTGCCGAGATCGACCCCGCACGTCTCGTGGGCGTGGGTCTCGATGCGCTTGGCGGAGCTCTGGAAACCCTTCAGCTGCGCCGTCAGGGCCCCGAGGTCGGGGTTGGCGACGGTGAACTTCGCGAAGAGGGTGTGGAGCGCCTTCCAGTCCGCGCGCACCTCGTCGGGCGCCTGCTGCTCGATGCGTGTCACGGTGCGCAGGAAGCGGGAGGCGGACGCGGGGTCGGCGAGCGACGCGCCGGCGTCCTTCCACTCGGCCTCGGCCGAGACCAGCGCGTCGCAGTACGGCTGCTCCGGCGCCGGTGAGCACGACCCCAGGACGGCCGTCGACAGCAGGAGCGCAGCCGCGATGCACCGCGCGGGGCTGCCGGTCGTTCGCATGGCCACACCGTAGGCGGTGTCAGGCGCCCCGCGCCGGGCGGTCCGTTCCCGTCAGGACATGTCGATGTTGCAGGTCGCCTTCGCGTGGCTCGCGATCTTGGTGCTGGCGGCCTGCATCTTCTCCATCGCCCCCGCCATCGCGCTCGTGTTGCCGGCGGCCGCCGTCTTCACGAACTCGACGAAGTCGCCCCACGACGACTTCACCTCTGCCGGTGCCGCCGCCCGGATCTTCTCGAGGACGCCGAGACCCTGCTCGAGCGCCGCCTTGTCGGTGACCTTCGCCGACATCGACTCCAGCTCCTTCTGTCCCGACTTGAGGGCGTCGCAGTAGCCCTGCGCGCCGGCGTCGGCGGCGGCCGTGGCGCTCGAGGAGCCGGCCGCGGCCGAGCT
Organism: Terrabacter koreensis; assembly: GCF_054783315.1. Lineage (NCBI taxonomy): Bacteria > Bacillati > Actinomycetota > Actinomycetes > Micrococcales > Intrasporangiaceae > Terrabacter > Terrabacter koreensis. The sequence goes on along the minus strand of NZ_BAAGQU010000011.1, from coordinate 60,681 downwards.
CGACGAGGAGCCGCCGGTCGTGGCGGGAGGCGTGGTGCCGGAGCCACAGGCCGCGGCCAACGGGATCACCGCCGCAGCGGCCGACGTGGCGAGGATTCGGCGAACGGACGTGGTGTGAGTCATGCACCGTGACATACCCGAGGCCCGGGGGCCGGCGACGCCCGGTGGTCGTCAACCACGCAGCGAGTCGGCCACCTGGGTCGTCCTTGCCACGAGGTGGCGCGGTTCGGGACCGGCGCCGAGGATCTCGCGGCTCGAGGCGGCGAGCACCTGGGTGCGCGCGGCCCCGAACGTCGAGCCCAGCGACCCGACGGTGCCGCCCTGGGCGCCGAAGCCCGGCGCCAGCACGGGTGTCGCGGCGCCCACGAGGTCGAGGTCGAGGTCCTGCACAGCGGTACCGACCGTGGCCCCGATGACGAGACCGATGCTTCCCAGCTCGCCACGGTCGCGCGCCGGCGCGTTGTCACGCGCGGCCCCGCGCACGATCGAGGCCGCCACGGACTCCCCGTCGCGGACCGCGTGCTGCACGCTGGCCCCTTCAGGGTTCGAGGTGAGCGCGAGCACGAAGAGGCCCCGGCCGGTGCGCTCGGCGAGGTCGATCGCCGGGCGCAGCGACTCGTAGCCGAGGTACGGGCTGACGGTGAGGGCGTCGGGGGGCGCCACCGCGTCGTCGCCGAGGTAGGCCTCCGCGTATGCCGTCATCGTCGACCCGATGTCGCCGCGCTTGGCGTCGAGGATCGTCAGCGTGCCGGCCTCGCGCAGCTCGGAGAGCACCCGCTCGAGCACCGCGACGCCGCGGCTGCCGAACACCTCGAAGAAGGCCGACTGGGGCTTCACGGCGGCGACCCGCCCGGCGAACGCCTCGACGCACGTCAGGGCGAACCGCTCGAGGCCGCTCACGTCGTAGGACAGGCCCCACGACTCCACGAGGCCGCGGTGCGGGTCGATCCCCGCGCACAGGGGTCCGTGGGTTCGCATGGCGAGCTGCAGGCGCGCTCCGAAGGGCTGCGTCATGGTCGTGGGTCTCCGCTCGGCGGTCGGGAGGGGCAGGGGTGGGAGGGTTGGAGGGAAGGGCGGCGGCCGTCAGCGACCGTGGGCGACCGCCACGGCGTCGGTGAAGTGGTCGTAGCCCTTGGCCTCGAGCAGCTCGCACAGCTCGCGCAGCACCCGGACGGGGGCCGACGGGTCGTTGAAGACCACGGTGCCGACCTGGATGGCGCTCGCGCCGGCGGCGACCATCTCGAGCGCGTCACGTCCGGTGCGCACTCCCCCGACGCCGATGATCGGCACGGTCGGGATGCGGCCCTCGAACATCGCCTGACGCACCTGCCAGATCGCGCGCACGGCGACGGGCCTGATGCCGGGACCCGAGAGCCCGCCGGTGACGCCGCCGAGCTGCGGACGCATCCGGTCGGTGTCGATGACCATGCCCAGCAGGGTGTTGATCATCGTCAGACCGTCGGCGCCGGCCTTGACGCAGGCGGCTGCGATCGCGGTGATGTCGGTGACGTCGGGGCTCAGCTTGGCGAACACGGGGACGTCACGCGGCAGCTGCTCGCGCACCAGGGCGATGACCTTGGCCGACGCCATCGGGTCGCACGCGAAGACGAGCCCGCGGTTGGCGACGTTGGGGCACGAGATGTTGACCTCGACACCGACGACGGCGTCGAACGCCCTGCTGGCGCGGAGCGTCGCGGCCACGTGGGCGTACTCGGTGCTCGAGCTGCCCGCGATCGACGGCAGCACCCGGGCGCCGACGGACTGCAGCCACGGCAGGTCCTCGTCGACGAACGCCTCGATGCCCGGCCCCTGCAGGCCGATCGAGTTGAGCATGCCCGAGGGCGTCTCGGCCATGCGCGGGGTGCCGCGCCCCGAACGGGGGTCGGCCATGACCGACTTGGTGACGAAGGCGCCGAGGTCCGACACGTCGAAGAAGCGGTGCAGCTCCTTGCCGTTCGCGGCGCAGCCCGACGCGGTCATGAGGGGGTTCGGCAGGCGGTGGCCGCCGCCGAGGTCCACGGAGAGGTCGACCATCAGTGCCCACCCACCTTCGGCGCGCCGACGGCATCGTCGGGCACCCTTGCGTGCCCCCCGTCGAAGGCGTCCCAACGGACGCGGTCTCCCCGGAACACGGGGCCCTCGACACACGAGCGCACCATGCGCGTACGCCCGTCGGAGCCCACCACGGGCATGACGCACGTCATGCACACGCCGATGCCGCAGGCCATCGACTCCTCGACGGCCACCTGCGCGACTGCGCCGTGGTTGTCGGCGACCCGGGTGATCGACTCGAGCATGCCCATGGGGCCGCAGCCGTAGACGACGCCGGCCTTCGTGCGGTCGATGATGTCGGGCAGCACGTCGCTGACCCAGCCCTGCTGGCCGACCGAGCCGTCGTCGGTCGTGACGGTGACGCCGTCGCAGCTGCGCCGTGCCTCGACGACGCCGAAGAGGCGGTCCTCGCTCGCGGCGCCGAGCACCATCTCGACGTGGCAGCCGCGCTCGCGCAGCTCGCCGGCGAGCCAGAAGAGCGGGGCGCTGCCGTAGCCGCCGCCGACGAGGACGCAGGCGACCGGGTCGGTGGGGAGCGGGAACGCCTTGCCGAGCGGACCGACGACGTCGATGGTGTCGTGCGGCGCGCGGTCGACGATCCAGCGTGTGCCCGCCCCGACCGCCGAGACGACGATCTCGACGGTGCCGCCGTAGGTGCCGCTCGGGCTGACCTTGTGGATCGAGAACGAGCGCCGCAGCAGCGTGCCGGAGGACTCGCCACCGACGGCGAGCGCCACGAACTGGCCGGGGCGCGCCAGCTCGGCGACCCCCGGAGCGACGAGCGTGACGTGCTGGTAGGCGCCGACGCGGCGGGTCGCGATGACCTCGGCGACCTCCTGGGTCACACGGGCACGCAGTCCGCGCTCGGTCACAGGGCCGGTCACAGGGCCCGTCACAGGGCCTGTCACGCGGTGGCCCCCGTCCCGACGAGGGCGTCCTTCCGCCCGTAGAGGTCGAGGTCGCGCGCGTGGTCCTGGAGCGACTTCACCCGGATCTCCTCGGTGAGGCCGGCCTCGATGCCGAGGACGGCCGCCGCCAGCGTGGCGATCGTCGTGATGATCGGCTTGTCGGCGCTCGTCGTGGCCGCGCGGATGGCGTAGCCGTCGGCGCGAGCGTCCTGGCCGCTCGGGGTGTTGACGACCATCTGGACCGTCCCGTCGAGGATGAGGTCGACGATCGACTTCTCCCCCGGCGCGTCGCCGTCGCGCTCGGTGATCTTGCGGACCACCGTGGCCTCGATGCCGTTGCGCTTCAGCACGGCCGCCGTGCCGCTCGTGGCGAGGATCGTGAAGCCGAGGTCGACGAGGCGCTTGACCGGGAAGAGCATCGCGCGCTTGTCACGGTTGGCGACCGACACGAAGATCGCGCCCGAGCGCGGCAGCGCCGAGCCACCGCCCTGCTGGGCCTTGGAGAAGGCCGAGCCGAAGTCGACGTCGATGCCCATGACCTCGCCCGTCGAGCGCATCTCGGGCCCGAGGAGCGAGTCGACCGCGACGCCCTCCTTCGTGCGGAAGCGCTTGAAGGGAAGCACCGCCTCCTTGCACGACACCGGGGCGTGCGCCGGCATGGCGCCACCGTCGCCGGAAGGGGGCAGCATGCCCTCCTCGCGCAGCTCCTTGACCGTCGCGCCGAGCATGACCCTGGCGGCGGCGCTGGCGAGCGGCACGCCCGTCGCCTTCGCGACGAACGGCACCGTGCGCGACGCGCGCGGGTTGGCCTCGATGACGTAGAGGATGTCCTGGGCCAGCGCGAACTGGACGTTCATGAGGCCGCGGACGCCGATGCCCTCGGCGAGCTTGCGGGTCGCGACCCGCACCCGCTCGAGCTCGCCGTCGCCGAGCGTCGCCGGCGGCAGCGTGCACGAGCTGTCGCCGGAGTGGATGCCGGCCTCCTCGACGTGCTCCATGATGCCGCCGAGGTACATCTCCTCGCCGTCGAACAGCGCGTCGACGTCGATCTCGATGGCGTCGTCGAGGAAGCGGTCGATGAGGATCGGGTGGTCCGGACTCGCCTCGGTGGCCTTCTCGACGTACGTGACGAGGGAGTCGTCGTCGTAGACGATGACCATGCCGCGCCCGCCGAGCACGTACGACGGGCGCACGAGCACCGGGTAGCCGATCTCGCGGGCGACCGCCAGGGCCTCGTCGGCGCTGAAGGCCGTGCCGTGCTTGGGGGCGATCAGCCCCGCCTTGGCGAGCACCTGCCCGAAGGCGCCGCGGTCCTCGGCGAGGTGGATGGCGCCCGGCGAGGTGCCGACGATGGGCACGCCCTCGTCCTCCAGCGCCTGTGCCAGGCCGAGCGGGGTCTGGCCGCCGAGCTGCACGATGACACCGGCGATCGGGCCGGCCTGACTCTCGGCGTGGATGACCTCGAGCACGTCCTCGAGCGTCAGCGGCTCGAAGAAGAGGCGGCTGCTCGTGTCGTAGTCGGTGGACACCGTCTCGGGGTTGCAGTTGACCATGACCGTGTCGAATCCCTTGTCGCGCAAGGAGAACGACGCGTGCACGCAGGAGTAGTCGAACTCGACGCCCTGCCCGATGCGGTTGGGCCCGGAGCCGAGGATGATGACGGCGGGCCGCTCTCGCGGCGCCACCTCGGTCTCCTCGTCGTACGAGCTGTAGTGGTAGGGCGTCGCGGCCGCGAACTCGGCCGCGCACGTGTCGACGGTCTTGTAGACCGGGCGCACCCCGAGCGCGTGGCGCACGCCGCGGACCACGGCCTGCGGCATACGCCGAATGCTCGCGATCTGCGCGTCGCTGAAACCGTGGCGCTTGACGAGCCGCAGCAGCTCGGGCGTCAGCTGGTCGGCCTCGGCGAGCATCGCCGCGACGTCGTTGACGAGCGCGATCTGGTCGAGGAACCACGGGTCGATACCGGTGGCCTCGTGGACCTCCTCGACGGTGCAGCCGCCTCGAAGGGCCTGCTGCACCAACACGATCCGGCCGTCGGTGGGGGTCTTGGCCTCCTCGAGCGCGCGCTCGGCGGCAACCTTCGTCAGCTCGCCGTCCCAGTGGAAGCTCGCGCCCTTCTTCTCGAGCGAGCGCAGAGCCTTCTGCAGGGCCTCGGTGAAGTTGCGGCCGATGGCCATGGCCTCGCCGACCGACTTCATCGTCGTCGTCAGCGTCGGGTCGGCGGCCGGGAACTTCTCGAAGGCGAAGCGCGGCACCTTCACGACGACGTAGTCCAGCGACGGCTCGAAGCTCGCCGGCGTCTCACGGGTGATGTCGTTCGGCACCTCGTCGAGCGTGTAGCCGATCGCCATCTTCGCGGCGATCTTCGCGATCGGGAAGCCGGTGGCCTTGGAGGCCAGGGCGCTCGAGCGGGAGACGCGCGGATTCATCTCGATGACGATGATGCGGCCGTCGCGCGGGTTGACGGCGAACTGGATGTTGCAGCCGCCGGTGTCGACGCCGACCTCACGGATGACGGCGATCCCGATGTCCCGCAGCCGCTGGTACTCACGGTCGGTGAGCGTCAGCGCCGGTGCGACGGTGATCGAGTCGCCGGTGTGCACGCCCATGGGGTCGAGGTTCTCGATGGAGCAGACGACGACGACGTTGTCGGCGTGGTCGCGCATGACCTCGAGCTCGTACTCCTTCCAGCCGAGGATCGACTCCTCGAGGAGCACCTCGGTCGTCGGGGAGTACTGCAGCCCCTGACCGCCGATGCGGCGCAGGTCGGCCTCGTCGTAGGCGAAGCCGGATCCGAGCCCGCCCATCGTGAACGACGGGCGCACGACGACGGGGTAGCTGAGCTCCTCGGCGGCGGCGAGCAGCTCGTCCATCGAGTGGCAGATGATCGAGCGGGCCGACTCGGCGCCGCAGCGCTCGACGACGCCCTTGAAGGCTTCGCGGTCCTCGCCGAGCTCGATGGCGTCGACGTTGGCGCCGATGAGCGGGCAGCCGTACTTCTCGAGGACGCCGTTCTCGTGCAGGGCGATCGCGCAGTTCAGGGCGGTCTGGCCACCGAGCGTCGCGAGCACGGCGTCGGGGCGCTCCTTGGCGATGATCGCCTCGACGACCTCGGGCGTGATCGGCTCGACGTAGGTGGCGTCGGCGAACTCGGGGTCGGTCATGATCGTCGCCGGGTTGCTGTTGACGAGGATGACGCGGATGCCCTCCTCGCGCAGCACGCGGCAGGCCTGGGTGCCCGAGTAGTCGAACTCGCACGCCTGGCCGATGACGATCGGCCCCGACCCGATGACGAGGACGCTCTTGATGTCGCTTCTCTTCGGCATGCTCAATTGCTCCCGCTCTGCTCGTGGCTCGCTTCGCTCGCGCGTCCGGCGCTCTGGTGCGTAGCGCCTTCCCTCCTCGGCTCGCTCGCTTCGCTCGCATCGCTCGTCAGTCCAGGCGCTACGCGCGCCGGACTGGTCTGGTGGGTGGTCTGTCTGGTGGTCATGAGCTCCACGAAGCGGTCGAAGAGGTAGGCGGCGTCGTGGGGACCCGCTGCTGCCTCGGGGTGGTACTGGACGGAGTACGCGGGCCGGTCGAGGCACTCGAGGCCCTCGACGACGTCGTCGTTGAGGCACACGTGCGAGACGCGCACCCGGCCGTATGCCGTGTCGCTGTCCTCGTCGAGGGGCGCGTCGACGGCGAAGCCGTGGTTGTGGGCCGTGACCTCGACCTTGCCGGTCGTGCGGTCCATGACCGGCTGGTTGATGCCGCGGTGGCCGTACTTCAGCTTGTAGGTGCCGAAGCCGAGGGCCCGGCCGAGCAGCTGGTTGCCGAAGCAGATGCCGAAGAACGGCAGGCCGCGGTCGAGCACCTGGCGCAGCAGCGTCACCTCGTGCTCGGCGCTCGCCGGGTCACCGGGGCCGTTGGAGAAGAACACGCCGTCGGGGCCGGACTCCCCCACCGCGAGCACGTCGTCGATCGTGGCGGCGGCAGGCAGGACGTGCACCTCGATACCGCGCTGCGCCATGAGCTGCGGCGTCATCGCCTTGATGCCGAGGTCGATGGCCGCGACGGTGAAGCGCTTCTCGCCGACGGCCGGGACGGCATACGGCTCGGCGGTGGTGACCTCGGCGGCGAGGGCCGCGCCCGCCATCTGCGGACTCGTGCGGACGGCGTCGAGCAGCTCGTCGTCGCCCCGTTCGGCGGCGTCGCCGCTGAAGATGCCCACGCGCATGGCGCCGCGCTCGCGCAGGTGGCGGGTCAGCGCGCGCGTGTCGATGTCGCAGATGCCGACGACGCCCTGGTCGGCGAGCTCGTCCTCGAGGTCGCGGGTGGCGCGCCAGTTCGACGAGCGGATCGCGGGGTCGCGCACGACATAGCCGGCGGCCCAGATGCGGGTGCTCTCGTCGTCCTCGGTGTTGACGCCCGTGTTGCCGACGTGCGGCGCCGTCATGACGATGACCTGGCGGTGGTAGCTGGGGTCGGTGAGGGTCTCCTGGTAGCCGGTCATGCCGGTGGAGAAGACCGCCTCGCCGACCGTCTGGCCGAGCGCTCCGTAGGAGGCGCCGCGGAAGGTGCGGCCGTCCTCGAGCACGAGGGTCGCCGCCACGCGGGTGCGGCCCGGGTGCCCGTCGCGGGTGGGTACGGTCAGCGGTGTCTGGGTCGTCACAGGTCTGCCCCTGAGGTCGTCGCGTTCGTCAGTTCTCGTCGGGTGCCCGCCCCGTTGCGGGCGTCGTGGGTGACGCGCCCTGCGTAGACCGTCGCCTCGACGGCTCCGCGCAGCGTGCGCCCGTGCCACGGGTTGTTGCGCGAGCGGCTGCGGCTCGCGGCGGCGTCGACCGTGACCTCGCGGTCGGGGTCGACGAGGGTGATGTGGGCGGGGGCGCCGACGGCGAGTCCCCTTCCCTGGTGGGCCAGCCCGCCGATGCGGGCCGGAGTGGTGGACATGACCCGGGCGACGTCGGCCCAGTCGAGCAGACCGCCGTGGACCATCACGTCGCTGACCACCGAGAGCGCCGTCTCGAGCCCGAGCATGCCGAACGCCGCGTCGACGAAGGCGTGCTCCTTGTCGTGGCGGGCGTGCGGTGCGTGGTCGGTGGCGACCGCGTCGATCGTGCCGTCGGCCAGGGCTGCTCGCAGCGCCTCGACGTCCTCGGTCGGCCGCAGCGGCGGGTTGACCTTGTAGACGGGGTCGTAGCCGACCAGCAGGTCGGTGGTGAGTGCGAGGTGGTGCGGCGTCACCTCGGCGGTGACGTCGATGCCCTGCGCCTTGGCCCAGCGGATCACCTCGACGGTGCCGGCCGTGGAGACGTGTGCGACGTGGACGCGCGAGCCGGTGTGGCGGGCGAGCATGACGTCGCGGGCGACCACGGACTCCTCGGCGATGCCGGGCCAGCCGGGCAGCCCGAGGCGGCCGGAGACCTCGCCCTCGTGGCAGCAGGCCTCGCGGCCGGCGAGGCGCGGGTCCTGCGCGTGCTGGCTGATGACGCCACCGAAGGGCTTGATGTACTCGAGCGCCCGCCGCATGATGCGTGCGTCGTGGACGCAGTGTCCGTCGTCGCTGAAGACCCGGACCTTGGCGCGCGACCGGGCCATGAGGCCGAGCTCGGCGAGCTCGGCCCCCTCCAGACCCTTCGTCACGGCGCCGACCGGCACGACCTCGGTGAGGCCGCAGGCGCGCCCGAGGTCGAGCACGCGCTCGGCCGCTTCGGCCGTGTCGGTGACGGGGTTGGTGTTGGCCATCGCGAAGACGGCCGTGAAGCCGCCGGCTGCGGCGGCCGCCGACCCGGTGGCGATCGTCTCGGCGTCCTCGCGACCGGGCTCGCGCAGGTGCACGTGCAGGTCGACGAGACCTGGCAGCGCGACGAGGCCGTCGGCGTCGAGCACCTCGGCGTCGGACGGGGCCGAGACCGAGCCGACCTCCGTGACGACGCCGTCCTCGACGAGCAGGTCGGCGGCGTCGGCACCGAGCAGGCGGGCGCCGCGGATCACGAGGCGGCTCATCGGGCGGCTCCTTCGGTCACGGGGGAGGCGGCGACGGGGGCAGGCGTGTCGTCGCCGGCCAGCAGGTGGTAGAGCACGGCCATCCGCACGGCGACGCCGGCGGAGACCTGGTCGAGCACGACGGACTGCGGCGAGTCGGCCGCCTCGGGGGCGATCTCGAGGCCACGGTTCATCGGGCCCGGGTGGAGCACGAGCACGCCGTCGTTGCGGGCGACGACCCGGTCGAGCCGGTCGCGTGTGAGGCCGTAGCCGACGGTGTACTCGCGGGGCGTCGGGAAGAACCCGCCGCTCATCCGCTCACGCTGGACGCGCAGCATCATGACCGCGTCGACCGGGCCGTGCTCGCCCTCGCCGTCGAGCACCGGGTCGAGGTCCCAGCTCGTGGCGAAGCCGTCCGCCGTGCTCCACGCGCCGATGCCGCTCGGCATCAGCGTGGGCGGGGCGACGACGGTGACCTTGGCCCCGAGCGTCTTCAGCGTGATGACGTTGCTGCGGAAGACGCGCGAGTGGGTGAGGTCGCCCACGATGACGACGTGCTTGCCGTCGAGGTCGCCGAGCCGCGTGCGCAGGGTGTACGCGTCGAGCAGCGCCTGCGTGGGGTGCTCGTGGGTGCCGTCCCCGGCGTTGATGACGCTGCAGCGCACCCACTGGGCCACCTGCTGGCAGGCGCCGGAGGCGTTGTGCCGGATCACCAGGGCGTCGACGGCCATGGCGTCGACCGTCATCGCGGTGTCGCGCAGGCTCTCGCCCTTGCTCGTCGACGAGCCCTTGGCCGAGAGGTTGATGGTGTCGGCCGACATCCACTTGCCCGCGATCTCGAACGAGCTGCGGGTGCGGGTCGAGTCCTCGAAGAAGAAGTTGATGACGGTGCGGCCGCGCAGGGTCGGCACCTTCTTGACCTCGCGGCGCTGGAGGTCGTGCATCGACGCGGCGGTCTCGAGGATGTCCTCGACCTCCGCACGGCTGAGGTCGGCCGACGAGATGAGGTGCCTGGTCATCGGGCCTCGCCCCCGCTGATGCGCACGACGTCGAGCCCGTCCAGCTCGGCGACGCGCACGTGCACCCGCTCCTCGCGCGACGTCGGCAGGTTCTTGCCGACGTGGTCGGCGCGGATCGGCAGCTCGCGGTGGCCGCGGTCGACGAGCACCGCCAGCCGCACGGCACGCGGTCGCCCCAGCTCGGAGAGCGCGTCGAGGGCGGCCCGGATCGTGCGCCCCGAGTAGAGCACGTCGTCGACGAGGACGACGACCTTGTCGTCGATGCCACCGTCGGGGATGCGCGAGCGGTGGGCGGTGCGCACGGGGTTGCGGCGCAGGTCGTCGCGGTGGAGCGTGATGTCGAGCTCGCCGACCGGGACGGGACGGCCCTCGACCTGCTCGATGCCGGCCGCGAGGCGGCGGGCGAGCGGGACGCCGCGCGAGGGGATCCCGAGGAGGACGAGCCCCTCGCTCCCCTTGTTGCGCTCGAGGATCTCGTGCCCGATGCGCCGCAGCGCCCGGGAGACGTCTCCTTCGGTCATCACGTCGCGAGCGTCGTCGGGGATGCTCGAGCGATCGGTCGATGACTGGGCAGATGCACTCAGGTCAGGGCAGGTCACAGCCGCTGGACCTCCTTCCCCGCCTCACAGGACGGTGGTTAAAGGATGTCGTCGCCGTGGAGTCTAGCGGCCACACCCGCGTGGCCCCGAATCGGTCCAGTCCTCGGCACGTCGACGTCCCGGCCGCAGATCGTCCTGGTCGGCGGTTAGCCTCCGACCATGTCGACGGTGGCGACCACGTGGGAGCAGGCGCTGGCCTGGCGGCTGGAGCGACAGCTGGTCGCGCCGGTGGGGCACGAGCCCGTCGTCGAGGTCGTGCAGCGCCTCGGGGCGGTTCCCGCCAAGCAGCAGCGGCTCGCAGAGCTCACGGTCGGCCTGCGTCGCGCGCGCCCGCGCCCCGGAGAGGTCGCCAGGGCGCTCGCCGACGGGCACCTGGTCAACGCGTTCGCGTTCCGCGGGGGCGCCCACTACCTGTCCCCCGAGGACGGCGGCGCGTACCTCGCCCTCCGCGCCGCCGGTCGGCAGTGGGAGCTCAAGAGCTGGCAGGACCACTACCGCCTGCGCCCCCAGGACTGGCCCGCCTTCCGCACGACCGTGCGCGAGGCGCTGGCGGGCGGCCCGCTGACCCTCGCCGAGCTGGGCGCCGCCGTGACCCGCCGGCCGGCATACCGCCATCTGCGCAGCGTCTTCGCCGACGGCGCCGGCACGCTCGTCAAGCCGCTCACGTGGCAGGGCGACATGGGCTTCGGGCCACCGCGCGACGGTCGGGCGACGTTCCAGCGCCTCGACGACAACCCGCGCTGGGCCGGGGTCTGGGAGCTTGAGGAGGCGGGCCCGTATGCCGTCAGCGCCTACCTGCGCGCGTACGGTCCGGCGACGCCCGAGCACGTGCACTACTGGCTCGGCGCCGGCCTGAGCGCCGGCCGCCGCCGCATCGACCGCTGGTGGGAAGGCCTGCGCGAGCGCCTCGAGGCCGTCGACGTCGCCGGCCGCACGGCATACGTCCTCGCCGAGGACCTCGACGACCTGCGCGCCACGGAGCCGACGGATGCCGTGCGGCTGCTGCCGGGCCACGACCCGTGGGTCATGGGGCCCGGCACGAAGGACGACAGCATCGTGCCTCCCGCGCTGCGCACCCAGGTCACGAACGGCGCCGACGTCGTCGTGGTCGGCGGTGTCGTCGGCGGGACGTGGACCGTGCGCCGGGACGAGGTGCACGTCGCGTGGTCGACCGACGACGGGCGGGCCCCCATCAGCGCCCTGGAGGCGGAGGTCGACCGACTGGCGGTCCTGCTGGGCCGTCCCCTCTCCGCGGTGCTCGACACCTGACGCTGACGTGCCCCGACGCCGAAGGGCACCCACCGGGATCGGTGGGTGCCCTTCGGCACGGCGCGGGCGGTGCCCGGACCGGTCAGACGATGGTCGCCTTGACCTCGGCGAGCCGGGCGAGGAGGCCGTTGACGAACGCCGGGGACTCGTCGGTCGACAGCTCGGTCGCGAGCGCCACGGCCTCGGAGATCGCGACCGCGTCGGGGATCTCGTCGTTCCAGAGCACCTCCCACGCGCCGAGCCGCAGGATGGCCCGGTCGACCGCAGGCATGCGGTCGAGGGTCCAGCCCTGGCTGTAGTCGGTGAGGGCGCCGTTGATGTCGTTCCACCGGCTCACGACGCCGCGGACGAGGTCGGCCGTGTAGGGGTTGTTGGCCGCCCGCGACTCACGGTCGCGCAGGCGCTCGTCGAGGAGCGCCTCGGCGTTCATCCCGCGCTGGTCCGCCTCGAAGAGGATGTCGAGGGCCCGCGTGCGGGCCTTGCTGCGTGCTGCCAAGGGAGTTCGAGTCCGCTCAGTCGTTGACGCGGCCGAGGTAGGACCCGTCGCGGGTGTCCACCTTGACCTTCGTGCCGGACTCGAGGAACAGCGGCACGTTGATCTGGGCGCCGGTCTCGAGCGTGGCCGGCTTGGTGCCGCCGGTCGAGCGGTCGCCCTGCAGGCCCGGCTCGGTGTGGGTGATCTCGAGGACGACCGACGCGGGCAGCTCGACGTAGAGGGGCAGGCCCTCGTTGGTGGCCACGATGGCGTTCTGGTTCTCGAGGAGGTAGTTGGCGGCGTCGCCCACGACGGTCTCCGACACGTGGAGCTGGTCGTAGGTGTCGGTGTCCATGAACACGAAGTCGGTGCCGTCCTTGTAGAGGTACTGCATCGTGCGCTTGTCGACGTTGCTCGTCTCGACCTTGGTGCCGGCGTTGAACGTCTTGTCGACGACCTTGCCGGAAAGGACGGCCTTGAGCTTGGTGCGCACGAAGGCCGGGCCCTTGCCGGGCTTCACGTGCTGGAACTCGACGACGGACCAGAGCTGTCCCTCGATGTTGAGCACCATGCCGTTCTTCAGGTCGTTGGTCGTAGCCATCGTTGTGTGTCCACCTTCGTATGCCGGCCGGCTCGGCGCGCGCCGATGGGCACGCCGCAGCCCCGGGCGTTCTTGACTTGGGGAGTTGCCGCACGAGTCTAGCCGCGGGGCCGCCTGATCGCGGAATCGCGCCGGCCGACGCCCGCCGGCACCGGTGTACGCTGGCCCGCTCCCCCCTCCCCTGACGCAGAGAGGTTCGACGCGTGCTCGCCCCCGACACCGACCTGACCGGCGAGCTCGCCCGTGAACAGGCCTACCTCGACGACGCGCGCGAGCAGCTGGCGAGGATGCGCCGGCTGGCGGAGTCCCTCGACGCGTCGAAGGCGAGCGACGCCATCTCGGGCGAGGTGCTCGGCCGCGTGCTGGCACGGCGCATCGCGTCGCTCCAGGACGACCCCCGCACGACCCTCTTCTTCGGCCGCATCGACGTCGACCCGGCCGACGCCCCGGCGGAGCAGTTCCACATCGGCCGCCGCCACGTCTCGGACGAGGCCGGTGACGCGGTGGTCGTCGACTGGCGCGCCCCGATCTCGACCGCGTTCTACCGGGCGTCGCCCCTCGACCCGATGGACGTCGTGCTGCGTCGCCGGTTCGGCGTCGACCGCGGGCGGCTCACGGCCTTCGAGGACGAGCGCCTCCGCGAGCCCGACCAGCAGGACTCGGCGACCGGATCGCTGCTCGCCGCTGAGATCGAGCGCCCGCGCACGGGCCCGATGCGCGACATCGTCTCGACGATCCAGCCCGAGCAGGACGAGATCGTCCGCAGCGACGTCGCGGTGAGCGTCTGCGTGCAGGGCGCACCGGGCACCGGCAAGACCGCGGTCGGGCTGCACCGTGCGGCCTGGCTGCTCTACTCGTTCCGCGAGCGCCTCGACCGGTCGGGCGTGCTCGTCGTCGGTCCGAACCGGGCCTTCCTCGACCACATCGGCGCGGTGCTGCCCTCCCTGGGTGAGGTGCGGGTCGGCCACGCCACGATCGAGACGCTGCTCGAGCACGGCCGGGTGCGCGCCGAGGAGCCCGCCGACGTGGCGACCCTCAAGGGCGACGCGCGTCTCGCGGCGGTGCTGCACCGCGCCGTCTGGTCGCACGTGGCCCGACCGTCGGAACCGCTCGTGGTGCCGCGCGGGGTGCGCAAGTGGCGCGTGCCGGCATACGAGGTGAAGGAGATCCTCGACGAGCTCGCAGCCCGCGGCGTGCGCTACTCGGCCGCTCGTGACCTGCTCCCCCAGCGGCTCGCTCACCACGTGCTCCTCGAGATGGAGCGGTCGGGCGAGGCGCCCGACGACCGCGTCCAGGACGCTGTCGCCAAGTCGCCGGCGGTCAAGAAGTACGTCGCAGCCGTGTGGCCCGCCCTCGACCCGCAGGGCGTGCTGCACCGGCTGCTCTCCGACGCCGAGGCGCTGCGCGAGGCCGCGGGTGACGACCTCACCGCCGACGAGCAGGCGATGCTGTTGTGGCACAAGCCTGCTCGCTCCAAGGGGTCCGCGAAGTGGTCGCGGGCCGACATGGCGCTGCTCGACGAGGTCGACGACGTGCTGCGCCGGGTGCCCAGCCTTGGGCACGTCGTCCTCGACGAGGCGCAGGACCTCTCGCCGATGCAGCTGCGTGCGGTCGGTCGGCGAGCCTCGACCGGCTCGGTCACCGTGCTCGGCGACATCGCCCAGGGCACGACGCCGTGGGCGACCGGCTCGTGGGACGACGCGATGCGCCACCTCGGCAAGGCAGACCACGACCTCGTCGTGCTCGACCGCGGCTTCCGCGTGCCCGCCGTCGTCATCGAGTACGCGGCTCGCCTGCTGCCGCACATGGCGCCGGGGCTGGGCGCCCCGGTGTCGGTGCGCGAGAACCCCGGCCGGCTCGAGCTGCGGCGGGCCGCCGCCGACGAGCTGCACACCGAGGTGGTGCGCGCCGTCGAGACGGCGGCCGCCGCACCGGGCTCGGTGGGTGTCATCGTCGCGGATGCCTCCGTCGAGGCCGTGTCGGCAGCCCTGACGGCAGCGTCGGTGCCGCACGGGCGCCTCGACGTCGACCACGGCGACGACGAGGACCGCCAGGTCGAGGTCGTGCCGGCGAGCGTCGCCAAGGGTCTCGAGTTCGACCGGACCGTCGTCGTGGAGCCGAGCGCCATCGCGGCCGCCGAGCCCGACGAGCGCACCGGCCTGCGCCGCCTCTACGTCGTGCTGACCCGGGCGGTGTCCGAGCTGACGATCGTGCACGCCGAGCCGCTGCCCACGGCCCTCACGACCGACTGACCGCTAGCCGAGACCCCGGTGGGCCGCCCACAGCGCGCCGGCCCGGTCGGCAGCCGCCTCGACGAGCGCGACCAGCTCCGGCCTGTCCGGCACGGTGAAGGACGTGTAGGCCCCTCGCCCACCCTCGACGGGACGCCCGTACGCCTTGACCGCCAGGTGCCCGGTCGGGAGCATCCGGACGTTCAGGGTGTCGAGCCGGAAGGTCTGCCCGCGCCGCGAGTCCGTCCACCGCAGCGGCTCCGGGATCGTCACGTTGATCGCCATCGCGCTGACGACGAGCTCCTCGTCTTCGCCCATGCCGGCAGGCTCTCACGGCGTTGGCTGCGAGCCCTCGTTCACACCCCGATGGTGAGGGCGGCGGTGTAGCCGGTCGAGGCGCTGCCCGACATGGTCGCGAGCTGGTGCGCTCCCCCGTCGTCGCCGAAGACGTTGTCGCTCTGCAGGCTCACCCGCGAGAGGTTGCCGACGCTCTGCTCGTAGCCGCTCGTCGCGTAGACCGCCTCGCAGGCGGCCTGCGGCAGCGCGATCTGCGACGTCTTGACGATGGGTCCGCTGGAGGTGGCGTCCTCGACCTTCGAGTAGACCTCGAAGTGCACGTGCGGCCAACGGCCGGCGTAGCAGCCCGGGTAGATCGAGGTGAACGTCGCGGTGCCGGACTCGTCGGTGGCCTGCACGCCGCGGAGGTAGTTCTCGTCCTCGGCGCCCTGGCTGTACATCGAGTAGAGCCCGTCACGGTCGCAGTGCCAGGCGTAGACGGCGGCCCCGACGAGGGCCGAGCTCGTCGAGAGGTCCTTCACCGTCAGCTTGATGGTGAGAGGGACGCCCTCAGCCGTCGTGGTCGAGGAGCCGATGCTGCTGCGGATGTCCTGGCGCACGATGCCCGAGTCGTCGAGCACGTTCTGGCCGTTGGAGCCGTCGCCCGGGAACGGTCCCGCCGTCTCGTCGGGAGCCTCGACCAGCGCCGCGCCGCTGCCGGCGGTCGAGGAGACCGAGCCCGATGCCGCTGCCGACCCGGCGGTCGTCGGCGACGACGTGCTGCACGCGGCGAGCGCACCTGCGACGCCAAGCCCCCCGAGCAGGGTCAACGCCCGTCGCCGGTCCACGAGGGTCCGGAGGTCGAACACGAGGCCACGGTCGTGGTCCTCGATCTCGTTGCCGTGCTCGTCGACGCATTCGGGTCCGGGCGTCATGGGGGTCATCGGCGTGCCTTCCGTCACGGGGCCGGACGAGCCCCTCCTCGCACCATGGTCGGCCGGGGGCCAGTGGCCCTCCCGTGCGACGGCTGTCGGTCTGCTGTGCCGCTTCAGACGAGGGCGCGCAGGGCCAGCAGGTAGGACTGCAGGCCGAACCCGGCGACCGTGCCGGTGGCGACGCCCGCCACGACGGACGTGTGGCGGAACTCCTCGCGGGTGGCGGGGTTGGACAGGTGCACCTCGACGAGGCTGCGCCCGCTCGTGGTGACGATCGCGCAGGCGTCGCGCACGGCATACGAGTAGTGCGTGAAGGCGCCCGGGTTGAGCACGACGTCGGCGCCGGCGTCGACGGCCTCGTGCAGCCAGTCGATGAGCTCGCCCTCGTGGTTGGTCTGCCGGCAGTCGGCGACGAGGCCCAGGTCACGGGCCTCGCGCTGGACGGCGGCGTGCACGTCGTCGAGCGTGTCGGAGCCGTAGACCTCGGGCTCGCGCGTGCCCAGACGGTTCAGGTTGGGGCCCGACAGGACGAAGACCGTGGGTGCCGTCATGGCCGGCAGTCTAGTGAGCGGAGCCCTGGTGGGGCCGCGACACGAGGCCGTATGCCGCCTGGAGCAGCACGTCGTCGGGGCCCACCAGGCGGGTGGGCTCGGCCAGCCCGTCGAGGACGACGAAGCGCAGCGTCGACCCGCGCGACTTCTTGTCGCGGCGCATGGCTGCGAGGAGGTCGTCCCAGCGCCCGGCCGCATACGTCGTGGGCAGCCCGAGCGACTCGAGGACCGCCCGGTGCCGCGCGACCAGCGCGTCGCCGTCGGGGCCGCTGAGGTGGCCGGCGAGGCGGGCGAGCTCGGCGACGTAGACCATGCCGACGCTGATCGCCTCGCCGTGGCGCCAGGTGTACTGCTCGACCTGCTCGATCGCGTGGCCGAAGGTGTGGCCGTAGTTGAGGATCTCGCGCAGCGAGCTCTCCTTGAGATCGGCGGCGACGACCTCGGCCTTGACGCGGACGGCCCGCTCGACGAGCTCGCGCAGGTGCGGGTTGGCGGCGCTGCGCGCGCGGTCCGCGTCGTCGGCGACGGCCGCCTCGACGAGCTCGAGGATGACGGGGTCGGCGATGAAGCCGCACTTGACGACCTCGGCGAGACCCGCGACGAGGTCGGCCCGGGGCAGCGTGTCGAGCACGTCGACGTCGCAGAGCACCCCGGCCGGCGGGTGGAAGGCGCCGACGAGGTTCTTCCCCTCGGCCGTGTTGATGCCGGTCTTGCCGCCGACCGCGGCGTCGACCATGCCGAGCAGGGTCGTCGGCACCTGCACGACGCGCACGCCGCGCAGCCAGGACGCGGCGACGAAGCCGGCGAGGTCGGTGACCGTGCCGCCGCCGACACCGACGACGGCGTCGGTGCGGGTGAAGCCCGCTCGGCCCAGCCGGCCCCAGAGGTCCGCGACGACCGAGGCGGACTTGGCCGCCTCGGCGTCGGGCGCCTCGGCAGCGTGGACGGTGAGCCCGCGGGCCTCGAGGGCCGACGTGACGCGCGACGTCAGCTCGGGCAGCGTGGGTGGGTGCACGACGAGGACGCGCTCGACGTCGGCGCCGAGCAGCTCGGGCACCCGGTCGAGCACGCCGGACCCGATGACGACGTCGTAGTCGGCGCCGACGGCGATCGTCGTCGGCGCCTGCCTGGCGGTCACGCGTTGGCCGCCTCGAGCGCGGCGACGATGGTCTCGACGACCTCGTCGGGGGTGCGCCCCGCGGTGTCGACGCGCAGGGTCGAGACCCGCTCGTAGGTGGGCCGCCGGGAGTTCATCATGGCCACCCACGACGCGCGAGGGTTGACCGACAGCAGCGGGCGGGAGCGGTCGAAGCCGATGCGCTTGCTCGCGTCGGCGATGGCGACGTCGAGGAAGACGACGACGTGACCGGCGAGGGCCTCCTCGGTGAGGGGGTCCATCACGGCTCCCCCGCCGACCGAGACGACGCCGGACTGCTCGACGAGGGACCGCGCCACCTCGGCTCGTTCGAGGGCGCGGAAGGCGGGCTCGCCGTCGTCGACGAAGATGTCGGAGATCGAGCGACCCTGCGCGGCCTCGATCGCGGAGTCGACGTCGTGGAACGCGACGCCGAGCCGGGCCGCGAGAGCCTGGCCGACGGTCGTCTTGCCGGCGCCGGGCGGCCCGACGACGACGGCCACGGGACGGGTGGTGCCGGGAGCGGGGTCGTTCACCACGTGCGCAGCCCCTCACGGATGCCGTCGAGGTATGCCGTGTGGTTGCGTGCCGTCTCGGTGACCGAGTCACCGCCGAACTTCTCGAGGCACGACTGGGCCAGCACGAGCGCGACCATCGCCTCGGCCACCACCCCGGCGGCCGGCACGGCGCACACGTCGGAACGCTGGTGGATCGCGGTCGCTGCCTCACCGGTGGCGACGTCGACCGTCGAGAGCGCCCTCGGCACGGTGCTGATCGGCTTCATGGCGGCCCGGACGCGCAGCACCTGGCCGGTGGACATGCCGCCCTCGGTGCCTCCGGCGCGGCCCGTGCGACGGGTGATGACGCCGTCGACGACCTCCATCTCGTCGTGCGCCTCGGAGCCGCGGCGACGGGCGGTCTCGAAGCCGTCGCCGACCTCGACGCCCTTGATGGCCTGGATGCTCATGAGCGCCTGCGCGAGCTGCCCGTCGAGCTTGCGGTCCCAGTGCACGTGCGAGCCCAGACCCGGTGGCAGCCCGTAGGCGAGCACCTCGACGACGCCGCCGAGGGTGTCGCCGTCCTTCTTCGCGGCGTCGACCTCGGCGACCATCGCAGCCGACCCGGCGGGGTCGAACGCGCGGACGGGGTCGGCATCGAGCCGCTCGACGTCGTCGGGGGTGGGCAGCGCGGCGTCGGCGGGCACCGAGGCCGTGCCGATGGAGACCGTGTGCGAGACGAGACGGATGCCGTAGGCCTGCTCGAGGAACCGGGCGGCGACCTCACCGAGGGCGACACGTGCGGCGGTCTCGCGGGCCGAGGCGCGCTCGAGGATGGGCCGTGCGTCGTCATGGCCGTACTTCTGCATGCCGACGAGGTCGGCGTGCCCGGGACGCGGCCGGGTCAGCGGCTTGTTGCGGGCGATCTCCTTCTCGGCATTGACGTCGTCGGACGCCGCGAACGCCTCGTCGGTGACCGCCTCGGGGCTCATGACGGTCGTCCACTTCGGCCACTCGCTGTTGCCGACCCGGACCGCGATCGGCGATCCGAGCGTGACGCCGTGGCGCAGACCCCCGAGGAACTCGACCTCGTCCTGCTCGAACTTCATCCGGGCGCCGCGACCGTAGCCGAGGCGGCGGCGGGACAGGGCGGCCTGGAGGTCCTTCGCGCCGACCTCGACCCCTGCAGGGAGGCCCTCGATCATGGCGACGAGTGCGGGCCCGTGCGACTCACCGGCCGTCAACCAACGCAACATGTCTCGATCCTCCCACGCGGGCCCGCAGCGGCTCCGACCCGCCCGCTCCGCGGGACCGGGCGCGACCGGGACGCCCGCCCGGTCCCCGCGGGTGCCTCACAGGAAGGGGCGCACCTGAACGACGAGCGCGACCAGCAGGCCCACGAGCATCCACGGCCCGAACGCGATGTCGTCCTTCCGGGTGCCGCGCCGCAGCACGAGCCGCACCACGCCGTAGAGACCGGCGAGCAGGAAGGCGGCGTACGACGCCACGAGCGTGGTCGACACGCTGACGTAGCCGGTGGCGAGCCCCACCAGCCCGGCGAGGGTGACGTCACCGAAGCCGAAGCCGCTGCCGAGCAGGGCGGCGACGAGGGCGAGCACGAAGTAGATCGCCCACAGCACGACCCCGGCAACGGCCGCCCGACGCAGCGCCTCCCAGTCGCCCGAGGCGAGCGACGCCAGCGCGAGCTGCCCGACGAGCATCGGGTATGCCGGCCGGGTCAGTCCCCGTGGCAGGCGGTGGACGTCGGCGTCGATCCACGCGAGCGCGACGGCCACGAAGGCGAACCCGAGGTAGGCCGGGGCGAGCGCCCACTGCGCCAGCGGGCCGAAGCGCCAGGCCACCAGTCCCCACAGCAGCGCGAGGACGACCGGTACGGCAGCGGACGAGAGCCGGGGCGGGCGCCCGAGCTCGTCGTCGAGGCGGTAGCCACCGGTCGCGAGCCGCCTGCGCAGCACCTCCCCGACGGCACCACCTGCGACAGCGAGGACGACCACGAACCATGCCGGCGCACCCGGTGCGTCGACCCAGGTCACGGGGAGGCTCACCGAGCCGGGTCCGGTGTCTGGGAGGGCCGGCGCCTACCGGTGGTGGCGCGCTGCGCGAGGGCGTCGCGCAACGCCTCCGACATGGCAGCGAGCGGCGCGGGCAGACCCGTCATGAGGCGTACCTGCTCGGTGGCCTGGTGCAGCAGCATGTCGGTGCCCTCGGCGACCGGCCAGCCGAGCTCGGCGGCGGCCCGCTGCAGCGGGGTGCGGCCCGTGCCGTAGACGACGTCGAGGACGGCGGGGCCGCGAGGGGTTCGTGCCGAGGCGTGGTCGAGCCGGTCCAGCCTCTCGAGCCCCGTCACGGACGACGGGGGCACGGTGCTCACGACAGCGTCGACGTCACGCACGGCCTCCCACCGGCCCATGGGCACCACCTCGACCGCCGTGCCCGCCGCGCGGGCCTGCGCCAGGGTCTCGGGACGGACGCGGTCGCGCACCATGAAGACGACCCTCGCCGGGGGCGAGGTGATCGTGGCCAGCGCCGACCTCGCGGTCGCGCCGGACCCCAGGACGAGAAGGCTCGAGGGCGCCGGGCACCCGGCGAGCTCGAGCGCCGTCCGGATGCCGTGCACGTCGGTGTTGTGGGCCGTCCACGCCGACGGGTCGTCGGCGTCGCGAACGAGGGTGTTGGCCGCTCCCGTCGCGGCGGCCAGCGGCGTGACGGTGCGCGCCGCACGCAGGCCGACCTCCTTGAGCGGCATCGTCAGGGACAGTCCGCGCCACGAGCCGTCGAGGCCGCCGAACGCGTCGGGGAAGGCGGCCTCGTCGACGTCACGTCGCGCGTACTCCCAGCCGGTGAGGCCCAGCGCGGCGTAGGCGGCCCGGTGCAGGACAGGCGACAGCGAGTGCACGACGGGGCTGCCCCACACCGCACAGCGGTGGAGCGCCGACCCCTCGCTCAGCACTTGCCCTTGTTGTCGGCACACCACTTCTGGAACTCCGCGACGTAGCGCTGGTGCTCGGGATAGGTCGCCGCGAACTTCGTCTCTCCCGTGTCGAGGTTGACCGTGACGAAGAAGAGCCAGGGGCCTGCTGCGGGGTTGGCGGCCGCCTTGAGCGCGCCCTCACCGGGGTTGGAGATGGGACCGGGCGGTAGGCCGGGGAAGCGACGGGTGTTGTAGGGGCTGGGGTTGTCGAGCATCTCCTGGGTGGGCACGCCACGCTTGCGGTAGATGTAGTTGACCGTCGAGTCCAGGCCGAGCGACATGTTCTGGGCGAGTCGGTTCTCGACGACGCGGGCGACCTTGGCGCGGTCGGCGTCGGTCTGGGCCTCGCCCTCGACCAGGCTGGCGACGGTGACGACGCGCTCCATCTGCGCGGGCGTGATGCCGAGCGTCTCGAGGCGCTTCGTCGACTCGGCCACCATCTCCTTGAGCTGCTCGAGCGCCGACGTGGAGGGCGGGAACTCGTAGCTGGCCGGGAACAGGTAGCCCTCGATGTTGCCGCGCGCCGACGGCGGCAGCCCCAGCTCGTCGACCTTCTTGGCGGCGGCGGAGTACTCGGCGACCGGGATGCCGGAGGTCTTGGACAGGCGGGCGTAGATCTCGTCGGCCCTGAGGCCCTCGGGGATCACGACCCGCGTGATGAGCCGGTTCTTCGGGTCGACGAGGACGGCGAGGGCGTCCGACGCCTTCATCTGCTTCTTCAGCGTGTAGATGCCCGGCTGGATGCCCGCGCTCTTGGGGTTCTCGTTGGCGGCCTCGATGAAGGCCTTGCTCGACTTGACGACGTCCTGGTCGACCAGCGCCTTCGCGATCGCGCTGCCTCTGGCGCCCTCGTCGACGGTGACGTTGACCTCGCCGCTGCCCGGGCCGGGGTAGTCGTTGGACTCGAGCAAGCCCTCCACGACCGGGCGGAGCGCCTTGTAGGCGACGGCCACGCCGCCGCCGATCACAGCCAGGGCCAGCACGATGACGAGCAGGCGCCGGAACACGGACGGCTTGCCAGGCCCGCTGCCGGGGGTCGAGCCCGCGGCGCGCTTGCGTCGCCCGCCCTTGCGCGCCGCCTCCTGCGCCTCGCGCATCTCGCGCCGGCTCATCGGGGCGGGTGCGGTGTGCGGCTCGTCGAAGTGCTCGCCGTGCGTCGGGTAGCCAGCGTGGTCGAGGTGCTCCTCGTGGTCGCCGAAGATGGAGGTCTCGAGATGGTCCTTCATCGGCGGCGTTCCTTCTTCCGTTTGCCCCCTGGCGAGACGGTCTCCCCTGCTGGTCTTCCTGATCGTGCCTCGGTGTCCAGCGCGGACTGGAGGATGAGCACGGCTGCTGCCTGGTCGACGACGGCACGCTGCCCGCGGCCCGGGACACCGCTGTCGCGAAGTCTGCGGTGCGCGTCGACGGTCGTCAAGCGTTCATCGACCATACGCACACCCACGCTACCGAGTCGAGAGGCCAGATCGGCCGCGTAGGCCCGGGCGATCCGCGCGGCCTCGCCCTCCTCTCCCGACAGGAGCCGGGGAAGCCCCACGACGACCTCGATGGCCTCGAGCTCGGCGACGAGCGCCACGAGGGCGTCGACGTCGCTGTTGCCCTCGGCGTCACGGGGCAGGGTGCGCATCGGGTGCGCGAACACCCCCGACGGGTCGCTGGCCGCGACACCGACGCGGGCGTTGCCCACGTCGACGCCGATGCGCACGCCGTGCCGGGGTTGGCCGCCGTGCGGTGGATGGGCGCCGGGCGAGGTCACGCGCCCCGCTGCCGCAGCTGGTCCTCGACCGCACCGAGAGCCGCCGACACCATCGCGGCGTCGGTGCCGCCGCCCTGGGCGAGGTCGTCCTTGCCGCCACCGCCGCCGCCGAGCGTCTGCGCGGCGACCTTCACGAAGACCCCGGCCTTGAGCCCCGCCTCGCGGGCGCGCTCGTTCGTCGCGACGATGACGACCGGACGGTCGTTGTTGACGGCGGCCATCGACACGAGCGCGGGGTGGTCGTTGCCGAGCCGTCCGCGTACGTCGGTGACGAGCTTGCGCAGGTCGTCGCCCGTCACGCCGACACCGGCGTCGTGGCTCACGAAGGTGACACCGCCGATGTCGCGCGCCGAGGCGACGAGCCCGCTCGCCGCACCGAGCACCTGGCTCTGGCGCACGGCCGCGATCTCCTTCTCGGCGTCGCGCAGGCGACCGATGATCGTGGCGACGCGGTCGGCGAGCTCGTCGCGCCGCACGCCGAGGGTGTCGGTGAGCTGGCTGACGATCGTGGCCTCACGGGCCAGGTGGGAGTACGCGTCGGCGCCGACGAGCGCCTCGACACGCCGCACACCCGAGCCGATGGAGCTCTCGCCGAGCAGCTTGACGACGCCGATCTGACCGACACGCGGCGTGTGCGTGCCGACACAGAGCTCACGCGACCACTCGCCGATGGAGACGACGCGCACGCGCTCGCCGTACTTCTCGCCGAACAGCGCCATCGCGCCGAGCTTCTTGGCCGCGTCGAGGTCCATGATGTCGGCGGTCACGGGAAGGTCGTCGAGCAGCACCGCGTTGATGCGCGCCTCGATCTCACCCATCGCCGCGGCAGGCACCGCCTGCAGCGACTTGAAGTCGAAGCGGAGCCGGCCGGGCGAGTTCTCCGAACCCGCCTGGGTCGCGGTGTCGCCGAGCTCGTCGCGCAGCGCCTGGTGCACCATGTGGGTCGCCGTGTGGGCACGGGAGATGGACCGGCGACGGAACACGTCGACCTCGGCCTCGGCGTCCTCGCCGACGCCCACCTCGCCCTCGATCACCTTCGCCCGGTGCACGACGAGACCCGTGATCGGCCGCTGGACGTCCGTCACCTCGATGAGCGCGCCGTTCGCGAGGCGGATGCGGCCGTGGTCGGCCTGCTGGCCACCGGACTCGGCGTAGAGCGGGGTGCGGTCCAGCACGATCTCGACGTCGTCGCCCTGACCGACCCGGTCGACGAGCTCGCCGTCGCGGATCAGGCCGCGCACCCGGGTGTCGGTGAGCGTCTGGTCGTAGCCGGTGAACTCGACCTGGCGACCGAGCTCGTCGGAGAGGCGGCGGTAGACGCTCGTGTCACCGTGCGCCGACTTCTTCGCCCGGGCGTCCGCCTTCGCGCGGTCGCGCTGCTCGCCCATGAGCCGCCGGAAGCCCGCCTCGTCGACCTGAAGGCCCTGCTCCGCCGCCATCTCGAGCGTGAGGTCGATCGGGAAGCCGTAGGTGTCGTGCAGCGCGAACGCCTCGGAGCCGCCGAGCACGGTCGAGCCGGACGACTTGGCCTTCGCCACCGCCGTGTCGAGGATCGTCGTGCCAGAGCTCAGCGTGCGACGGAACGCGTCCTCCTCGGCGTACGCGACCTGGCTGATGCGCGCGAAGTCGGTCTCGAGCTCGGGGTAGGACGCCTTCATCCGCTCCATGCTCACCGGCAGCAGCTGCTCGAGGGTGGGCGCGTCGACGCCGAGCAGGCGCATCGAGCGGACCGCGCGACGCAGCAGTCGGCGCAGCACGTAGCCGCGACCCTCGTTGCCCGGCGTCACGCCGTCACCGATGAGCATGAGCGAGCTGCGCACGTGGTCGGCCACGACCCGGAAGCGCACGTCGTCGTCGTGGTCGGCGCCGTAGCGGCGACCGCTGAGGTCCTCGGCGGCCGCGATGACGGGGAAGACCTCGTCGGTCTCGTAGATGTTGTCGACGCCCTGGAGCAGGAACGCGACGCGCTCGAGGCCCATGCCGGTGTCGATGTTGCGCTTGGGCAGGTCGCCCGCGATGTCGAAGTCCTCCTTGGACCTGACGTTCTCGAGCTCGTACTGCATGAAGACGAGGTTCCAGAACTCGAGGTAGCGGTCGCCCGCCTCCCAGTCCCCGTCGGCGCCGAACTCGGGGCCGCGGTCGAGGAGGATCTCGGAACAGGGGCCACCGGGGCCGGCCACGCCCATGTTCCAGTAGTTGTCCTTGCGCCCGAGGCGCACGATGCGGTCGTCGGAGAGCCCCGCGACCTTCTTCCACAGCGCGATGGCCTCGTCGTCCTCGTGGTAGACGGACGCGTAGAGGTCCTTCTCGTCGAAGCCGAGGCCGCCCTCGGACTGGCTGCGCGTGATGAGCTCCCACGCGAGCCCGATGGCGCCTTCCTTGAAGTAGTCGCCGAAGCTGAAGTTTCCGTTCATCTGGAAGAACGTGCCGTGGCGGGTCGTCTTGCCGACCTCCTCGATGTCGAGGGTGCGCACGCACTTCTGCACGCTCGTGGCGCGGTCGAACGGCGGGGTCTCCTGGCCGAGGAAGTACGGCTTGAACGGGACCATGCCGGCGTTGACGAACAGCAGGTTCGGGTCCTCGTGCACGAGCGGAGCGCTCGGGACGACGGTGTGGCCGTTGTTCTCGAAGTAGGAGAGCCAGCGGCGGCGGATCTCAGCGGTTTCCATGTGATGTCCTCGAGGTGGATCTGTGGCTGGTGGGTTCGGGGCGGGGTCGGCGTGCGCCTCAGCAGGGCGCGACCGACCCCCAGCGGGCTCGTGCCGCCACGCTCGCCACCACCGTGCTTTTCGTGTCCATCACGCCGACAACCCTAACCGACCGCGTGACACGAGTCCCACCACCTTTGCGACGGTGCCGGGCACCACGCACGTATGCCGCTGGGCCGGCCCCCGTGCGGGAGCCGGCCCAGCGGCATACGGCAGGTGTGACGGAGCCGGCGCTCAGGCGGAGTGCTCGACCTCGGCGACGAGGTCGGTCTTGACCTCCGGGAAGTGGCAGGCCTGCAGGTGCACGCCACCCTCGCGGAAGGCCCGTGTCGACTCCTCGGCCGTTGCCGTGACGAGCGGCGGCTCCTGCTGGGCGCAGATGTCCTGAGCCTTCCAGCACCGGGTGCGGAAGCGGCAGCCGCTCGGCGGGTCGATGGGGCTCGGCACGTCGCCGACGAGACGGATGCGCTCCTTCGGGGCGATGCCGCGCGCGACGTTGATGTCGGGCGCCGCCGAGAGCAGGGCCTGGGTGTACGGGTGCTCGGGGGCCTCGTAGATCTTCTTCTTGTCGCCGTACTCGACGATCTTGCCGAGGTACATCACCGCGACCTGGTCGCAGAAGTGCCGCACGACGCCGAGGTCGTGCGCGACGAAGATGAACGCGAGACCGAGCTCGTTGCGCAGCTTGGCCAGCAGGTTCATCACCTGCGCCTGGATCGACACGTCGAGGGCCGAGACCGGCTCGTCGGCGATGATGAGCTTCGGCTCCACCGCCAGCGCGCGGGCGATGCCGATGCGCTGGCGCTGCCCACCGGAGAACTCCGACGGGTAGCGGTTGATGTGCTCGGGGTTGAGACCGACGAGCTCGAGGAGCTCCTGGACCCGGGCCTTCTCCTTGCCCTGGTGCAGGCCGTGCACCTTGAGCGGGGACGAGAGGATCGAGCCGACCGTGTGCCTCGGGTTCAGCGAGGAGTACGGGTCCTGGAAGATCATCTGCACGTCGCGGCGGATGCCTCGGAGCTCGCGCTCCTTGAGGTGCGTGATGTCGCGTCCCTCGAACTCGATGGTGCCGGCGGTGGGCTCGTCGAGGCGCGTCACGAGGCGCGACGTCGTCGACTTGCCACAGCCGGACTCGCCGACGAGGCCCAGCGTCTGGCCCTGCTTGACCGTGAAGCTGATGCCGTCGACGGCCTTGACCGTCGCGCGCACCATCTTCAGGCCCTGGACCTCGCGGAACGGGAAGTGTCGCTGGAGGTCGGTGACCTTGAGCAGCGTCTGGTCGCTCATCGGACTCCCTCGTCGTTCTGCAGCGTGGCCACGGGGTCGGCCAGGTGGCAGCGGATCTCACGGTTGTGCAGGCCCGGCGTCGGCCGCCACTCGGGCAGCGTCGTGGAGCACGCGTCGCCGGGCACCTGGTCCTTGAAGACGCACCGCGGGTGGAAGGAGCAGCCCGACGGCAGGTTGAGCAGGCTGGGCGGGGTGCCCGGGATCGCCTTGAGCTCGTCGAGGTCCTCCGAGTGCGACGGCAGCGACTGCAGCAGGCCGTACGTGTACGGCATGGACGGCTGCGCCAGCACCTCCTTCGCGTTGCCCTTCTCGACGCCACGGCCGGCGTACATCACGAGGATGTCGTCGGCGGTCTCGGCGACGACCGCGAGGTCGTGCGTGATGAGGATGACCGCCGAGCCGAACTCCTTCTGGAGGTCGTTGACGAGGTCGAGGATCTGCGCCTGGACGGTCACGTCGAGGGCCGTGGTGGGCTCGTCGGCGATGAGCAGCTTCGGGTTGTTCACCAGGCCGAGCGCGATCATGGCGCGCTGGCGCATGCCGCCCGAGAACTCGTGCGGGTACTGGTTGGCCCGGCGCTGCGGGTTCGGGATGCCGACGAGGTCGAGCATCTCGACCGCGCGCTTGTGGGCGATCTGCTTGCTGACCTTGTGGTGCGCCTGGTACGCCTCGGCGATCTGCTTGCCGATCTTGTGGAACGGGTGCAGCGAGCTCTGCGGGTCCTGGAAGACCATCGCCGCCTTGGTGCTGCGGATCTTCTGGAACGTCGATGCCGGCGCGCCGACGAGCTCGAGGCCGTCGAGCTTGATGCTCCCCGTGATCTGGGTGCGCTTCGGGTTGTGCAGGCCGAGCACGGCCATGCTGCTGACGGACTTGCCCGAGCCCGACTCGCCGACGATGGCGAGCGTGCGGCCGAGGCGGGCCTGGTAGGTCAGGTTCGAGACGGCCCGGACCACACCCTCCTCGGTCGGGAAGGCGACGGAGAGGTCGTTGACGTCGAGCACGACGTCGCCGGCGTCGCGCGCCTCGGCGGTCTGGGTCGAGATGGTGTTCGCGGTTGCGGTCACGAGAGCCTCACTCGCGGGTCGATGAAGGAGTACGCGATGTCGACGAGGAGGTTCATCACGACGACGACCGTGGCTCCGATGAGCACGCTACCCATGATCACGGGCAGGTCGAGGGCGCGGAACGCCGTGATGGTCCGCCGGCCGATGCCGTCGACGCCGAAGATCTGCTCGGTGATGAGCGTTCCGGTGAGGAGGGCGGCCATGTCGAGGCCCAGGATCGTGGCGATCGGGCTCATCGCGGCGCGGAAGCCGTGCTTGAACAGCACGGTGCGCTCGGTGATGCCCTTGGACCGGGCCGTGCGGATGTAGTCCATCGACAACGTGTCGAGCATCGAGTTGCGGGTGTAGCGCGTGTACTGGGACGAGGTGACGAGCCCCAGGATGAGCGCGGGCGCGACCATGCCCACGAAGTAGGGGCCGACGCCGCTCGACAACGGTGCGTACTGCGGCAGCAGGCCCCAGAGCACCACGGGGTAGAGCGCGGTGAGCAGCGCGAGCACGTAGTACGGGATGGCGCCCATGACCTGCGAGACGCCGACGACGATCCGATCGGTCGGGGTGCCGCGTCGGGTGGCGGCGAAGATGCCGCTCGTGACACCGACGGTCACGAAGATGACGGCGGCCATCAGCGCCAGCACGACCGTGTTGGGGAAGCGCGAGAAGAGCTCGTCGTTGACCGACTGGCGGGTGACGAACGAGAACCCGAGGCAGGGGGCGCCACAGTGGACGGTGTCGCCCGCGTAGACGAAGTCACGGCCGACGATCAGACCCTGGAAGTAGTCGGTGAACTGCGTGACCAGAGGCTTGTCCAGACCGAGGCTGCGGCTGATCTGCGCCAGACGCTCGGGGGTGCACCGGCTCTCCGGGCACATCGCCTGTGCGGGATCTCCCGGCCCGGCGAAGAACAGCAAGAAGGTCGAGACCAGGGTGGCAAGGATGACGCTCAGGGCGAGGGCCAGGCGCCTGAGGAGGTAGGTGAGCACGGGTTGCCTTCCGAACGGGGTGGGCGCCGGAGGTGGGGGTCCGGGATGTCCCGGACCCCCACCGCGGCTGTCAGTTCAGCGGAGCCGCCCCCGAGGGGGCGGCGTCACTGCCTCTTACTGGTCGATCCAGATCGAGGTGATCTCGGGCATGCCCTTGTTGGGGTTGTTGCGGACGTTCTTGACCTTCGTGCCGAAGACCTGGTTGCCCTTGTCGTAGTAGTCCGGGATGGCGAGGAGGTAGTTCTCCGTGAGCCACTTGTCCATCTTGGCCCACTCCGGCCCCTGCTCCGTGATGGAGAGCTGCTGGATGCGCTTGATCTCGGCGTCGATCTTGGCGTCCGAGAAGTTGCCGAACGTCGTGCCACCCTGCGAGAGGGCGATGGTGCCGACGGTGGGCGGGATGATCGAGTCGGCGGACGGCCAGTCGAAGCACCAGCCGCGCGGGCTCTGGAGCATGTTGTACTTGCCCTTGGGCTTGCCGATGAGCTTGCGGCGCTCGGCGTTCGGCACACCGAGGTCGGTGACCTTGAAGCCGGCAGCCTGCAGCTTCTGCTTGCGGACCTGGTTCGCCTTCTGGGCGGTGTCGTCGTCGTTCGTGTAGTAGTAGATGAGCTCGAAGGGCTTGTCGGGGCCGTAGCCGGCCGCGGCGAGCATCTCCTTGGCCTTGGCGGGGTCGCCGTCGCCCTGGCCGTTCATCTTGAAGCCGGGGGCAGCCTCGGCCTCGTACTTCTGGAAGCCGGCGATCTGCGGCGGGATCATCGTGCTCGCCGGGGAGAACGAGTGCGTCGAGTCACCGGACGCCTTGTGCATGGAGTCGAACGGGTAGGCGACGGCGATCGCCTTGCGGACGGGAAGCGGGATCTTCGTCGCGTCCATGTTGACCATGATCACGCAGGAGGAGGGACCCTCGGAGTACTGGGCCTTCTTCTCGCCCTCGATCTGCGAGATGAGCGAGGAGTCGATCGGCTCCCAGTTGAGCGTCGTGGCGTCGTCGCCGTTGGAGGCGAGGATGGCCGTCTGCGTCTTGACCGTGTCGACACCGAACTTGAAGTGGTAGCCGTCCGGGTAGTTGTGACGGGCCGGGTCGGTGTTGGGGTCCCAGTTGGGGTTGCGCTTGAGCGTGAGCTCCGAGCCCGGGGTGTACTTGTCGAACATGTACGGGCCGGTCGCCAGCGGGTGCAGCTTGTAGTCGGCCTTCTTGTCCTTCGCCTCGGGGATCGGCGTGAACTGGTTGAAGGACACGAAGTAGGGAAGCGTCTCGAAGCGCTTCTCGAGGTGGAAGACGATCGTCTTGTCGTCGGTGGCCTCGACGCCCTTCCAGTTCTTGTCACCCTTGAACGGGCCCTGGTAGTCGGCACCGCCCTTGAAGAACTCGCGCTGGTACGTGGGGCCGTTCGCCGCGAGGTCGGGGTCGAACGAGCGCTTGGCGGCGTAGACGATGTCGGCGGCCTTGACCGGCGTGCCGTCCTCGTACTTGATGCCGTCCTTGAGGGTGAACGTCCACGTCAGGCCGTCCTCGGACGCCTTGCCCAGGTCGGTGGCGAGGTCGGGCACGAGGACGGTCTTGCCGTCGCGCTGCGTGAACGTGGTGAGCGCACGGTGCGACAGCGAGAAGATGACGGCGGAGTCCTGGTAGAACTCGTCGCTCGGGTCCATGGTGGCCGGGACACCGGAGTTGGAAACCGTGAGGATTCCGCCCTTCTTGGCACCGGGGATCTCCGGGGCCGGGCCCTTGGCGTCGGGCATGAGGCCGGCGGAGGCACCCTCGACGGCGCCGCCGTTGCCGGCGCCGTTGGTGCCACCGGCACCACCGTTGTTGGCGGCCGGCGCGCCGCAGGCTGCGACGAAGCCGAGGGAGGCCGCGGCCCCCACGGTCAGGACTTTGGTCCAGCGCATTGTTGTTTGCTCCCTTTGTGCGTGTCCCGGCGTTTTGCCGGGAACATCTGTGAACCGAACCCGCGTGGGGTTATCGGCGGCTGGTGGGGTCGAAGGCGTCGCGGATCGAGTCGCCGAGCAGGCTCAGCGAGAGCACGAGCAGCGAGAGGCCGATGACCGAGGGCCACAACCACAGCGGGTAGGTGGCGAAGAGCGTCTGGGCGTCGGCGATGGTGCGGCCCCAGGACGCGGTGGGCTCGACGAGGCCGACACCGAGGTAGCTCAGGGTGGCCTCGTAGGTGATGTAGGCGGGGACGGCGATCGAGGCCGAGACGATGATCGGGCCGACGAGGTTGGGCAGCACCTCGCGGAAGAGGATGCCGCGGGTCGGCACGCCGATGGCGCGCGCCGCCTGGACGAACTCGCGCTCGCGCAGGCTCTTTACCTCGCCTCGCACGAGGCGGGCCAGGCCCATCCACCCGAGGACGAAGAGCACGACGATGAGCACCCAGAAGCGCAGGTTGGACGTCTCCTCGGCGCTGAGGTTGCCGTCACCCTGGATGCTCTTCTGGAACAGGGGCACGACCGCCACGATGACGATGAGGATGGGCAGCGACAGGAAGAAGTCGATGACCCAGGAGATGACCTTGTCGACGACGCCGCCGAGGTAGCCGGCGAGCAGGCCGAGCGTCACGCCGATGATCGTCGAGACGGCCGCCGCGACGAAGCCGATGACGAGCGACGGGCGGGCTCCGTAGGCGAACCGGGCGAAGAGGTCGCGGCCGAGGCGGGGTTCGATGCCGAGCCAGTGGGCCGAGCTCGAGCCCTGCTCGGGCAGGCCGTTGAAGTCGACGAGCTCGGTGTGCACCGCGTCCACCGTGGCCTTGGTCTTCGTGATCGGGTCGGTGGCCTGGAGCGAGACGACGAGCGGGGCGAAGATCGCCAGGAGGATGAAGAAGACGATGACGACGAAGCAGATGATCGCGACCTTGTCCTGCTTCAGCCGCGACCACGCCACCTGGCCGGGAGAACGGCCGGTGCGCTTCTCCTGGGACTGCTGGGTGGTCGTCGAAGGCTTCTCATCGGATGCCTCTTTCAGCTCGGTCGCTGAGGGCTCCGGCATGGCGTTCAACGCGTTTTCTCCATCCTGGTGGGATCACATCTCGCCCGGGGTTGGTCGTCACCCGAGCCGTCCCCGAGGGAAGACCGGAGCTTCGCTGCTCCACCCCCGCCGGGACGACGTGAGCCTGCCACAGAGACTCCCGCGTCCGAACATCGGGACAGGCATGGATGACAAATCGTTACCGAACCCCGGAATGCGCCACACAATGTCCTTAGGGAACCGAGTGCACGCGAAAAGTACGCCTTGGTAGGCGTCCGACGCGGCAGGTCGCAGCGCGTCGGACGTCACTCGCTGCGCGTGCGTCCCAACCGTCCCGACAGCCACTCCCAGCGCGCCCGGAGCCGCTCCTCGAAGCCCCGGTCGGTCGGCCGGTAGTAGCTGACCGCGTCGTGGAGGTCGTCGGGCAGGTACTGCTGCTCGGCCACGCCGTCGGGCTCGTCGTGGGCGTAGACGTACCCCTTGCCGTGGCCGAGGCGCTCGGCCCCGGCGTACCCGCTCCCGCGCAGGTGGGCGGGCACAACGCCACCCCGCCCCGCGCGTACGTCGGCGATCGCCTCGTTGATGCCGATGTATGCCGCGTTGGACTTGGGCGCCATGGCGTTGTGCACCACCGCCTGGGCGAGGATGATACGCGCCTCGGGCATGCCGATCTGGGCCACGGCGTGCATGGCCGCCACAGCGGTCTGCAGGGCCGTGGGGTCACCCATGCCGACGTCCTCGCTCGCCGAGATGACGATGCGCCGGGCGATGAAGCGCGGGTCCTCCCCCGCCTCGAGCATCCGGGCCAGGTAGTGCAGGGCCGCATCGACGTCGCTGCCGCGCATCGACTTGATGAGCGCGCTCGCGACGTCGTAGTGCTGGTCACCGGCCCGGTCGTAACGCACCGCCGCCTGCGCCACGGCCTGCTCGACGTGGGCGAGGGTGATCTCGACGGGCTCGTCGGACAGGCGCCCGGCCGGCTGGGCGTCGACGGCCACACCGGCCGCAGCCTCGAGGGAGGTGAGGGCCCGTCGGGCGTCTCCCCCGGCGATGCGCACGAGGTGCTCGGTCGCGTCGGGTGCCAGCGTGTGGGCGCCGTCGAAGCCGCGCTCGTCGGTCAGCGCTGCCGCGAGCAGGTCGCCGACCTCCTCGTCCGACAGCGACTCGAGGGTGACGAGGACGGAGCGTGAGAGCAGCGGCGAGATGATGCTGAACGACGGGTTCTCGGTCGTCGCGGCGACGAGGATGACGGTGCGGTTCTCGACCCCGGGCAGCAGCGCGTCCTGCTGCGCCTTGGTGAAGCGGTGGATCTCGTCGAGGAAGAGCACGGTCTGGCGGCCGTAGAGGTCGCGCTCGCGCACCGCCCCCTCCATGACCGCCCGCACGTCCTTGACACCGGCCGTGACGGCCGACAGCTCGACGAAGCGTCGGTCGGCGACGGTCGCGACGAGGTGCGCCAGAGTGGTCTTGCCGGTGCCGGGCGGGCCCCAGAGGATCGCCGAGAGTGGGCCGGCCGCCCCACCGGACCCCTCGATGAGGCGCCGCAGCGGGCTTCCGGGGCGCAGCACCTTGCCCTGGCCGCGCACCTCGTCGAGGTTGCGCGGCCGCATCCGGACGGCGAGCGGCGCCACACCGGCCGACGCCGGCTGCTCACCGCGTTCGGCCGCGGACGCTGCTCCGAAGAGGTCCTCGGTGCTGTTCGACATCACTGTGGAAGGCTATCCGCGTGCTGAAACCGTCACCTGCCGGGCCGGTCCCGACCTCGCGACTGGCCCGCCTCGGAAGGCTGCTCGCCCGCCACCCGCGGTCGTGGGTCCTCGCCTGGGTCGTCGTCGCCGTCACGTGCTTCGCCGTGGCCGTCGGAGGGGTCACCGGCGAGAGCCTCTTCGAACGCCTCCACTCCGGCGCACCGACCGTCGACTCCGAGGCCTCGCGAGCCCAGGACGTCATCGCCGAGAGCAACCCGACGCTGCAGACCCTGACGATGCAGGTCTCGGGCGTCGACCTCGGGGATGCGAAGGCCGTCGCGCTCGGCACCGAGCGCACCCGCGCGGTCGCAGCCGTGCCCGGCGTCAAGAACGTCCGGTCGCCGCTGCTCGCGCCCGGAGGCCGCACCGACCCCTCCGTCGCGCCGCTGCTGCGGGCCGGCTCCCCCAGCGGCGCACCCGACGGTTTCGTCACCGTCGTGGACTTCCGGCCCGATCTCGACGAGCAGGCTCAGGACGCCGCCGAGGCCGCCACCGAGAAGGCGCTGCTCGCGGTGCCGGACGCGATGGGCGGCACCGGCCGGCTGGGCAGCTCCGACAAGGTCATCACCGCGATCACGAGCACGGTCGAGCGCGACCTGCTGCGCGGCGAAGGCATCGCGCTGCCGCTGACGTTCCTCGTCATGGTCTTCGTCTTCGGTGGTTTCATCGCGGCCGGGATGCCGATCATCGGGGCGGTCGTGGCGATCGGCGGCGGCCTCCTCTCGCTGTTCGGCTTCTCCCACGCGGTCGAGCTCGACGCGACGGTGGTCAACATCGTGACGCTCCTCGGACTCGGCCTCTCCATCGACTACGGGCTGCTCACCGTGAGCCGGTTCCGCGAGGAGCTCGCCCACCGTCAGCACGAGGTGCCGACACGTGAGGAGGTGGCGCACGCCACCGAGCGCACCGTGGCGACCGCGGGACGCACCGTGCTGTTCTCCGGCCTCACCGTGGCGATCGCCCTCGCCGGCCTGCTGACGTTCGAGGCGTCGATCATGCGCGCCATCGGGGTCGCCGGTGTCTCCATCGTCCTCGTCGCCATGGTCGTCGCGATCACGCTCGTGCCGGCGCTCTGCGTCATCGGCGCAAAACGCCTCTCCCGCAAGGCGGTCGAGCGGCCATCCGACGTCGGCCTCTTCTCCCGGCTGGCGCACGCGGTGCAGCGGCGGCCCGTCCTCGTCATCGCGGCGACCGTCATCGTCCTCGTGACGCTGGCGCTCCCCACCCTGTCGATGAAGCTCACCTCCTCGGGCACCGAGCTGCTGCCGAAGGGCGCCGACCAGCGTGTCTTCTTCGAGGACCTCGCACGCGACTACCCGGCCCTGACGGCACCCGAGGTGACGGTGGTCGCCGCATCGCCCGACCGCAACGCGGTCACGGCCTGGGCCGACGGGTTCCGCACCTCACCCGGTGTCGAGAGCGTCACCGTGCAGCCCCTCGGCGCCACGCACCAGCGCGTCGACCTGCGGGTGGCGGGTGGCCCGACCTCCGACCAGGCGCAGGACCTCGTCACCGCGGTGCGCGACAGCACCGCCCCGTTCGAGACGCTGACGACCGGACAGGCGGCCGGTCAGATCGACTTCCTCGACTCGATGTCGGCCCGCGCCCCGTACGCCGTCGGGCTGGTCGTGCTCGGCACGTTCGTGCTGCTGTTCCTGATGACCGGCTCGGTCGTGGTGCCACTCAAGGCCCTGCTGCTCAACCTCATCTCGCTCGGTGCCGCCCTGGGCGTGGTCGTGTGGATCTTCCAGGAGGGCCACCTGGAGGGGCTGCTCGGCTTCTCGTCCGTCGGGGCCGTCGAGTCCATGGTCCCCTTCCTCGTGCTCGCGTTCGGCTTCGGGCTGTCCATGGACTACGAGGTCTTCCTGCTCTCGCGCATCGTCGAGTTCCACCGGCACGGGGCCGTCAACGACCGCGCCGTGTCGCTCGGTCTGCAGCGCACGGGCCGGATCATCACTTCGGCGGCCCTGCTCATCGTCATCGTCTTCGCGGGCTTCGTCGCGGGTGACATCCTCATCATCAAGCAGATGGGCGTGGCCCTCGTCGCCGCGGTGGCCATCGACGCCACGCTCGTGCGGATGCTCCTGGTGCCGGCCACGATGACGCTGCTCGGGCGCTGGAACTGGTGGGCGCCGGCGCCGCTGCGACGCGTGCACGACCGGTTCGGGATCACGGAGTGACGGCGGTCGTCACCGGGCACGGTCTCACCGAGCTGCTGCGCCGCACCGGCGACCATCCCTTCGTCCGCTGGGAGGTCACCGAGGAGCTCGCCGACACCTGGTGGAGCGTGCCGGGCGCCGTCGCCTTCCAGCGCACCCGCAAGGCGGTCCGTCGCACCGTGAACGTGCTGGGGGACGACGGGGGCGTCGCTGCCTTGATCGACGCCCTCCCACAGATCGCCGACGAGGTCGACCCGACACGAAAAGCCTTCTCCGTCAGTGTTCCCCAGCATCTCGAGCTGCTCCTACGTCAACGCTACCGGGTGCTGGAGGGCGGCGACTGGGAGTGGTTCCACACCACGGCGGGCCCTCCGGCCGCCCCGGCGCATGACCTCGTGCGGCCCCTCGACGACGTCGGGCGGGCCGACGAGGTGCGCGCCTTCCTGGTGGCCCACTCCCCCACGGCCGACACCGCGCCGGGTGGCGGCGAGCGGTGGTTCGCGGTCGAGGAGCCGGGCGCGGCCGGGCGACCCGATCGTCTGGTGGCCGTGGCCGCCTGGGGCGCGACGCGCGGCGGGGCGCCACACCTCTCGTCGGTCGCCGTGGACGCGCAGCAGCGGGGGCGAGGGCTCGGCCGCACGATCGTCGGCGCGCTCACCCGAATGGCGGTCGCCGAGGCGGGCGTCTGCACGCTCGGCATGTACTCGCACAACGACGTCGCACGCCGGCTCTACCTCTCGCTCGGCTACGAGCGGGTCTGCGCCTGGGCGAGCCGCCCCGTGGTCGTGCGCCGCTGAGCCGTGGCCGGCCTCGCCGCCCTGGTCGGCCTGGTCGGCCCGGTCGGCCCGGTCGGCCCGGGTCGGCCTTGTCGGCGTCGTCGACCCGCGAGGATGCTGGGGCGATGACGATCGACCTGCGTGCCCAGCAGCTGGAGCAGCGCGCCCGGCTGCGCTACGCCTCCACCGCCAAGCGCCTGCGGGCCAGCCGCGACGGCGCCGCCCTCTGCGACACCACCGAGGCGCTGGTGGTGTGGCTCCCCCGCCACGTCGTCCCGCAGTACGCCGTGCCACGGGCCGCCCTGCCCGACAGCCTCCCCGACGGGGCTGTGGTCCTCGAGGGTGAAGGCGTCGAGGGGCACGTGCTGCTGCCCTTCGGCGACTTCGACTGGCTCGAGGAGGACGAACCGGTCGTCGGTCACCCGCACGACCCGTTCGCCCGCATCGACATCCTGCACAGCACCCGCGAGGTGAGGGTCGAGCTCGACGGCGTCGAGCTCGCGCACTCCCGTCGGCCCGTCGCGCTCTTCGAGACGGGCCTGCCGACGCGCTGGTACCTGCCCGCACACGACGTGCACACCGACCTCCTCGTGCCGAGCGACACGAGGACGACGTGCGCCTACAAGGGTCATGCCTCGTACCTGAGCGCGGAGGGCGACAACGGCCGCGACATCGCCTGGTGCTACCGCAGCCCGTTGCGCGAGGCCGAGCCGGTGCGCGACCTTCTTTGCTTCTGGGCCGAGCGGACCGTGACCACTGTCGACGGCGTGCGCGAGCACGGCTTCACCGGCCCGCGCCCCGCCGACGCGTGACGGGTTCCAGGGCCGGGCTCAGCTGCGGTTCGGGCTGACCTCGGGCGCCCCCTGCGGAGCCGGAGCGGTGGCTGCCGGCTTCGCGTCGACACCGGCCTCCTTGCGCTGGGCCGGGGTGATCGGCGCCGGCGCCGCAGTCAGCGGGTCGTAGCCGCCACCGGACTTCGGGAAGGCGATGACGTCGCGGATCGAGTCGGTGCGGGCCAGCAGCGAGACGATGCGGTCCCAGCCGAACGCGATGCCGCCGTGCGGCGGGGCGCCGAACTGGAAGGCCTCGAGGAGGAAGCCGAACTTCTCCTGGGCCTCCTCCTCGGAGATGCCCATCACCTTGAACACGCGCTCCTGCACGTCGCGGCGGTGGATACGGATGGAGCCGCCACCGATCTCGTTGCCGTTGCAGACCATGTCGTACGCGTAGGCGAGCGCCGAGCCGGGGTCGGTGTCGAAGGTGTCCTCGAACTCCTTCTTCGGCGAGGTGAAGGCGTGGTGCACCGCGGTCCAGGCGCTGTAGCCGAGGGCGACGTCCCCCGACGCGGTGGCGTCGGCGGCCGGCTCGAAGAGCGGAGCATCGAGCACCCAGAGGAAGCTCCACGCGTCCTCGTCGATGAGCTCGCACCGTCGGCCGATCTCGAGGCGTGCGGCACCGAGGAGCGCACGGCTCGCCTTCGTCGCGCCGGCCGCGAAGAAGATGCAGTCGCCGGGCTGGGCGCCGACGTGCGCCGCCAGACCCTCGCGCTCAGCGTCAGTGAGGTTCTTGGCGACGGGGCCACCCAGCTCGCCGTCCTCCTGGACGAGGACGTACGCGAGCCCGCGCGCGCCGCGCTGCTTGGCCCACTCCTGCCACGCGTCGAGCTGCTTGCGCGGCTGGCTCGCGCCGCCGGGCATGACGACGGCGCCGACGTACTCGGCCTGGAACACCCGGAAGGTCGTGTCCGTGAAGTAGTCGGTGCACTCGACGAGCTCGTTGCCGAAACGCAGGTCGGGCTTGTCGGAGCCGTAGCGGGCCATCGCCTCGGCGTAGGTCATCTGCAGGAAGGGCGTGGTGAGGTCGACACCGATGAGCGACCAGATCTCGCGGACGATCGCCTCGCCGAGCTCGATGACGTCGGCCTGCTCGACGAAGCTCATCTCGATGTCGAGCTGGGTGAACTCGGGCTGGCGGTCGGCGCGGAAGTCCTCGTCGCGGTAGCAGCGCGCGATCTGGTAGTAGCGCTCCATGCCGGCGACCATGAGCAGCTGCTTGAACAGCTGCGGGCTCTGCGGCAGGGCGTACCACGAGCCGGGCGCGAGGCGGGCCGGCACGAGGAAGTCGCGCGCACCCTCGGGCGTCGAGCGGGTGAGGGTGGGCGTCTCGATCTCGACGAAGTCACGTCCGCCCAGCACCTTGCGGGCAGCGGCGTTGACCTTGGACCGCAGTCGGATCGCCGAGCCGGCCGAGCTGGCGCCGGGGCGCCGCAGGTCGAGGTAGCGGTGCTTGAGGCGGGCCTCCTCGCCGACCGTCACGCGCTCGTCGATCTGGAACGGCAGCGGGGCCGCGGCGTTGAGCACCTCGAGCTCGCTGACGATGACCTCGATGTCGCCGGTCGGCAGGTCGGGGTTCGCGTTGCCCTCGGGACGCTCGCGCACCTCGCCGACCACCTTGACGCAGTACTCGTTGCGCACGTCGTGCGCGCCGCCCTGGGCGAGCACCTCGTCGCGGGCGACGACCTGGGCGACCCCCGAGGCGTCGCGCAGGTCGAGGAAGGCGACCCCGCCGTGGTCTCGACGCCGCGCCACCCAGCCGGTGAGGGTGACGGTCTGACCTGCGTGGTCGGCACGGAGCGTGCCGGCCTCGTGAGTGCGGAGCACGGAAAATCCTTCCGAGGACGGGTGGGCGCGACCCGTGGGGCCGCTGGGGTTCGGGTGGCCTCGCACGCGGTCGGCGTGCGGCACCGAGGTTTCATCCTAGACCGGGTGCGCCCCTAGCCTTGTCCGCGTGCAGCACACCCGCAGCCGCGACCTCGACGGCGTCCGAGGCCTCGCCATCCTCCTCGTCGTCGCCGCACACTCGGGCCTGCCCGTGCGCTGGGGCGGCCTGTCGGGGGTGACGCTCTTCTTCGTCCTCTCGGGCTACCTCATCACCAGCCTGCTCCTGCGCGAGTGGGACCGCTGGGGCTCGATCAGCCTGTGGCGCTTCTGGGGCCGGCGCGCCCTGCGCCTGCTGCCGGCGCTCCTCCTGCTGCTGCTGCTCGTGCCGCCACTGCTCCTCGCCACGGGCGACGGCCGCATCACCGACTACCCGGTCGCGGCGCTCGCGTCCCTGTTCTACGTCGGCAACTG
The DNA here is from genome assembly GCF_054783315.1 of Terrabacter koreensis. Classification (NCBI taxonomy): domain Bacteria; kingdom Bacillati; phylum Actinomycetota; class Actinomycetes; order Micrococcales; family Intrasporangiaceae; genus Terrabacter; species Terrabacter koreensis. The sequence continues at coordinate 20,582 of NZ_BAAGQU010000011.1, read as the reverse complement.
GGTGCGCATCGCCGGCACCGACCTCGGGGTGCTCAACCACCTGTGGTCGCTCTCGGTCGAGGAGCAGTTCTACGTCGTCTGGCCCGCCGTCTTCATCGCCCTGATGACGTGGCTGCGCTCCCGCGCGCTCGCGGTCGTCCTCGCCCTGGCCGCGGTCGCGACGTTCTACTCGGTGTGGACGCAGGGCACCGAGGTCCGCCTCGACATCTCCACCGAGACGAACGCCTTCGCGCTGCTGCTCGGTGTGGCACTGGCGTTCGGGCTCGCGGCCGTCAGCCGCCACGGGTGGGAGCTGCCCCCTGCGGACCCCGTCGTGCCGTTCGTCGTCATGGTCGCGGTGTCGGCGTTCCCGGGCCACGGACTGGACGTCGACCACCCGCTCTTCCGACCGCTCGGGGCCGTGTACGCCTTCATCGGGGTCTGGCTCGTGCATGCCGCGGCAACGGGGCGTTCGCGGATCGTGGGATCCCGCGTCATGGTCTTCTTCGGCACCATCAGCTACGCGCTCTACCTGTGGCACCAGACGCTCATCAACAGCCGGCTGCTGGGCGAGCACTCGACGCCACGCAACCTGCTGCTTATCGCCGTGGCGATCGTGGTGTCGTGGCTGTCGTGGGTGCTGGTGGAGCGTCCCGTCGGCCGGCTGCGTGGCCGCCTGCGCCTCGACCGGCCCTCGGCCCGCCAGCAGGCGCATGCCGCGTCGCGCGACGCAGACGCCGTGGACAGGAAGAAGGAGGGACCACGGCCCTCCACTTCCAACGTATAGCGCACGGGGGGCCTTGCGGCAAGGCCCGGTTCGTGGTCCAGAATCACGGTCCACCTTTGGTCGCAACTCCGGAGCGGAGCACGCGTGACACCTCTGACCACCGACGCCTTCGACCTTCCCGCCCACCTCGCCCACAAGTCCGACCCCGTGCTCATCGCCCGCGACGAGGCGCACTTCGCCGCCATCGCCCGCAGCCTCGAGCAGACCGTCGCCGAACTGTCCGACCGGCTGGATGCGGTGCGCCGCGCACCCGCCGGACACGGCCAGACCGCGCTCGAGCGCGACCAGGAGGTGCACCGCCTCACGGCGCGCCTGCGTGCGCTGCGGCGCTACGGCATCGACCTCACCCTGGGCCGCATGGTGGCCCAGGACGACACGGACAGTGCGGAACCGGTCTATGTGGGCCGCTTCGGCCTCACCGACGAGGACGGCCGGCGGCTCCTCGTCGACTGGCGCTCCCCCGCCGCCGAGCCCTTCTTCGGCGCCACCCACGGCAACCCGATGGGGCTGGCCAACCGGCGCCGCTACCGGTGGACCCGGGGGCGTGTCAGCGACTACTGGGACGAGGTCTTCGTCGAGGACGGCATCGACCACCACGCAGCCCTCGACGACCAGTCGGCGTTCGTCGCGAGCCTCGGCGCCAACCGGTCCGCCCGGATGCGCGACGTGCTCGGCACCATCCACGCCGACCAGGACGCCATCGTGCGCGCCGGGTCCTGGGGGCCGCTCGTCGTGGACGGCGGTCCCGGCACGGGAAAGACCGTCGTCGCCCTGCACCGGACGGCATACCTGCTCTACGCCGACCCGCGTCTCGGGCACCGACGCGGCGGCGTGCTGTTCGTCGGACCCCACGAGCCATACCTCGCCTACGTCTCCGACGTGCTCCCGAGCCTCGGCGAGGAGGGCGTGCAGACCTGCACCCTGCGTGACCTCGTGCCCGAGGGCGCGACGGCCACCACCGAGACGGACCCGGAGGTCGCCCGGCTCAAGGCCTCGCTCGAGCTGGTGCGGGCCATCGACCCGGCCGTCCGGCTCTACGAGGAGCCACCCACCGAGCGCGTCGAGGTCTCGACGCCCTGGGACGACGTCGTGCTCGGACCCGACGACTGGGCCGCCGCGTTCGACGCACCCTCCCCCGGCACGCCGCACAACGAGGCGCGCGACGTGATCTGGGACGAGCTCGTGACGATCGTCGTCGACCGGCACGACGACGAGGAGGCGACTCCCGAGATGGTCCGGGCCTCGGTCGAGCGCGACCGAGGCCTCCGCACCGCCCTGGCCCGGGCGTGGCCCATGCTCGACGCCGCCGAGCTGGTGGGCGACCTGTGGACGGTCCCGGCGTACCTGCGTCGCTGCGCCCCGTCCCTCACGGTCGAGCAGGTGCGCGCCCTCCAGCGGGCCGAACCCACCGCGTGGACGGTGTCCGACCTGCCCCTGCTCGACGCCGCCCGCCAGCGGCTGGGCGACCCCGAGGTGTCTGCCCGCCGCCGCCGTCACGAGGCGGCCGTGGCGGCCGAGCGCGACGAGATGGCCAAGGTGGTCGAGCACCTCATCGCCAGCGACGACTCCGAGATGCACCTCATGTCGATGCTGCGCGGAGAGGACCTGCGGGGCGCCCTCGACGACGGCGACGGCGGCGGCGCCGACCCCGACCTGCTCGCGGGACCGTTCGCACACGTCGTCGTCGACGAGGCGCAGGAGCTCACCGACGCCGAGTGGCAGATGCTGCTCGCGCGCTGCCCCTCACGCAGCCTCACCATCGTCGGCGACCGCGCGCAGGCCCGGCACGGCTTCACCGAGTCGTGGGAGGAGCGGCTCGCGCGGGTCGGCCTCGACCGCGTCTCCATGCGCTCGCTCAGCATCAACTACCGCACGCCCGAGGAGGTCATGGCCGAGGCCGAGCCGGTCATCCGCGCGGCCCTGCCCGACGCGAACGTCCCGACCTCGATCCGCCGGAGCGGGGTGCCCGTCGTGCACGGGTCGCGGGCCGACCTCGAGACGGTCGTCGGGCGCTGGCTCGCCGAGCACGACGACGGCGTGGCCTGCGTCATCGGTGACCCGTCGTTCGCGCCACGCCCCCGGGTCCAGTCCCTCACGCCCGAGCTCTCGAAGGGTCTCGAGTTCGACCTCGTGGTGCTCGTCGCGCCGGAGTCGTTCGGCGTGGGGATCGAGGGCGCGGTCGACCACTACGTCGCGATGACCCGGGCCACCCAGCAGCTCGTCGTGCTCGAGTGACGACGCGGTCGGCTAGACAGGCGTCAGGTCCCGGGAGCCCTCTGCGGCAAGGGATTCCGTGACCGCGGCGAGGGCTGGGCTGGCTGTCATGGTGCGGCGCCAGACCAGGCTCACGGTTCGTTCCGAGACTGGGTCGACGATGGGCACCGCGACGACGCCGTCGGGCAGGGGGCCTCGGCCGAGCCGGGGCACCAGCGCGATGGCCTCGCCGCCGGCGACGAGGGCCACGTGGGTGGCGAACTCCAGGGCGACGTGGCCGATGCGCGGCGCACGACCCACGTCGAAGTACATCTTCTGGAGCCACTGGTGGCAGATCGAGCCGGGTGCGACGCTGGCCCACTGCTCGTCGAGCACGTCACCGACCCCGATGCTCGTCGCGCGGGCGAGACGGTGGCCGGCGGGGACCAGGACGTCGGCCCGGTCGCGCCCGAGGTGACGCACCTCGAGGTGGTCGGGGATCGCGAGCGGCAGGGGCTCCCAGTTGTGCACGAGCGCGAGGTCGTGCGACCCGGACGCCACGGCGTCGACGGCGTCCCACGGGTCGATCTCGTCGGGGCGCACCGTCACGCCGGGGGCCTGTTGGCGCAGCCGGGCCAAGGCGCCCACCACGATGCCCCGGTATGCCGTGGCGAACGTCGCGAGCCGCACCGTGCCCACCGCCTCCCCGCTGACGCCGTGCAACCGGGACTCGAGGCGTTCCATGTGCGAGAGCAGGTCGCGGGCCGACTCGGTCAAGGTGCGACCGGCTTCGGTGAGCAGCACCCCGCGACCCTGACGCTCGAGCAGCTGGACGCCGGTCTGGACCTCGAGCCGCTTGATCTGCTGTGAGACGGCACTGGGCGTGTAGTCGAGGGCGGCCGCGGCGGCCCCGACCGAGCCGTGCGTCTCGACGGCGACGAGCGAACGCAGGGCCACCGGATCGATCATGCAGCGATGCTACACAGTCGACGTCATGACAGTTTGATGGACGTGAACGGTCCACGCCCCCACGATGGTGGACATGCGCCCTCGTGACACCGCTCTCGCCGTCCTCGTCGCGATCATCTGGGGCACGAACTTCGTCGCGATCCGCACGGGCCTCGACTCGGTGCCACCCCTGCTCTTCCTCGCGGTGCGGTTCGTCGTCGTGTGCGTGCCCGCCGTCTTCTTCGTGCGCCGTCCCGGTCTGCCCTGGCGCGACCTGGCCCTGATCGGCGTCTTCACGAGCCTCGGGCAGTTCGCCCTCATGTACCTGGCCCTCGAGCTCGGGATGCCGCCCGGCCTCTCGTCGCTCGTGCTCCAGGCGCAGGTGCTCCTCACCGTCGTCATCGCCGCCCTGTGGCTGCGCGAGCGGCCATCGGTGGCCCAGCGCGTCGGCGTGGCCCTCAGCGGTGCGGGGCTGGTCACCATCGCGGCCGGTCGTGGCCTGAGCGCCCCGGTGCTCCCCCTCGTGGTGCTCGTCCTGGCAGCCGTCTCGTGGGCCGTCGGGAACGTGCTGACCCGTCGGGCCGGCTCGCGCTCCGGCTCGCTCACCGGCGCGGGCTCCGGCCTGGGCTCCGGCCTGGGCTCCGGCCTGGGCGTCACGGTGTGGTCGGGTCTCGTCGTCCCGGTTCCCGCCCTCGCCCTCTCCCTCGTCTTCGAGGGACCGGCTGCCATCGGGCACGCGCTCGGCAACGTCCAGTGGTCCGCCGTGCTGTCGACGGCCTACACGGCATACCTCTCGTCGCTCGTCGGCTACGGCATCTGGAACACCCTGCTCAGCCGCCACCCCGTCGCCAGGGTCACACCGTTCGCGATGCTCGTGCCGGTGTTCGGCATGGCGGCTGCCGCACTCGTCTACGACGAGCGGCCGCACGCCCTCGAGATCGTCGGGGGGCTGGTGCTCCTCGGCGGCGTCGCAGTCGCGGTGCTGCGAGCCGGGCGTCGTGGCGCGACGGCGGGCCGGCCGGGCGACGGCTCAGCGCTGGTCGCCGTCGACGTAGACCCAGCGACCGGCACGCCGGGCGAAACGGCTGAGCTCGTGCAGGCGACCCGTCGCCGCTCGTCCGTTGGCGGCTGACGGTTCCTCGAACCCGGCGACGAACTCGACGACACCCTCGTCGTCGGCGGCGGCGCCGCGCTCGGTGCGGACGACGGTGAGGCCCGTCCACGTCGTCGACGGGTCGAGCTCGAGCACCTCGGGACGCTGCGCGGGTGCCACGTGCGCACGAGGTGGTCGACGTCGCCCGTGGCGAAGGCCGTGTAGCGCGAGCGCATCAGCTCCTCTGCCGTGGCGGCGTCGCGTTCGCCGGCGAGCACCGGCCCGCAGCACAGGGCGTATGCCGTCCCGCTGCCGCACGGGCAGCCGCGGACGGGAGTCGTGCCACCACCACCACGACCACGGCCGAAGGAACGGCCGGTGCGACCGGAGGAACCACCGGCGGACGAGCCGCTCACGGTGTCGACGAGGCCGACGAGGCCGACGAGGTGGCCGAGGTGGCCTGCGCCTCGCGGGCGGGCCACGGGGCGTCGTGGGGTCGCAGCGTCGACCAGCCGCGGCTCTTCGACAGTCCGGCGCTGAGGAGTCCGACGAGCGTGGCGGAGTTGCTGATGCGCCCCGTCAGCGCGGCGTCGACGGCGTCGTCGAGGGAAACCCACAGCGGCCGCAGCGTGAGCTCCTCGGCGGTGCGCTGGTGCGCCTCGGCCTCGGGGACGTCACTCAGGCCGCGGGCGAGGAAGATGCGTACGGTCTCGGGGAAGGCGCCCGGCGACGTGACGTCGTCGGCGAGCACGTGCCACTCGTCCGCGACGAGGTCGACCTCCTCGGCGAGCTCGCGGGCGGCCGCGTCGCGCGGCGGCTCACCCGCCACGTCGAGCAGACCGGCCGGCAGCTCCCAGACGTGCCCGCCGCTCGCGTGGCGGTACTGCCTGATGAGCAGCACATGGTCCACGCCCTCGACCTCGCGCAGGGCGAGGATGGCGACCGCGCCGGGGTGCGTCACGAAGTCACGGGTGACGACACCCCCGGCGCCGAGGTCGACGCGCTCGCGCACGACGTCGAAGATCATCCCCTCGAACGGGGTCGACGACTCGAGGACGGGCTCGGCGGCCCACTCCTCGACGATGTCGCTGCCGGTGCCGATGGGCGCGCCGAGGCTCAACCGCTGCTCCCCCGCCCGTCAGTCGACGTCGGTGGCGCCGGCGGAGACCGACGCGAGCTCGTCGCGCTGGCTGCCCTGGTCATCGGAGTCCGACGCGTCGGCGGCGTCGTGGCTGCGGTGCCGCTCCACCTCGACGAGCCGCTCGCTGCGCTGCCGCTCGAGAGCCGCCCCGATGAGGCCGGCGAAGAGCGGGTGCGCGCGGTTCGGGCGCGAGAGGAACTCCGGGTGCGCCTGCGTCGAGACGTAGTAGGGGTGCACGTCGCGCGGGAGCTCGACGAACTCGACGAGCGTGCCGTCGGGCGAGGTGCCCGAGAAGACGAGGCCCGCCTTCTCGAGGTCGGCGCGGTAGGCGTTGTTGACCTCGTAGCGGTGGCGGTGGCGCTCCTTGACCTCGGACTGCCCGTACGCCTCGCGGATGACGCTGCCCTCCTTGAGGGCCGCCGGGTAGAGGCCGAGGCGCATCGTGCCGCCGAGGTCGCCGGCGCCCTCGACGAACGCCTTCTGCTCCTCCATCGTCGCGATGACGGGGTGAGCGGTCTCGGGGTCGAACTCGGTCGAGCTCGCATCGGCGATGCCGAGCTCGGTGCGGGCGTACTCGATGACCATGCACTGCAGGCCGAGGCAGATGCCGAGGGTCGGCACCTGCTTCTCGCGGGCCCAGCGCAGCGCCCCGAGCTTGCCCTCGATGCCGCGCACGCCGAAGCCGCCGGGCACGAGCACCGCGTCGACGCCGCCGAGGGCGCGCTGGGCACCGGCCTCGGTCTGGCACTCGTCGCTGGCGACCCAGCGGAGGTTGACCTTGGCGTCGTGGTGGAATCCGCCCGCGCGCAGCGCCTCGGTGACGGAGAGGTAGGCGTCGGGCAGGTCGATGTACTTGCCGACGAGGGCGATCTCGATCTCGTGCTCGGGGTCGTGCACGCGCTCGAGCAGCTGGTCCCACTCGGTCCAGTCGACGTCGCGGAAGTTGAGCCCGAGGCGACGGATGACGTAGGCGTCGAGGCCCTCGCGGTGCAGCACCTTGGGGATGTCGTAGATGCTCGGCGCGTCGACGCACGCCGCGACGGCGGTGACGTCGACGTCGCACATGAGTGAGATCTTGCGCTTGATCGGCTCGGGGATGTCGCGGTCGGCGCGGAGCACGAGGCCGTCGGGCTGGATGCCGACCTGGCGCAGGGCTGCCACCGAGTGCTGGGTCGGCTTCGTCTTCAGCTCACCGCTCGGGGCGAGGTAGGGCACGAGCGAGACGTGGAGGAAGAAGCTGTTGTCGCGGCCGATGAGGTGGCGCACCTGGCGGGCCGCCTCGAGGAAGGGCAGCGACTCGATGTCGCCGACGGTGCCGCCGATCTCGGTGATGATGACGTCGGGCGCGTCGGCGCCACCCGTCGCGAGCGCCCGCATGCGGGCGACGATCTCGTTGGTGATGTGCGGGATCACCTGGACCGTGTCACCGAGGTACTCGCCGCGGCGCTCCTTGGCGATGACGTTGTTGTAGACCTGGCCGGTCGTCACGTTCGCCGCGCCGACGAGGTTCACGTCGAGGAACCGCTCGTAGTGACCGATGTCGAGGTCCGTCTCGGCGCCGTCGTCGGTCACGAAGACCTCGCCGTGCTGGAACGGGTTCATCGTCCCGGGGTCCACGTTGATGTAGGGGTCGAGCTTCTGCATCGTGACCTTGAGGCCACGCGATCTGAGAAGTCGTCCGAGGCTGGAGGCCGTCAGGCCCTTGCCGAGCGAGGAGGCCACGCCCCCGGTCACAAAGATGTGCTTCGTCGTTTCCACCACGGGCTTTAAGTCTACGTCATCGCGCGGGGGTCTCGGGCATACCGGTCCGCCCATCGGCGCGCCTCGTCCTGCGGCGAGTCCCAGGACGCCGCGACGGCACGGCCCGCGGCACCCAGCCTGGCCCGCTCGTCCGGGTCTTCGAGGAGCCGGTCGACCGCGGTTGCCGCGGCTGCCGGGTCGCCCACCGGCACCAGCACACCCGCCCCGGCGAGCAGCCCGGGCAGGCCCCCGGTCCGCGTCGCGACGACCGGCACTCCGGCCGCCATCGCCTCCTGCACGACGAGCGCTCGCGCCTCCCAGCGGCTCGTGAGGACGAACAGGTCCGCGAGACGCAGCCAGCTCGTGACGTCGTCACGAGCCCCGACGAAGTGCACGTTCGGGCGTGTCGCGCCGGCGGGCTGTCCTTCGGGTCCACGTATGCCGTGTGCGACCTCCTCGAGGCGGCTGCGCAGGCCGGCGTCTCCGTCGCCCACGACGACCCAGGACGCGGCCGACGTCGACAGTCCCGCCGCGGCGACCAGCGTCCCGAGGTCCTTCTGCGGGGCGATCCTCGAGACCACGAGCACGACGGGAGGTCCGGAGGGGATGCCCGCTCCGGAGAGCAGCAGCGCCCGCTCGTCGGGCGTCAGGCGGTCGGCGTCGAGCAGTGGGGCGACTCGGGCCGAGGGGACGTGGGCGATCTCGGCGCGCTGGGCTCCGAGCGACTCGGCCAGCGCGACGAGGTCGTCGCTGGCCCCGGTGACGAGGTCGGCCCGACGCAGCGCCCAGCCGACGGCGGAGCGCCCCACCGAGGACTTCAGGCCACCCAGTCCCCCGGTCGCCGGCGGGAGGTCGTTGTGCAACGACGCCACCAGCCGCGGTTGCGGACGCGCGCGGAGCACGGCGACGGCAGCCACGACCGCGGCCTGGTGGCCGTGGGCGTGGACGACGTCGACCGTTCCGGCGAGCTGCATGATCCGGTGCCAGTCGAGCAGACCTCGCGGTGCGCGCGCGCCGGCATGGACCGGCCACAGCCGGTGCGCGTCGTGCCAGCCGAAGGTGTCCGCGGTCGACCCGGCCGCCACGACCTGGACGTCATGGCCTTCGGCCCGCAGGCCGGAGACGAGCGCGTCGACGTGGGCGCCGACCCCTCCCGCTGCACGCCCGACGACCATGAGCACCCTCACGGGGCGACCTCCTCGACGTCGGAGGCAGCGACGACGGCCGCGCGCGATCGACGCACCCGGTGCCCGAGCGACGGGTCGATGGCCAGGGCCACCCCGACCATGACGGCAAGTGCCAGCAGTCCCGCGCCGACGCCCACCACGAGGCTCGAGCCCAGCGTGTGCCCGACCCCCCGCGCCGCCAGCCACGAGCTCACCGCTCGGCCCGCGGCCGCGGCCGCGACGGACCCGGCGAGTGCCGCGCCGAGTGGCCGCCACGGCAGCCGCAGCGACGACCAGCCCCAGCTGCGGGCGACCAGCGCGACGAGCAGCACCGCGCCCAGCGCGAGGCCCGCGCTCGACCCGGCGGCCAGGGCGCGGAGCGTGTCCGGTCCCCCCGCCCCGTCCGGCTCGAGGACGAGGAGCGGCACCACGACGGTGGACAGCCACCCGAGGCCCGCGAGGCCACCGGCGACCACGGCCCGGCCACGCACGTAGGACGCGCGCGTGAGCAGCCCGATGGCGCCGAGGGCCAGCACCGAGGGGGCGAAGGCGGTGACCGCGTCACCCATCGCCGAGAGCGTCCCTAGCGAGGCGGCCCGGTCTGAACCGGCATCGAGGGCGCTGAAGAACGCGCCGACCGGCACGGCGACCGCGACGAGCGCGGCCACGCCGAAGAGCGACACGACGACCGTGGCGAGCCACGCCCGGCGCAGCGTCGCGGACGCGTCGACGCTCTTGTCGGTGGACGTGCCGCCTCCTGAGGCCGACCCCGTCTGGTCGCCGCCCTGCCCGGCGGTCCCTCCGGCGGCCTGTGCGCCGGCCAGCGACGGGAACGCGGCGGTGGCGAGCGGAACGGCGAGGACGGCATACGGCAGGAGGGTCACCGCCTGGGCGTACGTGTAGACGTTGAGCGTGCCCGAGCCGCCGCGGTCGTTGGCGAGCCGGATGACGACGAGCGTCGCGAGCTGCTGTCCCGCCACCGCCAGCAGGCCGGCCACGGCCAGGGCCCTCACCCGCCGCGCCACACCGTCGGGAAACCTGAGCCGGGGCCTCAGGCGGATGCCGGCGCGGCGCACGGGGACGACGAGAGGCAGCGCGAGCGCGACGACCCCGAACGTCGTGCCGGCACCGAGCACGGCCGTCGCCGACCCCGGCACGTCGCCGATCGCTGCGGCCGGGTCGGGCACGAGCGCGCGGTAGGCGAGGTAGGCGGCGATGACGACGACGCTGGAGAGCAGCGGAGCCAGTGCGGCGCCGACGAAGCGACGGTGCGACTGCAGCACGCCGGCCAGCACGATCGCGACGCCGTAGAGCGGGATCTGCACGGCGAAGACGCGCAGCAGCTCGGCGCCGAGGTCGACCTCGCCCGAGCAGCCGGTGCCGAGCAACGCGGACGCCAGGGGCCGCGCCGCCAGCGCCACGACGGCGCCGAGGGGCACGAGCACGACCACGGCCCAGCTGAGCAGCGCGGAGGCCGTCTCGTCGGCGTGGGCACGGTCGCCGCGGGCCAGCGCACCGGCGACGAGGGGCACCACGACGGCGGCGAGCACGCCACCCGCCGCGATCTCGAACAGCACGTTGGGCACGGCGTTGACGGACTGGTAGACGCTGCCGACGCACGTCGCGCCGACCGAGTGCGAGAAGGCGAACCAGCGGCCGAAGCCGACAACGCGCGCGAGGAGCGTGAGCACGGCGATCGTGCCGGCCGCGGCGAGGAGCCCCCCACGCGGGAGACCTCTGCGCGCGGACCCACTGCGCGCCGGGGCCGCGGGGGTCACCGGCTCCCCCGGCCCCACCGGTCGAGCCGCCGCAGCACCGGATGGCCGTCGATGACGCGGGTGAAGCTGACCCGCTCCGACGCGAGTGTCAGGGCGGCCAGCCCCGCGAGGGCGACGACCCGGCCGGGCAGGCGGGTGCGCTCGACGAGGGCCAGGCCGACGAGCGCGCCGGCGGCGTTGGCGCCCGTGTCGCCGAGCATCGAGCGGGCCGCGAGGTCGTCGCGCACCACGCCGGCCGACGACCCGACGGCGACGGCCCCGGGAAGCGTGCCGAGGAGCGGCAGTCCGGCGAGGGTGGTCACCTTGAGCGCACGCCCCGGACGCAGGTCGAAGAGGTTGACGGCGTTCGCAGCACCGGCGACCACGGCGCCGCCGACCAGCGTGGCGAGCGCTCCCCCGCGACCGCCACCGTCGGCCGTCCGGGCGTCGGCCATGGCCGCACCCACGAGGCCGGAGGCCGCGAGGCCCACGATCTTGACCGCGCCGGTGGTCACCTGACCGCGGGAGAGAGCCCCGAGGTGCCCCTTGAGGCCTTTGTCGTCGGCGCCGCCGGTGAGGTCGTCGAGTGCGCCGAGCGCCCCGGCGGCGACGGCCACCACGACGGCGCTGCCTGCCGCGACCCCACCCGTCCGCGCGCCGAGGGCCGCGCCCGCGAGAGCCCCACCAACAGCGCCGCCGACCCAGGCCGGCCCCTCGAGGAGGGTGACGGGACGTCCGGCGTGGTTGGTGCGTTCCCACGGCTGGGCGGCCGCGCGGGGCAGGCGTTGCCCGAGGCGCAACAGCGCCGCGGACGTGGCCGCGGACACCAGCAACGGCACCACGGTCGACCCGACGGACGACCTGACGGACGAAGCGGAGGAGGTGCGGTGCTCGTCGCCGGGCCCGGCGACCGAACCGGCGCGCCGGCGCCCGGACCTCACGGGAGCACTCTCGGGACGGTGGCGGTCGCACCCGCGTCGACGCCGTAGTGACCGATGCGCTCGTCGAGGACGTCCTCGACGGCGAGCACGACCGCGGCGGGACCGTCGCCCGAGCGGGCGTGGTCGACCGTGGCGACGACGCCCGCGGTCTCGGACTTCTCACGGACTGCCTGGACGGCGTTGGACGTGACAGGCTGGCCGGCCGCGGCGACGGTGCTGCCACCGGCCACGACCGTGGCCCGCGAGGAGCCCGCCATCGCCTCGACGAGGGAACGGATCGCGTCGGACCGGGCGGCGACCACCCTGTCGTCGCCCGCGAAGTCGCCCGACACGACGATCGCCACGTCGGCGGTGGGCAGGTCGGCCACGGACGAGTCGAGCAGGTCGGCGTCGACGAGGGCCTTGAGCCCGGCGGCGCGTGCCGGCGACGCGTTGGCCGGCGCCTTGGAGACGGTGAGCTGCGTGAGCACCGTCGTGAGCAGGTCGTCGCCGGTCGCCGTGGAGTCGAGACCGAGCGCCGTGGCGCCGGCGCGCGCGGCCTGGTCGCGCTCGGTGGCCCGGCCGGCGTCGAACCAGTCGGGCCCGATCGACACGGTGCCGGTGAGGGCGGCCCCGCTCTGGCGGACGACCTCTTCGAGGTTCGTGACCATGGTGCCGTCGGCGGAGGGCATCACGACGACGACGACGCGGTGGCCGGTGAGGCGCCCGCCGACGACACGCGGCTGCACGGCCGTGGCGAACTCGTCGGAGGCGTCGACGAGCTTCTCGCTCGTCGTGAGCTTGTCGTTGAGGCCCTGCTTCTCGGTGCGCAGCGCCGCCACCTGGTCGCTCAGCTGGTCGCCGAGGTTGGCCTGCAGGGGGCCGGCGCCCAGCACGATGCCCACCGCGAGGGCCAGGAACACCGAGATGATCGAGACGAGGTGGTAGCGGAAGTCGATCACGCGAAGATCCCAACGACGGCGGTCCAGAGGTCGTCCCAGCGGGCGGCGAGGACCTGCAGCCAGGCTTGCCCGGCCGGGGTGGAGGCGAGGGCGGCGAAGAAGGCCAGCATGCCGACGAGCAGCATGGTCACGAGCAGCCGCCCGGGGATGCGGGCGCGGTAGAGCTGGCTGACGCCCTTGGCGTCGACGAGCTTGCCGCCGACGCGCAGCCGCGTGAGGAAGGTCGAGGCCTGCCCGTCCCGGCCCTTGTCGAGGAACTCGACGAGGGTCACGTGGGTGCCCACGGCGACGATCAGCTCGGCACCGGAGTCGTCGGCGAGGAGCATCGCGACGTCCTCGCTCGTGCCGGCAGCGGGGAAGACGACGGGGCTGATGCCGAGCGCCTCGACCCGGGCGAGCCCCGGTGCTCTGCCGTCGCGGTAGGCGTGCACGACGATCTCGGCGCCGCTGCGCAGCGCCTTGTCGGAGACGGAGTCCATGTCGCCGACGATGAGGTCGGGACGGTGCCCGGACTCGAGGATGGCGTCCGCGCCCCCGTCCACGCCGATGAGGACGGGGCGGTACTCGCGGATGTAGGGCTTGAGGGCCTCGAGGTCCTCCTTGTAGTGGTAGCCACGCACCACGATGAGGCAGTGCCGCCCGTCGAGGTCGGTGGTGATGGGCGGGACCCCGATGCCGTCGAGCAGGAGGTCGCGCTCCTTGCGGATGAACTCCATCGTGTTCGTCGCGAAGGCCTCGATCTGGACGGCCAGCCCCGCGCGCGCGTCGTGCATCTGCGCCGCCACCGCAGGGCCGTCGAGAAGGGCGCCCGTCGCGACCTTGCTCTCTCCCGACCAGAGATCCGTCCCATCGAGGCGCAGCGGCACCCCGTCGGTGATCGCCATGACCTCGGGACCGGCGGCGTCGAGCACCGGGATGCCGGCGTCGACGAGGATCTGGGGCCCGAGGTTGGGGTAGCGCCCCGTGATGGAGGCGCTGGCGTTGACCACTGCGGCGGGGCGGATCGACACCAGGGCGTCGGCGCTGACCTTGTCGAGGTCGGCGTGGTCGATCACGGCGATGTCGCCCGGCTGGAGCCGCTTCGTCAGGCGCTTGGTGCGGCGGTCGACGCGTGCCGGGCCGGTGACGCCTGGAGCGGTGTCGCGGGCGCCGGGGCGGCGGCGGATCGGGAGAGCCATGATGCGCTCAATCGTGCCACGTCGGACGCCCCGGGGCCGAGGCGGTCAGGACGTGGCGCCGCTGCGTGCCCGGGTGCGCCGCCCACCGGACGACGTGCTCGCCGACGTGCTCGCCGACGTGCTCGCCGGCGTGCCTGACGACGCGCGTGACGAGGCGCGCTTGGCCGAGCCGCGGGAGGCGGCCCGCGCCTCGCCGGTCTGCTCGAGGAGGTCGCCGGCGTGGGCGAGGCCGGCCTCGGAGTGAGGGTCGCCGCCCATCATCCGCGACAGCTCGCGCAGACGCGCGTCGCCCTCGACGACCGACACGCTGCTCGAGGTGATGCGGCCGTCGTCGGCCTTGTGCACGACGAGGTGCCGGTCGGCGAACGCCGCCACCTGGGCCAGGTGGGTGACGACGATGACCTGTGCGTGCTGGGCCAGGGCGGCGAGGCGTGCCCCGACGTCGAGTGCCGCCCGTCCGCCCACGCCGGCGTCGACCTCGTCGAAGACGAAGGTCGGCGGGCCGCTCACTCCGTCGGCCGCCGCGCTGCGCGACCCGACGACCTCGAGCGCGAGCATGACGCGGGAGAGCTCACCGCCCGACGCCGCCTTGGCGACGCTGCGCGGTGCGGCACCCGGGTTGGCGGCGAGGAGGATCTCGACGTCGTCGATGCCGTGACGCGAGAGGCGCACCTTCTCGCCGTCCGGGAGGCCGACACCCTCGGGGTCGGTGCGGCGTCGCACGTCGACGTGGACGACCGCCTTGCCCATGGCCAGGTGGGCGAGCTCCTGGGAGACCCTGCCGCCGAAGTCGGTCCCCGCCGAGCGCCGCGCGTCCGACAGGGCGAGCGACGCCGTGACGACGGCCTCCTGCAGCTCGGCGACCTCGGCCCCGAGGCGTTCGACACGGTCGTCGGCCGTGACGAGCTCGTCGAGGCGCGCGGCGGCGCGCTGCGACCAGTCGAGCACCTCGTCGACGGTCTCGCCGTACTTGCGGGTGAGCACCCCCAACGCCGCCCTGCGCTCCTGGACGAAGCCGAGACGCTCAGGGTCGAGCTCGACGTCCTCGAGGTATGCCGTGAGGTCGGCGGACAGGTCGGTGACCAGGGTGCCCAGCTCGTGCAGGCGGGTGTCGAACCCGGACAGTGCGTCGTCGTGGGTGGTGGCCGGCGCGAGGGCTCCCCTGGCCGACCCGATGAGGTCACGCACGTTGGGAGCCGGCTCGGCGGCATACTCGTCGCCGCTGAGGTCGGCCAGCGCCTGTGCAGCGGCGAGACGGAGGGTGTCGGCGTGCGCGAGGCGCGCGTCCTCGGCGCGCAACGCGAGGTCCTCGCCGGGCTGGGGGTCGACCGACTCGATCTCCTCGAGCGAGGCCGTGAGGGAGTCGATCTCGCGGGCTCGGTCACGTGCCTCGGCGACGAGACGGTCGTGCTCGCGGGCGGCGTCGCGCCACCGGTCGTAGAGCTCGGCCACCCGGTCTCGCAGGGCGACGACCTCGGAGCCGCCGAAGTCGTCGAGGACCTCGCGGTGGGCATCGCCCTGCTTGAGCCGCCACTGGTCGGCCTGTCCGTGGACCGCGACGAGCAGCTGCCCGAGGTCGGCCAGGACCGAGACGGGCGCCGTGCGGCCACCGACGTGCGCGCGCGAGCGGCCGGCCGCGGCGATGGTGCGCGCGATGACGAGCTCGCCCTCGTCGTGGTCGGCGCCGGCCTCGTCGGCGCGGGCCAGCGCCGGGTGGTCGACCGGCAGCTGGACGACGCCTTCGACGAGGGCCGAGTCGGACCCGGTGCGGACGAGCCCGGAGTCGGCGCGCTCGCCGAGCAGCAGCCCGAGCCCCGAGACGACCATGGTCTTGCCGGCGCCGGTCTCGCCGGTGAGCACGTTGAGCCCGGGGCTCAGCTCGAGGACGGCGTCGTCGATGACGCCGACGCCACGGATCCTCATCTGGCTGAACACGGGACCACCTTAGGGCCGGGCACCCTCACCGCCGTCGACGCCGTCCACCGTGAGCGCCGTGTCGCCGTTGCCGCGCCAGCCCTCGACCGAGAGGTTGAACTTCGCGACGAGCCGGTCGGTGAAGGGTGCGCTCGTGAGCCGGGCCAGCCGGATCGGCCGGATGCCGCGCCGCACCTCGATGCGTGCGCCCGGTGGCAGGTCGACGTGTCGGCGCCCGTCGCACCACATGACGCCGGCGCCCTCGGTCGCCGCCTTGATCTCGACGGCGAGGTGGGTGTCCGGACCGAGCACGAGCGGCCGGGCGAACAGGGCGTGGGCTGCACTCGGCACGAGCAGCATCGCCTGGACCTGCGGCCACACGACCGGTCCGCCGGCGGAGAAGGCGTATGCCGTCGAGCCCGTCGGCGTCGACACGATAACCCCGTCGCAGCCCCAGCTCGAGAGAGGTCGACCGTCGACCTCGACCGTCACCTCGAGCATCCGCTCGCGGGCGGCCTTCTCGACGCTCACCTCGTTGAGCGCCCAGCTGCTGGCGATGAGCTCTCCGTGCAGCTTGGCGTCGACGTGGAGCGTCATGCGCTCCTCGACGGCGTAGTCGTTGTTGGCGATGTGCTCGACGGTCGCGTCGAGACGGTCGCGCTCGGCCTCGGCGAGGAAGCCGACGTGTCCGAGGTTGACGCCGAGCAGCGGCACGTCGACGCTCCGGGCGAACTCTGCGCCGCGAAGGATGGTGCCGTCGCCACCGAGCACGACGACGAGATCGCACCCCTCGGCGACCTGCTCCTCGGCGGGGGCGATGTGGACGCGGGCGGTGTCCTTGAGGTCGAGTGCCTTCGCCTCGTCGGCCTGCAGTGACACCTCGATGCCGAGGTGGGTGAGCCGACGGACCACCCCCTTGGCGACCGCGAGAGCCTCGGGACGGCGCGGGTGTGCCACGAGCAGGATCCGGCGCGTCACGGGTCTCCCTCCAGGTCGATGGCCTCCAGCATGTCATCCGTCGAGGTCGGGGACGCGTCGGGGACCGGCCGGGGCGCCAGCCAGAAGAGGAACTCGCGGTTGCCGTCTCCCCCGGTGATCGGGCTCGCCGTGGCGCCGTGCAGGTGCAGCCCCTGCCCGGTCGCGACCTCGGCGACGTCGCGCAGCACCCTGCGGTGCTCGTGCCGTGACGTGACGACCCCGGTGCGGCTGAGCCGCTCACGGCCCACCTCGAACTGCGGCTTGACGAGCACGACGAGGTCGCCGTCGTCGGTGACGAGGGGTCGCATGGCCGGCAGCGCTATGGCCAGCGAGATGAAGCTGAGGTCCGAGACGACCAGGTCGAACTGCCCGCCGAGGGCGTCGGCGTCGACGTCGCGGATGTTCGTGCCCGGCAGGTCACGGACCCGCTCGTCGGACGCCACCGACGAGACCAGCTGCCCGTGGCCGACGTCGAGGGCCGTCACGTGGGCCGCGCCGTGCTCCAGCAGCACCTGCGTGAACCCACCGGTGCTCGCGCCGACGTCGAGGCACCGGCGTCCGGCAACCTCGATGGGCCACCGCTGCACGGCGTGCAGCAGCTTGAGCGCGGCGCGCCCGACCCACCGGTCCGGCTCGCGCGTCAGCTCGACGGCGGACGCGTCGTCCACGTGCTGGGCCGGCTTCGCGGCAGGTCGGCCGTCGACGAGGACGACGCCGGCCGCGACGAGCTCACGGGCCTGGGTGCGTGACCGGGCCAGGCCTCGGGCCACGAGCTCGACGTCGAGTCGACGCGCCGTCACGCCCCACCGAGTCCGCCGAGGCGGCTCTGAAGGCTGCGGTGCGCGTGTTCCCCCGACTCGATGCGCTCGGCGAACGACCCCGCTTGCGACCGGGCGAGCTGCATCATCGCCTCGTCGACGGCCTCGTCGCCGGTGACGGGCGGGACCGGGTGGTCGACGTCCTCGTGCTCCTCGCGGCGGGCGTCAGTGTCGCCAAACATGGGTTCCTCCGTGCGGTACGTGCCGAGTCCTGCGTCCGCTCACGCTACCCCGTCGCTGGCAACGACCGGACGAGCAGGCACGCGCGTCCTCGAGTCACGATGTCCTCCCGTCACGACGGCTCAGAGGAGGCGGTTCAGTACGACCTCAGCGGCGTGGGAGAGCTCGTCCGGCGACCGTCCGGCCTCACGCTCCCCCAGCAGGGCTGCGACTCCCGCCCGGACGGCCTCGACCGGGCTCGCCCCGCCGGCGTCGAGACGCAGCTCACCGTCGGCGAACCGCGCGCGCGCCGAACCGCAGTGCCAGCTTCCGTGCTTCTCCACCGGTGCCGCGTACGGCCGGAACAGGTCGGTCAACGAGCCGATCACGTAGGTCGGCGTGGCCTGCGTCTGCATGAGGTCGGAGGGCAGGTCGACGCCTGTGAGCACCCAGGCGGAGTCGAGACCAGCCGCGGCGGCGCCGTCGATGTCCGTCGCCAGCCGGTCGCCGATCGCGAGGGTGCGCGACGCATCGGTGCCGAGGTGGTCGAGGGCGAGCCGGTAGAGCGGCGGGTGGGGTTTGCCCACGACGTCGGGGCGACGTCCGAGCGCCGTGACGAGCAGGTCGACGTAGGCGCCGTTGCCCGGCGCCTGCCCCCACGGAAGCGGCAGGGTCGCGTCGTCGTTCGTGGCGACCCAGGGCAGACCGGTGCCGAGCAGCCGCGCCGCGGTCTCGAAGTCCCACACCGTCAGGTCGCGCCCGAGGCCCTGAAGCACGGCCGCCACACGGTTGGGCCCGGCGTCGTCGCCGCGGTCCCGCGGCCGCACGGGTTCGAGGCCGGCCCGGGTGAGGGCCTCCGCGACGCCCTCACCGCCGAGGGCGAGCACCCGCGTCCCTGCGGGAAGGCTCCGCGCGAGCTGTGCTGCTCCGGCCTCGGCGCTGGTGACCACGTCGTCCGGCGTCGCGGGCACGCCCAGACCGGCGAGGTGCTCGGCGACCTCGGCCACCACCCGAGACGCATTGTTCGTCGCATAGATGACCTGGACGCCCCGAGTCCGCAAGTCCCGCAGCACCTTTGGGGCGTCTGGCACCGGGTCGTCACCACGGTAGACGACGCCGTCCAGGTCGCAGACCACGCCGTCGTATGCCGCGATGAGTGCGGCGTCCTTCACGTCCTCAGCCATCCGCCGGCAGCCACGCTCAGGACTCGTGGCCCTCGTCGTGGCCCTCGTCGTGGCCCTCGTCGTCCTCGTCGCCGAGCAGGTCGGTGACGTCGACGCCGTCGAGCTCCTCCAGGCGCTCAGCGGCGTCGGTGGTCAGCTCGTGGTCGGCCTCGGCGGCACGGGCGAACCAGTCGCGAGCCGCCTCGGCGTCACCCGCAGCCAGCTTCGCGTCCGCGTAGGCGTAGAAGAGCCGGGCAGCCGACGGTCGGTTGGGGTTGATCCGCTTGACCAGGTCGCTGAGCCCTGCGGCCGCAGCATCCAGCTGGCCGAGGTCGCGGCGGATGCCCGAGACGACGATCGCCAGCTCCACCCTGTCGTCGATGGCGAGGTTGTTCGCCTCCTCGGTCTGGGCGAGCTCGAGCGCCTTGGTGTGGCGGCCCAGCGCCCGCTCGCAGTCGACCATGAGCGGCAGCAGGTGGCTCGACCCGGAGAGGCGGCGAACGGTGCGGAACTCCCCCAGCGCCCGCGCCCAGTCGCCGAGGCGGTAGGCGACGAGCCCGAGGGCCTCTCGCGCCGCCGGGACACGGCCGGCGCGACGTACCGCGGTCTCGGCGTGCGCCAGGGCGGCCTCGGGCTCGACGTCGAGCAGCTCGGCCACCATGACAAGGTGCTGGGCCACACCCTCGGCGTTCTCCTTGGACAGCGTGCGCAGCTGGTTCTTGACGCCGCGGTCCACCTCATGGCCGGTCACGCCCTCCCGGATGGCCGGTTCCGGCTTGCGGGGGCTCTTCGGCGTCAGGCGGGGACCACCACGGCGCTCCTCCTCGTGCGGTCGCCCGGCGCCGCCACGGGGCCGGTCGTCCCGACGCGGCCGGTCGTCGTAGCGGCGAGGCCCACGGTCATCACGGCCACCGCCGGAGCGGTAGCCACCACGGTCATCGCGGCCGCCACCGGAGCGGCGGTCATCGGAGCGGTAGCCGCCACGGTCGTCGCGGCCGCCACCGGAGCGGCGGTCATCGGAGCGGTAGCCGCCACGGTCGTCGCGGCCGCCACCGGAGCGGCGGTCGTCCGAGCGGTAGCCGCCACGGTCGTCGCGGCCGCCACCGGAGCGGCGGTCATCGGAGCGGTAGCCGCCACGGTCGTCGCGGCCGCCACCGGAACGGCGGTCATCCGACCGGTAGCCCCCCCGGTCGTCGCGACGCTGCCCACCGGACCGGGGAGCACCGGAGCCACGGCCGGCGCCATGGCCCCGCGCCGGGCCTCGCTGACCGCCGTCGCGGTCGCGGCGCTCGTTACGGCTGTCGTTGCCGTCCTGGTCACTCATGTTCAGCATCCTTCCGCGCCGACCTCGGTCGGCGCCACCTCTACGTTCATCGGGCACAAAGAAAGAGCGCCCCAGTCGGATCAATGAAGTTCCGTCTGGGGCGCTCTGACAAAGTGTGTCCGGCTGCGTCCTACTCTCCCACACCGTCACCAGTGCAGTACCATCGGCGCTGAAGGGCTTAGCTTCCGGGTTCGGAATGGAGCCGGGCGTTTCCCCTTCGCTATGACAGCCGAAACTCTATGGAGATATCAAAATCTTCATGGACGCGGACAGCTCACCCGTCGGGTGGTGTCGTGGTTGCGTTCCCGTTTGTATCTCGGGAACTGCACAGTGGACGCGTAGCATCTTTGTGAGTCAAGTTA
>NZ_BAAGQU010000010.1:0-17779 GCF_054783315.1 Terrabacter koreensis | reverse complement strand
GCACTGGTGACGGTGTGGGAGAGTAGGACGCAGCCGGACAACCATTCACGACAACCCCGCCAGGTATCTGGCGGGGTTGTCGCATTTCCGGACGTTGGGCTCGACCCCGAACTGGTCGCAGTGCGTAATATGTACTCCAGGAGGACCCCGGTCGGCACTTTGGCACTTCCTCAGGATTGCAGTGGAGCGGGGGGCGGCGAAGGCGCAGATTCCGTCCGCACGATCTCGTTCGCGCGGCGCTTCTCCTGTCCTCCCGCGTGAAGTTCACTGACCGTTTCGGCTCCGCCGAGGTCACGCCCGAGCGAAGACCATTGTCGCCCGGGCCTGCTGGAAGTTGCGCAACGTCCCCGGCCGTGGAGTCCTCCAGGCGTGGTGACCGGGTCACGCCGGGACCGGCGGCTCATCTTGGTCGCTCGCTCCCATTCCTCCGAATACTTCGTCGGTGCTGCCGTGACTCTCATGCTTTGCGGAATGTGAACTTCCATCCCACCCGCAACGGGAGCGCTCTGGAATCCGGCGAACCGCGCATCATGGGCGGAGGTCAAGGGCGCTGCTCGCACGCGCGGCCGTCGCCGTCGCGGTCAAGGCCAGCGCGATAGCCCGGGTCGCCCCGATACAGCGTTGCCGCGCCGGCGGCCCAAGCAGCGGCACAGTTGCGGTAATAGGCGGCGCTCGGCGCTGCGGGTTGGCGATCAGGCGCCTTGTGTGAAGGCGTCACTTTCGGTGGAGACACCAGTCGCGGCGACTGAATGCGGGCTGATGACGGAACCGGCGGCCTCGGCGCGAACGGCTTTGCCGTTGGAAGGGACAGAGCCGGGCATGCGCCAAGGACACGGATCATCGCCTCGCGCTCGGCAGCGGTGACCCAGAGGTTGTAGCTGCGCTTGACAGCCACTTGCCGAGCCACGTACGCGCACCGATAGGTCGTGTTCGGCGGTAGCCAGGTCGCGGTGTCCCCGCTGCCCTTCTGAAGGTTCAACGATCCTTTGACGGCGAGCAAGTTCAGAGGGTCGTTGGCCAAGTGCACACGTCGCTCTGCGCTCCAGGACTGGGCCCCCTTCTGCCAAGCGTCCTCCAAGGCGACCATGTGGTCGATTTGCACCGCGTTGCTCGTGCTGCTGCCTCGTTGGAACCGGATCGTCGTGCCGCTGTACGGATCTGAAAGGACCCCGCCCTTGACGACACAGTTTCCAGTCCCGGGGCTGTAGGCGATCTGCCGAAGGTCGCGGGCGAGAACGTCGTTGCGCGTGTCGCACCCGTTGCGGTCGGCGTCGAACCAGTCGGCTCCGAACTGGGCGCGAGCGTAGTTGGTCTTCGGTGCTCTGCCCCGGACGGGAAGCAGCATCGCGGCGGCCAGCGCGCTGCCTGGGCGACCGGTGACGGTTGGAGTGGGCGCGGCTGACGGTATGACAGCGAGAGGTGCTTCCTGGGACGTTGTCACGGACGGTTCCGAGGTCGTCGTGCTCTCGGAGCCGCTCGTCGCAGTGGCGGTTGCTAAGGCAGTGCTCGTCTCCAGAACGGGCGGCGCCGGGGCGGGCTGGCCTCCGAGACCGGACGCGGCGGCTCCAGCCACGCTCAAGGCCATTCCGGCCGCCATGACTCCGCCTGCCTTTCGAAGGGTTGCCGGGCCTAGCCAGGAACTGTGGCGCACAGCAGCCCATCCGCCGGTGCCGCCCGACCGACGGCCAGTTCAAGGGCGAGATCAATGACCCGGATGCCGTCACACGGGACGGTGAGCGACTAGCCTCCGCGGGCAAGCCCTTGACAGCGGATGCAGCTTGAGCGCGAGCTACACGGCCAGTTGGCGTCGTTGACGACGCCAACTGGGTACGCTGCCCGTGTCATTGCGGCCCGACGGGCTTCCGCACGGATATGCCCCCACACCGCACGAGTCACTTCGTGCTGCCAGGGGACTTGTTCGTGCACCTACTCCGGACCTCCGCTCGAGGCTTCTCGTCCCTCGAGGCACACTTGGCGGAGCACATCGCTGAGCAGATGAGCATCCAGACCGGGCGCCGCCCGGCCGCGAGTGAGTCGCGCTCTTGGGAACGGAGCCTGCCAGCGCTGCGCGCGGACCTGGTCTCCGCCGGGCTCGACGATGTCGAGATGCTCATCGAGTACCAGCTGCCCCTGACGAGCAAGCGCGCCGACGTCGTGCTCGCCGGCAAGCACCCGAAGACCGGTCTCCCGTCCTACGTGGTCGTGGAGCTCAAGCAGTGGAGCGCGGCGGAGAGTTTCGAAGGCAGCGACAAGCTCGTCACGGTTGAGCAGTACGGCCGTCGCGCGGTCACCCACCCAGCGCTCCAGGTGGCTGACTACTGCGACTACCTCTCGTCCTTCACCGTGATGCTGGCCGAGCAGCCGCACTCGCTCGCCGCCGTCATGGCCGTCCTCGCGCTCGCGGCAGCGATGCCGGCGCGGCAAGGGCGACCCGACCGCACGCGTACGCCCTGAGCAGGCAACCCGCCAGCCCGGGCGGCCACCGGCGGGGCTCAAGGACACAAAACGCCTCCCATCCCGCGCTCCGCTCTTACCATTTCTTGACGGGCTCTTGACGCCCGCCCGGTCGAGGGGAGCACGGCATGGGGACGCACGGGTCTACCCCCTTGGTCGGCGCGGGCGGTCCTCGCGAGGCCGACGTGCTCCGTCTGGCCATCGACGTCGCCCGCCAGATCGCCGCGGGTGAGCCGTTCAAGCACGACTTCGTACGCCGCATCGAGGTCGTGCTCGCCGCCGACGGTGGCTGCGGGCTGGCCACGTTCAGCGCGGACCTGCAGCCCGGTGACGCGCCGGACGTCGTCACCTCCGACGGCTGCATCGTGCTGCCCGGGCAGGCCGAGCGGGCAGCGCAGTTCGTCGGCACGCACCCGTCGTTCGCGGCCATGTTCCAGTTCGGCGCCACGCGCCCCGTCCGCACCAGCGACCAGGTGCGCATGGACGCGTTCTGGGAGACGGAAGAGTTCGAGGCGATGCACGGCTGGCTGCCGACCGCCCACTACCCGGCCTCCATCGCCCTGCAGGTGAGCCCGGGCGGCTTCGCGTTCCTCGGCCTGCACCGCGACCGCCGTGACTTCACCGACGACGACCTCGACGCGCTCGCCCTGATCCAGAGCATCGTCGCACCGGCCCTGACGCTCAACGCGCGCCTCGAGGAGGCCACGAGCCGGCTCCGGGCCTTGGCTCTCGACGAGGGCTCGAACATCCTCGGCCGCGACGAGCTCACGGCTCTGACCCGCCGCGAGGAGCAGGTGCTGGCCCTCGCCGCCGGGGGCCTCACCAGCGGCGCCATCGCGCACCGCCTCGGGCTCAGCGAACGCACCGTCCGCAAGCACCTCTCAGCCGTGTACGCGAAGACGGGCCTTCGCGGGCGTGCCGCGGCCACCGCGTGGTGGGCGGCGCAGAGCCGCCGCGGTGGCGAACTGCCCGGTAGCCGGTCGTGACCCGGGGACAGGTGTCGTTTCCGACACCTAGCGCCCGGCTCCTCCGCATTCCATCCTTGGGGAGCGGCGCCGCCGTTCCCTCCCTGCGAGGGAGCGACGGCGGCGCCAGAGGGGGCCAGAAGTTGATCGGACCGCCGGCAGCCGGACGATCCACTCCTGGGGGAGTTCAAGGGGGATTACTGGGTGCGCCTGGTGGGGCTACTGGGCGCACCCACCCATGCCCGGTGCCGGTCAGGAGTACCAGGTCTTCGTGTAGGCCAGGTTGTCCTCGAACGTCACGTAGACGTAGCCGCCGCTCGTGTTCCGCCACTGGTAGCCGGCGTACGTCTTGCCACCCGACTCCATGAAGCTGATCCGCGTGCCGTTCGACCCGAAGATCGAGCGGACCCGTGCGAGCGAGTCGCCACCGTCCCACGGCGCCTGCACCGTCGTGTACTCGGTCCACGTCACGGTGCCGTAGTTGGTCACCTTCACCACCGAGGCCGTGCGCACCCGGTAGAGGCTGTAGTAGCTGTACCTGTAGGCCGTGTACGAGACCGTCTTCGAGAAGGTCGACGGCAGGCTGGCCTCGTAGTCGTAGATGTCCGTCGTCTGCATGCCGACCGTCGGCGGCTCGTACCCCAGGTACTGCCCCTGGATGGCGATGGTCCTCGTCACCGAGGCGCCGGCGCCGGTGAAGCTCTCGAGCGTCACGTTGCAGGTCGCGTTGACCGTCCAGGTGTAGCCCCCGCCGTCATCGAAGTAGCCGGTGATCGTGCAGGAGTTGAGAGTGTCGTAGTCGACGTTGTAGCTGACCGTCTTCGTCGCCGTGTACGGCGTCGCCTTGCGGTACTTGTACGTCGAGTAGACCGTGTAGTTGCCCGGTGCCGTCCACCGCGACGTCACGTTGGAGGCCAGTGTCTGGCCCGCCGAGTTCTTCACGGTGACGCGACGGTCGATGACCGTGTAACCCGAAACCGGAGGTGTCGCTGAGGGTGCGAGGTTGGCCTTGTAGCCGTTCCACGAGTACGCGTTGTGCGTCGTCTTCGCGGTGCGGATCCAGGTGACGGCTTGCGCCTCACCCGGCGATGCTGCGACCAGGGCAGCCGTGGCCGCCATCAGCGCGACGAGACCTCGCGCCAGCTGCTTCTTCATTTACGTCCAATCGTGCGCGCCGAGATCGGACTCGGCGAAGGGAGCACCGCGGACCTTCCCTGTGACACCGCGGTGTGCGCGCTCGGACCGGGTCCGGGCGACGACATCTCGGGACGCTACTGAGTCCCACGACCGGTTTCTGTGAAATGCCCGAATTGCTCGTGAGAGCAACCCGACAGTGCGGCGCCCTCGAGCGTTCTCACCGCGGCAGCCGGCTGACCCGCTCCCAGAAGTGGTCGCGCAGCAGGAAGCGCAGCTGGTCCTCGACGTCATAGCGGTCCAGGCGAGCCGACAGGTCCAGCAGCAGCGCCCGGTCGAGGTCGTTGGGGATGAACGGCTTCTGGCTCATCAGGCGTGAACGGTCGGCAGGGCTGGCCGTGATGGCCCACGTGTCGATCACCCGGCGGCATACCTCGTCGATGACCTCCAGCTCGTGGGGGCTGACGGCCGACACTGGCTCGGTGGTGCCGTTCCCGTCGCTGCTGCTCGACCACACGACACGCGGCGGGCTCCCCACGGGCCCCGGCGCCGCAGGCTTCGGCGACGGCCTGCTGCCTGCGAGCACCGCGGGAGTGGGCCGGGCCGACGCGGCGGTCGACGGCTCACCCTCCACCACCAGGGGCGCAGTCTCGACAACGACCGGCTCGCGCGGCCCCGGCAGTGGGACGCCCCCGGCCGCGGCGACGGCAGCTGCGGCCGGCGACAGCGGCACGTCGGTCTCCGGCTGGAGCTGGCGCACGTGCACCGTCTCGTCAATGACCGCCCCGTCCAGCACGATGAGGTCGTCGGCCTCGCGGATCAGGTGGCGTGACACGGCGTGGGCCTTGCCCGACCGGTCGGGCACCGCCATGAGCACGACCTGCATGCCGTGGCTCTGCGCCTCCTCCACGGCCTCGCTCAGGTCGTCGTCACCCGAGAGCAGGTAGATGACGTCGACCGAGCGGTTGCGCCCGTGCGCGGCGAGGTCGAGGCCGATGCGCAGATCGACGCCCTTCTGCTCGCCCTGCGGCGACGTGCGCCCCAGCCGCAGCTTGACGCGCGGCAGCATGCCGATGCCCTCCTGGGTGGCATCGGGCGTGCCCCCGGACCGGTTGCCGGAGTCGTACCAGTGCAGTCGCAGCAGCGGCAGCCCGCTGGCCTTCTCCGCGTCGGCGATGAGGCGCGCGACGAGGTCCGGGTAGGACACGACGACGCCCTTGCGCAGCGAGGTGCCCGTCACCCGGGTGGCTGCGGCCGCCAGCAGGTACCCGACGTCGACGTAGAGCGCGCAGTAGGACCGCATGCGAGGAGCGTCTCACGCCCGCCGCCGTATGCCGGCACGTGCCGCGGGCGGGTCACTCGCAGTTCGCGCACACTCCCGAGAGCGGCATCTCCATGAAGCACGTCGGGCAGACGGCGCCACGCCGCTCCTCGGAGGACGTGCGCGTGGTGGCGCGTGGGGAAGCGGCCCGGGCGGCAACGCGGGGAGTGCGCGTGCTGCGCTCGCGAGCCTCTCGCGTACGCGTGTGAACCGTCGGGCGCGCGTCCGCGGGCACGTCGGCGCCCCAGTGCCGGTAGCACTCGAGGCGCGCCGTGGCGGCCTGCAGCTCCCGCTCGTCCGGGTCGTCGAGCGGCGGCTGGCCCGCCAGCTTGCGCGCCTCGTCGTAGCCCGTGCTGACCCGACCGTCCTGCTTGTGCACGACGAGCGACGTCAGCGGCGGTTCCTCGCGCACGTGGTTGACCTTCGCCATGTCGGCGAGCAGCGGGCCGATCCACGTGCGCATCTCGGACTTGCTCCACAGCGCCGACCGACGCTGCACCTCCTCGGCCAGCTCGGAGTAGGTGATGACGGCGTCGTAGCGACCCGCCGTCTCCACGAGCACCTCGTACGCGTGCTTCGCCCAGTGGGGGTGCCCCACCTGAGTTGTCACATAGGTGCCGCTCTCAGACACGGCCGACCCTCCCGTTCCGTCATGGTCACCGACCCACCCAGTCTCCACCCTGCGCCGAAGACGTCGGCAGAGGGGCGGGTTGCGGCACCCAGAGGCTGGCCCGCGTGCCGTATGTCACGAAAGGGGTGAATCGCCAGACGCGTGCCGGGGAGTTCCACGACGATGAGGCGCCCGAACTCTCCAGGAAGCGATCATCATGAGCATTCACCGCAAGCTGCCCGTCATCATCACCGCCATCGTCGCCGTCACTGCCGCCGCGGGCTGTGGCAGCAACGCGGCACCTGCCTCTTCGGCCCCGACTGTCGTGGTCACGCAGACCGTCGCAGCCCCCGCGGCCGAGACCGTTACCCAGACCGTCCAGGCGACGGTGCCGGCTCCTGAGACGTCCATCGCACCGGTCGAAGCGAAGGCGACGGCAGCCCCCAAACCCGCCGCGAAGGTCACCGTGCCCGACGGCGTGGGCATGAACTATCAAGAGGCGCAGGACGCCTGGAGGGCGGCTGGTCTTCACGTTGCTCCGGCTACCGACGCCACCGGTGCCAACCGTGTGCCGGTCCTCGACAGGAACTGGGTCGTGCTCGCCCAAGACCTCGAGGCAGGCAGCAAGGTGGCGGCTGACTCGTTCATCACTGCCACGATCAAGAAGTACACGGATGGCTGACCGGGCGGCGTCTTGGACCTTGCTCCGCTGAGCGGAGCAGGATCCGAGCGAGCAGGCCGATGCGCAGCTCCTCTGCATCTGCGAGGCGGTCACGGCGCCGCTCGCGTCGGCGTCGACGTTGTGGGGCTCGAGGCTGACATCGGGGCGTGCCGATAGGTGCCCGCCCGGGACAAGCACCAGATGACTACAATGAGGCATGAGGTGGTCACATTGAGTCGGCGTCAGGTGGGGATCCGCGAGCTCAAGAGCAGGCTGAGCGAGTTCCTCTCGCTTGCTCAGGCTGGTGAGACCCTCGTCATCACCGACCGAGGCAAGCCCGTCGCGGAGCTCCGCCCACTCGCCGGCCGCACGACCCTTCAAACGCTGATCGACGAGGGCCTCGTGACACACGCCCGGCCCAAGGAGAAGTTGCCGCCACTGATTGCTGTCGAAGGTGGCATCAGCGACCTCGTCAGCGACCAGCGCCGGTGATCCTCTATCTGGACACGTCGGCGTTCGTGCCGCTGCTCGTCGCCGAACCCTCCTCGACCGTGTGCCGACGGCTCTGGGACGCGGCCGACGAGGTCGTCTCGTCGGTGGCCCTGCGCCCGGAGGTTGCGTCGGCCATGTGGCGGGCTCGCCACGCCGACCGCATCACCGCGCGGCAGATGTACGACCTTTCGAAGGCCGTGGACGCCCTGGCCGACCAGATGCACCTCGTGACCCTCGGTGACCGGCTCTCGCGGGACGCGGCGTCGTTCGCGGCGTCCTACGGACTGCGCGGCTACGACGCCGTCCATGCCGCCGCCGCCGCGCTGGTGGTGGGTGACGACGGGCTGGCTGCCTCCGGAGATCGGGACCTGCTCGCCGCGTGGCAGTCTGCGGGATTCGCGACGTGTGACGTCAACGCCGTCACATCGTGACGTCGGCGC
The DNA here is from genome assembly GCF_054783315.1 of Terrabacter koreensis. Lineage (NCBI taxonomy): Bacteria > Bacillati > Actinomycetota > Actinomycetes > Micrococcales > Intrasporangiaceae > Terrabacter > Terrabacter koreensis. Next base: position 9,702 of record NZ_BAAGQU010000010.1, on the reverse strand, counting down.
TCCGTGCCGGGCTTGGGCCGCGGGCGCTCGGATCTTGCTCCGCTGAGGGGAGCAGGATCCGAGTCAGCCGACCGTTCCCGGCGGCCCCATCTCCGTGGCGATGACGTGCATGACCGCGTTGATGAGCGCCAGGTGGGTGAACGCCTGCGGGAAGTTGCCGAGGTGGCGCCCGTTGTGGGTGTCGATCTCCTCGGCGTAGAGCTCGAGCGGCCCCGCGAGCGACAGCAGCTTCGCGCACAGCTCGTGGGCCCGCTTCGTCTCGCCGATCTCCGACAGCGCCGAGACGAGCCAGAACGAGCAGATCGTGAACGTGCCCTCCTCGCCGGAGAAACCGTCGTCGGTCTCGTCCACGCGGTAGCGCAGCACCAGCCCGTCGACCGTCAGCTCGTCGGCGATCGCGAGCACCGTCGCACGGATGACCGGGTGGTCCGCCGGCAGGAAGCGCACGAGCGGCGCCAGCAGCAGCGACGCGTCGAGCGCGTCCGTGCCGTAGTACTGCGTCAGCACCCCGCGCGAGTCGACACCGTTGGCGAGGATGTCCTCCTTGATCTCGTCAGCGGCCAGCCGCCACTCCGACGCCTGCGAGTCCTGGCCGATCATCGTGGCGAGCTTCGCCCCGCGGTCGACGGCGACCCAGCACATGATCTTCGACGACGTGAAGTGCCGCAGCTCGCCGCGCACCTCCCAGATGCCGGCATCCGGCTCGCGCCAGTGCTTGAGCGCCGCCTCCACCTGCTTGCCGAGGATCGGCCAGATGCGCCCGTCGAGGTGGTCGGCGACCTTGGAGTGCAGGTAGACCGAGTCCAGCAGTGCACCCCAGACGTCGTGCTGCACCTGCGAGTGCGCGGCGTTGCCGATGCGCACGGGGCGCGACCCGGCATACCCGGGCAGGTGGTCGAGCTCCGACTCCGGCAGGTCGCGCTCCCCGCCGATGCCGTACATGATCTGCAGGTCCTCGTCGCGCTCGGCCATGTCGGCGATGAACGCGAAGAAGTCGACTGCCTCCCAGTCGAACCCGAGCGAGTAGAGGCCCCACAGCGCGAACGTCGCGTCACGGATCCACGTGAACCGGTAGTCGTAGTTGCGCGCCCCACCGATGGTCTCGGGCAGTGACGTCGTCGCCGCGGCCGCGATCGCCCCGGTCGGCGCGTACGTCAGACCCTTGAGCGTCAACGCACTTCGCTGCAGGTAGCTGCGCCACGGGTGGTCGGGGAACTTGCCTCGCGCCAGCCAGTGCTGCCAGTGGTGCGCCGTCCACTCGAGCCGGTCGTGCGCGTCCTCCGAGGTCAACGGCGGCTCGATCGCACCCCACGACAGCGCGACGTAGCGCTCGTCGCCCTGCCTGAGCAGCGTTCTCGCAGATGCCTGCCCGCCGTCGAAGCCGATGCGCATGTCACTCGTCAGCGTGAGCGTGACGCCAGATCCGTTCCCCTGCGAGACGCACTGGTGGTAGCCGTGCTCGGTGTACTCCCACTTCACCGGCGTGCGCCCGTAGTCGAGGATCGGCTCGCAGTCCACCACCGTCTGCACCTCACCCGACACGCACCGGATCGAGCGCAGCAGCGTGTGCTGGGAGTCGTAGTCCATCGGCGTGCGGTGGTGCTTCTCCGAGATGCCCTCGTCGTGGTGCCACGGCCCGATGAGCAGCACGTCGCGCACGATGATCCAGCCCGTCGGCGTGCCCCAGCTCGTCTCGAGCACCATCGTGCCCGGCAGGTAGCGCCGCGCCGTCGGCACGCTCACGTCCGACGGGCCGAGCCGGAAACGCCCCGCGTGCCGCCCCAGCAGGCAGCCGAAGATGCTCGGAGAGTCCAGGCGCGGCAAGCACATCCAGTCGATGTCGCCGCCCGGAGCGACGAGCGCCGTCACCTCACCGTCCGACAGGAACCCGTAGTCCGCGATGGGCACGACCTTCGCGTGCGGGAGTGCATCCGGTGCCGCCGCATACCCGTGACCGTCCATGCAACCACCCTGCTCGCGGCGCAAGCAGACCGCAAGAGTTCCACAAGGTCAGCGGAATACCTTGGTGATGACCCGAAAAGCGCCCTTCACTGGACGTACTCGTCAGGGGATGACGAAGGACTTTGACGGTTGGCCCGTTGTGGTACGTGAACCGTCTCGGGGCCCGGCGCTCGCACGGCGAGACGGGCCCCTTCGTCGTGGTCGACCGGCGCGGGGTTCTACCGACTGCGTGCCCTCAGGCGACCGCGATGTCGACGAGCAGCTCCGTCGCGAGCCTCTCCAGGTCGGCGCGCAGCCCGCCGCTGTCGGACTCGGCCGGCACCCGCACGACGACGTGCGCTTCGAAGAGCAGCCCGCCCGCCATCGGCGCCTCGCGCGTGCCCGTCGTCATCGTCTCGATCGACAGCTCGTGCCGGCTCAGCACCGACGACACCTCGCGCACGATGCCGGGGGAGTCGTTGCCGAGCAGGTCGATGGTGAGGCGCTGCGAGCCGGCGTCGTCGGGCACCGAGTCGACCTCGGCACCCGGGTGCGTCGTCACCTCGAGCAGCCCGTCGAGCTCGTGCAGGGCCGCGGTCAGCTCGTCGACCCGGCCATCCGGCACACCGACGACGACGATGCCGGCGAACTTACCGGCGAGCTCGGCCAGCTGGCTGTCCTCCCAGTTGCCGTCGTGCGCGGTGACGACGTCCGCGAGCGCGTTGACGAGGCCGGCGCGGTCGTCGCCGATGACGGTGAGCACGAGTCTGGGCACACCCGCAGCCTACTGACGCGCCGCGGCCCCGTCCGTGCGGCGCTGGAAAGTGAGCACTCGACGGAAAGTGAGCACTCGACGGGGAGTGAGTACTCGACGGGGAGTGAGGGCGAGAGCGACAGGGAGTGGGCGCCGTCGCGGCGGGCCGGAGTACCGTCAGGAGGATGCGGGGCGACCCGGCGGCCGCGCGGTTCGCGGCGATGCGGTCCGGCTACGAGAGCCACTACCTGCGCGCGGTCGCGCCCGGTGGCGGTCTCGGCTTCTGGCTGCGGCACACGGTCCACGTCGAGCACGACCGACCGCCGCTCGCCTCGACGTGGTTCACCCTTTTCGACGCCGAGGCGCCGGGCCCTGTCACCGCGAAGCAGACCGTGGAGGGCCCGCCCACCAACGACCCGCACTGGGTCGGAGTCGCCGGCTCGACCCTCGGGCCGACCCAGGCCACCGGCTCGATCACCCCGATGCCCGGCCGGGTGCACCCGCACCTGCCCGTCTCGTGGGACCTCACCTTCCTCGGCGAGCCCGCGCTCGAGCACCTGCCGTCCCCGTGGATGTATGCCGCCCCGATCCCCAGGACGAAGCCCGTCAGCCTGCACCCCAGCGCCCGGTTCACCGGCACGGTGACCGTCGGAGACCGGGCCGTCGACGTCGACGGCTGGAAGGGCATGGTCGGCCACAACTGGGGCAGCGAGCACGCCGAGCGGTGGATCTGGTTGCACGGCCTCGGTTTCGACGGCGAGCCGAGCAGCACCTGGATCGACGTCGTGCTCGGCCGGCTGCGGGTCGGCGGGCATACGACGCCGTGGGTCGCCAACGGCATGCTCTCCGTCGTGGGCGAGCGCCGGAGGCTGGGCGGCACCGCACACACCCGCGCCACCAGGGTCGAGGAGCGACGCGACGGCGCCCACCTGCACCTGCCCGGTCGGGGCGGCCTGGTCGTCGACCTCGAGGTCGTCGCACCTCCGGAGCGCTGCGTGGCCTGGCTCTACGCCGAGCCCGGCAGGCCGGCGCGAGGTCCCGCCGACACCGCCGACACCGGCGACCACGGCCACCCCGGTGCCGCCGCGCACCGAGCCACGGCACACCACGACGACCACGCCGTCACCAACTGCTCGATCGCAGACCTGGAGATGACGGTGACCCAGCCCGGCGGCAGACGCCACGTGCTCACGTCAGCCGGCCAGGCGGCATACGAGATCGGGACGCGTGAGCGGCCGGCCGACGTGCCGCTGCAGCCCTGGCCGGACGGCGCGGCTGCGCGGCCGACCGGCGGATGAGGCACCGGGCCGGGTGCGCCCGCTTCTTGAGCGGCACCCGGCCCGGTCAAAGGTGGCCGCTCAGACGGCGGCCTTCTCCCCGACCGGGCCACCGGACCCGTCGGGGTGATCGGGGGACTCGGGCGAGTCAGGCGTGTCGCTGGGCCGGCGCTCCGCCAGGCCGGCCATGCCCCAGCGCACCGCCGCCGTGCCGAGGTGGCCCAGCGGTCGCGCCACCAGCGACGAGACGACGCCGGGCAGCGGGATGCCGAGCATCTCGCGCGCCCACCCCGGCAGCAGGGAGACGCCACCGGACGCGATGGTGCCGTAGCCCGGGCGGGCGTAGAGGGGCAGCGGCGGGTTGAGCAGCAGGAAGCGCGCCGCCTCGCGGGCCGCGGGTGTCGCCTCGAGCTCGGGGCGGTACGCATCGAGCACCTCGCGCAGCGCCGCCACCGAGGTCGGCGGGTCGACGACACCGAGCCGCGACGCCGGGATGCCGGCCTGCGCCACGTAGACGTCGGCCTCGTCGGCGGTCAGCGGCGTCGCGGCGAAGGTCTGGAAGCCCCGCAGGAACGAGTCGACCTCCGCCGCGTGCACCCACATCAGCAGGTGCGGGTCGTCGGCGCGGTAGGGCCGGCCGTCCGGCGCCTTGCCACGCACCCGCGTGTGGATCGAGCGCACCGTGGCGATGGCCTCCTCGGCGTGCTCGATCGTGCCGAAGGTCGTCGTCGCGAGGTAGTGGCTGGTGCGCTGGAGCCGGCCCCACGGGTCGCCCTTGTAGCCGCTGTGGCCCGCCACGCCAGCCATGGCGAGCGGGTGCAGCGACTGCAGCAGCAGCGACGTGACGCCGGCCGGGAACATCGAGGCGTCCGCGTGCACCCGCCACACCGGGTCGTCGGGCGTGAACCAGCGCTCCCCGCGGGCACCCCAGATCCGCTGCGCACGGACCGGCGCGTCGTCGCCGGCGACCTTGCTGCGCAGCATCCTCCCCAGCTGGCGTTGCACCAGCCGGGCACCTGCGGCCGAACTCATGCCTTTCACGGTATGGGCAGGTCAGCGCCCTGCAAAAATGCGTGTCCAACCTTTGGAGCGCGCGTTGTCCAAGGTTGTGTGGGCATGCGCGGTCGGTCGGGCGGCCGCTAGGTCAGGTCAGGTCAGGTTGGTCAGGTCAGGTCAGCGTGATGCGGATCCCGGCCCGCGCCGTGCGCTTGCGGAACCGGTCGGTCACGACCGCGATCGCGTCGCCCAGGCGCGCCATCAGGTACTTGCGCCCCATGGCGCGTTTGACCGCGGCGACGCCTTCCGGGGTGCGGTCGACGACGGCCGTGCCGGCATACGTCGGCGCCCCCTCGGGCACCCGGCCGCGGAAGTCGCACGGGCGCAGCTCGACGCGCGAGGTGTGCGCGAGCCGCTTCAGCTTGCCCGTCGGGTCGACCGTGATGACGACGAGCTCGTCGCCGTCCCTGGCGATCCACACCGGCGACGACACGGGTGTGCCCGTGCGCCGGAACGTCGTCAGCTGCACGTAGCGGTTGGCGTTGACGACGTCGAGGTCGCCGGGCAGGGGAGTCGCGCTCACGCCGCCAGCGTATGCCGTCCGCTTCGCCCACAATGGGGCATGGCGCTCGCGCTCTGCCTCCTCCTCGACCGGCGCTCCGACGCGCTCGTGCGTGAGCTGTGGAAGCGCTTGGAGGAGAACGGCATACCGACGCTGCTCTCGCACACCCACGGCCGTCACGTGCCGCACCTGTCGTATGCCGTCCTGCTCGACGGCGACCTCGGCGCGGTGCGCGAGGCCGCCGTCTCACTGCCCGACTCGGGCCCGGTGGACGTCTCGGTGCAGGGGACCGTCGTCTTCCCGCGCGGACGAGTGGCGCTCGCAGGCTCGGCGTCGTCGGTGCTGGCCGCGCGGCAGGCGCGCGCCGTCGAGGTGCTGCGCGGCACCGGCGCGACGATCCACCGGCACTACGAGCCCGGGCACTGGATGCCGCACGTGTCGGCGTCGACCGGGGTGCAGATGGCCGACCTGGGGCCCGTCGTCACCGCCGTGTCGGACCGGCTGCCCCTGACGCTCCACTGCGACGGCGCCGCCCTCATCGAGACGACCGACGGCACGGCGTGGCCGCTGGCGGGCGTGCCCTGAGGGCGGTGCCCGCCTGGGTGGTGAGGTGTCCGTTTTGAGTACGTGTGCCCAGTACTGCCGGGACGGCTCTGCGCTCTTCTCCCCGAACGATCCACCAGCGATCACCACACCAAGGGGAAAGGCACCACCGTGCGCATCAGCTTCACACCCGCCGAGAACGGCTTCGCGTTCAGCAACCAGTTCACCAACCACGTCCTTCGCATCCCGGCCCTCGGCATCGACGTCACGACCCGCGGCCGCTGCGGCGGCATGGCGGCCGCGGCCATGGACTACTGGCACGCGGGCCTGGCGATGTCGATGAACAGCTCTCTGCCGCAGGACGGCTCGCTCGTGGCCGACTACATCTACTCGCGGCTCATGGACACCTTCGTCGACAACGGCGCGAAGTTCGTCCAGTACGCGACGAGCCTCGACCACCCGACGTGGCTGCGTGGCAAGGGCGTCGCCCGGATGACCCGTGAGGACGAGCTGCCGAGGCTCAAGGCGCGGCTCAACTCCGGGCAGCCGGTGCTGCTCGGCCTCACCCAGGCCCGCGACGTCACCCAGCTCGGCAACGACCACCAGGTCGTCGCGTACGGCTGGGAGCAGGACAGCCGCTACACCTACGTGCTCGTCTACGACAACAACAACCCGGGCCAGGAGGTGCGCCTCAAGCTCACCACCGTCGACGACCCGGCCGAGCGTGCCATCACCGGGAGCAACGGCAAGACGTGGCGCGGGCTGTTCGTCGAGAGCTACACCCGCAAGACGCCCGGCTTCCTCGCCAACGGCCGGCTGGTCCACGACTCGACCGACCCGAAGATCCACGTCATCCGTGGCGGTGGCGCGTTCTGGGTGCCCTCGCCCGCAGAGTTCGATGCATGCGGATTCCGCTGGGACGCAGTCGTGGCCGCCAAGCCGGGCTCGATGGCACACGTCGCGACCCACCCGGGCAACGGGACGCTCGTGCGTGAGCGCGGCACGGACCCGATCCACGTCGTCTACGGCGGCAAGGCCTTCTGGATCCCGTCGCCCGAGGTCTTCGAGGGTCTCGGCCTCGACTGGAACGCGGTGCGCGAGATCCCCCAGGGGTCGCTCTCCGGGCTGCGCCAGGTGCCGCGCGACCGCACCCTGCTGCGCGAGCGGTCATCCGACCCGGTGTGGCTCGTCGAGGGCGGCCGGCTGCGTCACGTGACGAGCCCCGCTGTCATGGACCGGCTCGGCCTCGAGTGGGGCTGCGTGCGCGTCGTCCCGGACGGGGCGCTCGCCGGCCTGCCGACGGGGATGCCGGTCTACTGAGGGCAGTGGGTCCGTCGCACCGCGGGTGACTAGTCACCAATGGTCCGTTCGGACCAAATGCCCATCTTTTCACTGACGTCGTTCACACCGGCGTGTCAACCTGACGGAGTCGTTGCAGAACGGGACACTTTTCCCAAGCGACACAAAGACTTCGGCGGTTGGCCCGTTGTGGTACGTGAACCGTCACTGATGGCCCGGACTCGCATCTGCGAGCCGGGCTTCATCAGTTTCCGGGCCTGTCGAGTGCTGTTCGCTCCGTCACCCGCGCTGTGAATCCGACTAACGCCCAAAGGGATCCGGACTACCGTTGACCACATGAGGCGACTCGTCGCACCCGTCCTCGTCGGCGCCGCGGCCCTGTCGGTCGTGACCGCCCGCTTCTCCGCGCTGCACTGGGGCGCCACCACCGAGGAGTCGCGCGAGCCGCTGCCGGGCGACGAGCTCGTCCCCGCACCGGGCCTCGTCGCGACCCGTGCCATCACCATCGAGGCGGTGCCCGAGGTCGTGTGGCCGTGGGTCGTGCAGATCGGTGCCGACCGCGGCGGCTTCTACAGCTACGACCGGCTCGAGAACCTGGCCGGCTGCAACCTGCGCAGCGCCGACGCGGTCGTGCCGGAGTGGCAGCACCTCGCTCGCGGCGACCTCGTGCGCCTGCATCCGCAGGTCGCCCTCACGGTCGTGTCCGTCGAGCCGGACCACTCGCTCGTGCTGCAAGCGGCACCACCTCCCGGGGCGGAGGGTTCGCCCGGCGTCGCGCCCTACGACTTCACGTGGGCGTTCGTGCTGCACCGGCACCCGCACGCCGCGACGCGGCTCATCACGCGGGAACGGTTCGGCTACACCCACTGGTGGTCACCGCTGCTCGTCGAACCGGTCTCGGCCGCGAGCTCGCTGATGAGCCAGAAGATGCTCCGCGGCATACGTGACCGCGCGGAGCGTCAGGCGTCGGCTGGCGCCTGAGCGACGACCTTGCGACCGCGCGCGAAGTAGGCCAGCGGCCCGACGAAGTTCACCGCGATGATCGCGGCCCACATCGCCTTGCTGCCCTCGACCTCCTCGGCCGGCCGGCGCGCCAGGTCGGCCCACGCCGTCGCTGCGAGCGACAGCTGCACGCAGCCCGCCACGATGGTCGCCGTCCTCTGGCCGCTCGTCAGCTCCGACCACTGCTTCTTGGCCATGGCCCCTCCTCGGGTCACCTCATTCAGGGGCGCCCCTCGCCCCTCTTCCGGAGTAGCACGGCCACGCGGCGCGCCGCAGCCGATGTGACCGACGAGACGCCTTGCGCCCCGGTCGATGTCGCGGCACGGTGCCACGCTGGAAGAGGCAGGGGATTCGGTCGGGAGTCACCATGAAACGCGCCATCACCGTCGCCGCCGTCCTCGTCGCACCGTTCCTCCTGGGACCCCTCGGACCGCTGGGAGCGGGACCGGCCGGGGCCGCGCAGCCCCGGATCTACCACACCATCGGGTCCACGTCGGCGTCCGCGAGCACCACGACGATGCAGGGCTGCGAGCTCACCGAGGTCTTCGCATCGTCGAGCACGGCGATGTATGCCGCGCGGCCCGGTCCCGTGAACAAGCAGGGCCTCACGTCGGTCCTCGTCCGTGTCAGCGACACGTGCGCGCAGAGTCCGATGGACGTCCACGCAGCGGCTGGAGGCGGCGGGGGTGGCGTCGTCCTCTTCGAGGCGGAGGCGCAGAGCGGTGCGCCGCTCGTCGTCGACCCGCGCCTGAGGCACGCCTCGGTCACGAGCGACCTCCCCGGCACCGACAGTCAGGGCAACCCCGTCACGGTTCACCTCGTCGCGACCTGGACCGGGACTGGCCCGCTCAAGCACACGACCGTGGTGAACTCCAGCCACGACGCCGACGGCAACGTCTCCGCGACCGACAACAACCTGCGCCGGGATGCCTCGGCCGAGCTCAGCGTGATGGTCGGGGACCGCTCGGCTGCGGCCCCGGCGACTGACGGCGTCATCGAGCAGACACGGTCACGATGCGTCGAGGTGCCCCGGCCCGGCGTCGAGGGTTTCTTCCCCTGCTTCGGCTTCCCCGGCTGACGCTGGTCCGCATGGCGGTCGGCACCGACCGATGCTCGGCCGAGCGCTGTCGGTGGTCGCACATATGTTCGACTCATGGCATCGGAACCGTCGACGCTCGGGCTCCTGAGGAGCCGGCTGGCTGACCTCGAGGAGCGTCAGCGCGCGGCGGGTGGCGTGGCCGAGGTGGGGTTCTGGCAGCTGTTCCCGGGGCGTATGCCGTCTGCGTCGTCTGGGTCGCGCGCACCTTCCGCGCGGGGTCGGGTCAGGA
>NZ_BAAGQU010000009.1:0-7935 GCF_054783315.1 Terrabacter koreensis | reverse complement strand
TGGCATCGATTTTTGACACGCTGTTGAGTTCTCAAGAATCGGACACACACCATCAACCACCTCTGCGAGGAGGCCTCCGGGGCAACCCTTCAAACTTACCCGCTAGTAGCTATCAGGACCAAATCCGGCGATCCGGCCTTCAGGCCGTCCCAGCAGGTCCTGCGCAGTCCCAGCGGTTTCTGCTCGAGCAACTCTACACGAGCTTTGGGGGTGCTCTGACCACCTCCCGAAGCGCCTCACGACAGGCGCAGGCGGTCGCCCTCCCACGAGACGGCATACGGGTCGGTGATCTCGCCGACGAAGGCGCCGTCGCGGTCGTGCACGAACGCGAGGAACCTCGTGTCCCCCGAACCACGCTCGGTGACGAACTTGCCGACGTAGAGCGACGAGTCGTCGATGACCTGGGCACCCGCGATGTCGTAGGGCCCCAGCGGCGACTTGGCGTCCGCAACCCACACCCCGCCCGCGAGACCCTCGGCCCGCGCAGCCTCCGGCATGTCCCCCACCAGGCAGTTGAAGAGCAGGACCTGGCGGCCGTCGACGACGAAGGGCTGGAGCACCTCGAGCTGGCCGAACCCCTGCCCGGGCTCCGAGAGCGGCTCCCGCAGCTCCCAGCTCTCCAGGTCCGCCGACCACGCGTGCCCGACCACCCCGCGGTCCACGGGGTCGCCGTGGTTGGCGCGCGCCGTGATGAGCATGTGCCACCCGTCGCCGTCCGGGTCGGCGAACACCCACGGGTCGCGGAACGCCTCGTCGTGCCAGTGCCCGTCGGAGAGCTTCTCGTACCACCGGGCATCCGCCTCGAGCACCGGGCCGGGCGCCTTGTCCCACACGTAGAGGTCGGACGAGACGGCATACCCGATGGACTGCACGTTCACGCCCTGCTCGTTGAGCCGCGCCCCCGTGTAGAACATGAACCAGCGCCCGTCCGGGTGTCGCACCACCGACCCGGTCCACGTCGCGAGGTCGTCGAACGCCGGCGCGTCCGAGCGCACGAGCGCGTCCGTGACCCGCTCCCAGTGAACGAGATCAGAAGACACCGCGTGACCGACCGACGCCCGGTGGTGACGGGCATGCGGGTCACGCAACGCCTTGGACGCGTACAGGAAGAACAGGTGGTACTGCTCGCCGTCGTCGACGGTCCAGAAGTCCCACACCCACGCCTCGGGGAGCTTGAACACGAGTCAGCCTTTCACGCCGGATGAGGCGATGGAGTTGATGAACGAGCGCTGGAACGCGATGAAGAGGACGAGCACGGGCGCGGTGATCATCGACGCGTACGCCATGATCTGCCCCCACGAGGTGTTCAGCTGCTTGAAGTAGTCGATGCCCACCATCACCGGACGCAGCTCCTCGCTCTGCACCGACATGAGCGGCCACAGGTACTGGTTCCACGTCGGCAGGAACGTCAGGATCGCGACCGTCGCGACCGCCGGCCCCGACAGCGGCATCACGATGCTGCGGTAGATGCGGAACCAGCCCGCCCCGTCGACCTTCGCCGCCTCGTCCAGCTCCTTCGGGATCGAGTCGAAGTACTGGTAGAAGAGGAAGATCGAGAACGCGTTCGCGATGAACGGGATGATCTGCACCTGGTAGGTGTCGAGCCACCCCTCGGTCAGCCCGTCGGGCCCGAGGAACGGCAGCTTGTTGACCCACCACAGCAGCGGCAGCGCCAGCGTCTCGAACGGCACGATCAGCGTCGCGAGGATCAGCCCGAGCACGAGCCCGCTGCCGCGGAACTTGATGCGCGCCAGTGCGAACGCCGCCATCGAGTTCACGACGACCCCCAGCACCACGGTGACGACCGTGATGACGACCGAGTTGGTCATGAACTGGGCGAAGGGAACTCGCCCGAAGACGCCCGTGTAGTTGTCGAGCGACACGTCACCGACCGGCAGGAACGCCTTCCAGCTGCCGAGGTCGCCGAAGATCTGCAGGTCCGGCTTGAAGCTGCTGACGAACATGAAGAGCAGCGGCAGGCCGAAGACGAGGCACAGCACGAGCCGTCCCACGAGGGCGAGCGGCTTGCGTATGCCGCGTCGCCCGTCCGTCGTGCCGCGCGGTGTCGTCGCGGTCGAGTCCGCCACGTGGGCGAGGTGGTCGGCTCCGAGGCCCGGTGCGGTTGCGGTGCTCATCAGGCGTCCTTGTCTCGGGTGAGGTGGCGGTTGACCAGGGTGACGGCGAGCACGAGCACGAAGAAGACGAGCGAGATCGCCGACGCGTAGCCGGTCTGTTGCTGCTGGAAGCCGGTGCGCACCGCCATGAGCACGACCGTCGACGTCGAGTCGAGCGGGCCGCCCTGGGTCATGATGTTGACCTGCGTGAACAAGGCGAACGCCGAGATCGTGATGGTGATGAGGATGAAGGTCCGCGTCGCCCGCAGCCCCGGCCAGGTGACGTAGCGGAACTTCTCCCACGTGCCGGCGCCGTCGAGCTCGGCCGCCTCGTAGAGGTCGCCCGGGATCGTCTGCAGCCCGGAGAGCCAGATGACCATGTGGAAGCCCATCGCCTGCCACGCCGACATGAGGATGATCGCGAGCAGTGCCGTCTTCGGGTCGCCGAGCCAGTCGGGCCCCTCGATGCCGAACTTCAGCAGCACCTGGTTGATGAGGCCGTTCTTCTGGTACATGAACAGCCACAGCATCGACACGACGACCATCGACGTGACGACCGGCAGGAAGTAGATGGTGCGGAAGAAGTTGACGCCGCGCATCTTGACGTTGACGAGCAGCGCCAGCCCCAGTGCGCACGCCGACTGCACCGGCACGATGATCGCCGCGAAGATGACCGTGTTGCGCAGCGACGCCCAGAACGTGTCGTCCTCGAAGAGGCGCACGAAGTTGTCGACGCCGATGAACTCCGCCGGCCGCGGGCTGATGAGGCGGGCGTTGGTGAACGCCAGCCCGAAGGTCAGCCCGATCGGCACGAGCAGGAACGTGATGAGCAGGACGCCGGCGGGGGCCAGCATGAGCAGCGCCGTCGTCGTCGACGAGCGTGAGCCCTTCACCGGGGTGCGGGTCGAGCCGGGCTTGTCGCCTCGCCTGGCCGCCCGCCCCCGTCGCGTCGCCGAGGCGCTCTCGGCCGAGGTGATGGTCGTCATGTCAGTCACTCACTGGAAGTAGCCGTTGGACTTCTGGTTGGCGTCGATGTCCTTGACGGCCTGGTCGAGCGCCTGCTTCGGGTCGGCGCCGTTGAGGATGTCCTGGGCGGTCTTCGTGAACTCCGTTGCGATGAAGGGGTATCCGGGCGTCACGGGACGCAGCACGGCGAACTTCTTCGCGTAGTCGAGGAAGACCTGGTTCTCCCCGCCCTTCTCGTAGCCCTTCACCTGCGCGGCGGCAGCATCGGTCGCCGGGATGTTGTTCGTGTCGCGGGCGACGCTCGCGACGTACTTGTCCTGCGCCGCGAACTTCATGTAGTCGAGCGCGCCGGCCTGGTCACTGCAGTTCTGCGAGATGCCCCACTGCCACGAGCCGCCACCGATCTTCGGGCCGTTGCCGAGGTCCGGCGGCGGGAGGAAGAGCGTGTCCTTGCCGAACGCCTTGCGGGTGTCGACCGCCGTCCACGTGCCGTTGTAGAGGATCGCGGACTTGCCGTTGATGAAGTCCTTGGCCGGGTCGGCGCCCGACTTGAGCGGCACGAGGCCGTCGGTGACGAGGCCGCGGAACCACTTCGCCCACTCGACCGCCTTGGGGCCGTTGAGCGCTCCGTCGGCGGTCTTGTAGCCGTCGCGGTTGACGAGGTCGCCACCGAAGCTCTGCAGCATCGGGGAGTACGCGTAGGGCCACCACTCGCCGGTGAAGCTGGTCGCGATGTCGAGCGGGTTCTGGAAGTCGCCGGACGCCTTGAGCTTCTTCAGGGCCGCGGTGAACTCGTCCTTGGTCCAGGGCTGCTCGACGGTGGGGACGCGGATGCCGTACTTGTCGAGGATCGTCTTGCGCGTGACCATGACGAGCGCGACGTCGTAGTAGCCGTAGGAGTACGTCTTGTTGTCGTACTTGCCCAGCACGGTCGGGAGGTACTTCGACAGCGTGTCGTCGAGGCCCTCGAGCGGTGCGAGGTAGCCGGCCCACGCCCAGTTCGGCACGTTCGGGCCGTCGATGTCGAGGATGCACGGGAGCTTCTTGCTGGCCGCGGCCGCGACGACGGACTGGTTGTACGAGTCCTGCGGGAACGCCTGGACCTTGACCTTGTACTTGCTCTGGCTCGCGTTGTAGTCGGTGACGATCTGCTGGATCGCCGCGAGCTCGGCCTTGTTGCCGGCGTTGTGCGTCCACATCGTCAGCTCACCACCGGCACCGCCGGAGCTCGAGCTGCCGCCCTTGGTGCAGGCGGCCATGGACAGGGGCAGCGCCGCGGCGAGCAGGCCGACGGCGATGCGCTTGGGGGTGGGGGTGAGCTTCATCGGTTCCTCCGGGGTGGTCAGGTCAGCGCCACTGCTAAAACCTTTCAGCACGAGACGTTAGGGCATCCGAGAGCGATGGCACAAGGGGTTGCTAAAACCTTTTCACCAGCAGGTATGCCATGAGGACCTCCTTACCGTGGGGTACGCTGGCCCACGCGCCCCTGGAAGGGCGCACCCGGCATACGCAAGGGTCGCGACGTCGCGACGACCAAGGGGGGCCAGTGAACAAGCGGACGACGCTCGCCGACGTCGCCGAGCGCGCAGGGCTGTCGAAGACGGCCGTGAGCCTCGTGCTCAACAACCGGCCCGGCTCACGCCTCTCCGCCGACGCCGTCGCCCGCATCCACGAGGCCGCCCGCGAGCTCAACTACCGGCCCAACCCCGCCGCACGCTCGCTGCGGCTCGGCAAGACCGGCACCGTCGGCTTCATCTCCGACGAGGTGACGATCACCCGCTTCGCCTCCGCGATGATCCGCGGCCTGCTCGACGTCGCCGACGAACGCGACCACGGCGTCCTCATCGCCGAGACCGGCAACCACCCCAAGCAGCTCACCAAGGCGCTCGAGTTCATGATCGACCGGCAGGTCGACGGGATCGTCTTCGGCTCCCTCACCGCCCGACTGCTCGACCTGCCGCCGCTCCCCGAGTCGATGCGCGCCGTCACCGTCAACGCCCTGAGCCCCACCGTGCCGACGGCGGTGCTGCCCTCGGAGGATGAGGCCGGGTATGCCGTCGCGCGCCAGCTGCTCGACGCCGGCCACGGCAGCAGGCTGGCCATCATCGGCAACGCGCCTGTCGCGCGGTCGGATCCGCGCGTCTCGGCCACGATCGGACGCCGCTTCGACGGCATCCACCGAGCCTTGTCGGAGGCGGGGATCGAGCCGGTCGCCGTCGAGGACTTCGAGATCTGGGAGCCGTGGAACGGCTACGACGCCACGAAGCACCTCCTCGAGTCCGGTGTCGGGTTCAGCGCGCTCATCTGCCTCAACGACCGCGTCGCGTTCGGCGCCCACCAGGCGCTGACCGAGCGCGGGCTGCGCATGCCCGACGACGTGTCCATCGCCTCCTTCGACGACGACGAGATCGCCTCCTACATGCGGCCGGCACTCACGACGGCCCGCCTGCCCTACGAGGAGATGGGGCGCCAGGCGATGGAGCTGCTCCTGCGACCCGACGAGTCACCGGGTGAGCACCTCGTCGAGATGCCGCTGCAGGTGCGCGGCTCGATCCGCGCTCTGGGCTGAGGCTTCTGGGGATCCACAGGCCCTCCCGGCCGCTTCGGCGTCGTCCACAGGCGTGCGCGGCGGCCTCGTGACCCGGCTCGCCTGGGTGCGAGGATGGGCGCGGGCCGAGGCACACGGCATACCCAGTCGGAGGGAGCGACCGCGTGGGCAGGCGATCGGGTAGGCGACGTCACGGTGACGCACGGCTGCGGGTGATCCACGGCGAGGGCCAGCCCAAGCGCGGCACGACTCTCGTGGACGACGCGATGCAGCCGCTCATGGTCGACCTGCGGCGCGGCCTGCGAGCTGACGACCCCTGGCCGCTCCTCGAGTGGGTCTCCGCCATGATCGTTGCCGCCCAGGCCCCCCGCCAGACCGGTGACGAGCCGCTGGGCCTGGCTCCGCTCGTCGAGTCGTTCATCGGTGTCGACCTCGCCGAGACGACCGCGGCACTCTCCGTGCTCGCGGTGCTGCTCGACGACGCCGACATGGTCACCGACATCGAGCAGGAGCTCGCACACCGCACGCAGCCGATGCCCCTGTGGCTCAGGGGACTTCGCGAGACGCGGGTCCTCGACGCACGGCTCATCGACATGCCCGATGCCAGGGGACAGGATCTCCTCCTGGGGGTGGACTGGGCGGGTGGGGGCACCGGCACCTACGTCGTCTACATCGACCACGGGCGCGGCACGGTCGTGAGTGACGCCTTCCCGACTCCGGTGAGCATCGACGTCGTGGTCGGCCAGCTCCGCACCATCGACGACCCGATCGCGCGTGGGTTCGGCTTCGAATCCGAACAGCTCGAGCTCGCCGACGCCCGCGCCCTGGTCGGAGAAGCCCTTGACGCGACCACAGAGGCTCACCACGACCCCGAGTCGGAGACCTGGCCCGCGGGCAGGCCGCTCCTCGACTGGTTGCTGCGGACCCTGCCCGATGGTGGGGTCGGCTGGGCGACTCGAGAGCGTGCACCGTTCGACGACGAGGACGACGCGTACGACCTGGGTGACCTGGGTGACCTCGATGACTCCGACGACATGGTCGAACGCTTCGTCGACGCCATGCTGGCGCCGGTGGATCACCTCGTCGACGAGTTCGCAGCGTCCGACATCGCACGCTCCGCGGGGGTGGACGTCCTCGACGACGCCGCCGACCGGGCCGCTCTCGCGCTGGTGTGCGCGAGCGGGGACAGGCAGTCCGACAAGGCGATGCTCGCGTGGACTCCTGACCGGGTCGAGGACCTCCTCCTCGGCACGCTCCCGCGCTCCTATCTGGTGGGCGACCGGGTGGGGCGCCGCGTCCCGACCGTGGTCGCCTCGTTCGCGGAGTGGTGCCTCGACCGCACCGGCGCGCGGAAGGACCAGATCGCGCATGTCCAGGACGCCGTGGAGCGCTGCCGATCGGCCTATCTCGCGCTCGTCAGCTCGCCCGAGGCCACGCGGCTGCGGCTCGCGGTGCAGGACTACGCGCATCTCCTCGGCGACCCCTTCGGCATGGTGCCGGTCATCGACACGTACGACGACTCCGACTGGAGCGAGTACGTGCTCGACCACCTCGCAGAGTCGGTCGGCGGTCGCGACGCCCTCCTCGTCCTGGACACCGCGCCGCTGCCCGACGAGGACCTCGACTGGACCACCGTGCCCGAGGACGTCCGCGAGCCGGTGGCCGAGGTGCTGGGTCTGCTCGACCGGCTCGCGGCCGAGCACTTCGACGTGGAGCTGCGCACCGCCCAACGCCGGTTCCTCTCGGCGGTTGTCGCAGGCGAGCCTGACATCTTCCGGCGGCGCGGCTCCACGGCCAGCGCGGCTGCCGTCATCGCCTGGCTCGTCGGGCGCGCCAACGGTGTCATCGGCAGCGGCGGCAGCAGCATGCCGGCCGGTGACCTCTGGCCGTACTTCGGCCTCAAGAGCGGGGCGTCGCAGCGAGGGCCAATGTTCCGCCGAGCAGCCGGCCTCGAGGCTTACGGGCTCACCACCACCCTGGGTCGTCCGGAGTGGCTGACGTCAGCTGCCCGCAGGCAGATCACTGAGAGGCGCGACCTGGTGCAGAGCCGCCGCCCTGTCTGAGACGGAGCCTCGTCGTCCGAGCATCGCCATCGCCGTTGGACTGTCGGTGGTAGCACATATGTTCGACTCATGGCATCGGAACCGTCGACGCTCGAGCTCCTGAGGAGCCGGCTGGCTGACCTCGAGGAGCGTCAGCGCGCGGCGGGTGGCGTGGCCGAGGTGGGGTTCTGGCAGCTGTTCTCGGGGCGTATGCCGTCTGCGTCGTCTGGGTCGCGCGCACCTTCCGCGCGGGGTCGGGTCAGGA
>NZ_BAAGQU010000008.1:0-69701 GCF_054783315.1 Terrabacter koreensis | reverse complement strand
GGGCTGCAGCTTCACCGGCTGCACCGTGCCCGCGACCTGGTGCGAGGCCCACCACGTCGTCCCCTGGCACCGCGGCGGCCGGACCGACCTGACCAACGGGGCCCTGCTCTGCCCCCACCACCACACCCACGTCCACCAGCACGACCTCACCGCGACCGTCACCGCGGCCGGGGTCACCTGGCACACGAGATGACCCCGCCCCGCACCCCGCCCCGACCCCGGCGGGGTCAGCGGCATGCCGTCATCGGCGCGGGCGCGGGCGCGGACGCGACCTCAGCGCAGGATCGCCGCGAAGCCCTCGAGCAGGATCTCGATGTCGGCGTCGGTGACGACGAGCGGGGGAGCGATGCGCACCGTCGAGCCGTGGGTGTCCTTGACGAGCACGCCGCGCTCGAGCAGGCGGTGCGAGGCCTCGCGTCCCGTCATGAGGTCGGGATCGAGATCGACGCCCGCCCACAGACCACGGCAGCGCACCGCGTCGACGCCGTGCCCCACGAGGGTGCGCAACCCGCTCTCGAGGGCAAGGCCCAGCCGGTGCGCCTGCTGCTGGTACTCACCCGTCGCGAGCAGCCCGACCACTGCCTGACCGACCGCGGCCGCGAGCGGGTTGCCGCCGAAGGTCGACCCGTGGCTCCCGGGGGTGAAGACGCCCAGCACGTCGCGGTCGGCGACCACGGCCGACACCGGCACGATGCCGCCACCGAGCGCCTTGCCGAGCACGTAGACGTCCGGCACGACGTCCTCGAACCCGCAGGCGAAGGTCGTGCCCGTGCGGCCGAGGCCCGACTGGATCTCATCGGCCACCATGAGCACGTTGCGGCTACGAGTCAGCTCGCGCACGCCACGCAGCCAGCCGTCGGGCGGGATGATGACGCCCGCCTCGCCCTGCACCGGTTCGAGCAGCACCGCCACGGTGTCGTCGGTGATCGCCGCTTCGAGCGCCTCGAGGTCGCCGAAGGGCACCGTGTCGAACCCGGGTGTGTAGGGCCCGTAGTGGTCGTGCGCGAGCGGGTCGTCGGAGAAGCTGATGATGGTCGTCGTGCGGCCGTGGAAGTTGCCTGCCATGACGACGATCCGCGCCTGGCCATCCGGCACTCCCTTGACCTCGTAGCCCCACCGGCGCGACGTCTTGATCGCCGTCTCGACGGCTTCGGCGCCGGTGTTCATCGGCAGCACGAGCTCCTTGCCGGCCAGCGTTGCGAGGTCGCGGCAGAACGGTCCGAGCCGGTCGCTGTGGAAGGCGCGGCTCGTCAGGGTCAGTCGGTCGAGCTGTGACCGCGCCGCGTCGGCGAGCAGGGGATGCAGGTGCCCGAAGTTGAGCGCCGAGTAGCCGGCGAGCGCGTCGAGGTAGCGGCGCCCCTCCACGTCGGTGACCCACGCCCCCTCGGCGCTCTCGATGACGACGGGCAGCGGGCTGTAGTTGCTCGCCACCCAGTCCTCGGCGAGGGAGACGTGCTCGTGGGTCGGGGTGCCAGGGGTGGGAATCCGGGCCGGGCTGATCAGCTCGCTGGCCTCGGGTCGTGCGGCCGTGTCGCTCACCCTTCGATCGTCGCACCGTGCCGGTCGTGGGGCAGCCGGTTCGGACGTGACCCCGCTCTCTGCCGCCCGCCGCGGCACGGGCCCGGTGGGACACTGGCGATGGCGGGCCTCGCAGCCAGGACTACCCGCGCTGGGGTGTGTCGGTCACGTCGGTGGCCCAGCCGCGGAGATGGCCATGCACAGCAGCACCGATCACACGAGCAGCGATCACACCAGCATCGATCACACGAGCATCGATCACACCAGCACTGGCTCGCACCGCACCCGCGTCGTCATCCTCGGCGCCGCCGGTCGCGACTTCCACGACTTCAACGTCGTCTTCCGCGACGACCCGAGCCACGAGGTCGTCGCGTTCACGGCCACGCAGATCCCCGACATCGAGGGTCGGCGCTACCCGCCGGAGCTCGCGGGCGACCTCTACCCGGAGGGCATCCCGATCGTCGCCGAGTCCGAGCTGTCCGACCTCATCGGGCGCGAGCACGTCGACGTCGTCGTCTTCGCCTACTCCGACGTGCGGCACGAGCAGGTCATGCACCTCGCGTCACAGGCCATCGCAGCCGGCGCGGACTTCCGGCTCCACGGCGCACGCCACACGATGCTGCGCAGCACGAAGCCGGTCGTGGCCGTCACTGCAGTGCGCACGGGGGTCGGCAAGAGCCAGACCACCCGGTACCTCTCGCGGCTGCTCCGCGACCTCGGCCTGCGCGTGGTCGCGGTGCGCCACCCGATGCCCTACGGCGACCTCGCGGCCCAGTCCGTGCAGCGCTTCGCCACCCATGCCGACCTCGACCTGCACGACTGCACCATCGAGGAGCGCGAGGAGTACGAGCCACACATCGACAGCGGCGTCGTCGTCTACGCCGGCGTCGACTACGAGCGGATCCTGCGCGAGGCCGAGCAGGAGGCCGACGTCATCCTCTGGGACGGCGGCAACAACGACCTGCCGTTCTACGTGCCCGACCTGCACCTCGTGCTCGCCGACCCGCTGCGCCCCGGCGACGAGGCCACGTACCACCCCGGCGAGGCGAACGTGCGCCTGGCCGACGTCGTCGTCGTCGCCAAGTGCGACTCGGCCCGTCCCAGCGACATCGAGGCCGTCGAGGCTTCGGTGCGCTCGCTCAACCCTGCGGCAACCGTGCTGCGCGCCGACAGCCCCGTCACCCTCGACGACCCGGACGCGGTGCGCGGTCGCCGCGTCATCGCGGTGGAGGACGGCCCCACCCTGACCCACGGGTCGATGACCTACGGGGCCGGAGTCGTCGGCGCCCGGTCCGCCGGTGCCACCGAGATCGTCGACCCGACGCCGTATGCCGTCGGGTCGATCGCCGCGACCTACGCGAAGTACCCGAACGCCCGGGGCGTGCTCCCGGCCATGGGCTACGGCGCAGCGCAGGTCGGCGACCTGGAGGCGACGATCCGCGCCGCCGTCGCAGCCGGCGCCTGTGACGCCGTCGTCGCCGGCACCCCCATCGACCTGACCCGCGTCCTGTCGGCGCCGGTCCCGGTGGTACGCGCCCGCTACGAGCTGCGCGAGGTCGTGCCGGGTGGGCTGGCCACTGCGGTGCGCGCGGCGCTGCCCGCCGAGCTGCTGGAACGGCATACGGCCTCGGGGGAGTCGTTCGCCCGTGCGGGCGCGTCCTCGGTTCCCGCCGGGAGCGCGCCATGAGCGCCGCGACCGAGCACCAGCCGTCCGACTCGCGCGACCACCGGTCCGGCCACCTCGACGAGCCGCAGCAAAGACCGGGCAGGGCGGCCCGTAGCGGGGGCTACGGCGGCGGCGTCCTCGTCAACGTCGTCATGCTCGTGCTCGTCAATGCCTGGCCCGGATGGGAGGCCGTGCCGTTCCTCACCGACCGCACTCCGGAGGTCCTCGGCATCGTCAACGCCTCGCTCGTCGTCGCAGCGGTCGCGAACCTCCTGCTCGCCGCCGCCGACCCACCGCGCTTCAAGGCCCTCACCGACCTCGCCATCACCGGTGTCGGCATCGCCGCCATCGTGCGCATCTGGCAGGTCTTCCCGTTCGACGTGCTGGGCACACCATGGGAGACCGTGATCCGGGTGCTGGGGGTGGTCGCGCTCGTCGGCAGCGGGATCGCGATCCTGTCCGCGGCGGTCCGGCTCGTCCGCGGTGGCCGCGACAGCTCGTGAGGTGGGCCACGAATGTCCATGTTCCCAAGCGGATTCGTCAGATCGGCGTAGCGTGAAGGAACCGGGGAACCCTAGGACGCTGACCAAGCCGTCCGCGTCGCCCCGGCGCAGGAAGACACGGCCTCTTCGCCGAGACAGGTCGCTGCAGCGTGTCCGGAACCAGCAGCCCTCCACCCGTGCGTGCCTCGCACCCCACCCGCCCCCATCTGGTAGCCCTCGTCATCGGCTGCCTCCTCATCCTTCCCGGCCTCGGCCTGCTCCTCGGGGGCGCAGGCCTCGCCATCACGTATGCCGTCGGGCGTGACAGCGCCGGCTACTTCACCGGCTCGCTGCCGAGCCTGCGCAGCGCCACCCCCGCGATCACGGCCGAGGACGTCGCGGTGCAGGCCGGGCAGGACGTGCCGACCTGGGCGTTCGACCGACTGGGCGTCGACGTCCGGCTCACCGCCAGGTCCACGGACAACGGCCGGCCCGTCTTCATCGGCATCGGTGACGCGCAGCGCGTCGACTCCTACCTCGGCGGCGTCACGCACGACGAGGTTGTCGACATCACCGACCCGTTCTCCCGCGGGCAGCGGGCCGCGGTGCTGCGCACCGTGCCGGGTGGTTCGACCGTGACCCCGCCCTCGACCCAGACCTTCTGGGCCGCCTCCGCCGACGGCACCGGACAGCAGGTGCTCACCTGGCACGTCACCGACGGTCGTTGGGCCGTCGTGCTGATGAACGCCGACGGCAGCCCCGGCGTCGACCTCGCCGTCACCATGGGCGTGCGCGCGAACTTCCTCATCCCGCTCGCCCTGATCATGCTCGGTGTCGGTCTCGTGCTGACCGGTCTCGCCGTGGCCCTCATCATCCGGGGGACGACAGGCTCCCGCTCTGGGGACCACCCGAGCGGCCCCGGTTACCCAGCCACCCCGGCCTACCCGGCCTACCCGGCCACGACGGGCTACCCCGCGCAGAGCGGCTACCCCGCGCAGACCGAGTACGCGGCACCCGACGCCCCCGGTGGGGGGCTGCTGCCTCCGCAACCGAGCGCGACGGCATACGCCGTCAGTGGGGCGGCAGCGGCCGCACCACCCACGTGGGGTGCCGCCACCCGCGCGGTGAGCCCGGTGCGGCTGGACGCACGGCTCGACGAGCCGCTCTCACGGTGGCTGTGGCTGCTCAAGTGGCTGCTCGTCATCCCGCACCTCGTCGTGCTGGCGTTCCTCTGGCTCGCGTTCTGGGTCGTGACGGTGATCGCGTTCTTCGCGATCCTCGTGACGGGGCAGTACCCGCGCGGCCTCTTCGACTTCAACCTCGGCGTGCTGCGCTGGTCGTGGCGCGTGTCGTACTACGCGAACGGCGCGTTCGGCACCGACCGCTACCCGCCGTTCAGCCTTGGCGCCGAGCCCGACTACCCCGCGACGCTCGACATCGCCTACCCCGAACGCCTCTCGCGCGGGCTCGTGCTCGTCAAGTGGTGGCTGCTCGCGATCCCGCACTACATCATCGTGGGGCTCATCGTCGGCGGCGGCTGGGCGTGGAACCGGGCCCGTGACGGCGGCGCGCACCTCGAGTCCTTCGGGTGGGGCCTGCTCGGCCTCCTCGTGCTCGTCGCCGGGCTGTCGCTGCTCTTCGCCGACCGCTACCCGCGGGCACTGTTCGACCTCGTCATCGGGCTCAACCGGTGGGTCTACCGGGTGGCTGCGTACGCCGCGCTGATGACCGACGTGTACCCGCCCTTCCAGCTCGACGAGGGCGGCCCCGAGACGCCGATCCCGCCGCCTCCACCGCCACCGCCGGCCGTCGGGACGGAACGTGCCGAAGGGCCACCGCAGTACTCCATCTGAGCACTCGACGGTGTGCGCGCGTCGGAAACTTAGCACTCGACGGTGGGTGCGCGTCGGAAACTGAGCACTCGACGGTGGGTTGATCGGGGATCCCCACCCAGTCGAGTGCTCAGTTTCCTACGGCTTGCGCGGGCGCGAGAGGGCCAGACCCAGCCCGGCGAGCGCGACGACGGGGCCGATGACGGCCCAGACGACCTGGCCGGACATCGCGCTCCCGCCCACGTAGCCGAGGCCCTGCAGGGTCCAGAGCACGCCCATCGCCAGCAGGACCGCCCCGACGACGATGCGGAACGGCCGGTTCACGACGGTGCCGTGACGAGGTGCGCGTCGAGCCACTCGACGATCTCGGTCTCCACCTCGTCGCGGTTGGTCTCGTTGAGGATCTCGTGGCGCGCGTCGGGCCACAGCCTCAGCGTCACGTCCTGCACGCCGACGCGGCGCAGCTGGTCGGCCACCGCTCGGACGCCCTTGGCGTCCTTGCCGCCGACAGGGTCCTTGTCGCCGGAGACGAGGTGGACGGGCAGACCCTTGGGGATGCGCGAGGCGAGGCGGTCGGTGTTGACCGACTCGAGCCCCCGCAGCAGGTCGGCGAAACCCCCTGCGCTGAAGACGAACCCGCAGTCGGGGTCGTTGACGTACTTGTCGACCTCGTCGGGATCCCTTGACAGCCAGTCGAAGTCGGTGCGGGTCGGCTTGAAGGCCGAGTTGTACTGCCCGAACGTCAGCGTGTTCATCAGCCCGCTCGTGTGGGCGTGGCCGCGCAGCCGTGCCTGGGTGGACGCGAGGAAGATGCCCACCTTGCCGAGGGCGCCTGCCCCGCCGGCGGTGCCCGACAGCACGAGGCCGGCGAGCTCGGAGCCGTACTGCGCGGCATACCCGCGGGAGATGAACGAGCCCATGCTGTGGCCGAGGAGGAAGACGGGCAGTCCCGGCTGCTCCTCGCGCGCCTTGTCGGTGACCGCGTGCAGGTCGTCGACGACGGTCTGCCAGCCGTCCTTCTCGCTGAAGAAGCCACGCTTGCCGGACGACTCGCCGGACGTCTGGCCGTGGCCGCGGTGGTCCGAGCCGTAGACGGCATACCCGTGGTCGGTGAGGCGCTGCGCGAAGCGTGCGTAGCGGCTCGAGTGCTCGGCGAGCCCGTGCGCGAGCTGCACGACCGCCTTGGCGGGACCGTCGGGGAGCCACCGGTTGACGAAGACCTCGGTGCCGTCGGGCGTGGTCAGCGTGAAGGTGCTGCTCTGCATGAGCCGAACTGTATGCCGCCGGGCAGCGCTGCGCCCGTGACCACGCGCCGCCCTCGACCACGCGCCGCTGGAGGCTGCCCGTTTCATCACGTTTTGCCCGGTTCCCTCGCCAAAACCACAAAAACGGGCGCCCGAATCTATTTACATCGAACCGATCCGGTGGTTTCCTAGAGGCACGACCCCACCACGGGGCGCACCGAACGACAGGACGAAGGAGTCCGGGTGTACGCAGCGGAGCGGCAGCAGCGCATCATCGCCGAGGCCCGTCGGGCCGGCCGTGTCGAGGTCGCCGCCCTCGCCGACTCCCTGGGGGTCGCCGCCGAGACCGTGCGCCGCGACCTCACCGCCCTCGAGCGCCGCGGGTCGCTGCGCCGGGTCCACGGCGGCGCGATCCCCGTCGAGCGTCTCGAGGTCGAGCCGACGCTCGCCACCCGGTCCGGGCGCCTCGCCGACGTCAAGCGGCGCATCGCCGCCCGCGCCCTCGACGAGCTGCCGAGCGGCGGCAGCATCATCCTCGACGCCGGCTCGACATCGCTCGCCGTCGCCGAGATGCTCCCGCCCGACATCGACCTCACGGTCATCACCAACAGCCTCGCCGCGGCCACCGTCCTGTCGACCCACCCGGGCATCAACCTCTACCTGCTCGGCGGCCGGGTGCGCGGCACCACCGGCGCCTCCGTCGGCGACTGGGCGGTCAGCCCCCTCGCCGACATCACCGTCGACCTCGCGATCATCGGCACGAACGGCATCTCCGGCGCCCGCGGCCTCACCACCCCCGACCAGTCGGAGTCGCTCGTCAAGCGCGCGATGGTCCACGCCGCCCGCCGGTGCGTCGTGCTCACCGACTCGAGCAAGGCCGGCGACGACCACCTCCACCGTTTCGCCCAGCTGTCCGACATCGACCTCGTCATCACCGACACCGACCTCGACGACGACGTCGCCGCCGAGATCCGTGCGGCCGGACCGGAAGTGGTGACCGCATGATCGTCACGCTCACGCCCAACCCCAGCATCGACCGCGCCGTCTTCATCGACGCCCTCCACCGCGGCGAGGTGCACCGCGGCACCGGCAGCCAGCTCGACCCTGGCGGCAAGGGTGTCAACGTCTCCCGCGCGCTGGCCGCCCAGGGCGCGGCCACGACCGCCGTGCTGCCCATCGGCGGGCCCGAGGGCCACCTGCTCGAGGACCTCCTCGACACCGCCGGCGTCGCCCATGCCTCCGTGCCCGTGCGCGGCACCGTGCGCATGAACATCAGCGTCCTCGAGCCCGACGGCACCACGACGAAGCTCAACGAGCCCGGCCCCGACCTGTCGCAGGACGAGGTCGAGGCCCTCCTCGAGACCACCCTCGAGCGCAGCGTGGGCGCCGACTGGGTCGTCGGCTGCGGCAGCCTCCCGCCCGGCGCCCCCACCGACCTGTATGCCGTCCTCGTCGCCCGGGTGCGCGGGCGTGGTGGCCGTGTCGCCATCGACTCCTCCGGCGCCCCGTTCGCCGCCGCCGTCGCCGCGAAGCCGCACCTCATCAAGCCGAACCACGAGGAGCTCGCCGAGCTCGTCGGCCACGACCTGCCCACCCTGGGTCACGTGCGCGACGCCGCACGCGAGCTCGTGGCCGGCGGCATCGAGGTCGTCGCCGTCAGCCTCGGCGGCGACGGCGCCCTGCTGGTGACCGCCGGGGCCTTCGCGCACGCCCGGGCCACGATCACCGCCCCCCTGTCCACCGTGGGCGCCGGCGACTGCATGCTCGCCGGCCTGCTCCACGGCCTGTCCACCGGGCTCGACCCGGCGGACGCCCTGATGACCGGGGTGAGGTGGGGCGCCGCGGCGGTCACCCTCCCCGGAAGCCGCGTGCCGACCCCCGACGACCTCGACGGCATACGCGCCGAGCTCACCCACGAGCCCGACCTCGCCCTCGCAGTCACCTGACCGACGACGACCGGCCTCGAAGCAGGCCACCGCGCCGGCCCCGAAGCCGGCCCCACGACACCGAAACATCGATCGACCCGATCCTCCGAAAGGAAAACCCCATGTCCCTCATCACCGAAGAGCAGGTCGTCCTCGACCTCACAGGTGCCGACCGCCACGAGGCGACGCGGAGGCTCGGCGAGCGCCTCGTCGCGACCGGCAGGTGCACCGACCTCGACACCTTCCTCGACGACGTGCGCAAGCGCGAGGAGACGATGGCCACCGGTCTGCCCGGCGGCATCGGCATCCCGCACGCCCGCAGCGCCGCGATCACCGAGCCGTCGCTCGTCTTCGGCCGTGCGACGGGTGACGGGGGCGGAATCGACTGGGGCGCCAAGGACGGCCCGGCCACGCTCGTCTTCCTCATCGCGGCCCCCGAGGGCGGCGGCGACGCGCACATGCAGATGCTCCCCAAGCTCGCTCGCGCCCTCATGAAGAAGGACTTCAAGGCGGCGCTCGCCGCCGCCACCACCGAGGCCGAGGTCGTGCGCATCGTCAGCGCCGAGGTCGAGCTCGACCAGCCCGCCGGTGCCGCCGCACCCGCCGCCGCCCCGGCTGCTGCCGCCGCATCCGCCGGTGCCGCAGACCGCACCGGTGCCGCAGCCGGCTCCGTCGCCACGGCCGAGGCGCCCGCCGCGCGCACCCTCAACCTCGTCGGCGTCACCTCGTGCCCGACCGGGATCGCCCACACCTACATGGCCGCCGAGGGCCTCGAGAACGCCGCGAAGGCCGCCGGCCACACGATGCTCGTCGAGACCCAGGGCTCCGCCGGCTCCAAGCCGCTCACCGCGGCCCAGATCGCCGCCGCCGACGCCGTGATCTTCGCGCACGACCTGCCCGTCAAGGACGCCGGCCGCTTCGCCGGCAAGCCCCTCGTCGACGTGGGCGTGAAGAAGGGCATCTCCGACGGACCGGCGCTCGTGCTCCAGGCCGAGCGGCTCGTCGCCGAGTGGGACGCCGACCCGAGCAAGCGCGAGGCCGCGGCCCGCGCCGCCGCCGCCGCGGGCGCGTCGGGTGGCCTCACCTCGAAGGTCGAGGAGGGCGCGAGCACCGCGACGAAGGTGCGCCAGTGGCTGATGACGGGTGTCTCGTACATGATCCCGTTCGTCGCCGCGGGCGGCATCCTCATCGCCCTGTCGTTCATGCTCGCCCAGGTCGCGCTCGGCCAGGACGGCGCGATCCAGATCGTCAAGTACAACCTGACCTCGACCGACCAGTTCAACATCGCCCAGAACTTCAACCCGGTCAGCCTGACCTCGTGGGCCGCGCTCCTCTTCGTCATCGGCGGCGCGTCGTTCGGCTTCCTCGTGCCGATCCTCTCCGGCTTCATCGCCTTCGCGATCGCCGACCGCCCGGGGCTCGTGCCCGGCATCGTCGGTGGCGCCGTGGCCTCCACGATGGGTGCCGGCTTCCTCGGCGGCCTCGTGACCGGCCTCATCGGCGGCTTCGTCGCCCGCTGGGTCTCCGGCTGGAACGTCGCCAAGGGCGTCCGGGGTGTCATGCCCGTGGTCGTGATCCCGCTCCTCAGCTCGCTCATCACGATCGGCCTGTTCATCACCGTGCTCGGCCGCCCGATCAAGGGCCTCACCGACGGCCTCAACAGCTGGCTCACCGGCATGACCGGTGCCAGCGCGATCGTCCTCGGCATCATCCTCGGCGCGATGATGGGCTTCGACCTCGGCGGCCCGGTCAACAAGGTCGCGTACGCGTTCGCCACCACCGGTCTCGCCGCCGCGGGTGCGTCAACCAACGCCCCGCAGCTGAAGATCATGGCCGCCGTCATGGCCGCCGGCATGGTCGCCCCGCTCGCGATGGCCCTCAGCACGACCATCCGCCCGCACCTGTTCTCCGAGCCGGAGCGTGAGAACGGCAAGGCGGCCTGGCTGCTCGGCTTCTCGTTCATCTCCGAGGGAGCCATCCCCTTCGCCGCCGCCGACCCGGTGCGCATCATCGCCAGCTCGGTCATCGGCTCCGCGGTCACCGGCGCCCTCGCGATGCTGTTCGGCACGACGCTGCGCGCCCCGCACGGAGGCATCTGGGTGCTGCCGCTCATCGGCAACTTCCTGCTCTTCGTCGTGGCGCTCGCGGTCGGTGTCGCCGTCATGGCCGGCATCGTCATCACCCTGAAGTCGCGAGAGACGAACCTCGCCGAGATCGACGCGACCGCTACGGTCTGAGATAGCGGTGGACGTGACCCAGGTCACCACGTGCTTCATCGTGGACCTGGGTCACGTCCGCTCGACCGACTGCACGACGACTGACCTCCAGCCTGACCTCCAGCCTGACACCACGCCTGACACCAAGCCTGTCATCCCAGAAGGAGCACGCCTCATGCCAACCCGTACCGTCACCATCGCCTCCTCGGTGGGCCTGCACGCCCGGCCGGCCGCGCTCTTCGTCGAGGCTGCGAGCAGCTCGGGCCTCGACGTCGAGATCGCCAAGCCGGGCGAGGACCCCGTCGACGCGACGAGCATCCTCGGCGTCATGGCCCTCGGGGCCAAGCACGGCGAGGAGGTCGTCCTGACGGCAGAGGGCGACGGCGCGGACGAGACGCTCGACTCCCTCGTCGAGCTGCTCTCGCGCGACCTCGACGCGGAGTAGGACGGAGCAGTCCTCATGGCCGACTCGGAGACCAGCCAGACCACCCGGACCAGCCAGCCCAGCCAGTCCAGCCAGTCCAGCCAGACTGGCCAGGCCAGCCAGACTGGCCAGGCCAGCCAGCCCGGCGAGACCAGGCAGGGCATCGGCGTCAGCCCGGGCACGGCATACGGGCCGGTGGTGCAGGTGGCGCCACCGGTCCGCCCGCCCGCGCACGAGCCGGCCGTCGACGACCAGGACGCAGCGCTCGCCGACGTGAAGGCGGCCTTTGAGTCGGTCGCGGTCTCGCTCGAGGAGCGAGCCACCCGGGTCGAGGACACGGCCCAGCAGATCCTCAAGGCGACGGCCCTCATCGCCCGCGACAAGGGCCTCGTCAAGGCGGCGTCGAAGGAGCTGGCCGCCGGTCACGGCCGCGCCACCTCGATCGCCAACGCCGTCGAGACGTATGCCGCCCAGTTCGAGGCGCTCGGCGGGTACTTCGCCGAGCGGGTGGCCGACCTCCGCGACGTCGGATCCCGTGCTGTCGCAGCGGTGCTCGGCGTTCCCGCGCCGGGCGTGCCGGCATTCTCCGAGCCGAGCGTCATCATCGCCGAGGACCTCGCCCCCGCCGAGACGGCGACGCTCGACCGGTCGCTCGTCGTCGGCATCATCACCGAAGCGGGTGGCCGCACCAGCCACACCGCGATCCTCGCGGCGCAGATGGGCATCCCGGCCGTCGTGCAGGTGCCCCACGCGACCGCCATCCCGGCCGGCACGCCGGTCGCTCTCGACGGCGACTCGGGCGAGGTGACGATCGACCCGGACATGTCGCTCGTCACCGCCCAGCGCGAGCGGGCTGCCCGTCGCAAGGAGGCGCTGTCGCAGCTCTCCGGCGCCGGACGCACGTCCGACGGTGCGCCCGTCGCGCTGCTCGCCAACATCGGAGGCGTCGAGGATGCCGTCGCGGCCGGCGCCCAGGACCTCGAGGGCGTGGGCCTCTTCCGCACCGAGTTCGTCTACCTGTCGGCCACGAAGGCGCCGACGGTCGAGGAGCAGGCGGAGATCTACCGCGGAGTCTTCGCGCCGTTCGAGGGCCGCCGCGTCGTCGTGCGCACGCTCGACGCCGGGGCCGACAAGCCGCTGAAGTTCGCCGACCTCGGGCCCGAGGAGAACCCCGCCCTCGGACGCCGTGGCCTTCGCCTCTCCGCCGAGCGCCCCGACCTGCTCGACGCCCAGCTCGAGGCCCTCGCCGTCGCCGCTCGCGAGACCGGCGCCGACGTGCGCGTCATGGCGCCGATGGTCGCGACCGCCGAGGAGGCGGCGTGGTTCGCCCGTCGCGTCCGTGAGAACGGCCTGCCCAAGGCGGGCGTCATGATCGAGGTGCCGGGCGCCGCGCTGCGCGCCAAGGACGTGCTCGGTGAGGTCGACTTCGGCTCGCTGGGCACCAACGACCTGGCGCAGTACACGATGGCGGCCGACCGCATGCAGGGTGCGCTGTCCGACCTGCTCGACCCGTGGCAGCCGGCGGTGCTCGACGTCGTCGGTGCGGCCTGCGAGGGCGCGGCGAAGGTCGACCGTCCCATCGGGGTCTGCGGCGAGTCGGCGGGCGACCCGCTGCTCGCGCTCGTGCTCGTCGGCCTCGGCGTCACCTCGCTGTCGATGGCGCCGAGCAAGGTCCCGGTCGTGCGGCTGGCCCTGTCGCTGCACTCGGTGGCGGAGTGCCAGGCGCTCGCGACGGCGGCCCGCGACGCGCGTACGGCGGTCGACGCCCTGCACGCCGTGCGCGAGGGCGCCAGGAGCGAGCTCACCGACCTGCTCTGAGAGGCGGCCAACGTGACGCCGGCCACGGTGCTCGATGCCTTGCGCCGCAAGGCCTTTCACTAGACTGGAGACGGGCGCCGGTCCCGGCGTCCGCACGGCAAAGGAGCTCGACATGAGCACGCCCAGCCTCTTCATGAACCGGGTCCGCCTCGAGGACGGCTACCACGAGGACGACCTCCCCTTCATCGAGCGCACCCTGACCCAGCTGTTCCACCAGCTGAGCCGGTTCGACCCGTCGATGGTGCACATCGGTCTGCGGGTCAAGGATCGTGGCCAGCCCGGCATGCGCACCTCGATCGAGGTCCACGTCAGCGGGCTTCCGACCGTGATCGGCGCCTCCGACCTCACCGACACGAAGGCGGCCCTGCAGGACGCCGAGGCGAAGGTCGTCTCCCAGCTGCGCGAGGCCGCCGACCGCCACCACGACCGGCACCCCCGGGGGCCTCGGCACTGAGACACGTCGCCGAGGTCATGCACTGAGGTCATGCACTGAGGCCACGCACTGAGGCTCAGCCGCGGGAGCGCACCGGTCGCCCCGCCGCGTCGAACTGGTGCTGCAGCGAGAACGCCTGCGCCGTGGGCCCGTGCACCCGCA
This sequence comes from Terrabacter koreensis, assembly GCF_054783315.1. Lineage (NCBI taxonomy): Bacteria > Bacillati > Actinomycetota > Actinomycetes > Micrococcales > Intrasporangiaceae > Terrabacter > Terrabacter koreensis. Next base: position 55,981 of record NZ_BAAGQU010000008.1, on the reverse strand, counting down.
GGTGGCGCAGCCTGGCAAGGCCGTCCTCGACGCCGGGCCGGGTGCCGGGGGCGACCCACCAGAGCGCGGTCGACGGCTGCGGTGACGCACGGAACCACTTGCCGCCGCGCATGACGAGCGGGCCGTGCTCGCTGCGGTAGACGAAGTCGTGCAGGCTCGCGTAGTCGGTCCAGACGGACAGGTTGACGACGAGCAGGTCGTCGCCGTCACGCAGCAGCTCGTCGCTCTCGGGACGCCAGTGCCACACGAACCCCGGCGCGACCGCAGCGAGGCGCGCGACCCGGTCGAACGCGTACACGAAGCCGCGCATCGTCGGGTCGTCGAGCCGTGCCTTCGCGACCGAGACGTTGACCTGGGCCAGCTGTCGCTCCACCGAACCGGCCGTCGCGACGTCCTCGGTCATGCCTCCACCCTGACACGGGACTCGCCTTCGCTGCCCGACATGTCGGATCTGTCCGGCACCAAGTTAAAGACCTCGCCAAGGTTTCGCGGATGCCACGGCGTCGGCACCCGGAGCCGCCGCACACTCGTTGCGTCCGGAGCCGTCCGCTCCCATCGGTCGGGACGGGAACGTCCAAGCCGCCATTCGGCGCCGGACTCAGGGGGATGTGCCGTCGGATCGCGAGCTCCGGCGGCACACCCCCGCTCCCAGCCTCGGACCCTCGAGCCGGCTGTCAGTCCCCGGCGGAGAGGACGTCGGCGAGGTCGTAGCCGACCGGCTCGTCGAGCTGCTCGAAGGTGCACGACTCGGGCGTGCGGTCGTCGCGCCACCGCACGAACTGGGCGGTGTGGCGGAAGCGCGTGCCCTCCATGTGGTCGTAGCGCACCTCGACGACGCGCTCGGGCCGCAGCGGGGTGAAGGAGAGGTCCTTCTGGTTGTTCCAGCGGGAGTACTCGGACGAGCGCGGGTTGCGCACGCCGTCCTGCGGCTGCGCCCAGTTCCACGGGTGCTCGTCCCACTCGGCGACGAGGGGCTGGAGCTCCTCGAAGAGCTCCTTGCGGCGCGCCATCGGGAAGGCGCCGATGACGCCCACCGACGCGAGCTGGCCGTCGGCGTCGTAGAGGCCGAGCAGCAGCGAGCCGATGGCGTCGGGCCCGCTCTTGTGCACGCGGTAGCCGGCGACGACGCAGTCGGCGGTGCGCTCGTGCTTGATCTTGAACATGAGCCGCTTGTCAGGCTCGTAGTGCACGTCGACGGGCTTGGCGATGACGCCGTCGAGCCCGGCGCCCTCGAACTGGGTGAACCAGCCCTTCGCCTCGTCCTGGTCGGCCGTGGCTGCGGTGAGGTGGATCGGGGCCTGCGCCGTGGCGAGAGCCTTCTCCAGGGCGGCGCGGCGCTCGGAGAAGGGCTTGTCCATGTAGGAGACGCCGTCGAGCGAGAGGAGGTCGAAGGCGACGAACGACGCCGGCGTCTCGGCGGCCAGCTTCTTGACCCGCGAGGCGGCCGGGTGGATGCGCTGCTGGAGCAGGTCGAAGTCGAGACGGTCGCCGGACTCGGGTGACACGAGGATTATCTCGCCGTCGATGACCGCCTTCTCGGGGAAGTTCGCGAGCACGGCCTCGACGACGTCGGGGAAGTAGCGGGTCATCGGCTTCTCGTTGCGCGAGCCGATCTCGACGAGGTCGCCGGAGCGGAAGATGATCGAGCGGAACCCGTCCCACTTCGGCTCGTAGAGCACCTCGGCCTTGACTGCCGAGAAGTCCTTCACCGGCTTGGCGAGCATCGGGGGCACGGGTGGCACCACCGGGCCCCACACGTCACGCAGCTCTGCGTCGCGCTCGGCCTTGGGGGCCATGTACTCGGCGTCCGACTTGTCCTGCCGGCGCTTGCTCGGCTGCACGCGTGGGGGCTCGCCCGGCATCTTCGGGTAGTCGGGCGGGAAGTTCAGCTCACCGAGCCCGCGCTCCTCGACGTCCTTGTCCCACAGCGCGATCGCGGAGGCCACGTCGCCGACGGCATCGCCGATGCCTGCCCACGCGTCGCCACGTTCGGCGACCAGCTCGGGCACGGTGCGCACCGTGAGCGACTTCGGGTCGACGTCGCGCAGCTCGTCCCACGTGACCGGGGTCGACACCGGCGCGCCCGGCAGCGGGCGGGGCGAGTAGGCCGACGCGATGGTGCGGTCGCGGCAGGCCTGGTTGAAGTCGACGAAGACGCGCTCGCCGCGCTCCTCCTTCCACCACGACGTCGTGACGAGGTCGGGCAGCCGTCGCTCGAGCTCGCGCGCGATGCCGATGACACCGTGGCGCACGTCGAGGAACTCGTGCGTCGGCGCGACGCGCGCGTAGACGTGGACGCCGCGGTTGCCCGACGTCTTCGCCCACGCGGTGAGGCCGATCTCGGCCATCACCTCCTTGAGGGCGTATGCCGCCTCGACCGCGTCCGCGAACCCGCGGCCGGGCTGTGGGTCGAGGTCGATGCGCAGTTCGTCGGGGTTGTCGACGTTCGCGGTGCGGACCGGCCACGGGTGGAAGGTGATGGTGTTCATCTGCGCCGCCCACACGGCGCTGGCGATCTCGTCGATGACCAGCTGCGGGTGCTTGCGCCCCGACGGATAGGTGCACATCACCGTGCGCACCCACTCCGGCACGCCCTTCGGTGGGTTCTTGGAGAAGAACTCCTCGCCCTCGATGCCCTCGGGGAAGCGCTGCAGCGTCACCGGCCGGTCACCGAGGGCGCGCAGCATGGGCTCGGCGACGGAGACGAGGTAGTGCGCCATGTCGAGCTTGGTGACGGGCTTGCCGTCGGCCATGCCCTCGGCGGGCCACAGCACGCGGTCGGGGCTCGAGACGCGCACCTCCCGCACCACGGAGGGGTCGACCGGACTCGGCGCTTCGACGACGGCGGGCTTGGCGCTCACTCGCCGATCGTAGCCACGCGCGCAGACACCCCGGCCGAGCACACGCTCGAGCGGAGCGGTCGGATGCTGCTCCTCTGGGCGGAGCGGGATCCCAGCGTCGGGAGCGCATGTGCGGTGCGGTCGGCCGATCGGGTACGACCCTCCCATGACGCAGGCCCCCACGCTCCACAACCTCGGCGGCGAACGCTTCGTGCTGCTGACGACCTATCGCCGCTCCGGCGAGCCGGTCGCCACCCCGGTCTGGGTGCTGCCAGACGCGGGAGCCGCCATCGTCAGCACGCCCGAAGGCGCCGGCAAGCTCAAGCGGATCCGGAACAACCCGCACGTCACGCTGCAGCCGTGCGACCGCCGCGGCAACGTCGAGCCGGGCTCGCCGGTCGTCGAGGGCACGACCGAGATCATCCGCGACAGCGCGGCGTCCGAGGCCGTGAACCGGCGGCTGCTGCGCAAGTACGGCACCGAGTTCCGCATCTTCATGGCCATCGAGTGGGTGCTGCGGCGGGGCAACAGCAACCGCGTCGTCCTGCGCATCCTGCCGACGTCCTGACGCGACACCCTCACCCGTCCCACGCGACCTTTCCGCCGGGGCGTCAGCTGCGCGCGACGAGCGCCACGACGTTCGCGAGGGCGATGAGCACCGCCGCGACGAACGGCACCCGCCCGCGGGCGAGCACCGCGATGCCGGCCAGCGCGACGCACACGCCCAGCAGCAGCCAGCCCGCCGGGTCGATGCCCGGGCCGTATGCCGCCACGACCGTCCCGAGCAGCAGCACCGCGGGTGCCACCCGGCGCACGACCACCGCGCCGAGCACGTGGGGCAGCGCCCGCACCCCGGTCGCCTCGTCGTCCGCGAGGTCGGGCAGGGCGTTGAGCAGGTGCGCACCGACACCGAGCAGCGCGCCAGTGCCGACCACCCAGGCGGGCGGCAGCGCGGGATCGGGCAGGGCGAGCGTCACGACCGCGGGGAGCGCGCCGAACGCGACGGCATACGGCAGCGGGGAGAGCACGGTGCGCTTGAACCAGAGGTTGTAGGCCCAGCCCGACGCCACCCCGAGCACGAGGTGCACGAGCCCCGACGCGAGCCCGCACGCGAGCGACAGCCCGACGCAGGCGACGAGCGCGGCCCCGCACGCGATGCGCGTGACCCGCTCGGACACGGCGCCGGTGGCCAGCGGCTTGTCGGCGCGGCCGACGGCGCGGTCGCGGGCGGCGTCGACGAGGTCGTTCGACCAGCCGATGGACAGCTGCCCGGTGAGCACGGCACTCGTCACGAGCAGCGCCCGTCCGGGCGCGTGGCCGGCCGACCACGCGAGCAGGGCCGTCAGCACCGTCACCGCGAGCGTGGGGCCCGGGTGGCAGGCGAGCACCAGCCCTCGCACCACCCGGGATCCGGCCACGACGTGAGCCTAGGTGTAGTCGGCGGCACGGGTGGGCGCGCCGCAGCCTAGGCTGGCGACGTGAGCCACCTTGCGGCTGTCCGAGGCGTCCTGCCCGACCACACCTACGCCCAGGCCGAGATCACCGCTGCCTTCGCCGACGTGCTCGGCTCGACTGGCACCGACCGCCTCGTCCTCGAACGGTTCCACGCCAACGCCGGCGTCAGCCAGCGGCATCTGGCGCTGCCGCTCGAGCGATATTGGCGGCTGGCCGACTTCGGCGAGGCCAACGACGAGTTCATCCGCGTCGCCACCGACCTCGGGTCCCACGCCGTCACCAAGGCGCTGGCGGCCGCAGGGCTCACTCCGCGCGACGTCGACCTCATCGTCTCGACGACGATCACCGGTCTCGCCGTGCCGTCCATCGAGGCGCGGGTCGCCGCCGAGATCGGCCTGCGCGACGACGTGAAGCGGGTCCCGCTCGTCGGCCTCGGCTGCGTGGCCGGTGCCGCCGGCGTCGCGCGCGTCCACGACCACCTCGTCGGGCACCCGGACGACGTCGCCGTGCTCCTCTCGGTCGAGCTGTGCAGCCTCACCGTGCAGCGCGAGGACACCTCGACGGCCAACCTCGTGGCGAGCGGCCTCTTCGGCGACGGGGCCGCTGCCGTCGTGATGGTCGGCGCGAACCGGGCCCCTGCCCTGGCCGCCGACCAGCCCCGCGTCGTCGCCACCCGCAGCCGGCTCTACCCCGACACCGAGCGCGCGATGGGCTGGGACGTCGGCGCGACCGGCCTGCGCATCGTCCTCGGCGCCGAGGTGCCCGACCTCGTGCGCGCGAACGTGCGCGACGACGTCGACCGCTTCCTCGCCGACCAGGGGCTGACCCGGGCCGACATCGGCTGGTGGGTCGCGCACCCGGGCGGCCCCAAGGTGCTCGACGCCATGCAGGAGGCCCTCGAGGTCGACCGTGAGGCCCTCGGTGTCACGTGGCGCTCCCTCGACCGCATCGGCAACCTCAGCTCCGCCTCCGTGCTGCACGTGCTCGCCGACACCCTCGCCGACCACACGCCCGAGCCGGGGTCGTGGGGAGTGCTCATGGCGATGGGCCCCGGGTTCTGCCTCGAGCTCGTGCTCCTGCGGGCAGCCGACTGAGGCCTCGATGACCTCACCGTGGCTCTTCACCGGCCTCGTGCTCCTCGTGGGGCTCGAGCGCCTTGCCGAGCTCGTCGTGTCGAAACGCCATGCGGCATGGGCCTTCTCGCGCGGCGGTGTCGAACGCGGCCAGTCGCACTATCCCGTCATGGTGGTGCTGCACACCGGTCTGCTCGTCGGCGCCGTCGCCGAGGTGTGGGCGGCCGGTCGGCCGTTCGTGCCGGCCCTCGGGTGGGCGATGCTCGCCCTCGCCGTCGCCAGCCAGGCGCTGCGCTGGTGGTGCATCCGCACCCTCGGCAACCAGTGGAACACCCGGGTCATCGTCGTGCCCGGCCTGTCCCTCGTGCGCGGCGGTCCCTACCGACTGTTCCCGCACCCGAACTACGTGGCCGTCGTGGTCGAGGGCCTCGCGCTGCCGCTCGTGCACACCGCCTGGGTCACGGCGGTCGTCTTCACCGTCGCCAACGCCGTGCTGCTGACGGTCCGGGTCCGCGTCGAGAACGCGGCTCTGCGCGAGATCGCCACTCCCGCAGAGGCGCTCGCATGACCAGCGAGCAGTCCCCGAACACCCGGGCAGACCGCCACGTCGACGTCGTCGTCATCGGCGGCGGTCCCGTCGGTCTCGCCGCCGCAGCGTATGCCGCGCGGGCCGGCCTGACCCCCGTCGTGCTCGAGCCTCGCGTCGGCACCATCGACAAGGCGTGCGGAGAGGGCCTCATGCCGGGCGGGCTGCAGGCGCTCGCCGACCTCGGCGTCGACCCGCCGGGGCACGACCTCCGCGGCATCCGCTACCTCGCCCGGGGCAGGGTCGCCGAGGCCGACTTCAGCGGCGGCCTCGGCCGAGGCGTGCGGCGCACCGTGCTGCACGACGCCGTCCGCCGTGCCGTCGACGAGGCCGGCGTCGAGGTGCTGCCACTCTCGGCCACCGGCGTGACCCAGGACGAGCGCTGCGTCCGCGTGCCCACGGAGGACTCCAGCGGCACCGGCCCCACCCTGTCGGCCACCTGGGTCATCGCCGCCGACGGGCTGCACTCGCCCACGCGTCGCGCCCTGGGCCTCGACCGCGACCAGCGGCGCACCAACGACCCCGAGCCCGGCCGGCGCCGGCCCGGCCGCTACGGCCTGCGCCAGCACTACGGCATGCGCCCGTGGGGCGACCACGTCGAGGTGCACTGGAGCCGGCACGCCGAGGCGTACGTGACCCCCGTCGCCGACGACCTCGTCGGCGTGGCCGTGCTCAGCCGGCAGCGCGGCCCCCTCACCGACAGCCTCGCCGACTTCCCGCACCTGCGTGAGCGCCTCGGCGACGCACCCGTGGTGACGTCGGTCCGTGGCGCGGGACCCCTCCGGCAGCGCACGAGCCGACGGGTCGCCGGGCGCGTCCTGCTGGCTGGCGACGCGAGCGGCTACGTCGACGCGCTGACCGGTGAGGGGATCTCGCTCGGCCTGGCCCACGCCCGCGCAGCCGTCTCGGCGATCACGGCCGGCGAGCCCGACGCGTACGAACGGGCCTGGCGGGCCGCGACCCGGCGCTACGCGCTGCTCACGCACACCCTCGTGCAGGTGACCCGTCCGACGTGGGGACGGCGCCTGCTCGTGCCCGCCGCTGCCGCGCTGCCGCCGGTCTTCCGGGGAGCCGTCAACGAGCTGGCGAGGCCGAACCGGTGACCGCCCGAGAGCACCGCGATGCCCCGCACGACGACGCGTACGACGACACGCACGACGACACGCACGAGGACCCGGGCGAGGAGCTCGTCGTGCTCGTGTCGCCCGAGGGTGAGGCCGTCGGCACGGCGCCCAAGTCGAGCGTCCACCACGCCGACACCCCGCTGCACCTCGCCTTCTCGGTCTACCTCTTCGACGACGAGGGGTCGTTCCTGCTCACGCAGCGCGCGCTCGGCAAGACCACCTTCCCGGGCGTGTGGACCAACTCCGCCTGCGGCCACCCCGCGCCCGGCGAGCACCTGCACGACGCCGTGTGCCGTCGCGTGGCCGACGAGCTCGGCCTCACCGTCGGTGCGCTCCGCCTCGTGCTGCCACGCTTCTCCTACCGTGCCGAGCAGGACGGGGTCGTCGAGCTCGAGCTGTGCCCGGTGCTCGTCGGACGGGTCGCCGGCACGGCGCCGGCGCCGCAGCCCGACGCCACCGAGGTCGCGGTGGCGCAGTGGCTCCCGTGGCGCGAGTTCGCCGCCGACGTGCTGGCGGGCCGCCGCACGGTGTCGACGTGGTGTCGCGAGCAGGTGGCCGAGCTCCACGAACTCGGTGCCCACCCGCAGCAGTGGCCGGAGGCCGACCCCGCAGACCTCCCCGCGGCCCTGCCCCGCTGAGGCCAGCCCGAGGCGTACGAAAGTGGGCACTCGACGGGAATTGCCCTACGTCGAGTGCTCAGTTCTCGACGGGCTGGGTTTACGTCGAGTGCTCAGTTCCCAACGGGCTGGGTTTACGTCGAGTGCTCAGTTCTCGACGGGCTGGGTTTACGTCGAGTGCTCGGTTCCCGACGGGTCAGAGCAGGTCTGCGGCGGTGGAATCGAGGTCGGCCTGGCGGCAGCCAGCGGCCCGCGCCTCGCGGGTGGCGCGGCGCGCGGCCACGAAGGCGTCGGGCAGCAGCGCCGCGATGACGGCCGACACGGCACGTGCCTCCTGGCACGCCGGGTGGAGCAGCAGCTCCTCCTGGCTGAAGTGGCTCGGGTCGCCCCCGAGCTGCACGGCGCATGCGGCGTTGAGACGGCGCTCGAGGTCCCACAGGTGCGCGAGGTCGTCGATCTCGGGGTATCGCTCGAGCCCGCCCAGGGCGACCTCGAGCGTGCGGGCGTCCTTCAGCCCGGAGGTGGAGCAGGCGAGACGCGCGACGCCGAACGCGTAGCGGCGCGCTCCACCGGGGGTGGCCTCGGCGATGCGTCCCTCGAGCGCGCGGGCCAAGGACCCCTCGTCTAGTGCGCTCACCGTTCCTCCTCGCGCGCGACCAAGCGCATGCAGGACGCCCGTTCAGGACGCCTTGTGAGCCATACCCGTTCGGGGGGCGGTGGGGACGGTGAGCGTCCGCTCAGGCGACGGGCAGGTGCTGGCGCACGAAGTCCTCGGTGCGTGCCCACGCCAGGGCCGAGGCGCCGGCGTCGTGCCAGGGCATGTCGTCGTTGTCGAACGCGTGGTCGGCGCCGGGATACGTCTCCACCACCGTGTCGGGCTGCTGGGTCACCGACGCCTCGATGCGGCGCACGGTGTCGGCGTCGATGTACGAGTCGGCGAGGCCGAAGTGGTGCAGGCTCGGTGCGGTGACCGTCATGGTGTCGTGCAGGCCCGGCAGCGCGGAGCCGTAGTAGCTGACGAGCGCGTCCAGCGGCGCCGAGCCCTCGGCCTCGAGGTGGGCCGCGACGTTGAAGCCGAGCCCGCCGCCGAAGCAGAAGCCGACGACACCGACGCCACCGGCGACCTCGTCGCTGGCCCGCAGCCACTCGACCGTCGCGGTGGCGTCGGTGACGGCGGCCTGCCAGTCGAGCCTCCCGACGAGAGCCACGCCCTCCTGCAGGGCGTTCTCGCCCTCGATCGGCGACGTCACGCCGAGGCGCCAGAAGATCTCTGGCGCCACGACGACGTAGCCGAGCTCGGCCAGCTGTGCCGCCCGCCGCTGCACGTAGCCGCTCACCCCGAAGATCTCCTGCAGCACGACGATGCCGGGACCTCGGCCCGACGGCGGCAGGAACAGGTGGGCGGGCATCTCGCCGGCCTCGGTCGGGATGGTCACGGCATCGTCCATGCGGCCCAGTATGTATGCCGCGGGCGCCGTCTCAGCGGAGTGCGCGGAGCTGCTCCAGGCGCGCCTCGTACGCGCGCACCCGCTCGCTGAGGACGTCGTGCTCCCGCTGGTGCTGGCGCAGCACGGCGACGAGGCCGAGGACGACGACCCCGAGTCCCGCGCCGCAGCCCCAGAGGCTCGCGACCCCGGTGAGGCCGGGACCCGTGCCGTGCCCGGTCGCGAGCAGTCCGACGAGCCCGGCGAGGAGCAGGGCGGCGAAGGTGCCGAGGGCGGCCAGGCGACGTGAGGCGGCCCGGTCGGACGCCTCGAGGGCGTCACGGGCGACCGCGAGCTCCTCACGCGCGACCGGCCGGTCGAGGAACGTCGCGGCGGGGAAGCGGTGGACGCGGCGCCCCTCGCCGAGGCCGAAGCGGCGGCGATGGTCGGTCGGGGCGTCGACGAGGCGGGTCAGGTGGGCGGTGCCGGCTGCCGGCCAGATCGGCCGGGCCGGGCCCACGGGAAGTGCGGTCATGACGAGGTCTCCTGCTCGGGTTCCTGAGAGGCGGTGAGGTGTGGTCAGTCGTCCGAGCCGGAGCCCAGACGGGCGCCGAGGGCGTAGGCCGCGACCACGAGGGCCGAGGCAGCCAGGACGATGTCCTTGAGGACGTACTGGCCCATGAGCGTCGGGCCGTGCGGGAAGAGCTCGGCGGTGAAGAGCGCGAGCGGCGACATGATGCCGATCAGCGCACTGCCGAGGATGACGACGCCGACCCGCAGGAACTTGCCGGTGACGAGCGTCAGGCCGATGACCGTCTCGGTGACCGCCGTGAGCAGGACGGCGTTGTGGCCCGTCACGAGTCCGAACGTGAGCCGGTCGATGGTGGCCGAGGCGATCGCCTCCGCGGGGCTCAGCCCCGGGAAGAACTTGAGCACCCCGAAGCCGAGGAAGATCAGGCCGAGGCTGATCCGCAGGGCGTGGAGGCTGTAGGCCACGAGGAACGCCTGGAGGCGGTCGACGGCCGCCGTGGCCCGGGCCGTGATGGTGGTGCGGCCGCCGGCGAGGCGGGTGCTGAGGGGCGTGCGGGCTCCGGAACGTCCGGGGCCGTCGACGACGAGCTGCGACATGGTGGTTTCTCCCTTGGAAGTCGTTGGTCGGGACTTCAGAAGGCGGAGGGGCCGCCCGCGATACCGCTCGTGCCGAGGTTGAGTGCAACTACCTAGACGAAACCGGCGCCTTCGGGTGCAAATGGGACACGATTGAGTCGTCCATCAATTCGGTTGACAGCCAATGAGATTCACGCTTTCGGATCCGTCAGGAGGTCGACGGGCGGTACCTTGCATCGGGTGGGGCGGGGGAAGAGGTCGTGGGTGGTCGCCGGTGTCGGCGCTGCCCTGGTCGCCGCGAGCGTCGCGTGGGCGACGTCGTGGGACGCGGTCGCGGACGGGCTGCGACGCGATGCCACCCAGCAGGCGGCGTACGCGATGCCGGCAGGCGACCTCACGGTCATCGGCGGCGGCAACGACGTGCGCGTCGTGAGCGGTGGGGCGGCCGGGACGGTCCAGGTCACGCGACATCTCGCGTGGGGTCCGTGGTCGTCGGCGCCGCGCGCCTCGGAGCTGCTCAACGGTTCGACGCTCGAGCTCGGGGCCGAGTGCGGTGCCCTCGTCGGATGGTGCGGGGTCGACTTCGTCGTCACGGTGCCCGACGGGTCCGAAATCACCGTGGACAACGACTCGGGCGACGTGTCGGTCGACGGCTCGTTCGGCAGCGCCGTCCTCAAGACCGGGTCGGGCGACATCGCCACCGCCGGCCTGCGCTCGAGGGAACTGACCGCGTATGCCGACAGCGGCGACATCGCGCTCGAGCTCGGGGCTGTGGTCCCGGCCGTGGACGTGCGAGCCGGGACGGGGGACGTGTCGGTGCTGGTCCCTGGTGGGGCGCGCTACGCGCTGAGCATCGATTCCGGCTCGGGCGGGGCGGAGGTCGGGGTCGCGTCGGACCCGGGGAGTCCGTCGTCGCTCCAGGTCAACACCGGCTCGGGGCACGTAAGCGTCGGCCACCGCTGACGTCGTCGCCGTGCGTCCGGCCGTCGTCCGCGCGGTCCGCACGGTCTGCACCGTCTGCACGGTCTGCACGGTCTGATGTCTGGACGCGGAAGCCGCGTGTCACCGAGGGGGGCGGTGACACGCGGCTCCTGGGAGGTGCCGGCTCAGGTGGGGTTGCCGGCGGGGGAGGACCCGTCGTCCGGGTCGTCGAAGGCGCTGTGCTTGTCGTCGGGCACGGACGGGGCCGGTGTGGGAGAGGTGGCCGTCGTCCCGTGGTGCTGCTCGACGAGCTTGTCGATGCCCTTGTCGACCGAGGCTCGGACCTTGGTCACGGTGTCGGCGTGCTTGCCGCCGGTCTTCTCGTCGATCTTCATGGAGGCCTTGTCGAGCGCTCCGTCGACCTTGTCGCGGTTCTCCTGGGCGTAGCCAGCCGCAGCCGCCACTGCGGCCTTGGCCATCTGGACCACGGCGTCACCGAAGTCCTTCGCCTTCTCCTGCAGGTGGACCTCGTCCGCCTTGTGCTTCAGCTGCTCACCGAACGACACCGGTGTCTCCTCGTCTCGCACTGGCCCGGCGGTGCGCCGGGCTCACTGCATCCACAGTCATACCCCGGGGGCTCTCGTCGCAACCGGGGTCGACCCCCATTCCGACCCCGAGTGCACCCTGACTGTCTGCTTCGTCACGTCGGCCCCTCCGGCCGGCTGGAACGCCAGTGCCGGACCCACGATCGGCGGAGACTGGAAGGGCAGGCAGTCTGCCTGTCTCACAACTGAACTGGAGTGATCAAGATGAACCGGCTCGACGGACGGGTGGCGCTCGTGACCGGCGCCGCGAGCGGCATCGGCAAGGCGACGGCGCAGCGGCTGGCCGAGGAGGGCGCGGCAGTGCTGCTGACCGACGTCAACGAGGCCCTCGGTGCGACGACGGTCGAGGAGCTGCGGGCGACCGGCGCCAGGGTCGACTTCCTGCGGCACGACGTGACGAGCGAGGAGGACTGGGCGGCTGCCGTCGCCAAGGCCGTGGACGAGTTCGGCTCGCTGGACATCCTCGTCAACAACGCCGGTCTGGGGGACCTGCTGCCGATCGAGGAGACGAGCCTTGCCGACTGGGAGCGCACCGTCGCCATCGACCAGACCGGGGTCTTCCTCGGCATGAAGACCGCGGCCCCGCACCTCAAGGCGTCCGCCCACGGCGCTGTGGTCAACATCAGCTCGATCTTCGGCACGAGCGGCGGGTTCGGCACGTCGCCCGCCTACCACGCCGCGAAGGGTGCGGTGCGCACGCTGACGAAGAACGTGGCGCTGCACTGGGCGACCGAAGGGGTGCGCGTCAACTCGATCCACCCCGGCTTCATCGACACGCCCATCCTCGACCCGACCAGGGGCACCCCTTACGAGCAGGTCATGATCGACCTGACGCCGATGGGTCGTCTCGGCAAGCCCTCCGAGATCGCGGCCGGCGTGGCCTACCTCGTGAGCGACGACGCGGCCTTCGTCACGGGTCTCGAGCTCTACATCGACGGCGGCTACATCGCCCGCTGACCGTCCGGAAGTGAGCACTCGAGTGTGAGCCGGGGTTCAGCGGCCGCGGGCGGCCGACCAGACCCAGTCGAGCACCGAACGGTGCCGCGACCACGCCGGGTCGCCGACCGACGGCGCCTGCGGATCGCCGTCCGCGGCCGCGCCGTCCGGGGCGCCCTCACCCGCCCGCTCGGTCGCGAGCGACCGCCGGATGGCCTCGGCCACGCCGAGCCGTCCACCGCCCGGTTCGCCGAGCACGTCGGCCGCGTCGCGCTCGCCCACCATGTCGTGGCCGAGGCTCGGGATGAGCGACTCCACGGTCCCGGTCGGGATGTCGACGAGGGCGCCGGCCACGCGCGCGACCGTCTCGACGGGTGCCAGCCACACCGGCAGCTGCACGCGCAGCAGGCGCGCCTCGGCGGCATACGTGCGCAGGAGGGAGACGTAGCTGAGCCGGTCGGGCCCGACGACGTCGAGGTGCCCGGTGACGTCGGGTCGCTCGAGCGCCTCCGCGAGGAACCAGACCGCGTCGGTCACCGCCACCGGCTGGATCACGGAGCCGCCCATCCACGCCGGCACCGTCTGCACGACGCCGAGACGGTGCGACATCTGGCGCATCACCTCGAAGCTCGTCGACCCGGCCCCGACCACCATCGACGCGCGCAGCGTCAGCACGGGACAGTCGGCGGTCGCGAGCACCTCCTCGACCTCGAGACGCGAGAGGAGGTGGTCCGACAGCTCGTCGTCGGGCAGGTCGGGGACGATCCCCGAGAAGTAGACGAGACGGGTCGCGCCGACGACGCCGACGGCATACGCGACGTTGTCGGCAGCCCGGCGGTCGCGCTCCATGAAGTCCTCGCCGTCGAGCCCGTGCACGAGGTAGCAGACGGCATCGACGCCCTCGAGGGCCGCGATGACCGCGTCCTCGTCCTGCACGTCGACGCGTCGCCACTGCACGTCGTCGGCCCACGGGTATGCCGTCGCGGGTGACCGGTGGTGCGTGGCCACGACGTCGTGGCCGCGCCGGAGCAGCTCGGGCACGAGCCGGGAGCCGACGTAGCCGCTCGCGCCGACGACGGCGACCCTCATGACCGCTTGCGGCCCCGTCGGAACGAGCCGAGCAGGTCGCCGGCCGAGCGGACGAGGTCGAGGGCCCCGGCGTCGTCCTCGGACTCGTCGGCGGGCAGCCGGTCGGTGACCGCCATGCAGGTGAGGAACCGTTCGATGAGCGGGTCCGAGGCGCGCTGGACGAGGCCGGTGCCGAAGTCCATCGGGAATCCGAGGAAGACGAGGTCGGTGGCGAGCCGCGCGCGGGTGCGGTCGTCGCCGAGCGGTTCGAGGGCGAGGGTGATGTCGATCCGCGCCTTGCCCAGGCCGTGGCGCTCGTGCCCGGTGGCGGCGAGGCGCGCGTGCCCCGCCTGCTCGTCGCGCTCGGTCATCGCCCCGGTGCCGTCGAAGTACATCGACAGCGGGCCGAGCTTGGCGCGGATCTCGCCGACGAAGTCGTCGCCGTCGACCTTCGTCACGGCCGCCCCGGGGAAGCAGCGACCGATGCGCTTGAGGTCCATGAAGTGCGACCACACGGCGTCGACGGGGGCCTCGAGCTCCTGGTCGTGGTGCAGCCTCACGGGAGCAGCTCCCAGTGCAGCGCGTCGCTCCAGCTGCCGTCGGCGAGCCGGTCGACGGCGTGCTCGCGCCCGAACTCGGTGAAGCCCACCGACCGGAGGACGGCGTTGCTCGCCTCGTTGTCGGCCGCGGTCTCGGCAACGAGGCGCCGCACGCCGAGGCCACCCTCGGCGGCCGGGGTGAGCGCGTGGCGGACGGCCAGGCGCGCGGCCTCCTTCGCCGCGCCGCGGCCTCGGGCGCTGGGGAAGAACTGGTAGCCGAGCTCGGCGGTCTCGCCGATCTCCCCGCCGCGGCTGAAGACGAGGACGCTGCCCAGTGCCCGGTCGGTCTCGAGGTCGGCGACGCACCAGTCGATCCCGATGCCGTCGGCCATCCGCTCCTGCCGCACGTGCAGCCACGTGGGGAACGTCTCGCGCCGCAGGATGGACCCGGCCGGCATCCAGTGCTCCGGGTCGTCGCGCGGCTCGATCGCGTCGACGTCGTCGAGTCGCCACGGACGCAGGCGTACGCGTTCGCCCTCGATCGGGGTCGCCGCGAGCCACGCTTTGCGCGGGGCTCGCGAGTCGCCGGGCGTGATGCTCGCCGTCCACGTGTCGAGCGCCGTCGGCCCGCCCATCGGGTCGGGATGGCTCTCGGGGATGGTGCCGTGGAAGGTGAAGCCTGCGGCCCAGGCGACCCGGCGCGAGCCCCAGTTGCCGACGACCGCGCGCCAGTGCAGCCGGCTCACAGGCGTGCCCCAGACGGGGGTCGAGAAGGCGTGCTCGACGACGAGGCGCACCGCGCGCGACATGATGCCGTGGCCCCGGGCAGCGGGGTGCAGGCCGAAGCCGATCTCGCCCACCGACGCAGCGGCACCCGGACGAAGGTCGATGCTGCCGCCGAACCGCACCCGGCCGAGGCTGTCGGTCCACTCGATCGCCCAGTGCCGGGCCGCGGTGGGGTCGGCCCAGTCCTCGAGGTTGCGGTTGACGTACCAGACCGCGTCGTCGCGGGAGTAGGGGCGCGGGACGGTGGTCCAGCGCAGGCTCTCGGGGTCGCTGCTCTGCTCGACGATCGCGTCGGCGTCGTCGAGGGAATGCGGCCGCAGGGTCACGACGCCGTCGGTGAGGACGGCCACGAGCGCGGCGCCGGCAGGGGCGGACGAAACGGACGGGCTGGACGAGGAGGGCTGGGGCTCGGCGGTCACGGCGTCAGCCTGCCAGCCGGCATACGCACTCGTCATCGGCATTGACCTCGTCCTGCCCCTCAGCGGGCTCGTCGGGCTCGTCGGGCACGGGGTGGGCCCAGCGGGTACGTGAAAGGCCGGGAGCCAGCGTGCTGGCTCCCGGCCCAAAAGGCGCGCTTCCCCTCCACAGGCTGCGTACCGAGGCTTACCGTACCCAATGGAACGAGATATCCCTCACCCGTTGCGGGACGTCCGTTCCAGCGCAACGTCGCGGGGGTCGGTTGCAGGTTTCGAGGGGGCGGAGCGGGGGCTCCGGGGACGCACGAGGGGGTTGCCGTGGAACGGCACGCAGGGGTGACGCCGGCGACGGCACGGGCGCGGCGGGCGGCCACCGGGGGCGATGACACACGCCTCGACAGGGCCGCCGGTGGGACGGGAGTCCCCCCCAGATCGCGACTCCCGTCCCGGAGCATCCGGCTCGATCGTCACCCTACGAAGGGCTCGGGCCCGGTGTGGGCGTCGTTGCGGGGAAACCTTCCCGACGCAACCGGGCAGCCGGCTGCGGCCGGGACGCCTGCCGGGACGCCTGCCGGAGGACGCCCGTGCTGAGCGACGAGATCCGGTGGGTGCTGCGCAACGCCCGGATGCACGCGGCTGACCCCGCCCTGCGCAGCGCGGCCGGCTTCGCGCAGGGAGCGGGTCGGGCCGCCCCGGTGCACCGCGCCCAGGTCGGTCGCTGGGAGGGCGGCGGTGTCGACCTGACACGAGCGCTCGTGCGACGCTACGAGTCGGTGCTCGAGCTGCCCGAGGGGCAGCTGCTCTCCGTGATCGACCTCTTCGCCCGGTCGCACGAGCCGATCCGGTCGGCCGCAGCCCTGCCGCCCCGCGGCGAGCCCGACGTCGGCGAGACGCTCGAGCTGCTGGAGCGCGCCCTCGGCGACGACCGGATGACCGGCCTGGACTGGGACCGGCTCTCCGACCACCTCGGCCGTATGCCGCACGCCATGATCCGCTCGTCAGACTGGGAGGCGCTCTTCCGCCGACTCCTGCAAGAGGTGGGCCTGTGCCTGAACCTCGAGTACGCGCAGCGCACCGAGGCGCTGGCACGTCTTGCCGGGCATCCCCGCAGCGGTGGGGTCGTGGCCCGTCTGGCTGCCGAAGCGGTCGCCCGGCCCGACGCGCAGTTCTACAACGACACCCTCAGCCTGCTGCAGTACACGCGCGACCCGCAGGCGCTCTCGGTCATGCTCGACCAGCTGCGTGACCCGACGAGCTCGAGCGCGCTGCGGGGTTGCCTCATCGTGCTGACGACGCTGGTGCGGGGCACCCGTCTCGACGTGGACATCCGCCGCGAGGCGGTGCGCCTGGCCGTGCAGCACCTGCGCGACCCGGACCACTCCTACCTCGTGCACCGGGGGGCTGCGAACCTCGTGCGCGCGCTCGGCCCGGCCAGCCAGCGCATCGCCAACGTGCTGACGGCCGAGGACCGGCGGGCCGCCGCGTCGATCATCCGTGACGGGCGGGCCGTGTCGGCGCAGGCGGTGCACGAGGCGCAGAAGCGGATCAAGGCGGTGCTCGAGGCGGGGGAGGGGCGCGCCGCGGCGGGCGAGCCCGTGCTCGCGACGCTGCTCCAGACCGCGCTCGGCCAGACGAACGAGGAGGACCGCGACAACGCCCTCGGCATCCTCATGCTGTCGCCGCAGAGCCGCATCATCGGGCGGGTGCACGCGGCGGCGTTCAGCGCGGCCGTCGACCGCGGCGACCTCGTCGTGGCCCACGAGGCGGTGAGCGTGCTGCTGTGGGTGGGGCAACCCGAGGACCTCGACATGTTCGAGAAGGTGGCCCTCTCGAAGACGACGCCGCGCTCGGTCGCGGCGCAGGCGGCATACGTCGTCGGCAACACCGTGGAGCCGGCCACCCGGCGACGCGAGGAACGTGAGACGTCGTTCGCCCGCCGGGCCGCCCAGGTGGTCGCCTCCGGCAGCGCCGCGCTCGGCGCCGAGGACACCGAGCTGCTGCGCGGCCTCGTCTACGTGCTCGGCATGCGTGGCCGCCGCGATCTGCTCACCGCCCTGCAGGATGCGCTGCCGGTGCCGGGCGACGACCCGCTCGCGATGCCCGAGATCGCCCGCGGCATCCTCGGCTGGTGGCTCGCCGTGCCGGAGCACCTGCGTCCGCTCGACGCCGATGGGACGCTCGTCGGTGACCCGGCCACGGGTCGCTAGGTTGGGGGAGTGCAGACGGACGAGGTGCTGAGCCTCCTGAAGGACGTGGCCGAGCAGGTCATCAACCCCCGGTTCCGGGCGCTCGCCGACGGCGAGGTCCACGAGAAGAACCCCGGAGACCTCGTCACCGACGCCGACCGCGAGGCCGAGGTGCTGATCAACGGGGCGCTGAGGGCGGCCTACCCGGACGCGACGATCCTCGGCGAGGAGACCTACGCCGGCGACCCGGACCTGCTCCACAGGTATGCCGCTGCGGAACACGCCTTCACCGTCGACCCCGTCGACGGCACGAAGAACTTCGTCCACGGGTCCAAGGACCATGCGGTCATGGTGAGCGAGACGGTGGGCGGCGAGGCCGTGCGGGCCTGGATCTGGCAGCCGCAGCACGAGCTCGCCTTCGTCGCCGAACGCGGCGCCGGCACGTGGCGCCACGACGCCGAGGGCTCCCGACGGCTCACGGTGCCCTCGCGTCCCGACGGTGCGCTGCGCGGACGCACCTCGCGCCGCAAGTGGATCGGCAAGGCGCCCGAGGGCCTCGAGCCGATGACGCTGACGTGGGTCTCGTGCGGCATCGACTACCCCAAGCTCGTCGAGGGCGAGGCCGACTACATCGTCTACGCGAAGGCGTCGCCGTGGGACCACGTGCCCGGCTCGCTGCTGCTCTCCGAGGCCGGCGGCATGCTGGGCACCACTGCAGGACAGGCGTACTCGCCCCGTGACCTCACCCCGCCGGGGCTCGTGGCGGCCGGCAGCCCCACCGCCTTCGACGCGGTGTGGCGTGCGCTCGCGTCGAGCGACCACCTCCACTGAGCCGGCGGTGACGGGGCACCCAGAGGCAGTCGGGTCGGTGAGGTCAGTGGGGCCGGGGTCGGGGCCGGGCCGGGGAGCGTCGGCACACGACGGCTCGACCGCGCACGCGGTGCTGGCCGGAATCGTCTGCGGACTCGTCGGCTTCACGAGCTCGTTCGCCGTCGTGCTGACCGGCCTGCGGGCCGTGGGCGCGAGTCCGGAGCAGGCGGCCTCGGGGCCGCTCGTCCTCTGCGTCACGATGGGTCTCGGCTGCGTGCTCTTCTCGTGGCGGCTGCGGATGCCGATCACGATGGCCTGGTCGACGCCGGGGGCGGCGCTGCTCGCTGCGGCGACGGCGCCGGCCGGCGGGTTCGCCAGTGCCGTGGGCGCTTTCCTCGTCTGCGGCCTGCTCATCGCGCTGTGCGGCCTGGTGCGTCCACTCGAGCGGCTCGTCGAGGCGATCCCGACCGGCCTGGCCAGCGCGATGCTCGCCGGCGTGCTGCTGACGCTGTGCGTCGCGCCGTTCCGGGCGGTGGTCGCCTCACCCGTGGCGATCGCGCCGGTCATCGTCACGTGGGTGGTGCTCGTGGCTCTCGCCCGGCGATGGGCGGTCATCGGGGCCCTCGTCGCCGCGGTGGTCGTCATGGCGGTCCAAGGGGTGTTCGGTCGACTCGACCTCTCGACGGCGGTGCCGGCGGTCGTGCCCGTCACCCCCGCTCTCGATGCGACGGCGCTCGTCGCCATCGCGCTGCCGCTCTTCGTCGTGACGATGACGAGCCAGAACATCCCGGGCATGGCTGTGCTCGCGTCGTTCGGCTACCGCCCCGGCATGCGAGCGCCACTGCTCTACACCGGTGGTGCCACGGCGGTCGGCGCCGTCGGCGGGGCGCACGCGATCAACCTCGCCGCGATCTCCGCCGCATTGGCGGCAGGCCCCGAGGCGCACCCCGACAAGAGCCGGCGCTGGATCGCCGGCGTCGCGTGCGGGGTCACGTACATCGCCTTCGGCCCTCTCGCCGGACTCGTCACGGCCGCAGCTCGATCCGCCCCCGAGGGCCTCATCGAGACCATCGCGGGGCTGGCGCTGCTCGGCACGTTCGCGTCCTCGGCAGCCTCCGCCCTCACCGACGCCGGCTCACGCGAGGCCGGCGCGGTGACGCTCGTCGTCGCGGCCTCCGGGGTCACGGTCGCGGGGGTCGGCGCCGCGTTCTGGGGCTTGGTCGCCGGCCTCGTCGTCCTCGCCGCGCTCCGCGTCGAACGCCGGCGCCAGCACTCCCGCACCTGACGCCGCCCACCCGCGCCGTCGAGTGCTCAGTTCCCAACGCGAGCTTGTGAGCACTCGATGCAGGGATGGGCCAGGTCGAGTGCGCAGTTCCCGACGCGAGTTCGTGGGCACTCGATGTAGGGGACGCCGGGCGCGGCTCGGCACGCGGCCTGACCGGGCGGCATACGTGGTCTGTCAGCGGGGAGTCACTCCTCGGCGGCTTCGGCCGACGACTTCTTCGAACGGGCGGCTCGGGCGCGCCCGGTCGTCGCGGCCTTCTTCGCGGCGCGCGCAGCCTTCTTCGCGGTGGCCGACGCCTTCGACGACTTCGCGCCACTGACGTACGCCTTGGGGTCCTTGTCCTTCGGTGTGATGCCGTCGGCCCAGCGCAGCGCCTCGTGGCGGAGGAACTGCACCGCGATCTCGTGCCGCAGCTCGAGGGTCGCCTGCTGCCGGAAGTCGGCGAGGTCCTGTCGCTCCTCCTCGCCCATGTGGTCGCTGTTGTGCACGTTCGCGTCGACGACCGCCTTCCACCAGGCCTCCGAGCCGGTGCGGCAGCGGCCGACCTTGCGCACCGCCTTGCGGATCTCGTTGTGGTCCTTGACGGCGTCCTCGACCTCCTCGTCGACGGACTCGGCGTCGGCGCCGCCCGTGCCGAGCCGCAGCAGCTCGGGGTAGAAGTACTTCTCCTCGGCCTCCGCGTGCACCTCGAGCAGGATCTCGAGCCGCTTCCACACCGCGGCGAGACCCTCGTGGTCGTCGCGCGGCCACTCCTCCAGCATCGAGAACATGCGGCGCTGCTCGTCGTGCTGTCGGAGGATGACGTCGGTGATGTCCACGGTTGGCCTCTCTGTCGTCCGGGGAGTGCCGGAGCCACTCTGCTGCAGGTGCACTCGGTCCATACCCGCTGGCTTCGCCCGACCTGCCCGTTTCGTGTATCACCGGCACCCGTCGGTGCCACCGTTGGTCGGAAGAGGACGCCGCACCGGGACGGACGGATGGTGGAACGCATGACGAGCAACGACCTGGTGGTCGTGCTGCCGGGCATCACGGGCAGCACTCTCGGCGTGAAGGGCGACGACGGCTCGCCCGCGAGCGACAACCTCATCTGGGCACCGAGCGCGGGGGCGGTGTGGAAGCTGCTGACCGGCGGGCCCTCGATCCTCGACAAGGTGCTGCCCGAGGGGATCGGCGACGAGCACCCGGGTGACGGCGTCGAGCCGGTCGCGCTCATGCCCGACGTCCACGTGCTCCCCGGCATCTGGACCCCGATCCGCGGCTACGACGTGCTCGTCAAGTCCCTTGAGACGCAGGGCTACTCGCGCGACGGAGCCGGCAGGGCCCCCTCCCTCATCACGTACGCGTACGACTGGCGCCTGTCCAACCGGTTCAACGGGCAGCGGCTGAAGTCGGTCGTCGAGCCCGCCCTCGAGCGGCTCCGCGGGCAGGGCGGCGCGTACGCCGACGCGAAGGTCGTCTTCATCTGCCACTCCATGGGTGGTCTCGTCGCCCGCTGGTACATCGAGAAGTGCGGCGGGGCCGAGGTGACGCGCAAGCTCATCACCCTGGGCACGCCGTGGCGTGGCGCCACCGACGCCCTCGAGCAGCTCGTCAACGGCGTGAAGAAGGGCATCGGCCCGCTCTCCCTCGACCTGACGGCGTTCTCGAGGAGCATGCCGTCGCTGTTCCAGCTGCTGCCGGAGTACGCGTGCATCGCCGCCGGCGACGGCTGGGCGAAGACGACCGAGGTGCCGGTGCCGAACGTCAGCACGGCGATGGTCACCGACGCGATGCTCTTCCACACCGACCTGCAGGCGGCCGAGACGGCTCGGGCCGCGAGCCGCACGACGACGCACATGGTCGTGGGCGTGCGGCAGCCCAGTCAGACGACGGTGACGCTGCGCGACGGCAAGGCGACCACGTCGCAGACCTTCGGAAGCGACAACGACTACGGGGACGGCACCGTGTCGCTCACCGGGGCGGTCGGGCTTGGGGAGGCACTCGACACCAACCTCGCGGTACGGGTCCCGGAGCAGCACACGAACCTCCAGTGCAACCAGGTCGTCCTCGACCAGATCCAGGAGATCCTCACGGCGAAGCCGGTGCGACGACGCGACGAGCTCAAGGACACGCGCGTGCGCGCCACGGTGCCCGACCTCGTCACCGGCGGGCGGGCGCTGAAGGTCACCTTCGACCTCGAGTCCGAGCTCGGTGGCGACGAGCCGCCGCGCAAGGCGATGGCGGTGACGGTGCGCAGCTCCCGCGGGACGGTGCTGGCGCGGGTCGAGCCGACGGTGCGCACGGGCCACGGGGTCGCTTCGTTCGCCGACCTGCCTCCTGGCACGCACACGGTCGCCGTGGAGGGCGCCGAGAAGAGCTCCACCGTGCGGCCGGTCACGTCCACGACGGTGGTCTGGCCGAGGCCGTCGAGCTGACCCTGGGATGACTCCGGGCCCTGTGGACAACGGCCGGAGAGCTGTCGGCGGTCGAACATATGATCGACTGCATGACGACCGCCACGCTCAGGAGGCGCCCGAAGGGGCACGCTGAGTGCTGCGGCGCGCTGAACGTCGCGGTGGGTGCGGGCGCACCTGAACAAACCTCCGCGGTGCCGTTGGCGATGGTCGACGTCCAGCAGCTGGCCAGCCTGCGCGACCTGCCGGGGCTCGCAGCCCGACTGGCCTCGATGGCGGCAGAGCTGCGGCTCATCGCCCGCAACACGCCCGTCTGGACGATGCCCGAGGTGGGGCTCGGTGACGCGATCGAGCAGGCGCAGGCGGTCCGCGAGATGGCGCACAGCCTGTCGGCGGTGCTGGCGGCCGAGGTCACCTCACGCGGGCTGCCGGAGGCCTCGGGCCTGTCCCGCAACGACTGGGTGGCTGGTCACGCGCCGGGCCTCGCGGCCGGGGCATCTGCCGCCCTGACCGCCGTCGGCGCAGCCATGAACGACCCACGGTGGGCGCGCCTGGCCGGTGGCGTGCGGGACGGTGCGGTGTCCGTCGACAAGGCGGCGGTCATCGTGCGCTTCCGCGACGACGTCGTCACGTTCGCCGACCCCGACCAGGTCGAGCAGGTCGTCGACACCATGATCGAGGCCGCCCCTCAGCTCGGCGTCCGCGAGCTGCGTCGACTGGCATCGCACGGGCGTGCGAGCCTGCGCCCGCCGGAGCAGGTCGAGGACGAGGCGCAGCGGCTGCGCGCGGCACGGTCGCTCACCAAGATCGGCCGGTGCGCCGGCATGACCGAGTACCTCTGGCGCCTCGACCCCGAAGGGTCGGCCGTTCTCGATGCGGCCGTCGACGCGCTCGCGAGGCCGCGCCCCGACCTCGACTGGAGCCGCTGGCCCTTTGGGCAGCCCGACGGCAGCTCCGACGCCGGCAAGGGTGCTGCGACCGACCCGCGGTCGCCGGCGACGCGTCGGGCCGACGCTGCTCTCGAGCTGATCCAGCGAGCCGTCGCCGCGCCACAGGGTGTCACGCGCACGTCGCGCACCAAGCTCGTCGTGACGATGTCGCTGGAGGCGTTGCTCGACCGGCTGCGAGGGGCAGGCGTCGCCGACAACGACGAGGTGCTGTCGGCGTCGACGGTACGCCGTGTCGCCTGCGAGGCCGAGATCCTGCCGACGGTGCTCGGCGGCCCGTCGCAGGTGCTCGACATCGGCCGCGCCGACCGCTACTTCACGCCGGCCCAGCGGCTGGCGATGGCGCTGCGTGACCACGGGTGCAGCTATCCGGGCTGCACGGTCCCACCCCAGTGGTGCGACGCCCACCATGTCGTGCACTGGCTCCACGGCGGCGCCACTGATCTGTGCAACGGGGCCCTGCTCTGCGGGCGGCACCACACGATCGTCCACCAGCTCGGTCTGACGGCGACGGTGCTGCCCGACGAGGTCATCTGGCACGTGCCGAGGGAGCACCGGCGAGAGTGAGCCCCGCGAAGCTGGGGCTGCGGGTCACTGGAGAGCGGTGTCGCCCTGGGGTGGTTCAGTGGGTTGCATGACCACGACTGAGAACACGGCTTCGAAGATCGGCTGGGACTGCGTCGCGCTCGACTGCGTCGACGCCGCCGGTGTCGCGCAGTTCTACGCCGACCTGCTCGGCGGGCGCGTCGAGGGCGACCCGGACGGCGACTGGTTCAACGTCCTCTGGGACGGTCCACGCATCGCTACCCAGCTCGCCCCGAACCACGAGTCACCGGACTGGCCGCGCGGCCACCAGCAGGTGCACCTCGACTTCGTCGTCGCCGACATCGCGGCTGCCCACGAGCGCGTGCTCGAGCTGGGCGGTGTGGCACTCGATCCGGAAGAGGCTCCGCGCCCGAAGCCCGAGCGCGGCTTCCGCGTCTACGCCGATCCGGCCGGCCACCCCTTCTGCCTCTGCCGCCCCACCCCGGACGCCTGGGACTGACCGTCCACGGCGAGGTCCAGCGCTGACGCGAGGTCAGACGGCCGGGAGCACGATGCCGAAGTGGTCTGCGAGCGCGTCGCGCACCGCTTCGTCGTCCGCGAGCTCCACCTCGTCACGCCGACCCTGGGTCGTCGTGATGAGCCGGTTGCCGCTCACGGTGACGCGACCCGTGGGGGTGAGCTGCGAAACCAGGCGCGACCGGGTGAAGTGGCTCTCGGGCGACGTCTGCTGCCAGATGTTCCGCTCG
The DNA here is from genome assembly GCF_054783315.1 of Terrabacter koreensis. Taxonomy (NCBI): domain Bacteria; kingdom Bacillati; phylum Actinomycetota; class Actinomycetes; order Micrococcales; family Intrasporangiaceae; genus Terrabacter; species Terrabacter koreensis. The sequence goes on along the minus strand of NZ_BAAGQU010000008.1, from coordinate 31,571 downwards.
GCGAAGTCGTCGAGCGAGTGCGGAGTCGTCGAGAACACGAACCGGTCCCGCCAGTCCTCGCCGTCCCGCCGCTCGCGCGAGACCCAGAGCTCGCCGCGGCGCGCCACCCCGACAGCCAGACCGCGTTCGCGCCGCTCGAAGCCGTCGGCGAGTGGCAGGGGCTCGACGAATCCGTCGCCGAAGCCGACGTCTGCCAGCACCCTTCCCGCGAGGTCGGGCGACGTCACGACGAGAGCGAGATGGTCGTACTCGGCCGTGAGGTCGCCGTCCGCGGTCGCCACGCGTGCGGAGACGAGGTCGACGGCATACCCGAGCCGGCGCAGCAGCAGCGCGAACAGCCCGTTCAGCTCGTAGCAGTAGCCGCCCCGGCGCGCCTCGACGATCTTCGCCACCAGCGACGCGTGGTCGAGGCGGATGGGTCGCCCCAGGCCGATGTCGAGGTTCTCGAACGGGACCGTGAGCAGGTGGGCCCGGTGCAGCGAGGCGAGGGCGCCGAGCGTCGGTGCCTCGGGACGGGCCACGCCGAGGCGGCGCAGGTAGGCCGCGGCCTCGCTCGTGGTGAGGGCGTCGGTCATGGTCGGGGCGGTCACCTGAACATGCTGCGACCTCGAGCCCCCTTGAGGTCAAGTCGTCGTGTCCGGTGGGTTCACGCCGGGCATGGGGAGCGGCAGCGTCAGGCCGACCATCGTCACGCCGCGTCCGTCCCACTCGTAGCCGGTGCGGTCGAGCAGTGCGGCGGCGGCAGCGCCGATCACCTCCGAATCGAGCGACGGGTCCCCCAGGGGTCCGCGCTCGAGCACCTGCGTGCCGTCGTCGTAACGGACGAACACTTCGAGCCGGGTGGGCAGGCGGGGCGGGCCGTCGAGGCCCGAGACCCGGGTGATCGCGCGACTCACGCACTCCTCGAGCACGGCGACGACCTTCGACCGCGTGCGGGTCGACGGCAGCGACCGGCTCGCGCTCACCGAGCGCCGTGGCCCAGGCAGCCGGATCGTCGCATCGTCGGTGCCGTGCGCGATGGACAGGAGGCGTCTGGCCATGGCAGTGGTGACGACGCGCTTGAGGTCGTCCTCGGTGAGGCCGTGCAGGTCGGAGACGACGAAGAGGCCTGCGGCGTGGAGCTTCTCGTAGGTCGTTGGCCCGACGCCCCACAGCTCGTCGAGACGCAGCCTGGGCCGCAGCCGCCCCTCGAGCTCGGCGTCGACGACGACGACGCCGTCGGGCTTCGCGCGCCGGCTCGCCAGCTTGGCGATGAGCTTGGTGCTGCCTGCACCGACCGAGACCGGCAGCCCCACTTCCGACCGGGCGGCGGCCCGGAGGGCGTACGCCATGCCGGTGAGGTCGCCGCGGTCGCGACCGGTGACGTCGAGGAAGGCCTCTTCCATCGAGCCCGGCTCGACGAGCGGCGTGAACCGCCGGAAGAGGTCGAAGAGCAGTGTCGAAGCCTCCTCGTACGCCTCGGACCGGTAGCCCGTGACGAGCACGTCGGGCCAGCGACGCTGGACCTGACGCAACGGCATACCGGCGTGGATGCCGAGAGCGCGCGCCTCGTAGGAGGGGCAGGCGACGACCTCGTGCGCGACGACCATCGGCCGCCCGCGCAGGCGCGGGTCGTCGCGCTGCTCGACGGACGCGAAGAACGCGTCGGCGTCGGCATGGAGGATCACCCCTCCACTCTCGCGGTCGCCGCCGACAACCTCCCGAGGACGCTGTCGGCGACGTCGCGAAACAGGTGGGCGCGTCAGGCTGTGGCCACCTGGCGGCGGGGTTGGCCGAGGTGCACGACGAGGAACGCACCGAGCACGTCGAGGTCGAGCAGGATGGCGGCCCGGAGTTCTGACCGTCGTCGGTGGTCCGCGCGAGGATGTCGGCATGACCGACGACCGCGTACTCGTCTTCGAGGACCACTTCGACGGTGTCGACCTCGACCCGGCCACGTGGGTGCCGCACTACCTGCCCGCCTGGAGCTCGCGCGCCGACACGCTGGCCGCCTACGAGCTGCGCGACTCGTGCCTGCACCTGCGCGTCCCGCCCGACCACCCGGTCTGGTGCGAGGGCGACCACCTACCTCCGATACGCGTCTCGGGCATCCAGACGGGCAGCTGGTCGGGCCCGCGCGGCAGCACGAAGGGTCAGCAGCCGTTCCGTGACGGCCAGCTCGTGCGTGAGGAGCAGCCCGAGCATCGTGGCTGGCTGCCCGACGGTGGCTGGGTCGAGCTGCGGGCCCGAGCCGTCGTGTCACCGAGGTCGATGGTGGCGCTGTGGATGGTCGGCTTCGAGCAGGTGCCGGAGCAGTCGGCCGAGATCTGCGTGACCGAGATGTTCGGCGACGCGGTCGAGCCAGGCGTCTCGACAGCCGTGGGCATGGGGCTGCACCCGTTCCGCGACCCCGCGGTCACGGAGGACTTCGAGGCCGTTCGCCTCCCCATCGACGTCGCCGACTGGCACACGTATGCCGTCCGGTGGGACCGCGAGCGCGCCGACTTCCACGTCGACGGGTCTCTCGTGCGGTCGTGCTCTCGGCCGCCTGCCTATCCGCTGCAGCTCATGCTGGCGACCTTCGACTTCCCGGAACGGTCCGTGGGGGCCGACGACCACCTCGTCCCCGAGCTCGTCGTCGACTGGGTGCGCGGCTACGCCTAGATCGTCACCCGGCCGGCGGGCGAGCTCCGCTCAGTAGCCGGCGTGGTCGAGCGCCTCGGTCGTCAGCTGCCGGCCCAGCTCGATCATCTCGGCCGCGCGGTGGAAGTCGAGGGTGCGCACGGCGTTGGACGGCACCGTGACGAGCACGTCCGGTGGGTTGCTCGCCATGCGGTAGCGCGAGATGAGGGCGCTCATCGTGTCGAACGACATGTTGAGCAGGTCGACGAGCCCGACATCGGCCTGGCCGAGCACGAACGCCTCGGTCGGCGTCTGCGGCACCGTGACCCCGCCGTCCATCGTGGTGCCGACCACCGCGACGTCGCCCGTGTCAGCCTCGCGGGGATGACCGCCGAGGCGGCTCGTGATCGCGCGGAAGCGCTCCGACTCGAGCACCTCGGCCGCGCTGCGTCGCAGTCGGCTCGTCCACTCCTCGCGCGGCACCGGTGCGGACGACTCCTTCACGGGGGCGGCCCCGGAGACCGACCTCATGCCCGACAGCGACACCGCGATCGTCACGTCCACCGACGCCGCGGCCGTCGGCTCGATCGGGATCGGGTTGATGAGGCCGCCGTCGACGAGCACCCGGCCGTTGATGACCGCCGGGGTGATGACGCCGGGGATGGCGATCGAGGCGCGGATCGCGTGCTCCACCGGCCCCCGCTGGAACCACACCTCACGCCGCGCGTTGATGTCGGTCGCGACAGCCGTGTAGGGGACCGAGAGCTTCTCGATGGTCGCCCCGTCGAGGATCTCGCCCACCTTGGCGATGATCCGCTCGGCCCGGATCGCGCCGCCGGCGCCGCTGAGGGTCAGGTCGAGCAGCCGCCACACCTCGCGCTGGGTGAGGCTGCGCGCCCACTCGGTGTACGCGTCGAGCTTGCCGGCCGCGGCGACCCCACCGACGAGCGCACCCATGGACGTCCCTGCGAGCGACACGACGTCGAAGCCGCGCTCGTCGAGCACCTCGAGCGCGCCGATGTGGGCGTAGCCGCGGGCTCCGCCCGAGCCGAGGACGACTGCTGCACGCAAACGGTCTGCCACGACCCCGACCCTACGACCGGCCCCCGTCAGTCGCGCAGGTAGTAGATCTCCAGCGACTCGAGCCACGCCTCGTCGCCGAGCATGTGGATGGCCGTGACGTGGTCGCCGGTGACGGTGAACCGGAACGCGACCTTGGGCTTGCCGCGCATCGCCCACACCAGGCCGATGCCGCCGTCGAACGCCGCGAGGCGCGCCGAGTGCGCGCCGCCGTTGAAGCGGCCGGCCACGGCCTCGGGCCCGACGAGCTGGGCGGGCGAGCCGAGGGCGGCGGCCGCGGCGTCGGAGGTGAGCACGACGTCGGGGTCGAGCAGCTCGAGCAGGGTCGAGAGGTCTCCGCCCCGCGCGGCGTGGAGGAAGGCGGTGACGACGGCGCGCTGTCGCCGGCCCTCGGGTCCGTCACCGGCGCCGGCGCTCTCCGCCTCGGCCTCGGAGTCGGCCGCCCGCACCCGGCGGCGGGCGCGGCTCGCGAGCTGGCGGGTGGCCGCGGGGGAGCGGTCGATGATGTCGGCGATCTGCTCGAACGGCATGCCGAAGAGGTCGTGCAGCACGAAGGCGAGGCGCTCGGCGGGCCCGAGCGTGTCGAGCACCACGAGCAGTGCGACGCCGACGCTGTCGGCGAGCTCGGCCTCGTAGGCGGGGTCGGGCGTGCGCGCGGTCGGGTGCCCTGCTCGCTCGGTCTCGGTGAGCTCGGCCAGCCCGGCGTCCCAGCTGTCCTCGCGGCGCGAGGCGCGTGAGCGCAGCATGTCGAGGCTGATCCGGCCGACGACCGTGGTGAGCCAGCCGCCGAGGTTCGCGACGTCGGTCGTGTCGCTGCGGCGCAGGCGCAGCCACGCCTCCTGCACCGCGTCGTCGGCGTCGGCCGACGAGCCCAGGACCCGGTGCGCGACGGCGCGCAGCCGCGGCCGGTGCGCCTCGAAGTCGCGCGCCAGCCACTGCTCTCGCGTCAGGTTCTCGCCGGCCTTCTCGCCGGTCTGGTCGCTGCCGGTCATCTCGCTGTCCATCGCTGTCACATCCTCGCCTCGGGGTCCGTCATAGCACTGACGAGCCGGAGCCACCCGACGTGACACCGAGCAACCGAGCAACCGAGCAACCGAGCAACAGCGCAACCGAGCAACCGAACACCGAAACAAGGAGAGACCGATGTCTGCCGTGAACACCCTCATCTACCCCGTCGCCGACCCCGACGCCGCCAAGCGTGTCTTCACCGCCCTGCTGGGCGTGCAGCCGCACACGGACGAGTCCTACTACGTCGGCTACAACGTCGACGGCCAGGAGCTCGCCCTCGACCCGAACGGCCACCGGAAGGGCATCAAGGGCGCCACGCCCTTCTGGTCGGTCGACGACCTGGAGGCGACGATCGCGGCCCTCACCGAGGCCGGCGCGACCGTGACCCAGCAGCCCACCGAGGTCGGCGGCGGCCGCCGCACGGCCTCGCTCACCGACGCCGACGGCAACATGATCGGACTCATGCAGGACTGATCCGTCCACTTTCCGGGCGCCCGTTCCCCCGCGCGTGTCGCGAGTGGACGGGCGCCCTGCCATGTCCGAATCCATCTGTGGGGCAGCGGGATTCGAGTTGATTGCGTATGCCGTCGCGTGGCCTCCTCCGGGGCCGCCGGGTCGGGCCGTGGTGGGGCGGCCCTTGCGCGGGCTGGGTTACCTGTGCAGTATGGAAGGGCAGATGTAAGCGCTTACAGAGTGCGAGCGGCTCAACGACGAGATGCGAGAGGTGGGACCAGTGGCGACAGCACGCAAGCCGGCCGCAGCCGGTTCCCTCAACGCATCGCACGTCGGGGCCACGATCTACTCCGTCGCCGAACGCGCCGGCGTCTCCATCGCCACCGTCTCGCGCGTGCTCCAGGGCGCGGGCACGGTCTCGGCCAAGACCACGCAGAAGGTGCTCGACGCCGTCGACGAGCTCGACTACGTGCCCCTCGGCGCCGCCCGGAGCCTCGCCGTGCGCCACCACGAGGCCCACGGCCTCGTGCTCCCCGAGCTCACCGGCCCCTACTACTCCGAGTTGCTCATGGGTTTCGAGTCCCGTGCCGCGGAGCTCGGCCAGAGCGTCACGCTCATGCTCACCGAGGGCAAGGCCGACATCGCCCGCGCCGTGCGCCAGCTCGCCACCCACGTCGACGCCATCGCCGTGCTCGGCTCGGCGGCCATGCCGCCCGCCGTCGCCAAGGCGCTGCACGGCAAGAAGCCGGTCGTCATCATCGCCGGCTCGCCGCAGGAGGGGATCGAGAGCGTCGGCGCCGAGAACGTCCACAGCGCCCAGAAGCTGACCGAGCACGTGCTCGGTCACGGCCGCCGCCGGCTGTTCTTCGTCGGTGACCCCGACGGCGCCCCCGACATCAGCGAGCGCCACGCCGGCTTCGTCGCCGCCCACCTCGCCCGGGACCTCGAGCCGGCCGAGCCGGTGCGCGTCCCCTTCCGCGAGGGTGAGGGCGAGGCCGTCGCCGAGCGCATCCTCGCGGGCGAGGTCAGCGCCGACGCGCTCGTGTGCGCCAACGACGAGCTCGCCCTGTCGATCATGAGCCACCTGCAGGACGCCGGCCGAGACGTGCCCGGCGACATCGCGGTGGTCGGCTGGGACGACGTCATGACCTCCCGATACGTGCGCCCGGGTATGACCACCGTGCGCCAACCCGTCCGTGAGCTCGGGGCGCTCGCGGCCGAACGCCTTCACCAACGCGTCCACGGGGCCGAGCTGCTCGCTGCTCCGCGCATCCTGCCGACCCAGGTGATCATCCGAGGCTCGTGCGGCTGTGCGGCCCGCCTTCGCGACGCCCCACCCACCCGTCGCACCACCACCTCCACCACCTCCACCACCCCCTGAAACCCCCGCTCGTCTCGAAGAGCACCACAAGGAAGTGAGACACCGATGAGACGCACCACTGCCATCACGGTCGCCTGCATGGCGGCCACCGCCCTCACCGTGACCGCCTGCGGTCGCGACGGCGAGAACGGCGGTTCCGGCGCGGCACAGACCGGCGCTGCCGTCAGCTCCGGCAAGGCCACCGGCGAGATCACCGTCTGGGCCATGGGCGCCGAGGGTGACAACCTCCCCAAGCTCACCAAGGACTTCGAGACCGCCAACCCCGGCGTCAAGGTCAAGGTCACGGCGATCCCGTGGGACGCCGCCCACGACAAGTTCACGGCCGCTATCGCCGCCGGCAAGACGCCGGACGTCGCGATGGTCGGCACGACGTGGATGGGCGAGTTCGCCGCGAGCGACGCGCTCGACCCCACGCCGGCACAGGTCGACAAGTCCGCCTTCTTCGAGGGCGCCCAGAAGACGACCGAGGTGAACGGCACCTCCTACGGCATCCCGTGGTACGTCGAGACCCGAGTGCTCTTCTACCGCACCGACCTCGCCAAGAAGGCCGGCTACGACGCCGCCCCCACCGACTGGCAGGGCCTGAAGGACATGGCCAAGGCCATGCAGACCAAGGCCGGCGCCAAGTGGGGCATCGGCCTGCAGGCCGGCGGCGAGGGCTCCTGGCAGACCCTCATGCCGTTCGCGTGGTCCGAGGGCGCCGACCTCACCAAGGACGGCGGCAAGGCCTACAACTTCGACAGCCCGCAGATCCTCAAGGCGGCGCAGTACTACCAGTCGTTCTTCACCGACGGCATCTCCAACAAGGCCGCCCCGGCGACCCCGACGACCGAGCCGGACTTTGCCAAGGGCACGGTCCCGATGTTCATCTCCGGTCCGTGGATGATGTCGGCCGTCGAGAAGGTCGGTGGCCCCGGCTTCAAGGACAAGTACAACGTCGCGCCGATCCCGGCCGGCTCGGCCGGCTCCTCGTCGTTCGTCGGCGGCTCGAACTTCGTCGTCTTCAAGAACACGAAGAACCGCGACACCTCGTGGAAGTTCGTCAACTGGCTGGCCGACCCCAAGGTGCAGGCCAAGTGGTACACGCTGTCGACCGACCTGCCGTCGGTCAAGAGCGCGTGGCAGGACCCGACCCTCGCCTCCGACAAGAAGCTCGCCGTCTTCGGCAAGCAGCTCGAGACCGCCAAGGCCCCGCCGTCGTTCCCGACGTGGGAGCAGGCCGTCAAGGCCCTCGACACCGAGCTCGAGAAGGTCACCAAGAGCGGCGAGGACCCGGCGACCGGCCTCAAGAACGCCCAGCAGCAGGCCGACTCCATCGGCACGGGCATGTGATCGCATGACCGCCCAGACCGGCACGACCGGGTCCCCCACCGGGCCCGTGACGCCAGCCCCGGCAGCCACCGCGGGGCGACCTGACGACAGGTCGCCCCGCGGGGCGGGGGAGGCAGGCGCCCAGCGCCGGGGAACGTCCCGCGCCCGGGAGGGCCGGGCGGCCTGGATCCTCGCGATCCCCTTCTGCCTGCTCTTCCTCGCCTTCACGGCCTGGCCGGTGCTCCAGTCGCTCTTCATGAGCATCACCGACACGAGGGCACGCGACCTGCGAAAGCCCTTCTCGGTCAACATCATCGGCTTCGACAACTTCGCCAAGGCGCTGTCCGACCCGATCTTCCGCAAGGCTGCTGCCAACACGGCGTACTTCGTGCTCGTCGGCGTGCCGCTGACGCTCGTGCTCGCCCTGGCCGCGGCCCTCGCGCTCGACAGGGGCATCACCCGGTTCCGCGCGATCTTCCGGCTCGGCTTCTACCTGCCGGTCATCACCTCGATCGTCGCGGTCGCCGTCGTGTGGCGTTTCCTCCTGCAGGACCCGGGCGGCCTCATCAACACCGTGCTCGGCTGGGTCGGCATCAGCGGCCCGAACTGGCTCGGCGACCCCGACTGGTCGATGCCGGCGCTGATCATCATGGCGGCGTGGCGCAACTTCGGCACGGCGATGATCATCTTCCTCGCCGGCCTGCAGGCGGTGCCGGCCGAGCTGCACGAGGCGGCGGCCATCGACGGCGCCAACGCGTGGAAGAGGTTCCGGCACGTCACGCTGCCGCTGCTGCGCCCGACGATGCTCTTCGTCATGGTGACCACCTCGATCGGCTACCTCCAGGTGTTCGAGGAGCCCTTCGTCATGACCAAGGGCGGCCCGCTCAACAGCACCATGACGGTGTCCTACTACACGTACCAGCAGTTCGGCTTCGGCAACTACGGCCTCGCGTCGGCGATGAGCTACCTCATCTTCGTCGTCATCGCGATCGTCACGGCGCTCCAGTTCCGGCTGCTCCGAGAGAGGACCTGACCATGTCCGTCGACACCGCACCCCGTCCTGTCGGCAAGCCCGGTCAGTCCGGCCCGTCCGGTCCCCGGAGCCGCGACAGCAAGCCGCGTCTCGGCATGGTCGGGTCGAGCCAAGGCAGCAAGTGGTGGCTCTACGTCATCCTCACCGTCGCCCTCGTGGCCGTGATCGCGCCGTTCATCTGGATGGTGCTCGGCAGCTTCAAGAACGAGGGCGAGCTGCGGCAGGTGCCCCCGACCTGGCTGCCCGAGAGCGCCTCGCTCGACAACTACACGCAGCTGTTCGACAAGCTGAGCTTCGGCCAGTTCTTCACCAACTCGATCGTCGTCGCGGTCGTCGTGACCATCGGCAACCTCGTGTTCTGCTCGATGCTCGGCTACGCCCTCGCCATGCTCGACTTCAAGGGCAAACGCGTCATCTTCGTCGCCGTCATGACGACGCTGATGATCCCGGGTGTCGTCACGTTCGTGCCGCTCTTCGTGCTCGTCGCGAACGCCGGTCTCATCGACTCGCTGCCCGGTCTGTTCCTGCCGTTCCTCGTCAGCCCGTTCGGCGTCTTCCTCATGCGCCAGTTCATCCTGGGGCTGCCCAAGGACCTGCTCGACGCAGGCCGCGTCGACGGGGCGGGCGAGCTGCGGATCTTCTGGAAGATCATCCTGCCGCTCTGCGGGCCGGCCCTGGCGACGCTCGGCATCCTCACCTTCCTCGGCAGCTGGAACAACTTCCTGTGGCCGCTCGTCGTGGCGCAGTCGGAGGACAAGTACACGCTCCCCGTCGCGCTCGCCCTCTACTCGACCGGCCAGAACAGCACCAACTACGGCCTGCTGCTCGCCGGCGCCACGGTCGTCATCGTCCCGATCCTCGTGGTCTTCCTCGTCTTCCAGAAGCGCTTCATCGAGGGGATCGCCACCACCGGCCTCAAGTGACCCGAGTGTCCGACCCACTGAACGGAGCACCGCCCATGCAGTTCCCCGCCAAGCAGACCTCCGCCACCCGTCCGAGCCGCCGCTCGTTGCTCGTGGGCGGGGCGGCCTCGGTCGCCGCCTTCGCCCTCGCCCCCAGCCCGAGCGCGCGCGCCGCCGGCGCCCCCGCGTTCGTCCGGAGCACCCCCACCCTCGCGCTCGACAAGGGGCGCGTGCACACGTGGGCCGCCGACACGTGGCGCAGCCTCGTTGCGATGACCGACCCCAAGACCGGGCTCCCGGCCGACAACATCCCCGAGTCGCTCGCCGCCGGTGACCGCTCCGGCTACACCTCGCCGACGAACATCGGCGGCTACCTGTGGTCGACGGTCGTCGCCCGTGAGCTCGGGATCATCACCCGCGGCGAGGCCTCGGCCCGCCTGGTGCGCACCCTCAAGACGGTCGAGCGCATGGAGCACCACACGCCGAGCGGCATGTACTTCAACTGGTACGACGAGGCGACCGCCGAGACGCTGCACACGTGGCCCGGCTCGGGCGACAAGGTCGTCCCCTTCTGCTCGAGCGTCGACAACGGCTGGCTGGGCGCCGCCCTCCTCGTGGTCCAGCAGTCCGACGCGGCCGCCCGGCCCTGGGCCAAGCGGATCTTCGACCGCATGCGCTGGGACGCCTTCTACAACGACAACAGCGACCCCGCCCACCAGGTGCACACCGGCGGCCTCATCCACGGCGGCTTCTACCCGTACGAGAACGGACGCCCCGGCGGCACCTACCAGGGCACCCACATCGGCGGCGACCCCGTCTGGCTCACGACGCACCACTACGACACGACGGTGTCCGAGACCCGCATCACGAGCTACCTCGGCATCATCACCGGCCAGATCCCGCCCAAGCAGTACTTCGCGATGTGGCGCACCTTCCCGGCCACGTGCGACTGGTCGTGGCACGAGATGCAGCCGGTCGGCGAGAACCGCACCTACTACGGCATCGACGTCTACGAGGGCGCCTACACCTACCGCGGAATGCACATCGTCCCGGGCTGGGGTGGCTCGATGTTCGAGGAGCTCATGCCCGACGTCTTCGTCGACGAGGCAGCCTGGGCGCCGCGGTCGTGGGGCCGCAACCACGTGCTGCACGTCCGGGCCCAGCGCGAGCACGGCCTCATCGAGGCCGGCTACGGCTACTGGGGTTTCAGCCCCTCGAGCAACCCGGCCGGGGGCTACCGCGAGTACGGCGTCGACGCGCTCGGGCTCAACCCCACCGGCTACATGTCCGACCAGGAGAGCACCAACTACGACCCCGGCTTCGGCACGTGCCGGGCGGCGACGAACCCGAACCCGACGTACGGCGACGGCGTCGTGACGCCGCACGCGTCGTTCCTGGCCATGCAGCACGAGCCCGGCGAGGCCTTCACGAACCTCGCCGCCATCCAGGCCGACTTCGACTCCTACGGGCGGGGCGGCTTCTTCGACGCCATCGCGGTGAAGTCCGGCACGGTCGCGCGGCGCTACCTCTCCCTCGACCAGGCGATGATCATGGGCGCAGCCGGAAACGTGCTGGGCGACAACGTGATCCGCCGCGCGTTCTCCACCCCGGCGGTCCGCAACGCGCTGCAGCCGGTCATCGGCATCGAGGAGTTCGGCGCGAGCCCGGTCGGCTGACCGGCCGCACGCCAGGACGAGAGACCCACTACGAAAGGCGGCACCCGTGCGCCCCGAGCTCAGCACCACGGACGACGGAGTGGAGTACCGCGACCTCAACGGCAACGGCCGGATGGATCCCTACGAGGACCCTCGGCTCGACGTCGAGTCGCGGGTCGAGGACCTGCTCGGGCGGCTCTCCCTCGAGGAGAAGGTCGGCCTGATGTTCCAGACGGTCATCGAAGCCGGCGCCGACGGCTCGCTGCTCGAACACCCCGGCAACATCAGCAAGTCGCCGACGAGCACCGTGGTGCTCGAGAAGCACCTGAGCCACTTCAACGTCCACGCGCTCGACGACCCCCGCATGGCGGCGCGCTGGAGCAACCAGCTCCAGGCGCTCGCCGAGCGCACACCGCACGGCATACCCGTGACGGTGTCGACCGACCCGCGGCACGCGTTCATCGAGAACGTGGGCGTCTCGTTCTCGGCAGGCGCGTTCTCGCAGTGGCCCGAGCCGCTCGGGCTCGCGGCCCTGCGTGACCCCGAGGCCGTATGCCGTTTCGCCGACGTCGCGCGCCAGGAGTACGTCGCGGTCGGCATCCGCGCGGCCCTGCACCCCACGCTCGACCTCGCGACCGAGCCGCGCTGGGCGCGCCAGGCCGGCACGTTCGGCCAGGACCCCGACCTCGTCACCGAGCTCGGCGTCGCGTATCTCAAGGGTTTCCAAGGGGATTCGCTCGGCTCGGACAGCGTCGCGTGCACGAGCAAGCACTTCCCCGGTGGCGGCCCGCAGAAGGACGGCGAGGACGCGCACTTCCCCTACGGGCGCGAGCAGGTCTATCCCGGTGGCCGCTTCGACGACCACCTCAAGCCGTTCCCGCCGATCATCGAGGCGGGCACGGCCGGGATCATGCCCTACTACGGCATGCCCATCGACCTCGAGGTCGACGGCGAGCCGATCGAGCCGATCGGCTTCGGCTACAACAAGCAGGTCGTGACCGGCCTGCTCCGCGAGAAGCTCGGCTACGACGGCGTCGTCGTCACCGACTGGGAGCTGGTCAACGACAACCACGTCGGCGACCAGGTGCTCCCGGCCCGCGCCTGGGGGGTCGAGCACCTCGACCCGCACGGTCGCATGGAGCTCATCCTCGAGGCCGGCGCCGACCAGTTCGGTGGCGAGGAGTGCGTCGACATCCTGCTCGACCTCGTCGCCCAGGGGCGCGTCACCGAGGCCCGAGTCGACGAGTCGGCGCGCCGGATCCTCGCCGTGAAGTTCCGGCTCGGCCTGTTCGACGACCCCTACGTCGACGAGGACGCTGCCGCTGAGACCGTCGGTCGCCAGGACTTCCGCGACGAAGGGTATGCCGCGCAGGCCCGTTCGGTGACCGTGCTGCACAACGAGGACGGCCGGCTGCCGCTCGAGCAGGGGCTGCGCATCTACGCCGAGCGCGTGTCGCCCGAGGCGGTCGTCAAGCACGGCAAGCTCGTCGACCGTCCGGAGGACGCCGACGTCGCCGTGGTGCGGCTGACGGCGCCCTTCGACCCGCGCTCGGACCTCTTCCTCGAGTCGTGGTTCCACCAGGGGTCGCTCGACTTCCCGCCGGGGCTCATCGCGCGGCTCGAGCGCATCGCGGCGGTGTGCCCGCTCGTCGTCGACGTCGTGCTCGACCGGCCCGCGGTCGTGACGCCGCTGCTGCGCATCGCGTCGGCCGTCGTCGGCAGCTACGGCAGCAGCGACGACGCGCTGCTCGACGCGGTCATGGGCACCATCGCGCCGGTCGGGCGGCTTCCCTTCGACCTGCCCCGGTCGATGGACCAGGTGCGGGCCCACGGCGAGGACGTGCCCGGCTACGACGACCCGCTGCTCCCGTTCGGCCACGGCCTGACCATCTGAGACCCCTCCCGAACGGGAGGTCCCCAGGCAGGCACTCACTCCCCCCAGGGTGTGACCCCCTCGCACCCCGAGTGCCCGGCGAGCCCTGGTCGCTACCCACCGCGACCGGGGCCTCGTCGTGCCTGCGCCGGTGCGTCGGTCGTGCGGGCGTCAGCCCGTGTAGCCCTCGACGGTGCGCTCGGACCGCACCTCGGCGGTGTCCGGGTCTTCGCCGAACTCGCGCTTGGCCCGGCGCTGGCGCAGCAGGTCCCAGCACTGGTCGAGCTCGACCTCGAGACTGCGCAGCCGGGCATGCTCCTCGTCGACGCTGATCGAGCCGGCCTGCAGCGCCGAGCGCAGCTGGTGCTCCTCGTCGATGAGCGACTTGATGTGGTGCTGGACGGAGACGTCGTCGGCCATGCGGCCACCTTCGCACGCGCCCGGCGCCCAGTCGAGAGTGCCGTCGAGGGCTAGCGTGGGGCGGGTGACCACGTACGCGCTCGTCCCCGGTGCCGGCGGCGCCGCCTGGTACTGGCATCGCGTCGCGCCGCTGCTCGAGCAGGCCGGACACGAGGCCGTCGCCGTCGACCTGCCCGGTGACGACCCCGCCGAGGGGCTGCCCGAGTATGCCGCCCGTGTCCTCAGCGCGGTCGACGGACGTGACGACGTGGTGCTCGTCGGGCAGTCGATGGGCGGCTTCACCGTGCCGCTGGTCGCGGAGCGGCGGCCGGTGTCGGCTATCGTCCTGCTGAACGCGATGGTCCCGGTGCCGGGTGAGACCGCCGGCGCGTGGTGGGACGCGGTCGGCTCGGAGGCGGCGCGGGTCGCGGCCGCGCGCGACGGGGGCTATCCGGAGGAGTTCGACCTCGACACCTACTTCCTCCACGACGTCGATCCCGAGGTCGCGGCATCGGGGGAGGAGCACCAGCGTCCGGAGGTCGACCGGGCGTTCGAGACCCCCTGCGACTTCGAGCGGTGGCCGGACGTGCCGATCCACGCCGTCGCGGGCGAGGGCGACCGCTTCTTCCCGGTCGATCTGCAGCGGCGGGTGGCCCGGGAGCGGCTGGGCGTCGACCTCGACCTCGTCCCCGGCGGCCACCTGGCCGCGCTGTCGCACCCGAGGGAGCTCACGGCATACCTCGTCGGGTTGGCGCGATGAGCGGCGCACCCGGCAGCGGCGACACCGACAGCGGCGACAGAGACCGCAGTGAGTTCGACAGGGCGTACTGGGAGCAGCACTGGCAGGGGAGTCAGGGGGAGGCGTCCGCGCCGAACCCGCACCTCGTCCGTGAGGTCGGGGGCCTGACGCCGGGCACGGCGCTCGATGCCGGCTGCGGCGAGGGCGGTGAGGCGCGCTGGCTCGCCGGGCGGGGCTGGCACGTCACGGCCGTCGACATCTCGCGCGAGGCGCTCGCGCGGGCCGCGGCGCTCGGAGGAGTCGACGGCGGCGACGGCGACGACGGCGACGCCGGGGGTCGGGTGCACTGGGTCGAGGCGGACCTCACGACGTGGGCGCCCGACCGGCAGTACGACCTGGTGACGACGCACTACGCGCACCCGACGATGCCGCAGCTCGGCTTCTACGACCGCGTCGCCGCCTGGGTCGCACCGGGTGGCTCGCTGCTCGTCGTCGGGCACCTGCACCGGGAGGGCGGTCACGGCCACGGAACCACCTCGACCGACGACCCGCCCGAGCACGCCACGGTGACGCTCGCCGACATCACGGAGCGTCTCGACCCCGGCGAGTGGGACGTGCAGACCGCCTCGGAGCACACGAGGTCCGCCGCGCACGGGAGCACCCTGCACGACGTCGTGGTGCGCGCGCGTCGGCGCGACTAGGACCTGTCGGTCAGGCGCTCGGCGCCCGGCGGCGTCGGCGACGGGGCACCCCGAGGGTCGTCTCGCGCGCCTCGAGGGTCCAGGCGACGGGGATCTCCTCGGCGGCGCCGGTGTAGCCGTCGATGCGGCGCGCGAGCATCTCGAGCGCGGACCGGGCCAGCCCCGTGAGGTCGGGGGAGATGGTCGAGACGGTGGGGTTGGAGTAGCGGGTCTCGGCGATGTCGTCGAAGCCCACGACCGCGACGTCGTCGGGCACCGCGACCCCGGACTCGACGCAGGCCCGCAGGGCCCCGATCGCCATGAGGTCGTTGAAGCAGAAGACCGCGTCGGGCGGCTCGGGCAGCTCGAGCAGGTGCCGCATCGCGGCGTGCCCGTCGGCGCGCTCGAAGTGGGGCACCTCGACGACGAGGCTCTTGTCGTAGGGGAGGTCTGCGGCGCGCAGCGCCTGCCGGTAGCCGCGCAGTCGCTCGGAGGCCGTGCCCTTCACGGTCTCGCGGCCGATGGCAGCGATGCGGCGGCGCCCTTGTGAGACAAGGTGTTCCGTGGCGGCACGCGCTGCCGCGACCGAGTCGACGGCGATGTGGTCGAAGCCGGTGGGGACGGGCCGCTCACCGAGCAGCACCATGGGCAGGCTGTCGGCCCGCCGGCTGATCTCGTCGGCCGAGAGGGCCAGCGGCGAGAAGATCACGCCGTCGATGACGTGCGAGCGCATGCCCTCGAGCACGACACGCTCGGCGTCGGCATCGCCTCCGGTCACGTCGAGCAGCACGATGAAGCCGAGGGCAGCGGCCTCCTCGGTGATGCGCGCGGCGAGCTCGGCGAAGTAGGGGGAGTCCATCGCCGGGACGGCCAGGGCGAGGAAGCCCGCCCGCCCGTGCTTGAGGCTGCGTGCCGAGAGGTTGGGCCGGTAGTGCAGCTCGGCCATGGCGGCCTCGACCCGCTCACGCGTGCTGGCCTTGACGTGCGGGTGGTTGTTGAGCACGTTCGAGGCGGTCTTGACGGAGACGCCGGCGCGCTCTGCGACGTCACGAAGCCGTGCGGCCACCCGCGCCTCCTGTTCGACACTCGCCGTCGACGCTCGACGATCCAGCCGGGGAAAGCCCGACCGAGGAACAGGCTAGCGCCCGCACCCGACGGTCCGAGCCATCTTCGAACCGGTTCGGTACACCTCTGGACAGGTTTCGGTAACCGTTGTAATTTTCAGATCACACCCAAGTGGGTAACCGTTGTAAGAACGGTGTGCCCACTCCGACGGTCAAGGAGGACCGGATGGGACGAGCGACAGTGCGGCTGGACCCCGCGTTCACGGTGGGGCCGGTGCGGCCGAGGACCTTCGGGTCCTTCGTCGAGCACATGGGCCGGTGCGTCTACACCGGCATCTACGAGCCCGGTCACCCCGAGGCCGACGAGCTGGGCTTCCGCTCGGACGTCGCCGCCCTGGTGCGCGAGCTCGGCGTGACCACCGTCCGATACCCGGGCGGCAACTTCGTGTCGAACTACCGCTGGGAGGACGGCATCGGCCCCAAGGCCGACCGCCCCACCCAGCTCGACCTGGCCTGGCGGTCGGTCGAGACGAACCAGGTCGGCACCGACGACTTCGTCGACTGGGCCCGCGGGGTGGGTGTCGAGCCGATGATGGCCGTCAACCTCGGCACCCGCGGCGTGCAGGAGGCCATCGACCTGCTGCTCTACTGCAACGCCGAGACCGGCACGTCGTGGCCCGACCTCCGGGCCAAGCACGGGCACCACGAGCCCCACGACGTACGCGTGTGGTGCCTCGGCAACGAGATGGACGGTCCGTGGCAGATGGGCCACAAGACCGCCGAGGAGTACGCCCGCGTCGCCGAGGAGACCGCCCGGGCCATGCGCCGCGTCGACCCGGGTCTCGAGCTCGTCGCCTGCGGCTCGTCGAACCGCGGCATGCCGACGTTCGGCACGTGGGAGCGCGTCGTGCTCGAGCGCTGCTTCGACCTCGTCGACCACATCTCGGCGCACGCGTACTACGAGCCCGTCGACGGCGACGTCGACTCCTTCCTCGCCAGCGGCGAGGACATGCACCGCTTCATCGAGTCGGTCGTGGCCACCGCCGACCACGTCGCCGCCGTCAAGGGGTCCGACAAGCGGATCACCGTCTCGTTCGACGAGTGGAACGTGTGGTTCCAGGAGCGTTTCCACGGCGAGAACTCCCTCGAGATCCGCGAGGCGCCCGAGCTCATCGAGGACGTCTACGACGTCACCGACGCGGTCGTCGTCGGGAGTCTGCTCATCACCCTGCTCCAACACACCGACCGCGTCGCGATGGCCTGCCAGGCACAGCTCGTCAACGTCATCGCCCCCATCGCCACACGCCCCGGGGGTGGCGCCTGGCGGCAGACGATCTTCCACCCCTTCGCCCTGACCGCCCAGCACGCCCGCGGCACCGTGCTGCGCCCCGCCGTCGCCTGCGACACGATCGACACGTCGGCCTACGGGCCCGTCGACCAGGTCGTCGTCACGGCCACCCACGACCCCGACACCGGCGACCTCGCCGTCTTCGTGGTCAACCGCAGCCGCACCGAGGCGGCCGAGCTCGTGCTCGACGTCGCGGACGCCGTGGGCGCCGGCCCGACGGCATACACCCTCGTGGAGCACCTCGCGCTCCACGACGACGACACCTCGGCGACGAACACCGAGGCGAACCCTGACCGTGTGACGCCGCGTCCGGGGGACGCGTCGGTAGACGGGCCCACCCTCACCGCAACCCTGCCGCCCACCTCCTGGCACTGCATCCGACTCACCGAAGGGACCGTTCGATGACGAACACCCAGCCCCACAGCCCCCTGACCCCCAACCCCGTCACGCGTCGCACGATCCTCTCCGGCGCCTTCGGCCTCGCCGGCCTCGCAGGCCTGGCCGCCTGCGGCTCCGGCTCCAGCGGCGTGCCCGGCCAGGCTCCCGCCGTCTCCGCCGGTGGCGGCGCGACCGGCTACTCCGGCCCGAAGGTCGCGCTCCAGTTCTGGAACGGCTTCACCGGCGGAGACGGGCCCTTCATGAAGCGACTCGTCGACCAGTTCAACTCCGAGCACCCGAACATCGCGGTGAGCATGAACACGATGCAGTGGGCTGACTACTACGCGAAGCTGCCCGCCGCCGTCACCGCGGGCAAGGGCCCCGACATCGGCATCATGCACGTCGACTCGGTCGCGACGAACGCCGCGCGCAACGTCATCCAGCCGCTCGACGACGTCGCCTCGGCGCTCAAGCTCAGCGAGAGCGACTTCGCCCCGGTGCCGTGGAAGGCCGGCATCTACAACGGCAAGCGCTACTCCATCCCCCTCGACGTGCACCCGCTCGGCTTCTTCTACAACAAGACCGTCATGGAGAAGGGCGGCCTCGACCCCGAGAAGCCGCCGATGACCGCGGACGACTACATGGCTGCGCTGGAGCAGCTGAAGTCCAAGGGCATCCAGGGGCACTGGGCGACGCCCTTCCCCTTCACCGGCAGCATGTCGGTGCAGTCGCTCATCTGGCAGTTCGGCGGCAACCTCTTCTCCGAGGACGCCAAGCAGGTCCTCTGGGCCGACGACCCCGGCGTCAAGGCGCTCACCTGGTTCCAGGACCTCGTCACCAAGGGCTACTCGCAGGGCAAGATCGCCCAGGACGCCGACATCATCGCCCTTCAGAACGGCAAGACCGCCTTCAACTGGAACGGCATCTGGACGATCAACACCCTCAAGGAGAAGTCCGGGCTCGACTGGGGCGTCGCGCCGCTGCCCAACATCGGTGGCACCAAGGCGGCCTGGGCCGGCTCGCACCAGTTCGTCCTGCCCACCTCGCGCACGCCCGACGAGAACAAGCAGACCGCCGCGCGCGTCTTCCTCAACTGGATCAGCCAGAAGAGCCTCGAGTGGGCCAAGGGCGGCCAGGTGCCGGCCCGCAACTCGGTGCGCGAGTCGGCCGAGTTCAAGGCGCTCAAGGACCAGGAGACCCTGGCCACCCAGATCGACTACCTGCACTTCCCGCCGGCGGTCGCCGGCATCGGCGACGCGATCCCGGAGTTCGAGAAGGCCCTGAACCAGGCCGTCCTCGGCGGGCAGGACCCCAAGAAGGTGCTCTCCGACGCCGCCGGACGCGCCACGAAGATCCTCGAGGCCAACGCGAAGAAGTACGGCGGCTGACGTCATGGCTGTGACGACGGCACAGCCCACCAGACCCTCGTCGGGAGCGCCACCCACGCCGGGTGGGCGGCGCTCCCGGGGAGCCCGGTCCGGCATCCACGGCTCGGGGTGGACCCCCTACCTCTTCCTCGCCCCGTTCCTCGTCCTCTTCATCACGTTCGTCGCCGTGCCGGCCCTGCTCGGCATCTGGATCTCCCTGCACGACTGGGACTTCCTGCTGCCGAACAAGCCGTTCGTCGGCGCCCAGAACTACACCGACCTGATCGACAGCGGGGCACCGCAGTTCCAGCCGTTCTGGAACGGCATGAAGGCGACCGGGATCTTCGTGCTCATCAGCGTGCCGTTCCTCGTGACCCTGCCGCTGCTGCTCGCGATCGTGCTCAACCGCAAGTTCCCGGGCCGCACGTTCTTCCGCGCGGTCTTCTTCGCGCCGTTCGTCCTCGGGGTCGCCGTCGTCGGCCTCATGTGGCGCTACCTGCTCGACCCGTCGTTCGGCATGGTCAACGGGCTGCTCGGCGCGCTGGGCCTGCCGAGCGACACCGCGTGGACGACGGAGCAGCCCTGGGCGTGGATCTCGCTCGCGGCCGTGACGATCTGGTGGACCATCGGCTTCAACGCCGTCATCTACCTCGCCGGGCTCGCCGACATCCCGGCCGAGCACTACGAGGCCGCCGACATCGACGGTGCGACCGCGTGGCAGAAGCTGCGCTACATCACCATCCCGGGGCTGCGGCCAGTGCTCATCTTCATCGTCGTCACGACGGTACTCGCCAGCGCGAACATGTTCGGGCAGAGCTACCTCATCACCAAGGGCGGGCCGGGCGACTCGACCCGCACGGCCATCATGGAGATCGCCGACCTCGGCCTGTCGCAGTACCGGATGGGCCAAGCCTCCGCGATGAGCTACGTGCTTGCGGTGTGCCTCGCCCTCATCGCGCTCGTCAACTTCTGGTTGCTGAGGGAGAAGAAGTCATGAAGCGCCGCAACGGGCCCCTCTTCTGGGTGGGCATGGGGCTGCTCTCGCTCGTCTTCATCGGGCCGCTGCTGCTCGTGCTGCTCACGGCCTTCAAGTCCCAGAGCGAGTCGCGCACCGTCCCGCCGACGTACTTCCCTTCGGAGCCGAGCCTGCGGGCCTTCGACGTGCTCTTCTTCCAGGACGCGGCAAGCCCGGTGGCCCGCTGGTTCCTCAATTCCCTCATGGCGGCCACGCTGCAGGCGCTGCTCGTCCTCGTCGTCTGCTCGCTCGCGGGCTACGCCTTGGCGCGCATGGAGTTCCGCGGCAAGAACGTCATCTTCACGGTCATCATCCTCACGCTGTTTCTCCCCGGCTTCATCTTCCTCATGCCGAACTTCCTCATCCTCGACAAGCTCGGCTGGCTCGACCAGATCTGGGCGCTCGTCGTGCCCGGTGCGGCCGGTGCGTTCGGCGTCTTCTTCATGCGGCAGTTCTTCATGGGGATGCCGAAGGAGCTCGAGGAGAGTGCCCGCCTGGACGGGGCGGGTCCGTTCCGCACGTGGTGGTCGATCGTGCTGCCCAACGCCAAACCCGCCCTGGTGACCCTCGGCGTGCTCAGCTACCTCAACAACTGGAACGACTTCATCTGGCCCATCTACGTGCTCTTCTCACCCGAGCGCCTCACTCTGCCTGCGGGACTCAGCCGCCTGCAGGGTGCCTATTCCATCGACTACCCCGTCGTCATGGCCGGCGCGATGCTGGCCGCGATCCCCGTCCTGGCGCTCTACGTCTTCGTGCAGCGCTACGTCATCGAGGGCGTCGCGAGCAGCGGCGTCAAGGGCTGAGGAGGCCACCGTGGCACGTCTGTCCCGCACGACCTTCACGCGCGGGATCGCCTGCGCCGCAGCAGCGCTCGTCACCGCCGGTGTGGTGAGCGTGGCACCCGCCAGCGGGTCGGTGGTGGCCGCGGAGGCCCGCGACACGGCATACGAGAACGCCGTCTCCGACTCGTTCTCCGACACGTTCGCCGACCCGTCGGTCATCCGCGGGCGCGACGGCTGGTGGTACGCATACGCCACGTCCGACCCGCTCAGGGCCGGCGACGCCCCCGGCGCCATGCACATGGCGCGCACGAAGGACTGGTCGAGCTGGGAGTACCTCGGCACGGTCTTCACGTCGGCCAACCGGCCGGCGTGGGCCACCGCGACCGCAGGCCTGTGGGCGCCCGACATCCGTTACGTCGCGGGCAGGTACGTCCTCTACTTCACCGTCACCGACACGACGCTCAACGCCGGCGACGACTCCGCGATCGGCGCAGCGACCGCCCCGACGCCGTCGGGTCCGTGGACTCCCGCCCCCGCGCCGGCCGTCCCACCGCGGCCGGCGCCGGGTGGCGGGTTCCTCTGGACCTTCGACCCGGCCGGTTTCACCGACACCGACGGCCAGCGCTACCTCTACTACGGCAGCTACTTCGGCGGCCTGTGGGCCACGAAGATGTCGGCTGACGGGCTCACCCCGGTCGGCCCCGCCACCCAGGTCGCCATCGACAACCGCTACGAGGGCTCGTTCGTCGTGCGGCACGGCGACTGGTACTACCTCATGGGATCGGCGGCCAACTGCTGCGCGGGTCCGACGACCGGCTACTCCGTCTTCGCCGGCCGTTCGCGCGCACCCCTCGGCCCCTTCGTCGACGCGGAGGGGACGTCGCTGCTCACGTCCCGCGTCGGCGGCACCATCGTGCTGACTCAAAACGGCAACCGCTTCGTGGGCGCCGGCCACCACGCCGTCGTCACCGACTCCGAGGGCCGCGACTTCATCGCCTACCACGCCATCGACCGCAACCGGCCCTGGCTGACCGCGCCGTTCGGCATCAACCGTCGGCCCATGCTCCTCGACCGGCTCGACTGGGTGGACGGCTGGCCCCGTACCCGCGCGGGCCACGGTCCGTCGGACACGCCCCAGCCCGCCCCGTCGCTGAACTCGGCGCTGGGCATCACGCCGACCGACCCGGCAGCGGGTGGCTTCAAGGGGATCGCCGCGGGCCCGGCCGACCCGGTCGGGGGCGCCACGGCCGCCATCCGCGGCACCGCCTCCACGGTGCAGGCGGCCCCGGCCGGGGCACTGCACGTGCGGCTCGACCACCAGGGCACCGCGCCGCTGCGCGTGCTCCTCGGTCGCGACCCCGCGGTCAAGGTGACCCTCGACCCCACCGGCCGCCGCCTCACCGCCCAGGTCGACGACGGAGGCACGGTGCGGTCGTCGACGACGGCACTCCCCGTTGCCGCCGCCGGCGCGTGGCGCACCCTCACCGTCGAGGCGACAGCCGAGGGACTCACGGCCGAGGTCTCCGAGAGCGACCTCGCCGACGTCACCTCCCGTGTGCACCTCGACGGCGCCGTCGAGCCCCGCTCGGCGCCGGTTCGCCTGAGCAGCAGTGAGGCCCGGGTCGACAACGTCGTCGTGAACCCGGCCGCGCGCGACGCGACGGCCCTCGCTCCGGTGCCGCAGGCCGGCGCGCTCCTCTCGGCCGAGGAGTTCGACGACCCGGCACTCGCCGGCTTCACCTGGGTGCGTCGCAACCCCGCAGCGACCGTCTCGGGCGGCAGCCTCAACTGGCCCGTCGAGGGCAAGGACCTCGTCGGCGGCGGCAACGACGCCGGGGTGCTGCTCCACGACACCCCCGGTGACGGCGACTGGATCGCCGAGGCGAAGACCCGCCTCGACCTCGGCACCGACACGGTGCGCAACTACCAGCAGGTCGGCATCGTCGCCTACCAGGACGACGACGACTTCGCCCGCCTCTCCAACGTCGCGATCTGGAACACGCGCCAGACCGAGTTCGGCCGTGAGACCGCCGCCGACCCGGCGAACCCCGACGGCCGCACGAGCTACGGCGGCGCCAGCGTCGGCACCTCCGCCCCGACGCTGTGGCTGCGGCTCGCGCACCACCGCACGGCCACCGGCGAGCACCTCTACCGCGCCGGCACCAGCCGCGACGGCGTCACCTGGACGTGGGGCGCGACGTGGACCTTCCGCCCGGGCACGTCCCCGCGCATCGGTCTCGTCGCCCACGGAGGGGCCTCGCCGGCCGTCACCGCGCACGTCGACCACCTGCGCTTCTACGCGTCGACGTGGCCCACCGACCGCGGAGCAGGATGAGCCGCGCCCGGGCCCGCACCCCGACCGCATCCCTCGTGGCTGCCGCCCTCGCTGCCGCCCTCCTCGGCGGCTGCGGAGGCGGCACGCCCACCACCACCACCGGAGACACCGTGACCACACCTGCCAGCAGCGCCACGGGCACAGCGACGAATCCCGTCTGGCCGAGCAACTTCCCCGATCCGCAAATCCTCCCCGACGGCGACGCCTGGGTGGCCATCGCCACGAACGGCAACGGGATGAACGTCCAGACCCTCACCTCCGACGACCTCGTCACGTGGACCCAGGGCGCCGACGCCCTCCCGCAGCTGCCCGCCTGGACGACGAAGGGCAAGGTGTGGGCGCCCGAGGCGCACCGCTTCGGCGACCGCTGGGTCATGTACTACACGACCATGGCGCCCGACCCAGCGATCCAGTGCGTCGGCGTCGCCGTCGCCGACGACCCCAAGGGTCCCTACCGCGACACCAGCCCCGGCCCCCTCGTCTGCGAGAAGGACCAGGGCGGGTCGATCGACGCGTCGCCCTTCGTCGCGAAGGACGGCACGGCATACCTCTACTGGAAGAACGACGGCAACGCCGTCGGCGTCGACACGTGGATCTCGGTGCAGCGTCTCTCCGCCGACGGGCTGAAGCTCGAGGGCCAGCCGAAACGCCTGATCCGACAGGACCTTCCGTGGGAGGGCAACCTCGTCGAAGCGCCCTTCGTGTGGGAACGCGACGGCGTCTTCCACCTCTTCTACTCGGCCAACGACTACGGCAGCGACAAGTACGCCGTCGGGCACGCAACCGCGGCGTCGCCCACCGGGCCCTTCGCCAAGGACCCCGTGCCGGTGCTCACGAGCACCGACGTCGCCGCCGGGCCGGGTCACTGCGCCCTGCTCGAGAAGGACGGCCGGGTGCTGATGGTCTACCACGCCTGGGACCCCGCCGCGATCGGCTCGGACGTGCCCGGGCGCACCATGTGGCTGAGCGAGGTCACCTTCGACGGGCGCAAGGTCTCGGTGACGCCGCCGAGCGCGAGGCTGCCCGCCGCGCTCTGACCGGTTTGCGCCGTTGCGGGTGTATCAAGCCCCGCGCCCACGTCTCTGTCTGACAGGGGATGGGTGCGGGGCCAGAGGGGAACTCGGGGGAGGCCCCGCACCAGCCCGAAACGCTTGGGCGGCTGGCCCGTTGAGGTACGTTAACCGCCACCAGGGCCCGGATTCGCAGACCTGATCAGTCGCGAGCCGGGCCCTCGAGCGTGCCGCCGTATGCCGCCGTATGCCGTCGTATGCGTCCGTGCCGCCGGGTGCCGTCAGGTGCGTGCCGACGCCACGACCTTGCCCATGCTGGTGCGCACCTCGACCGACTTGATCTCGTAGGTGGGCACCGACGTCGAGCCGGTGAGCTTCGTGTAGCCCGAGCCGCCCGCGCGCCACGAGGCGGCGGCGTACTCCTTGCCGTAGTTGTCGACGACCCACAGGGTCAGGGGACTGTCGGTGGGCAGGCCGGAGCACTCGAGGTCGAGCTGCGTGCCCCACCCGCGGGTCACGAGGGCGACGTCGACCGAGGCCGCACTTCCCGGTGCGGATGCCGTGACGTGGGTCGTCGGCGGTTCGGGGGTCGTGGCCCGCAGGATCGACGGGCCGAGCCAGGCGCCACCGGCGAAGAGGGCGACCGCGGCGGCCGCACCGAGCACCGAGGCGAGGGTGCGGCGCCGGCGCCGCCGCCGGCCGACCTCGGTGAGCAGGGTGGACACCCGCTCGTCGTCGGGCTCCTTCATGAGCGGGATCGGGGCACCGGGCGGGGGTGCGACGAGGTGCAGGCCACCCTCGGGCCCCGCGAGGTCGAGCAGTCGCGGCAGGCCGGAGACCTGGCCCAGCTCGGCCTGGCACTGGGTGCACGTGCGCAGGTGCTCGCTGTAGGCGCGGTGGTCGTCGTCGGACAGGCCACCGAGCACGTACGCGCCGAGCAGCACGTGCAGGTCGTCTGGTCCGGTGGTCATCTCGTCACTCCCATCTCGTCGAGGATGACGCGCAGGTTGCGCACGGCGTAGTAGGCCCGGGACTTGACGGTGCCCTCCGGCACGCCGAGCCGGAGCGACGCCTCGGCGACGGACAGTCGTTGGTAGTAGAGGCACCGTACGACGTCGCGGTGGTTGTCCTGGAGCCGGCCGAGGGCCTCCTCGACGAGCACCTGGTCGAGGGCCTGGTCGAGGGCCGAGTCGCGCTCGGCGATCTCGGTGAGGGTGGCTTCCTGCGGGCGGCGGCCCGCGGCGCGGTGCTGGTCGACGATGAGGTGCCGGGCCGTGGTGATGAGGTAGGCGCGGAGGTTGTCGGCCTGGGGGGCCTGCTTCCACACCCGCAGGATCACCTCCTGCACGATGTCCTCGACGCGGTTCGCGTCGTTCGTCGCCCGCCAGACGACGCGGCGCAGCATGGGGCCGTGCTCGCGGTAGATCTCCGCCACCGCCTCCTCGTCGAGCGGCACGTCACCCCACCTCCTCTCGCGGCGCCCACGGTGTCCTGTCGCCTGCCTCAGTCAAGGACGTCGGGACACCGTGAACCGTTCACGTGGCCTTCAGGTGAACCGTCTCACGAGAACAGGCGTTTTCGCGTTCGGACGTCACGTCCGGCGTCCCCCTCGAGGAGGTCAACATGATGCGAGCCCGATCCATCAGCACCGCGGCCCTCGCCGGCACGGTCCTTCTTCTCTCGGCGGCCTGCGGCTCGTCGACACCCGACACGTCGACCCCGGCCGCGTCCTCGCCGGCTGCGGCGTCGTCCTCGTCCTCGTCCTCGGCGTCGTCGAGCGCTCCGGCTGCGATGGTGCACCCCGACGTGACGGAGCTCAAGACGGCCAGCTCGTCGCTCGGCACCATCGTCACCGACAGCGACGGCATGACCCTCTACATGTTCGACAAGGACACGAAGGGCGCGACGAAGAGCGCCTGCGAGGGCAAGTGCCTGACCGCGTGGCCCCCGGCGATGATGGGTGCCTCGGAACCGAAGCTCACCGGTGTCACGGGCAAGGTGGCCGCGATCGACACCCCCGACGGCAAGAAGCAGCTCACCCTCGACGGCTGGCCGCTCTACTACTGGTTCAAGGACGCCAAGGCGGGCGACGTCAGCGGTCAGGCGGTGCAGGGCGTCTGGTGGGTGCTCGACCCCGCCGGCACGCCGATCAAGACGAAGCCCTGAGCAACCCTGAACGACCTCGGGACGCCTACCGTTGGCGCATGAGCGCCGACATGCCGGACCCGGCACAGCACCCGGTCACGGGTGGGCTCTTCCGCTCACCCGTGCCGCCGGGCACCGGTTGGCCCGGCGACCCGGCGACGGCGGACACGCCCGTCGCGACCACCGCGGCGCAGGTGCGGCGCCTCGCGAGCCAGGCGGACGGCATACGCGAGCTGGATGCGCGGGTCAGCGTGTGCCGCGCCTGCCCCCGCCTCGTCGCGTGGCGTGAGTCGGTCGCCGTGAGCGGCCGCCGGGCCGCGTTCGCCGACCAGCCGTACTGGGGACGCCCGGGCCCGTCGTTCGGCGACCCCGACGCGGAGGTGCTCGTCGTCGGGCTCGCTCCGGCGGCCAACGGCACCAACCGGACCGGGCGGATGTTCACCGGCGACCGCTCGGGCGACTGGCTGTACGCCGCGCTCCACCGCGCCGGCTACGCGAGCCAGCCGACGTCGGTGTCGTCGGGCGACGGGCTGACGCTGACCGGCCTGCGCATCGTCGCGACCGTGCGCTGCGCGCCGCCGGCCAACAAGCCGACGACCGAGGAGAAGGCGACGTGCGCGCCGTGGCTCGATCGCGACCTCGAGCTGTCGGAGCCGCGGCTGCGCTCGCTGCTCGCACTCGGCTCGATCGGGTGGGACGCGGCGCTCGGCGCGGCCCGGCGTCGCGGCTGGGCGGTGCCGGTGCCCAAGCCGCGGTTCGGTCACGGGGCGGAGGCGCTGCTCGTGACCGGGTCCGGTCGGCCGGTGCGGCTCGTCGGCAGCTACCACGTGAGCCAGCAGAACACCTTCACCGGCAAGCTCACCGAGGCGATGCTCGACGAGGTCATCGGGCGTCTCTGAGGGGGCCGTGGCAGGATCGCCCGTCATGACCGAGACCCAGCCCGACGCGTACTCCTCGGTCGTCGGCGAAGCCGACGCCGAGCTCGACCAGCGGCTCTCCGACGAGCTCGACGTCGTCAACGCCGCGGCGACCGTCGGCACCCCTGCTGCCCGAGAGCTCACCGTGCGCCTCACCGACAGCGACGGTCAGCTGGCCGCGGGCGTCAGCGGCTGGACGTGGGGCGTCGCGGCGGGCATCGGCATGACGTGGGTGCGGGCCGACACGCGTGGACAGGGCCTGGGGGAGCGGCTGCTCGCCGAGTTCGAGGCCGAGGCCAGGGCTCGTGGGTGCACGCACGTCTTCGTCACCTCGTTGACCTTCCAGGCGCCCGGCTTCTACGAGAAGCAGGGCTACCGAGAGATCTTCCGCTGGGAGGGCGTGCCCACCCCCGACGCCTCGGACGTGCACTTCCGCAAGGAGCTGTGAGACGCGCTGAGTACGCGTGCCGTCGCCGGGCCCTGGTGACGCATCCGATCGTTGGGTCATGAGCCGGCACACCTTCCGCCCGTATGCCGTCGCGCTGGGGCTGCTGTGGGGGTTGCCCCTGCTGCTCGTCGTCGTCCTCCACCTCACGCTCCCGACCCACGTCGCGGGCGGTGGCTGCGAGGGCATCGGCTTCGGGTGCTCGCTGGCGCCCGCCGACGCCGTGGTGCTGCTCGGGATGCTCGCTGCTCCGGTGTTCCTGCTCATCGGACTCGTCGTGTGCGTCGTCATCGCCGGTGTCGGCGCTCGCCGCGACCGGCGGGAGCGCGGGCCCGTCGGTTAGCGTTGTGGGCATGGCCGGCCAGCCGTACTGGGAGAGCCCCGTGGAGAAGCAGATCCGCGAGGCCCAGGAGCGTGGCGACTTCGACAACCTGCCGGGCGCGGGCAAGCCGCTCGACCTCAGCGACGCCGGCGACCCGGACTGGTGGCTCAAGCGGTTCGCCGAGCGCGAGAACCTCGACCTCGGTGCTGCGCTGCCCGGCCCCCTGGCGCTGCGCAAGGAGGCCGCGGGCTACCCCGAGTCGCTCGTCGACGTGCGCACCGAGGCTCAGGTTCGCGAGATCATCGAGGACTACAACAGGCGCGTCCTCGCCGACCGGCTCCGTCCGGCCGTGGGCAACCTGCCCCCGCTGCTGGCCAAGACGCTCGACGTCGACGAGATGGTCGAGCGCTGGCGGCCGCTGCGCGAGGAGCGCGAGGAGCAGCGGCGCCGGTCGCGCGAGGAGCGCCAGGCGGCCGCAGCCGCGGCGCGGCAGAACGGCCCGTCGTGGTGGACCCGGATCTTCGGGCGCCGTTCCTGAGTGAAGTCTGGGAAAACCATGCCGGTTGCATGGGAACGGGAACTCGAGCCTGCCCGAAACCCCTACGGGGCCGGTGGTCGCACTACGGTCGAGCGGCCCACCCCGCACCGAACACCTTGAGGTGACCCATGAGGCGTCCCACCCCCCGCACCGCGGGCCTCGCCCTCGCAGCAGCCGGCTCGATCGTCGGCTCGCTCGTCGTCGGCAGCGCCGCACCGGCCCTGGCCCACGGAGACTCCGGCGGCCGTCACGACCAGACCCTGACCCCGCGCACCGAGTTCGTCATGGCGCCCGACGGCTCGAGCGGTGCCACCGAGGGGGGTGCCGGCATTCCCAACATCGACTCGGTCAAGAAGACCATCGCCGCCTACTACGGCGACCCCGGCACGGGCCTCGCCAACCGCACGGCCTCGCCGTACATCACCGAGATGCAGCACCTCACGAGCAGCATCCGCGCGGGCCTGCAGGCGAAGTACGACGCCGCCGCCGCGATGGGCAAGAAGCCGGCCCTCGTCTTCGACGCCGACGACACGACGCTGTGGACCTACGACATGGAGGTCGCGGACATGAAGTTCGTCTTCGACCCCGTGCGCCAGGACCACTGGGTCCAGAACAAGCTCTTCCCGGCCACGCCGTCGATGGTCTCGCTCGTCAACGACGCGCAGGCGATGGGCTTCACCGTCTTCGGCCTCACCGGCCGCGGCGCCGCCCAGAAGGACGCGACGATCGGCAACCTCAAGGACGTCGGCTACAACGCCTTCACCCCCGACACCTACTTCACCAAGTGGGCGGGCTCGACGCCTCCCGCGTACATCACGTGCGCGACGGCCAAGTGCACGACGGTGGAGTACAAGGCCGGCACCCGCAAGCACATCGAGCAGGACCTCGGCTACGACATCGTGCTCAACGTCGGCGACCAGTGGAGCGACCTGCAGGGCGGCTACGCCGACGCGTCGGTCAAGCTGCCCAACCCGACGTACTACCTGCCGTCACCGAACCTCCCGGGGGTCGACGAGCCCGAGCTCGCGCCGCGCACGGAGTTCACGATGGCGCCCGACGGCTCCAGCGGCCGCACCGAGAGCGGGGAGGGCATCCCCAACATCGACTCGGTGAAGAAGACGATCGCCACCTACTACGGCGACCCCGGCTCCGGCCTCGCGAACCGCACCTCCTCGCCCTACATCGCCGAGCTTGCCGCCCTCGAGCAGCGCAACACCCAGCGGCTCGAGAGCGAGTGCCGCCAGGGCGTCCGCAAGGGTACGAAGCCGGCCGTCGTCTTCGACGCCGACGACACGACCCTGTGGACCTACGACATGGAGGTCGCGGACATGAAGTTCGTCTTCAACCCGACCCGCCAGGACTACTGGGTGCAGAACAAGCTCTTCCCCGCGACGCCCGGAATGCCCTCTCTCGTCAAGGCGGTCGCCGACTCCGGCTGCACGGTCATCGGCCTCACGGGCCGCAACACGGGTCAGAAGGTCGCGACCCTCGCCAACCTGCACGAGCAGGGCTACCCGCAGTTCACGAGCGACCTCTACTTCACGAAGTGGAAGAGCTCCGAGACCCCGCCCGCCTACATGCAGGGCCACTGCAAGGCCTACCCGACGTGCACGACGATCGAGTACAAGTCGACGACGCGCGCGCACATCGAGCGCGACCTCGGCTACGACGTCGTCGCGAACTTCGGCGACCAGTTCAGCGACCTCATCGGCGGCAGCGCCGACCGTGCGGTCAAGCTGCCGAACCCGACGTACTACCTGCCCTGACGGGTCCTACTCGGGTCTCACTCGGTGCTCCCGGGTTCGTGGCCGACGAAGCGGACGAGGTCCGCGACGGAGTCCACGACCCGGGTGGGCCGGTAGGGAAAGTTCTCGATCTGGGCGCGTGACGTCGAGCCGGTGAGCACGAGCACGCTGCGCAGGCCCGCTTCCAGGCCCGAGATGATGTCGGTGTCCATGCGGTCGCCGACCATGATCGTCGTCTCCGAATGGGCGTCGAGCCGGTTGAGGGCGCTGCGCATCATGAGCGGGTTGGGCTTGCCGATGTAGTACGGCTGGCGGCCGGTCGCCGTGCTGATGAGCGCCGCGACCGAGCCCGTGGCCGGCAGCAGTCCCGCGGGGCTCGGGCCGCTCGGGTCGGGGTTGGTCGCGATGAAGCGGGCGCCGTTGTCGATCAAGCGGATCGCTCGGGTGATGGACTCGAACGAGTAGGTGCGCGTCTCGCCGAGCACCACGTAGTCGGGGTTGCGGTCGGTCATGACGTAGCCGACGTCGTGCATCGCCGTCAGGATGCCGGCCTCGCCGACGACGTATGCCGTGCCGCCGGGTCGCTGGTCGGCGAGGAACTGCGCGGTCGCCAGGGCGGAGGTCCAGATGGCGTCCTCCGGCACGTCGATGCCGCTGGCCAGCAGGCGGGCGCGCAGGTCGCGTGGGGTGAAGATCGAGTTGTTGGTGAGCACCAGGAAGCGCTTGCCGGAGGCCTTGAGCGCCTCGATGAAGTCGGAGGCGCCGGGGATCGCGTCCTCCTCGTGGACGAGCACGCCGTCCATGTCGGTGAGCCAGGTGTCCACGGGCCGGTGATCGGTCATGGGCCCATTGTGTCGACCCGCGAGGCTCGGTGCCGCCGGACCCGCTCAGTGATAGCGCATCACGGCCGCGCCACTGAGCGGGACCCACGTCGCTGAGCGTTGCCCCGGTCAGCGAGCCGCAGCGGGGCTACCGTCGGGTCAGTGTCAGGGTGACAGCACCGCTCACGCGGTGGTTGGGTCCTGATCATCGGTTGTCTGGC
>NZ_BAAGQU010000007.1:0-86964 GCF_054783315.1 Terrabacter koreensis | reverse complement strand
GGACGAGCTCGAGGACGTCATCGCGTTGACGGCGCGGATCAAGGACTTCGACCGGCGCCTGGGCGCCTTGGCGCGTCGTCAGGTGCCCGAGCTGTTGACCCTGCCGGGGTGCGGCGAGCTGTCCGCTGCCAAGCTGCTGGGCGAGGCCGCCGGGATCACCCGGTTCACCGGTGAGGCGCAGTTCGCGCGGCATTCCGGGGTCGCGCCCATCCCCGTCTGGTCCGGGAACAGCATGGGCCGGGTCCGGATGACCCGATCCGGCAACCGCCAGCTCAACTGCGCGCCGCACCGCATCGCCATCACCCAGATCCGCCTGACCGGCTCCCTCGGCAGGGCCTACTACGACAAGAAGCTGGCCGAGGGAAAGTCGCGCACCGAAGCCCTCCGCTGCCTCAAACGACGCCTCGCACGAACCGTCTTCAACCTCCTGACCGCCGACCACCACAACCGTCAAGCCCCTTGCCTCACGGCAGCGGCTTGACATAGGAGAAACGCATGTCGATGCTCTCGGGCTGGCGACGCGGATCCCACTCCGCCGACGGCTTCGAGTACCCGACCTACACCGAGGGTGAGGGGCCGGGCGTCATCGTCATGCACGAGAGCCCCGGGCTGACGCCGGAGGTGGTGCGCTTCGGCCGCGAGGTGGTCGACGCCGGCTTCACCGTGGTCATGCCGCACTTCTTCGGGCCTGCCCACCGGGCCCCGTACGCCCTCGAGGCGGTCCACGTCATCCCGCGCCTCTGCATCGGGCGTGAGTTCACGACGGTCGCGACCGGGCGCACGACACCGGTCGCTGCATGGCTGCGCAGCCTGGCGCGCCGAGTCCACGACGAAGCGGGAGGGGTGGGCGTCGGCGCAGTCGGGATGTGTTTCACGGGCGGGTTCGCCCTCGCGATGATGGTCGACCCCGTCGTCGTCGCGCCCGTCGTTGCGCAGCCGGCGGTGCCGGTCCCCTTGACGCCGCGTCGGGCGGCGGACGTCGGATTGGACCCGGGCGACCTTGCGGCAGTGCGTGATCGGGTGATCGGCGGTTGCCCCGTTCTCGGCGTCCGCTACCGGGAGGACTGGGCGACAGGGACGCGGTTCGACACACTGACCCACCATCTCGGCGACGGCTTCCTGCGGGTCGAGCTCGACGGCCCGGGCCATGCCACCCTGACGGGCGAGCGCCACCCGGATGCCGTGGACGCAGTCATCAGCTTCCTGACGACGCGTCTGCAGCCGGACTGAATCCCCGCAACGCCAGTCGTGCTCGCGTGGCCAGCGACGTAAACGCTTGGCGCCCGGCCCGGTCGGCGGCATACGGTCGCGTCATGTCGTCGCCCCTACGAGCAGCCCTGCGCCGCCGACTCACGACCGCGATGCGCGAGCGCGACCGTGCCGCCACGTCGGCGTTGCGCAGCGCCGTCGCGGCCATCGAGAACGCTGAGGCCGTCCCCGTGGTCGACCGCCCGACGGTCGCCACGTCCGCCGACGTCGCGGGTGCCGCGCTGGGGATCGGCGCCGCTGAGGCGGAGCGACTGGTGCTCGACGCGACCGACGAGCGCCGGGTCGTCCTGGCCGAGCTCGTCGCGCTCGCCGAGGCCGAGGCGGCGTATGCCGCAGCGGGTGACACCGAGCGCGCGACGGCCGCCTCGGCGGGAGCCCGAGTCCTGCGCGACGTGCTCGAGGACGTACCCGCCGACGTGGCTCGGGACGTGCCGGGTGAGGTCGGCGACCCGACCCGGGGCTGAATCAGGAGCAGCGGTTCCGGTCGACGGCAGTTGTCCACAGTGGCGGTGGACAACGTGTGCACGGACGCACGGAGGATGTGGAGAAGCGACCCGTTCCTGTGGACGACACGCCGTCGACCTGTGGAGGCCGGAGGAGTTTTCGCCATTTCCTTGCGAGGCCGCCTCGCGGGGGGATATAACGTTCTCACGCACTCCTTCGGGAGAGCGGGACGGCTCGGAGACGAGGGTCCACACGGTGGGGCGACCCACTGCGGCAGCCGGGTGACGAGGCGGCCGGGACCGGAGACGACGAGCAGTCGATCGGGAGCGTCACCATCGACCGATCACACCAGAAGGGCCCTTGAGACTCATACTCCCAAGGGCCCTTCGCCTTTGTCTGTGCGACTCAGCGTCGTTGCAGCACAACCGATCCCGCGTCAGACACTGAGCTCTGCCGCCGGCCGCCACGGCTTGAGCCACGGTGTCTCGGGCCAGCCCTCACGGGCAGCGACGAGCTCGTACATCGTCGCGCCGTCGATGGACTCCCGGATGATGTCGGCGTGGCCGGCGTGGCGTGCGAGCTCCTCGACGAGGTGCATCGCGACCCACCGGACCGACCAGGCCTCGACGTCCTTGGGGAACCAGGGGGCGTCGCGCGGCACCGGCACCGCGGCGCCGAGGTCGGCACGCTGCAGCACGTCGCGGGTCACCTCGCCCTGGGCCGCCAGGGCGGCGAGGAGCGACTCGAGGGTGTCGTCGTCGGTGACCCGGAAGTCGTCGCCCCAGGACTGTGCCTGCTCCTCGACCGACCGCTCCGGCGGGGCCGGCGCGTCGGGTGCGGCGGCCATCCGCTCCGTCCAACCGCGTTCGCACGTCGTGACGTGCTTCACGAGGCCGCCGATGCTCAGGGTGCCCGCCGTCGGGGTGAGCCGGATCTGCTCCTCGGTGAGACCGAAGGTCGCAGCCACGAAGGCGTCGCGCTGCTGGTCGATGTAGGCGATGAGGCTCTCGCGCTCGTCGGCGACGGGTGGGACCTGTGCTGCCATGGGCTGTCTCGCTCTCTCAGTCGTTGCGGTGGGCGTAGAGGTCGCGGAGCAGGGCGATCTCGGCTCCGTGGTGGATCAGCTCCCGGTTGATGTGGAGCACGAGCGTCGCGCGCGACGCCTCGGCGAACGGGCCCTCGGCGGAACCGCACGGCTCGGCCAACCCGTCGGTGCCCCAGCTGCGCACGCCGTCGAACCAGGCGGCATACGCGCTGTTGAGCTGGGCGAGCGCCTCGTCGGCGGTCGCGGCGTAGTCGAAGGTGAGGTAGTCGGCCTCCGGGGCGCCGAAGTGGTGGTGGGCCCGCGCCCCGAGCACGCCGACGATGATGTGGGCGAGCCGCCACGCGATCGTCGTCACGGGTGCCGGCTCGGGCGCGGGGTAGGCCCAGTCGATGGTCATCTCGCCGGTGCCGCCCTGCATCTCGGTGCTGCCCTCGCCGCGACGGTGGACGTTCCACGCGCCGGGGGTCGGCTCCCAGAGGTACTCCTCGTCGGTGAGCCCATCGAAGCGGGCGCGGAGCTGGTGCTGCCAGTGCCAGTCGGCCTGCTCCACCAGGGCGTCGTTCCAGTCGATGGTGGCGCGCGTCGTCTCTGTCATGTCTCGATCGTGACATGCATATAGGACAGGAACTGTCCTCAGTGAATGGCAGACTCCCAGCATGTCCACGACGAGCGACGGCAACGGCACCACCGCCAGGGTGCTGCGGCTGCTCGACCTGCTGCAGAGCCGCCCGGTCTGGAGCGGCACCGAGCTGGCCGAACGGCTCGGCGTGACGACGCGCAGCGTGCGGCGCGACGTCGACCGGCTGCGCGAGCTGGGCTACCCGGTCAACGCGACCCACGGCGCCGGAGGCGGCTACCAGCTCGGCGCAGGGCGCCGGCTCCCGCCGTTGCTGCTCGACGACGACGAGGCCGTCGCCATCGCCGTCTGCCTGCGCCTCGCGGCGGGCGGCACCGTCGAGGGCCTCGGCGAGGCGGCGGTGCGCACCCTGGCCAAGCTCGACCAGGTGCTGCCGGGCCGCCTGCGTTCACAGGTCGAGGCCATCCACGAGGCCACCGTCACCCTCGACAGCGCCACCGCCCCCGTCGACGCCGCCACCCTCCTCGTGCTGGCGCGCGCGTGCCGCGAGACCGAGCGCGTCACCTTCGCGTATGCCGGCCCGCGCGGTTCCGGCGAACGCCGGGTCGAGCCCTACCGCCTCGTCGCGACCGGCCGCCGGTGGTACCTGCTCGCCTACGACCTCGACCGCGAGGACTGGCGCACCTTCCGACTCGACCGGATGACCGGTGCCGAGGCGCGCGGCTGGCGGTTCCGGCCGCGGGAGGACGCCCCCGACGCTGCCGAGCACGTGCGCCGCTCGATCTCGCGCGACGTGTACGACCACGTGTGCCGGGTGCGCATCCACGCGCCGAAGTCACTGGTGGAGAAGCAGATCCCCGCATCCGTGGGCACGGTCACGGCCGACGGCGGTTCGCACTGCATCTTCGAGGCAGGTGGCAGCCACCTCGGCTGGATGGCGATGCACCTCGGCGTGCTGCCGTGGGAGATGACCGTGCTCGACCCGCCCGAGCTGTGCGACATCATGCGCGAGCAGGCGAGCCGGATGCTCCGCGCCGCCGACGCCACCCCGTGACGAGATGGCTCAGCCGGTGTTCCGAAGCCCCGCGGCGATGCCGTTGATGGTCAGCAGCAGGGCCCGCTGCACGTCGGTGTCGGGCTCGGCGTCGTCGGGCACGGCGCGCGAGCGGGCCAGCAGCGACGTCTGCAGAGCGTGCAGCGGTGCGAGGTAGCTGTCGCGCAGCTCGAGCGTGCGCCGCAGCGTCGGCGCCGACTCGAGCAGCTCGGACTGCCCGGTCACCCGCAGCACCTCCTCGAGCGTGCGCTCGTGCTCCTCACGGATCGTGTCGAAGAGACCCGCGACCTGGGGGTCGACGAGCTCCTTGACGTAGCCGGCCGCGATGTCGAGGTCGGTCTTCGCCAGCGTCATCTGCACGTTGGACATGAAGGTGCGGAAGAAGGCCCACGAGCCGTACATCTCGCGCAGCGTCTTCTCGCGGCCGTCCTCGCGAGCGGCGGCGAGACCCGAGCCCACGCCGAACCAGCCGGGCAGGATGATGCGCGACTGCGTCCAGCCGAACACCCAGGGGATGGCGCGGAGGTCGTCGAGGCCGCCCTCGCCGCCCGGGCGCTTCGACGGACGCGAGCCGATGTTCATCTTGCCGAGCTCGTCGACGGGGGTCGCCGACACGAAGAACGGGACGAGACCCGGATCGCGCACGAGCCCGCGGTAGGTGTCCTGGCCGCGAGCCGCGACGACGTCCATCGTGCCGTTCCAGCCGTCGAGGACGTCCTTGGGCAGCAGGGACTTCCGGTGCAGCACCGACGCCTCGAGCACGGCGGCGAGCGCCACCTCGAGGTTGAACCGCGCGAGACCGGGCAGCGTGTACTTGTCGCTGAGCACCTCGCCCTGCTCGGTGATCTTGATCGGCCCGTCCAGGCTGCCGTAGGGCTGGCTGAGGATCGCCTCGCCGGTGGGGCCGCCGCCGCGCCCCACCGAGCCGCCGCGGCCGTGGAAGAGGCGCAGCACGACGCCGTGCCGCCGGGCGACGTCGCGCAGCGCGCGCTGGGCGCGGTGGATCTGCCACTGCGACGCGGCGATCCCGGCGTCCTTCGAGGAGTCGGAGTAGCCGAGCATGATCTCCTGCACGTCGCCGCGGGCCGCGACGACCCTCCGGTATGCCGGGTCGCCGAGCAGCGCGTCGAGCAGCGGTCCGGCCGCCTCCAGCTCGGCCACGGTCTCGAAGAGCGGGGCGAACCCGATGCGCGCGGTGGCCGCGTGGGTCTCGGTGCCGGTGTCGACGAGCCCGACCTCGCGGGCGAGCACGACGACCGCGAAGAGGTCGTCGATGTCGTGCGTCATCGACACGATGTAGGTCTCGACGGTCTCGGGACCGTAGGTGTCGAGGACGGTGCGGATGGCGTACATCAGCGCGAGTGACGCCGAGGCCGCGTCGCCGACGTCGACGGCCCGGCTCCCGGTGAGCGGGCGGCGCGACGAGAGCTCGCGCGACAGCAGCTCGATGCGGGCCGGCCGGTCGAGCTCGCCGTAGGGCGTCTCGAGCTCGCCGATGCGGTCGTAGAGGTCGGCGAGGGCCGCGTGGTGCTTGCCGCTGTGCTCGCGGATGTCGAGCGTCGCGAGGCCGAGCCCCACCGTCGTGGCGGTGCGGATCAGGCGGAGGATCGCACCGTTGCCGGTCAGCTCGTCGCCGCCGGCGAGCATCGAGTCGCGCACGAGCGTCAGGTCGGCGAGCAGCTCGTCGAACGAGGCGTAGTCGCGGCCGGGCTCGTGCGGCGTCTGGTGCGCGAGGCGGTCGCGGGTGCGCAGCAGCCGCACCCGCACGAAGCTCAGCTTGAGGCGGTAGGGCTCCTCGGCGTTGAGCCGCTTGAGGGCGTCGTAGGTGATGGGCAGGGCCTCGGCGTCGGCCTCCAGGCTGCGGCCCAGCTCGTCGGTGACGGTGACGACCCGCGTCGACGGGGAGAGCTCGGCGAGCAGGTTCTCGGTGTGCGCGATGAGGTCGCGCAGGGCGGCGTCGTGCTGCAGGCCCACGACCTCGAGGGTCACCTGCGGGGTGACGTTCGGGTTGCCGTCGCGGTCGCCACCGGCCCAGGCGCCGAAGCGCAGCGGCCGGGCCGAGGCGGGCAGCTCGATGCCGATGGTCGCCAGCGACCGGTCGAGCTCGGCGAGCAGCTCGGGCACGACGCGCTGGGTCAGCGAGTTGAGGTAGTAGATGGCGGTGCGGGCCTCGTCGGTCGGCTCGGGCCGCTGGATGCGCAGCTCGTCGGTCTGCCAGACGAGGTCGACGAGCTCGGCGAGGCGCCGCTCCAGGCGGGGCTGGTCGGCCGGCGCGCTGCGCGGGTCCTCGAGCGTCTGCACGGTGTCGGCGATGCGGCGCAGCAGGTCGATGACCGAGCGTCGCGTGGCCTCCGTCGGGTGCGCGGTGAAGACGGGCCGGTACTCGACCCGCGCGAGCACGGAGTCCACGAGGTCCCGGTCGACGGTGCCCTCGTCTAGGGCCGCGCCGATGCGGCGCGCGGTGGCGGCCAGCGGGCCCTCGTCGACCGCCGTCACCTCCTGCCAGCGGTGCAGCTGCTCGGTGACGTTGACGAGCTGGAAGTAGGCGGTGAAGGCGCGGGCGAGCACGACCGCGGTCGGCGCGTCGACGGCGGCGAGCGTCGACCGCAGCTCGTCGTCGCTGGGCTGCCGGGCGAGGCTGCGCACCCGCTCCACGAGCGCGAGCAGCTCCGCGCCCTCGTGCCGCTCGAGCGCCTCGCCGAGGAGGGCTCCGAGCTGGCGCACCGACGCCCGCAGGGCCGCGTGCTGCTGGGCCGACGAGAC
Organism: Terrabacter koreensis; assembly: GCF_054783315.1. Lineage (NCBI taxonomy): Bacteria > Bacillati > Actinomycetota > Actinomycetes > Micrococcales > Intrasporangiaceae > Terrabacter > Terrabacter koreensis. Next base: position 79,812 of record NZ_BAAGQU010000007.1, on the reverse strand, counting down.
GCCCGAGGCGAAGGCGCCGACGTTCGGCTCGCGACGGTCGGCCTCGAGCAGCTGCTCGGTCGAGCGCGCGTCGGCCGGGGCCGTCGCGGGCGCAGCGGTGGCGGCAGAGGTGGGCTCGGTCGAGGTCTGTCCCGAGATCGTCATGCACTCTGTGTATCGCGGTGAGGTTTCCGTCACGTAACCCCGTCCACATTCGGGGACGGCCGTCTCACCTCTCGGTCCTGACAGGATGACGCCATGAGCACCGGCACCCTGGTCCTGGCCGCCACCCCGATCGGCGACCCCCGTGACGCGGCGCCCCGCCTCGCCGAGGAGCTCGCGACCGCCGACGTCGTCGCGGCCGAGGACACGCGCCGGCTGCGTCGCCTCCTCTCCGACCTCGGCGTCGCCACCACGGGTGCGGTCGTCAGCTACCACGAGCACAACGAGGCGTCCCGCACGCCCGACCTCGTCGAGCGGCTCCTCGCGGGCCAGCGGGTCCTGGTCGTCACCGACGCCGGTATGCCGTCCGTCTCCGACCCCGGCTACCGCCTCGTCGCCGCCGCGGTCGAGTCGGGCGTACGCGTCACGTGCGTCCCCGGGCCGAGCGCCGTCCTCATGGCGCTCGCCGTGTCGGGGCTTCCCGTCGACCGGTTCTGCTTCGACGGGTTCCTGCCTCGCAAGCCGGGTGAGCGTGCTCGGGTCCTCGCAGAGGTGGCCGACGAGCGCCGCACCCTCGTCTTCTTCGAGGCCCCGCACCGGCTCGCCGAGACCCTGGCGGCGATGCGCGACGCCTTCGGTGCAGACCGCCGCGCTGCGGTCTGCCGCGAGCTGACGAAGACCTACGAGGAGGTGCGCCGCGGCACCCTCGCCGAGCTCGCCGTGTGGGCCTCCGAGGGCGTCAAGGGCGAGATCACGGTCGTCGTGGCGGGCGCCGAGCGCGCGGTGCCCTCCCTCGAGGACGCCGTCGCTGGCATACGGCAGCGGGTCGACGCGGGGGAGCGGCTCAAGGACGTCGCCGCCGATGTGGCCGCCCGCACGGGGCTGTCGAAGAAGGCGCTCTACGACGCCTCGCTCGCAGCCCGCTGAGCCCGCCCGGCGAGGCCTCCCCCTTCGAGCGGACCGTCCGCCCGTCGGCCGCCCCTTGTTTCGGTCGCGAATCCCCTTACGGTGGGGACGTACCGCGTCGCGGCCCCGAGTCGTGACCGACCCGACAGCGAAGGAGAACCGATGGGCACCACGCGCACCGCCAGCACGCACTGGGAGGGCTCCCTCTTCGAGGGCTCCGGCCAGGTCAGCCTCGAGAGCTCGGGCATCGGCACCTACGACGTGAACTGGCCCTCCCGTGCGGAGCAGGCCAACGGCAAGACGAGCCCCGAGGAGCTCATCGCCGCGGCCCACTCGTCGTGCTTCTCGATGGCGTTCTCGAACGGCCTCGCCAAGGCCGGCACGCCGCCCACGACCCTCGACACGACGGCCGACGTGACGTTCGTGCCCGGCACCGGCATCACCGAGATCAAGCTGTCGGTCGTCGGTGAGGTGCCCGGCATCTCGGCCGAGGACTTCCAGGCCGCAGCCGAGGACGCCAAGGCGAACTGCCCGGTCAGCCAGGCGCTCAAGGCCGTCCCGATCAGCCTCGAGGCCAAGCTCGCCTGACCGCCTGGTCGACGAATCCGCAAGCGTACGAGTGCCGCCCGGCTCGAGCCGGGCGGCACTCACGTGTCACGGGCGCAGCGGCGCGTCACCGACCGACGGCGGCGACGTAGTGCTCGAGGTTGCGCGGGTCGGGTGTGACCCGCGGCCGCGAGGGCGGCCGCTCGCCCCGTCGAAGGCGTACCGGGGCGCGGTGCGAGAAGGCCGTCTCGAGGTGCGGCTCACCGCCCGTGAGGCCCGGCAGCAGCTGCCTCAGCTCCTGCAGCCGGGTCGCCGGCACGTCGGCGCCGATGGCCGACTCGCCACCAGAGGTGAACTGGCTGCGCACGCGGCCCCCGAGTCGCGAGACGAGCGCGACCACCCCACCCGCGGCCGAGGCCGGCACGTCGAACCGGGCCGCGAGCACGGGCTCGCAGACGACGGTGCCGGCGTCCTCCAGGGCGCGCATCAGCACGAGCGCCGCGAGCCGGCGGAAGTCGTTGGCCGTGCTCATCGGTCCACGCGTCGACGGCGGCCCGTCGGCCGACGCGTAGACGCACTCGGTGACCGTCACCCTGCAGTCGGTCACCTCCCAGCCGTGCAGGCCCTCCGCGAACGTCGCTCCCGCGAACTCGCGAAAGGCCTCTTCGAAGCCGGTGAGGTTGCGGTAGAGGTAGTCCGGCGTCGAGGACGCCGCCACCTCGGCGTGCACCTCGACCCCGCTGCCGGGCGGGAGCGGGTCGATGCGCACACCGAGCCACGCGTTGAACGGGTTCGTCGGGCTGTGCAGCCGTTCGAGGCACGTGCCGGAGCGGGCCGGTCGCTCGACGAGCACGACGGTCGACGGACGGAACCGCACCTCCACGCCGAACTCCGTCGCGAGCGTGGCCCCGATGACCTCCTTCTGCACCTCCCCGTAGAGCGACACGGCCAGCTCACGCCGCCGCTCGTCCTGGCGCACGTCGATGAGCGGGTCCTCGTCGGCGAGCTGCAGCAGCGCTGCCTTGAGCCGTCCGCGGTCCCGCTCGTGCAGCGGCTCGACCACCGTCTCGAGGGTCGGAGGAGCGAACTGCGCTGTGCCGGTGGCGTGGTCACCGGCTCCGAGGTCATCGCCCACCCTGACCCGGGACAGCCCCGTCACCCGCGCGACCTCACCGGGGCCCACCTCGTGGCGGTCGACCCAGCTCCCGCGGTCGAACACGCGCAGCTGCTTGACCTTCTCCCCGCCGTCGCGACGCCCGCCGTGCCCGCGGTGCCCGCGGTGCCCGCGGTGCCCGCGGTGCCCGCGGTGCCCGCCGCCCTCGCTGTCGATCCGCGGTGGCTGGCGTGACCCCACCGTGTCGCGGACGGCGAGGCGACCGGAGAAGATCCGCACGTACGCGATGCGCTCGCCGGTCGGGCCACGCTCGACCTTGAAGACGCGGGCCGACACCTCGCCCCCGTCTGCGCGGTCGCTGCCGGTCGTGGGGAGCAGCTCGACGAGCTGCCGCAGCAGCTCCGGCACCCCGGCGCCCGTCATGGCGGAACCGGCGAGCACCGGACAGACCTCGCCGGCCGCGGTCTGGTGGGCCAGCTCCCGGCGCAGCCGGCGCGGAGCGAGCCGCTCGGCGTGGTCGACGAGCTCGGCCAGCAGGTCGTCGTCGTGGGCGCTCAGCGCGTCGGCCAGCGCCGCCTCGAGGGCAGCACCGTGGCGCTCCGCCGCCGACGCCGCCGTCCCACGGCCTGCGTCGCGAACGTCGGTGAGCAGCACCGTCTCGACGCCGAGCCGCTGCTCCACCTCCTGCACGACACGCCCGACGTCGGCCCCGGCGCGGTCGACCTTGTTGACGAAGAGCAGGGTGGGCACCCCCAGGCGCCGCAGCGCTCCCATCAGGGCACGGGTCTGCGGCTGTACCCCCTCGACGGCCGACACGACGAGGACGGCGCCGTCGAGCACCCCGAGCACGCGTTCCACCTCGGCGATGAAGTCGGGGTGCCCGGGGGTGTCGATGAGGTTGACCGTCACGCCGTCGACGACGAAGGTCGCGACGGCCGAGCGGATGGTGATGCCTCGGGCGCGTTCGAGCGCGAGCGTGTCGGTCTGCGTCGTGCCGGCGTCGACGCTGCCGACGTCGGCGATCGCTCCCGCGGTGTGGAGGAGGCGTTCGGTCAGGGTCGTCTTGCCCGCGTCAACGTGCGCGAGGATCCCGAGGTTGAGCGTTCTGCGTGTCACACGTCTGGTCCTTCGAGGAGTGCGGCTGGGTCATCGGGACGAGACGTGCGCGCATGACCACTCCTTGAAGGTCCGGGGCGTCCGGGACCGGGCCGCCCTCCGTCACGAGGCTAGGGCGGAGAGCAGCCGCCCATCACCTGGTTTTCCGCTTGGTCTTCCGCTGGGGCTCAGGACTGCTCGACGGACTCCTTGAACGCGTCGAGCATGCCCTGCCAGTTCTGCGAGAACTGCTCGGCCTGCTCCTCGGACGCGTTGCCGTCCTGCTCGAGCGTGACGGTGGTGGGTCCGCCGTCCTCGCCGTCGAGCGTGTAGGTGACCGTGTGGTAGCTCTCGGGCCGGTCCTCCTGACCCATGAGCGGGCTGTAGTGCGTGGTCGACAGGCGCCTCGGCTCGTCGAACTCGAGCACCTCGCCCTTGTCCTCGTACGGCTTTCCGTTCATCTCGCCCCGCCACGTGATGGGGCTGCCGACCTGCCAGTCGGTGCTCACCTCGGTGCCCACCATCCACCTGCGGATCTGCGCCGGCTCGGTGAGGGCCTGCCATGCCTGCTGCGGCGTGGCGTCGACGGTGACCTTCGCGTGTGCAACATGACCAGTCATGTCTCTGTCGTACCCGCCGGAACCCGGGAGCGCTTGAACGAAGCCGACAGCCCAGTACACGTGCGCGACCGCTCGCCGGGCCCGCCTAGGATTGCTCGCCATGAGCAATGTCCTGTCTGCCGTCGCCTGGCCGTACACCAACGGCCCGCGCCACATCGGCCACGTGGCCGGTTTCGGTGTGCCCTCCGACGTCTTCAGCAGGTACATGCGGATGGCCGGCCACGACGTGCTCATGGTCTCGGGCACCGACGAGCACGGCACGCCGATCCTCGTGCTCGCCGAGGAGGAGGGTGTCACGCCGCAGCAGCTCGTCGACAAGTACAACGCCGTCATCGCCCAGGACCTCACCGACCTCGGCCTGTCCTACGACCTCTTCACCCGCACGACGACGCGCAACCACTACGCCGTCGTCCAGGAGATGTTCCGCCAGGTCCACGCCAACGGCTACATGATCGAGCAGACGACGCGCGGCGCGATCAGCCCGTCGACCGGCCGCACCCTGCCCGACCGCTACATCGAGGGCACCTGCCCGATCTGCAGCTTCCCCGAGGCGCGCGGCGACCAGTGCGACAACTGCGGCAACCAGCTCGACGCCGACGAGCTCATCAACCCGCGCAGCAAGATCAACGGCGAGACGCCGGAGTTCGTCGAGACCCAGCACTTCTTCCTCGACCTGCCTGCGCTCGCCGAGGCGCTGGGGGAGTGGCTCGACGGCCGCGAGGCGTCGGGCACGTGGCGCCCCAACGTCATCAAGTTCTCCAAGAACCTCCTCAAGGACGTGCGGCCCCGCGCCATGACGCGCGACATCGACTGGGGCATCCCCATCCCGCTCGAGGGCTGGGAGGACAACCCGACCAAGCGCCTCTACGTGTGGTTCGACGCCGTCATCGGCTACCTGTCGGCCTCGATCGAGTGGGCCCGCCGGCTCGGCCACGGCCAGGAGGACCGCTGGCGCGAGTGGTGGAACGACCCCGCCGCCGTGTCCTACTACTTCCAGGGCAAGGACAACATCACCTTCCACAGCCAGATCTGGCCGGCCGAGCTGCTCGGCTACGCCGGCAAGGGCGACAAGGGCGGCGAGCCGGGCGCGTACGGCGAGCTCAACCTGCCCACCGAGGTCGTCGCGTCCGAGTTCATGACCCTCGAGGGCAAGCAGTTCTCGACGAGCCGCAAGCACGTCATCTACGTCCAGGACATCGTCGCCCGCTACGGCCCCGACCCGATCCGCTACTTCATCTGCGCCGCCGGACCCGAGAACCAGGACGCCGACTTCTCCTGGGCCGAGTTCGTGCAGCGCAACAACAGCGAGCTCGTCGCCGGCTGGGGCAACCTCGTCAACCGCACCGCGGCGATGATCGCCAAGAGCTTCGGCGAGATCCCGAGCCCGTATGCCGTCGAGCCCGTCGACGAGGAGCTGCTGGCCACCGTGCGGGGTGCGTTCGCAACCGTCGGGGCCAACCTCGAGAGGCACCGCCAGAAGGCCGCCCTCGCGGAGGTCATGCGTGTCGTCGGCGAGGCGAACGCCTACGTGTCGAAGACCGAGCCCTTCAAGCTCAAGGGCGACGACCAGCGCGAGCGGCTCGCGACGGTGCTCCACACGCTCGTGCAGGCCGTGAGCGACATCAACACGCTCATCTCGCCGTTCCTGCCGCATGCCGCCAACCGCGTGCACGCCGTGCTCGGCGGCGACGGCGAGTTCATGCCGATGCCGCGACTCGACGTGGTGCGCGACCTCGACGACGACTCGCGCGCCTACCCCGTCATCACGGGCGAGTACTCCGCGACGCCGCGCTGGGAGCCGCGCGACGTGGTGCCCGGCACGCCGATCGCCAAGCCCACCGGCGTCTTCACCAAGCTCGACCCGGACGCCGTCATCGAGGCCGAGCGAAGCCGCCTCGGCGACGCCGAAGCATGACGCCCCACGCGTCGGGTCACCGGGGGCTGCCGGAGCACCTGCCCGACCCGCTGCCCATCGACGTCGTCGACAACCACGTCCACCTCGACATCACCCGGGAGGGCGACGAGCCGTTCGACGTCGCCGACGCGATCCGGCGGGCCCGGGCCGTCGGGGTGACCCGGCTCGTGCAGGTGGGCTGCGACCTCGACGGCATCGCTTTCACCATGGACGCCGTCGAGCGCCACCCCGAGCTGGTCGGTGGAATTGCCTTGCACCCCAACGAAGTTCCCAGGCTCGCTGCCGCTGGAACGTTGGAGACGGCATACGCGACCGTCGAGCGCCACGCCGCCCACGAGCGCATCCGCGTCATCGGCGAGACCGGGCTCGACTACTTCCGCACCGGCCCCGAAGGGGTGCCGGTGCAGCAGGACGGCTTCCGCTGGCACATCGACCTCGCCAAGCGGCTGGGCAAGGCCCTGCAGATCCACGACCGCGACGCCCACGACGACGTGCTGCGCATCCTCGAGGAGGAGGGCGCGCCCGAGCACACGGTCCTGCACTGCTTCTCGGGCGACCTGACGATGGCGCGCGAGTGCGTCGAGCGCGGCTACTACCTCAGCTTCGCCGGCACCGTGACCTTCAAGAACGCCCGCGACCTGCGTGACGCGCTGACGGCGATCCCGCTCGACCGGGTGCTCGTCGAGACCGACGCCCCGTACCTCGCGCCGGCCCCGCACCGAGGTGCGACGAACGCCTCATACCTCGTGCCCGTGACCATCCGCGCGATGGCCGGGGTGCTCAACATCGACGTGCCGACCCTGTGCCGCGCGGTGTCCGACAACAGCGAGCGCGTGTACGGGCCGTGGGACACCGAACGAATGGGGCAAACCGCCTAGCGCACCCCTCGATCGGCGGTCCAATCGGACTCGCCTCCGTTATCGAAATTTGACCTTTGCCGTGGCGATCCCCCAGTGTGGACGACTGTTGGCCGGTTGCCGCCCCGCATCGACCCTCCTCCCGACGGCGTGAGGAGGATGGTTCGAGAGCGCGTTGCACCCGGATAGATCGACGTTCGGAGTGTTTTGATTTCTCGCAACGCCAAGATCCTGGCCGCCACTGGAGCGGCCGTCCTCCTCACCGGTGGCGCAGTGGGCGCGACCCAGCTCGACAAGACCGTCAACCTCTCGGTCGACGGCGCCTCCTCCACCGCCTCGTTCTTCGGCAGCCGCACCGTCGGTGACGTGCTCGCCGACGAGGGCATCAAGGTCAAGCCCGGCGACGTGGTCGTGCCGGCCGCCGGCAGCAGCGTCGACGACGGGGACTCGATCACCGTCAAGTACGCCCGCCTGCTGAACCTCACGGTCGACGGCAAGACCCGTCAGATCCGCACCACCGAGACCACCGTCGACGCCGCCCTGCTCGCGATCGGTCTCCGCGGCGACGGCGCGCGCCTCTCGGCGTCGCGTTCGCAGACCATCGGTCGCCAGGGCCTGACCCTCACCATCGTGACGCCCAAGGCCGTCACCGTGACGGCCGACGGCAAGACGACCACCAAGACCGTGGCCGCGGCCACCGTCGGCGAGGCCCTCACGCAGCTCGGCGTGCGCCCCGGCAAGGTCGACAAGGTCAACCCGCCGGTCACGACCCGCCTCACGAACGGCGCCAAGATCGCCGTCCAGCGCGTCCAGACCAGGGACACGAAGACCACCGAGTCGATCGCCTACGGCACGACCCGCACCAAGACGAACACCCTCTACTCCGACCAGACCAAGGTCTCCCGCGCCGGTGTCAACGGCACGCGCGTCGTCACCTCGCGGGCGACCGTCGTCGACGGCAAGGTCGTGAGCCGCAAGACCATCGCCTCCACGGTCACCAAGGCCCCCGTGAACCGGGTCCTGCTGGTCGGCACCAAGGCGCGCCCGGCCGCTGCGGCTCCCGCCGCCAGCACCGGCGGCTCGTCGTCCGGCGCCGGCCTCAACCTGGCCCGCGCGTCCATGTGGGACTCGATCGCCCAGTGCGAGTCGAGCGGCAACTGGCACATCAACACCGGCAACGGCTACTACGGCGGTCTGCAGTTCCTGACCTCCACGTGGCTCGGCTACGGCGGCGGCGACTTCGCCTCGCGTGCCGACCTCGCCAGCCGCGAGGAGCAGATCACGGTCGCCAACCGCGTCTACGCCGACAACGGCACGTCGCAGTGGCAGTGCAAGCCCTGACACTCTGACCTGACTGACGTGGGGCTCAGCCCTCACGCCATCGAGAAAGCAATCCGTCCGCCCTTCCGGTGGACGGATTGCTTTTTCGACGTGGGCCATAGGGTGGGGCGCATGACGAAGAAGGACGCCGCGGCGACCGCCGCTGCGCCGACCGCTGCACCAGCCGACGACGCCGTGCTCCTCGGCCCCGCGCAGGTGCGCGAGCTCGCCGAGCGGCTCGAGGTGCGGCCGACGAAGCAGTGGGGCCAGAACTTCGTCGTCGACGCCAACACGGTGCGCAAGATCGTGCGCGTGGCCGGCGTGGGGGCCTCCGACGTCGTCGTCGAGGTCGGGCCCGGGCTCGGGTCACTGACGCTCGCGCTGCTGCCCGTGGTCAAGTCCGTCACCGCGGTCGAGGTCGACCCGCGGCTCGCCGGCGCCCTCGAGGACACCGTCCGCAGGCTCCAGCCCGACAACGCCGACCGGCTGCGGCTCGTCGCCGCGGACGCCCTCACCGTCACGAAGCTGCCCGGCCCTGACCCCACGGCCCTCGTCGCGAACCTGCCGTACAACATCTCGGTGCCGGTCGTGCTGTCGTTCCTCGAGCACTTCCCGACGATCGAGCGTGTCCTCGTCATGGTGCAGCTCGAGGTCGCCGAGCGGCTCGCGGCCACGCCCGGCGGCAAGATCTACGGCGTCCCGAGCCTCAAGGCCGCCTGGTACGCCGACGTCGAGCTCGCAGGGCGGGTCGGGCGCAACGTCTTCTGGCCGGCGCCCAACGTCGACTCGGGCCTCGTGTCGCTGCGCCGGCGCAAGCCGCCGAAGACGAGCGCCTCGCGCGAGGAGGTCTTCCGCTGCATCGACGCCGCGTTCCTGCAGCGCCGCAAGGCGCTCCGTGGGGCGCTCGCGTCGTGGGCCGGCTCCGCCGACGCCGCCGAGCGGGCTCTCGTCGCGGCCGGCATCGACCCCAGGACGCGGGGCGAGCAGCTCGACATCACCGCCTTCGCGCGCATCGCCGAGGCCCGTCCCGCTGATGCGGTGACGTCCGGACCCAGGGCCCGTCGCCGGGGCAATGCGTCCTGAACCGGACGGGATGGCCCATAGGGTGGGCGCATGACTGTCGCTCCGACCCTGCCCGGTGCGGTGACCGTGCGGGTCCCGGCCAAGGTCAACCTCGAGCTACGGGTCGGGCCGCGACGGCCCGACGGGTTCCACACGCTCGCGACCGTCTACCAGGCCGTGTCGCTGCACGACGAGGTGTCGGTCGCGCGCTGGGACGAGTGGCAGGTCGTGCCCGCCGGCACCTACGCCGACCGCATCCCGACCGACGGTGACAACCTCGCCGTGCGCGCCGCGCGCCTCGTCGCCGAGCGCTGGGCCGTCGACGAGAGCCTGTCGATCCGCATCGACAAGGACATCCCGGTCGCCGGCGGCATGGCCGGTGGGTCGGCCGACGCCGCCGCGGCCCTCGTGGCGTGCGAGCAGCTCTGGGGGCTCGGCCTCGACCGCGACGAGCTGGCCGAGCTGGCCGCGACCCTGGGCAGCGACGTCCCGTTCATCCTCGCGGGCGGCAACGCGATGGGCTCCGGCCGCGGGGAGCAGCTGGCGCCGGTGCTCGCGCGGGGCACGTTCCACTGGGTCTTCGCGATCAGCGACACGGGCCTGTCGACCCCCGAGGTGTATGCCGAGTGCGACCGCCTGCGCGAGCGCGACGGTGTCGACGTGCCCGAGCCGTCGGTCAGTCCGGAGCTGATGGCTGCGCTGCGCTCGGGTGACCCTGCCGCGCTCGGAGCAGCCCTGCACAACGACCTCGAGCCCGCCGCGTTCTCGCTGCGCCCGCAGCTGCGCGAGCTGCGCGACGCCGGCGTCGAGTTCGGAGCCCTGGGCGGCGTCGTCTCGGGCTCGGGCCCGACGGTGGCGTTCCTCACCGAGAGCCACGAGGCGTCCCTCGACTTGTCGGTCTCCCTCGCGGCCTCCGACCTCTGCCGCGACCTGCGCCGCGCCAAGGGCCCCGTCCACGGCGCCCACGTCGTCGCCCAGCCCCGCGGCTGAGACCCCCGCCCTTCCCCCATCGAAAGAACACTGCGTACATCATCTCTCCGATCGAGAGAACGCTCCGTCACGACGGAGCGTTCTCTCGATCGTGTCTCGGGGTGACGGTGTGTTCCCTCGATCAGCCGGACGGATTGCGGGTCGAGGTGGGGGAGCGAATAGGGTCGGTCAGCGATGGCCAACCTGATCTCCCTCGAGCGCGTCTCCCTCGTCTTCGGCACCAGCCACGTCCTCGACGACGTCAGCCTCGGTGTCCTCACCGGTGACCGCATCGGCGTCGTCGGCGTCAACGGCGGCGGCAAGTCGACCCTGCTGCGCGTCATGGCCGGCCTGCAGGAGCCGGACTCGGGCCGCATCACGAAGCAGGGCGGCGCCGAGGGCATCAGCATCGGCATGCTCGCTCAGGAGGATGCGCTCGACCCGACGTGGACCATCCGCGAGGCGGTGCTCGGCGACCTGCCCGAGCACGTCTGGGCCGGAGATCCCCGCATTCGCGACGTGGTCACCGGCCTGCTCGGCGGGATCGAGGCGCAGAACGTCGGCGGCCTCGACAGCCGGGTCGGTCCGAAGTCCGGTGGCGAGCGCCGTCGCCTGGCCCTCGCGCGCCTGCTCGTCGCCGACCCCGAGTTGCTGCTGCTCGACGAGCCGACCAACCACCTCGACGTCGAGGGCGTGGCCTGGCTGGCCGACCACCTCGCGACCAAGCGCCCCCGCCCCGGCAACGCGACCGTCGCGATCACGCACGACCGCTGGTTCCTCGACGCGTACGCGACCCTGACGTGGGAGGTCGAGTCCGGCAGGGTCAGCGCCTTCGAGGGAGGGTATGCCGCCTACGTCCTCGCGAAGGCCGAGCGCGACCGTCTCGCGGGAGTCGTCGCCGACCGGCGGTCGAACCTCATGCGCAAGGAGCTCGCGTGGCTGCGCCGTGGCGCGCCCGCCCGCACGAGCAAGCCGAAGTTCCGCATCGAGGCCGCCAACGCGCTCATCGCCGACGAGCCCGCGCCCCGCAACAGCGTCGAGCTCGCATCGTTCGCCAGCCGACGCCTCGGCAAGGACGTGCTCGACCTCGAGGACGTCACCGTGACCGTCGGTGAGCCCCCGGAGGAGCGTCGCCTGCTCGACCACGTGACGTGGCGCCTCGCGCCGGGCGAGCGCATCGGCATCGTCGGCGTCAACGGCGCCGGCAAGTCGACCCTGCTGCGGGCGCTCACCGGCGAGATCCCGCTCGACGGGGGCCGTCGCAAGATCGGCAAGACCGTCGCCATCGCCCACCTGACGCAGGAGGTGCGCGAGCTCGAGCGCTTCGAGCAGTGGCGCGTCATCGAGGCGATCGAGGACGTCAAGCAGTGGACGATGCTCGGCGACAAGGAGATCAGTGCCAGCCAGCTCGCGACGCGGCTCGGCTTCCCGGGCGGCCGGCAGCAGTCGCGCGTCGGTGACCTCAGCGGTGGCGAGCGGCGCCGGCTCCAGCTGACCCGCCTGTTGCTCACCGAGCCGAACGTGCTCATCCTCGACGAGCCGACCAACGACCTCGACATCGAGACGCTGACCTCGCTCGAGGACGTGCTCGACGGCTGGGCCGGCACGCTCGTCGTGGTCAGTCACGACCGCTACCTGCTGGAGCGCGTCGCCGACAAGCAGCTGGCCCTGCTCGGCGACGGCAAGGTGCGCGAGCTGCCGGGCGGCGTCGAGGAGTACCTGCGCCTGCGTGCGGCGGCGACGACCGCCCAGGCGACCGCCCAGGCGACCGCCCGGGCCACGATGGCGACTGCGCCCTCGGCGTCGGCCCGGCCCGACGGCATACCTGCTGGGGGCACGGCGTCGACGGCGAGCCCGGCCGAGGTGCGCGAGGCCCGCAAGACGATGGCGCGCATCGAGAAGCAGCTCTCGCGCCTGCAGGACCGCGAGGAGCGGCTGCACGGCGACATGGCCGAGAAGGCCACCGACCCGGCCGCGCTCGCCGACCTCAACGCGAAGCTGCAGGCCGTGGTCGGCGAGCGCGAGGAGCTCGAGCTCGAGTGGCTCGAGGCCGCCGAGATCGTCGGCTGACCGACCCGGGCTCGGGCGGGCCCAGCCCCCGGACCGTTCTTTCAGCAACACACCCGGTAATGGTCAGCTCCCCACGGTTGCAACCGTGGGGAGCTGACACCTACCGGGTGTGTTGCGGCGCGGGGGTCAACGAGCCCTAGCGGTTGTCGACCGCCTTGACGTCGACGGCCACGTCGGCGCCGGTGTAGAGGTGGCTCAGCACGTAGACGGTGCCCGGGGGAATGGGCGCCGACTCGTCGGCCGAGGCCGTCGCCGCCGACCCCGTCAGCGCGCAGGCACTGTCGAGGAAGTACAGGTCGAGGTCGTGGCCGACGGTGTCGTCGAGCGGGCTCGTGCCCTTGACCGACACCGAGTGCAGGCCGTCGGAGAAGCCCGCCGGCAGCTTCGTCACCCAGCCGTCGACGCCCTGCGACGCCGGCGGGAACGTGCATGCCGTGTTCATCTCGGTGCCCGTGACGCCGAAGACGTTCTGCAGGCCGGTCGGGTCACCCGCCGCCGGGTTGTTGGCCGTGATGGTGCCCTGGTCGCTGTACGGCGCGTCCGGGGTGACCGTGCCGTTGGCGACCGTGGCGCCCGAGCCGAACGCCTCGATCTCGGCGACCTGCGCGTACGTCGTCGTGTCGCCCTGCACCGAGTCGACGAAGAAGCGCAGGTAGGCGGCCTTCGTCGGGGTGCTGAGCGCGAACGTCGTGTAGTTGAGGTCGGGAGCCGTCGGGCGCGGTGCCTGGTAGCCGAAGGCGCCGGTGCGGGCCGTCGTCCACGTGACGCCGTCGAGCGAGGTCTGCACCGTGAAGCCCTTGAGGGCGGCGAAGCGCGACGCGTTCGTCGCCTTGTAGGCGCTGACCCGCACCGAGCTGACGGTCGCCGGGGCGGCGAGCTTGACGGTGACCCGCTCGTCGGGTCCCGCGTTGTAGGCCGTCTCGCCGGCCTTCGTCGACCACACGGAGGCGGCCGTGTCGTCGAAGGCGAACTTCGCCGGGGCGCCGTCGTCCTGCGACGAGACCGAGACGACCTGCGCGCCGGCCGCCGTCGAGGCGAGGTTGGGTGCGAGCGAGATCTTCTTCGCCGTGTTCTTGCCCGCGACGACCGAGAAGCCCTCGATGGTCTGGGTGCCGAACCCGGGTGCCTGGATGGTCAGCGGGTAGGTGCCGGTGACGGCCTTGACCGTCGCGCCGCCGGTCGAGCCGGTGCGCACGAGGGGCGAGACCCGAGCCTCGTAGCGGCCGAGGATGACCCGGGCGTTGCTGATCGGCTGGCCCGTCGTCGCGTTGACGAGGGTCAGCGCGACCGTGCCGTTGGACGCGGCCGCCGGCACGTCGAACGCCGGCTTCGGGTCGGTGTCGTCACCGGTCGCCGTCGAGGCGGAGACGCCGGCGCCGCGCTTGGAGAAGACCGACCAGATGAGGGCCGTGTCGTCACCGTGGTACCGGTCGAGGTCGGCGCTCAGGATGCCGTCACGCGCGTCGAGGAACGACGGGTTCGGCGCGGTGAGCGGCATGCCGTCGGTGACGAGGCGCGCGGCCCGCTCGGAGCCGGCAGCGATGCCGTAGCGCGCCACGAGGGCCTTGTGCAGGTCCCACAGCGTCGCCGTCCAGATCTCGCCGTCGGCGTGCACCTCGGGCCCGGTCAGGTCGTAGCCGATGTCGCCGAAGGTGTTGGGGTTCTTGTTGTAGTCGTAGTTGCGGATGCCGCGGACCTCGTTGCCCGTGGCGTAGGCACCCACGACGGCGCGCGAGCGCTCGAGGCCCGTTGCGTACGCGTGGTTCATCGCGTACCAGTCGCCCCAGCCCTCGCCCATCGAGCCGGCCTGGTGCGAGCCGAGCGCACCGCCGCCCGCGACGTAGCGGTTCGACAGGCCGTGGCTGTACTCGTGCTGGATGACGGACATGTCGAACGATCCGTCGCGGTAGGGCCCCTCGAACGCGTCGTCGATCGGCTCCCAGAGGAACATGCCGCTCCACGGCGGGATGCCGTCGTCGAGGGTGAGCATGTACGCGTTGTCCCGACCGGTGTAGGTCGGCGCGCCACCCGACGCGGCGCCGGCCTGGACCAGCCCGCGGATCGCGTCGCCGCCCTGGCCGCCCTTGCCGCCGTTGTCGGTCTGGAAGTTGCCGGCGCTCTCGGTGAAGCCGAGCGCGTAGTACTGGTCGTGGATGCGGTTGTGCTGGAAGAAGAGGTTCGTCGCCGCCGGGTCGAGGTCCTCGGCGTAGGAGGGCGGCGTGGTCTGGCCCTTCGTGGCGGCCCACTGGTTCGTGTAGGCGTAGTCGAAGTGGCCGGTGGGGGAGACCGGTCGTGGCGCGTTGTCGACCGGGGCGATGAAGTTCGACCAGTTGGCGTAGCTGTCGGCGTTGTTGCCCAGCGTCGTGACGCCGGTGCCGGTCGCGCCCGTGAGGTCGACCCAGCCCTTGGGCGACTCGGCCGTGGCGCCGAACGACTGCTGGCGCGGCTGGCCGCCGTTCGCGGCACCCGGGTAGTTGTCGTAGACCGTGCCATGGGCGTCGTCGAACTGCACGACGCTCGCCCGGTGCAGCACCGCGCCCGTCGTGCCGTCGACGATGACCTCCCAGGCCTCGGTCTGGCTCTTGATGAAGAAGACCTTGTAGGCCGCGACCGGGCCGGACTTCGTCGGGAAGGCGACCTTCCGCACGTAGCCGGGGCCGGCGAACGGCCCCCGCCCGAACGTCGTGAAGCCGGCCTGCGTGCCGTCGGCGACGGGGGCGTATGCGGTGCCGGGAGCGAGCGTGCCCGCGACCTTGAGCAGGGCGCCGGTCTCGCCGAGCACCCACGTGCCGAGGAGACCCGCCCCGGGAGCGGTCTCGCCGGCGTACGACAGGACGCGCCCGTCGGAGGCGACGGCGACGTTGAGGCGGCCACCGCGCGCGGCCGGCGCGCCGGCGAAGGTCTGCACGAAGCTGACGACATGCGTGCCGGTGCCCGGCAGGGCGTGGTCGCGGGCGACGGTGAGGCCCTGCACCTGCGCGGCCGAGAGCCCGAACGCCGCGGGCTGGGAGGCGAGCCAGCCGCGGGCGACGTCGACGGCGGTGCCGCTGCGTGCCGCGGTCAGGTAGCCGTCGGCGCGCAGCGCGCGCAGGGTGCCGAAGCGCGCGTCCCATGTGGCACGGGCCCCCGCGCCGGCGGTCTTCAGCAGCGCCGCGACGGCGGACTTCGTCGCTGCCGTGGGGACGACCGCCTTCGTGACGGCCCGGGTGTCGAGGGTCGCGAGCAGGTCGCTGACCGTGTCGGTGATCGTGTTGGTGAGCGAGGTGCTCACGGGGAGTGCGGCGGTCGACGTCGTTGTCGCCGCCGCGAGCGGGGCCCCCGCCGCCGCCGAGACGAGGCACAGTCCCATGGCGAGGACGTGCTTGCGAGTGGTGTTCACGCGTGCTCCTAGGAGTTGCTCGGCGGGTCGCGCCGAGGCGGGCGACCCGGTGCAGGAGAAACGACGTGGGGGCCCGGAAGGGTACGCGCGGGCGGGAAACTCGGTCGAATCCCGTTGAATTTATCTTGATGTCAAGATAAATTCGGAGCCATGGAGATGCACCTGCACCACGTCCAGGTCTCGGGCCCTGCGGGCTGCGAGGACGACATGCGCGCCTTCTACGGCAGCGTGCTCGGCATGACCGAGGTGGAGAAGCCCGAGGCGTTGCGCGCGCGGGGCGGTGTGTGGTTCCGGGCCGGTTCCGCGGAGCTGCACGTCGGCATCGAGGAGGGTTTTGCCCCGGCCCGCAAGGCCCACCCGGGCATCGCGGTCCCCGACGTGGAGCAGCTGGCCGAAGCCGTGTCGGCGGCCGGAGCCCCCGTCACCTGGGACGAGAACATCGCGGGCCTGCGCCGCTTCCACACCACCGACCCCGTGGGTAACCGGCTGGAGTTCCAGCAGGGATGAGCGCGTCAGCCGTGCTGGGCCCCCCGCGACTCGAGCGGGGCGAGCATGCGCCGCAGCAGGGTCGCGAGCTGTGCGCGGTCGGCTGCCGACAGCTCCGAGAGCAGCGACTTCTCCTGCTCGATGAGGTCGGCCATCGCCGAGTCGACGACGTCGCGACCCGCAGCGGTCAGGCGCACGAGCACGCCGCGCCGGTCGCCCGGGTCGGGGCGGCGCTCGACGAAGCCGCTGCGCTCGAGCCGGTCGACGCGGTTGGTCATCGTGCCCGACGTGACCAGGGTCTGCTGCACCAGCGCGCCCGGCGACAGCTCGTAGGGCTCACCCGCCCGGCGCAGGGCCGACAGCACGTCGAACGCCCAGCCCTCGAGCAGGTGCTCCGAGAAGGCCGAACCGCGCGCGAGGTCGAGACGGCGGGCCAGGCGCGAGACGCGCGAGAGCACCTCGAGGGGCGAGACATCGAGGTCGGGCCGCTCGCGGCGCCAGGCAGCGACGATCTCGTCCACGTCGTCGGCGGGCCTGCTCTCGGCGCTCATGGAGCCAACTGTAGTCGCCGTCAAGACTCTTGACATCGAAGGAAAGTGAGCACGTCGTGACCGAACCCACCACTGCCTCCAGCGGATCCGCTCGCCCCGGCGACGCCGCCTGGGACCCGCGCCAGTACGCCGTCTTCGCGGGCCACCGGGGCCGCCCGTTCGCCGACCTGCTGGCGCGCGTCGATGCGGACGACCCACGGCTCGTCGTCGACCTGGGGTGCGGCCCGGGCGAGCTCACGCTCGGGCTCGCCCAGCGCTGGCCGAACGCCCGCGTCGTCGGCGTCGACAGCTCTCCCGACATGCTGGCCCGAGCCCGCGAGCTCGATGGCGACGGTCGTGTCGAGTGGGTCGAGGCCGGCGCCGAGGACTGGGACCCGACCGAGTCCGGCGGCTCCGTCGACGTGCTCGTCACGAACGCCACGCTGCAGTGGGTGCCGAGCCACCTGCGCCTCATCCCGTCGTGGGTCGCGGCGCTCGCACCGGGCGGCACCTTCGCCATGCAGGTCCCCTCGAACTTCGACGCCCCGTCGCACCGGCTGATGCGCGAGGTCGCCGCCCGGCACGCGCGGGCAGACGACCTGCGCCCCGGGCTCGCCCGCGCGCAGGCAGTCGCCCAGCCGCAGACGTATGCCGCCCTCCTGCTCGACCTGACCCCCGACGTCGACGTGTGGCAGACCACCTACGAGCACGTCCTCGCGGCCGAGCCCGACGGCCCGCACCCCGTGCTCGAGTGGGTGCGCGGCACCGGCCTGCGCCCCGTGCTGGGGGTGCTCGACGAGAAGGAACGCGACGACTTCGTCGCCGACTACGAGAAGGAGCTCGAGGCGGCATACCCGCGCAAGGCGTACGGCGTGATCTTCCCGTTCACGCGCACGTTCGCCGTCGCCCGCACGCCTGCCTGAACGCGCCTGTCGTCACGGAGGAGTCGCGGCTCGGCGCCGCTCCTGGGCCACGACGGCCTCGAGGTCGGCGAGCCGGTGCCGCTGCTGCAGCGGCCGCGCCATGCGGTGGTTGCCCTCGAGGCGGGCGGCATTGCGGTCGAGGTAGGCCCAGTAGCCGGCCGTGAAGGGGCAGGCGTCGTCGCCGAGCCGTTTCCTCGGGTCGTAACGACAGCCGCCGCAGTAGTCGCTCATGCGGTCGATGTAGGCCCCACCCGAGACGTACGGCTTGGTCGCCATCGCGCCGCCGTCGGCGTGCTGGCTCATGCCGACGACGTTGGCCGGCATGACCCAGTCGTAGCCGTCCACGAAGCGCGTCTGGAACCACTCGGTCAGCGCGTCGGGGTGGTAGCCGCGCTGCGCCGCCCAGTTTCCGAGCACCATGAGGCGCGGGATGTGGTGCACCCAGCCGCGCTCGCGCACCCCGGTCAACGCGTCCTGCAGGCAGGCAGCGTCGACCTGGTCGGTCTCCAGCCGGTCGAACCAGCCGGGCAGCGGGCGCCGCGCGGCGAGCGCGTTGCGGCGCCGGTAGGTCGGACCGAAGTGCCAGTAGAGGTGCCAGACGTACTCGCGCCAGCCGATGACCTGCCGCACGAAGCCCTCGACGGAGGCGAGCGGGGCGTCGCCGTCGCGGTAGGCCTGGGCCGCCCGGTCGACGACCTCGACGGGGTCGAGCAGCCCGAGGTTGAGCGGCACCGAGAGCAGGCTGTGCGCCATCGCCCAGTCCCCGCGCAGCATCGCGTCCTCGTGCGGCCCGAACGCGCCGAGCCGCTTCACGACGAACCGGTCGAGGGCGGCGAGCGCCTCGCGCCGGGTCACGGCGAACACCCGCGGGCCGTCGTCGCCGACGGGGGAGAGGTGCCCCTCGCGCGTCCAGCGGTCGAGGTCCTCGCGCACCTCGGCGTCGATGTCGTCCTCGCGCGGCTGGTAGGGCGGTGGCACGTCGAGCCGCTCGGCGCCCCTGGGCGGGGGCTCGCGGTTCTCGTCGTCGAACGACCACCGGCCACCCACCGGTCGCTCGCCCTCGACGAGCAGGTCGAGGCGCAGGCGCTGGAACCGGTAGAAGTCCTCCATCCGCACCCGGCGACGGTCGCCGGCCCAGGCGGCGAACTCCTCCCGAGGGAGGCTGAAGCCCGGCGTGGGGTCGATGTCCTCGACCACCCCGTCGGCGTGCAGCCGGCGCACGAGGCGCTCGGCGGCATACGACGTCGGCTCGTAGACGCGCACCGGTTCGCCCAGCTCGCGCACCGCCTCCGTGTAGGTGTCGGTGCGCAGCAGCACCGCGGAGTCACCGAGCTCGGCCGCACGGTGGCGCAGCGCCGACAGCACGAGGTGCAGCTTCTGCCGGTGGAAGGGGCGCCGGGCGAGCGCTCGCCGGCTCTCGACGAGCAGCACGCCGTCGTGCCCGACCGCGAAGTGCGGGCCGAGCTGGTCGGCGAAGAGCCACCGTCGCGTCATGGCGGGGTCATACCCGGCCGGGTGGCTGCGGCGTGCGCGGGCGCCGACGGTGTGGGTAAGGCACGTGTCTCGCGACGGTAAAAGCGTGGTCTCGAGCCCGCACGCCGTCCCACCGCGGGAGAAAAACTGGGTCAATTTCCGGCATTTGCCCCCATTTCGGAAAACCGTGTCATGAAATGGGTTCAGGCACGTCATACAGGTGACGGCAACGCAGGGGTCTCCCGCTTGGTCAGGGGAGGGAGTGGCCCCTTCGGGGTCATCTCCAGTGGTGCCGTCAGGTTTCGTCCTCCCGCGTGGTTTCGTGGAGGGGATCATTCGGGAGGACGAAACCTGCCAGCCCCGACCGGGCCCGGTCCGCCTTCTTGTGCCGACCGCTCGTTGGGATGGACGCCCGCCCCGCCGCTTGGCAGACTTGGCTGCACCGCTCAGACCGGACAAACCGGTGAGTTCCGGGCAGACGAAGGGCGAAGGGTTGTCGGCAGAACCGACCTTGTGGTCGAGCGAGGCCTGGGCTGCGGCCCCCGACGCCACCCTGCTCGCGCTCACCCGCGACGGCTCGGCCGAGGCCTTCGGCGAGCTGTGGCGCCGGCACCTCCCCGCGGCGTATGCCGTCGCGAACCGTCACCGCGGACGCTCCGCCCCCGAGGACATCGTCGCCGAGGCCGCCGCCCGGGTGCTGGCCCTCCTCCGTGAGGGGCGCGGGCCCGAGGAGAGCTTCCGCGCGTACTTCCTGACGGCGGTGCGCACCGTCGCCGTCGACCAGGGCCGACGCGACCTGCGGCTCGTTCCCACCGAGGACGACGATCTCGAAGAGCTCGCCGCCCCGGCGCTCGCCGACCCGTTCGCGGGTCTGGCCGTCGACGAGGACGGCATGGCGCTGGTGCGCGCCGCCTTCGGCGAGCTGTCGGAGCGCGACCAGCGCATCCTGTGGCACACGACCGTCGAGGGCGCCGCCCCGCGCGCCGTCGCACCCGTCCTCGGCATGACCGCCAACGCCGTCAGCGTGCGGGCCATGCGGGCGCGCGAGTCCCTGCGCGCGAACTTCCTCGACGCCCGGGCGGCCCGGGGGCTCGCGGCAGCCGACAGCGACGAGTGCCGCTGGACGGTGGAGCACCTCGGCGCCTTCGTGCGTGGACGGCTGCCCAAGCGCCAGACCGAGCGTGCCCGGGCCCACGTCGAGGGGTGCCCGCACGCGGCGGCTCTGGCCGAGGACCTGCGGGTCATCCACGACGGCTTCCCGGCGCTCGTGGTGCCCGTCGTGCTCGCTGCCGGACTCATGTCGCCGGGCTTCGTGACCGGGGGCGGCCTGGCGGCCCTCTCGACGGCCCTCTCGACGGCCCTCTCGGAGGCCACCACGGCGGCCTCCGGAACGGCGGCCGCTGCTCCGACAGGTCAGGCCGGTGCGCCGGGCCTGGAAAGTGCGGCGGGCCACGGCAGCGCGGCGGACGGCGGTGTCACCGGGGCGTCCGCAGCCCAAGCCTCCGCTTCGGGGGCAGGCAGGGCGGTCGACCTCGTGGCGCAGCTGGCCGCCCGGGCCACGAACGTCGCTGCGGCGCTCGCCGTGACGGCCGGGCTCGCCGGGGCCCTCGCCACGCCCGGCCCCGCGCTCGCCGACGCGACGCTCCCCGCTCCCCGGGCGTCGACGCCCACCACGGCTCCTGCACCGCGCTCGGTCCCGACGCCAGCGGCGCCGGCTGGTGCCGCCCCGTCGACGAGTCGCCCGTCGTCCACGACCGCCAGCCTGTCGGCCCTGCCTGCGACCTCGGCGCCGGGCGACCTGAGTGCCGCGGCCGGCGGCCGCCGGCCCGCCGCCGGAGCTGCGCGCAGCGACAGCGACGCCGTCGCCGCTTCCGGCTCTCCTCGCCCCACCGCGGCGACGGCACCGGCCGCGCCGGTCGCCCAGGCACCGGCTGCCTCCCGCCCTCCTACGCCGGCACCGCCCACACCTCGCACCTCGACGCCGACTCCGACGAGCACGCCGGACACCCCGTCCGGGCCGCCGGCTCCGCAGGACCCGGCTCCGTCGGACCCTCCGTCAGACGGACCAGCCGCTCCGGTCGTCTCGGTGAACCTCGTGAAGGACGGCGAGACCGCGCGCATCTCGGTGCGCGTGCGCACGGTCGTCACGGCCGGCCTCACGGTGAGGATCAGCAACGAGGGAGGCGCCGGCCGTCTCACCGTGCGCAACTCGAGCTGGGAATGCGTACAGGCCTCCCGCGCCGCCGTGTCGTGCACCGGGGGTCGCGGCTCCGCCGTCCTCGACCAGGCAGGCACCGGGGGCGTCGTGCCGCTCGTCGTGCGGGTCACCGACGCCTGTGGTCGCACCTGGACCCAGACGCTCCGACCCTCCTGAGGGTCAGCGGCGCGGGAGCGTCACGAGGCGCGGCTTCGGGTCGAGTCCCGACAGGCCGTTCCACGCGAGGTTCACCAGGTGCGCGGCCACCTGGTCCTTCTTGAACTTGCGGCTGTCGAGCCACCACTGGCCCGTCAGCGCCACCATGCCGACGAGCATCTGCGCGTGGATCGGCGCCGACTTCGGCTCGAGCCCGCGCTGCTTGAACTCCGCCGCCAGCAGGTGCTCGACCTGCGCCGCCACGTCACCGAGCACGCTCGCGAAGGAGCCGGTCGCCTGGCCGGGGGGTGAGTCGCGCACGAGGATGCGGAAGCCGTCGGGGTCGGACTCGATGTAGTCCAGCAGGGCCAGCGTCGCCCGCTCGAGCAGCACCCGGGCACCCTCCGGTTCCTCGAGCGCGGCGCTGATGCCACCCATGAGGGCCTGGATCTCGCGGTCGACGACGACGGCGTACAACCCCTCCTTGCCGCCGAAGTGCTCGTAGACGACGGGCTTGGAGACGTTGGCCCTGGAAGCCACCTCCTCGACCGATGTTGCCTCGAATCCCTTGTCCGCGAACAGTTTCCGGCCGACGGTGATGAGCTGCTCCCGCCGTTCCGGGCCCGTCATGCGGGCCCGCGGGCGGGCGCGGTCTGCTCGTTCGGCGCGGTCTGGGGTCACGCCGCCATTGTGCAGTCAGCGGGCCGCGGGCCGTGCCAGGGGCAGGCGCGTCAGAACTTTTTTCGAAATCCCGTCATGAAACCGAGCGCGCTCCGTCTATGTGTTCGGCAGGGAGTTGGCGGAGGAGCCGAGGCATTGGGGGGAACCACGGCCGGGTGAGACCGCCGGTGAGGTCGATCGCGACGCAAACCCGGGGAGGGCCGCGATCGACCTCACCGCCCCCTGCCCGGCGGCAGGCGGTTCCTCGAAAAGGACTCCCACGAGCGGCATCCGTGCCCCACACTGGAGGTCATCCCTCGCGGGAGGAGCCCCCTCAGGTGTCAGCCCACACGATCGGACCCCAGACGGAGTCCACGGCCGCGGTCTCGTCCAGCGCCGATGCGCTCGACGAGAGCGACGCGGTCCTGCTCTCCCGCGCGCGGCTCGGCGACGACAGCGCCTTCGCCACGCTCTGGCAGCGCAACCTCCCCGCGGCGTTCGGCGTCGCCACCCGCTTCCGCGGACGTGTGTCCGCCGAGGACCTCGTGGCCGAGGCCTCCGCCCGTGTGTTCCGGCTCATCCGCGAGGGCAACGGTCCGTCCGAGAACTTCCGCGCGTACTTCACCGCCACGGTCCGCACCGTCGGCGTCGACGCGGTGCGCGGCGACATGAGCCTCGTGCCGACGTCCGGCACCGACCTCGACCGCATCCCGGCCGCCGACACCCACCTGTCCGCGCTGGGCGCCGAGGGTGTCGACACCGACCTCGTCCGCACAGCGTTCCGACAGCTGAGCGAGAGCGACCGCGAGCTGCTGTGGCACACGATGGTCGAAGGGGAGCCGCCGCGCGTGGTCGCCCCCCTCCTCGGCGTCTCCGCCAACGTCGTCAGCGCCAGGGCGATGCGGGCCCGTGACGAGCTGCGTGCGCGCTACCTCGACGTCTGGGTGCAGCGGCGCGTGCCCGTATGCGGTGCGCCCGAGTGCCGCTGGACGCTCGACCACCTGGGCGGTCACGTCCGCGGGCGTCTCACGGCGCGGCAGCAGGCGCGCGCCGATGACCACCTCGCGCGCTGCACCAGGGAGGCGGGCCTCGCGGTCGAGCTGCGACGCGTCTACGAGGGGTTCGGCGTGCTCACCGGACCCATCGTGCTCGCGGCCGGAGCCGCCATGGCCGGCACCCTGCAGCACGGCGCGATCGCCGCTCTCATCGGCGGCTCAGCGGCAGGCTCCACGGCGGCAGGAGCAGCCGCAGGCACCACGGCCGCAGGCACTGCCGCCGGCACGGCCACAGCCGGCACGGCTGCGACAGGCACTGCTGCGGGTGCAACCGCCGCGGGCACCGCCACCGCCGCGAGCACTGCGGCGGGAGCCACCGCCGCGGGCACTGCCGCCGGTACGACCGTCATCGGCACCGCCGCCGGCGGCGTCTCGGCAGCGGGCACCACCGTCGGCGCGATCGCCGGCGGTGCGGCATCAGGTGCCGCGGGAGCAACCGCGGCCGGTGTCACGGTGACCAGCACCGTGACCGTGACCAGCACGTCGGCCGGCGTCGTATCGGGAGCCATCGCCTCCGGTGCCGGCGCGGCCTCAGTGGGAGCCACGTCGGTCGCGGCCGGCACGGCCGTCTCGGCCGGCGCGGTCGGGGGCGCCGCGATCAGCGCCCCCCTCGCGGCAGGTGTCGTGGGCACCAGCGCGCTGGTGTCGGGGGCGGCCGTCGCAGCGCCAGCGGTCGCGCTCGCCGGTGGGTCGCTGCTCGCCGGGACGACCCTCGGGCCGCCCATCGCCACGGCGATGGCGGGTCTCGTGGTGGGCCTGGGCATCGCCGTGGTCCCGACCGTGACCCAGAACCTCGGGACGCCTGCCGCCCAGGTGATCGTGGTCGACAACGCCGCGCAGACCACGCCGTCGACCACCGGCCCCGCGGCCGGCACCAACCCCACCGACGTGCTCGTGCTCACGGTGCTGCCCAGCGTCGTCGCGAGCAGCGCCACGGCGTCGACCACGTCGACCGCGTCGACCGTGTCGGCCGCGCCGGCTACGGCCACACCACCTGCCCCGGCAGCGCCGGCGGCCACCGGCACGGCTGCCACGGCTGTCGACCCGACGCCGCCGCCTCCCGCCCCGGCGCCGGTCGACCCCGCGACGGTGCCGCCGCCTGCGGCGTCCGACTCGACGCCGTCGACTCCCGACGCGGTCGCGCCCGCGCCGGTGAACCCTGTCGACGACACCTCGGCCCCGTCCACGGAGGTGCCCGAGCACGCCGACGCGGCGGCGAGCACGACCGGCACGACGCCGGCGGCCGACGACCCGGCAGCAGCGACGCCTGACGCAGGTGTCGGGACCACCGACCCGGGTGCTGCGGTTGCTGACCAGACCCCCGCCCCGTCGTCGCCGACCGACACCCAGGCACCCGCTGGCTCGCCGGCGGTCGACCCCGCGGCTCCGGCTCCGGCGAGCCCGGCCGCGCCCGACTCCTCTCCTGCTGCAGACCCTGCCCCGGCCGGCAGCGCTGCGGGTGACGCCGCATCCGGCCCGGCCGGGTCGACCACGGCCGCCTCGTCCAGCGCTGCCGAGAACGTGCCACCGGCGGCCGCTGCCGACCCGGCCGGTGCAGTGCCCCCGGCGGCGCAGCCCGACGTCACGCCACCCACCCTCGACACCCAGGTGCTGGGGTCGGCGCCCACCGACCCGTCGACCTCCGACCCGGCGGCGACCGGCGCCACGCCTGTCGGCTCCTGAGCCGTCCGGTCCACCCGTCATCGCCGGACCCGGTGCTGCACTAGCCTGTGCACGTCCGCGAGGACGTTCCCCGGTTGGTCTGCCGGCAGGGCCCGCCTGACTTTGAATCAGGACAAGCGACGCAGGTTCGACTCCTGCCCGGGGAGCAGCGACATGGCGAGCGCAGCGAGCGTGGTCGCGCTTCCCGTCAGGAGTCGGGAGGAGCGAGGCACGAGCGACGGTGCCCTGCCCGGGGAGCAGCGACACGACGAGCAGAAGGCGTGCGCTCGTGGTGAGCGGGGTCACGGCGCGCGCACGGGCGCGCGGCACGGCGCTGGCCCGCGAGTAGCATGGCGGGCGGCGCACCCAGGTCGTTCACGGCTGGGGTCGTCCGCGCCCGAGTGCACGCCGATCCATGAAGGAGCTGCGCCCTGTGAGCGATCTACGGCCGACCGCCGTGATCGTCCTCGCCGCCGGTGAGGGCACACGCATGAAGTCCACGACCCCGAAGGTCCTCCACTCGATCGGGGGCCGCACTCTCGTGGCTCACGCGATCCGGGCGGCGCGGGGCACCAGCCCCCACCACCTCGCTGTCGTGGTGCGCCACGAGCGCGACCGGGTCGCCGAGCACGTGGCCCAGGTCGACCCCGACGCGGTGGTCGCCGACCAGGACGACGTCAAGGGCACGGGTCGCGCCGTCGAGTGCGCCCTCGAGGCCCTGCCGGCCGACCTGTCCGGCACGGTGGTCGTCACCTACGGCGACGTGCCGCTGCTGACGAGCGAGACGCTCGAGGGCCTGGTCGCTGCCCACCACGCGTCGGGCAGCGCCGTCACCGTCATCACCGCCACGCTCGACGACCCGACCGGCTACGGCCGCGTGCTGCGCGACGACGCCGGCGACGTCGCCGCCATCGTCGAGCAGAAGGACGCCGACGAGGAGCAGCGGGCCATCCGCGAGGTCAACAGCGGCCTGTACGCGTTCGACGTCGCGGTGCTGCGCGAGGCGCTCGCCGAGGTCGGCACCGACAACGCGCAGGGCGAGAAGTACCTCACCGACGTCATCGCGATCGCCCGTGGCCGAGGCCTCACCGTGCGCGCCCACCTCGTCGCCGACCTGTGGCAGACCGAGGGCGTCAACGACAAGGTGCAGCTCGCCCGTCTCGGCGCCGAGCTCAACCGGCGCACCGTCGAGCAGGCGATGCGTGACGGCGCCATCGTCGTCGACCCGGCCACGACGTGGATCGACGCCGACGTGACCATCGGTCCCGACACCGTCGTGCGGCCGGGCACGCAGATCCACGGCGCCAGCACCATCGGGCGCGACTGCGTCATCGGCCCCGACACGACGCTCACCGACGTCGAGGTCGGCGACGGCGCCAGCGTCGTGCGCACGCAGGCCGAGCTCGCCGAGATCGGTCCCGGGGCGACGGTGGGGCCCTTCTCCTACCTGCGCCCGGGCACCCGTCTCGGCGCCAAGGGCAAGATCGGCGGCTTCGTCGAGACGAAGAACGCGGTGATCGGTGACGGCGCCAAGGTGCCGCACCTGACCTACTGCGGCGACGCGACCATCGGCGAGGGCGCCAACATCGGCGCCGGCACGATCTTCGCCAACTACGACGGCGTCACCAAGGGCCACACGACCGTGGGCGCCCACAGCTTCGTCGGCAGCAACTCGGTCGTGGTGGCCCCGCGCTCCATCGGCGACGGCGCCTACGTCGCGGCCGGGTCGGCGGTCGTGAGCGACGTCGCCCCCGGCCAGCTCGCCGTGACCCGTGCCCAGCAGCGCAACATCGACGGCTGGGTCGCGCGCCGGCGCGCCGGGACGAAGACCGACGAGGCGGCCCAGGCCGCGCGCGCGGGGGAGTCGCAGGTCGGGGACGCCCCCGCCGTCGACCCGCAGTCCGTCGCGCGTGCCCGTGCCCGGGCCGAGGCGCGCGCCGACGCCGAGGCGGCGGCCGAGGTGGAGGCGGCGCTCGCCAGCGAGCCCGGCGCAGTCTCCCCGAACAACCGCCTCTCGCAGACCGACACCGACAGCGACACCGACAACGCCACCGACGCCCCGACCGACAGCCCCAGCGAGACGAAGGACGCCCAGCGATGAGCGGCATCAACAAGACGACGGAGAAGCACCTGATGGTCTTCTCCGGCCGGGCCCACCCGATGCTCGCGCAGGAGGTCGCGAAAGAGCTCGGCACCGAGCTCGTGCCGACCTCTGCCTACGACTTCGCCAACGGCGAGATCTACGTGCGCTACGAGGAGTCGGTGCGCGGCTCCGACGCCTTCGTGATCCAGAGCCACACAGCTCCGATCAACGAGTGGATCATGGAGCAGCTCATCATGATCGACGCCCTCAAGCGGGCGTCGGCCAAGCGCATCACGGTCGTGCTTCCCTTCTACGGCTATGCGCGCCAAGACAAGAAGCACCGTGGACGCGAGCCGATCTCGGCGCGCCTCATGGCCGACCTCTTCAAGACCGCGGGCGCCGACCGCCTCATGGCGATCGACCTGCACACCGCCCAGATCCAGGGCTTCTTCGACGGGCCGGTCGACCACCTGATGGCGATGCCGATCCTCGCGGACTACGTCGGCAAGAAGTACGGCCACCTCGACCTCGCCGTCGTCTCACCCGACGCGGGCCGCATCAAGGTGGCCGAGGACTGGAGCTCGCGGCTCGGCGGCGCCCCGCTGGCCTTCATCCACAAGACCCGCGACATCAACCGGCCCAACGAGGTCGTCGCCAACCGGGTCGTCGGCGAGATCAAGGGCCGCGTCTGCGTGCTCGTCGACGACATGATCGACACCGCGGGCACGATCACCAAGGCCGCCGACGCCCTCATGGACCAGGGCGCTGCCAGCGTCATCATCGCCGCGACGCACGCGATCCTCTCCGGCCCGGCCGTCGACCGCCTCAAGGCCTGCAAGGTCGAGGAGGTCATCGTCACCAACACCTTGCCGATCCCCGACGACCGCCGCTTCGACAAGCTCGAGGTCCTCTCGATCGCACCCCTCGTGTCGATGGCCATCAAGGAGGTCTTCGAGGACGGCTCGGTCACGAGCCTCTTCGACGGCAAGGCCTGAGCCGCCGAGCCGCACCAGCCACGCACCGAGGCCGTATGCCGCCGGGACCCACCCGACGGCATACGGCCTCTGTCTGTGGTCGGCTCGCGGTCGGGGGCTCAGGCGCGCGCGGCCTGCCGGGCGCGGTAGGCCGCGGTGTGCGCCCGAGCGGCGCAGCCGCCCTCGCAGTAGCGGCGGGACCGGTTCTTCGACAGGTCGACGACGACGTCGTCGCAGTCCGCGGCCTCGCAGACCCGCAGCCGGGCCAGCTCGCCGGCGCGCACGACGTCGATGACGGCGATGGCGGCCTCGACCGCCATGCGCTGGGGCAGGGGGGCGTCGGGCGGGGTGGCGTGGACGTGCCAGCCGACGCCGTCGTGGTCGACGAGCTGCGGGGTGGCCCTCGCCTCGGCCAGCAGGTCGTTGACGAGGGTGACGACGCCTGCCTCGTCGAGCTCCCAGAAGCCGCGCAGGCGGGGGCGCAGCTCGCGCACGGCCTGCAGCTCCGCCTCGTCCCGGTCGAAGCGGCCGGTCCAGCCGTGCTCGGCGTAGAGGGAGTCGAGCTCGTCGAGGGTGGTCAGGGCGTCCGGGGCGCGGTCACCGGGCAGGACCCCGGGCATGGTGTTGACGAGCGCCGCGGCGGCGGCCAGGGCCACGTCCGTGTCATGGGTGAAAAGCATGTTGACTCCTGATATGAGGCGTCGTTACTGTCATGAGTGTAAATCTTTTAGGTGCTGACATCGCAGCGGACCCGGCGGGTCGCGCGGGTCGGCGGAGGTAGCGAGGGTGCCATGACCGAACGCGTTGTCGTCACCGGCCCGGTCGTCGGAGAGTCGGCGAGGGTCGACGAGGTCGGGACGCCCGAGGCAGGTCGCTCCCGCCACCCGCTGCTCGGGCTCGGTGTCGCCCTCGTCTCCGCGGCGGCCTTCGCGACCTCGGGGGCCTTCGGCAAGTCCCTGCTCGTCGGCGGCTGGTCGCCCGGCGCGGTCGTGACGATGCGCATCACCCTCGCCGCGCTCGTGCTGCTCGGCCCCGCTCTCTGGTCGCTGCGCGGCCGCTGGCCGGCACTGCGGCGCAACGCGTGGGTCGTCGTCGGCTACGGCCTGACCGGTGTGGCCGGCTGCCAGCTCGCCTACTTCAACGCCGTGACCCACCTGTCCGTCGGGGTGGCCCTGCTCCTCGAGTACCTCGCGCCCGTGCTCATCGTCGGCTGGCTCTGGCTGCGCCACCGGCAGGCCCCGCGCCGCCTGACGCTCGTCGGGGTCGCGCTCGCCGTCGCCGGCCTGCTGCTCGTCCTCGACGTCGTGGGCGGCGCGAGCATCAGCCTCGTCGGAGTCCTCTGGGGGCTCGGCGCCGCCGTCTGCCTCGTGCTCTACTTCCTGCTCGCCGACCACGTCGACGACGACGTGCCGCCGCTCGCGCTCGCCGGCGGCGGCCTCGCCGTCGGGGCGGCCTCGCTCTGGGCCGCCGCCTTGACGGGGGCCCTCGACATGACCCGGGGCGCGGCGCACGTGCCCCTCGGCGGTGTCGTCGTCCCGTGGTGGGTGCCCGTGCTCGTCATCGCACTCGTCGCGGCCGCGTTCGCCTACGTCACCGGCATCGCCGCCGTGCGGATGCTCGGAGCCAAGGTGGCCTCGTTCGTCGCCCTCACCGAGGTGCTCTTCGCCGTGCTCTTCGCCTGGCTCGTGCTCGCCGAGCTGCCGACGCCCGTGCAGCTGCTGGGCGGGGCGCTCATCGTGGCCGGCCTGGCCGCGGTGCGCTCCGACGAGGCCCGTTCCTGACCCGTCTGCCCCACTCATCCCCTCTCCCGCAACACACCCGGTAGTGGTCAGGTCGGGTCGGTTGCAACCATGCTCGACGGACCGCTTCCGGGTGTGTTGCGGGCTGGGGCTCGATTTCGCCGGCAGGCGGTCCGTCCCGTAAGATGGAGCAGTTGCCTCGGCGAGGGACGGTGCACGACTGCCACGGCAGGACGTGACGAGGTCCGTGATCGACGCGGTGGCCTGACTCGTGGACGCGCCTAGGAGCGTGCCGCGGAGCGGGTTCGCCTCTGCGTGCGGACCGCGTCGGCCATCCGCTGCGAACTGCCGATCATCGCGCGTCGTCCCGCGTCGAGGCCGCCACCGACCGCCTCATCCCACGAGACCTCCAGGAGTCACCCGTGTCCGACAACACCAAGCTCGTCGCCGAGAAGCGCACCGACTTCGGCAAGGGCGCCGCCCGCAAGATCCGCCGCGCCGGCAACATCCCCGCCGTCATGTACGGCCACGGCACCGAGCCCGTGCACATCTCGCTCCCCGGCCACGACACGATGATGGCGCTCAAGCAGGCCAACGCCCTGCTGACGATCGTCATCGACGGCAAGGAGCAGCTGGCCCTCGCCAAGGACGTCCAGCGCGACGCCATCAAGCCGGTCATCGACCACGTCGACCTCGTCGTCGTCCGCAAGGGCGAGAAGGTCACCGTCGACGTCTCCGTCCACCTCGAGGGCGAGGCCGCTCCCGAGACCGTCGTGACGCTCGACCACAACACGCTCCAGATCGAGGCCCTCGCCACGAACATCCCCGAGAACGTCGTCGTCTCGGTCGAGGGGCTCGAGGCCGGCACCCAGATCCTCGCCGGCGCCGTCGAGCTGCCCGAGGGCGCCACGCTGGTGACCGACGCCGAGGCCCTCGTCGTCAACGTCACGCAGGCCATCTCCGCCGAGGCCCTCGAGGCCGAGCTCGCCGAGGCCGAGGCCGAGGCCGGCATCGAGCGCGAGGAGCACGACGAGGCTGCCGAGGGCGAGGCCGCCGAGGGCGCCGAGGGCGAGGCCGCCGAGGGCGCCGAGGCCAAGGCCGAGGGCGACGAGGCCTGAGCCACAGCCACATCCGTGGCGCGACGCCGTATGCCGCGCCACCCCTTGCGTCCACGGGTCCCGTCCGAGCGTCTGCTCGGCGGGGCCCGTGCGCGCGCCAGCTCCCGTAGCGCGACCCCCAGCGCCGACCACCGGAGGACCGCATGGACACCTGGCTCGTGATCGGGCTCGGCAACCCCGGGCCCGGCTACGCCGGCAACCGCCACAACGTCGGGGCGATGGCCCTCGAGGAGCTCGCGGGCCGCGCCGTCGGTGGCCGCGCCGCCTTCAAGGCGCACAAGGCCCGGGCGCGTGTCGCCGAGATGCGCCTCAAGGTCGGCGGCCCCAAGGTCGTGCTGGCCACCCCGTCGAGCTACATGAACGAGTCCGGTGGTGCCGTGGCCGGGCTGATGAAGTACTACGACGTGCCCGTCGAGCGCGTGGTCGTGATCCACGACGAGCTCGACATCGACGCCGGCCTCGTGCGCCTCAAGCAGGGCGGGGGAGAGGGCGGTCACAACGGCCTGCGCTCGGTGTCGAAGTCGCTCGGCTCCAAGGACTACCTGCGCGTGCGCCTCGGCATCGGCCGGCCGCCGGGACGCCAGGACCCCGCCGACTTCGTGCTCAAGGACTTCAGCAAGGCCGAGCGCACGGACGTGCTGCCGTTCCTGCTCGACGAGGGCGCCGACGCCGTCGAGGCCCTCATCGAGGTCGGCCTGCTCGAGGCCCAGCAGCGCTTCCACGCGCCGCGCTGAGCACGCGCGACCACCTGGCCGTGCGGCCGTCGACCGGCGCCGCGACTGTCGCCGCCCCGACCTAGACTGGAGGACCTGATGCCGCACCCAATGCTGTCCGCCTTCAGGGCGCTCCCCGATGTCCGCCACGTCCTCGACCAGGTGGGTCGCACCCGGCTCGTCGACGTCTCCGCCAGCGACGGTTCGCGCCCCTTCCTCGTGGCCGCCCTCGCCCGGCAGGCCGAGAGCCTCGCCTCGGGACCGGCCGACGCCGCGCCCCTCGTCGTCGTCACTGCGACGACCCGTGAGGCCGAGGACCTCGAGACCGCTCTCGGGCTCTTCCTGCCGAGCGAGCGCATCGCCGTCTTCCCGTCGTGGGAGACCCTGCCCCACGAGCGACTCTCGCCGCGCAGCGACACCGTCGGCCGGCGCCTCGCCGTGCTGCGACGGCTCGCCCACCCCGACCCCGACGACACGGCATACGGCCCCCTGTCGGTCGTCGTGGCGCCGGTGCGCGCCCTCCTGCAGCCCCTGACCAAGGGGCTCGGCGACCTCGTGCCCGTCGCGCTGCGCGCGGGCGACGAGCGGCCCCTCGAGGACGTCGTCGACGCCCTCGTCGCCGCCGCCTACACCCGCACCGACCTCGTCGAGCGGCGCGGCGAGTTCGCCGTGCGCGGCGGCATCCTCGACGTGTTCCCGCCCACCGAGGAGCACCCGGTCCGCATCGAGTTCTGGGGCGACACCGTCGAGGAGGTGCGCTGGTTCAAGGTCGCCGACCAGCGCTCCCTCGAGATCGCCGACCACGGCCTGTGGGCCCCGCCGTGCCGAGAGCTGCTCCTCACCGACCAGGTGCGCGCGCGGGCACGCGCTCTCGCCGACCAGCTGCCGGGCGTCTCCGAGATGCTCTCCAAGGTCGCCGAGGGCATCGCCGTCGAGGGCATGGAGTCCCTCGCACCCGCCCTCGTCGACGGCATGGAGTCGGTGCTCGACGTCCTGCCCGAGCGCGCGGTCGTGCTCGTTTCCGACCCCGAGCGGGTGCGCCGCCGCGCGCACGACCTCGTCGCCACCAGCGCCGAGTTCCTCGAGGCCAGCTGGGCCAACGCGGCGGCCGGCAACGAGGTGCCCGTCGACCTCCAGTCGCTCCTCGGCAGCGCCTCCTACTGGTCCATCGCCGAGGTGCGGGCGCACGCCGAGGCCACCGGTCGGGCCTGGTGGACCCTGACACCCTTCGTGGCCGACGCCGACCTCGTCATCGAGGACGACGACGTCGACGAGCGCGTCGCCGTGCGCACCACCGACCCCGAGCCCTTCCGGGGCGACACGGAGCGCACCGTCGAGCACCTGCGCGAGCGGGTGCGCGAGGGCTGGGCCGTCGCCGTCGTCACCGAGGGCCCCGGCCTCGCCAAGCGCGTCGCCGAGGTCCTGCGCGAGAACGAGGTCGCGGTCCAGGCCCTCGACACGTCGCGCGACGACACCCTCACCGCCGGCACCGTCCACGTCACCACGGCGCCGCTGGTGCGTGGCTTCGTCCACGAGGCCGGTCGCATCGAGGTGCTCACCGAGACCGACCTCACCGGCCAGCCCGGCAGCGGCACGTCCACCAAGGACATGCGGCGTATGCCGTCGCGCCGGCGCAACCAGGTCGACCCCCTCCAGCTCCGGCCCGGCGACCACGTCGTCCACGAGCAGCACGGTGTCGGCCGGTTCGTCGAGATGATGCAGCGCACCGTCGCCGGCGCGACGCGCGAGTACCTCGTCATCGAGTACGCCGCGAGCAAGCGCGGCCAGCCCGGCGACCGCCTCTTCGTCCCCACCGACCAGCTCGACCAGGTCACCAAGTACGTCGGCGGCGAGGAGCCCACGCTCAACAAGATGGGCGGGTCCGACTGGTCCAAGACGAAGTCGCGGGCCAAGCGCTACGTCAAGCAGATCGCGGCCGACCTCATCCGCCTCTACAGCGCGCGCCAGGCCACCAAGGGCCATGCCTTCGCCCCCGACACCCCGTGGCAGCGCGAGCTCGAGGACGCCTTCTCCTTCGTCGAGACGCCCGACCAGCTCGTCAGCATCGACGAGGTCAAGGCCGACATGGAGAAGCAGGTCCCGATGGACCGCCTCATCTGCGGCGACGTCGGCTACGGCAAGACCGAGATCGCGGTTCGTGCGGCGTTCAAGGCCATCCAGGACGGCAAGCAGGTCGCGGTGCTCGTGCCGACGACGCTGCTCGTGAGCCAGCACCAGCAGACCTTCTCGGAGCGCTACGCACAGTTCCCCGTCAAGGTTGCCTCGCTCTCTCGCTTCCAGAGCGACAAGGAGGCCAAGGAGGTCATGGAGGGCATGGCCGACGGCACCCTCGACCTCGTCATCGGCACCCACCGCCTGCTCGCCAAGGACGTGAAGTTCAAGGACCTCGGACTCGTCATCATCGACGAGGAGCAGCGCTTCGGCGTCGAGCACAAGGAGCTGCTCAAGACGATGCGCACCGCCGTCGACGTGCTGTCGATGTCGGCCACCCCGATCCCGCGCACGCTCGAGATGGCCGTCACCGGCATCCGTGAGATGTCGACGCTGGCGACGCCGCCCGAGGAGCGCCACCCGGTGCTCACCTTCGTCGGCGCTTACGACGAGAAGCAGATCACTGCCGCGATCCGCCGCGAGCTGCTGCGCGAGGGCCAGGTCTTCTTCGTGCACAACAAGGTCAGCTCGATCGAGAAGGCGGCGAGCCGCCTGCGCGAGCTCGTGCCCGAGGCTCGCATCGCCACGGCCCACGGCCAGATGGGCGAGCACCGGCTCGAGCAGGTCGTCGAGGACTTCTGGGAGAAGCGCTTCGACGTGCTCGTCTGCACGACCATCGTCGAGACCGGCCTCGACATCTCCAACGCCAACACCCTCATCGTCGAGCGGTCCGACATGCTCGGCCTCAGCCAGCTGCACCAGCTGCGCGGACGCGTCGGGCGCGGGCGTGAGCGGGCCTATGCCTACTTCCTCTACCCGCCCGAGAAGCCGATGACCGAGACGGCGCACGACCGCCTGCGCACCATCGCGAGCAACACCGACCTCGGGTCCGGCATGGCGGTCGCGATGAAGGACCTCGAGATCCGCGGCGCCGGCAACCTGCTCGGCGGCGAACAGTCCGGACACATCCAGGGCGTCGGCTTCGACCTCTACGTGCGGCTCATCGGTGAGGCCGTCGCCGACTTCCGCGGCGACGCCGTCGACGTGCCGGCCGAGATCAAGATCGAGCTGCCCGTCGACGCGCACCTGCCACACGACTACGTGCCGGGGGAGCGGCTGCGCCTCGAGGCGTACAAGAAGCTCGCCACCGTCGAGACCTTCGAGGCCGTCGACGAGATCGCGGCCGAGCTGCGCGACCGCTACGGCGCCCCGCCCAAGCCCGTCGAGAACCTCCTCGAGGTGGCCCGTCTGCGCGTGGTGGCCCGCCAGGCCCGCATCGGCGACATCGGCGTGCAGGGCAAGGTCGTGCGGTTCGGCCCGGTCAAGGAGCTGCGAGAAAGCCAGCAGCTGCGGCTCAGGCGCCTCTACCCGGGCACCATCGTCAAGGAGGCGCTGGGCACGATCCTCGTGCCGGCCCCGATGACGGCCCGCGTCGGTGGCAAGCCGCTGCGCGACGTCGAGGTGCTGACCTGGGCCCGCCAGCTCATCTCCGCCGTGCTGCTCGACGACATCGCCTCCGCCGGCGCGGCGGCCACCGCTTCGTCGGGGTCGGCGAGATCCGCCGTGGGCGCCCCGTAGGATGTCAGACGCATCCGCCAGAGGAGGAAATCAGTGAAGGCTTGGTCTGCCCGTCCCACCAGGCGCGTCGCCGTCGTCGGCATCGCCGCCCTCGGTGCCGTGTCGCTGCTCGGCGGGTGCGGCTTCGAGACCCGCCAGCAGGCCGCCGCCGTCGTCAACGGCGAGGTCATCCACGAGTCCGACGTGCGCGAGACGTTCGACCAGCTCAAGGCCGCCAAGCTCGACTTCGCCGAGAACATCGTCGTCACGGCCCTCGTCGCCGCGCCGCTGCTCAAGAGCGCCGTCGCGAAGTCGGGCAGCTGGAAGCCCGACGAGACCTACGCCTCGGTCATCGCCTCGATCCCCGGCGCCACCGACACGACGAAGGAGTTCGTCGAGGCGGTCGCCCTCATCCAGTCGCAGAAGATGACGCCCGCCGACGTCGCCGCCTACCGCGCCGACCTCAAGCGAGCCGACATCTCCGTCAACCCGAAGTACGGCTCGGTCGTGCAGTCCGACCAGGGTCCGGTCTACTTCACCATCGGCCAGACGACGCCGAACTGGCTCAAGCCCGACTCCAACCCGGCGCCGCCCGGGGGCGGTGCCACGGGCACCCCGGGCCAGTAGCCGCTCGCACCTTCCCGTCGCCGTGCCCGGTCGCCTCGTCCTGCTCGTCACCACACCCCGCATCGCGCCGGGGCTCCTGACGCGCGAGGCGTGGACGATCCTCGGGCAGGCGTATGCCGTCTGGGGCCGTCCCGACGAGCCCCAGGTCGCGGCGGTCGTCGAGGCCGGGGTCGAGGTGCGCGAGCGCGAGGAGGGCC
The DNA here is from genome assembly GCF_054783315.1 of Terrabacter koreensis. Classification (NCBI taxonomy): domain Bacteria; kingdom Bacillati; phylum Actinomycetota; class Actinomycetes; order Micrococcales; family Intrasporangiaceae; genus Terrabacter; species Terrabacter koreensis. The sequence continues at coordinate 43,496 of NZ_BAAGQU010000007.1, read as the reverse complement.
ATCCCGCCGAGCTCGCGCGCGACCTCGTCGCCGCGGCCGAGGAGGGCGACGTCGTCTGGGTGGGCTCGTCCGACGGCGACCCCGGACTCAGCGACGCCGTCGCCGTCGAGGTGACCCGGCTTCCCGAGCCGCCCGACGTCGAGCTGCTCATCGGCTCCTTCGACGTGCCGGGCGCGCGCCTGCTCGACGTCGTCGCCGTCATGGACCGGCTGCGCTCGCCGGGCGGCTGCCCGTGGGACGCCGAGCAGACCCACGCCTCCCTCGTGCCCTACCTGCTCGAGGAGGCGCACGAGGCCATCGAGGCCATCGAGAGCGGCGACCCGGCCCACATGCAGGAGGAGCTCGGTGACCTGCTGCTGCAGGTCGCGTTCCAGTCCCGCGTCGCCGAGGAGCACCCGAGCGAGCCGTTCGGCATCGACGACGTCGCGGGCGGTCTCGTCGACAAGCTCGTGCGCCGCCACCCCCACGTCTTCGCCGACGTCGAGGCCGACACCGCCGACGCCGTGGCCACCAACTGGGAGTCGATCAAGGCCGAGGAGAAGCAGCACCGCACGCACCCTGTGGAGGGCGTGCCGCACTCGCTGCCGGCGCTGGCGCGCGCCGAGAAGTACGTCTCACGCCTGCACAAGGCCGGTCGCGACGACCTCGTCGACGCCGCCGTCGAGACGAGTGGCCTCGGATCCGAGCTGCTCGCCCTCGTCCGCCGGGCCCGCGCCGAGGGCGTCGACGCGGAGGCCGCCCTGCGCGAGACGCTGCGCGGCCTCGCTGCCGCGAGCGAGGCGGTCGGCGGCGACGTCGCCTGACGGCATACGCCCTCGGCACGAGCGGAAGTGACGGAAGGGGCCGCGTCGACCGGGTGAAGCGACGCGACCCCTTCCGGGTCTCGAGTGGTGCCGCGCCGTCAGTAGGCGCCGCGGGGCCTGACGACCGCGTGGACGGTCTTGGCCAGGATCGACAGGTCCTGCACGAGCGACCAGTTGTCGACGTAGTAGAGGTCGAGGCGCACGGTGTCCTCCCACGAGAGGTCGCTGCGCCCGGAGACCTGCCACAGGCCGGTCACACCCGGACGAACGTGCAGCCGTCGCTGGACGTCCGGCACGTAGCGGCGCACCTCGGCCGGCAGAGCAGGTCGGGGTCCCACGAGGCTCATGTCGCCGTTCACGACGTTGATCAGCTGGGGCAGCTCGTCGATGGACAGGCGGCGCATGAGGGCGCCCACCTTCGTCACGCGCGGGTCGCGGGCGATCTTGAAGAGCACGCCGTCGCTGTTCTGGTTGAGGTGCGTGATGCCGGGCAGCTGCGACTCCGCGTCGACGACCATGCTGCGGAACTTGAGGCACTCGAAGAGCACGCCGTCGCGCCCGACCCGGGTCTGCCGGAAGAGGACCGGCCCGCCGTCCTGGAGCTTGGTGGCGATGGCGAAGGCGAGCATGACGGGCGAGGCGAGCAGCAGCAGCGCCGTCGCGCCGAGCAGGTCGAACGCTCGCTTGAGGCCGCGGGAGGCGCCGAGGCTCTGCGGCTGGCCCACGTGGACGAGCGGCAGCCCGCCGACGGGACGCATCGCGATGCGGCCCGTCGAGATGTCGCTGAGGCTGGGGACGACCGCCATCTGCACGTGGTGGCCCTCGAGGTCCCAGGCGATGCGGCGGAAGTCGACGGCCGACGGGAAGGCGCCCTCGGTGAAGACGACCATGTCGGCCTTCTCGGCGAGCACCGACTCGGCGGTGTGGTTCGTCGTGCCGACGACGGGGACCCCACGTGGGGTGGCCCGCAGCGGCTGCGACGACGGGATGAGCGCGCCGACGATGCGGAAGCCCAGCCAGGCCTCGCGCTCGAGCACGGCGGCGACGTCGTCGACGTGGGCGACCGAGCCCGAGATGAGCACCCGGGTCAGCAGCCGGCCGCGGGCGTGCGCCCGGTGGACCAGGCGCCGTGCATACCAGCGCCAGAGCAGCACCGTGGGCACCCCGATCGCGAAGATCAGCACGAAGAAGCCTCGGGAGAGGTTGAACTTCGTGAGGTAGCTGAGGATGCCGATCGCGCCGGCGGTGAGACCCGCCGCGCTGCACACCCGGGCGTACTCGATGGTGCCGACGCCGAGGTGGCTGCTCGTGTAGGTGCCCGAGAGCAGGTTCGCGAGCATCCACGCGGCCACGATCCACAGACCGACCGACTGCGCCACCTGGTTGACGTCGTTGGCGACGTCGAAGACCTCGAGGCCGGTTCGGCCGATCGCGGCCAGCGCCGTCGCAGCGGTGATGATCACCAGATCGCCCCCCGCGATCCCCAGCTGCAGGAGACGCTGGCCGCGACTCCTCTCGCTCTGAGGTTGCGTCACCGGACGCGCACTCACATCGAGCAGAACTACCCCCGCTTCGCGCATGGGCTGACCCATGACAACACCCCACCCCCGGCACCCCTCGGTGCCCTAGCCACGTAGAGCTCCACCCCCCCGGATGGTTAGTTGGAGTATGCCTCGGTCTGGTCAGCGATTGGTAAGGAAAGAGTAAAAAACTTTGGACTGTCCGATGTGTGGCTTTCGTCCGCGGCCCCGAGCTGAATGACCGTCGTCCGGCGGTCTCGCGTGGCTACCCGCCCGTATGCCGGGTCGCTCCGTCCGGCGCCCGACGCCACGGGCTACGCTCGATCCCGACACCTGTGCTCGGTGTGCGCCCGGTTCGCAACGTCGCGTCCCGCTCGCACCAGCCGAAGGCCGCCGAGCACCCCGGACCCATCCACCCCCTGCTCGTCGACCTGGCCGGGCCAACCCGGCAGCGCGCCAGCACGAGCAGCACAGCACAGGAGAGCCAGTGGCCAGCATTGAGGAGATTGGCGCCCGCGAGATCCTGGACTCGCGCGGCAACCCCACCGTCGAGGTCGAGATCCGTCTCGACGACGGCACGTTCGCTCGCGCGGCCGTCCCGTCGGGCGCCTCGACCGGAGCCTTCGAGGCGTCCGAGCGCCGCGACGGCGACAAGGGCCGCTACCTCGGCAAGGGCGTCGAGCAGGCCGTCGACGCCGTCATCGAGGAGATCAACCCGCGCCTCGTCGGCTTCGACGCGAGCGAGCAGCGGCTCATCGACGCCGAGATGCTCGCCCTCGACGGATCGGCCAACAAGGAGACGCTCGGCGCCAACGCGATCCTCGGCGTCTCGCTCGCCGTCGCGCACGCCGCCGCCGAGTCCGCCGGCCTGCCGCTCTTCCGCTACGTCGGTGGCCCGAACGCGCACGTGCTGCCCGTCCCGATGATGAACATCCTCAACGGTGGGTCGCACGCCGACTCCAACGTCGACATCCAGGAGTTCATGATCGCGCCGATCGGCGCGCCCACCTTCCGCGAGGCGCTGCGCTGGGGCACCGAGGTCTACCACGCGCTCAAGAAGGTGCTCAGCGAGCGCGGCCTCGCCACCGGCCTCGGCGACGAGGGCGGCTTCGCCCCCAACCTCGAGTCCAACCGGGCTGCCCTCGACCTCATCCTCGAGGCGATCAAGGCCGCCGGCTACGAGCCCGGCCGCGACATCGGCCTCGCGCTCGACGTCGCGGCGTCCGAGTTCTTCGAGGACGGCTCCTACGCGTTCGAGGGCGCGAGCAAGTCGGCCGACGAGATGGTCGCCTACTACGCCGAGCTTGTCGACGCCTACCCGCTCGTGTCCATCGAGGACCCCCTCAACGAGGACGACTGGGACGGCTGGAAGTCCATGACCGACCTGCTCGGCACCAAGGTGCAGCTCGTCGGCGACGACCTGTTCGTCACCAATCCCGAGCGCCTCGGCCGCGGCATCAGCAGCAACACGGCCAATGCCCTTCTCGTCAAGGTCAACCAGATCGGCACGCTCACCGAGACGCTCGACGCGGTCACCCTCGCGCAGACCAACGGCTACCGCTGCATGATGAGCCACCGTTCCGGCGAGACCGAGGACGTCACGATCGCCGACCTCGCCGTCGCGACGAACTGCGGCCAGATCAAGACCGGCGCCCCGGCCCGCTCCGAGCGCGTCGCGAAGTACAACCAGCTGCTCCGCATCGAGGAGGAGCTCGACGACGCCGCGGTCTACGCCGGCGCCGGCGCGTTCCCGCGCTTCGACGCGAGCCGCTTCGGGTCGCAGGGCTGAGCCCGATGGCCGACCGCACGCCGTCCCGCCCGGGTCGCCCGTCGTCGACGGGCCGCCCGGGCGGCGGCGCGCGCCCGGCCGCCGCGCGTCCCTCGGCCCCGCGCAGCACCCCCCGTTCGTCGACGGGTACGGGCAGCACCCCCGCGGCCGGCGCTCGTACCGGTTCGGGACGGTCCACGCCCCGCACGGGTGCCGCCAAGGCGTCGGGCACCCGTCCCGGCCAGTCCCGGCCGGGTGCCTCCCGGCAGAGCCGACCCGGTGCGGGCAAGGAACGCCCGGCGCTCGCCGCCCGCCCGCGCACGCCGCAGGCCACGCCGCCGTCCGCGTCGACGGCCTGGGTGCGTGGAGCGATCCTCCTCGGCATCGTCGTCATGCTCGCCGTGACGATCGTGCCGACCCTGCGTTCGCTCGTGCAGCAGCGCGGCGACGCGGCGGCCTTGCAGGAGAAGGTGGCCCAGCAGCAGCAGACGGTGCAGCAGCTCGAGCGCGAGGCCGCTCTGTGGAAGGACCCCGCCTTCATCGAGGTGCAGGCGCGCGAGCGACTCAAGTTCGTGCGCGTCGGCGACCGCGCCTACACCGTCATCGACCCCGCGGCCAACGAGAAGAGCGCGCCGGCCGCCGAGCGTCCCGTCGTCGCAGCACCCCTGGCCAACTCCTCGGCGCCCTGGTACGGCAAGGTGTGGCAGTCGGTCCAGATCGCCGACCGACCGACCGCAGGCGTCGCGCGCAAGTGACCACGGCCGGCTGCCACCCGCGGGTGGCGCCGGAAGGAGCACACTGGTGCGGCACCGGTCCGAAGGCCCAGCCAGTCCCAGGAGTGAACCCCAAGTGAGTGCCGAGTGAGCGACCCCGCACGTCCCTCCCGTCCCGCCGTCGACCCCGTCGACCCCGCCGACCTCACCGCCGTGGAGCGGCAGCTGGGCCGGACGCCCCGTGGCGTCGCCGAGGTGGCCCACCGCTGCCCCTGCGGCGAGCCCGACGTGCTGCGCACCGAGCCCCGCCTGCCCGACGGCACACCCTTCCCGACGACGTACTACGCCACCTGCCCCCGCCTCACCGGAGCCATCAGCACGCTCGAGACGAGCGGGGTCATGAAGGAGATGACCGAGCGGCTCGGGCACGACAGCGAGCTCGCGGCGGCCTATGCCCGGGCCCACGAGCACTACCTCGCCCAGCGCGCCGAGCTCGGTGACGTGCCCGAGATCGACGGCATCTCCGCCGGGGGCATGCCGACGCGCGTCAAGTGCCTCCACGTGCTCGTCGGACACTCGCTCGCCGCGGGCCCGGGCGTGAACCCGCTCGGCGACGAGGCGCTCGCGATGCTCGACGAGTGGTGGCAGCCGATGTCGTGCGCGGCCCAGCACGCCGCCGAGGACACCACCGACGCCGCCGGCGACACCACCGGGGACACCGCCGGCGACACCACCGGGGACACCGCCGGCACCGCCGCGACGGGCCGCGCCGATGGCTGAGGGCACCGTGCGCGTCGGCGCGATCGACTGCGGCACCAACTCGATCCGCCTGCTCGTCGCCGACGTCGACCCGTCCACCGGCGCCCTCACCGACGTGCGACGCCAGATGGAGATCGTGCGGCTAGGCCACGGTGTCGACCGCACCGGGGTCATCGCCCCCGAGTCCATGGAGCGCACTCTCGCCGTCACGCGTGAGTATGCCGCCGCGTGCCGAGAGCTCGGAGCCGCCGCCGTCCGCTTCGTGGCCACCTCGGCCTCCCGCGACGCGAAGAACGCCGCCGACTTCATCGAGGGCGTGCGCGCCGCCTTCCAGGAGCACTACGGCGACGAGGTGTCTCCCGAGGTCGTGTCCGGCGACGAGGAGGCCGCGCTCTCCTTCGCGGGAGCGACGGGCGGCCTTGCGGCGCAAGGCGTCCCGGGTCCGTATGTCGTGGTCGACCTGGGTGGGGGATCGACCGAGCTGGTCCGCGGCACCGACCACGTCGAGGCCGCGCGGTCGGTCGACATCGGTTGCGTGCGCATGACCGAGCGCCACCTCGTCAGCGACCCGCCCTCCGCGGACGAGATCGCCGCGGCCACCCGTGACATCGACGCGGCGCTCGACGTCGCGGAGTCCACGGTGCCCCTCGAGGGGGTCTCGGCCCTGGTGGGCCTCGCCGGCAGCGTCACGACGATCACGGCGCACCTGCTCCGCCTGCCGGCATACGACCCCGAGCGCATCCACCTCAGCCACGCCCCGGTGGCCGACGTGCTCGCCGCGTGCGACGACCTGCTCGCGATGACCCGTGCCGACCGGGCGGCGCTGCCCTACATGCACCCCGGCCGCGTCGACGTCATCGGCGCCGGCGCGCTCGTGTGGCGGCGCGTCGTCGAGCGCGTCGCCGACCGGGCGGGGATCGCCGAGGTCATCACCTCGGAGCACGACATCCTCGACGGCATCGCCCTCAGCGTCGCGCGCCGACCCTAGACTGCGCCCGTGGACAGGGTGTGGTCAGGGGTGCGCGACGCCTCGTCGGTGGTGGTCGACGGCCTGCGACTGGCATGGCGGCACCTTCCGGTCCTGCTCGTGCTCTTCCTGTTCGGTGCGGCCGTGCGCGGAGGCGTCATCTGGGCGGCCGTGGAGGTGAGTGACCAGCACCCGTTGGTCGCGCAGCTGCTGCTGCCGCTGGCCCCCATCGGCACGCTCGCCGCGATCATCTTCATGCTGCGCACGCTCTCCCCGTCGCTGCGGCACGCGAGCTTCGCGACCGCCCCGGCCACCGGTGACGCGAATGCCGGCGCATCCACTCGGCAGGCGCGACGCCGGGGCGCCGCAGGGGGCCGGCTGGGCCTGCTGGCGAGCATGCTCGTGCCGTTCCTCACCGTCTACTCGGCGCAGGGCTTCCTCGAGGCCGACCGTCGCCAGTTCATCAACCAGGCGGCCTTCCAGGAGTTCCGGGTGAGCGCCGACCTCTTCTACGGCTCCGACACCGGGCCGATGCGTTTCATCATCGGCGACCGGGCGTTCCTGCTCGGCGTCATCGTCGTGGCGTTCGTGCTGCGCCGCCTCATCAACCGCTTCGAGCTCGCCGAGAAGCACACGGGCGTCGGCCTGTTCGCGGCCTACGTCGAGATCTTCTGGCTCTTCTCCCTCGCGGTCTACGCCGACCAGCTGTTCCAGAAGTTCGCCGGCTGGCGCGACTCGCGCGCGTTCACCGTCTGGGCGCTCGACGGCTGGCACCGGGTGGTGGAGGTGCTCGGGCCGGTCGGCGTGCCGGTCAAGGCGGTCGTCGACGCGGTCGCAGGCGTGCTCGCCAACGGGGCCGACCTCGTCGTCGTCCCCATCGCCTGGCTCACCGTCGGGGCCGTGGCCTACGGGCGGCGTGACCGCATCGCCGCGCCGGCCCTCAGTCCAGCCGGCGGCCCGGCATCCGCTGCGGGGGCGGGCGAGGTGCCCGTCGGCAGGTGGCGCCGGTCGGTCGACGCCGTCGCGTCGCGCACCCAGCGCGTGCCGGCTCCGGTGCGCCGGCTCGGCCGCAACGCGACCGCCGACCTGCGTGACCGCTTCCGCACCTTCGCCGACGGCGTACGCCTGCTCGTCGTCGCGGGTCTCGTGCCGATGCTGCTCTTCTGCGTCGTGTTCATGGTGGCGCGCGGCGTGCACTGGGGCGTCGGCGAGCTCCTGCGCCTCGCCCGCGGCCCCGTCGACGCCTCGACGGGCCTCGCCTTCATGCCGTGGTTCAACGTGGCTCAGATGGCCTGCTACACGGTGCTGCTCGTGGGACTCATCGCCGCCGCCGTCGACCGCATCATCATGCGCCGCGACGTGGCGGAGGCGACAGCTGCGCTGACCGCGACGCCCGACGCGCCGGTGCCCGCGCAGGCCTGAGGCGTCGCCGACGTCGCTGGTGCGGGCTCAGCCCTCGTCGGTCGAGGTGATCGGCAGCGCAGCGAAGCGCGGCTCGTCCCACCAGACCCAGACCTGCGTGGGCCGCGCGTCCGCCGGCGTCACGACGTAGGAGTCGACGTCGTAGCCCGCCGGGCGCACCTCGTCGGCCTCGACGACCGGCTGCTCGTCCTTCGGCAGCCAGCCCGGGCCGGGGTGGTCGTCGGGCGTGCACGGCGAGAACGGCTCGGAGGCGTCGACCTCGAAGGCGCGCGACCCCGTCTCCCAGCGGGTGCCGTCCTCGTCGGCCAGGGCGAGGGTGCACCCGGTGAGGATCATGTTCGGGTCGGCCTCGACGTGCAGGGTCACCTTGTGCAGCACTGCACCCGTGGGCAGCGTCACGGGGCGTGGCTCTCCGTCGGAGCCGGGCAGGGAGTCGACGCGGGCGACCGACACGAGCGAGAGAGCCGGGCGGATGGGCCACGCGTGGTGCCCGTCGTCGTACGCGTCGACGAAGTGGGCGACGCCGGCGGAGTCGGGGCGCTGCGGCGCGTGCAGGGCGTCCTCCCACCAGAGCGTTTGCAGGCGCTCGGCGTTGCCGGCGAGAGCGGCAGCGAGGGCGATCGGCAGGAGCACGAGCCCGACCCGGTTGCGGCGCAACCAGCTGCGCCGGCTCGGGGCGACGGTCTCGCTGCCCGTCTCGCTGCCCGTCTCGCTGCCCGTCTCGCTGCCGGTCTCGCTGCCCGTCTCGCTGCCCGTCTCGCTGCCCGTCTCGCTGCCCGCCTCGTCGCTGCTCACGAGAGACCCACCAGCCCGGACGACACGGTCGCCGTGCGGCCCCGTCCCCACGAGCCCGAGGTTGCCGCGTCGACCCCGAGGTCGACGCGGGCGACGTCGTCGAGGCCCTCGTCGATGGCGTTGGTGGACAGCGTGACCGACGCGCCGGGGAGCGCGTCGCGGGGGAGCTCGACGACGGCGGTGCACTCGGCGGTGACCCCGGGCGGCGGGAAGGGGCAGGTCACCCCGTCACGTCCCGACCCGATCGACGTGGCCCGGAAGACGCGGTCGTCGCCCCCGGCCACCTCGGCGACCGCGATCGTGCCCTTCTCCCGCTGCGGCTTCCAGGTGAAGTGCACGACGACGAAGACCGCCTCGGTGGTGACGGGGTAGGCGCCGCTCTCCTCGAGCGTCGTGGCGCCCTCGACCGCCTTGACGGTGAGGTCGCCCGTGCGCAGGGCGATCGGCGTGCCCACGATCCCCTCGCGGACGAAGGGACGTTGGGCCCCGGTGCCGAAGTCGGCGCCGGTCGCCGACGGGAGCAGCGCGTCGAGCGACTGGGTCACCGCGAGGCCGGCGACGACGAGGGCGCCCACGCCGAAGGTCGAGCGGCGCGGCCGCGGCAGCCTCATGAGGCCCGCCGTTCGGGCACGGCGAAGGGGCCGGTCGCGTCGACGGCGGGGTCCTTCCAGCCGAGGTGGAAGTCGAGGGTGTCCTCGCGCCACGTGTGGCCGTTGACGGCGACCGTGAGGCGCTGGGGGAGCGGCACGGCCGCCGACTGGTCCCAGAGGTAGGCCACCGTGTAGGTCACGCCCGGCTGGGCCGTGCCGAAGATCCGCTTCTCGGGCATGGTGTAGACGTACGTGGGCCGGGCCTGCGCCGCCGGCACGAGGGCCGTGTCGCGCGTGGACGCGAAGCCCTGGGCTCCGTCGAGCGAGACGGCCTCGCGCAGCACGTCGTAGTCGACGGTCTCGTCGGACGTGTTGAGCACGGTCGCCTCGACGACGACGAAGCGCCCTCGGGTGGGCTCGTCCGGGTAGATCCGTCGGTCGCTGTCAGAGCTGTCAGCGCTGTCAGCGCTGTCGGGGGAGTCGGCGGCCTCGGGGAACGCCGTGACCCAGTACGCGTCCTTGACGGTGACGGTGAGCGGCTCGGTCTCCACGGGGACCCCGGCGGTGACGGTGCCGGCCGGGTCGGTGTCGACCTCGCGCAGGCCCCCGAAGAGCCCCGAGACGAGCAGGACGGCGAGGAAGCCACCCGTCAACAGGGCCAGCGGCGGCAGGTCGAGCGCCCAGCGCCGTGCGCGCGCGACGAAGCGCTCCCCTGTCTCCCTGACCACGCGCCGATGATAGCCAGCGTCAGGCGCGTGGGAGGGCTACGGCGAGCACCGGCTCGTCGGACTGCTCGTGCACGCGGCGACGGTGGGCGCGGAGGCGGCCCGCCATCCAGAGGGCGGCCGAGACGCCGAGGGCCCACGTGCCGTTGGACACGGTGGCGTCGACGACGCCGTAGGTGACGAAGAAGAGCGTTGCGAAGACGACCGCCCGCATGTGGACCGCCGACAGCCGGACGGCCGCGAGGAGCACGCCACCCCACAGGAGGTACCACGGGTGGATGACCGGGCCGGAGGCGCACAGCACGAGCATCGCGGCGGCCGTCGCGAGCACCGGGTTGCGTGGGGCCACCCGCCACGTGATCCAGGCGATGCCGGCCAGGCCTGCGGCGAGGCCGATGGTCTGGGCGATCGGGACGGGGGCAGCGGCCACGCTCTCGGGCATGCCACCGACGCGCATGAGCCATTCGACGACGCTGCCGACGAAGGTGGGCGGCGAGAGCATCGAGCGCAGCGAGACCGGCACCGAGAGGTTGGGCACCCAGCCCCAGCCGAGACCGGTGAGCTGGGTGATGGTGGCGAAGGTGACCACCATGACGCCGCCGTGGACGAGGCCGTGGCGCACCATCGCACGCAGCCGGGCCGCGGCACCGGGTGCGAGGTCGCTCTGCGCCTGCAGGGCCATCCCGACGATGCCGATGAGCGCGAGCACAGCCGTCTGCTTGTAGGTGGCAGCGGCGGCCAGGGTCATCGACGCGACGACGAGCTGCCCGCGGCTGGCGAGGAGCAGGGCGAACGCGACGAGTGCGACCATGACGGCGTCGCCGTGGGCACCGCCGATGAAGTGCATGATGACGAGCGGGTTGAGCACGCCGAGCCAGAGGGCGTGCCGGCCGCTCACGCCGTAGCGCTCCGCGAGACGTGGCAGGGCGTAGGCGAGCAGCCCGACCGCGAGCAGGGCCGGGACGCGCATGGCGACGGCGGCGGCATACGCGTGGTCGGGGAAGACCTGGACGACGGCGTGCTGCACCTGCAGCGCGAGCGGACCGTAGGGCGCGGGGGTCTGCACCCACATCGGGTCGACCTGGTCGGCGAAGGGCCCCGGCACCCAGAAGGGGCCGACGGCGTACGGGTCCATGCCGCGGGAGACGATCTTGCCCTGGGCGGCGTAGCTGTAGGCGTCGCGGCTGAAGAGCGGCGGCGCGAGCATGATCGGCAGGCTCCAGAGCAGCCACGCGAGCGACGGCGCCTTGCGGCCGTGGACCGGGCGCATCCGCAGCCAGGCGTCGACGAGGAGCGCGAGCCCGACGGCGAGCAGGACCGTGGTGACGACGCGGCCGGCGCCGGTGCCGAGCCACTCGAGGCCGAAGCGCCCGATGAGGGGCGAGACCGGCGTCTCGAACGTGTCACCGGGCAGGAACGCCGGGCTGATCGAGCCGGCGGCGACGAGCGAGGTGCCCACGGTGCCCCGGCGGACCATCGGGTCGGCCCAGCTGCGCTGCAGCGCAGCGGTGAAGCGGGCGGCGAAGTCGGCTCCGAAGTCGGCGACCGCCCCGGTGAGGGTCGGACGAGTGGTCCCACCCGTGCGTGAGGGAGCAGTCGTCGTCGCCCCCGCGACACGATGCTCCAGCACCCGCTTGCTCCTTCGGTTGAGGGGACCGCGTCGCCGACGCGGCGCAGGCCCTGGAGGAGCGACGGATCAAGCCCCTGGACCTCGTTCTCGGCCGCCATTCTAGGTGGAGCGGCGTGGTGGGTGCCGAGCCACGCCCAAGGGGTGGGCGCGGCCGTTACCGAACCGTGCCCGGACGACCGTCCCTGTCCACGTACCCCCGGAGGGACTCGAACCCTCACCGTTGGCGATTTTAAGTCGCCTGCCTCTGCCGATTGGGCCACGGGGGCGCGGGCCCCAGTATGCCGTTCCGCCGTGCGGGCGACGTCCCGGCCGCCGCGTGTCCGGGGGCTCCGGGAACCTATCGGTGGGGTGCGTTCGCTTACTGTTGGGGACAGTCGTCACGCCCATGAGCGGGTCGTGGCACCCAGTGCTTCGAGGAGCGCACTCACATGGCAGGTGGAAACCCGGTCTTCGACCGGCTGAACAAGCAGATCGAGAAGGAGCGCTACGCCGGTTTCGGCGCTCCCCAGGGCAGTCCGCAGCAGCCGGGCGCCCCCACGCAGGCCGCGACCACGGGTTACGCAACCCAGGACGCGATGTCCGCGCAGCAGCTCAACGACATGTACGCGCGCCAGAGCGCCGGCCCGGTCGACACCGGCCGCGTCACGCTCGACGACGTCATCATGAAGAGCCTCGGGCTCTTCGCCCTCCTGGTCGCCGCAGGAGCCGTGACGTGGGTGATGGTGTCCGGTTCGCCCGGCCTCGCCCGCCCGATCTGGCTCGGTGGCATGGTCATCGGTCTCGTGCTGGGCCTCGCGATCGCCTTCATGAAGACGGTCTCGGTGCCGCTCATCGTGCTGTACTCCGCGGTCGAGGGCGCGTTCCTCGGGGCGTTCAGCTACACGATCAACACGATCCCGAACTACAAGGGCGTCGTCCTCATGGCGGTGCTCGCCACGGCCTGCACCTTCGCCGGCATGTACGCCGCCTACGCCTTCGGCCTCGTCAAGGTGAACAGCCGCACCCGGCGCATCTTCACCTTCATGGTCATCGGCTACGCCCTCTTCATGCTGCTCCAGCTCGTGCTCCAGTGGACCGGAGTGCTGGGCGGCTGGGGCTTCGGCGGCAGCGGCATGCTCGGCATCGGCCTGTCGATCCTCGGCGTCGGCCTCGCGGCCTGGTCGCTGGCGTTCGACTTCGACTCGATCGACCACGCGGTGCGTCTCGGTGCCCCGGCCAAGTACTCCTGGCTGCTCGCGCACGGACTCATCGTGTCGGTGGTCTGGCTCTACATCGAGTTCGTCCGCCTCTTCGCGCGTCTGCGCGACTGACCGCGTGACCCCTCCGGCACCTCCTCGCGCGGGTTCGCCGACCCCGCGGGAGGTGTCCGACGAGCTCCGGCGCGTGGTCGAGCGGTGGCACCAGCTGCCGCTCGACCACGCGCTCTCGCGTATGCCGGCCGTCCGCCTCGTCGTTCAGCAGCTCGCCGACCGGGTGGCGGGCGCGCGAGGGGCGCCATCCCGGGACGTGCCGGACCTCGGCCCGGCTGTCGTGATGGACCAGCTGGCCGTCATGGTCCACGACCTGTTCGTCACCCGGCCGGGCACCGACCCGGCCACGGTCGCGGCCGATCTCGCCGGCATACGCCACTCCCTCTGACCATCGAGAAAGCAATCCGTCCGCGGTCCACGTACATCGAGAAGGCAATCCGTCCGCCCCGGATCTCGGATGAACCGAGCCCGGAGGCGGACGGATTGCTTTCTCGATGGGGGCGTCAGCTGAGGCGCTCGAAGATGACGGCCATGCCCTGGCCGCCGCCGACGCACATGGTCTCGAGGCCGAACTGGCCGTCGGTCTCGCGCAGCGCGTTGATGAGCGTGCCGGTGATGCGCGCGCCCGTCGCGCCGAACGGGTGGCCGATCGCGATGGCGCCGCCGTTGACGTTGAGCTTGTCGTAGTCCATGCCGATCTGGTCGGCCGAGCCGATGACCTGCGCGGCGAACGCCTCGTTGATCTCGTAGAGGTCGATGTCGCCGATCGAGAGCCCGGCGCGCTTGAGCGCGAGGTTGCTCGCCTCGACCGGGCCGAGGCCCATGATCTCGGGCGAGAGGCCGGTGGCGGCGGTCGAGACGACGCGGGCGAGCGGCGTGAGGCCGAGCTCCTTGGCCTTGGTGTCGCTCATGACGACGAGGGCGGCGGCGCCGTCGTTGAGCGGGCAGCAGTTGCCGGCCGTGACGGTGCCCTGCTCGCGGAAGACAGGGTTCAGGCCCTGGACCGCCTCGAGGGTGACACCGGCGCGGGGGCCGTCGTCCTTGGTGACGACGGTGCCGTCGGGCGTGGTGATGGGCGTGATCTCCCAGTCGAAGAAGCCGCGCGCGATGGCGGCCTCGGCGCGGTTCTGCGAGGTGACGCCCCACTCGTCCTGGCGCTCGCGGGAGATGCCGTACGCCGTCGCGACGTTCTCGGCCGTCTGGCCCATCGCGATGTAGATGTCGGGCAGGTCGCCCTGCTCGCGCGGGTCGGTCCACGTCTCGTTGGACTCGGCGATGCGCTTGGTGCGCTCCTGCGCCTCGGCGAAGCGGGGGTTCTGCGCATCGGCCTTGGCGCCGCCCGCGCCGGCCCAGTCGGTGTACTGCGACACGCACTCGACGCCCGCGGAGACGAAGATGTCGCCCTCGCCGGCCTTGATGGCGTGGAAGGCCATCCGGGTGGTCTGGGCCGAGGAGGCGCAGAAGCGGTTGATCGTCGCGGCCGGCGTGGCGTCGAGCCCGAGCAGGGTGGCGACGACCTTGGCCATGTTGGAGCCGTGCTTGCCCGACGGCTCGGCGCAGCCGAGGTAGAGGTCCTCGACGAGCGTCTTGTCGAGGCCGGGGACCTTGTCGAGCGCGGCCTGGATGACGGTGGCGGCGAGGTCGTCGGGGCGGACCTCCTTGAGCGAGCCCTTGAAGGCGCGCCCGAACGGCGAGCGGGCGGTCGAGACGATGACGGCTTCGGTCACGGGGGTTCTCCTGCTACTTCATCGGGAGGGATCCACTAAGCGCTTGCTCAGTCCGTCGATGGTAGGACGTCCTCGCACCTGTTGGACAGGGCACCGCCCATGACCTGTGTCTCGCCGCCACCCCGCTAGGCTGACCGGGTTGTCGGTGCTCGCCAGCGCCGGCCCGGTCCGGAGGCTCACCCGGACCTCCGACGATCAGGGGGCACCACCCACATGAAGACCTTCACGACCCGCGCCGTCGCCGTCTCCGGCGCCATCGCGATCAGCTTCGGCGCGGCCGCGTGCTCGAAGTCCGAGACCCCGGCGACCGGTTCGAGCGGCACCACGCCCGCCGCGAGCTCGTCCACCTCGACCACCTCGGCGGCGAGCGACGCCCCCGAGGCGTCCGAGATCCTCAGCAAGGCCAAGACCAGCGCTCTTGCGGCGAAGTCCGGCGCCTTCGTGGGTCAGGTCGACCAGAGCGGCAAGACGATCAAGATCGACTTCAAGGGCACGAGCGACGGTAAGAACGCCGACATCACCATCGACATGGAGGGTGACGGCAAGGCCCGTGTCATCTCCCTCTCCGACGCCGTCTACATCCAGGCCGACGCCGAGTTCTGGAAGAAGCAGGGTGCTCCCGCGTCGGTGCAGAAGGCCGGCAACAAGTTCATCAAGGCCCCGACCTCGGCCGGTGCCATGACCGAGAGCCTCAGCCTCAAGACCTTCCTCGAGAAGGCCTTCGGCGCCGTGACGCCCAGCCAGCTCGCTAAGGACGTCGCCACCGAGGACGTCAACGGCGTGCCGTGCTGGGTGCTCACAGACAAGAAGGGCAAGGCCGAGGGCGCGCTCTACGTCTCCAAGGACAAGTTCGAGGTCGTGCGCTTCACCGGCTCGTCCGACAGCCCGGGCCAGCTCGACTTCTCCAAGTGGAACGAGGACCTCGGCATCAAGGCGCCCGCCGCCTCCGAGATCATGAAGATCGGCTGACCCAGCCGTTCGCACTCCCACGAAGGGCCCGTCCGCAGCACGCGGACGGGCCCTTCGCCGTCGTGGCTAGCGCGCGACGGTGTCCCGCGTCGGGCTGTCCTCCGAGGCCGTCTCCGCCGAGGCCGTCTCCTCTGAGGCCGTCTCATCCGAGGCCGTGTCCTCCGAGAGGGTGTCGTCGCCGGTGGGCTCGGCGGTCGCGCCCCGGACAGGACCGGCGTCCGGTCCGGCGGCGTCGACGGGGGGCGCCGCGGGTTCGCCGAGGCCGGGTGGCGCGTGCAGCGGCACGGCCGGACGGATGCGGTGGAGCAGTACGGCCCATCGGCCCTGGGCGCCACGGGCCTGCCCGTCGACCTCGGCCGGCGCGACCTCGGTGCCGGGCTGGGTGACCGCCCGCATCGCGGCCTTGGCGACGGGTCCGACGCTCTCGCCGCGCCGCAGGTTGGGCTCGGTCGGCGCGCTCCGCTCGCCGAAGAGGTCGAGCGCGGCACTGACCGTCGGGAGCAGGGCGGCCGCGACACGGGCGTAGCCGGCCGGGCTCGGGTGGAAGCGGTCCTTGCTGAACATGACGGTGGGCTCGGCGGAGAAGGCCTCACTCAGGAGGTCGCCCACCGACACCGCCCGGCCACCGGCCTCGACGACGGCGACCGTCTGGGCGGCCGCGAGGTCTCGCGACCAGCGGCGGGCGAGCAGCCGCAGCGGCTGCGGCACCGGCTCGATGGCCCCGAGGTCGGGGCACGTGCCGACGACGACCTCGGCGCCCGCCTCTCGGAGCGACCGCACGGCCATCTCGAGGTGGCGGACCGCGACCGAGGTGTCGATGCGGTGCGTGACGTCGTTGGCGCCGACCATGATGACGGCGACGTCGGGCTCCGGCACGGCGGCCAGGCCACGCTCCACCTGCTCGTCGAGGTCGGGCGACTCGGCGCCGATGACCGCGACGTTCGTCAGTTCGACGGGCCGTCCGCTGAAGGCGGCGATCCCGCTCGCGATGGTGGCGCCGATGGTCTGGTGCGGGTGGTCGGCACCCATCCCGACCCCGGTGGAGTCTCCGAGCACGAGGAACTGCACCGGCAGGCCGTGGCCGGAACCGTAGGTGCCGCTGTCCTCTGGAGCGCCCTCGAACGGCTGCCCGACGATCCGCCGGGCCATGTGGGCCTCGGCGCGGAGCAGGCCGTAGCCGAGGAGGCTGAGGGCTCCGAGGCCCGCCACCCCCACTCCGCCGCCGTAGGCCGCCTGCTGGGCGATCCTGCGCGCGCGCCGTGCACGCCCCATCTCGAAGGCTCCCTTCCGCTGCCGTGGTCGCTCGACCGGGTCCACCACGGTAACGCCCGGGGCCCCTGCGGCGTGCCCGGTTCGGGGTGGTTCGGGCCTCGGGCGTGTGCCCACCCGCCCACCCCGCGTGTCTCGACCAGTGGGACGCCCCTCTTAGGATGGGCGGGTGAAGTATGCAGAGAACGTCGCCGACCTCGTCGGAAACACGCCCCTGGTCAAGCTCGGCTCGGTCGTCGCCGACGCGGGGGTGAGGTGCACCGTCCTGGCGAAGGTCGAGTACTTCAACCCCGGCGGCTCGGTGAAGGACCGCATCGCCCTGCGCATGGTCGAGGCCGCGGAGCGCGACGGGCTGCTGAAGCCGGGCGGCACCATCGTGGAGCCCACGAGCGGCAACACGGGTGTGGGCCTGGCCCTCGTGGCCCAGCGCAAGGGCTACAAGTGCGTCTTCGTCTGCCCCGACAAGGTGAGCCAGGACAAGCGCGACGTGCTCAAGGCGTACGGCGCCGAGGTCGTCGTCTGCCCGACGGCGGTCGAGCCGGAGCACCCCGACTCCTACTACTCGGTGAGCGACCGCCTCGTCCGCGAGATCGACGGCGCGTGGAAGCCGAACCAGTACTACAACCCCGAGGGCCCCAAGAGCCACTACCTGACCACCGGGCCGGAGATCTGGAACGACACCGACGGCAAGGTCACGCACTTCGTTGCGGGCGCCGGCACGGGCGGCACGATCAGCGGCACCGGCAAGTACCTCAAGGAGGTCAGCGACGGCGCGGTGCGCATCATCGCCGCCGACCCCGAGGGCTCCGTGTACTCCGGCGGAACCGGCCGCCCCTACCTCGTCGAGGGCGTGGGCGAGGACTTCTGGCCGGGCGCGTACGACCCGTCGGTCGTCGACGAGGTCATCGCGGTGAGCGACGCCGACTCCTTCGAGATGACGCGCCGCCTGGCCCGCGAGGAGGGCCTGCTCGTGGGTGGCTCGTGCGGCATGGCCGTCGTCGCCGCGCTGCGTGCGGCCAAGGACCTGCCCGAGGACGCCGTCGTCGTCGTGCTGCTGCCCGACTCGGGCCGCGGCTACATGAGCAAGATCTTCAACGACGAGTGGATGCACTCCTACGGCTTCCTCAACGACCACACCGAGGAGACCGTCGGCTCGGTGCTGCACACGAAGTCGGGCGACATGCCGGCCCTGGTGCACACGCACCCCAACGAGACGATCCGCGACGCCGTGCAGATCCTGCGCGAGTACGGCGTCTCGCAGATGCCGGTCGTCAAGGCCGAGCCTCCCGTCATGTCGGGTGAGGTGGCGGGGTCGGTGAGCGAGCGAGTCCTGCTCCAGGCCCTCTTCACCGGTCAGGCGCACCTCGCCGACTCGGTCGAGAAGCACATGGAGCCTGGGCTGCCGCTCGTCGGCGCCGGCTCGCCCGTGTCGGCGGCCCGCAAGGAGCTCGAGGACTGCGACGCGATCCTCGTCGTCGAGGACGGCAAGCCCATCGGTGTCCTCACCCGTGCCGACCTGCTCGGCTTCCTCGCCGACTGACAGTCACTCACGGTCGCCGACCACGTATGCCGCTGGGCTCGCTTCTGCTCGAAGCGAGCCCAGCGGCATACGGACGGAAGCTCTTGCGGCTCAGGCGTCCTGGGCTGCTTTGGCGCTGGCCTTCTTGGCCTGCTTGAACTCCCGCACCTTGAGCAGCGAGTCGCCGTCGACGACGTCGGCGACCGAGCGGTAGCCGTCGAGGGCGTAGTCGCCGGCCGCAGCCTCCCAGCCCTCGGGACGCACGCCGAGCTGCTTGGCGAGCAGCGCCACGAAGATCTGCGCCTTCTGCTTGCCGAAGCCGGGCAGCTCCTGCACGCGCTTCAGCAGCTCCTTGCCGGTGGTCGCCTCGGTCCAGAGGCGGGTGACGTCACCGTCGTAGCGGCTCTCGACGAGGGCGGCGAGCTCCTGGAGGCGCGCGGCCATGGAGCCGGGGAAGCGGTGGATCGCCGGTGGCGTGCTCGCCATCGCCTTGAACTCCTCGGGGTCCGCGGCCGCGATGGCGGCCGGGTCGAGCGTGCCGAAGCGGCTCAGCACCTTGTAGCCGCCGCGGAAGGCGTGCTCCATGCCGTACTGCTGGTCGAGCATCATCCCGACGACGACGGCGAACGGGTGCTCGTCCAGCACCTGGTCCGCGGCGGAATCGCCCGCGATCTGGAAGCTCATGCAGGCATGCTCTCACGCGTCTGCGCCGGGTCGGCCTCGGCTCGTGCCCTGCTCGACCCAACGTGACGGGCCCCGTGTGACCCGTGCGGATCCCGCGGTCAGGGAGGCGACCAGACCCTCGACAGCAGCCTGCACCCCCGGCACGAGCGCGAGGTGCAGCCCGAGACCGTCGGCCGTCCACTCGGCCCCGGTGACGTCGACGCCGACGTGCCCGCGCAGCGCGTTCTCGACCCGTGGCCCGTCGGCCGCGCCGACCTCGACGACGAGCCCCTCCCGCAGCTCCATGGTCAGGAGCGGTGCCTGCCCGAGGGCCGCCGCCACCGCGTCACCGTAGGCCCGGATGAGACCGCCCGTGCCGAGCAGGGTGCCACCGAACCACCGCGTGACGACGGCGACGACGTCCGTGAGGCCGCGGCCCCGCAGCACGTCGAGCATCGGGGCGCCCGCGGTCCCCGACGGCTCGCCGTCGTCGTTGCTCCGCACGGTCGCCCCGTCGGCACCCAGCACGAACGCCGTGCAGTGGTGCCGGGCGTCCCGGGTGCCCGCGCGCACCTGCTCGATGAAGGCACGAGCGGTCTCCTCCGTCGTCGCGGGCGCGGCGTCGCACACGAACCGGGAGCGACGCACCTCGATCTCGGCCCTGGCGGGCGACGCGAGGGTCAGGTAGCTGCGTGGCGGGCTCAGCGGCATACCTTCTCTCGGGCGGGAGGACCCCTCGAGTATGCCGGGCGTCCGGGGAGGGCTCCCCATTGCGTGCCGGCACGTGGTCGGGTGAGGATTGGTCCGGTTTGCAGGGGTGAAGGGAGATCTGTGTTCTCGAAGGGTGCTGACGTCGACGCGCTGCGCGACTCGGCGGGACGCATGGCGTCGTTCGGCAACGAGATCGACGTCGTGCGGGCTCGCGGCCAGCGGGCGGTGTCGACGATGCAGCGGGTCTGGCAGGGGCGCGACCTCCAGCACCTCGTCGAGAGGTGGCGCCGGGTCGAGCACGACCTCACGCGCATCAGCGCCGACTTCGACCGGCTCTCGCGTCGCCTCCACGACAACGCCGACCTGCAGCACCGCTCGAGCGGGCGCCCCAGCCACTCGTCCAGCCACTCGTCCGGTCACTCGTCCGGTCACTCGTCCAGCCACTCGTCCAGCCACTCGTCCGGTCACTCCTCCGGCCACGCGGTGGGGCAGCCGACCGGGGTCGGCGCCTCGTTCGTCGCAGCGGCCGGGACGCCGCAGGCGCACACCGCGACGGGCTGGGCCCAGTGGATCGGTCTCGGGCAGGCCTTCGAGCTGCAGCACGGCGTGGCCGCCGGTTGGTACCACGTGGTCCCGTCTGCAGCGGTCGGTGCCACTGCCGCCCACCAGCTCGGGTTGCCGATCCGCTGACCCCGGGCCGGGGGCGCGGACCAGCTCAGGTGAGGCCGCCCAGCCAGAGACCCAGCGCGGCGGCCGCGACCGAGCCGACGAGCGTCGCCGCGGCGTAGCCGATGCCCGTGCTCCGGCCCTCCGCCAGCCACAGCCGCACGGTCTCGACCGACGCCGTGCTGAACGTGGTGTAGCCGCCGCAGAACCCGGTGCCGAGGACGGCTCGAAGGGTCGACCCGGTCGAGTCCGGTGACCCCGCCGTGAACGCCGCGGTCAGGACACCCAGGAGCAGCGAGCCGGTCACGTTGATGAGAAGGGTGCCCAGCGGCATACGGAAGGGGTTGTGCCGGGCGACGAACGCGTCTGCGACGAAACGGGACACGGCGCCGAGGCCGCCGGCGAGGGCGAGCAGCAGCATCGTCATCGGCGAGCCCCCACGGCGTTGCGGGCGAGGCGGCGCGCGGCCGCGATGCCGGCGACAGCGGCCGCCGCACCGAGCACGACGCCGGCCGCCGCGTAGGCGACGCCGATCGCGACCGACCCCGACGTCAGGCGCTGCACCGTCTCGACGGCAAAGGTGCTGTAGGTCGTGAAGCCGCCGAGCGCCCCGGTCCCGAGCGTCAGCCGTGCGGCCCGGCGCCGGCCGGTGTCGTCTCCCGTCCGGGCGAGGGTCTCGAGCAGCAGCCCGAGCAGCAGCGAACCGACCACGTTGATGGACAACGTCATCCACGGGATCCCGCCGGCGTCGGCGGGCACGGCGTTCTCGAGCGCCGCCCGCGCGCCGGTGCCGAACGAACCGCCGACGAAGATGAGCGCCAGCAGGCCGGGATGCCGGTGCGCGGCCCGTGCCGGTTGCGCCGCCGAGGTCGTCGTCCGTCCGGGATCCCCGGCGCTCACTCCCACGGTGCCGGGCCCTCCCAGTCGACGACGCTGACCGGCACGACGACCACGGGGCGGTGCTGGCGGTGCGAGAGCTGCATCGGCACCGAGCCGTTGACGAAGTCGGCGATGCGGCGGTGGTGCCCGACGTGGGTGCCGACGACGAAGGCCGCGGCGTCGACGGCGCGCGCGAGGTGAGTCAGTGCACGGTCCGGTCGGCCGGCGAGGTAGCGGAAGTGCCAGGGAACGTCCTGGCCGTCCATCCACTCGCGCACCGTCCGGAGCAGGGCGTCCTCACGCTCGGGCCAGAGCTCGTCGTCGAGGTCGGGGTCGATCGGCAGGTGGCGGACCGTACCGTCCGGGTGCTCGACGTCGGCGTAGCGGGACGTGTCGACGTGGGCGAAGTAGATGGCCGAGGCGCCCGTCGCGCGGGCCAGCGACACCGCCGTCAGTGCGACGAGCGGTGCCTGGTCGGCGACCACGCCGACGACCAGCGGGTGACCGGCGAAGTCGGTCAGCCGCGAGGGGTCTGGCTGGGGTGGCACTCGCTGTCCCATCGGGGGTCTCCAGTCACTGGGTGACGGGCGCGGCGGCCAGGCCCGCCCGTCCTCGCGGCGACGAGCACCGCGCACGGACAGGAACCATCAGCCGGCCGGCGGTTCGGGCACTCGAGGTGACCTGGCGGGATCCATCGCCGAGCACCACCCTAGCGTCACCCGTCGTAGCGCTCGAGGACGATGTCGACGAGCTCGTCGGGGGCGGGCTCGTCGGGCACCAGGAGGGGCGGCGTGACGACGTCGGCCCCCGCCCTCGCCGCGAGGTCGGCGAAGAAGCCTGGGGCCAGCAGGTAGAGGGCCACGACGACGCGACGGCCCGGAACGCGTTGCGCCCCAATCGCATCCGCAAGTCTCGGTTCTGCAGCCGACAGGAACGCTGCGGTGACGGGTCGGCCGAGGAGGCGACCGAGCTGCTCGGCGACACGGCGGCAGTCCTCCACCGCGGACGGCTGCGACGAACCTGCTGCGGCGAGCACGACCACGTCGTCGTCGGCGAGGCCCGCGGCCTCCAGCCTGCGCCGCAGCAGCTCGGCGAGCCGGTCGTCCGGCCCCAGGGCGGGGGCGACCGTCGTGCCGGGCACCGACGCCGCGGCCTCGGTGAGGTCGACGTAGACGTGGTAGCCGGCCGAGAGGAGCAGGGGGACGAGACGGCCCCGGTACCCGTCGGCGAGCGAGGCGAGCACCGCCGACGGTTCCGGTGGCTGGACGTCGACGTAGGCCGCGCGCACCCTGAGGTCGGGCCTCCGGGCCGCGACGGCTGCGACCAGCCCGCCGATGGCAGACCGGCCCGCGGGTGACGACGTGCCGTGGGCGGCCGCGACGAGCACAGGAGCTTCGCGGGTCATGGCGCCACTCTGTCAGGTGGCGCCGGCATCGGCGCTGGTGGCTCACGACCGAGTGGGCCGGCGTGGCAGCGGCGTGCGGTCGCACTCTCGCCCGGGGCCCGGGTGAGCCCATCGTTACCAGCGCATCGCGCGATGGAAACGCGGCTGAAACACGCGCTTCCTACCGTGGTGGGCACGCGAACCCGAGCTGCGACGGAAGGAGTCCGCGGTGCTGATCGACACCGACCTCACCGATGTCCCCGTGCTCGTCGTGGGACCGTCCGGTGCACTGCCTCCCGTCGTACGCCGCTACTCACGGGCGGGCGCCGTGGTGACCACCGCCGCCTCGTCCGACGCAGTGACCCGCCAGGCGTGCGCGGGTGTGCGCCTGGGGGTGCTCGTCGGCCCCGCCGTCACGTGGTCCGCCGCTCGGGAGGTGCTCGCGGCGACCTGCGTCGTCGTCAGCGAGACCCTCGGAGCGGAGAGCCCGTCCGGCGGTCGCGTCGTGCTCGTGGGCGCGGGTCCCGGGGGTCTCGAGCTGCTCACGCTCGCCGGGGTCCGCGCCCTCGCCGAGGCCGACGTCGTGCTCACGGACCGCCTCGCGGAGGTGGGCGACGTCGCCGCCCTCGCGCCGGGTGCCGAGGTCATCGACGTCGGCAAGCGCCCCGGTCACCACGCCGTGCCGCAGGCCGAGATCGAGCGCATCATGGTCGAACGGGCGCAGGCCGGCCTCGTGGTCGTGCGTCTCAAGGGCGGCGATCCCTACGTCTTCGGCCGGGGCGGCGAGGAGGTCCTCGCCGCGGTGGAGGCCGGGCTGCCCGTGACGGTGGTGCCCGGCGTCACGTCCGCGGTGGGCGTGCCCGGGGCGGCCGGCATACCCGTGACGCACCGCGGCGTCAGCCACGTCTTCACCGTCGTGTCGGGACACCTGCCGCTCGAGCCGCACCAGGCTGCCTCGCTCGCCACGCTGGGTGGCACCGTCGTCTTCCTCATGGGCATGCACAACCTCGTGCCGATCACCACCGCTCTCGTACGCGCGGGCCTCGCCCCCGACACCCCGGCGGCCGTCGTCGAGCGCGGCTTCACGCCCGACCAGCGCAGCATCGTCGGCACCGTGGACACCTTGGCCGACCTCGCCTCGCGTGAGCGCGCCGCGTCGCCGGCGGTCATCGTCGTCGGTGACGTCGTGCGCCAGTCCGACGTGTGGGCGCGACGCGCGGGCGCCGAGCGGCGGGCGGGCGTGAGCCCCGCGATGGGCGCCGTCGGGTGAGCGGCGACGCGGGGCGCCCTGAGCCGGCGCCCGAGAACGAGGCGCAGGGCGGCGCGACGACCCCGCGTCGGACCCACCCGCGTACGGCCTGGTCGACCGAGCTGAACGGACCCGACCCCGAGAGCGCTGACGCCGTGCGCCCCGAGGCGACGGGCCCGGTGCTCACGGGCTTCCGCATCGCGGTCACCTCGGACCGTCGCTCGAGCGACCTCATCGACGCGTTCGCACGACGCGGCGCGGAGGTGCTGCACGCCCCGGCCGTCCGCATCGCTCCGGTCGAGGAGGACGAGATCCTCATCGGCGACACGAGGGCGGTCATCGAGTGCCGCCCCGACGTCGTTGTCGTCACGACGGCATACGGCTTCCGCCGGTGGATCGAGGCCGCCGACGCAGCCGGCCTCGGTGAGGAGCTGTCCCGCACCCTCGACGACGCGCGGATCATCGTGCGCGGACCCAAGGCCCGCGGCGCGGTGCGCGCCGCCGGCCACGACGACGACGGCATCGCCCACGACGAGCGCACGGCCTCGACGATCGGCCTGGTGCTCGACGCCGGCGTACGCGGCAAGCGGGTCGCGGTGCAGCTGCACGGGCACGAGGACGTCGAGCAGCTGGAACGGCTGCGGACCGCGGGGGCGTCGGTGCTGACCGTCGCTCCCTACCGCTGGGTGCGACCCACCGACGAGAGCCGGCTCGGCCGCCTCGTCGCCGCGGTGGCAGCCCGCGAGGTCGACGTCGTGACCTTCACGTCGGCACCCGCCGTGGACGGGCTCGTCTCAGCCGCAGCGCAGCTCGGCATGGACGGAGTGCTCGTCGACGCGCTGCGGTGCGGCGTCACCGCCGCAGCCGTCGGACCCGTGACGGCTGCGCCCCTGCTCGACCTGGGCATCACGCCGATCGTGCCCGACCGGTTCCGCATGGGCGCGCTCATCCGCACCGTCATCGAGCACCTCACCGTCAACGGCGTCGAGCAGGTGCAGACGGCCCTCGGTCCGCTCCTCGTCCACGGCCGCCGGGTGACCTTCGGCGGACAGACGGTGACCCTGGCTCGAGGCCCTCGCGCCATGCTCGCGGCACTGATGTCCGAGCCGGGGGCGGTGCTGAGCCGCGAGCGCCTGCTCGACGAGCTGCCCGACGCGGAGAACGAGCACGCTCTCGACATGGCGGTCAGCCGCCTGCGGTCGGCCCTGCCCGACCGGCACCTCGTGCAGACGGTGGTGCGACGCGGCTACCGCCTCAACGTCTGAACGTCAGCGCGCGGCTGCGGAGGCCTCGGCGTCGGCGAGGATGTCGGGCGCGTTCTCGACGATCCACAGCATGAGCGGCACCAGGCGCTCCGCGAGCTCGGCGCCCCGCGCGGTCAGGGAGTACTCGACGTGGGGCGGCACCACCGGGCGGGCGTCGCGGTGGACGAGACCGTCGGCCTCCAGCATCCTCAGCGTCTGGGCCAGCATCTTCTCGCTGACACCCTCCGCCCGCCGGCGCAGCTCGCTCCACCGCAGCGGCTCGCCCTCGGACAGCGCCAGGAGCACGAGGGTGCCCCACTTGCTCGTCACGTGGTCGAGCACGACGCGGCTGGGGCACCCGGATGCGTAGACGGCATCCGGGAAGTAGTCGCGCAGCGTCTGGCTAACCGTCATGTCAGTACCTTACTTGAAAGTGGGTACTAACTTCTGGGAAGTAGGCAGGCCGGTCGTTCACCTGGGTGTCCACAGCCTTGGAAAGGAACGTCATGACCCTTCTCGTCACCGGTGCCAGCGGCCACCTCGGCCGCCTCGTCGTCGAGGCCCTGCTCGACCGCGGCACGCCCGCCGCCCACATCGTCGCCACCGCCCGCAAGACCGAGTCGCTCGCCGACCTCGCCGAGCGCGGGGTCGAGGTGCGCCGCGCCGACTACGACGACCCGGCCTCACTCGACGCGGCCTTCACGGGTGTCGACCGCCTCCTCTTCGTCTCCGGCAGCGAGGTCGGCGCGCGAATCCCTCAGCACACCAACGTGGTCGAGGCCGCCAAGAAGGCCGGCGTCGGCTTCGTCGCCTACACGAGCATCACCCGCGCCCACACCTCCGACCTGGCGCTCGCGGCCGAGCACCGCGCGACCGAGGAGCTCCTCGCGGCCTCAGGTCTGCCGCACGCCCTGCTGCGCAACTCCTGGTACCTCGAGAACTACACCGGCCAGCTGCCGACCGTCCTCGAGCACGGCGTGGTCCTGGGCGCCGCCCGCGACGGTCGCGTGAGCGCGGCGTCGCGTGCCGACTACGCGGCTGCCGCTGCGGCGGTGCTCGCGGGTGGTGACCACGACGGCGCCGTCTACGAGCTGGGCGGCGACCACGCGTTCACCCTCGCCGAGTACGCCGCCGCGGTGGCCGGCGTGACCGGTCGTGACGTCGTCTACCGCGACCTCTCGGTCGAGGACTACACGGCCGCGCTCGTGGCAGCCGGGCTCCCCGAGGGGTATGCCGCTGTGCTCGCCGACAGCGACCGTGGCATCGCCGAGGGCGCCCTGCTCACCGACTCCGGTGACCTGTCGCGCCTCGCCGGGCGCCCCACGACCGACCTCGAGGATGCCGTCCGGGCCGCCCTCGTCGCCAGCGCGGTCTGACCCCCTGCAACACCGCTGCACGAAACTGAGCACTCGACGCACACCCAGCGTCGAGTGCTCAGTTTCCGACGGATGCGGTGCGACGGGAAATGAGCACTCGAGTGGGACCGTTGCGCGTCGAGTGCTCAGTTTCCGACGGGCTTCCTCAGGGAAGCGAGAGGCCGATGTGGACGATGCCGTGCTGGACGCGGACGGCATACGTCGGCAGCGTCGTCGCCTCGTCGTCGAGGGCGGCGCCGGTGCGCAGCGAGAAGACCTGCTTGAGCAGCGGTGACGCGACCGTCGGCTCGCCGCCCCGGTCGCCGGTGAGCCCGCGCGACAGGACGGCGGCGCCGGCGTACGGGTCGAGGTTGTCGACGGCGTAGATCATCCCGTTCGGCAGCAGGAAGAGCGCGGCCTGGGCGCCGCCGGGCAGCAGCACCGCGACGCCGCGGCCGGGCACGAGCCGGTGGACGTCGCAGGCCGGCACCCACTGCTTGGCACCGGGGGCGGGCACGATCCCTGGACGGACGACAGTGCGGGCAGGTGCGGTCGTGTGAACGGGGGCGGTGGCGAGGGTGGTCATCGGGTTCCTCTCTGGTGCAGTCGGACTCGGTCACTCGGGGCGGTTCGTGGACGGCATGCCGAGCATCACCGGCACCTTGCGCGGGCCGGACTCGTCGAACGCGACGGTCGGGTCCGCCGCCTCCGGTGCGTTGACGAACGACACGAAGCGGGCGAGCTTCTCCGGGTCGTCGAGCACGGCCTTCCACTCGTCCTGGTAGCCGGCGACGTGGCGCGCCATGGTGGCCTCGAGGTCGGCCGCGATGCCGAGCGAGTCGTCACAGACGACGGCCTTGAGGTGGTCGAGACCGCCCTCGAGCGAGTCGAGCCACGGCGCGGTGCGCTGCAGCCGGTCGGCGGTGCGGACGTAGAACACGAGGAACCGGTCGATGTAGCGCACGAGCGTCTCGTCGTCGAGGTCGCTCGCGAGCAGTCGCGCGTGGGCAGGCGTCTGGCCGCCGTTGCCGCAGACGTAGAGGTTCCAGCCCTTGTCGGTGGCGATGACGCCGACGTCCTTGCCGCGTGCCTCGGCGCACTCACGGGCGCAGCCCGAGACGCCGAACTTCAGCTTGTGCGGCGAGCGGAGCCCGCGGTAGCGGTGCTCGAGGTCGACTGCCATGCCGACCGAGTCCTGCACGCCGTAGCGGCACCACGTCGACCCGACGCACGACTTCACGGTGCGCAACGACTTGCCGTAGGCCTGCCCGGACTCCATGCCGACGTCGACGAGGCGTTGCCAGATGGCCGGCAGCTGCTCGACGCGCGCGCCGAAGAGGTCGATGCGCTGGCCGCCCGTGACCTTGACGTAGAGCCCGAAGTCCTGGGCGATCCGGCCGATGGTGATGAGCTGCTCGGCGGTGACCTCGCCGCCCGGCATACGGGGCACGACCGAGTAGGTGCCGTTCTTCTGGATGTTGGCGAGGAAGTGGTCGTTGCTGTCCTGCAGTGCGGCCTGCTCGCCGTCGAGGATGTGGTCGCTGCTCGTCGACGCGAGGATCGAGGCGACCGTGGGCTTGCAGATCTCGCAGCCGGTGCCCGTGCCGTAGCGAGCGATGAGCCCCGAGAAGGTGCGGATGCCGGTCGAGGCGACGATCTCGAAGAGCTCGGCGCGGCTCTGCTCGAAGTGTTCGCAGAGCGCCTTCGACAGCTCGACGCCCGAGTCGACGAGGAGCTTCTTGACCGTGGGCAGGCAACCGCCGCAGGTGGTCCCCGCGTTCGTGCAGCCCTTGATGGCCGCGAGGTCGCAGGCGCCCTCGGCGATCGCGCCGCAGATCGAGCCCTTCGTCACGTTGTTGCACGAGCAGATGACGGCGTCGTCCGGAAGTGCGGAGCCGAGCGCTGAGTCGTCGATACCGGCGGGGGAGACGAGTGCACCCGGGTCGCCCGGCACCTCGCGCCCGACGTACGCCTTGAGCGTCGTGTACGCCGACGCGTCGCCGACGAGGATGCCGCCGAGCAGCGTCCTGGCGTCGTCGCTGACGACGACCTTCGCGTAGGTGCCCTTCGTCGCGTCGGTGTGCACGATCTCGAGGGCGCCGGGAGTCGTGGCCATGGCGTCGCCGAAGGAGGCGACGTCGACGCCGAGCAGCTTGAGCTTGGTCGACAGGTCCGCGCCGGGGAAGGTCGCCTCACCACCGAGCAGCCGGTCGGCGACGACCTCGGCCATCGTGTAGCCCGGCGCGACGAGCCCGTAGCAGCGGCCCTCGACCGCGGCGACCTCGCCGACGGCCCAGACGTTCTCGTCGCTCGTGCGGCAGGCCAGGTCGGTGACGACGCCGCCACGCTCGCCGACGTCGAGGCCG
This sequence comes from Terrabacter koreensis, assembly GCF_054783315.1. Classification (NCBI taxonomy): domain Bacteria; kingdom Bacillati; phylum Actinomycetota; class Actinomycetes; order Micrococcales; family Intrasporangiaceae; genus Terrabacter; species Terrabacter koreensis. The sequence goes on along the minus strand of NZ_BAAGQU010000007.1, from coordinate 14,553 downwards.
GCGTCGCGGGCCACGGCGTCCGACGGGCGCACCCCGGCGGAGAAGACGACGAGGTCGGTGAGCAGCGCTGTGCCGTCGGACAGCTCGACGGCGAGGCGGCCGTCGTCCTGCGGCGAGATCGAGCTCGTGCCGGCGCCGGTGTGCACCTGGACGCCGAGGTTGCTGATGAGCCCCTCGAGCACGGCCCCGCCGCCCTCGTCGACCTGCAGCGGCATGAGCCGGGGGGCGAACTCGACGACGTGCGGGGTCAGGCCGAGCAGCCGCAGCGCGTTGGCGGCCTCGAGCCCGAGCAGCCCGCCTCCGACGACGAGCCCGTTGGCCTCGCGGCCCTCGGCGCGGGCGCGCTCGTGCGCCACCTCGGCGGCGGCACGGATGCCGTCGAGGTCGTCGAGCGTGCGGTAGACGAAGCACCCGCTCGAGTCGTGGCCGGGCACCGGAGGCACGAAGGGGTACGAGCCCGTGGCCAGCACGAGCGAGTCGTACGCGATGACGTCGCCGGCGCTCGTGGTGACGGTCCGCGCCACGCGGTCGACCGTCTCGGCACGGGTGCCGAGGCGCAGGTCGACCAGGGCGTCCTCGGCGTACGTGTTGCCAGCGAGCGCGAGCGCCCCGCGGTCCCAAGCCCCCACGTACGAGGAGAGGCCGACGCGGTCGTATGCCGCCTCCGCCTCCTCGGAGAGCACGACGACCTTCCACGTGCTCTCGGTGTCACGCGAACGCAGCGCCTCGACGAAGCGGTGGCCGACCATGCCGTGTCCGACGACGACGACGGTGCGGGCGTCGGTGCCGTTGTGGTTCTCGGTCGTGGTGGTCATCAGGCGGCTCCTTCGGTCAGGGCGGCGGGTGCCGGCACCGGTGCGGGGCTGGACTGGTCTGGAGTGGACTGGTCTGGAGTGGACTGGGCGGGTTCAGCTGGGGCAGAGGCGGGCTCGGCCGACCTGAGCCACGAGCAGAGGCCGTCGACGGCGCCCTTGCACGAGCCGCAGCCGGTCGTGGCGCGGGTGGCCTCGGCTACGGCGGCGACGCTGTCGGCGCCGGCGCGGAAGGCGCCCACGATGGCCGACTTCGTCACCGTGTTGCAGCGGCAGATCACGGCGGAGCCGGGCATCTCGGCGAGGTTCACCGTGTCGGGGGCGGTCGAGCGGGTGACGGCACGACCGAGCATGAGCGCGAGGCGGTCCCGCGGGACGGCAGCGCCGGTGTCGTAGAGCTGCGTGAGGGCCCCTGCGGCGTCGCCGACCCCGAGCAGGATGGCGCCGACGAGCCGGTCCTGGCGCAGCACGAGCTTGGCGTAGCGGCCGCGCACCGGGTCGGTGAAGGCGAGCACCTCGTGGCCGGGGTCGTGCACGTCGACGTCGACGGTGCCCATGCTCGCGAGGTCGATGTCGTGCGCCTTGAGCCGGGTGAGCACGCTCGTGCCCTCGTAGGTGGCGTCGGCGTCCGCCCCGGTGAGCACGTCGGCGAGGACGCGAGCCTGGTCCCATCCGGGCTGGACGAGGCCGGGCACCTCGCCGCGGTGCTGGCTGCACTCGCCGATGGCGTGGACGTGGGGCACCGAGGTGGCGAGCCGGTCGTCGACGACGACGGCACGGTCGACGTCGAGGCCCATCGCGACGGCGAGATCGGTGCGGGGACGAACCCCTGCAGCAACGACGACGAGGTCGGCTGCCACGGCCGATCCGTCGCTCAGCACCACGTGGGCCGGCTCACCGTCGCGGGCCGGGTGGCGTGCGGTGACGAGCTGGCCGAGCACGAGGCGCGCCCCGATGCCGCGCACGACCCGGGTGAGCACCGCGCCACCGTCGGCGTCGAGCTGGCGGTCCATCGGGAAGTCCTGCGGGTGGACGATCGTCACCTCGACACCACGGGCCAGGAGGCCCCGTGCAGCCTCGAGCCCGAGCAGGCCGCCGCCGAGCACCACTGCGGTGGAGGCGGACTCGGCTGCTTCCACGATGCGGGACGAGTCGTCCACGGTGCGGAACGCGACCACGCCCTCGGCAAGCGAGGCGTCAGGACCCGGCGTGCCGGCGTACAGCCCCTCGGTCGGGGGGACGAACGCCGTGCTGCCGGTGGCGAGCACGAGCTCGTCCCAGGCGATCGTGCGCTCGGTGCCGTCGGCGTCGGTCAGGGTGGCGACCCTGGCAGCCGTGTCGACGGCCGTGACCCGCGCGCCGGTGACGACGTCGACGTGGCGAGCGGCCCACCAGCCGTCGGGCTTGAGGCGGGTGTCGCGTGGTGTGATGCCGCCGGCGACGACGGTCGAGAGCAGGACCCGGTTGTAGGCGGCGTGCGGCTCCTCGCCGACGACGGTGACCGCGAAGCGTGTGGCCTCGGGGTCGCGGTGCCGGACCTCCTCGGCGAGCCGGGCACCGGCCATGCCGTTGCCGACGACGAGCACGCGGCGGGGGGTGGGGGTCATGAGACGGCCTCCAGGCGGACGGCGCACGCCTTGAACTCGGGCATGCGGCTGGTCGGGTCGAGGGCGGCGTGCGTCAGCGAGTTCGCTCGGCCGTCGCCGGCCCAGTGGAACGGGAGGAAGACGACGTCGCCGCGCATGTCGTCGTCGAGGCGCACCGACGCCCTCGTGCGGCCGCGGCGGCTCACGACGTCGACGAGGTCGCCGTCGGCGACGCCCGCCGCGTCGGCGGTGTCGGGGTGCAGCTGCACGAACATGTCGCCCGCGGCCGCCGACAGCTCGTCGACGAGCCGGGTCTGCGCGCCGGACTGGTAGTGCTGGAGCACCCGGCCGGTCGTGGCGACGAGTGGGTAGTCCGCGTCGTCGGCCTCGGCCGGCCCGACGTGGTCGACGGGCACGAAGCGGGCGCGCCCGTCGGGCGTGGCGAACGCGTCGAGGAACAGACGCGGCGTGCCCTGGGGCCGCTCGGGGGTGCACGGCCAGTGCAGGCTCTCGCCGGCGTCGAGGCGCTCCCACGTGATGGCGGAGTAGTCGGCCGGTCCGCCCGCCGACGCCCGGCGCAGCTCCTCGAAGACGACGCGCGGGTCGGTGGGAAACCCTGTGCTGCAACCGATCCGGGCAGCCAGTTCGCTCCACACCTCGAGCTCGCTGCGGCACAGGCCCGGTGCCGCGAGGGCGCGCCGGCGTCGCAGCACGCGACCCTCGAGGTTGGTCAGCGTGCCCTCCTCCTCGGCCCACTGCAGCACGGGGAGCACGACGTCGGCGACGGCCGCGGTCTCCGACAGGACGAAGTCGCAGACAACGAGCAGGTCGAGGGAGGCGATCCGCTCGGCAACGGCCCGCGCGTCGGGCGCGGAGACGACGGGATTGCTGCCGTGGACCATGAGCAGCCGCGGGCCCCCGTCGGTGCCGAGGGCAGACAGCAGCTCGAACGCGCTGCGGCCCGGGCCGGGCAGGTCGTCGGGGTCGACGCCCCACACGGCCGCCACGTGGGCGCGCGCCGCAGGGTCGTCGATCTTGCGGTAGCCGGGCAGCTGGTCGGCCTTCTGGCCGTGCTCGCGCCCGCCCTGGCCGTTTCCCTGGCCGGTGATCGTGCCGAAACCCGTGCCCGGGTTGCCCGGCAGCCCGAGCACGAGGGCGAGGGCGATGAACGCCGTCACGGTGTCGGTGCCGCTCGCGTGCTGCTCGCTGCCGCGGGCCGAGAGCACGTACGCGCCGCGCTCGGTGTCGCGCGCCCGGGCGAGGGCCGCGACCGCCGCGCGCATCGTCGTCACCGAGACGCCCGTGACCCGCTCGACGCGCTCGGGCAGCCACTGGGCGGCGACGGGCCAGAAGTCGTCGAAGCCCGAGGTGCGCTCGGCGACGTAGCGGCGGTCGGCGTACCCCTCGGTGACGGCCAGGTGGATCATGCCGAGGGCGAGGGCGGCGTCGGTGCCGGGGCGCAGCTGGAGGTGCAGGCCGCCGCCGTCGACGGCCTTGGCGGCCGTGGGGGTCAGCCGCGGGTCGGCGACCATGAGACCGCCCGCGTCGGCGGCGCGCACGAGGTGCGTGAGGAACGGCGGCATCGTCTCGGCGGGGTTGGCCCCGAGGAGCAGGACGGCGTGTGCCGACCCGATGTCGGTCACGGGGAAGGGCAACCCGCGGTCCAGGCCGAAGCAGCGGATCCCGGCGGCGGCAGCCGAGCTCATGCACCAGCGCCCGTTGTAGTCGATCTGGCTGGTCCGCAGGGCCACTCGCGCGAACTTGCCCAGCTGGTAGGCCTTCTCGTTCGTCAGACCTCCGCCGCCGAACACAGCCACGGCATCCCGGCCGTATGCCGCCTGCGTCCGGACGATCGCGTCGGCGACGACGTCGAGGGCCTGGTCCCACGACGCGGGGGCGAGCTCGCCGTCCCGGCGGACCAGGGGAGTGGTGAGCCGACCGGGCGTGCGGAGCAGCTCGGCGCTGGTCCACCCCTTCTGGCAGAGGCCGCCCCGGTTGGTCGGGAAGCGCCGCGGGGCCACCGTGAGGTCCTGCGCCGACGAGCCGGTCAGCGTCATCGCGCACTGGAGGCCGCAGTAGGCGCAGTGCGTGGCGACGCCGGGCTGCCCCTGCGGCTCGGAGGGGTTGCCCCCTCCGAGCGCGCGGGTCGGCACTGCGGTGGTGTCGGCCGTGCGGCCGGCGGTGGTCCGGGTCGTCATCGTCGGTAGCGCACCTTGGTGAGGACGGCAGCGCCGACGTAGAAGAGCGTGAAGACGACGAACGCCGCCGTGGCCGACTTCGCCGCACCCTGGTACGACGCGCGCAGGCCGAGGTTGATGAGCACCCCACCCACGGCGCCGATCGCGCCGGCGATGCCGATGAGGGCTCCGGACATCGAGCGCGACCAGGCGGCTCGCTCGACGGTGGGGCCGGGGATCGTGGCCGCCTTGGTCTCGAAGAGCGCCGGGATCATCTTGTAGACCGAGCCGTTGCCCAGCCCGGAGAGGACGAAGAGCAGCACGAAGCCGCCGATGAGGCCGGTGAGCTGCAGGCCGGTCGCCGCTCCGGCGGTGACGTCGTCGGCGCGGGCCGAGAGGGTCACGAGCACACCGGCGCAGGCCATGCCGACGAAGGTCCACAGGGTGACGGCGGCCCCGCCGCGACGGTCGGCGAGCCTGCCGCCCCAGACCCGGCTCACCGAGCCGAGCAGCGGGCCGACGAAGGCGATCTGGGCCGCGTGCAGGCTCGCCGCCGCGGTCTGGGCCGGCGTCGGTGCGGCGCCGCCGGTGAGGCCGGCGAGGAAGGTCTGGTTGAGCACCTGGCCGAAGGCGAAGCCGAAGCCGATGAACGAGCCGAACGTGCCGATGTAGAGCAGCGAGATGACCCAGGCGTCGGCGTGGCGGAGCACCTCGAGCATCGCCTTCGGGTTGGCGGTCTGGTGGTCGAGGTTGTCCATGAAGACGGCGGCGCCGACGCTCGCGACCGCGAGCAGCACGAGGTAGACGGCGCAGACGACCTCGGGCCGCCGGTTGCCCAGCGTCGCGATGACGAGCAGGCCGACGAGCTGGACCACGGGGACGCCGATGTTGCCGCCGCCGGCGTTGAGGCCGAGGGCCCAGCCCTTCATCCGCTGCGGGTAGAACGCGTTGATGTTCGTCATCGACGAGGCGAAGTTGCCGCCACCGAGGCCGGCGAGGGCCGCGACGGCCATGAAGGTCCCGAGCGAGTGCCCCGGGTTGACCATGAGCCACCACGTCAGGACGGTGGGCACGAGGAGCGCCACGCCGCTGAAGATGGCCCAGTTGCGGCCGCCGAAGAACGCGGTGGCCATCGTGTAGGGCACGCGCAGCACGGCGCCGACGAGGGTCGGTACGGCCACGAGGAAGAACTTGTCGGCCGGGGTGAAGCCGTAGACGGCCTGCGGCATGAAGAGCACCATGACCGACCAGATCGACCAGATGGAGAAGCCGATGTGCTCGGTCGCGACGGACCAGACGAGGTTGCGCCGGGCGACCTTGCTGTTGCCGGCCTCCCAGGCCACGGTGTCCTCGGGGTCCCAGTCGCGGATGACGCGCGAGCGGGGCGCGGTGAGCTGGCGGAAGCGGCTCGGGCTCTCCGGGACGAGGGTGGTCGGCGTGCTGGTGGGGGCGGCGACGCTGCCGTTCGTGCTGGTGCCGGTGCTGTTTCCGGTGGTGGTGCTCACGGGTTCCTCCTCGGGAGGCGGGTCGGGGGCCGCTGCGAGAGCGTGGCGCCCACGCTAGGAAGGCGGTGTTGCACGACGTCCGGCCTGCTGTGACACCGCGGTTACATCTCCCTCACCGCGCCGTCGCAGGGGCGTGAGGTCACGCACGCGGCACCGTCGCGGAGGCCTCACCGAGGCCCACGACGAGCGTGAGGCGACCCCGCGTAGGCTCGCGGCATGACGTCTGCTCCGGACCAGGCCTCGCTCAACACGCTGTCCGTGGGCACGGCCGGGCCGCGTGTCGCCTTCCTGCACGGGCTCTTCGGCCAGGGCCGCAACTGGACCCAGATCGCGAAGGCGGTGAGCGGCCCCGACGGCTCCGACGCCCAGTGTCTGCTCGTCGACATGCCCGACCACGGCCGGTCGCCGTGGTCGCAGGAGTTCAGCCTCGACGCGTACGCCGACGCCGTCGCCGCCACGCTGCGAGCCGCGGCTCCGGGGGAGTCCTGGATGGTCGTCGGACACTCGCTCGGCGGCAAGGTCTCGATGGTGCTCGCGCTGCGCCACCCCGAGCTCGTCGGCCGCCTCGTCGTGGTGGACATCGCCCCCAAGGGTTACGGCTCGCTCGAGCGGTTCGAGGGCTACATCCGCGAGATGCAGGACCTTCCTCTCGCCGAGCTCGAGAGCCGCGGTGACGCAGAGGCCCGCTTCGACGAGCCCGACCCCGGCGTCAAGGCCTTCCTGCTGCAGAACCTCCGCCGCGAGGGACAGTCGTGGCGCTGGCAGGTCAACCTCGACCTCATCGCGGCCGACGCCGCCCTCGGCGTTGACTCACGCATCGCCGACTGGCCGCGCGACGTCGACGCCCTGCCGGCGTACGAGGGCCCCGTCCTGTGGGTCGCCGGCGGCGACTCGCGCTACATCAAGCGGGAGGACGGCGACCGCATGCGTCGGCACTTCCCGCGCACCCGCCTCTTCACGATCAAGGGCGCGGGCCACTGGGTGCACACCGACGCCCCCGAGATCATCGTCACCGCCCTGCGCCGCTTCCTCCACGCGCCAAGGTAGTTCGGGTCAGAGGAGGCGGCGGCCCATCGCCCAGGCCGTCAGCTCGTGGCGCGAGCTGAGCTGCAGCTTGCGCAGCACCGAGCTGACGTGGGTCTCGACGGTCTTGACGGAGATGAACAGCTCCTTCGCGACCTCCTTGTACTGGTAGCCGCGCGCGATGAGGCGCATCACCTCGCGCTCGCGCGCCGACAGGCGGTCGAGCTCCTCGTCGATCTCGGCGACCTCGCCGGCCGCCGCACCGAAGGCGTCGAGCACGAAACCCGCGAGGCGCGGGCTGAAGACGGCGTCACCGTCGGCCACCCGGCTGATCGCGGTCAGCAGCTCGTCGGCGCTGATGGTCTTGGTGACGTAGCCGCGTGCACCCGCCCGGATCACGGCGATGACGTCCTCGGCGGCGTCGGAGACCGACAGGGCGAGGAAGCGCACCGGCACGTCGGCCGTCGACTGGACCCCGGCACAGGCCCGGATGACGTCTGCGCCGCCGTGTCCGTCGCCGCCGGGGAGGTGGACGTCGAGGAGCACGACGTCGGGCCGCTGCTCGGTGATGACCTGGACGGCCGACTCCACCGCACCCGCCTCGCCGACGATCTCGAGTGACAGCGAGCCCGACGCCGCCGACGCAGCCGTCAGCTCGGCGCGCACGCCGGTGCGGAACATGTGGTGGTCGTCGACGATCACGATGCGGATCGTCCGCGGGTCGGTCATGAAGCCTGCTCCTGGGTCTGGGTCTGGGTCGGCGTCTGGGTCGGGGTCTGGGTCTGGGCCGAAGTCTGGGTCTGGGCCGACGTCTGGGTCTGGGCCGACGTCTGGTTCTGGGTCTGTGCCGTCGCGGCGTCGGGGTTCTTCGAAGGCGCAGCCTTCGGGTCGGCGGGCTCGGGGTCGGCCGGCTGGCGCACCGGGAGGCGCAGCTCGATCTCGGTCCCGTCGGCGCGGTGCCGGATGCGGGCCGTGCCGCCGTGCCGCTCCATGCGGCCGATGATCGACTCGCGCACGCCCGCGCGGTCGTCGGGCACGTCGTCGAGGTCGAAGCCGGCACCGTGGTCGCGCACGAACGCCTCGACCGCGTCGGGGCCGACCTCGACGTACGCGCTGACGGGCGGGCTTCCGTGGCGCACCGCGTTCCAGGCGGCCTCGCGGACCGCCTTGACGAGGGCGTCGAGATGCTCGTCGATCTGGCGGTCGCCGGTGACGACGAGCTGCACGGGCACGCCGTGGAGGTCCTCGACCTCACCCATCGCTGCGGTGAGCGCGGCGCCGAGCGTGCCCGCGCGGGCGTCCTCGTCGTAGAGGTAGCTGCGCAGCTGGCGCTCCTGGGCGCGGGCGAGCCGGGCGACCGTCGCGGCGTCGGACGACTGGCGCTGGATGAGCGCGAGGGTCTGCAGCACCGAGTCGTGCAGGTGGGCCGCGATGTCGGCGCGCTCGGTGGCGCGGATGCGGGCCGCCTGCTCCAGGCGCAGGTTGCTCCAGAGCCGCAGGATCCAGGGCGCGCTCAGCACGGCGACCCCGACGAGCGCGGCGAGCACGGCACCCCCGACCTGCCACAGGGCGGTGAGGTCGGTGCCGCGCACGAGCAGCCCGACGAGTCCGAGGATCGTCAGGCCGAGGCCGACGACGAGCCAGATCCACCGGACCGGGCGGCGGGCGCCGATGGCGTCGGTGTCGTCGAGCTGCGACCAGAAGAAGATGGCGCCGATGACGATGGCCACGACGGGCAGGATCACCTCGGCGTGCACGTCTAAGCCGGCGCTGCCGAGCCAGAGCGCGCCGGCGAGGGCGAGTGCCGCGACCCCGAGCAGCGTGATGAGGACGGCCTGGTTGCCGCTGCGCAGCCAGGTGCGCAGGCTCGCCAGATCGATGTGGTGGTGGCCGTGGCCGCCGCCGGCCGAGGAGCCGGGTGACGTGGTGGCGCCGGTCGGGTCGGCCACGGGCGCCGGAGCCACGGGGACGACGTCGCCGATCTCGCGCATCGTCGCCCAGAGGAACACGTAGACGGCGAGTCCGGCTCCGAAGGGGATGCTCGTCAGCACGAGGGCGATCCGCACGGCCGACACGGGCACACCGAGGTGGTCGGCGAGCCCGGCGGCGACACCCGCCACGACCTTGCCCTGCCGGTGGCGCACGAGCGGCGGCCGCTGCGCCGCCCGCCACGCGGGTCGCGCCGGTCCCTGGCCGTTCTCGTATGCCGTCTGCACCGTCCCATCCTCACCCACGGGGGCGCGTGAGGGCGACCATCCGGGCCTGCTTTGGGGGTCGCGTCAGGGTGCGCTCAGGGTCGACCCTCATGGTTGCGCCGCGGCCGCGCCGCCAGTCTGGAGCCATGACGAAAAGCAATGGGGCCCCGACGCAGGGCCATGGCCTGGACGGTTTCTACACCGCCCTGCGGCGCCCGGGCATCGTGCGCGGCAGGGACGGTCGCTGGTTCGCCGGTGTCGCGACGGGGATCGCGCGGTGGCTCGGCGTGGACCCGCTGGTCGTGCGCGCCGGTTTCATCCTCTTCTCCATCTTCTTCGGGATGGGCGTGGCGCTCTACCTCGTGCTCTGGCTGCTCATGCCCGACGAGCAGGGCGAGATCCACGTCGAGCGCGCGCTGAGGCACGGCGAGGGCAGCTCCATCTTCCTGCTCGTCGTCACCGCCATGTCGGTGCTCGGTGGCGGCCCCTGGTGGGGCGGTGACACGCAGGGCTTCCGTGTCTTCGGCTTCGTGCTCCTCGTCGTCGGCGCCTGGTGGTTCCTCACCCGCACCGACACCGGCCGTGACCTCATGGCGCAGGCCCCGTGGAAGGGCTCGGGCAACCGCCCCGCGTCCACGGCCACCGGCGCGGCCACTGGCACGCCCACCGACCCGTACGCGTCCACGGACCCGGCCACGGGCGGCACGTCGGCTCCGGCCGCGACGTCGCACCCGGCATACGGCTCCACGGGCAACGCGGCCGCCAACGCGGGCGCCACCCTGGTCACGCCGCGGCCGCCGGCGCCGACGCCGGTGCGCCAGCGCACGCCGTCGATCGGCTTCGCCGGCGGGCTCCTCGTGCTGGGGCTGTCGATCATCGCCGGTGTGGTGATGGCGCTCCTCGTCCCGTGGGCCGGCTGGTCCGGCAACCCCGTCGCCATCGGGATCGCTTCGGGCGTGGGCGTGCTCGGCCTCGCCATCGTCGTCGCCGGCATCGCCGGCCGCCGCTCGGGCCTCGGCTTCTTCGCCGTCGTCGGCATCGTCGCCGCCGCCATCACGACCGCGGTCCCCGCCGGGCTGAACCACCCCTGGCAGGTCGGTGAGAAGTCGTACACCGTCACGACGCTGACACCCGCGCCGACCTACGAGCTGACCCTCGGCTCGATGAAGCTCGACCTCACGGCTGCCGACTACAAGGCCACGCCCACCGCCGACACGGTCCGCGCGACCATGGGTGCCGGCGAGCTGAACATCGTCGTTCCCGAGAAGGTGAAGGTCGTCGTGCACGCCAAGGCGCGGGCGGGTGAGCTGGTCGCGACCGGTTCCGGCGTGACCGGGACGGGTATGACCGAGCTCGGCCCGGGGCAGCTGAGGCACGAGGGCACCGACTGGAACGAGACCGTGACGTTCGGGGACGCCGGCGCCACGACGGAGATCACCGTCGATGCCGAGGTCGGCGTGGGCTCGATCCGCGTCACGACGGCGAGCGCGTCATGAGCACCGGCAACGCCCACGACCCGGCCGAGGCAACGGGGCCCGGCGACACCACAGACACGACCACGACCCCACAGGAGACCGGCACCATGAGCAACGACAGCACCAGCGCAGGGCCGCAGTTCAGCGACCCGCTGGCCGACCCGGTGCCCCTCCCCGAGTCCGGCCCCGACGCGACGACGACGATCCCGGCCTCCTCCACCCGGGCGCTGCCGACGACGAGCCCGTTCCGTGTGGAGCCGTCGGCCCCGGTGCCCGACGACGTCGTCACCGACGCGACGCAGCTGCCGCACCTGCCGCCGCCGTCGCTGCCCGACCCGTCGCAGCCCGGCGCGTGGCCGCCACCGGCAGGCACGGCGCCGAGCCACCACGACCCACGGCCGGCCCTTGTGACCGTGCGCAAGGGCCCGCGTCCCGGCTCGATCATGTTCGGGCTGCTCACGATGATCGTGGCCGGGTGGCTGCTCGCCGCCAACCTGACCGACTCGGACCTCACCTTCCGCCTCGTCGGGCCGCCCATGATCGGCGCCTTCGGCGGGATGCTGCTCGTCGTCGGGCTCGCCGGCGTCGTGGCCGGACGGCTGCGCCGCTAGACGCCGGCTCCCGTCCGTGCCGGGTCGTGACTCGGCGAACGGCCTCGCGTGGTTAGGCTCGGGGCACGTTCGCCGGGACGGTCCGGCGCGGGTACGAGGAGACATCGTGGTCATGAAGTCCGGCATCAACCTCGAGGCGCTCGACCGGTCGGCCCGGCCGCAGGACGACCTGTTCCGGTTCGTCAACGGCACGTGGCTCGACACGACCGAGATCCCCGGCGACCGGGCGCGGTTCGGCACCTTCGACATCCTGCGCGAGGAGTCGACGTCGCGGGTGCGCGACCTCATCGAGGCGGCGGCCGCCGACCACGACAGCGCACCCGGGACCCCGAAGCGCCAGGTCGGCGACCTCTACGCCAGCTTCACCGACACCGACCGCGTCGAGGAGCTCGGCCTGACCCCGCTCCAGGCGGTGCTGTCGGAGGTTGCCACGGTCGTCGACGAGAGCACCCTCGGCGCTGCCCTCGGGCGTCTCGAGCGCGATGGCGTCGACGGGCCGCTGCGCCACTTCGTGGCTCCCGACGAGCGCTCGCCGGAGCAGTACGTCGTCTACCTCGAGCAGGGCGGCCTCGGCCTGCCCGACGAGTCGTTCTACCGCGAGGACAAGTACGCCGACATCCGCACCGCCTACGTGGCGCACATCGGGCGGCTGCTGGGCCTCGCGGGCATCCCCGACGCCGAGGGCAAGGCCACCCGCGTCATGGCGCTCGAGACCCTCCTCGCCTCGTCGCACTGGGACAACGTCACGAACCGCGATGCGGTGAAGACCTACAACGCCCACACGCTCGACGAGGCGAAGCAGCTCGCGCCCCAGTTCCCTTGGGACTCCTGGTTGTCCGCTCTCCAGGCGCCGTCGGGGTCCTTCGACAAGGTGGTCGTCCGCCAGCCGAGCTTCGTCAGCGCCCTGGGGGCGGCGCTGGAGTCGGTCGACATCGACGACTGGCGCGCGTGGCTGACGTGGCACGTGCTCTCGGAGTTCGCGACCCTGCTGCCCCAGTCCTTCGTCGACGAGGACTTCGACTTCTTCGGTCGCACGCTGTCAGGGCAGCCCGAGAACAAGGAGCGCTGGAAGCGCGGGGTGGCCGTCGTCGAGTCGTGCGTCGGCGAGGCCGTCGGGCGGCTGTACGCCGAGCGGTGGTTCCCGCCGGCGGCGAAGGAGCGGATGCAGGAGCTCGTCGGCAACCTCGTCGCGGCGTTCCGCGCGTCCTTCTCGTCACTCGAGTGGATGGGCCCCGAGACGCGAGCCCTGGCCCTCGAGAAGCTCGACGCCTTCACCCCGAAGATCGGCTACCCCGACGTCTGGCGTGACTACTCCACCATCGAGATCGACCCGGCCGACCTCGTCGGCAACGTGCGTCGCAGCACTGCCTTCGAGATCGACCGCAACCTCGCCAAGCTCGGCGGCCCCATCGACCGCACCGAGTGGTTCATGCTGCCGCAGCACGTCAACGCCTACTACATGCCGTCGATGAACGAGATCGTCTTCCCGGCGGCGATCCTCCAGCCGCCCTTCTTCGACCTCGAGGCGGACGACGCCGTCAACTACGGCGGCATCGGCGCCGTCATCGGGCACGAGCTCGGGCACGGCTTCGACGACCAGGGCTCCCGCTACGACGGCACCGGGGCGCTGCGCGACTGGTGGACCGAGGGCGACCGCGAGCGGTTCGACGCGTTGGCCAAGCGGCTCATCGAGCAGTTCGACGGCTACACGCCGGCCGGGCTCGACGGGTCGCACAAGGTCAACGGCAGCCTCACCGTGGGTGAGAACATCGGCGACCTCGGTGGCCTGCAGATCGGCTACTCGGCCTACCGCATCGCGACCGAGGGCACCGGCATGTCCGAGATCGACGGCTTCACCGGCCCGCAGCGCTTCTTCATCGGGTGGGCGCAGGTCTGGAAGGGCAAGGCCCGCGAGGCCGAGGCGATCCGCCTGCTCGCCATCGACCCGCACTCGCCGCAGGACATCCGGGGCAACGCCGTGCGCAACCTGTCGGAGTTCCACGAGGCGTTCGCCGTGAAGCCCGGCGACGGCCTGTGGCTCGCGCCCGACGAGCGGGTCCGCATCTTCTGACCGTCTGGTGCCCCGACACGACCGAGGGTGGGCGCCGGCCGCGCCCGCCATCAGCCGTCGAGCGGCAGCTTGAGGCCGACGTGCGAGGCGACGAAGCCGAGGCGCTGGTAGAAACGCCGCGCGTCGGTGCGGCTCGCGTCGCTCGTCAGCTGCACCAGCGTGGCGCCGAGCCGGCGCGACTCCTCGACGGCCCAGGTGACGAGCTCGGTGCCGAGTCCGCTTCCGCGCTCGCCGTCGGCGACGCGTACGCCCTCGATGATGGTGCGGGTCGCGCCGCGACGGGAGAGCCCCGGGATGACCGACAGCTGGAGCGTGCCGACGACGGCACCGTCGCGCTCGGCGACGACGAGGTGCTGGCCGGGGTCGGCGACGACGCGGTCGTAGGCCGCGTCGTAGGCCTGCGTGTCCGCGGGATCCTCACGACCCGCGCCGAGGGGGTCGTCGGCGAGCATCGCGACGATCGCCCCGACGTCGTCACGGGTCGCCGGTCGGATGACGAGCGAGGTCATGCGGCCTCGGCGGTGCGCTTGAGCTGGGCGAGGCCCTTGTCCATGTCGGGTCCGACGAGCTTCTCCATCGACCAGAACTTGCTCATGATGCGCATCACGGCGTTCTGCGGGCCGGTCATCGCCCACTCGACACGGGTGCCGTCGGCGACGGGCGTCAGCGTGAAGTCGACACGGTTGTGCGCCTTCATCGGGGCGGCGAAGAGCAGGTCGACCCCGACGTGGCCGGTCTCCGACTCGAGGATCTCCATGCGTCCCTCGCCGGCCTTGCGGTTGCCCCTCCACGCGTAGACCGCGCCCACTCCGGAGGCGGCGCCCGCGTAGGTGCGGTCCATGGCGGGGTCGAGCCCCTCCCACGGCGACCATTTCTGCCACTCGTGGAAGTCGGCCAGGAGGGCGTGGATGCGCTCGGGCGGCGCTGCGATCGTCGTCTCGCGGGTGATGCGGAAGCTCTTGTCGGCCATGGCGGCATCCTGCCATCAGACGACGACCGGGGGAGGAGCCTCCCCTGGCGCCCCTCTCGACTAGGTGTACCCGGTCAGGACGTTGGTAACGGCGTGCCTGGCTGAGCAAACGAGAACCTCCGGATGGG
>NZ_BAAGQU010000006.1:0-111812 GCF_054783315.1 Terrabacter koreensis | reverse complement strand
GCCCCGAATCGGATTCGCGGTCATCCACAGATGCTACTTCACCCAAGCAGATATGCAGAACACGTGTTCTAATGGGGCATGCCGTTCACTTCCTACCGATCAGCCCTCGAGCTCGCGCTCGAGGCTGCGTTGGAGCGCGCGGGCATCATCGTCGACGAGCCGGATCCGCTGCCGTCCCTGTTCGCCGCGGGCGAGGCAGCACTGCGCGAGATCGAGTCGCTCGAGGCCGAGAAGGCCCGGCTGGAGGGTCGGCTCGTCGATGCCTACGCGTCGCTGCACACGGTCCTCGAGCAGCAGCAAGAAGTCATCGGACTGTCGAACGGTCCCGTCCCGCTGCGTGCCGACGCCGTCGTGACGCAGGAGATTGCCTGCGCGACAGGCGTCGGCGCCGCGGAGGTGTCACGACGCCTCGAGCTGGCCACCGCACCGCGACGTCACCGTGTGCTGCACGCAGCCCTGCGCACGGGCAGGGTCAGCCTGTACCGGGCGCTGCGCGTGGTCGCCGAGACCCGCCTGCTGGACGACGAGCTGCTTCCCGCGATCGAGACAGCCGTGCTCGCGCCCGCCCCCGACGGGTCGATCGCCTCGCAGCGGTTGTTCTCGGCCAGGCTGCACCGTCTGGTCCGGTCGGCCGACGACCGGTCGGGCGACGAACGCCGCCGGTGCGCCGAGGCGTCACGCAACGCTCATGGCCGGCTCACCGACGACGGCGTCGGCACCTTGACGGTCACGGCACCGGCCGAGACCGTGGTGGCAGTGCTCGATCGGGCGGACGCCATGGCTCGCGCGGCCCGAGCAGCGGGCGACTCGCGCACCCTCGACCAGCTGCGCAGCGATGCCATCTGCTCACTGGCACTCTTCGGCTCCCTTGCGGCTGAGCACAACTCGTTCGGCGCCGCCGTGCCCGCCGCCAGCGTGCGCATCGTCGTGCCGTTCGAGGTCGCGGCCGGTCTCTCGAACGCCGCGTGCGAGCTGCCGGGCCACGGCTGGGTCACCGCGGCCCACGCGCGCCGCATCATGACTGCCGAGGGCTCGGTGTGGCAGCGGCTGGCCGTCGACGTCGACACGGGTCGGACGCTCGAGCTCTCCATCGACCGCTACCGCCCAACCCGCGCCATCGTCGAGCATGTCCGTGCCGTCGACGGCGTGTGTCGCGCGCCAGGGTGTCAGGTCCCCGCCGACCGTTGCGACCTCGACCACCTCGTGCCGTGGCCGCTGGGCGCGACCACCGTGGGCAACGCACAGTCCCTGAGCCGCGGCTGCCACCACCCGAAGACCGCCGGCCTGTGGTCGGCGGCACGCGCGCCCGACGACGGCATCCGGTGGACGACCCTCACCGGCCGTGAGTACGTCGCCTACCCCCGCGACTGGCGGGAGGCCCTCCACGACACGGGCGCGTCACCCCCGTCCCCCGCTCCCCCACCTGACGAGCCGCCTCCGTTCTGAGATCAGAACGTGCCGTCGTGACGGCGAGCGCCCGCCACAACGGCAGCCAGATCGACACCGTGCGCCTGCCGCCCGGTGACGGCGTAGTCGGCCAGCCTCCCGGCAGCCCGCTCGAAGAGACGGCCGGCACCGACCTGGTTGCCCCGCGCCTCGTGCGTCATCGCGACGCACAGCTGCGCCAGGCCCTGCCACAGGTCGCGCTCCTCGTCGGGACCGGCCTTCCACCGTGCCTCGAGGACCTCGTGGGCCGAGAACGGCCGGCCCTCAGCCACCAGCTCGCGCGCCACCCGCAGCGTCTCGTCGGGAGGCAGCGCCTCCTCCGGCACCGGCTCCACGCCGTCGGCGCCGTACGGCAACGGGCGCCCTAGAGCGTCCCGGGGTCGAGCCTGGCGGGCGCGACCCCGGGTGTCGCGGTCGCGATCAGGAGTGGTCACGACCCCAGCCTGTCACTGGACGGAGATGAGCACTGCCTCGCCTCTGGCCGCGGCGTGCGTGTAGAAGTCGCGCAGTCGGGCGACGTTGGGCATGAGGTACGCGTCCAGCACCCCCGGCTCGTCCCACACCTGCGGATAGATGTCGAGCCGCTGCATCTCGCCGGCGTCGAACCGTGCTCGCAGGTCTGCATCACTCACCCTCCCGAGGGCGGCAGCAACCTCTCCGACCGCCTCCGGCTCGAGCAGGCGCGCGGGCCCGTAGCCGTTGTCCTCCCCCACGGGCCGACCGCCCAGGATCGCGCCCCCCGCCGCGCCGGAGTCACCAGCCGTCCAGTCGGTGCCGGTCAGCAGGAAGTGGATGCCGTGCCAGGACTTGTCGAGGTCGAGCCAGATCGGCTCGCTCCCGGGTCGGTCTGAGCCGTCGGCTTCGTCGTCCTCCTCCTCGTCCCAGACCAGCTCCTCCGCCAAGGACTCGTCGGCGTGCAGGCTCGCCAGGAGCTGCTCGTCGAGGGTCCGCGCCACCACCGTCATTCCCATGGGCCCGACCCTAGGGCCCGCCGGCGCTCGGGAGGGGCCGCGACGGCATACCTTGGCGCGCATGAGCACAGGGGACTCGAAGACGACCCAGTCGGCGACGACGGCGGAACCGCAGGGATGGCTCGCGGGGCCCGTGAGCCGAGGGCTCGCACTCGTCCTGCTGGCCGCGAACCTCGTCGTGCTGGGCCTCATGGCGCAGACGCAGGCGGAGGCACTGGAGCGGCTCGAGCGGAACGTCGCGTCACTACCCGCCCCTGACGTATCCACCGAGGCGGACCCAGAGCTCTGCTGGCTCGTCGGTTCCCTCGCCTACGCCTCGGGCCAGGGCGACAAGCTCAAGACGGTGCTCGACACCGCCGGCAGGGACACGCCGTGCGCGACGGACGCGCTGCGGGGGGCCGCGGGAGTCAACCGCTGACAGGGTCCGGACGGCTGGAGGTGGGGGTGGTCGACCTCGTTAGAGTGTCGGTCTCGACACCTACGTGAAGGGGTACCGATGACGAGCCCGGTTCGGCTGGACCTCGACTACCGCGCCCGAGCGTGGAAGCGCCTTGCCACCAAACAGTTCGACGTGCTCGTGATCGGGGGCGGCGTGACCGGCGGCGGCGTCGCGCTCGACGCGGCCACGCGCGGCCTCTCGACCGCCCTCGTGGAGCAGCGTGACTTCGGCTCGGGCACGTCGTCTCGCTCGTCGAAGCTCTTCCACGGCGGCCTGCGCTACCTCGAGCAGATGAACTTCGACCTCGTCCGCGAGGCGCTCAAGGAGCGCGAGCTCATGCTGAGCCGCATCGCGCCGCACCTCGTCAAGCCGGTCTCGTTCCTCTACCCGCTGACGAACCGCGGCTGGGAGCGCCCCTACGTCACCGCGGGCCTGACCCTCTACGACTCCATGGGTGGTGCTCGCTCGGTCCCCCGGCACAGGCAGCTCACCCGCACCGGCGCCCTCAAGCTCGCGCCGGCCCTCAAGCGCGACGCGCTGACCGGCGGGCTGCTCTACTACGACGCCCAGGCCGACGACGCCCGGCACACGTTGACGACGGTCCGCACCGCGGCGGCGTACGGCGCGACGGTGGTCTCGAGCGCGCGCGTCGTCGACCTGCTCCGCGCCGGCGAGCGGGTGGTCGGCGCCGTCGTGGAGGACGTCGAGACGGGCGAGACCGTGCAGGTCAAGGCCTCCGTCGTCATCAACTGCACCGGCGTCTGGACCGACGACATCCAGACCATGGCGGGCGGTCGGGGCCGGTTCCACGTGCGGGCCAGCAAGGGCGTGCACATCGTCGTCGCCCGCGACCGCATCAACTCCGAGACCGGCCTCATCCTGCGCACCGAGAAGTCCGTGCTCTTCGTCATCCCCTGGGGCACGCACTGGATCGTCGGCACCACCGACACCGACTGGGAGCTCGACCGCGCGCACCCGGCGGCCACCCGCGCCGACATCGACTACATCCTCGAGCACATCAACACCGTGCTGAAGGTGCCGCTGAGCCACAGCGACATCCAGGGCGTCTATGCCGGCCTGCGGCCCCTGCTCTCCGGTGAGAGCGAGGACACCAGCCAGCTCTCGCGCGAGCACGCCGTCGCCCGCCCGCAGCCCGGCCTCATCTCCATCGCCGGCGGCAAGTACACGACCTACCGCGTCATGGCCGCCGACGCGGTCGACGCCGCTCGCGAGGACATCGGCGGCGATGTCTCCGACAGCGTCACCGAGTACATCCCGCTCTCGGGCGCCGAGGGCTACGTCGCGCTCGTCAACCAGATCGACCGGCTCGCCCGCCACCAGGACCTCCCCGTCTGGCGCATCACGCACCTGCTCGAGCGCTACGGCTCGCTCGTCCACGAGCTCTTCGCGCTGGCCGAGGACGACCGGTCGCTCTACGAGCCGCTGCCCGGCGCCGAGGAGTACCTCAAGGTCGAGGCCCTGTATGCCGCCACGCACGAGGGTGCGCTGCACCTCGACGACCTGCTCGCCCGCCGCACCCGCATCTCCATCGAGACGCCGAGCCGCGGCATCGACAGCGCCCGCGCGGTCGCCGAGATCGTCGCGCCGGTGCTGGGCTGGGACGCCGACCGGGTCGAGGCCGAGGTGGCCGCGTACGTCGCCCGTGTCGAGGCCGAGCTCGAGTCGCAGAAGGAGCTGGCCGACTCCGAGGCCAACGCCGAGCGGCTCAGCGCCCCCGACGCGCGCCGCATCCCCGTGAGCAGGGCGGGCGACCCGTCCTGACCCTTCTCGCGCGCCGAGTTCCTACACTGACGAGGTGAGGACTCGACGCGGTCTGGCCGCGGTCGCCGTGGCGGCTGCGACGCTGCTCGCGGCCGCCTGCGGCGGGCCGACCCCTTCATCGGCCCCCGGCGCAGTGACCACCTCGCACACCGAGCACTCGACCTCCGCCGCGCCCAGCCCTGCCGCACCCACGCCGCTGCGGGTGGGCGAGTCCCTGCGCTCGGTGGCATCGCCGGTCTCGTACACGCCCCAGGCGCCGACGACGGGCACCGACGACTACCGCTGCTTCGTCCTCGACCCGAAGCTGGCGAAGGACCAGTTCGTCACCGGCTTCGACATCACGCCCGGCCAGCCCGACGAGGTCCACCACGTCATCCTCTTCCGCGTGCCGCCGTCCGCCGTCGACGCGGCCAGGGCTCGCGACGCCGAGAGCGGAGGCAGGGGCTGGACGTGCTTCGGCGGAACCGGGCTCGGCTCCCGCGGCGCGACGCTCGACGACGCGCCCTGGGTCGGCGCGTGGGCCCCCGGCGGCCGCGAGAACGTGCTGCCGGCCGACGTCGGCATCCCCATGCAGCGTGGCTCGCTGCTCATCATGCAGGTGCACTACAACCTGCGCCACGGCGTCACACCCGACCGCACCTCGGTCTCGCTGCGCCTCTCGTCGTCGCCGGGGCTCAAGCCGCTGGAGACGATGCTCTATCCGGCACCTGTCGAGCTGCCCTGTCGCCCAGGGAAGTCCGGATCGCTCTGCGACCGGTCCAAGGCCATCGAGGACGTCACCAGTCGCTTCGGTGCCATGTCGCCTCGCATCGTCAACGGGCTGCTGCTCGTCTGCAACGGCACGGTGCTGCCCTCGCCGGGGCCGACCCAGTCGTGCACCCGCACGGTCGAGGAGGCTGCGACCGTCCGCGCGGTGGCCGGCCACATGCACCTGCTCGGGTCGTCGCTGCGCGTCGAGCTGAACCCCGACACGGCGTCGGCGCGCACCCTGCTCGACATCAAGGTCTGGGACTTCGACAACCAAGGCGCCGTGCCCGTGCCGGCGACGTCGATCAAGCCCGGCGACTCGATCCGTGTCAGCTGCACCCACGACCAGTCGTGGCGCGACAAGCTGCCAGACCTGCAGGGCCTGCCCGAGCGCTACGTCGTCTGGGGTGAGGGCACCACCGACGAGATGTGCCTCGGCCTGCTGAGCGTGACCCGCCCATGAGCGGGAGTCACCGGGAGGCGACGACGGACGTCCTCGTCGTCGGCGGCGCCGGCGTCGACACCATCGTGCGCGTCGACGACCTGCCGGTGCCCCTCGCCGACTCGCACGTCGTGCCGCCCATCGACACGGTCGTCGGCCACACCGGCAGCGGGGTCGCCCTCGGCTGTCACCGGCTCGGCCTCGCCACGTGCTTCGTCGACGTCATCGGCGACGACCACGAGGGCGCCATGCTGCGCGAGCGGTTCGCCCGGGAGGGCGTGCGCTTCGAGCACGTCGTGCACGAGAGCGGCACGCGCCGGGCGGTCAACCTCGTCGACGCCACCGGGCGGCGCATGTCGTTCTACGACCCGCGCCACCCCTACGACCTGGCGCCCGACCCGTCACTCTGGCGCGGCCCCCTCGGCGAGGGCGCGCGGCACGTGCACGCGTCGATCATGCCGTGGACCGTCGGCGCCCTCGCCGACGCAGCCGCTGCCGGCGCGACGACGTCGACCGACCTGCACGACTGGGACGGCCGTAACCCGCACCACCGACCGTTCGCGTATGCCGCCGACCTCGTCTTCGTGTCGGGCTCACGCCTCGGGCCGGCCGAGGACGACGTCGTCGCCGACATCCTCGACCGCGGCCCGGCCCGGCTCGTCGTCGTGATGGACGGCGCCGACGGCAGCCGCGTCACGGTGCGCGAGGGAGGCTCGTTCGCGGTGCCCGCCGTCGAGATCGAGGGACGGCCGGCGGTCGACTCGAACGGCGCCGGCGACGCGTACGTGTCGGCTTTCCTGCACCGGTGGCTCGGCGGCGGTGACGCCCGCGCCGCCGCCCGCGCCGGCACCGTCGCCGGTGCCTGGGCGTGCGGCACCCCCGGGACGCACTCGAGCCTCATCGACGAGGCCGAGCTCGGTCGCCGGACGGCTGCCGCCTTCGGCGGTGCGGGCCGAGGATGAGGCCCAGCCCGCTCCGCGACAGGTCTCAGGCCGAGGGGGCCTCGCCCGACTGGTCGCCCGCGATGTTGACGAGCCAACCGATGCCGAACTTGTCGGTCAGCTGCCCGAACTCGTCGCCCCACATCTGCTTCTCGAGGGGCATCGAGACGTTGCCGCCCTCGGAGAGCTTGTCGAAGTAGCCGCGCAGCTCGTCGGAGTCGTCGCCGCTGAGGCTGACGGTGATGTTGTTGCCGGGCTCGTAGCTCATGCCCTCGGGAGTGTCGGACGCCATGATCGTGTAGCCGCTGGGCGTCTCGAGCTGGGCGTGCATGACGTTGTCGGCGCCGGGGCCGGTGTCGCCGTACTGCCCGAACGTGCTGACGTTGAGCTCACCGCCGAAGACGGACTTGTAGAACTCCATCGCGTCGCGGGCGGTGTCCTTGAAGCTGATGTAGGGGTTCAGGCGGGAAGACATGTGACCGTGCTCCTCTCGGGGAATGGGTGTCTCTCACCCTAGGACCGGCGTCCGACACCGAGGTGGCGTTCGGAGGAACAGGAGCCGTCAGTACGACCGTCGCGAGCGCCCGGCCCCCCGGGTCGACCCGAGGGGCGCCTGTCGTCGCCCGTCGTCGGTCGGGCCGAGCCCGCCCTGGCAGCCGGGGCAGTAGAACATCGTGCGCTCACGCGTCGGCTCGCCGATGGGGGCGACCCGCACCGTGGTGCCGCAGCGCCGGCACGGCCGTCCGCTGCGGGCGTGCACGTAGTGGGCCTCGCCGAGCTGGTAGCTGCCGGTGCTCGACTGCAGGGCGTGGCGGCGGCCGTTGTCGATGAGCCGGTGCGCGCGGCTCACCACGCGCTCGACGACGTCGCGGTCCAGCTCGCTCGTCGGCGTCCACGGCGGCATGCGCTCGAGGAAGAGCGTCTCGGCGCACCACATGGTGCCCACGCCGGCGAGGTTGCGCTGGTCGAGCAGGGCCTGACCCAGCGGCTGGCCGGAGCCCAGCACGTTGTCGACGGCTCGGGGCAGGTCCCAGTCAGGGCCGAGCACATCGGGGCCGAGGTGCCCGACGAGCTCACCCTCGCGCGCCGTCGGCACGAGGTCGAGCATGCCCAGGCGCAGCCCGAGCGCGGTCCAGTCCTCGGCGGAGACGAGGGCCCGCAGCTGCGGGTTGCGGCGCCACCGCTCGGCGAGACCGGGCGTCGCCTCGACGCGCCACTGGCCCTCCATCCGCAGGTGGGAGTGCAGCGTGAAGCCACCCTCGACGCGGTGCAGGATGTGCTTGCCGCGGCTGACCACCTCGAGCGTCGTGCGGCCGGACAGGTCGGCGGTCGCGATCTCGCCGGGCCAGCGCAGGTCGGACTCGACGATGACCCGGCCGGCGAGCGCCTCGTTGAGGCGCGTCGCCGTCCGCCAGACGGTGTCCCCCTCCGGCACGGCACCTCCTCGTTCGCTGGTGATGGCTCGCTGCGCAATGGGCCGCTGGCACACGCTGTCGGCCCGGTGCTGGCGCGCCGACCCATGCCACGCCCGCAGGCCCGGTGCCATCGTGACAAAACGGACATCGACGAGGATGCCCCGGACCGGAGGCGACGATGACTTCGACGCGAACACTCACCCTTCCCGTACCCGCCAGAGCCGTCCGAGCGGTCGGAGTGCTGCTCGCCCTCGCGGTGACGGTGGCGACGACTCTCGTCGTGGGGGCGGCGCCTCCGGCGCAGGCCGCCACGCTCCAGCAGGTGGCGAGCTTCGGCAGCAACCCGGGTGCGCTGACGATGTTCAGCTACCGCCCGGACGGCTGCCCTCCGGCGCACCGGTCGTCGTCGAGCTCCACGGCTGCACGCAGGACGCGACGACCTACTTCACGAACTCCGGCTGGCGCACCTTCGCCGACCGCCACGGCTTCGCCCTGCTGCTCGCGCAGCAGAGCAGCAGCAACAACTCGAACAAGTGCTTCAACTGGTTCGAGCCCGGCGACATCACGCGCGGCCAGGGCGAGGCCGCGAGCATCGCCCAGATGGTCGACTACGCCGTCGCGAACTACGGCAGCGACTCCCGACGCGTCTACGTCACGGGCCTCTCCGCCGGTGCGGCCATGACCGCCGTCGTGCTCGCCGCATACCCCGACAAGTTCGCGGGCGGCTCGATCAACGCCGGCATCCCCTACAGGTGCGCGACCTCGATGACCGCCGCGTTCTCGTGCATGAACCCGGGCGTCGACAAGACGCCCGCCGCCTGGGGTGACCTCGTGCGGGGTGCGTATGCCGGCTGGTCGGGTGCGCGACCGAAGGTGGCCATCTGGCACGGCCAGTCCGACACCACCGTCGCCCCGCTGAACGGCGTCGAGCTGCGCGACCAGTTCACGAACGTGAACGGCGTCTCGCAGACACCGACCTCGACCGGCACCATCGCGCCGGGGGTGACGTGGGAGGACTACGGCGGCCGCGTGCGACTGACGAAGGTCGCCGGCATGAGCCACGGCACCGCCGTCGACCCCGGGACCGCCGCGAACCAGTGCGGCACCGCCGGGGCGTACTTCATCGACACGGTGTGCGCCGCGTACTACGACGTCGCCTTCTTCGGCCTCGACGGCGGCACGCCGCCGACCTCGACCGGCACGACGACAACGACGGCGACGCCCTCACCGACGACCACCACCACGTCGACACCGGCGCCGACGTGCATCACGTCGAGCAACTACGACCACGTCGTGGCCGGACGTGCCTACCAGTCGGGTGGCTACGCCTATGCGGTCGGCTCGAACCAGAACCTGGGCCTCTACAACACCTTCTACACGGCGACCCTGAAGCAGAGCTCCCCCGGCTACTGGGAGAGGTGCTAGGCGCAGGCGGGGCGCACCTCAGCGGCGCAGGCGCAGACCTCGTGGCGTCATGTGGAACCCGGCCTGCGAGAGCGCCTGCACGAGAGGGTGTCCCGAGCCGAGCACCGAGGCGCCGTCGGCCTTCTCGACGGTGAGCCGGCCGAGGGCGCCCTCTCGCACGGCGAGGGCGAGGGCGTCGGCGGCACCCTGGAGCCGGTCGGGGTCGTCGGACCAGCACAGCATCGTCTTGCCGCCCCGCTCGACGTAGAGCACGAGGTCGCCGTCGACGAGGACGACGAGCGCACCGGCCTTGCGGCCGGGCTGGTGTCCCTTGCGCCGGGAGCCCTTGCCGGAGTCGTCGGTGGCCGCACCGTCCGAGGACGAGTCGTCCGTCGCGTCGGTGACACCACGCTCGGGCCAACCGATGGCGGCTCCGTAGGGGTTGGCGGGGTCGCTCGCAGCGAGCACGAGGGCGGGCGGGCCGGTGCGTTCGGGGCGGTTGCGACGGTCGCCGCGTCGGGCCGGTTGCGACGGCGTCAGCCACTCGTCGCCCTCCGCAGGGTCGACGCGGTGGCCGCCGCCGCTGTCGGCGCCGGCGCTGTCCGCTCCCGGTAGTCGCGACATGGACCGCAGCCGGTCGACGGCCCCGGTCGACGCGAACTGCGACGCGCCGAGTCCCTCGACGAAGTAGCCGCGGCGCACCTTGCCCGCCTCCTCGGCTGCCACGAGCACACGGTAGACCGCGGCGAAGCCACCGGGCACGTCCTCGGTGGCGACGGAACCGCGGGTCAGCACGCCGTAGCGGTCGAGGAGCAGCTCGGCGTTGGTGACGGCGCGCACCGTGGGGTCGGTCTCGGCGGCCGGCAGCGCCGTCCAGCGCCCCACACCCGTCGACGGCCCCGACCCGACCGCACGCCCGGCGGCGAGCGCCTTGGAGGTCGCGGCGTCCTCGGCGGCCTCGACCTGCGCAGACGTCGTGCCCGCGAGCGGGCCACGGAGAGAGCCGAACCGGCCGAGTGAACCCCGCCGGCCGGCATACCTCGTGGAGCGGGGTCCAGAGGTGGTGCGCTTGTGCGCGGTGCGGCCGCCGGCGAGGAGCGCGCGCAGCGGCGCGATGGTGTCGTTCGTGATGCGGCCCGACCACAGCAGGGACCACAGGGCGTCGTTGAGCTCGGTGTCACCGAGGCCCACGCGCGTCGACAGGGCCCGGAAGAAGTACGCGCCACCGCCCTCCAGCGCGTCGAGCACGGCCTGCTCGGCGTCGGTGAGGTCGACGACCTCGGGCGGTGTGAGGGTGAGGTGGGCGGCGTCGGCCAGGTGCAGGCTGACCCAGCCGTCGTCGCCGGGCAGCGAGCCGTGACCGCGCCACACGACCTCGCCCGAGCTCATCACCTCGTCGAGCAGGGCGGGGGTGTAGCCGGCCACGCGCGCGGGCAGCACGAGCGACTCGAGCGCGCTCGCCGGCACCTCGGCTCCCGTCAGCTGCTCGACGGCACGCAGCAGCCCCTCTCGCCCGCGCAGGCCACCGCCGACGCCCTGCCACTGCGGCAGGAACCGCGCGAGGTCGGCCTGGGCGACCGGCTCGACCTCGTGGCGCAGTGCGGCGAGCGAGCGGCGGCGGAGCAGGCGCAGCACCTCGGCGTCGCAGAACTCGGGGCCGTGGCCGCCGCCGTTCTCGGTGGGCAGCAGCTCACCCTCGACGACGCGACCGGCCGACACGAGCCGGCGCAGGGCGTCGTGGACGACGGCCGGGCCCACGCCCCACCACGCGGCGACCGTCTGCACGGCGAAGGGACCGTGGGTGCGGGCGAACCGCGCGACGAGGTCGGCGAGCGGGTCGGGCACCGACTCGAGGAACGCCTGCGGCACGCCGACGGGCAGCGCGGTGCCCAGGGCGTCGCGCAGCCGGGCGGCGTCCTCGATGGCGGCCCAGCGGTCCTCGCCGCCGACGCGCACGGCGATGACCCGGCGCGCCGCCTCGAGCTCGGTGAGCGCGGACTCGACCGCGGCGGGCTCGAAGCCCTCGGCCGCGCGGGCCACGACGTCGCGCAGCGAGAGCGGGCCGAGAACCCGCAGCAGGTCGGCGACGTCCTCGGCGTCGCGGGCGCCGCGCTCGGGCGTGAGCCGCTGCAGCTCGGCCTCGGTGCGGGCGACAGCCTCGGGGTCGAGCAGGTCGCGCAGCGCGAGCGCCTCGCCCTGACCGAGCAGCTCGGACAGCAGCGAGGGGTCGAGCGCCAGCGCCGCCGCCCGACGTTCGGCGAGGGGTGAGTCGCCCTCGTAGAGGTACTGCGCGACGTAGCCGAAGACGAGCGACTTCGCGAAGGGGCTCGGCTGGCTCGACTCGACGTCGACGACCTTGACCGACCGCGAGCGGATGTCGGTCATCAGCTCGACGAGACCCGGCACGTCGAAGACGTCCTGCACGCACTCGCGCACTGCCTCGAGCACGATCGGGAACGAGGGGTACTGGCTGGCCACCTCGAGGAGCTGGGCGGCCCGCTGCCGCTGCTGCCACAGCGGCTGGCGGCGGTCGGGGCGGCGACGCGGCAGGAGCAGGGCGCGCGCCGCGCACTCCCTGAACCGCGCTGCGAACAGGGCCGACCCGCCGATCTCCTGGGTGACGAGCTCGCTGACCTCCTCGGGCTCGAGGGTGACGAGCTCGACGAGCTGCTGGCCGACGGCAGCGCCGTCGTCGAACTCGAGGTCGGGCAGGCGGAAGACGATGCCGTCGTCGCCGTGCATCGCCTGGACGTCGATGCCGAAGCGCTCGCGCATGCGGGCGGCCACGCAGAGCGCCCACGGCGCGTGCACCTGCCCACCGAACGGCGACAGCACGGCGACCCGCCAGTCGCCGATCTCGTCGCGGAAGCGCTCGACGACGATGGTGCGGTCGTCGGGGACGTGCCGCGTGGCCTCCTTCTGCTCGGTGAGGTAGCCGATGAGGTTGTCGGCCGCCCACTCGTCGAGCCCTGCCGCGGTGACGCGCTCGCGGGCGCGCTCAGGCGTGAGGCCGACGAGCTCGCGGACGAAGCCGCCGAGGGCGCGGCCGAGCTCGGCCGGCCGGCCCTGCTGGTCGCCCTTCCAGAACGGCAGCCGGCCGGCCTGGCCGGGGGCCGGCGTGACGAGGACGCGGTCGTGGGTGATGTCCTCGATGCGCCACGTCGACGTGCCGAGCGTGAAGACGTCGCCGACGCGCGACTCGTAGACCATCTCCTCGTCGAGCTCGCCGACCCGGCGACCGGGGCCCTCGCCTGACGCGAGGAAGACGGCATACAGGCCGCGGTCGGGGATGGTGCCGCCGCTCGTGACGGCGAGGCGCTGGGACCCGCGGCGGCCGCTCAGCGTGTCGGTGACGCGGTCCCAGACGATGCGCGGGCGCAGCTCGGCGAACTCGTCGGACGGGTAGCGGCCCGCGAGCATGTCGAGCGTCGCCTCGAGGACGGAGCGCGGCAGCGACGCGAAGCTCGCCGAGCGACGGACGAGGGCCTCGACGTCGGCGACGGTCCAGTCGTCGAGCGCGCACATCGCGACGACCTGCTGCGCCAGCACGTCGACGGGGTTGGCGGGGATGCGGAGCGACTCGATGGCGCCGGCCCGCATGCGCTCGACGACGACGGCCGTCTGGACGAGGTCGCCGCGGAACTTCGGGAACAGCACGCCCTGGCTGACCGCGCCGACCTGGTGACCGGCGCGGCCCACACGCTGCAGGCCGCTCGCCACCGAGGGCGGGCTCTCGACCTGGATGACGAGGTCGACGGCTCCCATGTCGATGCCGAGCTCGAGGCTGCTCGTGGCGACGACGGCGGGCAGGCGTCCGGCCTTGAGGTCCTCCTCGATGGCGGCGCGGTGCTCCTTGCTCACCGACCCGTGGTGCGCGCGGGCGAGCACCGCGGGCGCGCCACGCGAGGCACCGGACTGCGCCATGACCTGTGCCGGCGGCTGCGTCGACAGCGCCGCGAGGTTCGGCGACGGCAGTCCCTCCTGCTCGGCGAGACGTTCCTCCCAGATCTCGTTGAGCCGGGAGGTCAGGCGCTCGGCGAGGCGCCTCGAGTTGGAGAAGACGATGGTCGAGCGGTGCTCGGCGATGAGGTCGACGATGCGCTCCTCGACGTGCGGCCAGATGCTCGCCTGGGGCGCGTTGCCCGCGGCCGGGCCCGAGAGGTCGGGCACCCCCGGCGAGATCTCGGCAGCTGCCCCAGACAGCTCGCCCATGTCGGGCACGGGGACGACGACGTCGAGGTCCCACTGCTTGGTCGACGCGGGCTGCACGATCTCGACCGGACGGCCGCCGGCGAGGTAGCGCGCGACCTCCTCGACCGGGCGCACCGTCGCGGAGAGGCCGACCCGCTGGGCCGGCTTGGGCAGGATCGCGTCGAGGCGCTCGAGGCTGAGGGCCAGGTGCGCGCCGCGCTTGGTGCCGGCGACGGCGTGGACCTCGTCGACGATGACCGTCTCGATGCCCTTGAGCGCCTCACGCACCGACGAGGTCAGCATGAGGAAGAGCGACTCGGGCGTCGTGATGAGGATGTCGGTGGGGGTGCGCGCGAACGCGCGACGCTCGTTGGCGGGGGTGTCACCCGATCGGACGCTGACGCTGATGTCGGGCGGCGGCAGCTCGAGCCGGGTGGCGGCGTGACCGATGCCGACGAGCGGCGCCCGCAGGTTGCGCTCGACGTCGACGGCGAGCGCCTTCATGGGCGAGACGTAGAGCACGCGGCACCGCTCGAGGCGCTCCTCGGGCACCGGCTCGCTCGCCATCCGGTCGATGGCCCAGAGGAACGCCGAGAGGGTCTTGCCCGAGCCGGTGGGCGCGACGACGACGCAGTGGTGCCCCGAGCTGATGGCGTCCCACGCACCCTCCTGGGCGGTCGTGGGCGCGCTGAAGCTGCTCCGGAACCACTCTGCGGTCGCCGGAGAGAACCGCTCGAGCACGTCGGCTCGCTTGCTTCTCGCCATCGGGGCCAGCCTGCCATCCGGCGCCGACACGCGCCGCGCAGCACCGTCAGACGGCTGCGGCGACCTGCCGCTCGAGCGGCTCGAACATCGCCGCCTCCTCCTCCGGACGCAGCGCGGTCGGGCCGTAGAGCCAGTCGACGAACGAGTAGTCGCGCACGTCGCGGTCGCGCATGACGTGGTTGCGCCACAGCCGGTCCTCGCCGGTGAGGTGCCACAGCCGCCCCCACGCCCGCGCCGTGGTGAGGACACGCCGACAGTGCTCGGGACGCACCGCCTGGTACGCCGCCAGCGCGGTGTCCCAGTCGAGCGTGCTGCCGTCGGCACCGGCGTCGAGCTGGGCGCCGACGTGCTCGGAGAGCACCCAGGCGTCCTCGATCGCCATGACCGCGCCCTGGGCGAGGTACTGCAGCGGCGGGTGGGCGGAGTCGCCGGTGAGGGCGATGCGGCCGACGACCCACTGGTCGATCGGGTCGCGGTCGTACATCCGCCACCACTTGTCGCGCCACATGAGCGGCAGACCGGCGCGCACGTTGTCGCAGGTCTGGTCGAAGGCGGCGTCGAGCTCGTCGGGGGTTCCCCAGTCCTCCTCTCCCGCAAGGGCCTTCGGGGACTCGAAGACGGCGACCTGGTTGAACATCTCGCCGCCACGCAGCGGGTACTGCACGAAGTGGCACTTCGGCCCGACGTAGACGACGACGTCGCCGAGAGCGATGTCGAGCTGCTCGACCTGACCCATCGGCACGGCACCGCGGTAGGCGACGTACGCCGACGAAACCGGCTGGTCGTCGGAGATGAGCTTCCTTGCGACGGAGTGCAGTCCGTCCGCGGCGATGACGACGCGTGCTGCCTCCCGCCCGCCCGCGTGCACGACGGTTGCGCCATCCGACCCCTGCTCGTATGCCGTGACCGCCACGTTCGTGACGAGGTCGACACCCGCGCGCTCGCAGGCCCGGAGCAGCGTGCCGTGCAGGTCGCTGCGGTGGATGACGACGTAGGGGAACCCGTAGCGCTCGCGCGCGTCGCCGAGATCCAGCCGGGTCAGCTCGGAGCCGTCGACCGCGTCGCGCATGACGAGGTTCTCGGGCACGACGCCCAGGGCGACGACCTCGTCGAGCAGGCCCCACTGGTCGAGGATCCTGGTGCAGTTCGGGGCGATCTGGAGGCCGGCGCCGACCTCGCCGAACTCGGCAGCCCGTTCGAGCACGCGCACGCGCAGTCCCTTGCGGGTGAGGGCGAGCGCGTTGGCGAGGCCGCCGATGCCGCCTCCGACGACGATCGCTTCGATGCCGTCGACCGGCTGGGTGGGGTTGTGGTGGATGGTCATCTCGACTCCTTCGTCGTCAGGGCGTTCAGCGGGTTCAGGGGGCTTCGCGTGGTCAAAGCCACGGCGGCAGGACCGGGACCGCGCCCCCGTCGGAAGTGAGGCCGGTGTGCTCGCGGCCGGTCGCGTACGCGGCGAGCTGGGCGAGCGGTCCGCGCACGTGGACCGGCTCTCCTGCGCCCACGACGGGCCAGGCCGTGCTGCGCGGCGTGCCGTCGACGGAGTCGGTGGGGTCGGTCGAGACGAGCACCACGGCCGGGCCGTCGGCGCTGCGGGACCGCTTGGCCGCGACGTCGTGCAGCACCTCGAGGAGGAAGTCCGTCGGCAGGTCGTCGAACCCGACGCCACCGTCGAGGTCGACGGCGTGCACCATCACCTCCCGGGTGCGCATCCACGGCACCTCCGTCGCCGGGACGGTGCGTCCCTGCGCCGTGCGCACGAGCCGGGTCCAGCCCGCTCCGTCGAGGACCCCCAGGGCCGTGTCGAGCGCGGCAGCGCTCTCGGAGAACCACTCCCGCAGCCGGGCAGGGGCGAGGAGCGACCCCTTCTCGATGGCGGCCCCACGCTGCTCCGGGGACGCGTACATCGGCGTCTCGACGTCCGTGCGCGCCCACGTCGCGAGGTTGACGAGCGCCTCCGCGTTCGCCGCGACGTGGGCGACGACGTGCGCCCGGGTCCAGCCGGCGAGCGCGGTCGGATCGGCGAAGGACGCGTCGTCCAGGCCGTCCAGGGCCCGCTGGAACAAGGCCGTGCCGGCGGCGACGAGGTCGCGCGACCAGAGCAGCGTGGGCGACATCAGCTGCGCCCGTCCGCGACGACGACGTTCTCGCAGCGGCCGAGGCCCTCGATCTCGGTGACGACCTTCTGGCCGGCCTCGAGGTAGCGGGCGGGCTTGCGGGCGTGACCGACCCCGCCCGGGGTGCCGGTGGCGATGACGTCGCCGGGGCGCAGCGTGATCATCGTCGAGAGGTACTCGACGAGGGCCACGGGGTCGAAGAGCAGGTCGCCGGTCGTGTCCTCCTGGACGACCTCGCCGTCGACCTCGGCCCGGATGGCGAGGGTCGGGCGCACGCCGCCGGGCAGCTCGTCGGGCGTGACGAGCCACGGGCCGAGCGGCGTCGTCGACTCCCAGTTCTTGCCCTGCAGCCACTCCTTCGTTCGGAACTGCCAGTCGCGGGCGGTGATGTCGTTGAGCACCGCGAAGCCGGCGATGGCGGCCTCCGCCTCGGCGGTGCTGGCGCGGCGCACCGTCGCACCGATGACGACGGCGAGCTCGGCCTCCCAGTCGAACTGGTCGGTCTCGTCGGGGCGCAGGATGTCGTCCTCGGCACCGACGAGGGTGTCGGCGTACTTGCTGAAGATCGTCGGGTACTCCGGCAGGTCGCGTCCCATCTCGAGGATGTGGTTGCGGTAGTTGAGCCCGACGCAGAAGATCTTGCCCGGTCGCGGCACGACGGGGGCGTATGCCGCCTGGCCGGCTTCGGGCGCAGGTGCACCGGCCTCGGAGCCCGCGGCGATCTCACGCCAGTCCGGCTGCGCCAGAAGGGCACCGACGTCGGGGACGCCGAGGGGCACGAGCACCGGGCCCTCGACGCGTACGGCCTGGGTGGCGCCGTCGGCGGTGCGGACGGTGGCGAGCTTCATCAGATGGTTCCTTCGGTCTCGGTGCGGAAGAGGTTGAGGCGCTCGAAGATCGGCGCGTCGGAGAAGCGGAAGAGGTCGAGGGCGCCCGAGTCGGAGTCGGACGTGGAGGCCTCGGAGCGGACGGAGAGCGGCTGCCAGGAGGGGACGACGAAGAGGTCGCCGCGCGTCACCGACCAGCTGAAGTCTCCGACCGTGACCGTGCCGGCACCGTCGAAGACCTGGTAGACGGACGAGCCCGTCTCGCGGACCGGGTCCGTCTCGGTGCCGGATGCGACGCGGTGGAACTCGGTGCGGATCGTCGGCAGCACGTCGCCCCCGTTCGTCGGGTTGGTGAAGCGGATCGCGGCGTGGCCGTGCTCGACGGTGCCGCCGAAGCCCTCGGCCTCGAGCTCGAGCTGGTCGGTGAGGGCGCGGTCGGTGTCCTCCCAGCGGTAGCAGAGCAGGGGCGAGCCGGGCGTCGACCCGAGCTGGGACACCGGCGCGATGCCGGGGTGGCCCCAGAGGCGCTGCGAGCGGGAGCGCTCGGGCGTGGTGCGCTCCTCGTCGGAGATCTCATCGCGGCCGAACTCGAAGAACTGTGCCTCGACCTCGTACTGGAACGGGATGTCGAGACCGTCGATCCACGCCATCGGCCGGTCCGCCGCGTTGTGGTGGGCGTGCAGGTTCCAGCCGGCCTGCGGCAGGAAGTCGCCGCGGCGCATGGGCACCGGGTCGCGGCCGACGACGGTCCACACGCCCTCGCCCTCGACGACGAAGCGGAACGCGTTCTGCGTGTGCCGGTGCTCGGGGGCGTCCTCCCCCGGCATGAGGTACTGGATCGCGGCCCAGAGGGTCGGGGTGGCGTACGGCTTGCCGCCGAGCGACGGGTTGGCCAGCGCGATCGCGCGGCGCTCCCCGCCACGGCCGACGGGCACGAGGTCACCGGCGCGGCCGGCGAGCTCGAGCAGCGTCGCCCACTCCCAGCGGTGCGGCTGGGCCTTGGATCGCGGGTGCGGGGGCATGAGGTCGCCGATCTCGGTCCAGAGCGGCACGAGCAGCTCCTTCTCGAAGCCGCGGTAGAGGTCCTCGAGCTCGGGCGTCACGGTCGGCTGGTCGGGGGCGTCGACGGCGGCGAGGCTCACCGGGCTGGACGGGCTCACCGAGGAGGCGGAGGAGGGTGCGGACATCGTCGTTCCTTTCAGTGGACGAGCTCGGCCGGGGCGCCCACCGAGGTGACGCGGGCGGCGGGACGGGTGGCCAGGAGCGTGACGAGCAGGAGCAGTGCGGCCACACCGGCCGCGATCGAGAAGGCGAGGAAGTTGCTGCCGACGCCGAGGTTCGCGGCGAGCAGCCAGCCACCGACCTGGGGTGCGAGCACCGCACCGATGCGGCCGACGCCGAGGGCGAAGCCGAGCGACGTGCCGCGCAGCGCGGGCGGGTAGTGGTTGGCGACAGCGGCGATGATGAGGCACTGGGTGCCGTGGGTGCCGACGCCGGCGAGGATGAGGGCGCCGTAGACCGGCAGCAGGTCGCTCGGGTAGGTCAGCAGGAAGGCCAGGCCCATGGCCGCGGCGGCGGCCGCCCAGATCGCGCTCTTGAGCGGACCGAAGCGCATGCCTGCCCACGCGGTGACGACCGAGCCGAGCACGGCGCCGAGGTTGAGGGCGAGGAGGAAGTGCAGCGGCTGGCCCATGTCGAACCGGGCGTCGGAGGCCATGAGCTTGGGCAGCCAGGTGCCGAGGCCGTACCACGCGAAGAGGGTGGCGACCGTGGCGACGGCGAAGAGCACGGTGGGGCGCAGCCACTGGCCGCTGAGGATCGAGCGGAAACCGGGGCGGTGGTGACCTGCGGCACGGCTCTCGACGGCGTCGTGGACCAGGCCGTAGCGGGCCTCGACGGCGACCGCCTCGTCGACCCGGCCACGGGTGCGCAGCCACGTCGGCGACTCCGGCAGGAGGGCGGCGCAGAGCGGCAGCAGGACGACGACCGCGAGGACGGCGACGGCATACATGGACCGCCAGCCGTGCTGGGGCAGCAGCCACAGGCCGACGAGGGCGGCCGCGGAGCCGCCGATGGGCACGCCGGACATCATGATCGTCGAGACCGCGGAGCGGCGCCGGCGCGAGACGAACTCGGAGGTGAGGGCGTTGGCGGAGGGTACGAGGCCACCGAGGCCGAGGCCGGCCACGAAGCGGAACGCCCCGAAGGCCTCGGGCCCGGTGGCGACGGCGCAGAGGGCCGTGAAGACGGAGAACCAGAGGGTGCACCAGAGGATCGTGCGGCGGCGGCCGAGCCGGTCGGCGAGGTAGCCGGCGCCGAGCGCACCGACGAGCATGCCGGCGAAGGCGAGGCTGCCGATGAAACCCGCGGAGGCTGGAGTCAGGCCCCAGCCACGCTCCTTGAGCAGGGACGGGATCGTGGTGCCGTAGACGATGAGGTCGTAGCCGTCGAAGACGACGATGAGCCAGCAGAGGAGCGTGACCAGCCAGGCGGGGCGGCTGGAGAGCCGCCGGGCGGGGGCCGGGAGCGAGAGTGAGGGCGTCGTTGCCATGCCGACCATGGTGGGATCGTTCGACATGGCAGAACGAGACAATTCTGCATGGCAGAATCAAGGAGTCCCACATCCCGGAGACGAGCGAGGATCACCCGCATGACCACGGGCCTGAAGACGAAGCCGCAGTACGCCCTTCGTAGCGTCGACCACGCCCTGCAGCTCGCCGTCATCCTGCAGGTCGAGGGTCCGCAGACCGTCTCCGACGTCGCCGAGCGGCTCGGCGTCGCCCGCTCGACCGCGCACCGGCTGCTGTCCATGCTCGTCTACCGCGACTTCGCCCGGCAGGGCGCCGACCGCCGCTACCACGCCGGCCCCGTCATCTCCCTCGAGGCCGACTCGCGCAGCCACACCGCGCTGCTCCGGGCCGTCGCGCTCCCCCACCTGCAGGTGCTCGTCGACCGGGTCGAGGAGTCGGCCAACCTCATGGTCCTCGCGGGCGACCACGCCCGGTTCGTCGCCTCGGTCGAGTGCCACCAGTCGCTGCGCGTGGGCGACCGTGAGGGCATGGTCTTCCCGGCCCACCTCGCCTCGGGCGGCAAGGTGATGCTCGCCGACCTGCCTCCCGACGAGCTGGCGGCGCTCTTCACGGAGGACCGGTGGGAGGGCCGCGAGGCCCAGCGCCCGGACGTCACCGCCGTCGGCAGGGACCTGGCGGGCGTGCGGCGCCGCGGCTTCGCCATCAACAAGGACCGCACCGAGACGGGCGTGACCGCGATCGGTCGCGGTGTCCGCATCGGCGAGCGCACCGACGCGGCCGTGACCGTGTCGATGCCGACGGTGCGCTTCCGCGAGGACCGCCTCGTCGACATCGTCAGCGCTCTCGCCCTGACGACCCGCGACATCGAGCGGGACATGGAGCAGGCGCTGCGCGTCGAGCCTGCCTGACGGGCGTCAGTACGCCGGCAGCTCGCCCTCGCCCGGCGTCACCCGCAGGTCGGCCTCGTCGATGCGCACGTCGTTGATGCTCGCCTCCCGCCGGCGCATGTAGCCGAGGTCGTCGAACTCCCACTGCTCGTTGCCGTACGAGCGCCACCACTGCCCGTCGGCGTCCTGCGACTCGTACTGGAACCGCACCGCGATCCGGTTGTCCTCGAACGCCCAGAGGTTCTTGCGCAACCGGTACTCGCGCTCGCGGTCCCACTTGCGGCGGAGGAACTCCACCACCTGCTCGCGTCCGACGAGGTGCTCGTCGCGGTTGCGCCACTCGGTGTCCTCCGTGTAGGCGCCGGCGACGCGCTCGGGGTCACGGGTGTTCCAGGCGTCCTCGGCCGCCTGCACCTTCTGGCGCGCGGTCTCCTCGGTGAACGGTGGCAGCGGCGGACGGGGGTCCATGAGTTCAGCGTCGCACCTCACGGTGCGAGCCGTCGAGGCGGCGCGTCCAACCCCTGCCGTCGAGGTGCTCGAGCAGCGGGATGACCGTGCGCCGCGTGGATTCGAGCGCCATCCGCGCCTCACTCGTCGTGAACGGCTGTGGCAGTGAGGCGAGCACTCGCATGGCACGGGCCGGCGTGGCCGGCAGCAGCACGACGTCGTCGCCGAGCCGCAGCAGACGCCCGGCCCGCACGGCGGCGGCGACCTCTCGGGCGCCGAGGCCGTACGCCTGCAGCTCGCGTTGCTCGGGCGCGGCGAAGGGCTGGTCGGCGAGGCGTGCCTCGAGGGTGCGCAGCGCCGCGTCGACCTTCTCGGGCAGCGCCTCCCGGTGGCCCGGTGCGCCGACACGGCCGTCGCGCACCTCGAGGCCTGCGTATGCCGTCAGGTCGGGCAGGAGCGACCGGTCCGGCACGTCGGCGGCTGCGCGAGCGGCCTCGAGCGTCAGGGTCGCGTCGAGTGGATCGCGAGCGGCCTTGTGCTCCAATGCCTCTCGTAGTCGGTCGGCCCACTGCTCCCAGGTCTCGTCGGTCACCAGCCACCGCCCGCGCCGCGCGACGTTGGAGGCCGGACGGGCGCCGTCGGGCACCGTCGCACCGAGCGCGAGCGCGGCGTCGACGGTCATGGCGCCGCGTCGCCCGACCTCCTGCTCCAGGCTCGGCCCGGCGTGCTGGCGGGCCACCACCGCGGCGCGCACTGCCGCGGCGCCCCGCCGGGTCAGGGGCGGCGGGTCGGCGTCGACGACGACGGCGCCGTCGATGCGCCGCGACCCGGGGTCGCGGAGGATGAGGCGGTCGCCGGCGGTCAGGGGCAGCGGGCCGGGGAGAGCGAGGCGCACGGCGGTCCCACCGAGCGGCCGCAGCCGCGCCTCGACCGCCGTGGTGCCGACGTGGACCATGACGTGGAGCGGCAGCCGGGTCTGCACGTCCTCGGCCAGGCGCACGTCGAGCCGGGTGGTCGTCGGCCAGGCGCCACGGGTGAGCAGCAGGTCGCCGCGCCGGACCTCCTCGGCGGCGATCCCGCGGAGGTTGACCGCCACGCGGGCGACCGCGGCGACAGCGTCGTGCGGCTGCTCGAGCGACTGAAGGCCCCGCACGGTGACGTGCCGCTCGCGCCCCGAGGCGTCGTGCACGACGAGCTCGTCGCCCGTGCGGATCGTGCCCTCGCCGAGGGTTCCGGTGACGACGGTGCCGGCGCCGCGGATGGTGAACGACCGGTCGACCCAGAGGCGGGTGCGGCCCTCGACGACGGGTGCGGGCAGCCCGGCGACCAGGGCGTCGAGCGACTCGCGCAGCTCGTCGAGGCCCGTGCCGGTGCGGGCCGAGACCGCGACTGCCGGGCACCCAGCCAGCGATGAATGACCAACGCGCTCAATGGCATCCGACATGGCCGGAGCGGGGTCGGCGAGGTCGCTGCGCGTCACGACGACAAGTCCGTGGGTGAGGCCCAGCGCGTCGACGGCCGCGAGGTGCTCCGTCGTCTGCGCGCGCCACCCCTCGTCCGCAGCGACGACGAGCAGCACCGCCGGGACCGGGCCCAGCCCGGCGAGCATGTTGCCGATGAAGCGCTCGTGGCCCGGGACGTCGACGAACGCCACCTGCTCGCCCGAGGGGAGCGTCGTCCACGCGTACCCGAGGTCGATGGTGAGGCCGCGGCGGTGCTCCTCGGCCCACCGGTCGGGCTCGATGCCGGTGAGCGCCCTGACGAGCGTCGACTTGCCGTGGTCGACGTGACCCGCGGTGGCGATGACGCGCACGTCAGTCGCCGCGAGCCAGGGCCGCCAGCACGGCTCGCTCGATGTCACCGTCGGAATCCGCTGGGACACAGCGCAGGTCGACGAGGCACCTCCCGCGCTCGACCCGGGCCACGACCCCGGGATCACCGGTGCGCAGGCGCTCGGCGCACTGCTCGGGCAGGGCGACCGCCCAGCCGGGCAGCGGCACCCCGGGCGCCCCGCCCCCACCGACGCGCCCCTCGACCTGCACCACCGCACCGCCCACGGCCTCGGCGAGCCGCTCGGCGCGGGACCGCAGCCGGTCCGGTTCGGCGTGGAGGTAGGCGGTGACCGGGGGCACCGGCCCGCGCAGCGTCGCCTCGAGGGCAGCCAGGGTCAGCTTGTCGACACGCAGCGCCCGGGCCAGCGGGTGCCGGCGCAGGCGCTCGACCGTATCGGAGTCACCGAGCACGAGTCCGGCCTGCGGGCCGCCGAGCAGCTTGTCGCCGCTGGCCGTGACGACCGTGGCGCCCACCGCGAGCGTCGAGGCGGCGTCGGGCTCGTCGGGCAGCAGCGGGTCGTGCCGCAGCAGCCCGCTGCCGATGTCGACGACGAGCGGCACCCGCGCACCGTCGGGGCTCGTGACCCCGGCGAGCTGCTCGACCGAGGCTGCGCTCGTGAAGCCCTCGACCCGGAAGTTGCTCGGGTGCACCTTGAGGATGCACCCGGTGTCGGGACCGACCGCGGCGACGTAGTCGTCGACGGTGGTGCGGTTGGTCGTGCCGACCTCGCGCAGCCGCGCGCCGGTGGACTCGATGAGGTCGGGCAGCCTGAAGCCGTCGCCGATCTCGACCATCTCGCCGCGGCTGACGAGCACCTCGCGTCCGGCCGCGAGCGCCGTCGTGGCGAGCACGAGCGCGGCGGCGCCGTTGTTGACGACGAGCGCGCCGCTGGCGGCGGGCACGGCGTCGCCCAGGGCAGCCAGGGTGCCGCGACCGCGCCGGGCCCGCGCACCGGTGGCCACGTCGTACTCGACGTCGACGTAGCCTGCGGCAGCGGTCACCGCCTCGATCGCCGCCGCCGACAACGGAGCCCGGCCGACGTTGGTGTGCACGACCACCCCTGTCGCGTTGAGGAGCGGCCGCAGGGTCGTCGCGCGGGACGGCAGGGCCGCGCGCGCGGCGTCGGCGACCTCGCCGGGCTCGATCTCCCCGGTGCGGGCCCGGCCCTGCGCCACGCGTACGGCGGCCTTGACGACGTCGGCGCCGTGCCGCGTGACCGCGGCGGCGAGCACCGGGTCGGCGAGCAGCGCGTCGGTGCGCGGGATGCGCCGCCGTGGGTCGGTCTGCGTCACGCCGCCCTCCTCGAAAAGTGCTGTGGCGGAGGTGGACGGGAATCGAACCCGCCAGACCGAGATGCTCGGTCTCACCGGTTTTGAAGACCGTGGGGACCACCAGGTGCCCAGACACCTCCACGGGCCACCGTACCCATCGCGTGCTCGGGCCACTCGCCGACCTACGGTGTGGGTATGAGCGGGCTCGTGGAGCAAGTGAGACTGACCCAGTTCGCGCACGGCGGGGGCTGTGCCTGCAAGATCCCGCCGGGCGAGCTCGAGGAGATGGTGCGCGACCTCACGGGCGCGAGCCACCCCGACCTGCTCGTCGGCCTCGACTCCGGGGACGACGCGGCGGCCGTGCGCATCGAGGGCGGGGTGGCGGTGCTCGCGACGGCCGACTTCTTCACCCCCGTCGTCGACGACCCGTACGACTGGGGACGCATCGCCGCAGCCAACGCCCTCTCCGACGTGTACGCGATGGGTGGCCGCCCGGTGCTCGCCGTCAACCTGCTCGGCTGGCCGCGCGGCGTCCTCCCGATCGAGCTCGCGGCGGAGGTGCTGCGCGGCGGCCTCGACGTCGGGCGCCTCGCGGGCTGTCCCGTCGCCGGCGGCCACAGCATCGACGACCCCGAGCCGAAGTACGGCATGGCGGTGACGGGCATCGCCGACCCGGAACGCCTGCTGCGCAACGACGCCGCCGTCGCCGGACTACCGCTCAGCCTCACCAAGCCGCTCGGGGTCGGCGTGCTCAACAACCGGCACAAGGCGACCGGCGAGGTGTTCCCGCACGCGGTCGCGTCGATGGTGGCCCTCAACGACGTCGCGAGCCGGGCTGCCGTTGCGGCCGGCGTGCGCGCGGCGACGGACGTCACGGGCTTCGGCCTGCTGGGCCACCTCTACAAGATGGCCCGCGCCTCGGGAGTCTCAGCCGTCGTCGACGCGGCGGCCGTGCCCTATCTCGACGGGGCCCGCGAGTCGCTCGCGGCGGGCTTCGTGCCCGGCGGCAGCCGCCGCAACCTCGACTGGGTGCGACCGCACCTCGACGCGAGGGTCGGTGACGACGAGCTCGTGCTGCTCGCCGACGCCCAGACGAGCGGCGGCCTCCTCGTCGCCGGCGAGGTGCCCGGCGGCATCGTCGTCGGTGAGCTCGTGCCCCGCGGCGATCACGTGATCAGAGTCCGGTGAGCAGGGTCGACGACGCGCTGCAGGAAGCTCGTCGCCTCCTCGACCGCCTCACGCCCGAGGAGGCGTGGGCGGAGGCACGCTCCGGCGCACTCCTCGTCGACACGCGTACGGCAGCACAGCGCGCCCGACAGGGAGACCTGCCGGGCGCCCTCGTCATCGACCGCACCGTGCTCGAGTGGCGCCTCGACCCCACCAGTCCGGTGCGGATCCCCGAGGTGCACGACGCGGGCGTGCGCGTCGTCGTCATCTGCCGCCAGGGCTACAGCAGCTCCTTCGCCGCCGAGTCGCTGCGGCGCATCGGACTGGGCCGGGCCACTGACGTCGTCGGAGGGGTCGAGGCATGGCTCGCGGCCGGGCTGCCGCTGTCAGCCGACCCCGCCGACGTACGCGAGTAGCTCAGTCGGCTCAGTCGGCTCAGCGCCGCACCGTGTCGGGGCGACCTCGACGGGATCCGCGGGCACCGCGCGCGTCGAGGGACTCGGCCCCGTCGACCGCCCGCGGTTTCTTCGTGACGAGCGGCAGCACGAGCGCCACGAGCGTGATGATGCCGATGACCGTGAAACCGAGGTTGTACGCCTTGTCGCTGCCGATGAGCGAGGCGATGAGGAGCGGGCCGACCACGCCGCCGATGCTCCAGCCGATGAGCATGAGGCCGTAGATCGCGCCGACGTTCTTGACGCCGAAGAACGTGCCTGCG
Source organism: Terrabacter koreensis (assembly GCF_054783315.1). NCBI lineage: Bacteria > Bacillati > Actinomycetota > Actinomycetes > Micrococcales > Intrasporangiaceae > Terrabacter > Terrabacter koreensis. The sequence goes on along the minus strand of NZ_BAAGQU010000006.1, from coordinate 85,471 downwards.
GTCGACGGCATCGTGCCGAACCCGCCGCCGTAGCAGGTGTAGACGAGGGCCGCGAGGACGGCGAACATCGCCGGGTTGGCGGCGTGCGGGATGAGGAGCAGGCAGACGCCCTGGATGCCGAGGATGCCGAGGAAGGCCGGCATCTTGCCGAGCATGTCGGACAGCCAGCCCCAGAGGATGCGGCCGGCGCCGTTGAAGAGGCCGAGCACGCCGACCAGGGCCGCGGCGCTGGTGGCGGAGTAGCCCGCGACGTCGCTGGCCGTGCCGGCGGCGACGGCGATGAGCGAGATGCCCGCCGTGACGCTCATCGTGAGGATGGCGGTGAGCAGGTACCACTGCTTGGTGTGCAGGGCCTCGCTGGGCGTGAAGTCACGCGTCGTCGTGGCGGGGCCGGCCGCCGCAGCCTTCGTGCCGGCGCCCGAGTCGGCTCGTACCGCGGGGTTGCGGAACACCGACGTGCAGATGAGCAGGATGACGAGGTAACCGATGCCCAGCCAGAGGAAGGCCTTGGTGGGCACGCTGGGCGAGTTGTCGATGAGCGCCTGGCCGACGGGTGCCGTGACCACCGCACCGAAGCCGAACCCGGCGACGGCGAGACCGGTGATGAGGCCCGGCTTGTCGGGGAACCACTTCTGCAGCATGGCGATCGGGACGATGTAGACCATGCCGAGGCCGAAGCCGCCGATGACGCCGTAGCCGAGGACGAGCAGCCAGAAGGCGTCGGGCGACTGGGCGAACGAGGCGAGGATGACGCCGACGGCGTAGATGATGCCACCGGTCATCGCCACGACGCGCGGGCCGCGGGCGTCCTGGAGGCGGCCGCCGACGTAGCTGCCGACGAAGATCATGCCGATGACGACGCTGAACGGCACGGCGGCCTTGGACTTGGACCACCCGAATGCGGCGTCACTCTGCAGCGCCTTGGCGAAGACGCTCCATGCGTAGACGGAGCCGATGGCCAGCTGGACGAGCACGGCGCACACGAGGATCACCCAGCGGTTCGCGCCCCGGCCGGTGGTGTCCGGCCCCTGTTCCAGCCCTGTGTCGGTCCTGCTCACAGCACTTCCCCTTTCCGGTGGTCCGGCGGCGCGTCGTTGCGCCGTCGGGGGCGGCGCTTCAGCGCGCCGTGGTGATGGAGTCGTTGACGATGCCCTTCGCCCGGCGCGCCTCGAGGCGCTCGCGCTGTGGCTCGACGGTGTACTTGGGGTCGATCGCAGAGGTCATACCCGCCTCGAAGACCCCGAAGCGGGTGCAGGCCGAGCCGGCCATGAGGGCCAGGCCGCTCAGGGCCGCTCCGACACGCGTACGCCCGAGGGTGACGGCGCCGACGGCGCCGGCCATGGTCAGCACCTTGCTCGCCCTGAGCAGCCGGGCGGCCTTGCCGGTGCGGAGCGGCTCGGAGAGGGTCGGGCCGAGCCTGTCCTGCATGCGCTCGAAGGCGAGGGTCTCGACGACCGCGCTCACGGCTGCGAGCCGGCGCGCCGGACCGTTCTGCCGGGAAGGCACCGTGAGCAGCGCGAGACCGGATGCGGCGAGGTTGGCCGAGCTGACGAAGACGAACGGCAGCTCACGGTAGGACTCGTGCCAGGTGGGCGTCGCCGTGTCGGCGAGCAGCACGGCCGTGTACGCGGCGAGCGGCGGCGCGAAGAGCGCCGAGCCTGCTGTCGCCGGGCCGTCGGCGATCTCGAGCATCCGGCTCACGCGGGCGAGCGCTGTGCCGGGCCCGGTTGTGCCGGAACGACTTTCGATGAGGGCTTGACCGAGCTCCGATGCGAGCGCGAGCCCCGAGAAACCACTGAAGGCGGTGAGGATCCACGAGCCGACCGACATCGGCGACGTGAGCTTGACGGTGCGCATCATGTTCAGCGCGCGGCTGGGCTTGCCGAGGTCCTTGGCGAGCGCCGCACCACCGAGGGCGGCCGCGCCGACGGCTCCGATGCGACCCGCGCGTCTCAGGGCGGGGTAGCCGAGCACCTTGCCGCCGGCTGCGAGCAGCGCCGAGCCGCCCGCGACGCCGCCGAGGAAGAGGTACGCCGCGATCTCCTTCTCCCAGGGCGCCGGCTTCACGATGTGGCGGCCGTAGTAGCTGTCGAACTGCGCGTCGGGCACCATGAGCGACTCGTCGCGGCGCCGCCGCCCGCCGTTCTGGCCGGCCTGGTGGCTGCCGTCGCGGGCGTTGCCGTGGCTCGCGACGTCTCGCCGCCGATCCTTCTCGGGCGGCCGGTCGGCGTCGAACGGGTTGGTCGTCATCGCTTCCTCCCGACGAACGCGGCCGCCGCCATGCCGAGCATCGCAAGGCCTGCCATGCCGGCCTTGCGGAACATGTCGGGGAGGTCGGCCGTGGTGACCCGGGGGTCGGGCGGCAGGCCGTAGACCTCCGGCTCGTCGAGCAGCAGGAACACCGAGCCGGTGCCTCCGACGCCGTCGTTCTCGTCGGCGCCGTAGAGCCGCGCCTCGGTGTAGCCGAGCTCGTGCAGCTCGGTCACGCGGGCCTGGGCGGTGGCCCGCATGTCGGCGAGGTCGCCGAACTTGATGGATGTCGTCGGGCACGCCTTGGCGCACGCGGGCGTCTGGCCGTCGCCGAGGCGGTCGTAGCAGAGGGTGCACTTCTGGGCGATGCCGACGTTCTTGACCTCGCCGTTGTGGGCCGGGTCGGCGCCGCCGCCGTTGATCGTGATGCCGTGCGACTGCCGGCCGCCCTCGTGGCCCTCGTCGCCGCGGCGGCGCTCGATGACGCCGAAGGGGCAGGCGGCGACGCAGTAGCCGCAGCCGTTGCAGACGTCGTCCTGCACGACGACGGTGCCGAACTCGGTGCGGAAGAGGGAGCCCGTGGGGCACACGTCGAGGCAGGCGGCGTGCGTGCAGTGCTTGCACACGTCGGACGCCATGAGCCAGCGCACGTCGGGCACGGCCGTGTCGGTGGGGCCGGGTCCCGCCGCGGCGCCGGAGCGGACCTCGCCGGGAGCCTCGAGCGTGGCGGTGGCCGTCGCCGAGTCCCGCACCGTCGGCATGCCGAGCTGGACGAGGCGACGACCCGACTCCCTCGCCTTCTCGATGCGGTCGCTGCTCTGCTCGACGAACGCGACGTGGCGCCACGTGCTCGCCCCGAGCGCGCCGGTGTTGTCGTAGGACTGGTTCAGCAGGTCGAGGCCGTCCTCGGGGATGCCGTTCCACTCCTTGCAGGCGACCTCGCACGCCTTGCACCCGATGCAGATCGAGGTATCGGTGAAGAAGCCCTTGCGCGGCTCGTGGCGGTCCCACGCCGCGTCCGCCGCAGGGTCGGTGGGACCGGACAGCTGGTTGCGCCAGAAGGCCACGTCTCAGCCCTCCTTCTTCGTCGTGGTCGCCGTCCCGGGAACCGACTCGGGGTGTCCGGTGCGCAGCTCGTTGCCCGTCATGGCGGTCGAACCGGACCGCGACTGGTACTCGGCGACGAACCGCAGCAGGGCCTCACCGGTCGGACGCCGGCCGGGCACGATGTCGCACGAGCCGGCCTTGCTCTCCTGGATCTGCACGTTGGGGTCGAGCGCGACGCCGAGCAGGTCGTTGGCGGCGTCACCGCTGACGACGGCGGCGCTGCCGACACCCCAGTGGTAGGGCAGGCCGACCTGGTGGACGGTGCGGCCCCGGATGACGAGCGGCGTCATGCGCTCGGTGACGAGCACGCGGGCCTCGACGGCGGTGCGGGCCGAGACGATCGTCGCCCAGCCGCCCGGCTCGAGCCCTCGCTCCTTCGCGAGCTCGGGCGAGACCTCGCAGAAGAACTCGGGCTGCAGCTCGGACAGGTAGGGCAGGAAGCGGCTCATCCCGCCGGCCGTGTGGTGCTCGGTCAGGCGGTAGGTCGTGAAGACGTACGGGTAGACGTCGGCGCCGGGCTCGTCGCCCGAGGGGCTCCACAGGTTGTCCTTGCGCGGGAAGACGCGGCGCGCCGGGTTGGACTGCTGGTGGTAGAGCGGGTTGCGGACGGGGCTCTCCTGCGGCTCGTAGTGGGTCGGCAGCGGCCCGTCGAGCATGCCCTTCGGCGTGTAGAGCCAGCCCTTGCCGTCGGCCTGCATGATGAACGGGTCATCGCCGGCGAGGCCGTCGGGGCCGCCCGTCCCGGGCTCGGGCCGGTAGCTCGGCGCCTTCGCGACCGGGAAGTCCGGCACGTCGTGGCCCACCCACTTCTGCTCGTCGGCGTCCCACCACACGTACTTCTTGCGCTCGCTCCAAGGGTTGCCCTCGGGGTCGGCCGAGGCGCGGTTGTAGAGGATGCGGCGGTTGGCGGGCCACGCCCAGCCCCAGTCCAGGGCGGTGAGGTCCTGCTCGCGCCCGGGCCGTCGGTTGGCGGCCTTGTTGACGCCGCCGGCATAGACGCCGGTGTAGATCCAGCACCCGCCGCTGGTCGACCCGTCGGCCTTCATCTCGGTGAAGGCAGAGAGTGGCTGGCCCGCCTTGTCGCCCGTCAGGTGACGCCCGTTGACCTCGGCGAGCACGGCCTCGGCGTCGATCTCGCCGTCGGCATCGAGGGGATAGTCCCACGTGAGGTCGAGCAGCGGCCGGTCGCGAGGGTCGTCGGAGTCGGCGAGGATCTCGCGCACGCGCCGACCGAGCTCGTAGAAGAACTCGAGCTCGCTCTGGGCCTCGCCGGGCGGGGCGACCGCCTTGTGGTGCCACTGGAGCATCCGCTGCGTCTGGGTGAACGACCCAGCCTTCTCCGTGTGGGCCGCAGCCGGGAGGAAGAACACCTCGGTCTGGATGTCCTCGGGTCGCATCTCGCCGGTGGCGATCTCGGGTCCGTCCTTCCAGAACGTCGCCGACTCGATCATCGCGAAGTCGCGCACGACGAGCCACTTGAGGTGGCTCATGGCCTGGCGCTGCATGCGTCCGTGCGCCGACCCGACGGCCGGGTTCTGGCCGAGGAGGAAGTAACCCTCGACCTGGTCGTCGAGCATCGCCATCGTCGTCTGGTAGGTGCCGTGGGCGCCGGAGAGCCGGGGCAGGTAGTCGAAGCACCAGTCGTTCTCGGCGGTCGCGGCCTTGCCCCACCACGCCTTGAGCAGGCTGACGGCATACGTGTCGGCGTTGGCCCAGAAGCCCTTCTGCTCCTTGCTGCCGATGGCGTTCAGGTACTCGTCCCACGTGTCGTGCAGCCCGGCCACGGGCATCGCGAGGTAGCCGGGGAGGATGTTGTAGAGGGTCGGGATGTCGGTGGAGCCCTGGATGCTGGCGTGGCCGCGCAGCGCCATGATGCCGCCGCCGGGGCGGCCCATGTTGCCGAGCAGCAGCTGCACGATCGCCGCGGTGCGGATGAACTGCGCACCGAGCGTGTGCTGGGTCCAGCCGACGGCGTAGACGAACGCGGTCGTGCGGTCGCGCCCGCTGTTCTCCGTGACGGCCTTCGCGAGGTAGGCGAAGTCGTCGACGCTGACGCCGCACGTGTCGGCGACCATCTCGGGCGTGTAGCGCGAGTAGTGCCGCTTGAGGATCTGGAAGACGCACCGCGGGTCCTGCAGCGTCTCGTCGCGCAGCACGCGGGCGTGCTCGAGCGCGGGGCCGCCGGAGCCGTGCTCGTCGCCGGCCGCCCGCTCGGACTTGCTGTGGCCGTGCTCGTGCGCACCGTCGCCGCCGCCCTCGTGCCCGGCGGGCCCGCCGATGGTGCCCGGTGACGGGTCGCCGTCCTCCTCGCCGTCCTCGGACGTCGCGTACGCCCACGTGTCGGGGGCGTACTGCCCCGTCTCGTCGTCGTAGCCGGAGAAGAGCCCGTCGAGGTCCTCGGTGTCCTGGAACTTCTCGCTGACGAGGGTCGCGGCGTTGGTGTACGCGACGACGTACTCCTTGAAGTACAGCTCGTTGTCGAGGATGTGGTTGATGAGGGCGCCGAGCAGCACGACGTCGCTGCCCGCCCGGATCGGGATGTGCTTGTCGGACGTCGCCGACGTACGCGTGAAGCGCGGGTCGACGTGGATCACCTTGGCACCCTTGAGGCGAGCCTCCGTCACCCACTGGTACGCCACCGGGTGGCACTCGGCCATGTTGGAACCCTGGATGACGATGCAGTCAGCGTTGGAGAGATCCTGCACGTACTGTGTCGCGCCGCCGCGCCCGAACGAGGACCCCAGACTGGGGACCGTGGAGGAGTGTCAAATACGGGCCTGGTTCTCGATCTGGATCGCTCCGGCCGCGGTGAACAGCTTCTTGATGAGGTAGTTCTCCTCGTTGTCGAGCGTCGCGCCGCCGAGCGAGGCGATGCCCATCGTGCGCCGGAGCGGGCGGCCCTTCTCGTCGTGGTCCTGCCAGCCGGCCCGGCGGCTCTCGACGAAGCGCTGCGCGATCATCTCGACGGCCGTCGCCCGCGGCATACGCTCCCAGTCGGTGCCGCCCGGACGGCGGTAGAGCACCTCGCGCACGCGGGTCGGGTTGTTGACGAGCTGCTCGCTCGCGGAACCCTTGGGGCACAGGCGGCCCCGCGAGACCGGCGAGTCGGGGTCGCCCTCGATCTGCACGACCTTCTCGTCCTTGACGTACACCTTCTGGCCGCAGCCGACGGCGCAGTACGGGCAGACGCTCTGCACGACGCGGTCGGCCGTGGACGTGCGCGGCTGCAGGGTGCGCGTGCGCTCGGACGTCACGGCCGGGCCCCGGCCGAGGAAGTCACCGGAACGGACCTGCCGCAGCACGGGCCACGACAAGAACGTCTTCTTCGCCTCCATGGCGCCACCTTTCGCGGCGTGCGCGCACGCCGGCCGAGTGTCACGACCTCTCGTACCTCTGTATTCCCACAAGGCACGCTGTCGTAACCACCCTAGGCACGCGGACGCCCGAAAAGGCGGATAGGCGCCCCACCTAGAATCGAGGCCGATGAGAACGCGAGGGGTGGCCGGCGGGCTGCTGCGCTGGGGGCCACACGGTGGCGCCCACCGGGTCGCGCTGCGCGCCGGGGTGTCGGTGCTGGTCCCGTTGCTCGTGCTCGTCCTGTTCGGCCGCGTCGAGTGGACGCCGTATGCCGCGTTCGGCGCCTTCACGTCGCTGTACGGGCGCAACGACGCCCGGGCGCAGCGGGCCGGCATGCAGGTCGTGGCCGGCGTGGCCCTGACGGTTGCCGTCACCCTCGGGGCGCTCGTCTCGCTCGCACCCGACTCGCGCTGGCTCGTCGTGCCGCTGGGCGCGCTGCTCGCCGCGGCCGGGTCGCTCACGTCGGACGCCTACCGCTGGCACCCTCCGGGCCCGCTCTTCCTCGTCTTCGCCTTCACGGTCTGCGCCATGGTGCCGGCCACCCCCGTGACGGTCCTGGTCGCTGCCGCCGTCTCGGCCGCGAGCGTCCTCTTCTCACTGGCCGTGTCGCACGTCGGCGTCCTCCGCGGGCGCGGCGAGTGGCAGCGCCCCGACCTCCCGGCCCCCACCTTCCGCGACGCGCTCGACGCGCCGGGTGCCCGCACCCACCTGCTGCGCCACGTCGCGGCTCTCGGGGCCTCCGGCGCGATCGCGACGGCGCTCGGCTGGGAGCACCCGTACTGGGCGATGGTCGCGGCCGTCGTCGTGCTGTCGGGTCCCGACCTCGCGTCACGGCTCACCCGAGGGCTGCACCGCGTGGTCGGCACGGCCCTCGGCGTCGTCGTGGCCGCGCCCATCCTGCTGTGGTCACCGCAGGGGGCGTGGGCCGTGCTCGTCATCGTCGTGCTCCAGGTGCTCACCGAGCTCGTCGTCGGGCGCAACTACGGCGTCGCCCTGCTCTTCATCACCCCCTTGGCCCTGATGATGGGCCAGCTCGCGCACGCGGCCCCGGTGGGGTCGCTGCTGCGCGACCGCCTCTTCGAGACCGTCCTCGGCGCGCTGGTCGGGGCCGTGGTGCTGCTGCTCACCCCCGACCGACGGTGATTGGGCCGACGAGGCGGCCCGACGGCATACTCGCGTGGTGACGAAGAACCTCAGCGAGCGCATCCCGCGGGACCCCGACCCCGACGGGCTCTACGAGGTCTTCTCGGAGTGGACCACCGAGCGCGGGCTCACCCTCTACCCGCACCAGGAGGAGGCGTTCCTCGAGGTGCTGAGCGGCAGCAACCTCATCCTGTCGACGCCGACCGGCTCCGGGAAGTCGCTCGTCGCGACCGCCGCGCACTTCACCGCGCTCGCCGAGGACCGCGTGTCCTTCTACACGGCCCCCATCAAGGCCCTGGTGTCGGAGAAGTTCTTCGCCCTGTGCGAGCAGTTCGGCGCCGACAACGTCGGCATGATCACGGGCGATGCCTCGGTCAACGCCGACGCCCCCATCATCTGCTGCACCGCCGAGATCCTCGCCAACATCGCGCTTCGCGAGGGCAGCTCGGCCGACATCGGCCTCGTCGTCATGGACGAGTTCCACTTCTACTCCGAGCCCGACCGCGGCTGGGCGTGGCAGGTGCCGATCCTCGAGCTGCCGCAGGCGCAGTTCGTGCTGATGTCGGCGACCCTCGGCGACGTCACGATGTTCCGCGACGACCTGACCCGCCGCACCGGCCGGTCCACCGGGGTCATCACCGGCACCGAGCGCCCCGTCCCCCTCGAGTTCTCGTATGCCGTCACCCCGCTCCACGAGACCATCGAGGAGCTGCTCGAGAAGGACCGCGCCCCCGTCTACGTCGTGCACTTCACGCAGGCGGCCGCGCTCGAGCGCGCGCAGAGCCTCATGGCCGTGAAGATCACGACCCGCGAGGAGCGCGAGGCCATCGCCACGCGCATCGGCGGCTTCCGCTTCGGTGCGGGCTTCGGGCGCACCCTGTCGCGGCTCGTGCGGCACGGCATCGGCGTGCACCATGCGGGCATGCTGCCGAAGTACCGCCGCCTCGTCGAGCAGCTCGCCCAGGACGGCCTGCTCAAGGTCATCTGCGGCACCGACACGCTCGGGGTCGGCATCAACGTGCCGATCCGCACGGTCCTGCTCACCGGCCTGACGAAGTTCGACGGGACGAAGCAGCGGCTGCTCAAGGCCCGTGAGTTCCACCAGATCGTCGGGCGCGCCGGGCGCGCCGGGTTCGACGCGCGGGGCTGGGTGGTCGCGCAGGCGCCGGAGCACGTCGTCGACAACCTCCGCGCGGTCGAGAAGGCGGGCGACGACCCCAAGAAGCAGAAGAAGATCCAGCGCAAGAAGGCGCCTGACGGCTTCGTCAACTGGTCGGAGGACACCTTCGAGCGCCTCATCGCGGCCGAGCCGGAGCCGCTGCAGCCGCGGCTGCGCGTCTCCCACTCGATGCTCGTCAACCTGCTTGCGCGAGAAGGCAACCCGGTCGCACACGCCCTGCGGCTGTTCTCGGACAACCACCACGAGGCCAAGGACCAGCGTCGCCTCCAGCGGCACGCGCTCGTGCTCGCCAAGGAGCTGCTCACCTCCGGCGTCGTCGAGCGGCTCGCCACGGCCGAGTCGTCAGGCCGCCGCCACGCGCTGACGATCGACCTCCAGCGCGACTTCGCCCTCAACCAGCCGCTCGCGCCCTTCGCCTTGGCTGTCATGGACACTCTCGACCCCGAGTCCGACTCGTACGCAAAGGATCTCGTCTCGGTCATCGAGGCGATCCTCGAGGACCCGCGCCAGGTGCTGTGGGCGCAGGAGTTCAAGGCGCGCGGCGAGGCGGTCGCGGCGATGAAGCTCGACGGCGTCGAGTACGAGGAGCGGATGGAGCGGCTCGAGGAGGTCAGCTGGCCCAAGCCCCTGGCCGACCTGCTCGAGGTGACCCTGGCGGCCTACCGCCGGACCCACCCGTGGATCTCGGCCGACGCGCTCTCCCCCAAGTCGGTGGTCCGCGAGATGTACGAGCGCGGCATGACCTTCAACGAGTTCATCTCGTACTACGGGCTCTCCAGGTCGGAGGGGCTCGTCCTGCGCTACCTCACCGACGCGTACCGGGCCCTGCGGCGCACGGTGCCCGAGTCGCACCGCACGGAGGAGCTCGAGGACGTCATCGAGTGGCTCGGCGAGCTCGTGCGCCAGACCGACTCGAGCCTGCTCGACGAGTGGGAGGACCTCGTCAACCCGAGCGAGGCCGTCCTCGCCACCGCTGACGTGGCCCCGCCCGCGAGGCCGATCACGGCCAACGAGCGGGCGTTCACCGTCATGATCCGCAACGCGATGTTCCATCGTGTCGAGCTCGCCGCCCGCGACGAGTGGGAGGCGCTCGGCGAGCTCGAGGCCCGCGTCGCCGAGCTGACCGACCCACCGCAGAAGGTCGTGATGGACGCCGACGCGTGGAACGAGGCCCTCGGCGCCTACTACGACGAGCACGACGCGATCGCCACCGACCAGGGCGCCCGCTCCCCCGCCCTGCTGCAGGTCGAGAAGGTGCCCGGCGAGTGGCGACTGCGCCAGGTCGTCGTCGACCCCGACGACGACCGCGACTGGGGCATCACGGCAGTCGTCGACCTCGCGGCGAGCGACGAGGCCGGGGCCGCGGTGCTCACGGTCACGGCGTTCGAGCGCCTCGGCGGCTGAGCCGACCGGGCGTTCCCCGTCAGGTTCCCGACTCGGCGAGCCGCTTGAGCTCGGCCATCGCGCCCGTCGTCTGTGCCGGCAGCTGGCGCCTGATCATCGGCGTGAACACCTTGCCGAGGCCCTTGGTGTCGATGGTGATCGTGTGGGTCAGCGTGGTCTGGTCGGGCATCGCCCCGGGTGCGACGTCGAAGTCGACGGTGACGTCCATCATCTTGTCGGTGAAGCGGTTGGTCAGCTTGCGGTCCTGCTCGCGCGCGACGACCGAGCCGTCCATGACGCCGGTGCGGCTGCCGTCCTTGTAGTGGTACTTCAGCCGCGTGCCGACCGCGGTGGGCCCGCCGGAGAGGTTGTCGAGCCGCGTGCACCGCTTGAGCCACTCAGGGGCTCTGGTGACGTCGTCGAGGATGGCGAAGACCGCTGCGGGAGAGGCGTTCACGGTCTCGGTGTGCGAGTAGTCGGGCATGGTCCATGCTCCCACCGTCGATAGGTTGGGGACGTGGATCTGCGAACCCGGCCCTACGACCACGGCGGCGTGCTCGTCGCGCCTGCCGACGGCGGCAACGGCACCGGCGTGCTGGTGCTCTCCGGCTCGAGCGGCCGAGTCGAGACGGAGAGGGCGAGGGTGCTCGCCTCGGCCGGGGTGTCGGCCGCCCTCACCTACCGCTGGTTCGGCAGCCCGGGCCTGCCGGCGGCGATCTGGGAGTACCCGCTCGAGGCGTTCGGCAGTGCGGTCGGCACCCTCGCCGCCGAGTGCGAACGCGTGGTCCTCGTCGGGTCGTCCAAGACCGCCGAGGGCTTTCTCCTGTATGCCGTCGACGACCCCCGCGTCGACGCCGTCGTCGCATTGGCGCCGACCCACGTCGTCTGGGCGAACGTCGGGCCGGGTCCCGACGGCGAGCTGCGGCCGCAGCACTCCTCGTGGAGCCGGGGCGGCGAGCCGGTCCCGTTCGTGCCCTACGACGACGACGTGGAGGCGCTGGGCGACCCACCGGCATACGCGCCCGTGTATGCCCAGAGCTTGGACACGGCCGCCTCCCTCGTGCCCCGGGCGACCATCGCCGTCGAGCGGTTCTTCGGCGACGTGCTGCTCGTCGCAGGAGGGGACGACCAGGTCTGGCCTGCCGTCGCGTCCGCGCGCGCCATCGAGACGCGGCGCACGGCATACGGGTTGCCGACCAGCGTCGTGACCCACCCCGACGCCGGCCACCGGGTCGTCCTTCCCGGCGAGCAGCCGGCCGCCGGCGGGCAGCGGATGGCGCGGGGCGGCACCGACGCCGCCGACCGCGAGCTGGGCGAGCTGGCGTGGCCCGACATCCTGAGGGTTCTCGACCTGGTCCGCTGAACCGGAACCGCGGCTGAGGACGCCCGCGTGGGTATGTTCTCCAGTGCTCACGGGGACCCCTCGATCGACAGGACACGTGCATGGACTCCACAGACGTCAAGGCCGCCTCTCGGCGGGCCGGTGACCACCCGGCCCTCGAGACGACCGCACGCATCGGCTACGCCGTCAACGGCGTGCTCCACATCGTCATCGGTGCGATCGCCCTGAGGCTCGCGTTCGGGTCGAAGAGCTCCAGCGCGGACCAGTCCGGCGCCCTCGGCTCGATGGCCGAGAACGGCTTCGGGGTCTTCGTCCTCTGGGTCGCCGTGGTCGCCTGGCTGGGCCTCGCGATCTGGCAGGTCACCGAGGCGATCTCCGGCGGCCTCGAGACGAGCGACCGGCTCAAGGCGGCCGCCAAGGCCGTCGTCTACCTGGCCCTCTCGTGGACCGCCTTCACGTTCGCGAGCGGCAGCGGCAGGTCGAGCAAGAGCCAGTCGGCCGACTTCACGGCCAGCCTGATGAAGCAGCCGGCCGGCACCTGGCTCGTCGGCGCGGTCGGTCTCGCCATCATCGGCGTCGGCGTCTACCACGTCGTCAAGGGCTGGAAGCGGAAGTTCCTCGAGGACCTCGAGACGCACCCGAGCCCCTGGACCGTCAAGGCCGGCCGCTTCGGTTACATCGCCAAGGGCGTCGCCCTCGCGATCGTGGGCGGCCTCTTCATCCTGGCTGCCGTGCGGCACAAGCCGAGCGAGGCGCGCGGCCTCGACGGCGCGCTGCGCAACCTGCTCGGGGCGCCCGGCGGTCCGGTGCTGCTCGCACTGGTGGCCCTCGGCCTCATCGCGTTCGGCGTCTACAGCTTCGGCCGGGCCCGCCACGCACGCGTCTGACCCAGCGTTCGCCGGAACTGCGAAAAGCCCGAGACCCGCCCAATCAGGGCGGGTTTCGGGCTTTTTCGCGCTGTCGTGCATCAGGAAGGACCCGGCGCGCTCTGTCTGGTCACGCATCACGAGTGCAGGAGGGGCACCATGAACACGCATTACCTGAACGAGGCCGTCGCCCGTCAGCGCACCGCCGACCTGAGCCGCCGGACGCGCCGCGCCCAGCGACCCGTCGTCGACTCGCCGACGACTCCGCGCGGCGGGATCGTCCTCGCTCTGGGGTGGCTCACACGCCCGTCGCCCGTGCCCCGCTCAGCGTGACACGGCCTCCCGGGCCTTCGCGCCCACGCGGCCGCTGTCGGTGCGCCGGCGCAGGTAGTGCCACGCGAGGAGACAGCAGACGATGCCGTTGACCGCGCCGACGAGGATGTCGACGAGGTGGTGCATGCCCCGGTAGAGCCGCGCGTAGGCGACGAGGAACGGGATGATGACGCACACGGCGGTGACGAGCCGGCGCAGCCACGCGCGCTCGATGCGCTGGGCCATGAGGGCGAACGTGAGGTAGAGGGCCGTGGCAGCACCGACGTGGCCGCTGGGGTAGCTGGACGTCGGCGGCGCGGGGTCGAGGTGCGCGACCTTCGGGCGCGGGCGGTCGGCGATCGTCGTCGCGGCGACGAACACGCTGGCCTGCATGGCGATCGCGATGGCGGGCACGACGGCATACCACCACTGCTTGGTGCGCCACCAGATCAGCGCGACGGCGATGACGCAGACGCCGATGATGATCTCGGTGTTGCCGATGCGCGACCAGACCATGGTGATGGAGTTCCACAGCTCGGTGCGGCCGGACGCCACGGACCTGCTGATGTCCTCCTCCCACGGCATCCCGCCGAACGGGCCCGTGATGAGGAAGCCGAAGCCCGTGATCAGGGCGAAGAGGACGAGCGCGGGGACGAGCACCCTCAGCGCGGCGTCACGCAACGCCGACCCGGGGGTCGGCCTGGACGAGTCGATCTCGTAACGGTGGACGAAGGTGTGGTTCACGGGGTGCCTTTCGCTTGCTCGGGCCCGGACAGTCCCTCTGGGGGAGGGGCGTCGTCCGGGCTCTGGGGGTTCCACCCGAGGTATCCGACGTAGGACGCCGAGCCCAGGCCGATGCCGAAGAGCACACCGGCCAGGACGTCTGAGGGGAAGTGCACGCCGAGGAAGACCCGGTCGAGCGCTGTGATGACGACGTATGCCGTGAGGCCGGCCACCAGCCAGCGCCGCGCGGTCGCCGACAGAACCGGCCAGAGCAGCAGCGTCAGCACCGTCGCGATGACCGCCGCGTTGGCAGCGTGGCCCGACGGGAAGCTGTAGCCGGGGGCGTGCGAGACGGGGTCGCTCACGACGGGACGGGCGCGCCGGACGACCTCCTTGAGGACGAGCTGGAGGTTCCAGCCGACCATCATCGTGATGAAGGCCCAGAGGCACCGGGTCGCGAGGTCGCGGTGCCGGCGCCACAGCACGAGGCAGACCCCGGAAGCGACGATGTAGACCCACTTCGGCTGGGTCGCCTCCTGCCAGATCAGCAGGGCGGTCTTGAACCAGGGGTTGTCGCGGGTGATGTCGGTGGCGCCGATGATGAGGCGCTCGTCCAGCTCGATCATCGGCAGGAACTTCTCGCGCACGACGAAGGCCAGCGCCGTCACCGGCACCGCGAAGGCCAGCCCGAACCCGACCGCCTTGAGCAGGCGTCGGCCGCGGCCCGGCGGCCGCGTCGAGATGCGGTGCCGGTCAGCCAACGCGTACCACCAGGGAGTCAGGGATGACCCGTGCGGCGAGCGCGCGGTGCGCGCCGACCGGGTCGCCGTCGATCTCGGCCTCGACCGGACGCTGCGCCTCGACGGTCAGCCGCTCGGCGACGAGTCGGTCGAGACGCTGGTGCCCGGCCCGGTGACGGGTCGCGACGTCGGCCACCACCGAGGCCCATCCGAGCGCCCCACGAGGAGCCAGGACGACCGCGTCGAGCACACCGTCGTCCACCTTCGCGTCGGGCATCAGCTCGACCCCGCCCTGGAGGGTTCCGCAGTTGCCGACGATGACGGCCGCCGCGTGCCTGCGGACGTCGGAGCCCGTCGCGCCCACGACTCCCTCGCCCCCGTGGGCCTTCACGTCGACCGTGAAGCCGCGACCGGACACCTTCTTGAAGGCAGCCAGGACGTACGCGACCCAACCGACGGCCTCCTTCACCTTCTCGTCGGTGTCGGCCATGATCTCGCCGTCGAGCCCGAAGCCGGTCATGACGAGGAAGACCTCCTCGTCGTCGGCGACACCTGCGGGGCTGTCCTTGGTCGCCCGGCTCGACTCCGGCTCGGGCAGGTCGTCGGCGAGGCGCACGGCGCCGACGTCGATCCGCCGGTCGCGTCCTTCGACGAGGGTCCGGGCCGCCTCGTCGAGGGATCCGACAGGGAGTCCGAGGTTGCGCGCGAGCAGGTTCCCGGTGCCGCCGGGCAGCAGGCCGAGAGCGACGTCCGTGCCGACCAGGGCCGACGCGACCGCTCGAACGGTGCCGTCCCCACCGAGCGAGGCGACGACGTCCGCGCCGTCACGCACCGCCTCGCGCGCCTGCTTCTCGCCCGTCTCCTCCGCGGTGGTCTGCACCCAGCGCGGCTCGCCCCATCCGTTGTCGGCACAGATCTTCGCCACGGTCGTCCGGGCGTCGTCGAGGTCGTCGACCCGGTGCGGGTGGTAGACCACGGTGAGACTGCGCCGGGCGGTGGAGAGGTCTGACATGTAGGGATCCTAGGGCTCGGGTCGGAGGTGCGGCGGCCGCGAACTCGACCGGTGGATGACATACCCCGACCCCCCACCCAGCGGACCACCAGCCAGCTTCCAGCAAGCGGCGGACGGTCGGCGGTAGCCTCCGGATCGTGCCCACCATCCGGCGTCGCCTCGCCATCGCCGTGGTCGTCGGCGTGCTCGCCGGAGTCCTCGCCGGGGACCTCGCCCCGCTCGGCGCCGCCGACACCGGACGCGGCCTCCTCGTGCACGCCCTCGCCGGCTTCGTCGTCGGTGGGCTCGCGTTCGCGCTGCCCCTGCTGCTCCACGTGCTCGGCCACGACGCGCCCGCCACCCGCGAGAAGGTCCAGGGCCGCGACGGCGACGCCGCCTGGTACGACGTCGTCGTCATCCTCGTCGGCCTCGCCAGCCTCACCGGTGTCGGCATCCTGCTCGTCGGAGGGCGCCAGCGCGGCAGCGAGGCGCTCGTCGACGCGCTCGTCGGAGTCGGCGCGGTCGCCGTCGGCTGGCTCTGCGTGCACACCGTCTACGTGCTGCGCTACGCGCGCGTGTACTACGCCAGCCCACGCCCGCCGATCGACTTCAACCAGGACGACGACCCGACGTTCTCCGACTTCGCCTACTTCTCGTTCAACCTCGGCATGACCTACCAGGTGTCCGACACGGGGCTGAGCGGTTCCGGGATCCGCCGCGTGGTGCTCGGGCACTGCCTGCTCGCGTACCTGTTCGGCACGGTCGTCATCGCCTCGACGATCAACCTCGTCGCCGGGATCGGCGGGAGCATCGGCTAGAGGCGCTCAGGACGTCCCGAGCCGCGACTTCTCGTCCTTGACCCAGAGGCCGAGCAGCCCACCGAAGTGCGCCATGAACGTGTCGCGCTCGTGCGCCGGGTAGGTCGTGACCACGGTGGCGCGCAACAGGTTCCGGAACGCGTCCGACTGGACCCACTCGAGCACGGCCGAGTCGAGGTGCGGCAGGTACTTCTCACACCACGCCCAGTACTTGTCGGTCTCGAAGTACTCGTCGGCGATGCCGAGGTAGGCGTCGAGCTTCTGCTCGTCGCTGAGGTCGTCGCGGTCGGCGACGTCGAAGTAGCGGCGCATCTCGAGGTCCATCGGCCCCTTGCGGCCCGTGACGACGCAGTAGGCCGACCAGCGCACGAGCGCCTTGATCGCCCACGGGAAGTAGTAGTGCAGCGAGGTGACGGCGACGTCGGGGCACGCGTTGGCATAGTCGATCGGGTAGACGTCGTCGCCCTTGACGAGCATCTCGCACGAGTTGAACTCCCAGCCGAACATCGCGTTGACGATGCGGCTGATGGCGGCTGCCTGGCGCCCGGCCGACGGTTGCAGGAAGTCGTAGCTCACGGCATACCTGTTGTGCATCGGCTGCTCGGGGCGGAAGTCCATGACCATCGTCTCGGGCCCGATCGACAGCGCACGCGCGAAGTGGTCGTACTCGACGGTCGACTGGAGGTGCATGAGCATCTCGCCCGACTCGTCGTAGGCCTTGACGAGGTCCTTCTCGTCGTTGATGCGCGAGACGCCGCGCCAGCCGCCGCCGTCGAACGGCTTCATGTACATCGGGTAGCCGAGCTTCTGGGCGATCTGCTTGAGGTCGAACGGGCGGTTGTACTTGGCGCTCGTGTAGGCCCACCGGACGTTGTCGACCGGGTTCTTGTAGGGCACCAGCCAGGTCTCGGGGACCTTGAGCCCCAGGCGCATCAGGGCGACGTACGCGCTGTGCTTCTCCATCGACTGGAACGTGAAGGGGCTGTTCAGCAGGTACGTGTCGTTCATCAGCGCGGCCTTCTTGAGCCACTCGCGCGGGTGGTAGTACCAGTAGGCCAGGCGGTCGATGACCAGCTCGGTGCGCACCGGCTGGCGCAGGTCGAAGGGCTCGATGGTGAGCCGCTCGCTCGTCAGCTCGTGGGTGACCCCGTCGTCGGTCGTGATCGGCCCGACGAGCTTCAGCAGCTCCTCGAAAGCGGTCGGCCAGTCCTCCTCAGCCCCCAGCAGCAGTCCGATCAGGTGGTTTCGGGTCTCAGCCATGTGCCTCTCCAGGTCGAGGTTTCGGGTGCCCCGATCCTTGCAGCAGTGTCAACAGGAAGGGGTCGAACGCCGCCGCCCAGTCGCGCCAGTCGTGCCGGCCCGGCAGCTCGTGGAAAGCGACGTCGTGGCCGGTGCGCGCGAGCACCTCGGCCATCTGCCGGTTGTTGGCGAGGTTGCCCTCGTCGGTGTTGCAGGTCATCACGATGCGCGCGCTCGTGCGGCGCCTGCGGGCGCGGCGCACACTCGTGACGAAGGCGGTGACGCGGTCCCAGAACTCGAAGTCCTCCTCGTCGTCGAGCCGCTTGCGGAAGAACGAGCCCGACTGCAGGAACAGCGCCCCGAACGTGCCCGGGTGGCGCCACTCGGCCTGAAGCGAGGCGAGCCCGCCGAGGCTCGCCCCCATGAGGGCGGGTCTGCCCGAGCTCGCGTATGCCGTGTGGACCGCCGGCAGCACGTGCAGGGTGAGCGTGTCGGCCCAGTCGGTGTTGGCGGCGTAGCGCTCGTTGCGCGGGCCCGGTTCGAGGAGGGCCACGCGGGTGGGCGGGATGCGGCCGGAACCCATGGCTTCGCGGAGGGTGGAGACGAGGTGGGCGCGGCGGGAGTACTCCGGACCGTCGTGTGCCACGAGCAGCGGCAGCGGGTCCCGACGGCGCGTGCCCGCCGGCGTGACGACGACGAGGTCGACGTCACCCACCGGGGTGTCGGTCACCGTCAGCCTGTTCCGCGCCATGGGCGAGACCCTAGATCGAAGCAGAGACGGTCGGCGACGACCAGACAGTGCTCTCGCTTCGTTCCCAACGAGATCAGTTGTCGGGCAGCGTAATTCGTTGTCCACAGATGTGTCGCAGCCCTTGCCATGTTGTCGAACATTTGTTCTACTGGAGGTAGGGCAACGAGCAGACAGGGGAGGTGGCCGTATGCCGTACATCGCGTCGTCGCGAGCCTCCGCCGGCCTGCTCGGTGGCGGTTCACCCCGGGTGCTCGACGTGACCTGGGTGCGTGACTCAGAGCCTGTCGGCGGCTCGCTGCGGCCGGTCGTCTCGGTCCTGTCGCCGCGCCTCGCTGGGGAGGTCGAGTACGAGAGCTCGAGCAACCACGGCGAGACGCATCGCGCCTCCCGGTCTCCCGCGCGGGATGAGCGGGCCCGGTCGGTCGAAGTGACCGAGTCCCTGCTGCGGGCGAGTGAGCGGGTGATGGCGCGGGTCGAGGCGCTCGAGGCCGCGAAGGCGCGCGTGGAGGCCGACCTGATGGCTGCGTACGGGGCGTTGCACACCATCGCCGAAAAGCAGGTCCAAGCGCTGCCGGCGGGTCCTCGCGTCGGGCCGCGGCGCTGGTCTTGCCGGTGCGGGTCGTCGCGGAGGAGATCGCGCTGGCGACCGGGGTCGGCGCCGGTGAGGTGGGGCGGCGGCTGACGTTGGCGACGTCCCCGCGGCGGCACCGGCGTCTGCTGGCGGCGCTGCGTGAGGGCGGCACGTCGCTCTACCGGGCGGTGCAGGTGGCGTGCGAGACGGTCCAGCTGCCGGATGCGGACGTCGCGGCGGTGGAGGAGGCGGTGCTCGCCCCGTCGCGGGACGGGCGGCCGGTGGGGCAGCGGACGTTCTCGGCCCGGTTGCGGCGGGCCGTCGCCTCGGTCGACACCCGCGGCTCCCAGGAGCGGCGCGACCAGGCGCGGTCGCGGCGGGGGGTGTTCGGGCGGATGGTCGAGGACGGTATGGGCTGCCTGACGATCACCGCTGACGCGGGCACGATCGCGGGGGTCCTGGACCGGCTCGACGCCGATGCCCGCGCTCTGCGCGGCTCCGGCGACCCGCGCACCCTGGACCAGCTGCGCTGCGACCTGGCCACCGCAGCCCTGCTCAGTGGCCACCTCGACCCCGGCAAGGTGACGGACGAGATGACCGGTGACGCGGCGGCGCGGGTGTGGCTGGTCGTGCCGTTCGAGGTCGCCACCGGGCAGAGCGACGCCGCGTGCGAGCTGCCCGGGCACGGTTGGGTCACCGCCGCCCATGCCCGCGAGCTCATGACCCGCCCCGGCTCGGTGTGGCAGACCCTGCCGGTCGACCTGCGCGACGGCCACGCGATCACCCGCCCCACGAAGGCCTACCGGCCCACCAGGGCGATGGTCGAGCACGTCCGCGCCGTCGACGGCACCTGCCGCGGACCCGACTGCCACGTCCCCGCCGCCCGCTGCGACCTCGACCACGAGACGCCCTGGCCGGCCGGTGAGACAGCCGTGACGAACTTCTACGCCAAGGAACGCCGGCACCACAACCTCAAGACCCACCAGGTCTGGACCAGCACCCCGGTCGAGCACGACGGCTTGCAGTGGACCACCCTCACCGGGGCCAGCTACACCACCTACCCCAAGAACTGGCGCGACGGACTCGACCCGCCACGCGACGCGAGCCGCTCACGCCGCCCATCGGTCGACGACGATCCTCCGCCCTTCTGACCCGTCGCCGCGTCTCGCCCCCACCCCCACCGGGCCGGGCCGCGCTCCCGACCGCACGAACCGGTCGGGAGCGCACGCGCCCGTTCACGCATACCCGGACCACTCCCCGTTCGGTTGTGATGGCTGTGGCTCAGTCGCCGTCGGCCGGGGCGGACGTGTCCGGCACACCCAGGACGATGCGCGTGCCGGGCGGAGCCGACTGCACGAGCCGCAGCCGCGCGAGAGCCGGGTGGGCGTCGAGCAGCTTGGCACCGTTGGCGAGCGAACGCAGGGCAGCCGTCTCCGCCCGGGCTGCCTCGAGCTGCGCCTCGCCACGACGCCGCGCGGTCGCCAGCTCGGCCGCGGCAGCCCGCAGCTCGACCGGCACGATGACGTCCTTGACGACGACCTCCGCCACGTCGGCGCCGACCCGGCGGGACACCTCGGCGGTCGCCGCGGTGATGGAGGCAGCCGGCAGCGCAGCCCCGCGGCCGACCACCCCGTCGGCGGTCAGCGTCGCGAGAGCGTCGCGCAGGGCGACCTGCGCCGCGAGGTACACCGTCGCGGCCGGGTCGTCGGACACCTCGGCGAAGGCGACCGGGTCGCCGACCGACCAGCGCACCACCGCGCTGACGCGCACCGACACCCCGTCCGAGGTGAGCACCTCCTGGGGCGCCAGCTGGAGCAGCCGCTGCCGCAGGTCGAGCACCACGAGACGCTGACCACGCAGCCGACGGTGGCGGCCCGCGGGCAGCACCTGCTCGAGGACGCCGTGTCGGTAGCGCAGCGCGCAGTGGCGCGGCTCGATCGTGAACTTCGTCAGGGACATCGACATTCGGGGCGACCTCCTTCGCGGGTCGGCTCGGCGGGACACATAGGTGGCGGATCTGCTGGTGAGCGTCGCCGACCGTGCGACGTGCGTCGCGGGGACCGGGCGCCGTGACGTGAACGACACGGGTCCGGTCCGCAGGGCGGCACACGACTTCTCACGGGCGACGACGCCCTGGGGATTCGAACCCCTGGTGCTGGGCACCGTTACCTGGAGTGGGCGCTTGGACAGAGCGCTGCATCCGTGGGCGGGTCCGACGCGCAGGACCGCAGGTGGCACGCCACCGCGGCTGCTTGCCCACCCCGTGCCTGACCAGAGTGACGGCTCGGCAGGTCTGTGCGCCAGTGGTTTTCGCCCACGCTCGTGTGCCAGCGCGCATCTCGTCAGCGGTGCCGGCTCGCCACCTGGTCCCGCGCGCGGGCGAGCCATGCTCGACGTTCTGCTTCGGGCATCCCCGGCGGGAGGCTCCGGTATGCCTTCATCCGGCGGGTGCCCATCGTGAGCACTCCCGACCCGGGCACCGCGTCGAGCTCGGCCAGCGCGTCGTGGCCCAGCTTCACCCCGATGCGGTCACCCATGGCGACCGCGAACACGTGTCCGTCGACGAGCGCGGCGAGCGTGCCGAACATCGGTCGCAGCTCGACGGAGCCGTCGTCCCCGACGAGCGCGCGCAGCTCGTCGCGGGCCGCCTCCTCGTCCAGTGACGACACGGTGCCTACTTCTTCGGCTTCTTGACCTTGGGCGGCAACGTGGCGACGTGGTCACGCGCCCGGTCGACCCACGTGGTGCGGGCGGCGTCGTCGAGGTCGGTCGGCAGCGACAGGTAGCCGCCCATCGGTCGTCCCGCCGGGCCGAAGGGGCCGCTCCCGGGGAGCGCCCGCAGCTCGTCGAGCCCGGCGGGGTCGAGCTTGACACCGACGTCCTCGCCGAAGAGCCCTGCGAACATGTTGCCGTTGACGAAGGCACCGAGGCTGCCGAACATCGGCTTCACCTCGACACCGGGAGCGTCGTTCACGAGGGACCGGAAGTGTGCCTTGGCCTCGTCGCTGTGCTTCGGCATCTGCATGACCCCATCACACCACTCCCCGCGCGATGCGTGACCTGTCAGGCGCGAAGTGGTCGTTGCGAGGCGTGCACGACGAGGAGGAAGACGGCTGCTGCGAGCGCGGTGACCCCGCAGATCGCCCAGACCGTCAGGTAGCCCGAGAGCGACGCGTGCGCCGTCGCCTCTGCGTCCACCGACCCGGCCGACGCCAGGGCGATGGCGAAGACGCTCGACGCGAAGGCGCCGCCGATGGTCTTCGTCGTGTTCGTCATGCCCGTCGCCAGGCCCGTGTGCGTCGGGGGCGCCTGTGCGGCAGCAGCCGTGGGGAGTCCCGCCACGAGTGCTCCCGAGCCGAGGCCGGCGACCACCATGTTCGTCAGGGTCTGCGCGAGCGTGTCGTGGAAGGGCAGGAAGAGCAGGTAGCCGACCGCCACCAGCAGCGCGGCGACGACCATCGCGATGCGGGTGCCGACCCGGCGACCCAGCACGTGCAGCAGCAGCGCGCCGACGGCGAGGGACAGCACGTAGCCGCCGATGATGATCGAGACGCGACCCGCGCTCGCGCCGAGACCGTAACCCGTGACCGCGGGGTCGGTGCGGGCGAACGTGGACAACGGGATCTGCGCCCCCAGCACCGAGACGCCGAAGAGGAACGCGGTCGCCTGCACCGGCCACTGCCCGCGGGCGGAGAGGATGCGCAGGTCGACGAGCGGCTCGGGGTGCGCGAGCTCGGCGCGCGCGAACGGCACGAGGGCGGCGAAGCCCAGCAGCACGACGAGCCATGGCCAGGGGCTGCCCGGCCCCACGACCCGCAGCATGACGAGACCGCCCATGACGAGACCCAGTGCCAGCGTGATCAGCCCGAAACCACGCCAGTCGACCCCGCCGGTGCCCAACGCCGGTGACTCCTCGACACCGAACCAGATCGCGACGAGTGCCAGTGTGACGACGACCGCCGGGAGCGCGAGCAGCCCTGTC
Source organism: Terrabacter koreensis (assembly GCF_054783315.1). Classification (NCBI taxonomy): domain Bacteria; kingdom Bacillati; phylum Actinomycetota; class Actinomycetes; order Micrococcales; family Intrasporangiaceae; genus Terrabacter; species Terrabacter koreensis. The sequence continues at coordinate 62,716 of NZ_BAAGQU010000006.1, read as the reverse complement.
ATGCCGAGGGACTCGGACAGCGCACCGCTGGTGAGCGCGCCGGCGATGACCCCCAGCTCCAGGCCTGCGACGAGCAGCCCGGCCGCACCCCGCACCCGGCTCTCGGCTCCCCCGGTGCGCCAGTGGATGATCGCGACCTCCATCGGCAGCCACACGACGTAGAAGCCCTGGATCGCCCACGCGACGAGGAAGGTCCCGAAGCTCGGCGCGAAGGCCACTCCCCACGACGCCACCGCCGTCACGACCGTCGACAGGAGCAGCACCTTGCGGTGCCCGAGGAGGTCACCGAGCCGCGCGAGCAGGGGCACGACGAGCGCCGACACGATCAGCTGCGCCGCCTCGAACCAGTTGACGTCGGCGTCCTTGATCGACAGGTGCCGCGCGATGTCCGTGAAGATCGGCGTGTAGTAGCCCTGGAGCACCCCGCTCGCGAGCTCGACGCAGATGAGGAACCCGACCACCTTGGTGATCGGGCTGCGGGCGACGGCCCGTGCGGCGTCGGAGACGACCGTGTTGTCGGACATGCGGATCCTGTTCTCGCTCAGGTACTTCGAGGATCAGAGCTGCTCGATGAGGCGGCGGTACCACGCGACCCCGTCGAGGAGGTCACGCACGCCGATGCGCTCGTCGACGCCGTGGATCGACGCCCGCTGAGCATCGCTCATCCGGAACGGCGTGAACCGGTAGACGCGCGGCCACACGCGGTGGAAGTGGCGTGAGTCCGTCGCCGCGAGCATCACGTAGGGCACCGCGACCGTGCCCGGGAAGACGTCGGCCACCGTCGCCTCGAGGAGGGCGTACGCGGTGTCGTCCGTCGGCGACACCGGGCTGGGTTCGTCGCCGCTGACGAGCGAGACCTCGACGTGGTCGTCGCCGACCGTCCGCCGGATCCGCTCGACGGCCCCGTCCACCGTCTCGCCCACCATGACGCGCATGTTGACGTGGGCACGCGCGGTGGCGGCGATGACGTTGGCCCCCGGTGACCCGCTCAGCTGGGTCACCGCGACCGTCGTGCGCGTCAGGGCTGCGGTCTCGTGCCCGAGCCGCGGCAGCACCCGCGAGAGCAGCGGACGAAGGCGGCGCGCGTTGCCGAAGACCGCGGCGTACGGCATACGGGCGTGGGCACCGGCGCGCTCGAGCATGTCGACGGTGGCGTCCGGCAGGTGGCTGGGGAACGGCTTGCGCTCGAGGCGAAGGATGGCTCGGGCGAGCCGGGCGGTCGCGCCCATCCGGCGGGGCGCGGACGCGTGACCGCCGTCTCCGCGTGCGACGAGGTCGACGTCGACCGTGCCCTTCTCGGAGACGCCGATCACCGCCATCGGGGCATCGACGCCCGGGAGCGCGCCCTGGACGATCGCCCCGCCCTCGTCCACGACGAACCACGGCTCGACACCACGCTCGCGCAGCAGCGCCACGGCGTCCTTGGCCGCCCGCCCCGACACCTCCTCGTTGCAGCCGAACGACAGCCACACGTCGCGTCCCGGCACGATGCCCTCGGCGAGGAGCGTCTCGACGGCAGCACACGTCGCGACCAGGGACCCCTTGCAGTCGAGCGCCCCACGGCCCCAGACGAACCCGTCGACGAGCTCGGCTGCGAAGGGCGGGTGCGTCCACACCGACGCGTCGTCGACCGGCACGACGTCGAGGTGCGCCATGAGCACCACCGGTGCCTCGCGCGTGCGACCGGGCCACCGCACCAGCAGCGCGTCACCACTGATCCGCTCGACCTCGCACTCGGCGTGCAGCCGCGGGAAGCGTTCGCGCAGCTCCGTCAGCAGGGACTCGAAGGCCGCGCGGTCCTCCTCGTCACGGTTCCAGGCCGAGACCGTCGGGATGCGGATGAGGGCGCGCAGGGCCTCGACGGCAGCGTCGGCAGCGTCGTCCCCGGTCATGGACCGGAGCGTATGCCACGCTGACGGCATGGACTACGGGCACGAGCTGCAGTTCGGGGTGTTCGCGAGCCCGGACGCGTCACGCGTGCACGAGACGCTCGAGCTGGCCCAGCTCGCCGACGTGCTCGGGCTCGACCTGTTCACCGTCCAGGACCACCCGTACAACGCCAGGCACCTCGACACGCCGACCCTGCTGACGGCCGTCGCCGCCCGCACGTCGTCGATCCGCGTCGCGGCCAACGTCGCCAACCTGCCGTTGCGCCATCCGGTCGGCATCGCCAAGCAGGTGGCGACGCTCGACGTCATCAGCGGCGGCCGGGCCGAGCTGGGGCTCGGGACCGGAGCCTTCTGGGACGCCATCGTCGCGGCCGGCGGCGAGCGCCGCTCGCCCAAGGAGGCCGTCGACGCGCTCGTCGAGGCGATCCGCGTCATCAGGGGCGCGTGGGGCCAGGACCCGGACCACCCCGGCGCCCGCTCCGTCACCGTGGAGGGGGAGCACTACTCCGTGCGAGGCCTGCGCGCGGGGCCCGTCCCGGTGCACCCCGTCGAGATCTGGCTCGGCGCCTACAAGCCCCGCATGCTCCGCCTCACCGGCAGGCTCGCCGACGGCTGGCTGCCGAGCCAGGGCTACGCCGAGCCGGACGCGCTGCCGGCACTCAACGCCGTCATCGACGAGGCCGCCGTCGCGGCCGGCCGCGGCCCGCAGGCTGTCCGCCGGATGTACAACGTCTCCGGCCGGTTCGGCACCGGCGGCGGCTTCCTGCGCGGCACGGCGGAGGTGTGGACCGAGCAGCTCGCCGAGCTGAGCCTCACGGCGGGGGTGAGCACGTACATCCTGGGCACCGACGACCCCGACGTGCTGCGACGCTTCGCGGGCGAGGTCGCCCCGGCCGTGCGCGAGCTCGTCGACACCGAGCGGGCCCGTCGCGCGGGCGACGGCTCTCGGCGTATGCCGTCCGGTGCACCTGTCACCGCGCCCGTCACAGCCGACCGCCGTCCCCTCGAGGTGCGCCCGAGTCCTGACAGCCCGCGCCTCGGCTCGCAGGTGCCCTGGCGCGAGGACGACCGCCCCGTCGCCGCGAAGCCCGATGACGCCACCTACACCGCCGCCGAGCAGGCGGTGCCCCAGCACCTGCTCGACGTGCACGACCACCTCCGCGGCGAGCTCGCCCAGCTGCGCGACGTCGTCGGTCAGGTGCGTCGCGGGGCGCTGTCCACAGGAGCGGCGCGGTCGGTGCTTAACACGATGGCCATGCGGCAGAACAACTGGACGCTCGGCGCCTACTGCGAGACGTACTGCCGACTCGTCACCGGCCACCACACGCTCGAGGACCACAGCATCTTCGTGCACCTGCGCCGGGCCGACCCCGACCTCGGGCCGGTGATCGACCGGCTCGAGCAGGAGCACCACGTCATCGCCGACGTGCTCGAGCAGGTCGACGAGGCACTCGTGGGGCTGGTCGGCACCGACGGCTACGGGCACGCGGGCGAGGGCGCGCTCGACGAGATCGAACGCGCCCTCGACCTGCTCACCGACACGCTCCTGTCACACCTGGCGTACGAGGAGCGAGAGCTGCTGCACCCGTTGGCGCGCCACGGTTTCGGCTGAGCCGCTGCCGGCCCGAGGTCCGGGGTCAGGCGGACCGGGCTGCGGCCCCGTGCTCCAGCGCCTCCACCACGGCGCCGCAGAAGTCCGGCAGGTCGTCGGGCTTGCGGCTCGTGATGAGGTTGCCGTCGATGACGAGCGACTCGTCGACCCAGTCGCCGCCGGCGTTGCGGATGTCGGTCTGCAGGCTCGGCCACGACGTGAGCCGGCGACCCTTGAGCACGTCGGCCTCGACGAGCGTCCACGGCGCGTGGCAGATCGCGGCGACCGGCTTGCCAGACGCCACGAAGTCGCGCGCGAACGCGACCGCGTCGGGCTGCGTGCGCAGGGTGTCGGGGTTCGCGACGCCGCCGGGCAGCACCAGGGCATCGAAGTCGTCGGCCCTGGCGTCCGCGACGGTCACGTCGACGGTCTTTGTGTCGCCCTTGTCGAGGTGGTTGAACATCTGCACCTCGCCCGACTCGGGGCTGACGAGGATCGCCTCGTGACCGGCGTCGGTCACGGCCTTCCACGGGTCGGTCAGCTCGACCTGCTCGATGCCCTCGCTCGCGACGAGGAATGCCACTCGCTTGCTCACGTCGTCCTCCTGTGCCGCCTCGTTGGCGGGTGGTCGGGTCGTGGCGGCGGTACGACCGCCACCTTCGGCCCCTACCCGAAGCACCCCGGTTCTCTCACGGGCCGCGAGCCCCCGCGGCGATCGACGGCCGGGCTATCGTCGGCCCATGGCCCAGGCCCCGGTCGTCCAGCTCGCGCCGAACGTCTGGCGCATCCGCCTCGTGCGCGACTTCGTCAACGGCTTCGTCCTGCGCGACGACGACGGGCAGGTGACCCTCGTCGACATGGGCGTCAAGAGCTCGGGTCCGAAGGTCATGGCGGCGCTGGCGGTCATCGGCTCGGCCCCGTCCGACGTGACGCGCCTGCTGCTGACGCATGCCCACCCCGACCACGCGGGCGGCGCGGCGCACGTGGCGCGCGAGACCGGCCGCGGCTTCACGCTGCACCACGACGACGCGGCCTACGCGAGCGAGGGGTCCTCGCCCCCACGCGACCGGAGCTTCCTGCTGGGGCGGCTCGTCGACCGCTTCTCGCGGCCCGGCCGCGACTTCGAGCCGGTGCCGGTCGAGCGCGAGCTCACCGACGGAGAGGTGCTCCCCGTCGCCGGCGGGCTCCGAGTGGTGCACACCCCCGGCCACTCCCCCGGGCACGTCTCGCTGCTGCACGAGGAGTCACGCCTGCTCATCACGGGCGACGCGATCTTCAACGTGCGTGGCGTGCGGTGGCCGGTCAAGGCGTTCTGCACGGACTTCCGGATGACCCAGCGCACCGCCCACGTGCTCGGCGACCTCGACTACGACGTCGCCGCCTTCACGCATGGGCCCGAGCTGCGCGACCGCCCCCGCGAGGCCATCCGGAGCTTCCTGTCACGGCACCGACCGGACTGAGATCCACAGGCTCTCCACAACTGTGGACAAAGGTTGGACGAGACGTGGGCGGACGAGCGGGTACGTCGGGGGCGTGACCAACTTCGGATACGCCCTGATGACCGAGCAGAGCGGCCCCAAGGACCTCGTCCGCTGGGCCGTGGCCGCCGAGCAGGCGGGCTTCGACTTCGAGGTGAGCAGCGACCACTTCTCGCCCTGGCTCACCGAGCAGGGCCACGCCCCGTACGCGTGGGCCGTGCTCGGCGCCGTCGCCCAGGCCACCGAACGCGTCGAGCTCATGACCTACGTGACGTGCCCGACGATGCGCTACCACCCCGCCGTCGTGGCCCAGAAGGCCGCGACGATGCAGCTGCTCGCCGACGGGCGCTTCACGCTCGGGCTCGGCAGCGGCGAGAGCCTCAACGAGCACGTCGTCGGCGACGGCTGGCCGGGGGTCGACACGCGCCAGGAGATGCTGCGCGAGGCGATCGAGGTCATCCGCCGGCTGCACTCGGGCGACCTCGTGACCCACCACGGCGACTACTTCGACGTCGACTCGGCGCGCATCTGGGACCTGCCCGACCTCACCGTGCCCATCGCCGTGGCCGTGAGCGGCGACGCGTCCATCGAACGACTCGCGCCGCTGGCCGACCACATGATCGCCGTCGAGCCCTCGGCGGACCTCGTGTCGGAGTGGAACCGCACCGACGGCGCGCCGCGGGTCGGTGCGGACGCCCGCGCGGTCGGGCAGATCCCGATCTGCTGGGACCCCGACGAGAGCGCCGCGGTCGAGCGCGCGCACGCGCAGTTCCGGTGGTTCGGCGGTGGCTGGTCGGTCAACGCCGACCTGCCGACGCCCAAGGGCTTCGCCGGCGCCACGCAGTTCGTGCGCCCCGAGGACGTCGCGTCGTCGATCCCGTGCGGGCCCGACCTCGACGCGATCGTCGAGGCCGTACGCCCGTGGTGGGAGGCCGGGTTCACAGACGTCGCGCTCGTCCAGGTGGGCGGAGACGCGCAGCAGCGCTTCCTCGACGAGGCCGCGGGTCCGCTGCTGGAGAAGCTGCGCGCGGCAGCCGGCTGACGGGCCGCCTCAGGCCGCCTCAGGCAGCGGCGGCCCGCTCGGCCAGCAGCCGCTCGCGCCGCTTCGTGATGTCGGCGCATTCGAGGCAGACCTCCTCGGGCACGAGGCCGACGCGCATCAGCGCGGAGAAGAGCAGGCACCCGACGCAGATGCCGAAGACCGACTCGAGCGCCGGGAAGACGACCATGACGACGCCGATGCCGATGACCCAGCCGGCGGCGACCGGCGACCCCGAGCCCAGGCTCACGAGCCAGAGCACGGTCGCGGCGACCGTCATGACAGCCCCGATGGTCGCCGCGAACCGCTTGGGCGGACCAGCAGTGGGGCGCTTCGGCGCGGCGACGGCGGGTCGGATCCACCGCTGCACGAGCCGGGCGACCGGGCTGGCCTTGGGCCCGAGCGCTGCCCGCAGGGAGAAGTCGACGGCGAGGACGGCGTAGAGCCACCACTGCGAGGTGGCCAGGGCGATCACGCCGACGACGAGGACGACAGCCGCGATCAGCCGCACGGTGACGTCGTCGACCACGGCGGGGAAGCGCGAGGAACTCATGCAGACATTATTGACTGCATAAGGGTTGCTTATGCAAGCGCGCCAGTATCCGGACGCGACTCCCCCGCTCGCGTGCGCCGCGCGTAGACGAGGTGCTCGCCGATGTGGAAGAGCAGGTCGAGCAGCGTCTTGAGGCCCATGAGCAGGGCCACCACGCCGAGGTCGTCCGCGGTGCGGCCGTCCGGACCGCCCAGCAGGAAGAAGCCGGCGATGACCGTGACGTGCAGTGCGATCATCCGCGGGTAGGGCGCCGCCATGGCCCAGCCCGGGCTCACGGCGCTGCGCTCCCCGCCGCCGAGCCAGTGCAGGCCCAGCGAGAGCATGTGGCTGAGCAGGATCGCCCCACCGGCCGCGACCCAGTCGAGCAGCCCGCCACGCACCCCCGACAGGCCGGCGAGCACCGCCGCGAAGACGCCGTGCACGAGCGTGAAGAGGCCGAAGTGCAGGGCGAAGAAGAGCGCGAGCGCCGGGTCGCCGGTCACCCACGTCTTGGCCGCCAGCGTCGACTCGAGCCGGCCGAAGTCGCCCCGGCGGCCGGCCGGGCCGCGCAGGAACGGGCGCCGCGCGGGGCGCCGGGCGGTGAGGATGCGCATCGTCGTCGCGAACCAGATGACGACGTTCTCGAACCAGTAGACGAGCAGCACGTCGCCCATCCCGAGCCGGCCCTCGAGCACGGCCCAGACGGGCAGCAGGTTGGCGCCGACGAGCATGAGCCCGCTGACGAGACGGGCCGCCGGCGCCGGGAGCCGTCGACCCAGCTGGGCCATGAGCTCGACACCGAGGATGCGCAGGAGGGCAGTCACGGGCGCCCATCGTGCCAGAGCACGGGGCGCCCGTCCTGCCGGGTGACCGGCGGCGGCTGCGCTCCTCAGCGGTCGCGCAGCACCCGGAGGGCGGCCAGCGCGCAGACGACGAACATCACGGCGCCGACCCCGGCGACGACGTCGAGGCTCGTGGAGAACGCGGCCTGGGCCGCGGCGACGAGCTCATGGGCGGCCGTCGCCGGCAGGGTCGTAGCGGCCTGCACGGCCCCCGCGAGCGAGTCGAGCGCGGAGGTCGTCGCATCGCCCGCGTGCGCGGCGGCATACGGCTCGAGCTGAGCGCGGTAGACGAACGTCGCGAGGGAGCCCAGACCCGCGACGCCCACGGCGATCCCGAACTCCGCCGACGTCTCCGACATCGAGGCGACCGAGCCGGCGCGCTCCGGCGGTGCGGACTGCATCATGACGCCCATCGTCAGGGTCGAGGGGACCATGATCCCGAACGAGGTCAGGCACATCCCGAAGACGAGCAGGCCGAGCCCGGTTGCCGCGCCGACCTGCGTGTAGAGCGTGAGGCCGGCGGCGCAGACGAGCAGGCCCGACGCCATGCTGCGGGCGGTGCCGAGGCGTCCCGCGATCCGGGCCGACGTCGACGAGCCGAGCAGGAGGGCGATGTTCGCCGGCAACATCCACAGCCCGGCGCCGAGCGGCGAGAGGCCCGCGACGAGCTGCAGCCACTGCGAGCCGAGGAACGAGACGCCGGCCATGACGACGCCACCGACGAGCATGATCGCGAGCGCGGTCGAGAAGGCGCGGCTGCGGAAGAGCGCCAGGTCGACGAGCGGGTTGGCGATGCGGCGCTGGCGGCGCACGAAGACCAGGCCCATGGCGAGACCGACGCTCGCCGTGGTCAGCGCGACGGTCGTGTTGCCGCCGCGGGCGATCTCCTTGAAGCCGTAGATGACGGGCAGCGTCGTGGCGAGCGAGAGCATTGAGCTCGCGACGTCGACCTTGGTGCCGGCGTGGCGCTCGGACTCCGGCAGCACGCGCCGCCCGACGACCACGAGCAGCACCATGAACGGCACGCCCAGCAGGAAGGCCGAGCCCCACCAGAAGTGGGCCAGCAGCACGCCGCCGACGAGGGGGCCCACGGCCATGCCACCCATGAAGCACGAGTACCAGACGCCGATCGCGGTCATCATCTGCTTCTCGTCGCTGAAGATCGTGCGGATGAGGCCCATCGTCGACGGCATCAGCGTGGCGCCGGCGATGCCGAGCACGGCCCGCCAGAAGACGAGCTGACCCGGACTGCTCGCGTAGGCCGCCGCGGCGCTCGCGACACCGAACGCGACGGCGCCGGCGAGCAGGAGCCGCTTGCGGCCGATGCGGTCGCCGACGGCGCCCATCGTCACGAGGAACCCGGCGAGCACGAAGCTGTAGATGTCGAGCATCCACAGCTGCTGGGTCGTGCTGGCCCCGAGGTCTGCGGACAGCTCGGGCAGTGCGAGGTAGAGCACGCTGACGTCGAGCGACAGCAGCAGCGCGGTGAGGGCGAGGACACCGAGCGCGAGCCACTGGCGGCGCGACGGCGTGCTGGAGGTGCTGCGGGTACTGGCGGTGGTGGTGGGGCGGCCCTGGGGCTCGGTGTTCGTCGTCATGCCCCTACGTCGAACGGCCGGGCGCCGGATCGACACCGCCTCGACTGCGGTCGCGAGAATTCCTGTCGGCGCCACGGCCTACGCTCGGGGCATGGCTCTACACATCGGCGCGCACGTCGACCAGGAGGACCCCATCGCGGAGGCCAGGGCACGCGGCGCCTCCCTGTCGCAGTTCTTCCTCGGCGACCCGCAGAGCTACAAGGGGCCCGTCATCCGGTATGCCGGTGGCGCCGAGGCGCTCAAGGCCGACGCGGAGGCGGCGGGCATCGACCTGTACGTCCACGCGCCCTACCCGATCAACGTCGCCAGCCTCAACAACCGCATCCGCATCCCCGGCCGCAAGCTGCTCCAGCAGCACCTGACGGCGGCCGCCGAGATCGGCGCCAAGGGCGTCATCGTGCACGGCGGCCACCTCGGGGTCGACGAGGACGCCGCCAAGGGTTTCGACAACTGGCGCAAGTGCATCGACGGCCTCGACCTGCCGGTGCCGCTGCTCATCGAGAACACCGCCGGCGGCGACAACGCCATGGCGCGCCGCCTCGAGGCGATCGCCCGGCTCTGGGACGCCATCGGGTCGGCGTCGGGCAGCGACCAGGTCGGTTTCTGCCTCGACACCTGCCACGCCCACGCGGGCGGCAACGACCTCGGCACCGTCGTCGACGAGGTGCTCGCCATCACGGGGCGCATCGACCTCGTGCACGCCAACGACTCCCGCGACGAGTTCGACTCCGGCGCCGACCGGCACACGAACTTCGGTTCGGGCCACATCGCCGGCGAGGCGCTCGCCGGGGTCATCCGGGCAGCCAAGGCGCCGGTCGTCTGCGAGACCCCGGGCGGCCTCGAGGGGCAGGCGAGCGACATCGCCTGGCTGCGGTCGCAGGTCGACTGACCGGCGGACGTACCTCCCTGACCCGCAGCAGCCGAAGTCCTGACCGACTCTTTACCCCACGGGCCCCCGTGGGCCCCTAGGTTCTTCAAGGGTTGCGCGCGGTCCGTCAATGACGCCGGTCCGCGCGTTCTCCTGTGAAGCGTGCCGCGTCCCGCCATCACCTCCTCGGTGGCGGGCCGCGGCTTTCGTGCTTCCGGCCTCGGGTAGAAAGGGCCGCATGTCTCACGCGCGGATGCACGACGACGAGCTCGTGGTCGACGAGGACCTCGTGCGCGCGCTCCTCCGCGAGCAGCTGCCGCACCTCGCCCACCTGCCCGACCGGCGTTTCCCGTCCACCACCTCGCCCCGTCGCTGCCGCTCGCCGTGCCCGAGCCCGTCGCCGCCGGTCGGCCGAGCGACACCTTCCCGCTCGCCTGGGCGGTCTTCCGCTGGGTGCCCGGGTCGCCGTATGCCGTGGGGTCGGTCGACGAGGTGCGCGCGGCCCGCCGTCTGGCCGGCTTCGTCTCGGCTCTGCGCCGCGTGCCCGTTCCCGACGGCGCCCCACCCGGTGGCCGCGCGCCACTGGCGCAGCTCGACGCCGCGACCCGCGACGCCCTCGAACGCTCCCGTCACCTCCTCGACACGGACGCCGCTCTCGTGGCGTGGGACCGTGCCCTCGACGCCCCGGGCTTCGATGCCGAGGCCGAGCACCGGGTCTGGCTGCACGGTGACCTGCTGCCGCCCAACGTCCTCGTCGACGGAGGCGAGCTCGCGGCCGTGCTCGACTTCGGCAGCCTCGGCGCCGGCGACCCGGCGGCCGACACCATCGCGGCGTGGACGATGTTCACCCGACCCGGCCGTACGGCATACCGCGAGGCGCTCGGCGTCGACGACGCCACGTGGGAGCGGGCGCGCGGCTACGCCCTGACCCAGGCTGCGCTGATCGTCCCGTACTACGAGCACACCAACCCCGCGTTCTCGGCCATGGCGAGGCGCACGGTCGCCATGGTCGTCGAGGACGTCGAGGACGTCGAGGACGTCGGGAACGTTCTATCGCAACGCGATTCGGCTCGGTAGCGTCGGCCGCATGCTCAGCACCTCGACCTTCACGACGTCCGACTTCGTCGTCACCGACTACGCACCCGACGTGACGACCGCGCTCCCGACCGGGCACCTGCGGATGCGCAAGACGTATGCCGGCGACGTGGCCGGCCGCAGCGTCACGCAGTTCACGTCGGCCTTCGACCAGACCACGGGCGTCGGCACCTACGTCGCGATGGAGTCGTTCGAGGGGACCGTGGCCGGCCGCCGAGGCGCCTTCAACTTCGTCCACGCCGCCTCGACGAGCGGCGTGGACCGTGCGAACGAGTACGGCGTCATCGTCCCAGGCAGCGGCACCGACGAGCTGGTCGGCATCGAGGGCACGGTGCGCCTGCGCATCGACGACGACGGCACGCACCACATGGACTTCGATCACAACCTCGGCTGATCCCCGGGCGCAGCAGAGCGGCGCGGGGAGGCGTGTTCCCCGCGCCGCTCTGGCTGCATCTCCGGCCTGCTCGGCTACCCGACCGTGACGGTCAGCGTGCTGAGCACGTCGGACCGCGAGTCGGAGACGAGGACCCGCACGGCGTAGGTGCCGGCCGCGGCCCACGTGTGCGCGCCCTCGACCGTCGCCGTGCCGTCGGCCCCGGTGGTCACCGTCGCGTCCTCGGTCACGGTGCCGTCGCCCCATTCGACCCGGGCGGTGTAGCCGCCTGCCGCCGGGACCCCGCCCTTGGCGGTGCCCAGCGTGACGTCACCGGCTTGGCCTGCGGTCGCCGTGGCGTCGCCGCCAGCCGTGACGCCGAGCGCCGAGCCGTTGTCGGCCACCGCGAACACGTGGATCCGGCCGGCCGACTTGGGGTCGCCCGTCTGGGTCGGGAGGGTGATCGACTCGACCGTCTTCCCGGCCGGCACCGTGAGCGGCGCGGTCGCGAAGAGCTTGGCGCGGCAGCTGTCGGTGCCGGTCCCGTTGAGGCGGTAGGCCATCTCGAGGGCGACGACGTTGCCGAACTGGGGCGAGCCGCACCAGTCGCCGTACTGCACCTTGTAGCTCGCCGTGGAGCCGTCGGTGAAGCGGACCGTGGCGGTCGTGTCCTGGTTCTTCTGCGTCGCCGTGCCGATGAGCGAGAGCTGCGTCGCGCCCGGTGCCAGTGTCACGGGCAGGGTCTGGCCGGCGCCGGTGGCGTTGTCCTTCTGGCCGACCGGGATGCCCGGCATCGAGAACCGCAGGTCGGTGCCAGGGACGGTGAGCAGCTTGCCCGGCACCCCACCCGCTGCGGCGAGCGCCTCACGGGACAGGCCCGCCCGGTCGCCGTCACAGGGGACGGAGTCGCCCACGTTGCCGAAGCACACGGAGTCGAACCCCGCGGCGTACGCGGGCACGGATGCCTGGTGCACGGTCGCCGAGCCGAGGGCCGACCCGCTGCCGCCCCCGGCCGTCACCGTGACCTTCGGCCGGTACGGGCCCGGCTTGCTCCACGTGTGGGTGCCGCGGACCGTGAACGAGCCGAGGTCACCGGCTGCGATCGCGCCCTCCGACGTCGTGCCGTCGCCCCAGGCGATCGTCGCCGTGGCCGTGGCCGACGGGTCCTGGCCCTGGCCGACGCCACCCGAGAAGGTCGCGACGGTCCCGGTCCAGGACGTGTCCTCAGAGGTCTCGAACGCCTCGGCCGCCGACACCTTGATGCCGGTGTTCTGGGCCTTGGAGCCGTCGGTGAGCAGCTCGACCTCCGACAGGTTCGCGGCCTCCCCGCCGACCGTCGCCGTGACGACGAGTCGGTAGGTCGTGAAGGTGCCCGTGTGCGGGATCTCGAACGGACGCGTCTGCTGGCGCCACGGGAAGACCTGCCCCGTACGCGTGTCCAGCGTCTGCCACGTGGCGCCGCCGTCCTTGCTGCCCTCGACGCGCCACGCCGACGGGTCGCCGGCCTTCGGACCCGAGGTGAGCGTGTACCAGGTCGCCCGCTGGCCGACGCCCGAGAGCGTGAAGCCGACGGTCGGCGTCGCGGAACTGAACGTCGCCGACGTGCGCGACGTGTTGTCGAAGAGCGCCTTGGCGTCCTGGCCAGAGGCCAGGTCGGTCGCCGTCGCGGTGCCGCGGCCCGGGCCGGTCGCGTCCTTGAGCGGCTTCGGCGCCTCGGTGCCCTGCGTGAGGGACGGCGGGGCGTCCTGGGCGCGCGAGCCGAAGTCGGACGGCTTGTCGCCCATGGCGAAGTCGACCGTGGTCGGGCCGGCGATCTCGCTCTGGTTGATCGAGACGCTCTTGTGCTTGGCGCCGTTGACGGTGACCGACTGCACGTAGATGTTCGTCTCCGAGTTGCCCGGCGCGTTGACGACGAGGTCACCCTGCGTGCGCTTCACCGTCACCTGGTCGAACTTCGGGGACCCGATGGCCCAGTTCGGCGAGCCGACCTGGAGCGGGTAGATGCCGAGCGAGGAGAGCACGTACCAGGCCGACATCTCGCCGTTGTCCTCGTCGCCCGGGTAGCCCTGGCCGATCTCGGACCCGACGTAGAGGCGCCGCATGATCTCGCGCACCTTCTCGGCCGTCTTCCACTGCTGGCCGGTCCAGTCGTACATGTACGCGATGTGGTGCGAGACCTGGTTGCTCTGGCCGAGCTGCCCCATGCGCACGTCACGCGCCTCGAGCATCTCGTGGATGACGCCGCCGTAGCCACCGGGCTTCGTCGCGGTCTCGGGCGTCGAGAAGAACGTGTCGAGCTTCTTGGCGAGCGCGTCGCGGCCGCCGTAGAGGTTCGCCAGGCCGTTGCCGTCGTGCGGTGCGTGGAAGGCGAAGTTCCAGGCGTTCGTCTCGGTGTAGTCGCCGCCCCAGTCCTCCGGGTCGAAGTCCGTCGGGTAGCTGCCGTCGGCGGCGCGGCCCTGGAAGAAGCCGACCTTCGGGTTGAAGAGGTTGCCGTAGTGGGTCGAACGCTCGAGGAAGTACTTCGACTCCTCGGCGAGCTGCGCGCGACGGTCTGCCGGGGTCGCCGGGTCCTTCGCGAGCGTGGCCGCCATCGTGCCGATGCCGAAGTCGTTGATCAACCCCTCGAGGCCCCACGACACGCTCTCACCGGTGTTGGTGCTCGTGTAGCCGAGGAAGGTCGAGGTGTCGAGGCCCTTGCGGCCCACGGCGCTCGACGTCGGCAGCACCGTCGCGTTCTTGACCGCGGCGTCGTACGCGCCGAGCGGGTCGGGCAGCTTGACGCCCTTGACGTACGCGTCGGCGAAGGCCACGTCGGAGCTCGTGCCCGTCATGAGGTCGGCGTAGCCCGGCGAGCTCCAGCGCGCCACCCAGCCGCCGTCGCGGTACTGCTGGACGAAGCCGTCGGCGATCTCGGCCGCCACCTCGGGGTAGAGGAGGCTGTAGGCCGGCCACACGGTGCGGTAGGTGTCCCAGAAGCCGTTGTTGACGTAGATCTTGCCGTCCTTGACAGCGGCGTTCGTCGTCGTCGCGGTGGCCGAACCCGACTTGGCCGCAACGGGACTCGCGTACTGGTAGCGCGGCGCCGCGGCCGTGCCCGTGTTCTCGAACTGGCTGTTCGGGTAGAGGTTCAGCCGGTAGAGGTTCGAGTAGAGGATCGTGCGGTCCGAGTCGTTGGCTCCCTTGACGCCGACGACACCGAGGCGGGCGTTCCACGCCTGCTTCGCGGACGCGCGTACGGCGTCGAAGTCGCGGTCGGCGAGCTCGAGCGCGTGGTTCTTCCTCGCCTGGTCGAGGGAGATGAACGACGTCGAGAGCTTGAGCACGACCTGCTTGTCGCGGCTCGTGTCGAAGCTCGCGTAGCGGGTGCCGGCGTGACCGTTCGGCGCGGTGCCGACGGCCGAGGCCGGGCGGTCGAACGTGCCGTAGACGAACATCCGGCTGCGGCCTGCCGACAAGCCGCTTCCGTTGTCGACCCAACCGGTCATCGTGCCGGTCGCGGCGTCGACGCTGAACGTGCCGTTGACGTCACGGGTGTCGACGACGAGGCTGCCCTTGGCCGCGGACGCCGGGAACGTGAACCGGTAGACGCCGCCGTGATCGGCGGGAGCCGTCTCGGCGGTGAGGCCGCCGGCGAGGACCGCCTTGTAGTAGTCGGGGCGGGCCACCTCGGTCGCGTGGTCGAAGGCGAGGCCTCGGCCGGATGCGCTGCCGGTGGGCGTGCCCGTCGTGGCGGACGGCATCACCGACATCTGGTTGCGGTCGCCCATCCACGGGCTGGGCTCGTGCGAGATCGCAAGCCCTTGCAGCACAGGCAGGTTCGCCGAGTTGTTCTGCGACTGGTAGTTGTACTCCCACGACTGCGAGTTCGCGTCGGTCACCGGCGTGAAGAACGTGAAGCCGTTCGGCACCGCGCTGATCGGCAGGTTGTTGCCGCGGGAGAAGCCGCCCGACGCGTTGGTGCCGCGTCGCACGTCGACGTGGTTCGTGAGGTCCGAGCCGTCGACGACGGCCGGGTCACCCTGGACGGAGATGTCGTCGATCCAGCCGCCGAAGCGCGTGTCCTTGGTCGCGCCGCCCGTGTTGTCGTAGCCGACGAGCACGCGGTCGATCGTCTTGCCCGCGGCGACCTTGCCGACGTCGAGCGAGACGGCGTTCCACTGGTTGGCGTAGAGGATCTTGCCGCTGCCCTGCCCGCTCGGGCTCGCGGCGACGCCGTGCTGGTCGTCGGCTCCGAGGTCCGAGAGGTAGGTGCCGTCGGTGAACCTGAGGTCGAGCGACGCGTACGTCGACGGGTACTCCAGGTCACCGGCGACCATGTCGGGGAAGATCTTGTAGCTCAGCTGCGTCTTCGCGGTGACCGGCAGGTCGACGTCGAAGAGGCGGTTCCACGCGTACCCCCGGCCGTCGGCCGTGTGGCCGCCCGAGTAGCGCAGCGCCTTGACGCCGGTCCACCCGACGAGGGGCTTGATGTTGAAGCCCGAGATCGGGCCGGAGCCGACGACAGTCTTCATCGGCGAGGCCGGGCCCGAGCCCGTCGAGCCGTCGGAGAGGTCCCAGTCGGCGAGCTGCACGGTGCCGCCGGAGTGCACGGCCGTGACGTTGAGGCGGTAGTACGCGTACGTCCCCGGTGTCGTCACCGTGAACGTGCGCGTCGCGAAGCGGCCGGAGAAGTCGATGCCGGTCTGGCGGTCGAGGTCGGTCCACGTCGTGCCGTCCGTCGAGCCCTGGAGGGTGAAGTCCTTGGGGTCCCGCTCGGGCGCGTCGTTGGCCGACGTGAGCGAGTAGCGCACCGCCTTGGCCGGCGTGCTGAGCTGGTAGCGCACCCACGCGCTCGAGGCGAAGGCGAGCCACTTCGAGTCGGGGTTGGCGTCCGCGAGGTTCGCCGCCACCTCGCCCGGGCCGTTCTCGGCGCTCGCGGTGACGCCGGTGACCGAGCCGAGGAGGCTGCCGTCGGTGCTCGCGGTCCCGGAGACGTTCTGCTGCCGCGCGCCGTCGGCGCCGGTCTCCACGGTCGAGAGCTCGGGCTGCGGCTGGCCCGACTCGAACGACGTCGAGAAGTCGCCCGCCCCGGCGTCCGCGGCAGGCGTGATGAGAGAGGGTGAGGCGGACGCGTCGAGCGCCCCCGCCTGGGACGGACCAGCGACCACTCCTGTGGTCGAGGTGGCCAGGACTGCCAGGGCGATGACGCCTCTGCGGATCCCGGATCTGTGGGGCATGGGGTTCCTCCGTGCTCGTCGTTGAGCCGTGCTGTCAACCCGGCGAGACTCGCCGCCGGCGACAAAGGGCGTCAACAGGGCGAAGGGTTCTTGTCCGGTCGAGACATCGAATCGGACAGAACGGCCACTGCGGGCGCCCGAGCCCGCACCACGCGTTGCCTTTTCGGGCGCCCGCTGGTCGGATGGCAGGCATGACAGCGTTGTCTGACCACCGGACAGCCATCCGCCCGACGATGGCCGACGTCGCCGCCGAGGCCCACGTCTCGGTCAAGACGGTCTCGCGCGTGGTCAACCACGAGCCGGGCGTGCGGCCGGACACCGCCGAGCGGGTCCGCGCCGTCATCGAGCGTCTCGGCTTCCGGCGCCACGACGGCGCGCGGATGATGCGCCAGGGCCGCACCTTCACCATCGCCCTCGTCGTCGAGGACCTCGCCAACCCCTTCTACTCGCAGATCGGGGCCGCGGTCGAGCGCGAGGCGCGCATCCGCCAGCACCAGCTCATCACCGCGTCGGCGGAGGGCTCCCCGACGCGCGAGCGGGCCGTCATCGAGGCGCTCATCAACCGCCGGGTCGACGGCATCGTCGTCGTGCCGGCCGACGAGAGCGCCTCCTCGGACGCCGCCGTCGAGGCGAGCCAGACGCCCATCGTCTACATGGATCGCCCTGTGCGCGGCACCCCGCGCGACACCGTCCTCAGCGACAACCACGGCGGCATCCGCAGCGCCGTCGAGCACCTCGTGGCGCACGGCCACCGGAGCATCGCCCTCTTCGGTGACGACCCCGCGTTCTGGACGGCGCGCCAGCGCCGCGAGGCCTTCGTCGCGACCCACCAGTCCCTCGGCCTGCCGGGCAGCGCGCGCGTGTCGATGGGACCCCACTCACCCACGTCGGTGCGCGAGACCCTGACCCGCTGGACCGAGACGGCCGACCCCACGACGGCGGTCATCACCGGCAACAACCGCATCACCATCGCGCTGCTGCTCGCCCTGCGCGACCTCCGGCTGCCCCTGTCGCTCGTCGGCTACGACGACTTCGAGCTCGCCGACCTCGTCGACCCGCCCGTCACCGTCGTGCACCAGGACCCGGCAGCCATGGGGCAGAAGGCCGCCCAGCAGCTCTTCGCCCGGCTGCTCGGTGACGAGTCGCCCGCGCAGACCGTCGTCATGCCGACCCGACTCGTCGTGCGCGGCTCCGGCCTGCGACGGAGCCCCGCCTCGCGATGACGCTGCAACGCGCCCGACCCGCTGCCCCACCCACCGATCCGTCGAGGAGCACCCCGAACGTGTCAGCACCGACCCGCCTCCCGCTCAACACCCCGCGCCGCTTCTACCGCGGCGGGGAGCGGATCCTCGCGTTCCGCGGGCTCGAGACCCCCTCGGACTTCGACGGCCACCGGCCCGAGGACTGGCTCGCCTCGACGACGAGGCTCTTCGCCGAGGGCGGCGGCGGGGTGACCGTCCTGCCCGACGGCACGTCGCTGCCCGAGGCGCTGGCCGCCGACCCGGACCACTGGCTCGGCGCCGACCACGTCGCCGCGCACGGCGTCGAGCCGGGTCTGCTGACCAAGCTGCTCGACGCCGGCGAGCGTCTCCCCGTGCACTCGCACCCGGACCGGGCCTTCGCCGCAGCCCACCTCGACTGCGAGCACGGCAAGACCGAGGCGTGGATCGTGCTCGACGCCGAGCCCGGCGCCAGCGTCTGGCTCGGCTTCCGCGACGAGCTGCCCGCCGACGAGCTCGCTGCGCTCGTGGAGGCCCAGGACGAGCGTCTCCTCGAGGCGCTCAACCGCATCGAGGTGCGGGCCGGCGACACCGTGCTCGTGCCCGGTGGACAGCCGCACGCCATCGGTGAGGGCGTCTTCGTGCTCGAGCTGCAGGAGCCGACCGACCTGTCGGTCATGCTCGAGCACCGCCGCTTCGGCCTCGAGGAGGCGCACGCGTTCCTCGGCCTCACCGCGGCGTGTGCCCTGGAGAGCGTCGACCGCGGACCCCTCACGCAGGAGGACCTGGTCGGCCTGCGGCGTCGCTGGACCGACGTCACCGGCACGGGCCACGCCCTGCCCGAGCAGGCGACGGAGTTCTTCCGGGCCGAGGTGCTGCGCGCGACGCCGGGCTCGCCCGCGACCGGCGACGCGGGCTTCGCCGTCGTCGTCGTCGTGGCCGGATCCGGCACGTTGACGACGGCGGGCGGCGCGACGACGTCGCCCCGCCCCACCGAGGTGGAACGGGGCGACGTGCTGCTCGTGCCCTATGGGGCGGGGAAGGTGGAGCTCGACGGTGACGTCACCGTCGTGCGGTGCCTGCCGCCCGTCTGAGGGTCAGTCGGTGGTGCGGCGGATGTAGGCCCGCACCGCGAGGGGTGCCACGACGGCGGTGATGAGCACCGACCAGGCGATGCTCGCGAGCACCGGATGCTGCAGCGGCAGCGCCGAGTCGCCACGCGGGCCGGGCACGTTGCCCCAGAGCTCGCGCATCGCCTGGACGAGGGCGCTGACCGGGTTCCACTCGGCGATCGTGCGCAGCACCGGCGCCATCGCCTCGGTCGGGGCGAACGTGTTGGCGAGGAAGGTCACCGGGAAGATCGTCGTGAACATCAGGCCGTTGACCGCCTCGACGGAGCGCATCGCCGACCCGACGAGGATGCCGACCCAGATCATGGCGAACCCGAAGAGCAGGAGCAGCGCGAAGGCGAGCACCGCGTTACCGAACCCGTTGCGGATGCGCCAACCGATGACGAGGCCGGTCATCGACATGACGAAGATGCCGATGCTCGAGTGGATGATGCCGTAGAAGCTGCGGCCGATGAGCACGGCGCCACGCGAGATCGGCAGCGACCGGAACCGGTCGATGATGCCCTTCTCGAGGTCCATGTTGAGGCCGTTGGCGACGATGAACGACGAGAACGCCATCGTCTGGGCCATGATGCCCGGCAGCAGCCACTCGCGGTACGAGGCGCTGTCGGTCTGGATGGAGCCGCCGAAGACGAAGGCGAAGAGGACGACGAACATGATCGGCTGGATCGTGACGTCGGTGAGCATCTCGGGCTGTCGCCGCGTGTGCTTGAGGTTGCGCCACACCATCATCGCGACCTGGCGGGCGAGGCTCGGCGTGGGGTAGCCGGGCGCCTGGGCGCGCGGCTCGGTGGTCGTGGTGGTGGTCGTGGACGACTGGGTCATCGGGACTCCCCCGTCTGCTCGGTGGTGGCATCCTGCTCCGCCCGGTGGCCGGTGAGGCCCAGGAACACGTCGTCGAGGCTCGGGCGCTTGAGACCGAGGTCGTCGAGGACGATCTCGGACCGGTCGAAGACGGCCGCGACGCGCGTCATGTCGGACAGGCCCTCGGCGGGCGCTGTGAGCTGCCTGGCGGACTCGTCGACGTGGACCTCACGCACGTGCGAGGCGAGCAGGGCCCGCGCCTCCTCGAGCTGCTCGGGGTGCGACACCGTGAGGACGATCGCGGCCTGGCCGGACTGGTCCTTGAGCTCGAGGGCGGTGCCCTCGGCGATGACCCGGCCGTGGTCGATGACGACGATGCGGTCGGCGAGCTGGTCGGCCTCCTCGAGGTACTGCGTCGTCAGCAGGAGGGTCGTGCCGTCACGGACGAGACCGCGGAGCACCTCCCACAGCTCGACGCGGCTGCGGGGGTCGAGCCCCGTCGTCGGCTCGTCGAGGAAGAGCACGGGTGGCGCCGCGATGAGGCTGACCGCGAGGTCGAGGCGGCGCCGCATTCCGCCGCTGTACTCCTTCGCCACCTTGTTGCCGGACTCGGCGAGCGAGAAGCGCTCGAGCAGCTCGTCCGACAGGCGACGCACCTCGGCACCCGGCAGGCCGTAGAGCGAGCCGATCAGCCGGAGGTTCTCGCGGCCCGTCAGCATCTCGTCGACGGTGGCGGCCTGGCCGGTGAGCCCCATGCTGCGCCGGACGGACTCGGGGTCGCGGGTGACGTCGAAGCCGGCCACACGCGCGGTGCCGCTCGTCGGTGTCGTGAGGGTGGTCATCATGCGGACGGTGGTCGTCTTGCCGGCGCCGTTGGGGCCGAGCAGGCCGAGCACGGAGCCGCGGGGCACGGAGAAGGAGACGTCGTCGACGGCGGTCATGTCGCCGAAGCGCTTGACGAGGTGCTCGGCCTCGATGGCCGGGCCCGTCGACCGGTCGTGCGCCGAGCGCACGTCGGAGGTGATGGTCATGTGAGGGCTCCCCAAGTGGTGTGTGCAGAGGTGAGCTGCCGGTGCGTGGATGCGCACCTTCGAGGGTAGGTGGCGACACCGACAGCGTCACCGATCCATGTGAACGGCGTCAACATCTTTGGTGAGGCCACGAGGCCACGGACGTTCGCCCACGGCGTACGGCCTCGTCGCCCGCAGGGCGGACGAGATCGGCTGTGCGCGTGCGACGCTGGACGGACGCACCCCAGATCGGAGACGGCCATGACCCAGATCGCTCCCCGGACGCCGCTGCTGCGCGAGGTCTACGGCCGCCTGCTCCGCGGCCTGCGCACCCGGCAGGGCCGCACCCTCGCCGAGGTTGCCGCACGCGCCGGCATCTCGGTCGCCTACCTCTCCGAGGTCGAGCGCGGGCTCAAGGAGCCGTCGTCCGAGGTGCTCGAGGCGATCTGCATCTCGCTCGACTCGAGCATCATGAGCCTCGTCGGCGCCGCCCACCGCGACCTTCGCGACCTCGCCGCCGACGGCGCCGTCGGCGGGCGGGTGCTCGACCTCACGTCGCGCGCCGGCTCGAGCCTCGCCGCACCCGCCGACGCACCCGCACCGCACGGGGCGGCGATGACGACCGGCATGGTCGTCATCGCCGCCTGACCTGCGGGACGGGGCTCAGTCGACGAGGCTGCCCCACGTGTTGTTGCCGACGACGCCGTCGACGACGAGGCCCACCTGAGACTGGTAGGACCGCACCGCCGTCGTCGTCGCGGGCCCGAACGAGCCGTCGACGGTCAGCGAGTAGCCGGCGTCGACGAGCTCGCGCTGCAGGCCCTTCACCGCCTCACCGCTGCTGCCCTCACGCAGCACCGGCAGGATCGAGTACCACGTGTTGTCGCCGACGATGCCGTCGACGGTGAGCCCGTGGGCCGACTGGTAGCTGCGCACCGCCGAGTCGGTGCCCGAGCCGAAGACGCCGTCGGCCGTCACGGCCCGACCCGAGGCCCGCAGCATGTACTGCAGCGTGCGCACCGCCGAGCCCGAGCTGCCGTTGCGCAGCACGGGGAGCGCTGTCTCCGTGGCGCCCCCGCCGGCGCCGCCGGTGCCGTACTTCGCGAGGACGTCGTCGGCGTACGCCACGCGCTGGGTGGTCGCGCACGTGCCGCACCGCTCGAACTTCTGCATGAAGACGGTCGTCGCGCTGCTCACGGACGTCGTGCCGCGCAGCTCGGCGAGGCCGTAGCCCGAGAAGGTCGACAGCTCGTACCAGGTGAAGTCGAGCTGGGCGGCCAGGGCGTAGCGGCTGCGCCCCGACAGCCCGGCGTACCAGACCATGTTGTCGCGCGAGTCGGTGTCCCAACGGCCGCCCTCGCTCCACTGGGCGATGCCCATCCCGGGGCCACCGGGCTGGTCGGCGTACGGGTTGATCGGGCTGCCGGACTCCTGGATGAGGTTGCCGACGATGCCCGCGGACTGCTTCTCCGTCAGGCCCTTGCCGACGAAGTAGTCGAAGGCGATCTCGTCGTTCGACGCGGCCGACGCCGACGGCGCCGCCACGACGCCGAGCACGGCGACCGCGACACCCGCGACGAGTCCCGCGATGCCGCGGCGGATCCTGGTGGCGCTCACGGGTTCACCAACCCGCGCACGCGTCGGCGTCCCAGGCGATGCTGGAGCGGATGTCGACGTGGGCGTGGTCGTCGTGCGCCGGGTAGCCGGGGCCGAAGATGCCGCCGAAGCCGGCGTAGCGGGCCTGCTTGGCGATGCTGCAGATCGACGTCGCGCCGTCACCGGGGACGAGGTCGAGCGCCCCGCCGGTGAGGTGGACGCTGTTGCTCGCGCCGCCGACCGAGGCGTTGCAGGCCGAGTCGCGGTAGCCGGACGTGACCTTCAGCGGGTGGTCGCCCAGCTGGTGGCGCAGCGCCTCGGCGCGCCACAGGGCCCGCTTCATGTTCTCCTTCTCCGTGGCCCCGCCCGTGAAGCCCTTGCCGCAGTTGTAGCTCGCCTCGGCGTAGGTGAAGTGGACCGGTGAGCAGTCGGGGTCCTGCAGCTCGTAGATCTTCGCGAAGGTCGCCGGGCCGGCCACGCCGTCGGCGGTGAGGCCGTACGCGCGCTGGAAGTTCGTGACGGCCGTCGTCGTCTGCGAGCCGTAGGACCCGTCGATGCCCATGACCTGTCCGCGGGGCACCCAGCCGGCGACGCGGACCTGCAGCTGCGTGACGTCGCTGCCGGACGCACCCGAGCTCAGGGTGCGGGGCCACGAGTAGCACTCGTCGGCGTGGGCGGTGGGGGCCGAGACGGTCATCGTCGCCGTGGCGACACCGAGGCCGCCGAGCACGAGTGCGACGGCTGCAAAGGCGTGGGTGAGCCTGCTCCTGCGCATTTCAGGTCCTTTCGCGAGGTTTCTGCCTGTACGAAAGAGACTGGCCGAGCCTCGCCGATGTCGCGCGTCGAGCCGATGGGGAGAACTCCCCACCCCGCACGGGCCTCAGGCCCTCGCGGCCTCCGACGCGCGCTCGACGACGTGGTCGACGAGGCCGAAGTCGACGGCTTGCTCGGCGGTCAGCACCTTGTCGCGGTCGGTGTCGAGACGCAGCTGCTCGATGCTGCGGCCGGTGTGCCGGCTCAGCACCTCCTCCACCTGGGACCGCACGCGCAGCAGCTCGTCGGCCTGCAGGGCGAGGTCGCTCACCGTTCCCTGCCCGCCGGCGGACGGCTGGTGCAACAGCACCCGCGAGTGCCGCAGGGCGAACCGTCGCCCCGACTCCCCCGCCGCGAGCAGCACTGCTGCCGCCGAGGCCGCCTGGCCGAGGCAGTACGTCGCCACGGGTGTCGGCACGAACTGCATCGTGTCGTAGATCGCCATGAGCGCCGTGAAGGACCCACCCGGGCTGTTGACGTAGAGCGACACCTCACGGTCCGCCGCCACGTCGGCGAGGTGGAGCAGCTGGGCCATGACCACGTTGGCGACGCCGTCGTCGATCTCGGTGCCCACGAAGATGATCCGCTCCTGCAGCAGCCTGCTGTAGATGTCGAAGCTGCGCTCGCCCGCCGGGGTGCGCTCCACGACGTACGGGATCGTGTAGCTCATCGCAGGCCCACCTTGCGCTCGACGCCCACCGGGCGCACGTCGGCGAGCGAGGTGACGACGTGGTCGACGATCCCGTACGCCTGCGCCTCCTCGGCGCTGAACCACCGGTCGCGCTCACTGTCGTGCGTGATCTGCTCGACCGTCTGCCCGGTGTGCTCGGCCTGCAGCTCGTTGACGCGCCGCTTGACCGCCTTGAGGTTGTTGGCCTGCACCTCGACGTCTGCGGCCGTGCCTTGGATCCCGGCCGACGGCTGGTGCATCATGATGCGCGCGTTGGGGAGGGCGAACCGCTTGCCCGAGGTGCCGGCGCCGAGCAGGAACTGGCCCATCGAGGCCGCGAATCCCACTGCGAGAGTTGACACGTCGTTGGGGATGACGCGCATCGTGTCGTAGATGGCGAGGCCCGCGGTGACCGAGCCGCCGGGGCTGTTGACGTAGAGGCTGATGTCGGTGCGCGGGTCGCGGGCCGAGAGGAGCAGCAGCTGGGCGGTGACCCGGTTGGCGACCGGGTCGTCGACCTCGGCCCCGAGGACGATGATCCGCTGGTGGAGCAGCTGCATCGACAGCTGGTCGTCCAGCAGGGTTGGCGTGAGTGTCTCGGTCATGCGAACCAGCGTTGCTCAGCGCTGCGGCATACGGAATCTCTCTCTGCCACGGGCAGATTCGCCGACAGCGTATGCCGGTCGGTGCGTGAGCGGGAGCACCGCCCAGACGCAGACGGCGAGGGCGGCGAGGAGGTAGACGTTGCCGACGAGGTGCTCGACAGGGCCCCAGGCGTACTCGCGGCGCCCGCCCCACGGAGGCCAGAGGATCGGCCGGGCCACGAAGACCGCGGTCCAGGACGCTGCCGCCCACCGGCTGCGTTCCCAGAGCACGAGGGCGACCGGCACCGCCCACACCCAGTGGTGCGACCACGAGATCGGCGAGACGACGAGCCCGGCGAGCGCCGCCAGGCACGTGGCGAGCAGCACGTCACCGCGATGCCACCGGGCCCGCGCGGTGACGACGATCGCGACGCCGACGGGCAGGGCGACTGCCAGCCACAGCGGCAGGGACGGCCGCGCGTCGAGCAGCCGCGTGAGGGCGCCGTACACGGACTGGTTGTGCGTCAGCGACGGCGGCCCCACCCGGCCCGCGTCGACGAGGCCGTCGGTCCAGTAGGACACGGCCCACCGGGGTGCCACGAGGAAACCCGACGCGACCGTCAGACCGAAGGCCACGAGCGCACGCCGGGCGGTCGCACGACGACCGACGAGGACGAGCAGCACGACGAAGACGAGCGGGGTGAGCTTCACCCCGGCGGCCAGCCCGAGCAGCACGCCGGACCAGCGCCGCTCGGTCCGGAGCAGGTCGACGAGCACGGCCGTCATGACGAGAACGTTGACCTGCCCGAAGGCGAGGTTCTGCCACACGGGCTCCAGAGCCACGGCGCCCCCGGCGACGGCGGCTGCGAGCCAGCCCGGTGCCGGGCGGTCCTGCGCGCGTCGCACCAGGGCGACGGCCGCCGCGAGCGCCGCGGTGGACGCGCCGGTCCAGACGGCAGCCGCGAGCCAGGCCGGCACGAACGCCAGGGGCACCATGACGACCGACGCGAACGGCGGGTAGGTGAACGACAAGCCGGTCACCGGGTCGCGCGGCGCCGTGGCGGGCGGCCCGGCGACCAGGGCCCGACCTGCCTCCTGGTAGACGCCGAGATCGGTGAGGCCGCCACGCAGGCTCGTCAGCACGGCGGCGGCGACGGCAGCGACGAGCACCACCGCTGCGACCGGCGCGGGTCCGGCCAGCAGGCGCACCCACCTCACCCGGGCCGGAGCCAGCACCTTCGCATCGTCGCAGACCACGGGCGCGGACCGGGCCGCACCGGATGACATGATCTGAGCCATGGATGCCGACGCCGTCGTCGTGGGAGCCGGTCTCGCCGGCCTCGTCGCCACCGCCGAGCTCGCCGACCGCGGCAAGCGGGTGGTGCTCGTCGACCAGGAGGGCGAGCAGTCGCTCGGCGGACAAGCCTTCTGGAGCTTCGGGGGGCTCTTCCTGGTCGACAGCCCCGAGCAGCGCCGGATGGGCATCCGCGACAGTCTCGAGCTCGCCACGCAGGACTGGATGGGCTCGGCACAGTTCGACCGCGACGAGGACTTCTGGCCCCGCAAGTGGGCGGAGGCGTACCTGCACTTCGCCGCGGGCGAGAAGCGCTCGTGGCTGCACGAGCAGGGGCACCGCCTCTTCCCCGTCGTCGGCTGGGCCGAGCGCGGCGACGGCCGGGCCGACGGGCACGGCAACTCCGTGCCGCGCTTCCACATCACGTGGGGAACCGGCCCCGGCATCGTCGAGCCGTTCGAGAAGCGCGTACGTGCCGCCGTCGAGAAGGGCCTCGTGACCCTGGCGTTCCGGCACCGCGTCGACGACCTCGTGCTGTCGGGCGGGACGGTGACCGGCGTACGGGGACGGGTGCTGGCGCCCGACGGCGTCGACCGCGGCCGCCCGAGCAGCCGCGAGGAGGTCGGGGACTTCGAGATCGCGGCCCAGGCCGTGGTCGTGACGAGTGGCGGCATCGGCGGCGACCACGACCTCGTGCGCCGGGCATGGCCCGAGCGGCTCGGCACGCCCCCCGCGCGCATGGTCGCCGGGGTGCCCGCCCACGTCGACGGCCGGATGCTCGGCATCACCCAGCAGGCCGGCGGCAACGTCATCAACCCCGACCGCATGTGGCACTACACCGAGGGCCTGCGCAACTGGGACCCCGTCTGGGACAACCACGGCATCCGCATCCTGCCCGGCCCGTCGTCGCTGTGGCTCGACGCGCGCGGCCGTCGTTTCCCGGCCCCCTACTTCCCCGGCTTCGACACGCTCGGCACGCTGGGGCACATCATGCGCACCGGCTACGACTACTCGTGGTTCGTGCTGACGCAGAAGATCATCGAGAAGGAGTTCGCCCTCTCCGGCTCGGAGCAGAACCCCGACCTCACCGGCAAGGACGTACGCCAGGTGCTGGGTCGCGCGCGCAGTGGCGCACCCGCGCCCGTGGAGGCGTTCATGCGCAACGGGGAGGACTTCGTCGTCGCCCGCTCGCTCGACGAGCTGGTCCGGGGGATGAACGCCCTCACCGGTGACGACCTCATCGACCTCGAGTCGCTCCGCCGTACGGTCGTGGCCCGCGACAACGAGATCGACAACGACTTCACGAAGGACGCCCAGATCACCGCCGTGCGTGGGGCACGGCACTACCGCGGCGACCGGCTGATCCGGGTCGCGAGCCCGCACAAGCTGCTCGACCCCAAGGCGGGACCGCTCGTCGCGGTCCGGCTCAACATCCTCACGCGCAAGACCCTCGGCGGGCTCGAGACGGATCTCGCGGGACGGGTGCTGCGGCCCGGCGGCGACCCGCTCCCCGGCGTCTACGCGGCCGGCGAGGTGGCCGGCTTCGGCGGTGGCGGCATGCACGGCTACAACTCGCTCGAGGGCACCTTCCTCGGCGGCTGCCTCTTCAGCGGTCGCACCGCCGGACGCTCGGTGGCGGCGGCCCTCTGACGCTGGGGACGGGGGTCTTGACGACACCCGCGCGGATCGTCTACAACGGGAACAGAGCACGAAGTTGAGCGGTTATCACTCAAGAAAGGTTCACTGAGGCCGATCAGGTCGGCCCCGTTCTCCGAGGAGTAGATCATGAGCACCACCACCTTCGACCCGTTCCGCTCCATCGACCGGACGTTCGACCGCCTGCTGGGCGAGGGCCTGCGCGGGGCATCCGCCTCCGGGTCGATCATGCCGATGGACCTCTACCGGTCCGGCGAGAGCTTCATCGCCCACATCGACCTGCCCGGCGTCGACCCGTCGACCATCGACATCGACGTCGAGGACCGCACGCTCACCGTCCGGGCCGAGCGCCGGTCGCCCGAGGCCGAGGGCGCCCAGTGGCTCTCGCGCGAGCGGCCCGCCGGCACCTTCGCCCGCCAGCTCTCGCTCGGCCGCGGCCTCGCCCTCGACCGCATCGAGGCCGACTACCGCGACGGCGTGCTGTCGCTGACCATCCCGGTCGCCGAGGAGGCGAAGCCGCGCCGCATCACCGTGTCGCACGCAGGCTCGTCGGCCGACGCGCACCGCGAGATCGAGGGGGCCGACACGGAGGCGACGAAGGAACACGCGTCCGCCTGACCAGGACCCGGGGGGCTCGGCGGTGGACCGCCGAGCCCCTGCACCTGTCCGGGTGCGGATCAGGCCGGCGCACCGACCGGGGTGGCGAGCGCTTCACCGTCCACGACCGCGCGGCGCTCGGCCGCGCGGCGCTCGGCGGCGTTGGCCGCGAGGATGACGACGAGGCCGAGGCCGGCGAAGCCTGCCCCCACCCAGAGCGGTGACGTCCAGCCGAGCCCGGCAGCCAGGGCCAGGCCCGAGAGCCAGACGCCCAGGAAGTTGCCGAGGTTGAACGCGGCGATGTTGGCCGACGACGCCATCGTCGGAGCGCCCGCCGCGTGCGCGAGCACCCGCATCTGCAGGCCCGGCACGGTCGCGAAGCCGAAGAAGCCCATCGCCAGCAGCATCGCCGCCGATCCCAGTGGGCTGTGCGCGAGCAGGGCGAAGCCGACGAGCGAGACGCCCAGCGCCACGGTGAGCAGCACGAGGGTGCGGGTGAGCGCCCGGTCTGCCCAGCGCCCGCCGAGCAGGTTGCCGACGAAGAGCCCGACGCCGAAGAGGACGAGCAGCCACGGCACCGCCGACTCGTCGAAGCCGGTGACCCGAGTGAGCAGCGGCTCGACGTACATGAACGCCCCGAACATGCCGCCGAAGACGAGCACCGTCATGCCGAGCGAGAGCCACACCTGGCCGTTGCGAAAGGCCTCGAGCTCGGCCCGGAGGCCGACGGTCGACCGGGAGCTGGGACCAGCCTCGCCGTCGGCCTCGACGTCGCCCGAGTCGGGGACCAGCGCAGCGATGCCGGCGGCCGCGACGACCCCGACGGCGGCGATGACGGCGAAGGTCGCGCGCCAGCCCCACTGCTGGCCGACGAAGGTGCCGAGCGGCACGCCGAGCACGTTGGCGAGGGTGAGGCCGCCGAACATGATCGAGATCGCGCCCGCCTTGCGGTCGGCGGCCACGAGCGAGGCCGCCAGCACGGCGCCGATGCCGAAGAACGCCCCGTGCGCGAGGGCGGCGACGACGCGACCGCCGAGCAGGACGGCATACCCGGGGGCGAGGGCCGAGAGCGCGTTGCCGGCGACGAAGAGTCCCATGAGCACCAGCAGCGCCCGCTTGGGACGCCAGCGCCCGAGCAGCGGCGGGAGCGCCAGCGCGCCGAGGACGACGGCGAGGGCATAGCCGCTGATGAGGTAGCCGGCCGTCGGGATGCTGACCCCGAGGTCGGCCGCGACGGTGCTGAGGAGGCCGGCGATGACGAACTCCGTCAGGCCGATGCCGAAGCCCCCGAGAGCGAGGGCGATGAGACCGAGTGGCATGGGTTCCTGGTCCTTCCGAACAGGTGCGGACGCCGGGGCCGAGCCTCTCTGCCTTCGCCGGTATGCCGCGCGTGCAACTACTTGATGCTGAGCGACGTTAGTTGCACGCGCGGCATATTGCAAACGCGCGCTATGATGATGGGCATGGGAATCGCGGACACCGCCGTCGAGGTGCGCGCCTCCGGGTGGCGCACCCTCGCTGCACTGCACGGGCACATCGAGGCCGCACTCGAGCGTGAGCTCGTTCGCCGGCACGGGCTGTCGGTCGTCGAGTTCACCGTGCTCGACGCGCTGTCACGTCAGGACGGCTGGCACATGCGGATGTCCCAGCTCGCCCGGGCCGCCGCGCTCTCCTCGTCGGCCACGACCCGGCTCGTCAACCGGCTCGAGGACCGCGGCCTGCTCACCCGGGTGCTCTGCGCCGACGACCGGCGAGGCATCTACACCGAGCTCACCCCCTCCGGGCGGCGACTCCACGCCGAGGCGAGCCCCACCCACGACCAGGTGCTGGAGGAGTCACTCGGCAGCGCCGGTGAGGTGCCCGAGCTCGCCGCCCTCGTCGAGTTCCTCCACCGCTCCTGACGACTGCCGATGCGGCGGTTCAGAGCCGCCCGCGGACCGGGGTGCGTTCGACCGGGTCGCCGCCCTCGGGCATGACCATCTCGGCGCGCACGCCGAGCAGCCGCACCTCGCGCTCCGGGTCGAGCGTCGCGGCCAGCTCCACCGCCGCGGCGACGACCTCGTCGCGGTCGGACGTCGGGGCGCGCAGCTTGCGGGCCTTGGTCTGGGTGAAGAACGGCGCGTAACGGACCTTGAGGGTGACCCGGAAGACCGGCCGGCCCTCCTTCGCGGTGTCGTCGAACGCCTGCTCGGCGAGGTCGCGCACCGCGTCACGCACCTCGGCGGGCGTCGTCAGGTTGCTCTGGTAGGTGGTCTCGCGGCTGTGCCCCCGCGCGATCCAGGGCGAGTCGTCGACGACGGCCGAGCCGATGCCCCGCCCCAGCTGGGAGTACCAGACGCCCATGCGAGGCCCGAACTCGCCGACGAGCGTGGCCTCGTCGGCGTCCGCGAGCTGACGCACCGTCTCGATGCCGTGACCTGCAAGGCGCTTCGACACCTTGGAGCCGACTCCCCAGAGGTCGATCGTCGGCCTGTCGCCCATGACCTCGAACCAGTTGTGGCGCGTCAGCCGGAAGACACCGCGCGGCTTGCCGAAGCCCGTGGCGATCTTGGCCCGCACCTTGTTGTCGCCGATGCCGACCGAGCTGTGCAGGTCGGTCGCCTCGAGCACGGCGCCCCGGACCCGCTGCGCGAAGGCTTCGGGGTCGTCGGTCTGCACCCCGAGGAACGCCTCGTCCCAGCCGAGCACCTCGACGACGACGCCGAGGGACCGCAACGTCTCCATGACCCGCTCGGACGCCTCGGTGTATGCCGGCGCGTCGACCGGCAGGATGACCGCGTCGGGTGCCTTGCGGGCGGCCAGACGCAACGGCATGCCCGAGCCGACCCCGAACTCGCGGGCCTCGTAGCTCGCCGTCGACACGACGGCCCGCTCGGTCGGGTCGCCGCGCCCACCGACGATGACGGGCTTGCCGACGAGCTCGGGTCGGCGCAGCAGCTCGACCGCCGCGATGAACTGGTCGAGGTCGACGTGCAGCACCCAACGGGCGGGCCCGGCGCTCATGACGCCATTGTGCCCGCGCGGACCGACAGTGCTGGCGGTGCCGGTGGGCCGGGCGGACGTCAGCCGCGCGTCGGGCGGTCGCGCTTGGCGGGCCGCCGTGGTTGGTCGGTGACCTGCCTGCCGGCCCGGAAGGTGTAGACGGCCGGCGGCTCGGGCGTGCCGGACGACTCGGTCGGTTCGGAGCGATCGACAGGCTCCGAGCGTCGAGGGGCCCCGGCGGCCTTGGGGGCGCTGGGGGCGCTGGGGGCGCTGCGGGTCCGGGTGTCTCCGCCCGTCGGGTCGTCGTCGACGGGCGCCGGGCCGGCGGCGGCGTCCTGCTCACGCGCCGCGAGGACGACACCGTGGAAGAGCATCGCGGCGGCCAGCACCGTGAGGCCGAAGGCGCCGACGGCGAGCGGCACTCCGGTGTGGGCGCCGCCGAGCTCGGAGCGGAGCAGGTGCAGCCCGCCGGCGGCGGCACCGACGACGGCGGAACCGACGAACCAGACGATCGTGCCCCGGGTCATTGAATGCGCCACGAGGTCACTGTGGCACACGCGAGCCGGGTTGGCGCCGAGGCCTGCAGGTTCGGCTCGAGGGACGGGCGGCTGACGGGCGGCTGACGGGCGGCTGACGGGCGGGTCGCGTGGATTGTCAGTGTCCGGACGTCGCCGAGACACCCTTGGCCGCAACGGTCTTCGCCGCCTTGGCGGCGTTCTCGGCGTCCTGTCGCGCAAGCCTCGTGGCGGCCATCACGTCGGCCCTGGCCTGACCGGTGGGGACGGCCGCGCCACCGGACGCCCGGTCGGCCTTCTTCGAAGACCCGAGGATCGCCCGCGATGTGGGGTCGGGTGCGAAGCCCTGCGTTGCCGGCTGGGCCTGGGCGCGCGCCTGGCGGGCCTGCGCCGCAGCCGCCTTGGCGGCCTTGGCGAGGGCAGCCTTGGCTGCCTTCTCGTTCGCCCTGGCGGCCTTGGCAGTCTTGTCGGCGGCCTTCTTCGCGGCCTTGTCGGCAGCCTTGGACGCCTTGTCCGCAGCCTTGTCCGCGGCCTTGGACGCCTTGTCGGACGCCTTGTCGGACGCCTTGTCGGCAGCCTTGGCCGGGCCCTTGTCGGAGCCCTTGCCCGAGTTGTCGTCGGAGCGCTGCCCCGGAGTTCCGGGGCCCTCGGCGTTGCCGGGCCTCGGGTCGAGGGCGTCGAGCGCGAGCGTGAGTCCCGGGGCAACGGCCGACGGGACCGCCGGGGGTGCCTGCACAGGTGGAGCCGGCGGAACCGGCGGTGCCGACGGCGCCGCCGAAGCGGGCACCTCGGCCGGACGCGTCGCGGCCGGCGCCTGGACCGACCCGGCGGACTCGGGTGCCGAGGGCACGGCGGCATACGCGGTCTGGGTGCCGACGGAGAACGGGGAGCTGACGGGCACACCACCGGCCGCCTCGGGCTCGGCACGGCGCTCGTGCGCCGTGACGGACGGCAGGATGAGGGCCGCGACGGCGGCGCCGAGCAGCAGCGCCGCACCACGCTGGCCACCGACGGACGAGAGCGACACGCGCCCGCGGACGAGCGCGGCGATGGCCGCGAGGAGCGTCGAGACGCCGATGACGACGAAGCCTGCGGTGAGGCCACCCACGAGGCAGCTGAAGGCGACGAGGGCGCCGATGACGGCGAAGCCGGAGACCGTGCCCTCGGGCAGGCGGCGCGGCTCGGGGTCGGCGAGCAGGTCGACCGGCTCGGGGGCCAGCAGGCCCGGGCGGGCCGGCAGCGTGAACGAGGGCTCCTCGAGCGCGGCGAAAGCGGACATTTCGGACGTCACGGGGACAGTGTGGACGATCCGGGGCTCCGCGTCACGTCCCAACTCGTTGTCGCCTCCTGAGGTGCCGCCGTCGCCCCCGCGCGAGGACTCGTCACGCAGGGTGCGGGTCGGCGCACCGGCGGCGGCCCAGAGCTGCCAGCCGCGGGGCGGGACGGGCCAGGAGGGGTCGGGCAGCCAGCGGTCGACGTCAGCCGTGGCCGGCCGTCCCGGTCGCATCGGGGCACCGTGCGTGGGCGTCATGGGGGTGGTCACCGAACTCGCCTCTCCTGCGTCAGCGCGGCCCCGCTCCGTCGAGCAGGGCCTCTCATAGCAGAACAGTACGGTGCAGAGTCACGTTTTGTACCGCAAATGGTAAAAGTTGGGCAAAGTCGCCCGTGTCGCCCTCTGTCGCCCGGATGGAAGACTCTGCTCCATGCTGCGACTGGACGACCGGTGGGTCTGGGACGCCTGGACCGTCGACGACGGTGGGCGCACCCACCTGTTCTACCTGCAGGCACCACGGTCCCTCGGCGACCCGAGCCTGCGGCACGTCAACGCCACGGTGGGGCACGCCGTCTCGACCGACTGCGTCGCCTGGGAGGTCGTCGAGGACGCCCTGACCCCGTCGGACAGCGGCTTCGACGACCTCGCGATCTGGACCGGGTCGACCGTGCACGACGGCGAGCGCTGGCGGATGTTCTACACGGCCGTCTCGCGCGCGGGACACCACATCTACGACCAGCGGATCGGCTCCGCGGTCTCCGACGACCTCGTGCACTGGACCCGGGCCTCGAGCGAGCCGGCCCTCCGCATCGACCCGCGGCACTACAAGACGCTGGCCTCGCACCCCGGCCCCACCGAAGGGCCCGACCTCGAGGGCAGCAGCGAGACGTGGCGCGACCCGCTCGTGCTGCGCGACCCCGAGGGTGACGGCTGGCACCTGCTCATCACCGCCCGAGCCCGCGACGCGGCGAAGAACGACGACGGTGTCGTCGCCCACGCCTGGAGTTCCGACCTCGACTCGTGGGAGGTGCGCGGACCCCTCTGCGAGCCGGGCGCCGGCTTCGGGCAGCTCGAGGTCCTGCGCAGCCTCGTCATCGACGGGCGGCCCGTCCTCGTCTTCACCTGCCACCCCGAAGAGATGACCCCGGCGCGCCGTGCCGACGCCGACGGGTGCTGCACGTGGTCGGTGCCGTCGCCGGGCCTGCTCGGCCCGTGGGACCTGTCCCGGGCTCGGCCGTTCCGGGCCGACCCGACGCTCTTCGCGGCCCCGGTCGTGACCCGGCCCGACGGCAGCACCGTGATCTTCGGCTTCCACCACGACGGCCGGGACGGGTCGCTATGGATCGGTGACCCGATGCCGGTGACGCTGGACGCCGCGGGCTACCTCGTGCCCGCCTGACCCGACCGGCCGGCCTCCACGGGATGCAGCCCTCCCACCAGCCACGCCGGGGTCTGGTCGGCGAAGTGGTCGGCCCGGGCGTCGCCGCTCGCCCCGAAGGGCACCACCCACCGGCTCGCGTCACGGTCGGCGAGGTCCCAGACATAGCGGGCGACCGGTCCGCCGTAGCAGCGGTCGGTCACCCCGGGCGCGCTCGCCGCGGCGAGCACGCAGCCCTTGTCGCCGCCGACCGGGTCGCGCGGCACCGACGGCGCCCGGTCGCTGACGTCGAGCGCGTGCAGCGGGTCGAGCCAGTGCCGGTCACTCCACGCGGCGTCCGGGTCGTACTGTCCGGCCACGCTCTCGAGGGCCGCGCGGACCCCGTCGGCGACGTCGATGCCGCGCTCGGGGGCGAGCCGTGCCATGGAGTGCCAGCCGGCGCCGATCTGCGCGACCACCCCGGTCCACGCGGCGAAGATCGGCGAGTGGCCGCTCGGCTCGAGCATCGGCGCGAGGCTCGGGTGGTCCGAGAACCACCGCACCAGGGCGGTGCGCCAACGCGCGAAGACGGCGGCCCCGTGACTGTCGGCGTCGCTGTGGCCGTCCCACGCGAGCAACACCTCGCGCACCTGCGCCGCGCGGCCGCCCACCTCGACGGCCTCGACCAGCTCGCGCATGAGGTCGGCCTGGCCGTTGCGGGTGTCGACGTGGATCGCCGCGCAGTCGTCGACGGTCAGGCCGGTGCGCGACCCGATGAGCGAGCGGATGCGCTCGGCGCGGAACGGCGTCGCGTACTCGACCCCGAGCCCTCCCCCGCTCGCCCGGTCGTTGGCGCTCACCATGACGTCGGGCACGTCGACGGCCGGACCCCGGCGGTAGCCGTGCCAGGTGTGCCTGGAATCCCAGGCAGGCAGCGGCAGCACCATGCCCGCCTCGTCGCGGTCCGGCACCCGTCCGACGACGAGGTGGCGCATGCGTCCGCTCGTGTCGGCGACGAGCGCCGAGTTCACGGGCTCGACCCAGCGCGCGAGCGCCCGCTCGACGTCGCCGACGGTGCGGGCCCGCAACAGGGGCAGCAGCGCGCCGAAGCCGAGGTCGCTCTCGACCTGGGTCGGGGTGCGCAGGCTGAAGGGCGGCGGTCCGCATGCAGCCGCGGCCTCGTCACCGTCGCCGGCGACCGCAGCGGCGCGCTCGAGCTCGGCCTCGAGCCCGGTCACGACCGGGCCGCGCGCCGTCACGACGACGGGCACGTGCAGCTCGCCCTCGCCGCGCACCCGCACCGTCTCGGTCGTGTGCTCGACCGGCTCCCAGCCGTCGAGGCCGCGCGCCACGAGCACGGGGGCGCCGTCCTCCCCCGACCCGTCGCACCGAAGCCTCTCGAGCGTGAGGTCCTGGTAGTCGGCCATCGCGTTCGTGATGCCCCAGGCGACCGACCCCGTGTGGGCGAAGTGCTGCACGCCCGGCACCCCCGGGAACGTGAAGCCGACGACGTCGAACTCGGGGCACGCGAGCCCCACCTGCTGGTAGCAGCCGGGCAGCTCGATGGTGCGGTGCGGGTCGCCCGCGACGAGGGGCAGCCCGCTCGCGGTCTGCGCGCCGCCGATGACCCACGCGTTGCTCCCCGAGCGGTCGACACCCTCGGCGTGGAGCAGCGGCAGCGCGTCCTCCCCGAGCCGGTCGGCGACGTGGGCGTTGAAGAGCTTGGCGGGGAAGGTGCCGAAGAGCAGGTGGATGCCCCAGAAGATGCCGAGCGGCGTCCACGGCGCCCACGGGCGCGGCGCGGCGGCATACGCCTCGAGCCCGAGCGCCTCGACCTCCGGTGTGCCCGTGAGCCCCTCGGCGAGCGCGGAGTCCACCCCGTCGACGTATGCCGTGAGCCACGCCCGCGTCTCGGCGTCGAGCCGCTCGAAGCAGCGTCGCACGGTGGCCTCGAGCCGCACCTGGCGGGCGAAGCGGTCCCAGGGCACCCCGTCCGCGCCGACGTACTCGGCGGTGCGCCCCTCCATGCGCCAGCGGTGGTGCTCGATCTGCCAGCCTCGGTCGAGCGCGGTGACGCGGCCCTGGAGGCGGGCCAGCTCCAGCACGTCGTCGGCGCGCAGGTGCGGGACACCGAGGGCGTCCCTGGTCAGGCCGGCCAGGGGCTCGCGCGTCACGTGGCGTCCTTGAAGCGCCCCCACCCGTGCCACCGGTCGACGTCGATGATCGCCGTGACACGGGCACGGTCGCGCACCCGGTAGGGCTGCCCCGTGTAGTGCGACGCGATGCGGTCGATGTCGCCGAGGTCGCGGTCGTCGAAGAGCTCGACGACGCGGCCCTGGAGGCTGACGTGGGTGATCCAGTTCTCGGGGTCCATGGCGCTGAGGCTCACCCGGGGGTCGGCCCGCAGCCAGTCGAGGCGCTTGCGGCCGGCGTCCATGTTGACGACGACCTTCCCGTCCTCGAAGAGGTACCAGGTGGGCACCGAGACGGGCTGGCCGTCGGGGCGCACGCAGCTGATCGTCGCGTAGTTCGGTCGGCGCAGGAACTCGGCGACCTCCGCGGGCAGAGCGGCCCCGCTCGTGGGTCGGCCGGCCGTCACCGGTCGCCCGACGTCTTGCTCTGGATCTCTCGGAAGAACGCGTCGGAGATGCGACGGAACTGGTGCAGCGTCAGGGTGATCGGGTCGCCGGCCGACAGCCCGAGGACCGTGTGCTCGGGGTCGAGCGCCAGCTCTGGGTCGGCCAGCACCGTGCCGCCGTTCTCGACGAGCGACCGGGCGAGCACGCGCACCTCGTGCAGCGCCTTCCCGGTCTGGCCCTCGGCGGCGCTCAAGCGGTGGATGAAGCAGCCCTCGAGGACGATGAGCATGTTGTTGAAGTACTCGTACTCGAGCGACTCGAGGGCGCCCTCGAGCGCGGAGACGTCGGCGTCGCCGTGGTCACGGGCCGCCTGCGCCACCTCACGGAACATCGCCACCTGCGACTCGACCCGCGAGCGGCAGGCGTCGACGTAGTCGGGCTCGTACTCCTTCGTCCCCAGCATGGGCTCAGCGTAGCGAGCGAGCGGCCACGTTCCGGCGACTAGGTTTGGGCCATGGCAGCGCGTGAACGGAACGTGCTCGGCGGTGAGCTCGAGCCGTGCGGGACCGACCCGGTGACCGGCTTCTACCGCACCGGCTACTGCACGACGGGTCCGGAGGACCGCGGCAGCCACACCATCTGCGTCGTCGTCACCCCCGAGTTCCTCGCCCACCAGCGCAGCGTGGGCAACGACCTCGTCACGCCGCGCCCCGAGTGGCGCTTCCCCGGCCTGACGCCGGGAGACACGTGGTGCGTCGTCGCCGTGCGGTGGCTGCAGGCGCACCAGGACGGCGCGGGCGCACCGGTCGTGCTCGCCGCCACGCACGAGCGGGCGCTCGAGGTCGTGCCGTTGCAGCTGCTCCAGTCGTATGCCGCCGACGTGCCCGACGACCCGAGCTCCCTTCTCTGACATGACGGCTCACGCCCTCCCCCCTCTGGAGGCCGACTGCTCACAGTGCTTCGGGCTCTGCTGCGTCGCCCTGCCCTTCGCGCGGTCGGCCGACTTCCCCGTCGACAAGGCCGGTGGCGATCCGTGCCGCAACCTGCTCGCCGACCACCGGTGCGGCATCCACGACCGGCTCCTCGAGGGCGGTTGGCGCGGCTGCGTGACCTTCGACTGCTTCGGGGCGGGCCAGCAGGTGTCGCAGGTGACCTTCGGCGGCGTCTCGTGGCGCGAGGCGCCCACGACGGCCCCGACGATGTATGCCGTCCTGCCCGTCGTGCGCCAGCTGCACGAGATGCTCGCCCACCTCCTCGAGGCCGTCGCGCTGGGGCCTGACCCCGACACCGCCGCCGCGCTGGACGGGCTCGTCGACGAGGTGGGAGCCGCCACCGCAGCCGATGCCGACACCCTCCTGGCCATCGACCTCGTCGCCCTTCGCGGGCGCGTGGGCGACCTGCTGCGGACCGTGAGCGCGACCGTGCGGGAGAGGCATCGGCGGCGTGACGGCATACGCGGGCGGTCACGGAAGGCCCGGCGGGTCGGCCCCGGCGCCGACCTCGTGGGTGCCGACCTGCGCGGGCTCGACCTGCGGGCGACGGACCTCCGCGGCGCACTGCTCATCGCCGCCGACCTCCGGGGCGCAGACCTGCGGTGGGCAGACCTGCTCGGGGCGGACCTGCGCGACGCCGACCTGCGGGGCGCGGTCGTCGACGGCGCGCTCTTCGTCACCCGGCCGCAGCTCGCGGCCGCACGCACCTGACGGCGGGCGCACTGCGCAGTTGGCGCATTCGGTCGCGCTGCGAGCGGCGAGAGCCCACAATCGAGCCACAGCGACCATCGTGACCATCGTGACCATCCGTCCCGTCGAGCACCGGAGCCGACCGTGCGCCGAGCCAGAGCCGCAGCTGCCGCCGCACTGCCGGCCGCCCTCGTCCTGGGACTGACGGCTGCCCTGACCGCCTGCACCGCAGGCAAGCCCGGCGTCGAGCTGAGCCAGGTGGCCGGATCCGGGGTCACGGGCACGCCCGTGCCGACGCAGACCGTCACGGTGACCGAGATCGACACGCGCACCGTCACCGCGACGACGACCGTCGTGCACTCGACGACCTCGACCGTGGTGGCAACGCCGACCGTCACCGTAACGGCGCTGCCGCGCCCGAGCCTCACCACGAGCACCGTCTTCAACCGCACGACAGCTCTCGCCGACTACGCCAACCTCGTCAACGACGTGCGAGTGCTGGACCGGATCCCCTTGTCTGGCAACGCGGCCGCCGTCCAGCTCGACGCGATGACCCAGCACCTGGCGCGACTCGGCGCCAACGGGCCACCGCCGGGGCTCGACGCGCCCAGCTACTACGGGAGGCTCTTCTCGCTCGGGCTCTTCGCCCGCGCGGGTGCCGACGAGGCCGCGGCCGGGTCGCCCGTCGCGACGAGCCGCTACTCGGTCGTGCGCCAGGAGACCGGCGTGCTGCTCTCGCTCGTCAACGGCGCGCTGTCGACGACCTTCACGCTGCCGCCGCCCGTGCCGCGGTCGACGGCCACTCCCTGAGCGTCAGTGCTGAGCGTCAGTGCTGAGCGTCAGTGCTGAGCGTCAGCGCCTGGGTGGCGGCGGTTCGGCGTGGACGTGCCGGTTCAGCCGCGAGTGCGACCGCGGCGCGGGCACGCGCGACCAGATCGCACGTTGCAGGGCGAGGGTGAGCCAGCCCGCCAGCGCCATCCCGATGATGTTGACGACGAGCTGCAGCCCGCTGCCCCGCACCTCACCCCACGCCCCGAAGGCGAGGCCGAGGGCGACGTTGCCGGCTGCCGGAATCGTCGTGACCGAGATGAAGACGCCGCTGAGCCCGGTGACCCGGGCTGATGTCAGCGACAGCACGCCCGCGGCCGCGGCGAGCACGGCGACGATGAACGACCACTTGTCCGGCGTGTAGATGAACCCCGTCGCGGGCCGCTCGCCGGTGATGTCCTCGAGCGTCACCCAGCCGAGTGCCCGCCCGATGAGCCCGGCCACGCAGGTGACCGCGATCGCGACGGCGAAGCCCACCGCCAGGGCGCGCGCCGCCACGGCGAGCAGCAGCGGCCGGCGCCGCACCAGGGCGACCCCGAGCGCTGCCACGGCACCGAACTCGGGGCCGAGCACCATCGCGCCGATGACGAGGATCTGGGTGTCGAGGACGATGGCGATGCCGGCGATGAGCGTCGCGAGCGACATGAAGGAGAGGAACGTCCAGTTCAGCTCGCTCTCCTC
Organism: Terrabacter koreensis; assembly: GCF_054783315.1. Taxonomy (NCBI): domain Bacteria; kingdom Bacillati; phylum Actinomycetota; class Actinomycetes; order Micrococcales; family Intrasporangiaceae; genus Terrabacter; species Terrabacter koreensis. The sequence goes on along the minus strand of NZ_BAAGQU010000006.1, from coordinate 22,924 downwards.
GTAGGAGCGCTGGGCGACCTCGGCCCACACGACGGCGTCGGCGCTGCTGCCGGGCGTCTCCTCGTCGGCCTCGAACCCGGCCCTCGAGACCCAGGTGCTGACCGGCTCGAGCTGCAGCGTGCCGCCCTCGTGGACCCCGAGATCGCGCAGGCTCTCGACGATGGCGTTGGCGCCCTCGCGGGCGACGTCGGCCTGGACCACGTCGCCGACCGGACGCAGCGCGGCTCCTCGCATGACGGCCAGGGTGCTCACCGCCGAGGAGTCGGAGAGCACCCGGGTCACCTCCTCGGTCAGCTCGCTCGGGATCGTCGCGGTGAGTCTGAGCATGCGTGCCAGTCTGCCGCCGGCGGGGCGGTTTGACAGGACGGCGCGCACGGCCCGACAGTGACATCTGAACATCCGTTCAGATGAACGGCCTGACCGGACCGTGCCAGACGAAGCGGAGACCATGAGCACCGTCAGCGGCCTCGACGCCTGCGCCACGCCCTGCGTGCACCCCGAGAAGGTGGCGCTGGCCACCGACAACGCCCCGGGGCCCGACGAGCTGGCCAGGGTGACCAGCGTCTTCAAGCTGCTCGGCGACCCCACCCGGGCACGCCTGCTCTACGCCCTCCTCGAGGCCGGCGAGCTGTGCGTCTGCGACCTGGCCGCTGCGACCGCCACCGCCGAGACCACCGTCTCCCAGGCCCTGCGACTGCTCCGCGCCTCCGCCGTCGTCACCGGCCGGCGCGAGGGACGCAACATCTACTACCGGCTCAGCGACGCGCACGTGCGTCTACTGCTCGACGTCACCCGTGAGCACGCCCTCCACGACGGGAGTCCCCGGCCGTGAGCCACGACCACGGGTCCCACGGGTCCCACGGGTCCTTCGCGGCGCACGCCGGCGGCCGGCACCGCTGGCGGCTCGCCGTCGCCTTCGGGCTCGTCGGCGCCTTCTTCGTCGTCGAGCTCGTCGCCGGCCTGGTGTCGGGGTCGCTCGCCCTGCTCTCCGACGCCGGCCACATGGCCGCCGACGTCGTGACGCTCGGAGCCGCGCTCGTCGCGACTCGCATCGCGACCCGGGCCGACACGACGGGGCGGCGCACCTTCGGCTCCTACCGCGCCGAGGTCTTCGCCTCCGGGCTCGCGGTGCTGCTCATGCTCGGGGTGGCCGTCTACATCGTCGTCGAGGCCCTCGCCCGCATCGGGTCGCCGGCATCGGTCGCCTCGGGCACGATGCTCGCGGTCGGCGCCGTCGGCCTCGCGGTCAACGTCGCCTCGCTGCTGCTGCTCCGCGGTGGCGCCGGCGAGAGCCTCAACGTCAAGGGCGCCTACCTCGAGGTGGTCGCCGACACCGTCGGCTCGATCGGTGTCGTCGTCGCGGCCCTGCTGGTCCGGGCCACGGGCAGCACCTGGTGGGACACGGTGACCGCCCTCGCCATCGCGGTCTTCGTCGCGGTGCGGGCGGTCGGGCTCGGCCGCGAGGTGGTCGCCGTGCTCGGGCAGCACGCCCCGTCCGGCATGGAGCCGACCGAGGTCCTCCGCGCGCTGTGCGACGTGCCCGGCGTCACCGAGGTGCACGACCTCCACGTCTGGACCCTCACCTCCGGCATGGACGTCGCGACGGCGCATCTCGTCACCGCCCGACCCGATGCCGGGGCGGAGGTGCTCGAGGCCGCGAGCCGGATGCTGCGCGAGCGCTTCCACGTCGCACACGCGACCCTCCAGATCGAGACCACCGACCGCAGCCAGTGCCGGGGAGCCGACTGGTGAGCACCCCATCCCTGCCGACCTTCTCGCTGCTGCCACCCTCGCGGCGGGCGGCCCTCGTGCGCCGGGCGCGGCTGCTCGCCGGCGCCTCGGTCGCCTACAACGTCGTCGAGGCCGTCGTCGCCATCGCGTCGGGCCGCATCGCCGACTCGACCGCGCTCGTCGGGTTCGGGCTCGACTCGACGGTCGAGGTGATGAGCGGCCTCGTGATCCTCTGGCAGTTCGGCCACCGCGTCCCCGAGGAGCGCGAGCACCTGGCGCGTCGCCTCATCGCCGTCTCGTTCTTCGCCCTCGCGGCCTACGTGGCCTTCGAGTCGGTGCGGGCCCTCGTGGGTCGGGAGCAACCCGACACGTCCGTGGTCGGCATCGGGCTCGCTGCCCTCTCGCTCGCCGTCATGCCGATCCTGTCGCACTGGCAGCGACGCACCGGGCGCGAGCTCGGCTCGGGAGCGGTCGTCGCCGACGGCACCCAGACCCTGCTGTGCACCTACCTCTCGGCCGTGCTGCTCGTCGGCCTGCTCGCCAACGCGCTGCTCGGCTGGTGGTGGCTCGACGCGATCGCCGCCCTCGTCATCGCCGGGGTCGCCGTCCGCGAGGGCCGCGCGAACTGGCGCGGCGACGCATGCTGCTGACCCGCGTGCGATCTCTTGACGGCGTGGCCCCTGGCCGACAGGGTGACCAACCGTGACACTCCGGGCCGAGTCCTCCCCCCTGCTCCGCGCGCGCCTCGCTGCCGGCACCGCCTTCTTCGTCCAGGGCCTGCTCTTCATCTCGCTGACGACGCGGCTGCCGCAGATCCAGGAGAAGTGGGACCTCGACGAGCTCGCCGTGAGCGGGCTGCTGCTCATGGTCGTGCTCCTCGCGGGCGCGGGCTCCGTCGTGGCCGAGGTCGTCGCGGCCCGCTCGTCGAGCGCCGTCGTCGTGCGCACCGGCCTCGTCGCCGCCACCGTCGGGTTCGCGGTGCTGCTGCTGGCGCCGGCCTTCTGGGTCTTCGTCGCCGGCCTGGCCGTCTACGGGCTCGCGCTCGGTCTCGTCGACGCGTCGTCGAACATGCAGGCAGTCACCGTCGAGCACCTCTACCGCCGCCCGATCCTTCCGTCGTTCCACGCGTTCTGGACGGCCGGTGGCATCCTCGGCACCCTCGTGACGCTCACGACCGTGGACGTCGACCTCGGCCCGGGCCTGCTCCCGCTGCTCGTCCTGCCGCTCGCCGCCCTGGCGGCGCCCTTCGTGCGCCGCGACCAGCTGGCGCAGTCCGACGCGGCGATCGACGTGCCGTGGCGACGCATCGCGCTGCTCGGCCTCGCGATGGTGCTCTTCTACATGGTCGACACGGCCGCCACGACGTGGGGACCGGTCTACCTCAAGGGCGCCCTCGACGCCCCGAGCGGGCTCACCGCGCTCGCGACGCTCCCCTACCTCGTCGCGACGCTGCTCGCCCGCGCGGTCGGCGACGGCCTCGTCGACCGCCACGGTGCGGTGTGGCTGCTGCGCGTCAGCGGGGTCGTCGCCGCGGCCTCGCTGGCCGTCATCGTCTTCGCGCCGACGTGGCTCGTCGCCGTCCTCGGCTTCACGGTGCTCGGCGGAGCCGTCGCGACGATCGCGCCGCTCAGCTTCTCGGCGGCGGGGGCGATCGCCGGTGGCGAGTCGGACTCTGCCGGTGAGCGCATCGACCGCACCGACCAGGTCGTGGCGCGCTTCAACCAGTTCAACTACGTCGGCGCGCTGCTCGGGGCCGTGCTCACCGGGGCCGTGGGGTCCGACGACCTGCGCCTGGGCTTCGCGGTGCCGATGGTCCTCGTGCTCGGCATCGTCCCGCTCGCGTCGCAGTTCGCGATCATCCGCCGGCGAGGCGCTGTGGTCGGGGCGCGCTGACCTCACCGCGCACCTCGTGCATCACGTCGCGCAGCACGGCGAGCCCGGGCCCGATCGCCTCCTCGCGTATGCCGCCGACCCCGAACGCGAGCCCGTGGCGGGTCGGTCGTTCCAGGTGCCTCGGCGAGAGGGGGTCGACGAAGACGCCCGCTGCGAGGGCGCGGTCGGCGACCGCGATGTCGTCGAGGTCTCCGTCGCGCAGGAAGGTGCAGACGTGGAGCCCGGCGGCCGACGGGACGACCTCGAGCCGGTCCTCGACAGCGGCCAGGCCGCGGAGCAGCTCGTCGCGGCGGGCCCGGTAGACCTTCGTCGCGCGCTTCACGTGCGCGGCGTGGTGGCCCTCGGCGAGGAAGTCGGCGAGGGCGCGCTGCGTCACCGCGTCGCCCTCCCACACCGTCACCCGCTTCGCCTCGCGCAGCGCCGGGGTGAGCGAGCTGGGCGCGATCGCGTAGCCGACCCGCAGGCCGGGCAGCAACGACTTCGAGAACGAGCCGACGTAGACGACGCGACCGTCGCGGTCGAGGCTCTGGAGGGGCTCCAGGGGCCGGTCGGCGAAACGGAACTCGCTGTCGTAGTCGTCCTCCACGAGCACGGCGTCGTGCCGGACCGCCCACTCCAGCAGGGCGATCCGGCGCGCGCGTGACATCGCGACACCTGTCGGGTGCTGGTGCGAGGGCGTGACGTAGACGAGACGGGCCGCGTCGGGCAGCGCGTCGACGACGATGCCCTCGCCGTCGACGGGCACGCCGCGCACCGTCGCGCGGTGGGTGCTGAAGAGCCGCGCGGCCGCCGTGTAGCCGGGGTCCTCGACGGCGACCACGTCGCCCGGCTCGACGAGCACCCGGGCGACCAGGTCGAGCGCCTGCTGCGCCCCTGCCGTCGTCACGACGTCGTCGGCGGAGGCGACCACGGAACGCGACACCCCGGCATACCGCGCGATCTCGCCCTCGAGCCGGCTGGCGCCGCGCTCGTCGTACGTGTCCGGGGCGAGCCGTCCGCGCCGCAGGGTGCCGCTGACGATGCGCCGCCACGTCGCGAGCGGGAAGAGGGAGTGGTCGGGCACGCCGACGGAGAAGTCGTACGCCGCGTCGCCCGGGACCCGTGGCGCGGCGGAGGGCGAGCGCCAGGCAGCCGTCGGCGTCACGGCCCCCGGTCGCGTACGCCGTCCCCGCGCCGTCCCCGAGCGAGCGGGCGGCACGCAGCCCGCCGCGACGAAGGTGCCCGACCCGCGCCTGCTCTCGAGGAGCTGCTCGGCGAGGAGCCGGTCGTACGCGGCGGTGACCGTGCCGCGCGAGACCCGCAGGCTGGTGGCGAGCTCACGGGTCGCCGGCACGCGGTCACCACCGGCGAGGCGACCGTCGAGCACCGCCTCGCGCAGCTGCGCGTAGATCTGGGCCGTGAGGTCGCCGGAGCCGGCGAGGGTGACGTGCAGGTCCACGGGGCGAGCCTAGAGTGGCCCAAACCGACGGGCAAGAAGTGGACCTTCTGACCGGTCCACTCGACCGGGAGTCTTGGGACCATGACCGCACCCGTCCGGCCCGCAGCCCAGACCCCGATCCTCCCGGGCGCGGGGGGCCTCACCGTCGCCCAGGGTGCAGCGCTGTCGGTGGGCGCCGTGCTCGGCACCGGGGTCATCACCCTGCCCGCGCTCGCCGCGGAGGCCGCCGGCCCGGCGTCGCTCGTCGCGTGGGCGGCCCTCGTGCTGCTGTCGGTCCCGCTCGCCAGCACGTTCGCGGCCCTCGGCGCCCGACACCCGGACGGCGGTGGCGTGTCGACGTACGTGCGGCGAGCCTTCGGCGAGCGAGCCGCCGGTGCGGTCGGCTGGTGCTTCTACTTCGCCGTGCCGGTGGGGGCGCCGCCGGCGTCGATGATGGCCGGTGGCTACGTGGCCGACGCCGTCGGTGGCGGGCGGGTGACCACCGTCGCGGTGGGCTGCGCCCTCATCGTCGGCACCGGGCTGATGAACCTCGCGGGCCTGCGCTTCTCCGGACGCGTGCAGCTCGGCCTGGCCACGGTGCTCGCGCTGCTCATGACGGCGACGATCGCGTTCGCGCTCCCCCACGGCAGCACCGCCTCGCTGACCCCCTTCGCCCCGAACGGCTGGGGCGCGGTCGGGACGGCGGCTGCTGTCCTCGTGTGGGGCTTCGCCGGCTGGGAGGCCGTCGCGTCGCTCGCCGGCGACTACCGCGACCCGCGCCGCGACGTGCCGAGGGCGACGACGGTCGCGGTCGTCGTGGTCGGCGTCCTCTACCTCGGTCTGGCCACGACGAGCCTCCTCGTGCTCGGACCGGCGACCGGCCGCAGCCAGGCGCCGTTGTCGGACCTCATGGCGATCGCACTGGGCGAGCAGGCGAGGGTCGTCACCGCCGTCGTCGCCGTGCTGCTGACGGTCGGCGCCATGAACGCGTACTTCGCCGGTGGGTCGCGGCTCGGCGCGGCGCTCGCGCGGGACGGCGCCCTGCCCGCGTGGCTCGCCCGGGGCGGCGGCCCCGGAGAGGTGCCGCGCCGCAGCATCGTGCTCGTCATGCTGCTGTCGATGCTGTCGGTCGGGGCCTCGGTCACGCTGGACCTCGGGCTGACGCCGCTCATGCTGCTGGCCACCGGCTGCTTCACGCTCGTCTACGTGCTCGGCACGGGTGCGGCGCTGCGCCTGCTTCCGCGCGGCACCGCCGGGTGGTGGACCGCGCTCCTCGCGTTCGTGTCGGTCCTCGCACTGCTGGTCGCGAACGGGGCCCACGCACTCTGGGCGCTGGGCATCGTCGCGCTCTCGCTCGCCTACCAGCGCTTCACCCGGTCCGAGGTTCCCAGCGCAGCCCCCTAGACTTCGCCGCCGTGACGACGCAGCGCGCTGAGCGCACGCCCCTGATGCGGTGGTTCCTCGACGCCGAGGAGGCCGATCCCGGCGGCTACTACGAGCGGGAGTCGGAGGCGCAGGAGCAGCAGCACGTGCAGCCGTGGTGGCGCGTCATGTGCCTCACCGGTGTCGACTACTTCTCGACACTCGGCTACCAGCCGGGCATCGCCGCGCTCGCCGCCGGCGCGCTGTCGCCGATCGCGACCCTCATCCTCGTGCTCATCACGCTCTTCGGTGCGCTGCCGATGTACCGCCGGGTGGCGGCCGAGAGCCCGCACGGCGACGGCAGCCTGTCGATGCTGGAACGGCTCCTGTCGTACTGGCCGAGCAAGATCCTCGTGCTCAGCCTGCTCGGCTTCGTCGCGACCGGCTTCATCATCACCATCACGCTGTCCGCCGCCGACGCGAGCGCGCACCTCATCGAGAACCCCTACCTCAAGTCGACCCTCACCGGTCACCAGGTGGGCGTCACGCTGACCCTCCTCGTGCTGCTCGCCGCCATCTTCCTCAAGGGGTTCAAGGAGGCCATCGGGCTCGCCGTCGTGCTCGTCGTCGCCTACCTCGGCCTGAGCGCCGTCGTGCTCGTGCGGGGCATCGTCGAGATCGGCGACCACCCGAGCGCGTTCGGAGACTGGGTCGACGCGATGACCGCGGCACACTCCGCCCCGTTCGGCATCATCGGCGCCGCCCTGCTCGTCTTCCCGGCGCTCGCGCTGGGCCTCTCCGGCTTCGAGACCGGTGTCGTCGTCATGCCGCTCGTCAAGGGCGACGCGACCGACACGACGGAGCAGCCGCTGGGCCGCATCCGCAACGCCCGCAAGCTGCTGACGACCGCCGCCCTCATCATGAGCGTGCTGCTCATCGGGTCCTCGCTCGTGACGACGCTGCTCATCCCGCACGAGCAGTTCGAGCCGGGTGGGCAGGCGAACGGTCGTGCCCTCGCCTACCTCGCGCACGAGCTGCTCGGCGAGGGTTTCGGCACGCTCTACGACGCGTCGACGATCGGCATCCTCTGGTTCGCCGGCGCCTCGGCGATGGCGGGTCTGCTCAACATCGTGCCGCGCTACCTCCCGCGCTACGGGATGGCCCCCGACTGGGCCCGGTCGACGCGCCCGCTGGTCCTCGTCCTGTCGTTCATCGCCGCCGTCGTGACGCTCGCGTTCCGCGCCAACGTCGACGAGCAGGCAGGGGCGTACGCCACCGGCGTGCTCGCGCTCATGACCTCCGCCGCGATCGCCGTGTTCCTGACCGAGCTGCGCCGCGGCCACCGGGGGGCCGCCGGCTTCTTCGCCGTCGTGAGCGCGATCTTCGTCTACACGATCACGATCACCATCGAGGAGCGTCCCGAGGGTCTCGTCATCGCCCTCGTCTTCATCGCCCTCATCGTCGTCATCAGCGTCTGGTCGCGGATCGTCCGCTCGACGGAGCTGCGCGTGCAGCGGGTGGTCTACGACGAGGGGGCCAGGGCGATCCTCGACGATGCGGCGCTCGGCCCGCAGCCGCTGCGGTTCATCGCCAACAAGATCAACGCCGGCGACCGCGAGGAGTACCGCGCGAAGTCGCTCGACGTGCGCATGCACAACCACCTCAACGCTCGGCAGGGCGCGATCTTCCTCGAGGTCGAGATCAGCGACGCCAGCGACTTCGCGACGACGGTGCACGTCGGCTCCGCGGTCGTCGGCGGCCACTACATCCTCCGCGCGACCGGGCCGTCGGTGCCGAACGTGCTCGCCGCCGTGCTGCTCGACGTCCGCGACCGGGTGACCAAGCCCCCGCACGTCTACTTCGAGTGGAGCGAGAAGGCCCCGGGGCAGAACGTGCTGCGCTTCCTGCTGGCCGGGGAGGGCGACATCCCACCCCTCACGCACGAGATCATCCGTCGTGCCGAGCCGGATGCGACCAGGCGTCCGCAGGTGCACGTCGGCGGCTGAGGCTCCCGCCATCCAGGCTCCCGTCAGCCGCGTTCCCTCCACGCGTCCGGCGTGGTCCGGTAGACCCGCGACTCGCCCTCGTACCACTTCTCCATGACCCCGAGGTCGTCGAGCCCGAGACGGCGGCAGACGGCCTGGCTCGCGGCGTTCGTGGTGTGGGTGATGGCGTAGATCTCGGGGACCCCCGCGTCGAAGCCGTGCGTGATGACGGCCGTCGCGGCCTCGGTGGCGTAGCCGTGCCCCCACGAGTCGGGGTGCAGGTGCCAGCCGACCTCGACCTCTCCGTCATCGGCGTTCGGAAGCGTCAGCAGGAGCACCGAGCCGGCCACGACCCCCGTCTCGCGCACCTCGACGGCCCAGAAGCCGAGCGGGGGTGCCTCGCTGCGGCGGTGGTAGCGGTCGATCCGTTCGTGGGCCTCGTCGAGGTCCTTCATGAGCACCGGCTCGGCGTCGCCGAGCCATTTCACGACCTCCATCCGGCTCTGGATGTCCAGCACCCGGTCCGCCTCGTCGTGCGACCAGGGTCGGATGGTCAGGCGGGGCGTCTCGAGGTGCATGGCGCCACGCTCGCACCACGGCGCCCGCCGAGTCCACGCCTTTCCCGGCGCACGCCGGAGCCGACTCCAAGGCAGGATGGCCGCATGTCCGACACGCAGCCGGCGACGACGCCCGGCCATGACATCGCCGCGGCCTACGCCGCGGTCCGCCCGGAGGTCGAGGCCCACACCGCCCTCTTCGTCGAGATGGTGCGCGCCCTGCTCGACGAGGCGGGCATCAACTACCTGACGGTGAGCGGTCGCACCAAGACGGTGGCCTCCTTCACGGCCAAGGCCGAGCGCCGCCGCGACGGCGAGCTGCTCTACCCCGACCCGCTGGTCGACATCACCGACCAGGTCGGCGTGCGCGTCATCACCTACGTCCACGACGACGTCGCCGCCGTCGCCGAGCTGCTCGCCGAGGAGCTCGCCGTCCTCGACGACCGCGACATGGGCCTCGAGACCGCCCGCTCGGGGCGCTTCGGCTACGCCAGCCGGCACCTGCTCGTCGCCGTCGACGCGAGCCGCACCATCCCCGCGGCCTACGAGGGGCTGCGCCGCCGCAGCGCCTCCGTCCAGATCCGGACGGTGCTCCAGCACGCGTGGGCCGAGTTCGAGCACGACATCCGCTACAAGGGCACAGTGCCCGAGGAGCACGCCCACGACCTCGACCGGCGCTTCACGCTGGCCGCCGGTCTCATCGAGCTCGCCGACCGCGAGTTCTCCGCCATCCGCGACCGGCTGCAGATGGCGCTGCCCGCCACGCCGCACGACGCCGCCGTCCAGGACCCGCGCATCAGCTCCCAAGACCTCGCGAAGTTCCTCGCCACGAGGTACGCCGACGCAGGCTGGTCGCGCACCGACCACTACGCCTGGGTCTCCGGCCTGCTCCTCGAGCTCGGCATCACCTCGGTGGACCGCCTCGCCGAGGTCATCGAGCCCACCGACGACGCCGACCTCATCGCCCGGATGGGCTACAAGTACCCGCCCGGCGCGGTGCGACGGCTCGACGACGCACTCCTCGCGACGTTCGGTCAGCGCTACCTCGATCTCGAGGGCAACGCCCACCGGCGCGCGTCGCTGGAAGGCCGCCTCGAGCGGCTCGGCCGGGGCTGAGAAGACAAGCACCCCGACGTGTCGATTCCTGAGGGCCGAGTTCGTCAGGATGATGTGGCGAGAGTCGCCGCACCGCGCGCAGCACATCGCAGACTGCGCACCTGAGCAGAGAAGGAGCCGGCCATGACCGACACGTACGTCTACCTCATCCACGAGGGCGACTGGAACTCCGACGCCTACCTCCCCGGGGCTTCGGCACCGGACGACGGCGCCGACTCCATGAACGGCAGCTTCGCCGCCCACGCAGCCTTCGCCAAGGCCGTCGCCGAGATGGGGGCCCGCATCGTGACGGGGGAGGCACTGCAGGACTCGAAGCACGGGGGTCGGGTGGTTCCCGGTGCCGGCGACCGCAAGGTCGAGGACGCCGTCTACACCGACGGGCCCTTCACCGACACGTCCGAGGTGATCTCGGGCCTCTACGTCGTCGAGGCCGACGACGAGGACACCGCACGCCGCATCGCGGCGCTCGTCCCGACGGGCGGCCACATCGAGTGGCGCAAGGTCTTCCCGAAGACGGGGATGTGAGTGCCGTTCGGTCCAGGTGAGTTCGAGGAGGCGTGGCCGCGCATCGTGCGCGCCCTCGCCTCCTTCACCGGGAGCCTCGACGACGCCGAGGAGTACGCCGCCGAGGCCGTCGCCCGGGCGGCCGCCCACGAGCGAGCCGGCGGGGCCGCCATCGAGTCGTATGCCGCCTGGTGCACGTCCGTCGCCAAGCGTGCCTGGCTCGACGACGCCCGCCGGCGCTCGGTGGAGCGGCGGCTCGCGCCGGAGCTCGCCGGTCCCGACACCGATCCCGCCGCCGACCCGGCCACCGAGCGCATCGCCATGGATGCCGACGACCTGTCAGCCCACGCCCTCGAGGAGCTGGACGACCGGCTCGCCCTGCTCTTCGTCGCCTGCGACGAGGCCATCTCGCCCGCTTCGCGGATGGTGCTGGCCCTGCGGGTGGTCTGTGGCCTCACCGTCCCCGAGATCGCGGGCCATCTCGGGGTGCAGGAGACCGCGGCGGCCGCGCGACTGACCCGCGCCAAGCGGGCGCTCTCCGAGGCCCGCGGCACCTTCCACGTGCCCGACGTCGCCGAGCGCGCACGCCGTCTTCCCGTCGTGCTCGCCTGCGTGTCAGGGATGTTCACTGTGGCGCACCGCACCGTGCTCGACCCGGCCGACGCCCTCGCCGACACAGGACGCCAGGCCCTGTCGATCGCCGACGCCCTCGTCGCCTCCTACCCCGACGACACGGAGGTGCGGGGCCTGCGGGCCGTCATCCGGCTCGGGCTCGCGCGCCGACCCGGTCGGGTCGCGGCCGACGGCACCGGCCTCGCCCTCGACGAGGTCGACCGCCGCACGTGGGACCGCGCGCTCCTGCACGCCGGGCTCGACGACGCCACCGTCGCGGCCGCGGGTGACGGCCGGTTCGCCATCGAAGCGGCCATCGCGGGGCTGCACTCGAGCGCGCCCACGTTCGCGAGCACGGACTGGCCCCGCATCGTCCAGCTCTACGGCGCGCTCGAGGAGCGGTGGCCCTCGTCCTCGGTGCGGGTGGCGCGTCTGGTCGCGACCGCCCAGGCGCTGCTCGTCGCCCGGGACGACGACGGCGCCGCCGACGACGGCGCCGACGACACCCCCAACGACACCCTGGTCGCGCTGGCGGAGGTGGAGCGGGAGCTGGCGTCCCTCGAGTCGCACGCTCCGGCATACGCGAGCAGGGACGCCTCCCTCGCTCTCGCCGACCTCGAGTGGCGCACGGGACGGCGGGAGCACGCGGCGGCGCGCTACCGCGACCTCGCCGAGGTCGTCGCTGTCGAGCCCCTGCGCCGGTTCTGCCTGCGGAGAGCCGGACTCACTCCCCCGTGACGCCGTCGACGTTCTCGCGCAGGAAGTCGGCGTGGCCGTTGTGGCGGGCGTACTCCTCGATCATGTGCAGCAGGATCCAGCGCAGCGTGAACTCCTGGTTCTCCTTGCGGCTCAGCGTCGCCGAGCGGAAGTCCAGGCCGCCCTCCGCGAGCGCCGCGTCGATGTCACGACGGGCCTGCTCGACCGACTCGTCCATGACCCGGTGCAGCTCCTCGGGGCTGTCGTCGGCGGCCGAGGTCATCTCCCAGTCACGGTCGGCCTCCCAGTCGGCGCTCGCCCACGGTTCGGGCATCTCACGGCCGTGCAGGACCCGGCCGAACCAGCTCGCCTCGTTGAGCGCGACGTGCTTGAGCAGGGCGCCCAGGGTCAGCGTCGAGGGGGCCAGCCGCGTCCGGAGCTGCTCGGCCGTCAGCCCCTCCGTCTTCATGCGGAGCGTGTCGCGGTGGTAGTCGAGGAACGCGACGAGGGTGGTGGCCTCGTCGGCGGCGAGGGGTGGGTCGGTGCGCTGGGTGCTCGAAGGCGTCGTCATGGCGCCCGACGCTAGTGTCCGCCGGCTGGAAAACGCCTGCCCTTTACGCGCAGGCGGGAGCACACTGGGCGCGTGCCAACGTCGAGCCAGTGGGTCGCCTTCCTCGTCGCGTCGATCCTCTTCATCCAGGTCCCGGGCCCCAGCCTCCTCTTCACGATCGGCCGTGCCCTCACGGTCGGGCGGCGCGAGGCGCTGCTCTCGGTCGTCGGCAACGCCATCGGGGTCACGACCCAGGCGGTGCTCGTCGCGGTCGGCCTCGGCGCGGTCGTGGCCGCGAGCGTCACGGCCTACACCGTCGTCAAGGTGGCCGGTGCGGCATACGTCATCTGGCTCGGCGTGCAGGCCGTCCGCAACCGGCACGAGGCGCGAGAGGCGCTCGAGAAGCAGGTCTCGGCCAAGCGGGGGCACGCCCTCCGCATCGGCATGGTCGTGGGCCTCACCAACCCCAAGACGATCCTCTTCTTCGTCGCCTTCCTCCCGCAGTTCACCAACGCGGCCGCGGGGCACGTCGCCGTGCAGATGGCGGTGCTCGGCGCGGTCTTCGGCGCGCTCGCCATCTGCAGCGACAGCGTCTGGGCGCTGCTGGCGGCCAGAGCGCGGGAGTGGTTCGCGCGCAAGCCTGCTCGCCTCGACAAGCTCGGCGCCACGGGTGGCGTCATGATGGTCGGGCTCGGCGCCGTCATGATCGCCCGAGAGTAGCGGCACGAAGACGCGCCGTTCCCAGACTTCTCTGCTTGACTGCCATCGTGACGACCCCTCAAGTCACCGCAGCCGACCCGAACCCGTCGACTCGGGTTCGGGAGCACGAGCGTGCCGTCGCCGCCGCCCAGAGGGCGTATGCCGCCCTTCCGCCCGACCGGCCGGTGCGGCTCGCGAAGCGCACGTCGAACCTCTTCCGGGTGCGCAGCGACCTCGGCGCCCCGGGCCTCGACCTGTCGGCCCTGCGCGGCGTCGTGGAGGTGCGGCCGGGTGTCGACGGCGCGCCGGCCACTGCACGCGTGGGCGGCGTGACGACCTACGAGCAGCTCGTCGACGAGCTGCTGCCGCACGGCTACGTGCCGCTCGTCGTGCCGCAGCTGCGCACCATCACGATCGGCGGCGCCGTCACCGGCCTCGGCATCGAGGCCGCGTCCTTCCGCAACGGGCTGCCGCACGAGTCGGTGCTCGAGATGCGAGTGCTCACGGGCGCGGGCGAGGTCGTCACCGCGACTCCTGACGGCGAGCACGCCGACCTGTTCCGCACCTTCCCCAACTCCTACGGCTCCCTCGGCTACGCCCTCGACCTCGTCATCGAGCTGGAGCCGGCCCGGCCCTACGTCGCCCTGCGGCACGAGCGCTTCGACTCCGTCGCCGCCCTCACCGACGCGGTCGGCCCCGTCATGGAGTCGCACACCTGGGACGGGGACCGTGTCGACTTCGTGGACGGGGTCGTCTTCGGCCCGACCGAGGCGTACCTGACGCTCGGGCGCTGGACCGACCACCTCGAGGGGCAGGGCCGGCCCAGCGACTACACCGGCGAGCAGGTGTTCTACCGCTCGATCCAGCAGCGCCGCACCGACGTGCTCACCGCCCACGACTACCTCTGGCGCTGGGACACCGACTGGTTCTGGTGCAGCCGCGCGTTCGGCGCGCAGCACCCGACGATCCGGCGCCTCTGGCCCAAGCACCTGCTGCGCAGCGACGTCTACTGGAGGATCGTCGCCTTCGAGAACCGGCACCACGTCATGTCGCGCATCGACCGGCTGCGCGGGCTGCCCGACCGCGAGCGCGTCGTGCAGGACGTCGAGATCCCGCTCGAGCGCACGGCCGAGTTCGTCGACTGGTTCCTGCGCGAGGTCCCCATCGAGCCGGTCTGGCTGTGCCCGATCCAGCTGCGCGACAGGGGAACCGGCACGCCCTGGCCGCTCTACCCGATGGCCCGCGACGAGCGCTACGTCAACGTCGGCTTCTGGTCGTCGGTGCCGATCGAGCCGGGTGCCGTCGACGGTGACGTGAACCGGCGCATCGAGGCCGAGGTGACCCGGCTCGGTGGCCACAAGTCGCTCTACTCCGACGCGTACTACGACGAGGCGACGTTCGCGCGTCTCTATGGCGGCGACGGGTACGCGCCCGTCAAGGACCGCTACGACCCGGGGGGACGTCTCCCCACCCTCTACGAGAAGGCGGTGCAGGCTCGATGACCATGACGGTGGGACAGGCCTTCGACCTCGTTTTCGGTAGCGACGCCCCCGTGCGGCTCGTCGCGTGGGACGGCTCGGCGGGCGGCAGCCCCGACGGGATCGTCATGCGGCTGACGAACCCCGAGGGACTCAACCACCTGCTGACCGGCGGCTCCGAGCTGGGCCTGGCACGCGCGTACCTGCTCGGCGACCTCGTCATCGAGGGCATCGACGAGGCCGACCCGTACGAGGTGCTGCGGCTCATCGGTGACGGCCTCACCCCGCGCCGGCCCAGCGTGACGGAGGCGGCTGAGCTGGCGCGGTTCGTGGCGCGGCACCGGCCGCACCCGCCTCGACTGCCGCGCGAGGAGACACCCAGCCAGCTGCACCGGATGGCGCAGGGGCTGCGGCACGCGAAGGGTCGCGACGCCGCCGCCATCAGCCACCACTACGACGTGTCGAACGCCTTCTACGAGCGCGTGCTCGGGCCGTCGATGACCTACACGTGCGCCTGCTTCCCGACCGAGAACGCCTCGCTCGAGGAGGCCCAGGCCTACAAGTACGACCTCGTCGCGCAGAAGCTCGGCCTCCGACCGGGCATGCGCCTGCTCGACGTCGGCTGCGGCTGGGGTGGGATGGTGCGGCACGCGGTGAAGCACTACGGCGTCACCGCCCTCGGCGTCACGCTGTCGCGCGAGCAGGCGAGCTGGGCCAGGGCCGCCATCGAGGCCGACGGCATCGCCGACCGGGCCGAGGTGCGGCACGGCGACTACCGCGACGTGACGGAGCGTGGCTTCGACGCCATCAGCTCCATCGGGCTCACCGAGCACATCGGCGTCGGCAACTACCCGGCGTACTTCCGGTTCCTGCGGGACCGCCTGCGCGACGAGGGCCGCCTGCTCAACCACTGCATCACCCGGCCCGACAACAGGCACGACGGCCTCCCGTCACGCGGCTTCATCAACCGCTACGTGTTCCCCGACGGCGAGCTCACCGGCAGCGGCCACATCGTGCGCGTCATGGAGGACGAGGGCTTCGAGGTGCGCCACCACGAGAACCTCCGCGAGCACTACGCCCGCACGTGCGCGGCGTGGAACGCGAACCTGCGCAAGCACTGGGACGAGTGCGTCGAGCTGGCCGGCATCGGGACCGCGCGCGTGTGGGGTCTCTACCTCGCCGGTTCGCGACTCGGCTTCGAGAACAACGGGATCCAGCTGCACCAGGTGCTGGCGTCACGCACGAGCGCGGAGGGCGTCTCGGGCTTCCCGCTCCGACCCCAGGTGGAGCCGACGCGTCAGCCGGAGCCGCCCAGGTCGACGTCGTAGGCCTCGTAGACGAGGTCGCCGCCCTTCTGGCGGTGGCGCACGAGCCGGCCCATGAGCACGGTGAGCTCCTCGCGGAAGACGGGCAGGTCGGCCATCGTGCCGCCGTGCTCGAGGACGGCGAGGTAGCCGTGGATCGCCTCGCGCAGGTCCTGGTGCTCGGCGAGCAGCCGGTTGACCTTGCCGATGAGACGTGGGGCCGTGCGCGTGGCTCGGTCGTAGATGCCGCCCGGGCTCTCGGTGAGGGCGACGTGGTCGTCGAAGTCGTGGGCGAGCTCGGCGAGCGCGGCGCGCACGCGTTCGCGGAACATGCCGCCACGCGCGATCGGCGCCTCGAGGGCGAGGTCGACGGCGGCCACGGACTCACGCAGCTCGGCGCGGTGCAGGCGCACCCGCTCGAGGTGGCGCGCGAGGTCTTCCGACGTCACGACGGCCGGATGGTCGTCGACGACGGTCGGGCTGGGGGCGTTCGGCTGCAGGTTCATGGCGCCACCTCCGTGCCCTCCATGGTCCCCCCGGGTGCCCGGTTCGTCCAGACCTCGCACGGGCGCCTCACGGGCGGCCGTCAGGCGAGGGAGAGGAAGAGCTTCTCCATCTTCGCGACGTCGACGCCCTCGCCGTCGGGGTTCGCGAGGCACTCGCGCAGACCGGAGGCGATGACCGCGAAGCCGGCCCGGTCGAGTGCGCGGGAGACCGCCGCCAGCTGGGTGACGACCTCGGCGCAGTCGCGCCCCTCCTCGATCATCCGGACGATGCCACCGATCTGACCGCGGGCGCGGTTGAGGCGGCGGATGACGGACTGCATCTCGTCGAGGTCGAGCTCCACGGCACGCTCCTATGGCAGACAACCCTCGGCGACGTCTCGATGGTACCCGGGGTCGTATGCCGTGCGCGGGCCAATCGACGGGTGCGCCCGGGTCCGCAGGGAGAGGACGCGTCGGCAGGTCAGCCGGACCGTGGCGCGTACATGATGAGGCCGACGCCCACCAGGCAGACGAGCGCCCCGGCGACGTCCCACCGGTCGGGCCGAAAGCCGTCGGCGACCATGCCCCAAGCCAGCGAGCCGGCGACGAACACCCCGCCGTAGGCGGCGAGGATGCGCCCGAAGCTCGCGTCCGGCTGCAGCGTAGCCACGAAGCCGTACGCGCCGAGGGCGATGACACCCGCTCCCGCCCAGAGCCAGCCCCGGTGCTCGCGCACGCCCTGCCAGACGAGCCAGGCACCACCGATCTCGGCGAGGGCGGCGACCACGAAGAGGACGACGGAGCGGGCGACGGTCACGGGATGTCCCCGGCGGCGCGGCGCTCGTCGTCGCTGCGCAGGATGCAGAACTCGTTGCCCTCGGGGTCGGCCATGACCACCCAGCCGCGGCCGTCGTCGGTGCGGCAGTCCTGGTCGACGGTGGCGCCGAGGGCCAGGACGCGCTCGACCTCCTCGTCGCGGGGGCGGTCGGTGGGGCGCAGGTCGAGGTGCACGCGGTTGCGCACCACCTTGGCGTCGTCGACCTGGATGAGCAGCAGCCGGTGGGACCCGTCGGGCGAGAAGATCATGCACTCGTGGTGGCCGGGCTCGTTGGGGTCGTCGGGGTCCTCGTGGTATCCGAGCAGGTCGGCCCACCAGACCGACTGCGCGTAGGCGTCGAGGGCGTTGATCGTCGTGTGCGAGAGGGCCAGTGCCATGCCGCACATCCTGCCGGTGACGCCGTCGGCACAACCACCGGGTTCGTCACCGGACGCGTCAACCCCGGTTGACGAACCCGAGGGGCGACTCGTACCGTTGTCAACACAGGTTGACAACCAGTACGAGGGCGTGAGGACCGGAGCCGACGATGGAGGTCGAGGACATGCTGAAGCTCGCGCGAGCGACCGGCGACGACGACCCGCGCGCGGCGCTCGCGGCCGCGCGCGAGCTGCGCCGCGAGGCCGACCGCACCGAGGCGACCGTCGTGCGCCGGGCCCGCCTGCAGGGTCTGTCGTTCGCCGAGATCGCCGAGGCGCTGGGCGTGAGCCGGCAGGCGGTGCACAAGAAGTACGGCCGCCGCTGACGGGCCTAACCCTCCCGGCGCAGCACGACGACGGTGTCGAGCGCGACCCGCTGTCCGTCGTCGGTGTCGACCGGGCGCTCCCGGATGCCGGACCGCTCGACGGTGACGGGCAGCCCCTGCGCGGCGTCGAGCACCGCGTCGGGGTCGTAGAGCACCGCTGGGTCGCTCGGACCGCCCCAGCCCTCCGCGAGGTTGCGGCCGGCGTGCCCGACGACGACCACGCGCCCACCAGGGCGCACGGCGGTGACAGCGGCCCGCAGCGCACTGCGCCACTCGTCGGCGGGCAGCTGCAGGTAGCTGAGCAGGGCGAGGTCGTACGAGTCGGGGTCGCCGGGCGGCGCCACCGTCGCGTCACCGACGACCGGGGTCAGCCGGTCGGCGTCGTGGCCGAGCCGGTCGGCGGCGAGCGATCGCATCCGCTCCACCGCCACCGCCGAGTAGTCGAGAGCCACGACGGACCAGCCCTGCTCGACCATCCAGATCGCGTTGCGCCCCTCCCCCGCAGCGAGGTCGAGGGCACGACCCGGCGTCATCGGTCCGATGATCTCGGCGACGAACCGGTTCGGCTCGACCGACCACACGAGGTCGTGGGCGGCATACCGCTCGTCCCAGGCCTTGGCGTCCACGGGCTCTCCTCCTGCTTGTCGACCACCCGGTGGCAGCCGCGAATCCCATTGTGACGCCGCCCGTCTCGTTCGTCACGATCCCCGGACACCACCCCAGCCCCGGCGTAGCGTTGAGCGTGGAAGGGGTGCGCATGATGAACGTCCTCATCGTCCACGAGTCCATGTTCGGCAACACCCGGGAGATCGCGGCGGCCATCGCCGCCGGCCTGAGACGCGGCAGACCGGAGGACGACCGGAGCGTGCGGCTCGTCCACGTCGACGACGCGCCCGTCACCATCGACGACGACGTCGACCTGCTGCTCGTCGGGGGCCCCACGCACGCCTTCGGCATGACGCGCCCGGAGACGAGGCAGGACGCCACGACGAAGGGCGCCACCTCGTCCCGCGAGGGCCTGCGCGAGTGGATCGCCTCGCTGACGCCACTGGCGGACCTTCCCGTCGTCACGTTCGACACGCGGGTCCACGTGCGGATGCTCCCCGGATCCGCCGCGCGTTCAGCGGCCAAGGCGTTGCGCCACAAGGGCTTCGAGCGGGCTGAGCAGGGCGAGACGTTCTGGGTCGAGGGAACGCCCGGACCCGTCGTGACCGGGGAGGTCGAACGCGCCGAACGCTGGGGCGCCGAGCTCGCCGCGCGCGTCTCGCACGGCGTCTCGTGAGGCGCCTGCGACCGATCCGCTAGAGCGATCCGAGCCACGGCTCGAGGTGACCGAGAACCTCCTCGGGAGCCTCGAGCTGCGGCGTGTGCCCGATCCCGTCGAGGTATGCCGTCCGCCACGCCGGGTTGAGCCGCGCGGTGCGCTGGGCGGCTCCGACCGGGACGAGCCGGTCGCGGGTGCCGTGCACGAGCAGCACCGGCTGGCGCACGCCGGCGATGAGGGCGTCGTAGCGCCGGGGCCGGCGCAGCATCGCGAGGATCGAGCGCGCCGCGCCGAGGAACTCCGTCTCGGAGATGCCGTGCTCGCGGCGCCAGGCGACGAGGCGCACACCCGCGTCGACGACGTCGGGATCGGCCCGCGTCGGGTCGGCGAAGCAGAGGTCGACGGTGCCGAGCACCCGCTCGCGGTCGGTGTAGCGGGTGTTGAGGCTCCGGACGAAGCGCTCGCCGACCCGAGGCACGGCATACAGGCCGAAGGTGAGCGCCACCTGGGGGTCGGGACGCAGGCCGGGCGTCGGCAGGGACGGGTCGACCAGCGCCAGGCCGGCGACCTGCTCGGGGCGACGGTGGGCGAGCAGGAGCGACACCATGCCGCCCATCGAGTTGCCGACGAGCACGGCCGGGCGGCCGAGCACCTCGTGGACGAAGCGGCTGAGCACCGCGGCGTTGTGGTGCACCGTGGTCGACCGCCCCTCGGCGGGGCTCAGCCCGAAACCGGGCAGGTCGAGGGCGACGACGCGACGCGAGCGGGCGAGCGCCGGCGCGACGCCGACCCAGTTGAGGTGCGAGCCGCCGAGGCCGTGGACGAGCACGGCCGGCGGGTTGCCGACGGAGCCGTCGGGTGCCTGGTCAGGGCCGCCGAAGTCGACCCAGTGCACCGGCCCGTCGAGGTCGAGCGTGTGGCTGCGACCGCCCCACGGGGCGGCGAGACCGAGGGGTGCCGTGGCCGGCAGCGTCGTCATGACCGCACGGTAACCCCTCCGGCCGGGCACCGCCGACCGGTCACGACCGTGCCCGTGGTCACTGCCGCGCCGCTGCGCGCTCCGACGCGTGGGCGGCCCGTGCCCTCAGGTGCCGGGCCTCCGGCGCGTTGCCGGTGAGATCGGCCGCCCGCGACCACTCGGCCGCGGAGTCGGCCCAGCGCCCCACCCGCCCGAGCAGCTCGGCCCGGACGACGTGGAACGGCGTGTAGCCCTCCAGCCCGAGGCGCCCGAGGTCCGACAGCGCTGCCTGCGGCCCGTCGAGCTCGGCCACGGCGACGACGCGGTTGAGGCGCACGACGTCGGTGGGCGCGACGCGCAGCAGGTGGTCGTAGAGCTGCACGATCTGCGCCCAGTCGGTGTCGGCCGCCCTGGTCGCATCGGTGTGCACGGCATTGACGGCGGCCTGCAGCTGGTAGGGCCCGGGAGCGCCCCGGCGCAGGCACCGGCGCACGAGGTCGTGACCCTCCGCGACCATCGCGGCGTCCCACCGCGAGCGGTCCTGGTCGGGGAGCAGCACGAGCTCGCCCGCTGCGTCGGTGCGCGCCGGCCGTCGCGCCTCGGTGAGCAGCATCAGCGCGAGCAGGCCCATGGCCTCGGGCTCGTCGGGCATCAGCTCGACGAGCACGCGCCCGAGCCGGATCGCCTCGAGGGCGAGGTCGGGCCGGCCGAGCTCGTCGCCCGAGCTCGCGGTGTGGCCCTCGTTGAAGACGAGGTAGATGACGGCGAGCACCGCCGCGAGCCGGCCCGGCAGGTCCGCGTCACGCGGCACGCGGTAGGGGATGCCGTTGTCGCGGATCTTCTTCTTGGCCCGCACGATCCGCTGCGCCATCGTCGCCTCGGGCACGAGGAAGGCGTGCGCGATCTCGGGGGTGGTGAGCCCACCGAGGAGGCGCAGCGTGAGGGCCACGCGCGCCTCGGGCGACAGCGCCGGGTGGCAGCAGGTGAAGACGAGGCGCAGCCGTTCGTCCTTCACCGGCCCCTCCTCCCGGGGCTCCGGCGGCGCGTGGACGACGAGGGCCTCCGCGTGTCGGGCCTCGCGCGTCGACTCGCGCCGCAGGCGGTCGATCGCCCGGTGGCGCGCGGTCGTGATGATCCAGCCGGCCGGACTCGGCGGCATACCTTCTCGGGGCCACCGCTCGACCGCCACGGCGAACGCGTCCTGCACGGCGTCCTCGGCGAGGTCGATGTCGCCGAGGGCGCGGATGAGGACGGAGACCGCGCGGCCGTGCTCGGCACGGAAGACGCGCGCGATGTCCGCACCGGTGACGGCACCTCGGGCACCGGCTGCACCGGCCGGGTCGTCGACCACGTCAGCGGTCGGTCGGCTTCTGGCCGGGGTCGTCGTGGTCGACGAAGGGACGCACCTCGACGGGCAGCCCCGTCGCCCCCGCGATGCGCTCGGCCCACCCGAGCACCGCGTCGTAGTCGTCGCACCGCACGATCGTGAAGCCGCCCAGGTGCTCCTTGGCCTCGGCGAAGGGGCCGTCGGTGAGCACCGCGTCCGCCACCGCGTCGGGCTTGCGGATCGTCGTGGCGCTCGCCTGGTCACCGAGGCCGCCGGCGAACACCCAGGCGCCCGCGGCCCGGATGTCGGCGTTGACCACCTCGAGGTCGGCCATGACGCGGCTGAGGTCGAGGTCCTCGGGCGGCGGGCCGTCGGGCGAGAACAGGCTGATCAGGTAGGTCTTCATGGTCGTCTCCTCCTGCCGGGCGAGCCGGCCGGTCGTGGTGGCCGAGGGCGCGCCCTGTGCGCTCCCTCCACCGACTACACGAACGCGGCCGGTCCCGATCGACATCGTCGACACGTCGGCGCGTGACGGTCCTTCAGCCGCGGGGGCGCTGCTCGACGAGCCCCACGAGGTTGCCCTCGGAGTCGACGACGAAGGCCATCCACTCGTCGGTGCCCGCCGGCCCCAGCGTGTCGTCCTCGTGGCCGAAGATGACGTGCGGCTCGCTGCGCACCTCGACGCCGGCGGCGCGGAGCCGCTCGATGGTCGCCCCGAGGTCGTCGACGCCGAGGTAGTGCAGGGCGCTCGGTGCGCCGATGTCGAGCAGGAGGCGTACGCCGCCGACGTCGAAGAAGACGAGGCCCGGCGGGTCGTAGGTCGCGAGCGGCTCGGCGCCGAGCAGGTCGGAGTAGAAGGCGGACGCACGCGCGAGGTCCTCGGCGTGCTGGGCGATCTGGACGAGTGCCATGCGTTTCTCCTATGTCAAGCCGCTGCCGTGAGGCAAGGGGCTTGACGGTTGTGGTGGTCGGCGGTCAGGAGGTTGAAGACGGTTCGTGCGAGGCGTCGTTTGAGGCAGCGGAGGGCTTCGGTGCGCGACTTTCCCTCGGCCAGCTTCTTGTCGTAGTAGGCCCTGCCGAGGGAGCCGGTCAGGCGGATCTGGGTGATGGCGATGCGGTGCAGCGCGCAGTTGAGCTGACGGTTGCCGGATCGGGTCATCCGGACCCGGCCCATGCTGTTCCCGGACCAGACGGGGATGGGCGCAACCCCGGAATGCCGCGCGAACTGCGCCTCACCGGTGAACCGGGTGATCCCGGCGGCCTCGCCCAGCAGCTTGGCAGCGGACAGCTCACCGCACCCCGGCAGGGTCAACAGCTCGGGCACCTGACGACGCGCCAAGGCACCCAGGCGCCGGTCGAAGTCCTTGATCCGCGCCGTCAACGCGATGACGTCCTCGAGCTCGTCC